>CAZBMD010000026.1:0-1510 GCA_964493325.1 uncultured Pseudomonadota bacterium | reverse complement strand
GTCCTGATCGCGGACGACCTCGATGCCCGTCGGCGGGATGTAGAAGGCGATGAGCGTGCCCTTGATGACGAGCAGCTTGCCCATCGTGAGATCCTCGGGCTTCCACACGTCCTCGGAGGGGGCGTCGTCGCCCGTGCGGGGCTGAAAATCCCAGAGGCAACAATAGTCGAGGGTTCGTCGAATCGCCCATCCGAACAGCCCGAGGTTGCGCCAAACGTCGAGGCTGTTGGCTGCCAGTGACTGCCGTCGACTTTGCGTCAGCAACGTGTCCTCGGGCCTCACGCGCGAAGTGACATAGCGTCGTCGGTTGCGAGGGTTGAGGGCCTGGTATACGGGGTCGGTGTTCGTTGCCATCATCGACTCATATTGATTGTGAGGATTCTGGCGCGTCGTTGCCGCTTGCCAACCTGTTCCTCCAGCCTGGCGATTTCCCGCCTGACGGAATCATGGTCGAACGATGCGGATTCCCCGTCGACGGTTGTCGAGGTGACCCCGCTTTCCAGCAGGGTCCTCAACCGGGCAATTTTTTCTGTGGTCGTTTCGGTTGCCATGTCGCACAACGTCACGCAACCGGCGAACAAACACAACCCGAGAAAACCACGGATCACATTTCAGGGGATTCAAACCGGTATACCCGGTCGATGCGATGCTGACCGCAGTCGTTGCATTGGCAGTGGCTCAACGAAACCTCGGAATATGGTTTGCCATCGGGGGCGATGCCATCTCCGTGAACAACTCGCGCCCCGCTGTATCGGGAACGCGACGTTGAATTGCAGACCGGGCAGCGAGTTTCAACGGCGCTGACTACCGGCTTCTCAATGGTCTTTGAACCAGGTGGTCGACCCCTGCGGGGTTTGTCTTCCGTCATCACAAGCGAACCTCCGTTTTGCGTTTCAGTTTCCGTTTCCGTTTCCGTTCAACAGCGTCACCAATCTCCGGGACGTTGCAACCCAGCACAGAACCCAGCACCAAACAACCGACCGTCGTGTCGAAAAAGTGGTTGTCGCATCCGGGCCTGAGTTTCCATTCCATCACCGTGCGCCCTCGCCCCATTGTTTCGATGGCGAATTCTGCCGTCAGGTGTTCGGAGAACATTCGGTGCTTCCCGTCGTAGAACGTCACCGCTCCGGGATGCCCGATTCGGATTGCCAACTGATCGTGAAGGTTGGTCTTCCAGAAATTGACATCCGACATGACGGTCTTCGCGTCGTTCACGGTCTTCCGCCGAGGCATCACCCAGCCCAACCCGACTCTTGACCCGGGGTCAAACTTGCGTTCGTGAATCGGCTTGTCTGCTGCGCGATACGATTGCCCGAGGTATGCCACCAGTCGCCGGTTGTTCGGCGATCGCTGCAGGGCCTGTCGCACGATGTCGGATTTCCACCGGGCATCGAATGCAGCCAGTTCCAGCAACTGCGGTTCGCCATCCTCGGTTTTCCACTCCTGCGCGAACAGCCATTCGGCGAGGTCAGTGATTCCCTGACTCAGCGCCGCCATGTCGCCCCGCCCG
>CAZBMD010000025.1:0-1527 GCA_964493325.1 uncultured Pseudomonadota bacterium | reverse complement strand
TGTAATTACGTTCTGATAACTAGATAGACCAAAGAACAAATCTCTTAACCAAGGAGTAGGAGCTAATGTAGTTATTATCTTTCCGCTTGCGGTTTCTTTTTCTGGCCACCTGATTACAGCAGCATTAATTAAATGCTGTTCTCTTGGAAGCAATGTAGGGCCGTGCTTTAAATAAATACCTATGTCTTTATCTTTTCTAAGTTCTAGCTCTCTTGATTTTAACTCATCGTAGTTAAAGAAAATATAAAGCTCCATATCATACTGATACTTAGATGGATCAGCTTCGTATTCAATATGATATATTTCTTGTTTTAGATTAATGAATTTATCATACACTTCTTTAACAGCTAATGAATCATACAGATACATTCTGTTAACTCTGGACTTAATTGCCTGTAATGCAATATTAAACTTCTTATGCCTTTGATGTATTAACTGTTCTATTGACAAGTCCATAATATGATGTAATGTGTAATATGATTATTAAGTTTTCACCGCGTATCAGTAACGCGTTTATTGATGTTATTTTAAAAGACCCAAAAGTTATTGAGGTCTTGGATGATACTGATTTAGAGGATGATGAAGTTCATGCTATTGCTAAGCAAATTGTTATTACTGCATTCTCAAAATATAATATTAATATTAATGATTTGATTAATTACCTCAAAGAGGGAAAAACAGATTGAATAAAGTGTCTTAATATAAATTCTTGGTAATAGCAAAAAGGTTCTTCAGACGAAACGGTTCCATCTAGTCGCATACCTTTTAAATATAGTGCATTAAGAGCACAATGATTTGCCTCATGACTCATTGCTGACAATTGTAACGAATCAGAACAATCTCTCTGAACTAATATAAGAACATGATAACTTGGATGTTCATCGCATTCTACTTCTAAATATCTAGCAGAACATTTTAAATCCTTAACAAAAATATTAGGATTAAAATATTCTTTTAAAAAGTTGTTTAAATTTTTAACCTTTAAACACTGTCCTTTATTCGGCCAAATAAATAGGAACTGTTCTTTATACAATTCATCTGCACAATAATTATAATTTACTCCTAATTTTTTCATTTCTTTAAAAACGCTCTCCAAAACGATGTTCTTTTCTTATGACACTTAGAGCATAATGTTCTCATGTTAGATAAGTGAGTTATGCCTCCTTCGCTAAAAGGAATTATATGGTCTGCTTCAAGTTTTTTCTTACTTCCACACCGAGTGCATTTATATCCATCTCTTTTAAATGTTTCCCGTCTAACTTTGGATGGGTCGAATTCTTTATAGCAATCATTACAGCACCAAGATATTCTACCTTTTGGAACTTTGCAACCACACCCTTTACAATAACCTTTGGGCCTATATAAAGAACGGTTCTTTTTATAGATAGGAGGTTTTGGAAGTAATGTGCAGTAACACATTATATAAGAGTGCCTTGTTTAACTTCTTCGATTAAATCTGTTGCAGATTCCACCTTTGTTCCTTTTGCAATTGCAATCTTGCTTTCTACCTCAATGCTTGCATGTCTC
>CAZBMD010000024.1:0-1630 GCA_964493325.1 uncultured Pseudomonadota bacterium | reverse complement strand
AAACACCCTGTCCCTGAATATCGGCCTGTCCGTTGGCAATGTCGAGACCGCCACCGAAACCCTTGATCCGCTGACCGCTCTCCACGCTATCGGCGACCACCTCCCCGCCACCCAGGTGAAAGAATGGTATGTCCGTGTCCATCCGATCACTGGCGAGCTGACCCTGGTTGTCCGGCTCCTGACCGCCCTTGCCGGCCCCAATGCGCTGGCCCTGTGCATCCATGACCTGTGCTTGGCGCTGCGCCAGGATTGCATCTCCGGCAAGCTGACCATCCGTGGCGAGGGCCAAGCCAAGGAAGGATGGAACGCTGGTGAAACCATCCATGAGTTTCTGACCGGCCCCAAGGCTGCTGATTACGGTGGCACCTTCGATCCAACCTACTGGCTGGCCGTGACCTGCGACAACGCTCCCCAACCGCTCAGCACGGTCCTGGCGAACCTGTACGGTGAACGCACCCTGGCCGGCTGGACGTTGGGCCGGGTGGAAAGCGATCCCATGGTGCTCTGGTTCGAACATAGTTCCGGCGTGGAAGGTCGTGGTGGCAATTGCTACTTGGAGTATGCCGGCACGGGTCTTGAGTTGATCGACGCCGATGGTACAACCGAACTGCCCAAGCCCGTGATCACCATGCTGCGCCAGGCCGGCGTGTTTGTTGGCCCCGACTTCGAATAGGGATTGTTGCCTCAAGCCCGGCTTGCCGGGTTTCGGGAAGCACCCTACCACTCACTCACACCCCAGAAAGGATACCGCACCATGTTCTACACCTGCACATACCTCGACCACTCCGGTGCCCAGCAAACCGTCAAGCTCGACATCCGTCAATGCGCCACCCGCACGGACGAAGTGCTCTACTATGCGTGGCACGCCGAACGGCTGGGCTGTGGCAACAATGCCCCGACCCCAGAAGGTGCTTGCCGCATCCTAGTCAATGACCATGGTCGGGGCTTCATTTCCTGCAAGAAAATCCCCCCGGTGGCGTGCTATCACGTGACTGTGACCCGCTCGGATATGTATTGCTCGAACGTAGTCGAATTCCCTACCGCCAAGCTGGCCGCCAAGGCTGCACTGTTGGTCGTCAGGATGCTGGCCGACGAACCCAACACCCACGCCCTCCACGACTACATGACGGGGCGCAAGGTGTCTATGTGTGGTTGGTCGAACCGTGACCGGACGGCGCACGTTGAGGTCCGCCGCACCATGATGTGCCGGTAGGAGGCCCACACCATGCCCACATCCCTGACCCGCTGGCGTATCCGCTCCAACATCCAGGTCCATGGCCTGCTCTGGGCCGTGCGCCACGAGGCCGCACGAAATAGCCGCTCCGGGTGCAGTCCGGAGCGTGCCTTTGCCCTGGGCATGGCAAGCTGCACCGGCCGCTATTTTGCATCAACCGCTTGACAAGGTGATCGCCAGGCCCCATACTGGAATCTCTCACTCATCACCACCACCACGAAAGGACTGCAATGAACCCGACCCCCGCCGTAACCCCCGCCGACATCGTGAAGGCAATCGCCCAGATCAAGCGCAACCCTGGCCGCTACATGCCGCAGCGCCCCCTCCCCACGACGCCGGGCCGCCGCAAGCAGGCCGTCCTGGCCGCTGGCCGCAACGCCGTTGCCGCTGTCCTGT
>CAZBMD010000023.1:0-1672 GCA_964493325.1 uncultured Pseudomonadota bacterium | reverse complement strand
TAATGTGCAAGATGAATTAGGCAACACTCCCCTGCACTATGCCTTACTCAACAAACACCAAGAAGTTGCTGCAACGATCATTAATGCTTTAACTATGAAAAAAGGGGGATTTTTTGGATATTTTCAAGAATCACCACACATTCAATGGCAAAAAAATAATGATGGCGAGACGCCCTTATATCTTGCTTCAAAAAATGGATACCTAGATATTGTTAAAAAATTATGCGATCACGGCGCTCTACAAGAAGACAATCGTGCCCCTGACAAGCAAACCCCTTTTCTTGCAGCAGTAAAAGGTAACCACCTAAAAGTTGTTGCTTTTTATCTCGATCATCACAGTTTCAACAGCGCAGTTGATCAGGATGACATAAATGCCCTTGAAAAAATCCACATCAACAACCACGTTGATAGCAATCAAAATACAGCACTACACATTGCTGCTCTTTTTGGACAAGCCAACATGGTCAAGTTGCTTCTAAAAAAAGGGGCTGATATCAATAGAAAAAACAGGATTGGCTTTACACCCTTGCATTTTGCCGCAATACACGGCAGCGAAAACACCATTAAAGCTCTTGTAAACAACCCAGACTGTGACCTTTTAATCCAGGGTGGCGCAGATGCTCAAACAGCTCTTCACCAAGCAGTCATGTATAATAAAACCGGTTCAATCAAAGCCCTTCTTAACAGGGCAAAAATAAATCAGCAGCTAGAAGAGATGCTTAACTCAACTGATGCCAAAGGCCAGACAGCACGTGATCTTGCAATGCAAAAAAACAACAAAGAGGTTATTGAACTACTGCAACCCTAACTGCATGGAAAACCATTAAAACAAGATAGGAAGTCATGAAAATTATAATCAAAATCTTTAGGATGCTTCTTGTTTTAACACTTTGTGTTCCAATCTCAAAAATCAATTCAGCCATCGGTCCGGTCACAGAAATTGCTGAAAAAATTTCAGTAGAAAACGGCAACAAAGCTTCTCATGCAGATTTAATAGAACAAAAAACTCGCTCAAAAAATTTAACGGAAAGTGTAGCCATACTGACATATCAGGTTCTTGAATCGACAAAAAAAGCTATCACAGCAACTCCTCCTTCACCAGAACTTATTGACTTAATCAAGAGCCTTGGCATTCAAGGGATCGCCGCTATTGCTTGGCAAAGTGGCGTGGTACAAAGAATATTTGATATGTTACCGTATGGCGCATCTTTGATGCCCATTGTTGAACAACATTATTTTCAGTATCAAAGCAGCTTTGTGGTTGCAACAGCAAAAATTGGCGCCCATCAGACAGCAACAATATCAACCCTGGCCAATCATCCTATTCTTAATTGTATTACCTATTACATGATTCTTAACATTATCACCGGGGGATCAAGTGCCTTTAATCTGGATCAACTGTTAGATGCTCTTATCAATGGCTCCACATTTGGACTCGTCATGATCACCAGCTCTAATCTTCTTTCATCTTTGGGCGAAAAATTATCAACGCTTTACAAAAAAGCTCCTACAGACGCAGCTCTCAAGCAACCCCAACCACCTTCACCACTGCACAAAGCAGCTCAAGAGGGCAATATTCAGACCATTCAAACACTACTCGCAACAAAAAAACCTCAAGCTAATGTGCAAGATGAATTAGGCAACACTCCCCTGCACTATGCCTTACTCAACA
>CAZBMD010000022.1:0-1804 GCA_964493325.1 uncultured Pseudomonadota bacterium | reverse complement strand
CATCGCCGTTGATGGACGCCAGAACAGAATCTCCGGGCGACGGGTACACCGCGGGGTCGATGACCACTCTATCCCCGGCGCGGTAGTCGGGCTCCATCGACGACCCCTGTACCTCCACGGCAAACGCGTGGGGGCCAAGTGACAGGTCGGTCAACATCTCATCTACCACCCCTTCTGTTTTTGTTGTTCCGATGGCCGCGGCCGGGTCCAGCGCCTGAACCATCGAGAGAAGGGGGATTTTACGACGGCCCAGCTGGCTTGGTGTGACGTTGCCGATGCCTACCGGGGTGACGGTCTGGTCGACTCCATCTAGCCAGTAGGGCCACATACCGGTCGATCGCTCTATGTGGCGGGCGAGAGCTTCGCCGATCGCCCGGGCGTGCGGGCCCTCGTTCATCAACCGCCAGACGAACGCTGGCGGCCGATCAATGGCAACCGCTAAATGTGCCTGCACACCATTGAACCGGGCTTGACAAAGCCGCCGCAGGTTGGTTCTCCGAATTTCAGCGATCGCGGTCATCTTGTTGGTAGTAGACAACGGCGCTGTGTTTTTCGCGTCCACCAAAAGTCTATTGCAAACACTCCCGGCTGGTATAGAATACGGGCCATGAACCTCAACAACTTCCTTCTGGCCTTTGGTCGCGGCCAGAGTAAGCCGCGGGACCGCTTCGTTGCCCGCAGCAAGACCTCCCTTCAGTACCTGCGGCACATCGCCAGCGGGGTCAAGGTGCCGTCGGTCTCGATGTGCATCGCGATCGAGAAGGCATCCGGCGGCGCGGTGCGCTGCGAGTCGCTTCGTAAAGATGTCGACTGGGCCTACCTGAAAAGGCGCTGACATGAGCCTCCCGAAACCTGACGTTCACGTCTATCTGGATGCCGAGACCATGTACTGGCTGCGGCTCTTGTCCGGCGCGGACAACGGCGGCTCGATGAACGCCTTCGCGTCGGAGATCTTGCGCACCGAGATCACTATCCGGGCCGCTGAGTACCAGCGGGTGGCCGAGAGATTGATCGCCGATGGACGCGTGAACACATTGTCGACTACGACTGGCGCGCGCTCAACAGGAGCGCGTAGGAGCTCGCAGGAATGATCAGGTTGCAGCTTCCGCTGCCGCCCAGCGGGAACCGGTCGTCGCGCCACGGCAAGGGGCGGCACTACACCCCGGAGCCGGTCAAGGCGTACCGGGAGATCGTCTTCGCGTCGAGGAACAGGAAGACCGAGACCATCAAGGGAGACGTTGCTCTGGACATCACGGTTCTGCCGTGGCGCGCCGGGGGCATCGATCTCGACAATCGGCTGAAAGTTTTGCTCGATTCCCTCCAGCACGCCGGCTACTACACCAACGACAAGAACGTCGCCCTGATCGTCGTCCGCCGCGGCGAGGTCATGCGCCCTCACGGCGCAGTGATCGTGGAGATCGAAGAACTGTAATCGCTCAACGCTCTGGGATAGGGGATACCCGAACGGCCGGCCCTCTCACGGTCATCCCAGAGCACCCATTTTGAGAGAGCCCTGTGAGAGGGGCGGGAGTAAACGACGTGAAACGACCTTCCTTCCAGTTCTACCCGGGTGATTGGCTTCGCGCCACCGAGCTCCGTTCCTGCTCGGTCGGCGCGCGCGGGCTATGGATCGACATGATCTGCTTCATGCATGAGGGTTCACCTTACGGTCACCTTAAGGTGAACTCCAAGGTGATCTCAACCTTACAGCTAGGGCGAATAATTGGGGGCGAAGAGTCAGAGGTCAAAAAATGGCTTGAGGAATTAAGAGAAGCGGGGGTTTTTTGTGTTGATGAAGAGGGGT
>CAZBMD010000021.1:0-2064 GCA_964493325.1 uncultured Pseudomonadota bacterium | reverse complement strand
TAATCGTTATTTAGAGGGCCTTTATAAGGCATGTCTTAGCAAGGGCCTTACCTTTCCTGACTTCTGCCATTTAGTGCGGTTTCAGTATTTCTGCAAGTTTGCTTTCGTTAAAGTCTTTCATGTTGGTTTGCAATGTAACGCTCTTTCCTGTTAAAGAGTCTATAATATTAGCTTCTTGAATGTTCCAAAGAATGTCTCGTACCTTTCGCAACGATAATCCTGTTTTAATTTCTAAAAATTTGCCCATTATGAGTCCCATAAAACAAAGTAATACATGAGCCTTAATAGCGTCATGCTCATAATGAAAGATTGGACGGGTCTTAAGGTCTGTTTTTGACATCCGAAATGCCTGCTCAATATGCCAAAGCCCATGATAGTAATCAACGACTTGAAAGTTAGACAAAATGCCTTCAGAAATATTTGTGCAGTATCCTTTTATTCCCATAAGTTTTTCAGCTTTCTCTTTTAGTTCTTCGTTTAAAATAAATGCATCTTGGTGATCCTTTGATTTTTGAACGAATTTGGTTCGCTTTCCTGATTCTTGTTTAGAAATCACCTCCAATGCCTTAGCCATTTGTTTGTCAAATTCATGCCTGTCTTTTTTTGCCCTTTTCTCAGAGTAGGTACAAACTACATCATAAGAACGATTAGGATAAGATAAACGAATAATATTCCCATCTTGTTTTTGTAATTCACATCCTATCGATTCAATAAATGATTTTGGTGTATTTGCTAATCGCGCTCCCACGATATATTGATAACCTCCTTTTTCCAGAAGTTCCATATTTTCTTGAGAGAGCATGGCCGCATCGGCAACTATAATTGGCTTGGAATTTATATGACGTTTTTGAAACCGCTCAACGACATCAAGCATCGTATGTCCTTCAAAGGTGTTCCCTTTATAAATTTCGTGCATTAAGGGAAATCCCTGATGGGTTACAAGCAAGCCTACAACGATTTGCGGCTGTTTTGACTTGTCATCTTTTGAAAATCCTCGGGCCTTTAACTCATCGTTAGGTTCATGACTTTCAAAGTACAAAGTCGTTACGTCATAAAGAACAAGAGCAAATGATTCTTCAAAATGTGTTTTAGCTGTATGGTAGGCGGCATCTTCAACGCTGCTTTTGTATTCTAAGAGCTTAGGTAACAAACGATAAACAGAGCGTTCAGCATAAGATATATGAAAATAATTTGTTAGCAGTTCAATTGTGCGTAATTTTGATGCTGGTTCAATAATCCTCATCAAAGCGAGATCTTGATATAGCGGATGGAGAAATCCTAACCCACATAACTGTGAGCATTTTTTTAAGGCTTTGTGGGCAAAACAATGCGTAACTGAAGATAGTTGCAAATGATCTTCATGCAAAAGTTTAGACGGTTTTTCTATAATAGAAAACAGAGATGGCTGAAAAGACAGCTGTTCTTTTTGAATTTCAGCCTTTTGACAAAGTATGGCTAGTTCTTCATCCGTATGAGAGCTGCCAATATGACGAATGATAAGTCGCTTGCCCTGGGAATAACGGATTATTTGCACAGCAGTCGCGCCGGAAGCTGTGCGAACTTTTCGAATAGTAAGATCTCCACGCATGCACTTAAAATAGCACTTAGTGCGGTTTTCCGCACTATAAAAAATCGCAACTCACTGTAACTAAGTGTCTTTTTTTTAGGAATTGCAATCCATTCAAGTTTTGGCAGAAGTCAGGAATCGCTAGGAGAATGTAAAAAAGCTAGAATGCGCTCTTTAGCTACTGCTGTATCGTCTTCGGGTATTCCAGTAAGAGCCCAGGTATTTAAGAGCATCTCAATCGGTAAGGTATTGACTCTTTCAGCTAAGGAAGTTAACTCAGGGGTTTGGTCAGTTTTTAGATTGCTATCTGCATGTAACGGGGTGACAACTCTATCAGACCAGCAAAAGCAGCTTTTTATCCAAGATCCTAGGGATGCGAATGCTTCCCAAATTTTTTTCAATCTAGATTGCACGTGGGGGCAAACTGTATTTATGACCCCCATGGATATACCGCTGGATATTCTCCATATTACATTTGTTAAAGAGTGCATATAATT
>CAZBMD010000020.1:0-3279 GCA_964493325.1 uncultured Pseudomonadota bacterium | reverse complement strand
CCAGCCTGCTTGGCGATGATCGCCGATTGCACGCTTGCCGACTGTCTCGGCACGGTACGTCGGATTAAAGACCGTGAAGGGTTTCTCTATGTGCCGATGCGGGAGGCGTGGAAGTGGCTAGCTGATCGTTGGATAGGCGGGCTGACCATCGGCTTCGGCGAAGGCCAAAGCATCGAACTCCCATTCACGATGGAGGTTGGAACAAACGTCATGGCAATCGTCACCGTAGCCAGCGAGGCTCGCCAGGGAGTCATGCACGCTGTTGTGTGGTGTCCAGATCGCAAGATGATTCTCGACCCGCAACATGACGAACCGCAGCCCCTCAATCGGTACACGGTTATTGAGTGGAACCCACTGGTGAACCTAGACGACAACAACGAGCCGAAGCCTGATGAGCCAAGTATATAAGTGCCAAACTGATATTGAAACTGGCAAAAGTCAATGAGCAGCGAGACGCCTCGCAGCGTGTAAGGCGGTAGTAGGGGATGGTTCGCACATTCCAGTTTTGAGTTGGGAAGTGTTTGACCAACTTCGTGCCGCCATCGCCCTCGCAAAAGGAGACGAGTGAATGAGTGACGCGGAGTTTGATAAGACGCCGTGGGAGTTCGCGTGCAGTTGGTACCGGCCTGATGAGATTGGGAACTACATCGCAAGAGCAAGGGAAAAGCACGGCTGCTTTAGGTCGGACGTGTTAAACATCCCAACGGACATCTATAGCCAAGAGTTTGCGGACTGGCTCACCGAACAATACCGCCTTGCAATGGCGAAGGGAATTGAGATTGGCCAACGGAGAGCCACGAGGAGTGACCGATGAGTGACGCGGAGCCAACGAACGTCGAACTTCTGAAAATGTGCGCCGCTGAGTTGGCAACCATAGCTGGCGATCCGCTTGTGTTTGATGGCGCAAGGGCCAATATCCACATTGTGCGAGCAAACCTACTACTCATCGCTTCCCGCCTCTCCGACTCCGTGACAGTCGAGGGGGTGATGAAGTTGGCGAGGAAGAAGTACGGCGATAAGCAATTCGACTTGAGCTACGTGTCACCTATCCCCTCGTGGGGCTGGCCCGGCGATGCGTGGGAGCTGACTGTTTCCGAACTCGGCTTACATGGTGAGTGCGTCGAAGCAATTCACGCACCGTCTCTGCCCGAACTAGCCGCCGAGCTCAAGGAGTAGTGATGCCAGACGAGAGAAGCTACCTATGGCTGAAATACCAGCGAACCAACCTAGCCGAGATGACGGCATGGCGAGAAGGCTTTGATATGTCGGGCGTGTCTGTGTCCGAAGTTGACCGGAACAATGGAAGCCCAAAGCCGGGCGATATGATCGCACGTAATCCCACTAACCACGATGACAAATGGCTAGTGGCGTACAACTACTTCATTTCCAATTTCGCCATAGCCGCCAAGAGCACCGACTAACCCCGAGGTCAAGGATGGCCAAGAAACCGAAGGGAATCCATGAATTCAGCACAAGCATTTGAACGTGGCGATGTCCGCGTCTACGAAGCAGAACCAAACGACGGACCCGTAGTCTCTGGCCCACTCCGCACCCGCACCAAAGAGCAAATGGACTACGCCCAATTGTGGGGTGGCAAGATCGGCCTGCTGCTGCTCGAAGAGAACGATGAGGCCCTGGATGCAATGATCGTCCAGGCCAAAGCCGCCCGGCGCCGGCAGAATCACGGCAGCGTCCTGAAGGTGCCCCTGGCCACCGTCGGCTTTAGCATCCGCAACTGCAACATTCTCGAGCAGGAGCACAGCGTCCGTACGGTCGAGGAGTTCCTGTCCATTGAGATGGGCCACCTGGACGCCACGCCCAAGCTGGGACCGGCCAGCACCCGCAACATGCTGTGCATCCTGTGTAAGTTCCTATTGAAAGTGGTTTTGGAGTATGAGGGCGCTCATTCGTAACAGTCCTGTTACAAATGAAATGCCGTAGACGCGGGATTAAACAATCCCCATCCTGTGGTTTGAGGATGATCTTGGCTCGCCTGGATGGCGGATAATAACCCAGAGGACGGGTGAGTGGATGAAGTTGCAGGCTACGTGGAGCTCGGGCGCTGGTGCGGGTTGCCCGACGACACTGAGGTATTCCTTGAGTCGACCTCGAAGCCGCGGCGTTTCCGGATAGTGAAGCGGCCCAGGGAGAAGCGGGTCAGCCACGTCAGACATCGCCGGCCAGAGCGCAAGGGTTTGACTCCCGGTGAACAAACGGATAGCGTGTAATTAGATTTACGGGTCCGTAGTGTAAATGCACGCCCCGGTGACGCCGCAAGGCCGCTGACCGCAAAGCGGACTCGACGGAGTACTTGCCCGGCGGGCGCATTATTTCGACGGAATTCTAGTTAAGCTGAGTTCCGTACACTTTCATTCGCATTTCACAACTGATGTGCTTCCCGATGGCTAAGAAGAAGAAAGCTCCAGCTGCGTCAAAGCCGAAAAAGGCGGCTGCCGCGACGGCGAACAAGCCGTCTCGCAAGAAGTATCAAAGTAACTTCTTGAGCAAGGTCATTGCTCGCGTCGACTTCAGCCCCGCATTGGAGATAAGCGAAAGCGAGCCCCCCCAGATTTTTCCTAAACTGCGTGCTCGCTTTCCAAGTTCAGAGCTCCAGGTATCGGCGCATCAAAAAATTGAACTCTCTGATACGGGCAACGAGTCCGGAACTAAGTTCTCAGTCGAGCGTAAACACCACTGGCAATTCCACGGAAAGAACCGCGACCGCTACCTGGAAGTGACTCAGAACGCAGTACTGGTGAACTACGAAGCATATGAGTCATTTGAACGACTGCGAGATGATTTCTTGCCGATGGTTGACCATATTCTGGGCGATGTCGATGGTTTGCGCATCCATCGGCTGGGGCTTAGATACGTTGATTCGATTGAGCTCAAGGAGAGCAAGCCAACCGAGTGGCAGTCGTACCTCAAGGGAGACCTGCTGACATCCTTCAACCTTGCTGATGACGCGAAGACCATTTCGCGAGCGTTCAATGTGATTGAGTTCAACTACGGCGATGATATGCAGCTCCGGTTCCAATACGGGATGCCAAACCCCGACTTTCCGGCACCTATCAAGAAGAAGCTATTCATCCTTGATTGGGATGCCTACGCTGCTGGAGTGTCTTTAGGGTTGCACGACATCGAAAACTACCTTGAGCATTTTCACGAGAAGATAAACTCTTCGTTCGAAGAGGTAATCACTGACAATTTGCGAAAGAAAATGGAACGAAGACGATATAGATGCCGCCGCGCTGATGATGGCAGCTTCGGCAGCGCTCG
>CAZBMD010000019.1:0-3986 GCA_964493325.1 uncultured Pseudomonadota bacterium | reverse complement strand
AGGAACTGCTCGTCGAAGGCTCCCTGGATCTTGATCAGCGGCTCGAGGTGCGTCTCGCGCAGGTAGGGCAGCAGATCCTTGAGGCCCTTCGCCTTCGCGCGCTGCAGGCCGCTCTTGGCCCGCACGAAGTCGCGCACGAGGCCCTCGGGCGTCCCGCTGACCATCCGCTCGACGAGCGCGGCCTGCCAGACACCCTCGAGGTCGGACTGGAGGTTGAGGAGGCCGGTCGACCAGGAGGTCAGGAGCCCTTCCAGCAACCCCTCGCGCAGCCACCGCGCCCGAGCCTCGTTGCTCGGACGCAGCGAGGCTACTTGCCGTGCGGGGGTGCCGCGAAAGGGTCGGTGGCCGACCCCAGGTACGACTCGAGGAGGCTGCGGTTGTACTCCGCCAGTGCCGCGCCAGCGCCTGCGGGCGGCTTGAGATCGGGCGGCGGCTCTTCGAGGGATCGGCGCTGGTCTTCGACCGCCTTCTTGTCGTTGCGCTCGTCTTCCGAGTTCGTCGGCGCCGGCCCGTTCGCGAGCACCTTGGGCGGCTCCTGCTTCTTCAGCGGGATCGAGTCCGGGTCCGCCTTGTCGGTCTCGTTCTTCAGGACCGGCACGTTGAACCGGCGCGCGAGCACGCCTCCGTCGACCACGGCGCCCATGTCGAAGAGCATCCGAGCTCCCTCGACCGTCACCGGCTCGGCGACGAGGTAGGAGAGCCGCGGCATATCCTCCGGGGCGATCTCGCCGGCCACGTTCACCCCGAGGAACCACGGGATGATCAGGTCGTTGATGATCGAGCCCGGGATGTGTGAGTCCATCGCGGCGTAGTTCGTGAGCACGTCGGCGTGGACCTGGGCCGCAGCGCGAGCGCCCCGGTTGTCGACCTGCATCGTGAGGTTCTGGCCGGTGATCGAGAGCGAGAGCTTCGTGTCGAGGTACTCGAGAGCCTTCTGCCAGCCCTCGCTGAAGTCGACGTCGCTCTTCAGTTCCGCCATCACGTCGGCGGTCTGCACCAGCACGTTGTGCTGCGAGAGGATCGTGCGAATTTCCTCGACCTCGCCGAGCAGCTGGGTGAACCGGTCACCCCCGCCGGGCGCCTGCACGGAGCCGCTCTCCTTGACCGAGAGCATTCCCATCGACCGCTCCATGCCCTGAGAGAACATCTGCAGGAAGCGGCTCTTGATGTACCAGATCAGGTAGAGCTTCTGGTAGAGCGCGTTGCCGTAGGGGTTGTTCGACGAGCCGTAGGTGCCCCAGACCCAGCGCATGACGTCGTTGGGCCCGTCGAGCACGACGCCGTCGGTGTAGCCCTGCGAGCCGACGTAGACGAGGCGTCGGTCGGTCGTGAAGGCGAACTCCTCGGGGGCCTTCTCGCGGATCGCGGAGACCGTCCAGATCTCCTTGCCGTTGTAGCGGGCTCCGGGCGACCACACGACCTCGTAGGGGCGCCAGCCGTAGTAGAGCGGGTCGCAGAGCATCGTCAGCGTCTGGTGCCAGTTCTTCATGCTCTTCAGCATCGAGATCACCATGCCTCGGTACTCGAAGGCCGCTGGCGACTTGGAGCTCCCGACCTTGACCTCGGTCCCTGGTCCGAGCAGGGCCGCGATCCGGTGATCCTTTGCTGTCGAGACGGCGAGCTCGGACCTCTCGATGACGCGCCAGAGCGACTCGTCGCTGAAGGCGATGTAGCGCAGGACCGGATCGGGATTGCGAACGACCTTGACGCTGCCGATCTGGAAGTCGGGCTTCGCGAAGCCCACGCGCTCCGCCATCTGCCGCATCTTGCCGAACGGCACCATCGCCCGCATCATGCCTCCGATCCGATCCATGCTCTACCTCACGAACAGCCAGTGGCCGTGGTGTCGTCGTTCACGAGCACGTAGTTCGTGCCGTTGCAGATGCACAGCTTGTTGATGTCGGTGTCGAAGTAGAGCGTGCCCTTGACACCCGCACCACAAGCCACAGGAGGGGCCGTCCCGCCGACCAGTCGGAAGGCGATCCCGGTGCTGACCGACACGGCGTTCTCTGCGATCCCGAACTCGTCGGTTCCGCCCGCCGCGTCGAAAGCGATCGCGGTGGTTCCGGCCAAGGACAGCGTGGTCCCGGCCGAGAGAAGCGCCGTGGCGGTTGCCGACAGGGAGATGTCCGCAGCGGTGGACGTGAGGTCGTCGGTCGGCGTCAGGATCACGTCGTCCACCGACACAAGCGAGACGTCCTGCGTGGTTCCACCCGCCGTGAGAGTGACGGCGCCCGCCGTGGTCGTGACTGCGAACGATTCACCGGGAGTGATGTTCACGAGGCCGGTGGGGTTCGCCGTCAGGTCGTCTGCCGGGGTCATGATGATGTCGTCGACCGAGACGAGGGTCACGTCCTGCGTGGTGCCGCCTGCGGTCAGGGTGATGTTGCCCGCCGTGGTCGTGACTGCGGCAGCCCCGCCGACCGTCGCGGTGAGTGCGTCGGTGGGGGTGAAGATCACATCGTCGGCGGCGACGAGGGAGACGTCATTGCCCGCGCCGCTCGCGGTGACCGACTGCTGGCCCGCCTTGGTGACGAGGACGTAGCTGGCGGCGAGGTCCGTGTCGACCGCGATCGGAACGAAGGAGAGATTGTCGCAGAGGCAGAGCGCACTCACGGTGCCCCCGCCGGTCGTGTCGCAGTCGCCGAGGCTCGAGGCGTCGATGACCCGGTACATCTTCCCCTCGGTGTTGGCGTTGCACACGAGGCTGGTGGCCTTGATGCGGAGGATCTGCTCGGGAATCAGGGCCGACTGCGCGAGCAGCGGCGTGGCGAGCAGCGCGAGGGCGAGAGTGAGCGTGGTTCTCTTCATGGGAATGAGGCTCCTTTCGGCCCGGAGTGTACCGCCGCGCCACCGCGCGCCGGAAGGATTCTCCCCGCTCACTTTTTTCGCGGGCTGATCCGCCGGTTGAGCATGACGCCGCTCACCGCTGCGATTCTCGACAGGATCCCAGCCTCCTCGAGGAGCGACGAGCTCACCGGCATGGCCTTCATCTCGGCCTGCAGGGCGGCCTTGCTGAACTCCTCCTTGCGGGCTACCGCGCCCCCCCTCGACACCCTCACCCCGCGCAGCGAGAAGCCCACGCCGTAGCGCACGGCGTCGCCGGCGTGGCTGAAGAGGTTCTTGAGCGGCTTGATCCAGGCCTTGGAGACGAGCTCGAGCGTCATGCCGCGGGGAACGTCCCAGGCCCACGACTCGAAGGTCTCGTGGATGTAGCCGCACCGCTCGTGGATGCGGATCCGCTTCGCGTCGATCATGCGCTGGACGTCCTCGATCGTCTCTTGAATCCCGTGCTCGCTGTTGTACCAGGCACCGAGGCAGTTCATCGGCAGGCCGGCGGAGCGCAGGTTGATCTCCCAGGACTCCTGATCCGAGTCCTTCGAGATCCCCGCCGGGTCGCCCACGACCGCCAGGCGCCCATGGTAGGGCCAGAGCTTCCCGAGGATCGACTTGCCGATGTCGTAGGCGGTCTGGCGCTCGGCGTAGACCTCGTCGTCGATGTAGAGCATCGGCCGGCGCTGCTCGTCGAGGTCGGCGAAGTCGACGAGGATGATCGCCGCGACGGTCGCCGAGGGGCCCGAGCCGAAGTCCATGCCCACCACGACCGGCTGCACCTCGCGCTGGATCGCCTTCTCCGAGGCCATCCAGTCCTCGGTGTAGCTGATCTTGTCGCGGTCGCTCTTCCAGATCCGGTAGCCGCTGATGCCCGAGAAGGAGCAGTCGTGCTCCTGCGCCCGCTCGTCCCAGGTCATCGTGCCGCCGTTCTCGATCAGCAGGCCAGAGAACCACTCCTCGGTGCGGTAGGGGTTCACCCGCCAGCCGAGCTCCAGCTTGTCCTCTGGCTGGGCCCGCACGTAGTTCAGGTGGAACCGGTTGCCCTTCCCGTTGGGCGTCGAGATCGACCAGCGCGTGCGCGCCACCGTCTCGAGGGAGACCCAGGCCGAGTTCGCGATCTGCGGGTCGACGTGGGCGAACTCGGCCTGGGT
>CAZBMD010000018.1:2045-5336 GCA_964493325.1 uncultured Pseudomonadota bacterium | reverse complement strand
ACGATCAGCCCGACAGCGAGCAGGATGAGTGTCACTTGCAGGAACATCGCAGTACCCACGTCACACCCCCAACTGATTCATCACACCGACTGCCCCGTCAGCGAGGTACACGTCGTTCACGTCCATCCCGTCAGGCATCACGACAGGTAAAGCCGCATCGAGTTTCTTTGACACGTTGCGTGCGAACTCCTGCCCTGCCTTGTCACCGTCACCGATCACGAAGATTCGGTCGAACCCCTCCAACACCCGGGCGAAGTGAGGCTTCCAGTTGTTAGCCCCCGGTATCCCGACTGCCGGAATGTCACACAGATAGTTCAGGACTAGCGCATCTATCTCCCCTTCTGTTACGGCAAGGTATGAGCGTGTCGTCAGGACAGACGTGACGTGATACATGCGGGTGTCCTGCATCAGTGTCAGGTACTTGGCGTGGCCCTCATCCTTGCAGTGATGATCGCCCATGCACCTGAACTTCATGCCCACCACCCCGCTCGTCGTCAGGTACGGGATGCTCAACCGATTGCGGTACATTTCATGTCCCATCACGGGGGTATCGACAACACCTAGCCGTGCCGCTTTCGCTGCGGTGCGGGTGACGCCACGTGACTTGAGGTAGTCGCTGGCGATATCGAGGCTGCCCTCGTAGTGCTGCATGGCCTCAAGCAACAGGTCACGTCCCTTCGTGCTGCGCTTCAACTGTGCCGGGGCACGCTGAACAGGGACACGTCCTACCTGCCACTCATCGAGTCGCTTCCTGGCATCCTCAGGTGTCAGGTCGTACGCCTTCGACAGCACACCGATAGCATCCCCCGACACGTCACACCCGAAACACTTGAACGCACCCTCAGTTTCGTTGTATGTCGCTGAGTTGTGCGAGTCGTCGTGGAACGGGCAGGCGATACTCACCCATCCATCACCGTCGTCGGGAATGTCAGCACCACAATTGCTCAGCACTTCACTGATCGAGGGCTTGTACTCTGCGAGTATCATCAGTCAGGGAACCTTTCAAGCATGGCTTCAAGGTTCTCGATCAAGTCCTCGTCGTGTGCCTTGAGGTGCATCTGCCACAGTGCGACAAGCATGTGATCGTCAGGGTGCCTGACCACCAGCCCACACATCGGGCACACCCACCCGTTACCCTCGGTGGCGAGGCGCTTACGCAGCAACATCATGGCCCCACCTGTCACCTAGAATGTCAGCCTCAGCGTCAATCGGAATGCCGTAGAAGGTGGTACGCATGGCGTTCAGCACTGCCTCACGTGCCTGTTCTGCCTGATCCTCAGGTACTTGCAGGATCACCTCGTCATGCACGAACATCCACAGTGCCTCAACGCCTACCGCATCAACGATGCGTTGCACGGCAACAGCGAACAGGTCACGTGCCGTGGACTGAATCAGGTAGTTGAGGTTTGCGTACCCTCGCTCGGGGTCAGACGGGATACGACGACCCGCAGGATTCGTGACAACAGGCAGGCCGGACAGTATGTGCGCCATGACTGCCACTTGCGGGTACGTACTCTTCCACTTGGTGACAACCCCACGTGCTTCCTCCATATCAATCCCGGCTTGCTTGCTCAGAGTCCCGGCACCGCCTCCGTACAGACTCCCGAAGTTGACTTGCTTGGCAACCTGCCGCTGTCCCTTAGTGAAGTCGTAACCGAACAGGTGCCGTGCGGTGCTGTCGTGGGTGTCCTCCCCGTTGAGGATCGGCTCTGACAGTGCCTTGTCACCTGACAGGGCTGCGGCCACACGAATCTCGATCTGCGAGAAGTCGGCTGAGATGAGCACGTGCCCGGGGGCGGCGACGAAACAGCCACGCAACTCAGGGTCGCTCTTCTTCAACGTCTGCAATGCAGGGTTGACCACGCTCATCCTGCCTGTGCGTGCGCCTAGCGTCTTAATCTCAGGGTGTACGTAGTCATCGTCATCGGCGTGGGCGAGGAACGACTCAAGGTTCGTGATCGTGTTCTTCCTCTCCGACATGATGCGGCAGCAGGCAAGCACGGTGCCCACATCCCCATCGGGGTAGCGTTCACACAGATCGGGTAGGGCTTCCTTGTCTAGTTGCGGTCGGCCCTTGTCAGTCACACGGTCAGGGTCGAACTTGACACCACGCTCCTGCAACCACTCCACCCGTTTCGGGGAGAGGGCAGATGGCAGTCCCGTGATAGACCTGACAACGATTGACGCGTCCTCGTACTCAATCGTGTAGTTGTTGAGCAGGCGAGTGATGCGGTCAACGTCCACCTTCATGCCGCTCAACCGCATCGACGTGGCGATAGACCCCAGCCACAACTCCTGCTGAATCAGGGACAGCGGGATTCCCTTGTCGATCAGGGACTCCATGAGTACGGGGGCGAGCAGACGCACGGCGAGGGCATCGAGTCCTGCGTAGCGAAGGATCGCCGGGGCTGTGTGATCGAGGTTCGCCCACCCCCACGTGTCGATCTTACGCTTGCTACGCATCGTGCCCTTGGGGGCGTGCACCGCTGCCTCTTCAGCAAAGAACTGTGCACGGTCCTCGTCAGCCTGCACTAACTCGTCAGCCTTCAACACCTCCTGTGTCAGCGGCTTGAGCCCATGCTTGTGTTCGTTGCCTGGGTTGAGCAGGCGGGACAGAATGTAGGTGTCAATGACCTTCGGGCCTAGGCACACCCCGACCGTGCACAAGGCAATGGTGTCAAACTGTGAGTGTGTGGTGACCTTGACCTTCGGGTTCTCCAACGTGCCGATCAGTGCCTCGTTCACCCCGGCCACGTTCATCGGGAGTACGTAGGTCTGATCCCCGTCGCTGATCTGTACGAGGGTGACGGCGAAGTCCTCACTCCACGGGTCAAGCCCTGTCGCTTCCACGTCAAGGCCGAACACGGTGAACCCGCGCATCGTCTTGAGCCCCACCCAGTCGGTGTACTTCACCACATCGTCAAGGGCCTGCGCCACGTAGACGGTGTGCGGCTCTGCCATGAAGGTCACGGGAATCTCGATCACACCCCCACCTCAGCAGGGAAGCACTCAGGGCACACCCACAACTGAGCGCCGTAGATGTGGTGTGTCTTTGCTACGCCGTGAGTACGGCACACAGGGGGGTGGGGGCTGCCACCAGCGAGGGAATCAAGGAACCTGTACGGCTGCTGTTGAGCGCACTTGGCTACGAATCGCTTGACTGTTGTGGCTTCAATCACGTGATACCCTCCCTCTTACTGAACAACACTTGTCACGCTGCGTTTATTCCCCATCACACACCGGGAATATGTGTGTCCCTAATCTGCATTCTAGCCGCATCGAATGACAGAT
>CAZBMD010000018.1:0-1945 GCA_964493325.1 uncultured Pseudomonadota bacterium | reverse complement strand
ACTGATTGCGCCCACGGTATGTCGTTGAACATTCTCGCTTCTGCCTCACTCATCTTCATCCCGGTGAGCATGGCTGCGGTGCGGGTACGCATCGTCTGTTCGCTTGTGTCAGCGCAGATGTAGAGCGTGGGTACGTTGGCGTGGACGGCGACACTGAGGGCGAGGGAACTCTTACCTGACCCGGGCTGCCCTGCTACGAGGGTCAACTCTGACTGTCTGATCTGGACACCGACGTTGTTGAGGGTGGTGAAGGGGAGCGGGAGTGCGGTGCCTGCACGTTCCCTGCGCCCCACGTTGCGGGTGAGTGACTTCAACTCATCCCCCTTTGTTAAGCATATGAACTATCCCCGTTAAGGTGAGTCTGCCCTAAGTGACCTGTATCACGCAACCCTCTGTATCGGATTGCTTACTCAGGGTAGAGAGACACCCCCCGCCAGAGGAAAGGATGAGAAACCCTGGCGAGGGGTGTCAGTGGTCAGGGGAGGGAGAGTGAGACACCTCCCGTGACCTTCCCGCCACCCACGGGGGTCTTACCAGTGCCCAGCCTCAGCGGTAGTCGCAGGCTGCTGCACCGTGAACAGGTTGGGATTCTCGCTGACGAACTTGTCGCCCTGAGTCTGCTCTTCGGGGGACACCCCGACAACAGTGAGGTAGCGATACCCGCTCTGCCCACTAGTCTTGTGTTCGATCTTGCAGATGATCGTGCTCCCGACATAGGGCCGGAGAGAGTCAACGATTGCGGGGTTGCTCCAAATCTGATTCGGGGCTGACTTGCCGCTCACGACGCTGGCAACGTTGACCTTGATCGCAGGCTTGCCTTCCGGCGAGAAGCGTGTCTTGAACGCCTCAACGTACTCAAGCACCTCGATCACCAGCAACGTGTTGACCACACTGCTAGGTGAAACGCGAACCTTGTCTCCGTCCTCCTGTGTAGGAGGGGTGAACTTAGTGGTAACCGTCACGGGTTGAACTCCTTTGCGTGTCTACATTCTGAACAACAATCGGGGGAAAGACTTTATTCCCCAACGTCACAGTATCGTGGAAGTGACTACCTCTACCCCGTCACCTTCACCCCACCTCTTAACGGCAGAAAGGGAGACAACCTGTGAATCGTCACGGTAGGCAATACCAGTGAGAGCATCGAGTATTGCTCTACTCAACTTGTCTACGTCAGGACGTTGTATGTGATGTTCACTGAACCCGTTACGTAGTGACCCGTCACTCTTGACGTGTGACTTAGGACGACTAAAGGTGAACACTAGTTCTACTGTCACTGGTGACTCGGTAGGTTCTGAGTAGACGTGACTAGCAACTGAGGCAACGTCACGTCGCCACTTAGATACGTACTTAGACGCTTCAACGATACGTCCTCTAACGAAAGACTTGGAACCTTGAGGTCTTGGAGTACCCGTCACTACGAATCGTTGCGTCGTCACAGTGTCTCGTATAGACAGGGAAGTAGGGATAACTAGGGTAATCCCTGTTACTAGTTACAACACCTGTGACGTAGCGTTTATTCCCCTGTCACATCACTGACTCGTAGACTTCTTCCTTACTGAGTACACGTGGACGGATCGGGATACCGTCAGGTTCGCCTGAACGCACTTTTATGCATTAATCTATACACAGATAGATCTCTGTAGTTATTTATGCATTCAATGGGTCACTGCTCTCGTCTGCTATCACGTAGTAGAACCCGGGCATTGCAGTTGGGCAGTACGCTACTACGGCGTTGTTGCTGCGTAGTAGACAGGGCATAAATCTGATACCGCGAATGTTATACGTAGTAGAGGGTTTATGCGACTGCCATAGTTACACGGCCGAAGGGATGAGTCCAATGGCGATTATCAAGGTGAAGATCAGTGAGGCACGGGTCGAATACCTTGAGCACCTTGAGGCTCGTGGGGTGAAAGCATCCACCCGCCGTGTGTACGAGGGGACGATC
>CAZBMD010000017.1:1543-6526 GCA_964493325.1 uncultured Pseudomonadota bacterium | reverse complement strand
TCAGACGCCGAGGGAGGAGAGGAGAGATTAGAGAGAGAAGAGAAGAGAGATTTCTGAAGAGGTTGAAGAGCTTTGAAGAGAGTTGAGATTCATTGAAGTTGCAAGGCAACGCTATCCCGTTGCTTTTACGCGGGAAAAGTCACCCGCGGCCATCGCGTCGTAGTGCTCTTTCCAGTACGCGCACCCCGCGGTCAACTCGGCGTACCACCTGGACGCGTTGGCGGTCCGGGGTCGGTACCGCAGGCGGGCAACGCCCACCATCGTCACGTTCGCTTGGTGGCGCAGGGCAGGGACCAACCAGAGGGAATCCGCGGGCTGTGACTGATTGATCCGTCCGAGCAAGTAGGTCGCGGCATTGTAGGCCGCAGGCGCAACAGTCTCCTCCGGCGGGGTTGTGGTTCCACTGGGCTTGGTGATCATGCCCATGGGGTGGACCAGCTCGGCGGTGGGCTTGTCGGACTCCGCCAGGTACCGCACCCATTCGATCAAGCCCGTCTCCTCCAAGACTCTGAGGCGGGTCCAGAACCCCGAGAAGTCGCTTTGGCCGTCCTTCTTTGGGACCACGTGAGGGCTCGCAATCTCGCAGTGGGACCATACGGTCGGCTCGTTCTCTTTGCCCTTGAAGCTCCAGACCGCGAAGGTTGAGACCTCTGCGACCTTCGTTCGTTCGTACTTCTTGAAGATGACCCCGCGGCTGATACCGCCGTCATCCGTGAGGTTTTGCGCGTGGTAGAGGTCAACCAACAGCCGCAGGCACAGCACGTCGTCGGTCTGACGAACGCGCTCAACCGGCGACGTTTCGCGTTTGGGTGTGCCCGTCACAAGGTCGTTCGGGAGCCAGATCAGGTCGGGCTTCGGGTCCGGTGGCGGGCGCACGATGTACCGTCCATCGCTCTTCTGAAGCACCCCGAGGTCAACCAGTTTGTCTACGCGGTTCTGTTGGGGCTTCGTTGGGTGACCACCGTCCGCAACGTAGTTCACCAAGCGCTGTTCCCACGTCTCCAGCCGCGTCACGTCGTACAGTTTCACACCGGGAAGTTCCGCGTAGCTCACCAGTTCGTGATGCGGCCTGGTGCCCACCTTCGTGCGCTTGACGAACCCGGAAGCAACCAGGTCCTCGATGGCCGCACTTGCGCGGCTACGGGATATTCCAGTGTATTTCTCGACCGCGTTCGTGCTCGCGTCGGTGTTCGTGTTGTCCTTGCCCGAGAACGCGGCCAGCACGTTGTACGCAACCGCGGGGTTCATTCCGCGGTTGCATACGAGCGCCCACGTCCTTCGATCGATCGCGTAAAAGTCGCCATGTTTGCCCATGATTCGTCCCTTTTCGTGATGATCATCGCTCCGGTCTTGCGCCCGTCCTAGCAAACGGCAGTGGCGGTTGTTCTGCTGGTTCATCTAGGTGCGCGAGGCCTGCGATGCGAGCGAACCACCGCAGCGGGAGCACGGCCAACGCCTCGCCGCCCGTGGCACTCAACACCGCACACGGGACCGCACCGGGCAGGTACCGCGCGGCTTGGTCGAGCGCGTTTCGTAGCAACGCGGGCAAGCTCGCGCGGGTCTTCACCTCGAGGACCAACATGATGCCGCAGGGCAACATCACGGGTTCAAGGTCGGGTGCGCGTTCGTACCGTCCACGATGCACGCGCGTGGTTCCCAGCACGGTCGCAGCCTCGCGTTCCCGCCGTGCCGCACGCGCGTGGTGCTTAGTCACTGCAACGCCTCGAGGTGTGCTCGGAGGGCCGTAGCACGCTCCGGCGTGATGCTCTTGATGGTGCCCTTGGACCAGCGGCTGATGGAGTCCTTGTTCCATTCGCAGGCCTGCGCAGTGGTTCTGTAATTGGTCTTGCCGGCCCCAAGTGCTGCAACAAGTTGGGCGCGGAGCTCGGCGTGTTCGTCGTCGGGCGAGCTCGCCGCGTGCTGGTCCTCGAGGACCGCGGCCGTGGGCACCTCGGGAGCCTGGGGCATCACAAGGGCGAGCTGCGGTGCGGATGCCGGTGGCACCGGCGCGGGCACATGCTCGACCTGTGCGGGCACCTCGAGGACCGCGGGCGGTACCTTCGGCGCGGACGCCTCGAGGACCGCTGGCGGGGTCGCAACGGGTGCTGTTGCCTCCGGGCAGAACCGTTGCAACAGGGCCGCACGTGCGACGTCGGAGCGGGTGAACGTGAGGCCCGGGTGCATCGCCCGCAGGCGGTTCACTTCGGCGTCCAGCGCGTCCGCCAGGCGTTGTGTGAGACGTACCGCGAGCGGGATGGAGGTTGCGTTGTTGGGGTCAAGACGTGGGGCCACGGTGTCGTTCTCCTCGAGGGTGTGAAGCCAGTTCGCGAGGCGTTCGCTCGCTTCCGGGCTGCAGAGCTCCGGGTGTTTGGTGACGGTCGCGCGGAGGGCCGTGCGCACGCGGGCAACGGCGGGGAGGTCAATCACGTTGGTCACGCCGCACCTCGCACCAGGCGTGCGACCTGGGTTAGTCCGAGCGGGGTTCCAGCACGCGACACGATCCCGACGCGGGCGAGCTCGGCGGTAACACCCCGCAGGGACAGACCCGCGGCGCGGAGGTCGCGCACGTGCTTGATGACCGCGAGCTCGGCGGGGTTCTCCTCGAGGCGTCCGGTGCTGTCCGCGGAGAACCCGTAGGGCACTTCGCCCGCACGCTCGCCCCGGGCGCGCTTCGCTTGGAGGGCCGACTTGGTGCGCTGGCGGATGATGGCCCGTTCGTGTTCGGCAACCAGGTCGAGCATCCCGCGGAGCAAGCGGTCGGCGGGACCGTCACCATCCCCTGCGCCGTCCGCGCTTCGGACCTTCGCGCCCGCGAGCTCAACCGCGCGGTCAATCGCGGCGGCGAGGGCGGCATCACGCGCAAGCCGGTCGCGCTTCGCAACCGCGAGCACACCAGCCCCAACAGCCCGCAGGGCCGCGAGGGCGGCGGCGAGGCCTGGGCGGTCCTCGAGGCCTGCGGCGCCCGACCGTCCCAGGTCCTCGAACCACGCAACGATGGTCACACCCTCGCGAGCTGCCCACGCGGTGATGCTCGCGCGCTGGGCTTCGGGTCCCAGGCGTTGGTCCTCGGTGCTCGCGCGGAGGTACCCGAGGGCCGTGGTCGGGGAGCCTGGGCGGGCGGTGCGGGGTCGAGCCATGCCCGGAGTGTCGCACACGTTGAGATCGTTGTAAACAGTACCGACAGAGATTTCATTGGAATCGTTAATTCCCGTGGCTTTTCAGCTTCCAGTGTCCTCTGAGGGAACGGTGCTCACGGTGGGTTCAGTGTACGCGCACCGAACGGTGTGTGTACGACCTCGAGGCCCGGGCTCGACCGCCAGCGGGTCCGGTCGGGCCGGACGAGGGGGACGAGTCCCGGTGGTACCCGGTGCGTTCCCCTGGGCGGGCGCGGGCGGATTGCGAGTCCGTCACCAAGGGCCCGTCCGGGCGCGTTCTGGGGTCGGGTGGGGGTACGGGAGGGGTCGGAACCTCTCGCGCCCCTACGGGCCTCCCAGGTGCCGCCGTGGGGGTCCTTTGCGATCGGACCTTTTCCGACCATGCTTCGGGGCATGATCTCTCGCGACGAACTCTCCCGGGCGATGGAGGCCTACATCACCAAGGGCACCTTCGCCGCCGCGGCCGCAGCCATCGAACGGGACCCGTCGGTGGTTCGGCGCGCGCTACTTCGCCACGGGGCCGACCGTCGGGCCGACCTCTCCGCGCTGCAGCTCACCAAGGTGGAGAACAGCCTGTTCGAGACCCTCCAACGCCTCACGGTTGCGGCAAAACTCCTGAGTGACTGGGCGTTGGTACCCGCTGCGAGCGGCAACGTGACCGTCAAGCTGGACGTGCTCAAGAACGCGCTGGACGCGACCCGCACCGTGGCTTCGTTGCACTCCCAGTTGAGCGTTGCGGTCGAGCGTCGACGTCTGGCCGCAGCACGCCGCAAGCGAGTCCGTGTGGAGGTTCGCGCGGTCGAGCGGGCGTTGCGTACGCCAGTGCCCGAGGCGTCCGCGCTTCCCGCGTCTGTGCAGTAGTTGATTCGGTCACATGGAATTCGGTCATGCGCCGTGCCCGAGGCGTCCGCGCTTCCCGCGTCTGTGCAGTAGGACCAGCGGACGGGGCTTTTTTAGGGCGACAAGTTCGGACAGGTTCCGGGACGCCTCGAGGTTCGGCCCTTCTTTTCCCGAGTGATCTTGCTCTCGGAGGTTCGTGTGTCCTTGCACCCGGGCGTTGCAGGGGTCGCAATTGCCCAAGGAACTACCGGTCGCCATGCCTGCACCCGTTCGGGAAGCTTCACGCGCACGTGAAGCCTGATCAACCCCTTTTTTAGAGTAAAGTTTGCGCAGTCATTGCGTACGGATTCAGCGCGAAAACGGGCTCGGTTGCGTGTGCATCGTACAGCTCGCACGGGCCGCGTCTTACGGTCACCCGGGGCCTTCACGCTGGACGGCGAGCTCGCGCACCTAGTCATCCCGAACCGCGTCCGCGTGGTGGTTGGTCCTCGGGGGTTTCTGCCTGGGCGTCGGGGTCGGTCCTCGAGGCGTCCGTGGTGGACGCGATCCCCACGGCGTCCGTGGTCCTCGAGGGGTCGAGCGTCGGCGTGAAGGGCGCTCGCTCGCCGCTCGCCGCGAGCCTGGCACCGATGCGAGCAACCAGGGCGCGAAGGTCCGCGGGGAGCGGCCGGGCGGCATCCTCGAGGGTGCCCGCGGTTCGAGCGGACGGTGGGAGCGGACGCGCGGGGCTGGTCGGGCCCGCAGGCCGCTGGGAGGCCTCGCCTGTCCTCGCCGCGGGCGGTAGCGGCGTCTTGTTGGCCGGTGCTCGCGCGGCGGTAGCGGCTGGAGAGAACCGCGAGCGCCCGCCCGCGTTCTCCGACTTCATTGGAAGTCTTGGCCGGTCACCATGTCCGGTGCTTTTGGTCACCATGTCCGGTGCTTTTCCCGCGGGTTCCGGGCCGATGGCCGGTGCTCCCACGGGCTCCATGTCCGGTGCTTTCGAGGCCTC
>CAZBMD010000017.1:0-1443 GCA_964493325.1 uncultured Pseudomonadota bacterium | reverse complement strand
GGGGTCTGGTCCTCGAGGCCCGGGAGCCGCAGCTGGTAGACCGTGGCCATCCGCAACGCCCGCTCGCGGGGCGGTGGCACCACGCGCGTGAAGAACCCCAGGCGTTCGAGCTGCGGCACCACACGCCGGACCTGGCGTTCGCTCAGGCCCGCCAGCCGCGCCAGCGTGGCTTGCGGCGGGAACGCTTGGCCGTCGGCGTCCATGTGGACGGCCAGGGCCGCCAGCGTCCCGTGCGCGCTCGCTGGGAGGTCGGTGTCTGCGGCGCGTTCTAGGATCTCCCGCACTCGCCCCAGAGGGTGGTTGCGCGTGGTGGTCGGGGTCCGGTAGTCTTGTCGGGCGGGTGTGCTTGCACCCGAAGTCGCGATGGTCACGGGAGTTCACGGGCTCCTGTGCGACGTCCGACGCACCGGCTCGCCGCGCGGACCCTGCCAAGAGACAGCGCGGTGGGAGAGGTGTGCCCGCAGGTCGCAGGGCTGTAGGGCTCCGAGAGTCCTCGCACGCCCGCGTTGGCGTCAAGGCCTAAGTGCGCGCCCGTGCCCACGCGAGCGGAGGGCCGTCCT
Source organism: uncultured Pseudomonadota bacterium (assembly GCA_964493325.1). Taxonomy (GTDB): domain Bacteria; phylum Babelota; class Babeliae; order Babelales; family RVW-14; genus CAZBMD01. The sequence goes on along the minus strand of CAZBMD010000017.1, from coordinate 883 downwards.
GAATCCGCGGGCAAAGGGCGGCATCCTCGAGGGCCGCACCGACGGCACTTTCCGGACGGAGTTCCCACCCGCCAGCGCGCGAGAGGGCTACCAGCTCGGCGTGCACCTCGTCGCGCTGGAACCCGCGGGCCTCGAGGGCGCGGACCAACACGACGAGGTCAACCAGGCCCGAAGTGCTCGCCGCGGCGTGGGCCTCGAGGGCGGCGAGGACAGCATCACGCGCGAGCTCCGGCCCCTCGCGCGCGCACGCGCGTTGGGTTCGGCTTCTTTCGGCATTCCTCGAGGCCTTCGACGATGAACTCCCGCACCAACGCGCTCGCGGGTCGGCCCTCACGGTCGGCGCGAGCTCGCAGGGCGCGGACCAGCTCGGCGGGGAGCCGCACCGTGAACACCTCGAGGGCGGGATCATCGGGGCTGTTGCGAGGTCGACCCATCGGGTTCTCGTAATACGAAAACCTCGGGGCTGCAGCTGGTCCTCGAGGCCTGCGGTTCGCCGCCGTGGTCCTCGAGGTCGAGCGCGTTGGTGCTGGTGTTCGTGGCCGGTGCTCCGACGCGGGAGGTTCTCGTTCTTCCCTTAAAAGCTCTCGGCTTGGTCTGGGACCAGCACAGCGGGCGGTACAGCAAGCACCCGCCCTCGAGGTGTTTCACGGTCACCTTGTGGCGGTTGTTCGTGGTCGGTGCTTTTTGTGTCGCGTAGCCGAACCAGTCATCGGGGTGCATCATGGCGGTCCTCGCGCTTCTCTCCCCTCCCTCTCCCGTGCCCTCTCCTACCTCTCTTCTGACGATAGGTGGGACTGTAGGCGTTCCTTGATTTTCTTTGAGGAGTTTCACAGGCTCAGACGCCGAGGGAGGAGAGGAGAGATTAGAGAGAGAAGAGAAGAGA
>CAZBMD010000016.1:0-9741 GCA_964493325.1 uncultured Pseudomonadota bacterium | reverse complement strand
CAAACACTATCTTGGTAAAACCCAAAAATTTGTTTCACTATATCAGGCTATATATTTCAAAGATCACAAAGTTTTTAACAAAAATTTTTTTGCAGGCACTTGCCGCTGTTCGCATCGTTCGCTGCAATTTCGTAGTGAAGATATCTTACAGGATCGTAATATTTTCGCAAGTAGTTTTTTACATTTTTTATACATTATTTTCACAATCCTTTGCAATGAACGGGTTACAGCCACGAATAATCTATGCCTGGCACAACATTATGCATGTCTAACTGCCCCTTTTCATCGCCAAACTGAGCATTGTTCCTTCAAATTTATTTACAAGAAATAGGCCCGGTGTACACTAATACCATCGTCATTACAATATCGTATTATTTGTAGAAAAGGAGATTCTATGATGAAAAAGTACTTATTATCGGCCATACTTGCTCTGATCAGCAGCACATTAAACCTTTTAGCCAACCCCGAATATATAGTCTGCGGAAGTTATGCAAATCTTAGTAATAAGACAGGCCTTACTCCTGGACAAGTATTTGTTTACGATCCAGCAACTGGTACCAAGGTTCAATCTTTCAATTCCTTCGATGGGCATAACGTTCAAAGAATCGCGTATTTTAACAACAACAGCACCTGGCAGATTTTTTATAACACCTTAGAAAACCTTGTTATTTGTAACACAGACGGTTCGAGCGCTCATATCTTTGCATACTCAGACGCCACAGGAAGGTGGGCTCCAAATTGTGCAGCGCTCCTTAAAGCTAACAATGGAAGCTGGCAAATACTTGCTGGATATACAAACGGTCAAATAATCCTGTGGGACATCAATTCTGAGCAACCCTTGCTGATATTTAATGGAAATCAATTTCAGCAAAATGCCTATGGAATAATGGCTTTAACCTTATTTAACGATGGCGGTATAATCTATGTTGCAGCCGCAAGCTGCAATGGAACTGTTTGCATATACAATCTTGCAACGGGCCAACAATGTCAAACTTTTTATAATCCAAACTATAGTAATAGTGACAATAGCAACTGGTTCACATCAGTTGCTATCTTTCAAGATGATACAGGATTCAACGTTATTGCAGGCGGCTCACACGGCTACATCTGCTGTTGGAATATCGATTCACAAGAGCTCATTTATAACGTCAATGTAGGCAATCATCCAAAGCGAAGTCCTATTATTCCGGGCCTTGTCCTTTTAAAAGATACCCGTGGACAGTTGTTGATTGTGCCGTATACCTACAGCATCGATTCAATCAAAATTTTTAACGCACAGACCGGTGAAGTTATAGCACAGTTGCCATCTAACATCGCCAATATTTCAGATATGCGGCCGTATCGAATGGGCGAATCAACAAAGCTTGTCGTTGGTCTTGGCAATGTCTTAGGAACGGTGCAAATCTGGGACATTGAGTCACAAAAACTTGAAAACACATTTACTACCGGTCAACTAAATGATTATTATGCTCCAATTCAAAATATTTGTTTGTATGCTCTTGAGCGTTCTATAAACGGTGCAATAGCTAACGGTTGGGTAATTGAAGACGCTTCTGAGAGCGTGGAGTATTTTGGGAACCTTAGTACTTTTGGACTAAATAGCCAGAGTGGAGCAATACCACCGAATATGACCACTCCGTTCCTGACCTCTGTTGCAAGCAATGAGCAAGCTTTTGAGCGCAAAGACCTGTTCGCAGTGTCACATGACTGTATACACGGCAGCCGCATTCCAATCTTTGACCTTACTCACCTTGAATCTATTAATGTAAACTAGCCCGAATAATGCAAAAAATTTCAAACTAGAATCTGTAGTTTTAAAGATTAAAGAATGATTCTCGAATAATAATCATTCTTTAATCTTTAAAACTATATAAATACTTTTAATAATCATCTCAACCTCAAGACAACGTTCTCATCTTTGTTTTGAGATAATATACAGTAAACCATATCGCTCCAACATAACCGGTAACAGTTGTTTATCAAAAATTTTCTCCTTTTTTGCAAACAAACCCAGATACTGTAGACTGACCTTTTTATATTACCAGGGGTGCCAAAAACCACGGCTGAGAGAGCGCTCGCTCAACCCTTAAACCTGATCTGGGTAATGCCAGCGGAGGAAGCGTACATTCATGAACGGGAAATCACATCCCTCGCCACCACATCTATTTGCTACATTTAATAAAACGTTTCGATGGGCGCTATGCGGCAGCATTAGCTTTGAACTGATTGTACTTGCACATGCATCTGCACTATGCAGTGTAATCGGCCTTGCAAACTATGGGCGCATAGTCACCATCAACAGCATTATTTGCTTAGTTGCGCATATCGCTGACTTTGGAGCAACCAATTCAATTGCTCCATTTTTGCACCATTTTATGTACAGCAAGCAAAATTTTAAGCACACCATCATGCGATACACGCTCGTACCCCATCTCCCTCTTATCCTTGCAACAACAGCTCTATCGCTTTTTATTTTGCAAAAAACGACACTTGCCACAACCAGTAGCTTGATGCTTGCACTTATTGTTATCATTACCCTGCTTGAATTGATTCAGAATTTTCTGCGCCAATTTTTATACACACTCTTTGAAACTAAAATGGTCGTAACAACTGAACTGTTCTTGCTTACGATGCGCATTGGATCGCTCTGGTGCTTGCATTTTTTTGCATACCTCCCCCTCAGCATAACGGTCATCCTGTGGTCACATTGTGTAAGCATTCTATTGTGCTTGCTTTTTTTTAGCAGAAAAATAATAGCCGTTTATCTCGCACTTCCAGACAAACAGCTTGAGCTCCCCGAAAATTTTGCATGGCGCCTTGCAAAAAACCGCTTTTTTAATTATCTACTAAGACTAAGCCGCAACCTGTTCACCACCAATTTTATCACACCACTTTTTGCGATTCAGTTTGGACTCAAAACCGCTGGCCTCTTTTTTCTTGCAAGCAAGTTTGCAAAAATTATTCAGGCGGCAGTCAAAATATGTATTGGATACTCTGGCAATGGACTCTTGGCGCATACAAAAAACGGAGATCTCTTATCAAAGCAAACTGCATTTGCGCAACTGTGGAATAAGCTAATCGGCTTGGTTGCGCCTGCTGGGATCTTCTTTGTACTTGGCTGCTCATTAATGATGATAAAAAAAGGGACCCCAGCTCTAGAAACTGAAGCAATGATGCTCTCGTGTTTGTTTCTTGTGCTCACTTTTTTAGAATTCTTTTTCCAACTGTATGAGCAGTTTTATAGTGCTGAAGAACAGGCTTGCAAACTATTTTTTGTTAAATTGTTTGAATTGAGTGCGTTATTTATCATCACCATGATCATCAAAAAAAATCCTGCTTTTTTCATATTCGTGCTTGTCGGCATGAAATTCCTGACGCTTTGCGTCGTTGCAGTTGATGCGTACAAGCGATGGGGAATAAAGCCTGCTCTAGCATACAAAAAAATGGCGCGAGATAATATCTCGCGCCAAATAACTAATAACAAATAATTAGAATCTACACTTCAGCAGGTACAACAATCGGTTGGCTAACTGGTACGGCAGCAGCTGCTGCAAGCGCCTGTGCATTATTTTGCTTGAACTTGTTTCTCTGGTACTCAGTTGCTTGTCGATCTTTTTCAATAGCCAACAGCTTGTCCTGAAAGACCGTTTCCATAATTTCTTTTGTTACCGTATCGTTGCCCGAACGGTACGCACGCAACCGGACTTCTGCAACCGCTTGATCCAAATCACGACCAGAGAATCCTTCTGTTTTTTGTGCAAGAACATTAAGGAATGCTTCATTAACATCTGGCGCAACAGTTAGCGACGCTTCAACTTCTTGCTCTTCAATCTCGTAAACACGCTTGTCATTAAGAACATATTTTTCCAGCTTCTTTTCAATAATACGCAACCGCTCAGGAGCTGATGGCAAATCAAACGGAATTTTTTTGTGGATTCGACTTCTCACCGCTGCGTCAAGCTCATCTTCGTAGTTGGTTGCAAGCACAATCATAAACTTGGTTGATTGTGTACCGGTGTGTGACAAGAATGCGTTAACAATATTGATTCCATCTTTGCTGAGCATTGCGCGATCTCTAAAACAGGCATCTGCTTCGTCAATAAAGATCAACAAACCTCGGTCACTGCGCTCTGCCCAATCAAACAATTTATGCAATTCAACAATGCCTTCGCCATCTTTAAATTGATCAAAGTCAGCACCTGATAAAATTGCATAATCCATCTCTGAATAGTAGGCAAGCGTCTTTGCAAACTCTGTTTTACCGGTTCCAGGAGGACCATAAAAAAGAACGTTTTGATAAGGCAGGCCGTAAGCGCGCGTCTGTTTGGTATCTTCGGCAAGCATTACGATGCGTTGTTCAACGTCAGGAGCAAGAACCATGTCAGAAATTTTTCGCTCACCCTCTTCTTCTGTACCAAAAAACATATCGGTAAAAAAATCTTTAACAATAGCCTGAAGGCCGGTACGGGACGATTCACGAACCAGCGATGGCTTGCCCATTTTTGCTTCGATGTAGCGCGCCGTCAACTTTACCGCGTAGTAGCCGGCAACAGCAGCCGTCACGCCACCTACACCAAGAGCGAGGTATTTTGGCGTTAGAAACTGCGTAAGCGTTCTTCGTGTTTGCTCCCCTTGTGCAGCAATGTTACTTGCTTCTAGATCCTTTTTTCTGGCGTGCCCAGCTCGCTCTTTTAATTCCTCAAGTCCTAAATCCAAAGCCTTTTCTGCTTTATTAACCAATCCCGTGGCTGCTTTTGTTAGAGAATCTTTCATTTCCTCAGATCGTCTTTGATCATTTGCTCGCTTATCTTCAACTTCTTTAATCTTACTTTTCAATGTTTTAACACGAGATAAGCTATTAAACTCGTCCTCTGAGATCCTTTGAGCTCTTGCAGCAGTTTCCAATTGCCGTTTGCGCTCCTCTCGTTGCTGTATAGCCTTTTGAACATCAGCTGAATCCTTAAAGAGCGGTGCTTGCTCGGCTATAAAAGGTTTCTGCTCCTCCCATAAATCATGCTTACCTTTGTTATAATTATAATAACTATAATTAGGATAGGGGTTTGAGGAATCATAGCGTTGATAATAATAACCATATCGATTATTATCCTTCATCATTTCAAGCACTTCCGCTTCTGTTTGCAGAGCTTTATAGCGTGGCAACTCTTTAGGGTTAGGCACCGGGTCTTGCATATAAAACTCTAACTCAGCAAGCTCGGTTTCATAGGTATTTTTTTCAGCTTCCGCTAATTTTCTTTTTCTTTCATTTTCTTCAGCTATCTTATTGGCTACGTCATTTACTCCTTCTATGGCCTTACTTATACCATCTCCAGCGCCTTTAACTGCTGTACCAATACCATCGCCCACCGCCTTAAAAAATTTTCCGAAATTGCTTTCTTTCTTCTGATTCTTCATTGAATATACATTTTGAAATGCGGACAAACAAAAAATGCCCAAAACAAGAAATAGATACTTTCCCTTATTGTTGATAAAACTCATAGTGTGTTCCTATCGTTGATATTTCTTTTACAGTAATTTATTAATCATTTTCTTAAACCAGAGCATCTTACAACATGCCATAGAGTTCTTTAGTCATCCTATAGGCTGAAGGTAGCATTCTTGCCACTTTAATAAACACAGGAAGCATGAGCGTCATTTCAATAACAAACTCAGCCTGCCGCAACGTTTGATGCTTAAACAAAATCCATTCTCTACTGGAACTATAAAGCGAGCTGGTAATAAAATGTTTGAATGAATTTTCCAAACCTACCACTTCTTCTTGAGTAAGAGCATCAGAAACAGCAAGCATGTTGATGTGATCACAAAATTCATCAAAATTCTTTTCGAGCATTGTTTTGGTGTTATCCTTGAGCCATGCGGTTGTCTTGGTAAACAAATAACTGAGCATTGCAATGCGTTTGAGACAATAAAATGTATCGGAATTTAAAAAGTCATAATTCCAGCCAGCAAGCCAAAGACTCCACTGCCTGACCTTTGGCAACGGAGAAACCATAAGAAGCGGATCTCGTCCAATAATCCACCCACTGATCATTTCAATAATCGACATCATTGGAGTAACCGTAAACGCATTTTTTTTTGCTGTATTTGCATACAAAAATCGAGGAATAAGCGGCACGGTTACACCACTGTTTTCTTCAGGCGTCAATGAGTAAAGCTCCGGACGATTATTGAAAAACTCAAATGGATTTTCGATGCCATCCATAGATAAAATTTTACCAGAATTATCTTTAACCCAAACATGCCCAGATACATCTGTAGCTTGAAAATTATCTGATAAAGGATCCTTCGTCCATGGTATATTTTCTATCTCTCGCTCGACATGTCGCCTGCTCTCCACATCTGCAAAATAAAGCCAACCTTCAGTAACGTCTCTGACGTTTGACTTTTGTGCAAAGCTACGATCAGTGTACTTTAAGCTTTCTGATGCTATAAGATAAACAGTTGCCATGGCAAGCAAGCGTGACCGCTGTTGCTGATTTGGAGCAAGAATATCAAGACACTGCGCAACATACTTCTTCTTGAGAGCTTGATCCCAAATTAAAGAGCCATCAACGTCACGGGGAATCTCATCAAGCGCCTCTATTAAGCTATTTTTTTTTATCTTAATATTATTAGTAGCATTCTTAATAAACGCCTTCTGAAACTTATCAAAAAAAATTTTATCAACGCCAAACCGAGCAAGGTGAAAAGCAAGTCGCAAAAAGTCGTTACCGAGAATCCCCACAGATAAAGACCCTACGTTAAACTTAGAATCATCGCCGCTTGTAAACACGTTAACTTCAGCCTTACCCTCGTAATTCTCTGTCAACGAACCAAGTGGCACCTTGCACAACAGCTTCTCTTTGATCCAGTTTGATCGTCGATTTTTTTTGTCGTTCTCAAGAAATGCTTTGCCTTGTACAAGATCTTCAAACTCTTTTGGCAAATTATATAGTCTTTCAATACCATCCATTACTTTTTCGCCGGCATTAACCCCCGTATCAACTACAGAATCAACAGAAGGAATTATCAAACTAGAAAAATTTTTAGCAGTATCAAAAGATGGGATCATATTTATGGATGACATTACTTTTTCAGCCGTTACCCCATATTGCCCAGGTATTTTGCAACATTCTAGAGCCTGATGCAGCGGACTCCCTTCTGGCGCAACCTTATCAATGTAAGGCTTAAGCATAGGGTTTTCCAAAAGAGCCGAAGGATTGAGTAAGAAATGTAATAATAAATTTTGAGATGCAGCTTCTTCTTGAACCTCATGTTCATTGGGAAGATTTGACTCATTCATAGAAGATAAACTCACAACAACAAATATGTTTGCAAGTAAAGCGATTACAAGAATGTTATTGATACTTTTTAGAAATTTGAATTTCATACAAGCCCATGTTTAACTATCAATTTTTTACTCTTCTTTCGCTCAGTGCGTAGAAGGATAAAAAATAAAAAACAATGCGTCAACAACAAAACTCTATGATTATTCCAAATAAAAAAATAGTATTCATGCAACAGAAATTAGGAAAGCAAAAAGTATCCAAGTCATTAAAAAACGATAATATCAGAAAAACTTCAGCTTAAAGAAACATATAAATCTGCCGATCAAGATCCTGATAGAAAACTGATAGAGCTTTATTTGTATATTGTAGACAATATATATTGTTTATGGCATATTGGAAATATAAGAAAGGTAAAAATTATGAAAAATATTAATGTAACATTCTCAATTCCTGAACCAATAAATGCCCTTCTTCATTCTTTGGTCGAAAAACGAGGACTTAGCCGCTTTGTTACCAAAGCAATTGAAAAAGCCCTTGCTGAGGAACAATTAAAGCTTAAAATTGCATACTCAGCTGCCGATAAAGATCTTGATAGAAAAGAAGTTCTTGAAGATTGGTCGTCGCTTGAAAGTGAGGAGTGGCGTGAGTAAATTCCCTAAGCGAGGAGACGTTTTTTGGATTAATCTAGACCCAACGGTTGGCTCAGAAATAAATAAGCGCCGTCCAGGCGTTGTCGTATCAAACGATTGCGGCAATGAAGCAAGCTCTCGCGTTATTATTGCTCCAATTACATCATCGGTCAAACAAGTTTACCCTTTTGAAGTCAAAGTAGAAATAAAAGGGCGCAGTGGAAAAATCCTTCTGGATCAAATTCGCGCTATTGACAAACAGCGCTTGGTTGGAAAAATTGCACATCTTGACAACGAGCTTATGGAGCTTCTCGATAAAGCACTTAAAGTTGCACTTTCTCTCACTTAGGCTCTGTTGAGTTTTTAAAGGAGAAATTAAGAAAAATAGCTGTATTGATATTGTAAAATTATAAACAATAGCAGGATGTCATCCCTGACTTGATCAGGGATCCATCTCTAGATCAATTAGTCAGCATGGATACCGGCTCAAAGGCCGGTATGACATCGGTGGGCAATATTTTTCTTGCTAGTAGCAAGATTTTCAAAAGAGGTCTAGTAAGTTGTTCGATTAGATAGAATTCAATCAAACTTCATAAATTGGTTAAAATTGAGGCGATTCTGCCTAAAGGAAAATTGCCCTTGTTCGATGTCATCGTGCAATTGATCGCACTGCTGTCTGGGAAATTAGACAATCATAGATCACGTCGATTGGCTCACTCATTTCACCGCTCATCCTGAGTGTTTTTGCGTAATAAAATGAAGCAAAAATGTATCGAAGGATATGAGCGGCCCCACAAGAAACTTATAAATTAGTCAATAACCACAGAAACGCTCGCATGGTTCGATACATTTTGTTCCTCATTCGCCAGGCTCATTCCTCACAAAACACTCCCGCCTACGTCGTTACGAACTATGGCGCGGCAGGCACCTCGAGCAGATACTACCCCCCGATCACCCTGAGCGCCGAGTGTTAACGAGGTGTATCGAAGGGTCCCTCGTTCATCCTGCCTGCGCGCCATAGCTTTAGCGACGGCGGGAGTGTTTTTGCGCAGCAAAAATGTATCGAAAGAGCGAATTGTGAAGGATTCGTTGAGGGTTTATATTTTTTCCGGACAGCAGTGGGATCCCAGCCGTCGCCAAGGCTATGGCGCGCAGGCAAGTCCGGAATAACGTCCTATGGTCGAATAATCAGTATACAAATCGTGTTCACCTATTTTTTGAAGAAGCCTAATAAAGCATGCACAAAAAAATAGTACCCACAATAAAGCGGGTACAAAACAGTATCAAATGATTAAGGCGCACGAGCATTACAAAAGATCTACCGCCCATAAAATACAGACCACGTTAATAAAAATAAACGCAGAAAAAACCACATAAAAACAAAAAATAGGAAAAAAATATAATAAACCAAAAGAGATAAATTCTAAGAATAAAATGAAATAATAATGACACACAAGAGACTTTGTATGGATTATACGGAAAAATGATGTTTTAGAAACTTGGTGGAGGTGAGCGGAGTCGAACCGCTGACCTTCTGAGTGCAAATCAGACGCTCTACCAACTGAGCTACACCCCCATATGGAGATTCTTGATTGTTCTTCAGAAGCGCTATTCACACAGCGGCTAATGGTGGGCCTAAGTCGACTCGAACGACTGACCTCCCCGTTATCAGCGGGGTGCTCTAACCAACTGAGCTATAGGCCCAGTAACACTGGAAACCCTTGCTTGAGCACTGATTCACCAGAAAATACTGAAGAATTTTTCAATTTATAAAACCTGAGTTTAGAGGACCGTTATAAACTAATTAAATTAGTCGGTTATACACC
>CAZBMD010000015.1:1816-15537 GCA_964493325.1 uncultured Pseudomonadota bacterium | reverse complement strand
CGCCCTTGATGACGACCGGATGCACGCCACCGCACAGGGCGAAGTACCAGTCGAAGAACGTCCGAATCTCGGCCTTGTAGTCCTCGGCAGAACGAGGGGAGGCGCCGAAGATGTCGTTGGTGCCGAGCCCGAAGATCGTCAGGTCCGGCTTCTTGTTCCTCGCCACCTCGAACATCCGGCGGACGAACGGACCGCTGTTGGCGTGGTCGGTGTACCAGCTCGACGAGACGATGATTCGGTACCCGCCCTCGGAGAACGAATGCACCACCCAGCCCGGGGCGTTCCGCTTGTAGACCCGGTAGGCGCCCACGCGGATCTTGGCCGGCGTCGCCCCGGTCACGCGGGCGCCGATGTACGCGCTCGAGGAGAACGGGAATGGGCCAGTCTCGTAGATCGGCGCCGGGTCATCGTTTCCGAAGGTCGAGAGCCCCATCCCGCTCGCACTGTGGGTCAGCGTCAGAGTTGGTGGGGGAGACCCGCCGCCGAAGTACAGGCTGGTTTGGGAGCCGCGCCAGCCGTTCATGGACGGGTTATCGCCGGCGGTGCCCCCGTGGATGACCGCGTTGCTCGCCCCGCAGAGGATCGCCTGGGCGTACCAGCCGGTGTCGTCCTTGTCGGCGAGGTCGGTCTGCCCCTGACAGATCATGTCGAGGTTGCCCTCAACCCGCATCGAGTCCGGCATGATGGCCACGCCGAAACCGGCGTCTGCGCTCCCGAAGTCTCGCGGGTATGGCGTCGCTGGGCTCACCGGACCAGCAAAGCCGGGAGGGTACTTGCTCTGGTCGATCGTGCCGATGTTGTCGGGGCTGCGCGCCGTGTGAGAGATCGGGCTGAAACCGCCAGTTGCCCCGCGAGAACGCACAGGAAGCCACGGCGTCCCGGGAATCTTGGTCCCCGAAGCCTGGTTCAGATACATCATCAGGGCCGCGGGCCCGCCGCCGTACGAGCCGCCAACGGTTCCCTGGCTGTCGTCCACGAGTGCGACATGCACCGCTTCGGTGGTCGCCCGGTTGAACAGCTCGCCGATTTGGGTCCACCGCTGATCGCCGCGGGGTGGGTAGACATCGCCGATTTGGTCGTAGGTCAGCACTGGGGCGCCCTCAGCGCCCGTGCAACCGGCGAACATTAGCCTTGCTCCGACCACCGCGCGGCCAGATGTGGGACCGCACGCCTCGCGCACCCCCGCCTCGCCGCCATTGCGACGCGCCCGATGTGCAGATAGAGCTGCCCGACTTCCCCTCGACGTTTGGGAATACCTAACAGGATGGATGCCTGGTCTAAGTCTTTCGTGGGCGTGGGGCTTTGTCCAGCCCATACCCGGCCAGCTCTCTTGCCGTCGGTCGCCTCGCCTGGTCCGCGCAGATGTGGCGGTAGCGGTCCCTCCGGTTTGGCTCGCTGATCGGCAGGACCAGCAGAGAGTCCACGAGCCCACGCCTGGACTCCATGACCCAGCCCGCGAAGTGCTCTGACTCGTCCATACCACAGTCTACCACCACCGGGGAACCCCTCCCGATGTTGCGTGAGCCCTCCTGCCTCTCCCGGAACGCTGCCACCTGCGCCTCCCGGTTCGCGTCCACCCCTTTGAGCATCTCGCCTCTGTATCCCATGCTGTCGCGTCCTGTGCGTTCGGTCCCCGCGCCGCCGTGCGCCTGGTGCTGGCCTCCTGCCGTGTGCCCATTCCTGGTGCTACTCGGCCGCCTTCCCTGCCCCAAGCCCCATCGCGTCTCTGGCCCCGACGCTCACCATCGCCCCCCACGAGTCCGGCGTCCACTTCCCCGCGGGCACGCTGCCTGCCGCCAGCTCTGCCGCAAGCCGGCGAACCTCGGATTGGAGGGTGGAGACGTCCACGACAACCTCCGCCAGTTTGTCCTCGAGCGCCTTCAACTCCCGCTTGTAGTCGTCGTAGGCGTACCCGCCCCACGGGTGGGGGCTCCCGTCGCCTACCCCCCACTTGTCCTTGAGGCGCCTGCCCCAAGCCTCCTGGAGCCGGCATATCAGGTTGCCGTACCCCCACTCGCCGCCGATGGCGACGGCTTGGGCGATGGCCGCCTCCTCGCCCGGGAGCACGACCACGCCCGGAAACGTCACTTTGCGCTCACCCATTGGCCACCTCGCACCCGAGCTCCATGCCGGTGTACGCCGCGAGCATCTTCACGGCGTCAACCCCGGCCGTCGCGGTGTCAACCTTGTCGGCCTTGTGCCACGAGACGACGTGGCACGGCAGTGGGTGGGACGCCGTGACTGCGACCTGCATTTCCGCGTGCTGGTCGGTCGGGGCGATGAACACGGTGAGGGGCTTGGACTTCGTGATGCGGCCCGACGCCGCGTGGCGATCGAGTGCGGCTTCGATGAGCCAGGGTTGGTTCCACCCGTAGAAGGACTGGCACGGCGGCACTCCGCGGAGATGTCCCGTGGACGTGCGGTGCCACCTATACCACGTGACAGACTGAATGCCGTGGACGTTGTTTGGGTTATTCAGCCACGCCGCGAGCACCTGGGCCGAGCCGTAAGGGACCACCCGGGGAACGCCCATCACCTCGCCGATGACGCGCAGCACCTTTTCGATAGCCAGCGAGCGAGAGCGGGTGTTGTCGGAGTTGTGCATCATGCTCATGTCGTGGGGCACGGGGACCACCTGCTCGCCCTCGATGGACACGCCCGCGAGCGGCGCTCCGTCGCGGAGGCCCTTGACGTAGAGCAGGCCCTTGACGAACGTGCGGAGCGCGGTGGCCCAGGCGTCGATGCGGGCGTTGCGGCCCTTGGGGTCGTGGAGGACGGTCAGCAGGTCGTGCCCGGGCGGGCTCAGGTCTTTGAGGTTGAGGTGGACCCACGGCGAGTGGTTCGCGCCGTGCGCGCCGACGTGGGCGATGTGGATGGTTGAGTCAACAATCATTCCACCACCTCCCAGCCGTCGTTGGTCGCGGGGGCGGCGATGCTCGGCGGGTTGATCGGTGCCCAGTGAGTCAGAGTGAACGACACGCCGTGCACGCTGTTTGGGTACTTCCACCGCCCGGCTAGCGTGAACATGACCACAACCGGGGCTCCATCACACGGCCACGCAAGACACAAAGCGTCTTCCTTCGGCAGCCGCTCGTCCACGCTGACCCACGGGATGCCGCTGGTCGTTGGCGTCGGTCGGTCGGCGTTCTCCGCGTTCCACTTGCGGATGAGGGCGGCGAAAGTTTCTTTCCCGGTGAGGGTGGTGGCAGAGTCCGGGTAGTTGGCAGCATAAATACGATCGTCCTCTTTCACACACCGCCCACCAATCCACAGTGTGCCTCCTCCCGGGCTGATCGCCGGTCCCGTGTCGCTTCGGATTGACCACCCTTCACTGGAGATCACATTCGCCTTCCCCCGTACCTCGTCGGGCGTCTGGAGGCACTGGTAGAGAAGGACGTTCTGGGCTTCGGGGAGCTGCTTGAATCGGACGCGGATGGGCTTCATGGGCGGTCTCCTTCGTTGGCGGTTGCGAACAGGCAGCCGTCGTCGTTTGCTGCGGCACACGCGGGGCTCATCCACAGCCGCTCGCGGTGCGCGTTGGGGTTCTCGTCGGACTGGTTGCCGTACCCGCCGTGGGCCTTCCACGCCACCACGCGCCAGTCCGGCGGCATGGGGTGTTCCCCCTCGTACCCGGCGAGAATGATCCGCATGTCCTTACGCTTGCCGGCCTCGAGGGCCCACTCGCGGACGCGGTGCGCGACCGACCCGCAATCGACCGCGTAGCATTTCATGTCGCGCCCCGCCTCGGCGGAGTACGGCGGGTCGAGAAATACGCCGGTCGTGCCGTGCTTGTGTGTCACGGTCGGCCCGCAGACGCGGGACCAGTCGCCGCACGCGACCCGGACGTGCCGCAGGCGGTCGCGGTACGCGGCGAGCATGGCTTTGAGGTACGCCCTCCTGCCGTCGCACCCGCCCATGTGCGGGAGTTGGCGGTTCACGCCACGCCCTGCCGCAAGGTGCGGGAGTTGGCGGTTCACGCCCGTACCCGCGTCGCCCATGTGCGGGAGCTTGCGGTTCACGCCCGTACCCGCGTCGCCCAGCACCATCACGCCGTCAACCGACACCCACGGGCCTTTCCCGCTGCACCAGCCGCCACTGATCCAGCAGCACGCGCCCCACACCCACCACCCAGCCGCCTTCGCGTCGTGAAAGTCCGGGTCGCCCATGAGCCGCTCGGTGATGCGGTCACGCTGGCCGTTCAGCCACAGGTGCCGCGCGTGCAGGTCGCACTCGTTCACCGGGTTGTCCGCGTGTTCCGCCACCGCGTCCGAGTCCAGCTGGGTCGCGCGCCAAAAGTTGGCGAGCAGCCCGTCCGCGTCGTTGACCGTCTCCACGCCGCGAACCCCGGGGCGGCGGAACAGGACCGCCCCGCTCCCAAAGAAGGGCTCGACGTAGTTCTCCACGTCACCGAACGCCGACCAGACGATCGGGGCGACCATCGACTTGCCGCCGAAGTACGGGAACGGGGGGCCGAAGTCGGCGGGCTGTGCGGGCTGGTCGATCATGAGGTCTCCTAAACGGGCCGCCGCCCTTTCGAGCGCCGGGCCGTGAGTCGTGCGGACGATTGGATGCCCTACATGGCCCACCTCCTGCCCATCGCAAGGGCCAACGCAAGGATGACAGCCGCGCCGGGCGACGGCAGGGTGTACCCCTCCACCGGGATTGATCCGCCTTCGCTCGCCACCCGGAACGACGACACCATCGGAAGATCGACCGTGCGGGCCGCCAGCGGGCCGTCAGATCCAGCCAGGGCGAGCCGGAACACTTCCCCGCCCGCAAGCCTCCCGGACACCTCGAACGCGGGAGACGGGCTCGTGGTCGCGGGAAACGCCAGCGTGAGCATCGACGGCTCGTACAGGACCACCGCAAGCACGCTCGACCCGTCCCCGGCGGGGGAGGCGAACAGCACATTCCCACCCGACCACGGCCCGAACGACGGCCCGACGAACACGCCGGGTGAACCCTCGGGCCACCCGATCGCCATGACGCCGCGGGCCGCGAACTCGCTGGACAGCACCCACGAACTCACGGGGCCGCTCGAAACATCGACGCTCTCGAAGTCCCAACCGTTAGGCATGATCGGTCTCCTTGTCGCCCTTTGCCCGATTGTCGTCGGCCATGCAGCACGCCACCGCGAGGCGGAAGCGGGTCACGATTTCTGTTTCCCCAGTTGAACGTACCTCGTCGGGCATTCGCCCACCCTGCTGTTTCGACGCTCGTGCTATCCACGGATACTTCGGGGTTCCGAACTCTGTTCGATTATCACACAACTCATGCATATACCAACCGCTCGGCATCGCTTCGGCAGCGGCGTCGAGGGTTTCAGGGATGGGGCTCTCGTAGTAGTCGCGCGCGGTTGGCACACCCGGAATGTGCCAGAACCACCGGCCACTGTCGCCGTCTGTGATCTTTGCCCACCCGGCTCTCCTTGCCAGCCAGTCGCGGCACTCGTCGAGGGTTGCGGTCGTGGGGTCGATGGTCATGGCTTTGGCTCCTGCTTGGCCTTCACTGCGGCTTCGGCGGCCTCGCGGGTGGAGTACCATCTAGACGCGCTCGGAGCAAGTTCACCGTTATCTACGACACTCCAAGAGTCTGCGTCGTCTTCTGGTTCGGCAATACAACGAATGCACAGCGTCATTCTGTACGGGGTTGCGACGTCTGCATAGCCGTTCAGAAACACGAGAGCGCCATGATCTGGAACATCACCAACAACGCACCCGTCCGCCGTCACAGGCAGCGTCCCCAGCACCTTCCGCACCACCACCTTGCCGCCCTCGCTGACGGCGGTGTGGCCATCGGGCAGGGCGAGGACTTCGCCAGTGTCGGTGAGGATGTGGCCGGCGGGTGCCTTGCGTTCGGCGTCCATGCAGCACGCAGACCACCCCCGCTCCTCGGCGTCGCGGATGGCGGCGGCGACCCTGGAAACGATCGATCGTCTCGTTTGTTCCCAGTGGATCGGTGCCGGGCACCCCTTCTCGTGGAATGCACCATCGGCAATCTCCTCCGGCGTCGGGTTCGGCTTGGTGGTCATGGGGCGGGCTCCTGCTTGGTGAGGTCGATGAGTTCGACTTCGTGAGAATGCCAACCACCGGCAGTTGCTCCACGCTCGACGTAGGCGCGGGCGATGTCTCCGTAGAGGAACCCAGCGAGCAGCGAGCCCGTCGCCTTGTGGCGGACGATCCACCGGAAGTGCGGGCCGGGATTGGCACGGCTCTCACCAAAGGTGCTGCAACGAGGATCGCGGTCGATTGCGGTGGACGCGGCAGCCTCCTTGGAGATGAGGGCTGAGATGACGGCCTTTCGGGGTGGGCGAGGGGTTGGCTTCTTCTTCATGGTGCCTCCTTCGGCTTCGGCTTGACCACGACGCGGGTGCCGTCGGGCAGGTCCACCACCACCACCTTGCCGTCCGCGTGGTCGCGGACCCCAGCCTCGTAGCCTGCGGAGTGGCCGACGGCTACCGCGACGACGGCTACCGCGATCACGGTGAGTGCGGCGACCAAACGCCCAAACCCATCAGTTTCACTGTCCATCACTTGTCCTCCCACGCGGCCCACGCCGCGAGTACGCCTACCACCACCCCACCCGCGAACACGACGAAGTACGTCATCCCACCACCAGCCGCCGCATGGCATCGCGGGCCAGTTTCGTCCGCAGCGACCGAACGGCGTCGTACACTGTCGCCAGCGGCATCCCTGCCCGCGTGGCGATGCTCACTGGGTCCGATGCCCCGGCGTGCGCGATCGTCGCCAGCGCCGCCCACTCCGAGTATTGGAGGTGCCGCAGCATTCCGCCCTTGACCATCGCGGCGAACGCATCCGATGTGACCTCGTAGGGGTTCATGCCAACATCCTCCACTTGCTCTCCAACTCTCCACGCTTCACTTCGCGCAGCCCGTACTCCGCAAGCAGCACCGCGTCCGCCACGTCGCCCGCGTTCGACTTCGCGCCGAACTCTTCCGGGCTCCGCAGGTACATCGCCGCCGCGAGCTTGACCCGCTCCGTCTTGTACTTGTCCTCCCTGGTCCGCCTTGCCAGCGGTGGCAGGCTTCGCGTCCATACATCGGGCGGATAGGCCAGCACCCTCGGGGGTGTGATCCGCTCGCATGTCTGGAGGTTCGCCGGGCACGCCGCGGCCGATATCACGGCGCCGACCGCGGCCCCGTAGATCGGCTGGCCCACACGCTGCATACCACGGGCCTGCGATGGGGCATGGGTCGATGGCAGCTCCACCACCACCACCGACGGCGTGAACTCGTCCAGCAGCGACCGGCACTGCATGAACAGGCTGGTGAGGCGGGCGGCGTAGTCCTTGGTGCTGCCGTCTGGCGTGATGGTCATCGCCTGGATGAGCGTTCCTGACTCGCGGTAGTTGTCGAACTTGGGCGCGTTGGCACGCTCCCCGTCGCTGATCACCGCAACGCCCGTGCAGCTCATGCTGGGGTCGAACGCCATGAGGATCACGCCTTCACCTCCCGCGGCTTGAGCCGCACCTCGAACGTCGCCCGGCCCGGTGAGTCGATCCCGCCGCGGGACTCCAGAACGCCGCTTGCGATCAGGCTCTTGATGTGCGCGATGAGCACGATGCCGTACGCATCGACTCGCTGCCCCCACGCGGTCGCGCGAAGGGCCCGCAGGCTCGCCCACCCGCCATCGGAGAGTGCTTCGAGAATGGCCCGCTCGGTGCAGGGTGGCGACTTCACGCGGAACTGCATCATGGCGTCTTGCCCCCCTTGACCACGAGCCGGCACGCCTTCTCGGGGTTCGCCTCGTTCCACGCTTCCAGCCGACGGCTGGCCGTGTCCATCGCCCCCTTGCCGTCGCGCACGTCGATCAGGACCGCGTTGCGCCCGTGCATCACCGCGACCTTTGCCGTGGTGCCGCTCCCGCCGAACGGGTCCAGCACCACGCCGCCGGGCGGGCAGAACGACCGGATGAACCGCTCGGCCAACGCCTCGGGGTATGGGGCTTCGTTTTCGTGGCAGTAGCGATCACCCATCGAGCCGCCTCCAACGCTGCACTTGATGACGTTGCCAGGGTTGGCGATCTTTGGGAAGGGCTTGGTGTGGTTGGGAAGTTGCTCGCCCGTGGAGCTGATCCCGGCCGCGACTCGCATGGTCGGCGCCTTCCATCCATCGCCGGCGATTGAGCCTTTGAGGTTTTGGCCCGTTCCAAGCCGTGCCCCGACATGACCCTTGCCGTTGAAGTACGGCTTCTTCTTCTCGCCGTTGGCCCGACGGCCGACGCTGGACTGCTGGCTGCCGAACGGGTTGAGGACCGCCGTCTCGTGGCTCGGCCGCTCCGGGTTCTCCTGCTTGCCGTCCGGGCTCTTGTTCCCCATGCCCTTCGCCGATCCCACTCGTCCCCACTGGTTGACGCGAGCCCCGTTGCCGAGCCGGTTGCTCATCTCCCCGCCCGGACCCCACTTCGGAGGGTGCCCGCAGGCCGTGTTGTCCGACCACGCGAGTTTGCCTTTGTGGGCTGTAGCCACGATGCAGAACTCGTAGTCGTTGCGGAAGTAGTCGGGTCCGCCAGATCCGGGTATGCCGACGCGATGGAACACCGGCGGCTTCCGCAGCACCGCCCCGCGGCGACGAACCTCCACCGCCAACTCCATCGGCATCGCGGACCACTCGTACCCGCGGGTCTGCCCTTCGACGACCCAGACGACCAACCCCCGCGACACCCGCAGGCATTCCATGAAGCGATCCGCCGCCCAGTGGACGTACTCGCGGCCACGCAACTTGAACCCGATGCCGTAAGTACGGGCCGCCTCGTAAGGCGGCGATGTCATCACAAGGTCCACGCTGCCGGCGCGGAACCCCCGCATCACCTCGAGACAGTCGCCCTGGTACATCGCCACCTTCATGCCTGCTCCTTGTCCAATGGAAACGGTGGGACTCGAACCCACGACCTCCGGCGCCTCACTCCGAATCCCCGGGTTGCCTCTGGTTCGCTCGGCCGAACTCCCCAGCACTGGCCCTTTCATCGGAAGCACTAACGCCGTCCTCTGCCTCTGAGATACGTCTCCGAAATGCCCCGCGCCGACCGTCGCCGGCGTGGGACAGGGGGCCTACTCGTCGTCCTCGTCGTCGCCCAGCGGGTCCACGCCGCCACGCTGCGCCTTCTCGAGCGCGGCGTTCACCGCCGCGATGTCGGCGATCGTCAACCCTTCGATGCGCTCCAGGGGGCCGTCGTGCTTGGACAGTTCTCCGAACGTCGTAATCTCCACCGCCTTCAGCGCCGCGAGCACGCGGTCCTCCAGGCCAGACGCCGCCTCGATGAGCTGCTCCTTCCAGGCGTTCTTGCTCGGCTTGAACAGCAGGTCGGCCTCGGTCGGCTTGGTCCTCGCGCCCTCGAACAGCTCGCCCTGGTCGGCCTCGGCGATCGACGTCGTGATCTTGTCGCCGTACCACCGCACCTGCGCCCTCACCTTGGACAAGTCGGCCACGATGTCGTAGTGCTCGATCTTGAGGTCGGCGAGCTTCTTGGGCTGGTTCGCCTCCATCGCCGCCTCAATGTCCTTCTCGCACTGCTTCCTGTCGTTGACCAGCGTGGTGAGTTGTTGCGTGTTGCGCTCGTAGCCAACGCGCAGCTTGCGGAGGTACTGACACACCGACGGTGCCCAACTGCCGTCCGCGGGCATCTCCGGGTCCTTCCTCGGCGGCCCACTGATGATCCTCTTCGTCCCGCCCTTCTTCTTCGTTGCCGTTGCCATGCTTGCCTTTCCCGGGCATCGCCCGTTCCTATTGGTCCGTCCACGCGGACGGGGCCATCTCTACCGATCGACACTCACGCCGTCCGCTTCCCCCTCCACACCGCCCTCGGGTTCCCGTGGCACTGCGGCTGCGCCGACGCCCGCCACTCCCCGGTTGATTCGATCACCCCGCGCCGCACCGCCCACTTCATCGCCGCACCGATCGCCCTGCCCTCGCGCGGCGGCGCGACCTTCCGCTCGGCGAGCAACGCCTGAACGTCGTCCACCGTGAACTCGGGCAGCCTGTCCGCGCAGTCGCGTATCGCCTGCTGGGCCGCTTCCAGGTACCGCACCTCGGCGTTCTGCTCGACGGCCCTGATCGCCGCGTCGCGCTCCGCCTTCGCGCGGGCGGCGTCCAGCACCCGCTGGCGGTTGTCGATCACGGCGGCAACCTCGGGTCGAACGTCGCGGGCCATTTCTCGGAAGGCGAACCCCTTGCGGTTGGGCTGGGCGAACAGGGGCGCGTCGGGGTCGTTGCGGTGCTTCACGGGAGCCTCCTGAACTCGATGACCCACACCCACGGGTTCGCGTCCCACGATCCCTTGCCGTTGATGCTGTCCCAGAGCGTCGCGTACCCGATCTTGTTGAGGCGCGGCCGATGGTGGTCCTGCAAGTCGCCGATGCCTCCGGCAAACTGGGCTGCGATGGCCGCGTCCATGCCGGTGGCCGCAAAGTGCGGCACACTTTCGGCGCTGTCGTCTTCAAGAAACAACTCGCGGTCGATTCCGTATTCGGTCAGGGATACTTGGAGCGGCACGTAGCACTCTTCGCAGTATGCTGGCC
Source organism: uncultured Pseudomonadota bacterium (assembly GCA_964493325.1). Taxonomy (GTDB): domain Bacteria; phylum Babelota; class Babeliae; order Babelales; family RVW-14; genus CAZBMD01. The sequence goes on along the minus strand of CAZBMD010000015.1, from coordinate 5,001 downwards.
CGTCCGTTTCTGGGCAGTGCTCGGCGACGATGCAAGATCCCTTGCGTTTCTTCGCCTCCTTCTCGCAGCATCGCAGGCAGTGGTGGCCGTCGAACTCCGATCCGTTTGCGTACCGCACGTAGTATGAGTCTTCCGGCTCCACCCCCGCCGCCTTCGCAAGAATGTCGGCGCACAAATCCGTGGTCATGCCTTCCGCCGCACAATCCGCCTCGCTGATGTCCTGCAACCGCTCGACGCGAACGCCGGTAACTTCGAGCGTGATGCGGGACATCTCTCGCCACATGAACATCGGTGAATGCCACGGCTCGGCATTGTCGCCAGACACATCGCACATGTCGGCGAACCGAAGGCCCCTGTCCTCGTCGTCGAAGTCCGGTTTGCGGTACGACGAGTCGGCGGCGTACTGCACCGTGCAGTACAAGTCGTGGTGGAACGCCGGTCGCCACTTCTCTTTGACCCAAAGACGATCGCCGGGCGAGCCGAATGGGCAGAAGTGCCTGTGAGTCGTCTCCATGTCCTTGTGTCCGCACCCGTCAAATGTTACTTTGAGGCATGGGTTTGGCGCGTGGCTTGGGTCGTTCCACGCCCTGTCCCAAACAGGTTTCCCGTGATCGGCGTGCATCCTGATCGGTTTCACCAATCGCCGCGTCTGCGACTTCCGCCCCGCAAGGATCGCGCGGACCATCTCGCCGGTGAAGGGGATCGGACGGTGCTTCACGTCGCCTCCTTGTGGCGCACGACCACCCCGCAGCCGTCAGCCTCGTACACCTCAACGAACTCGTCGTAGCCGCGCGCGTATAGCCACTTGCGGATTCGCTGCGCCACGGCGCGGGCCTGCGTCTGATCCAGCCCGCGCGAGTTGGGGACCTCGAAGTGTTCCTTGGGCCTCATCGTCCTCACCGCCTCGTACACCGGCGTCATCGCCGTTGTCTTGCCGCGACGCGGGCGCGGCGCCGGGGCCGGGCCGGACTTGATGAGGATGGGTCCTACGACGGTCATGCTTCTCCCTTCGGAACAGGCGAACGCCACTCCTGGGTGATCTGGATAGTCGGAATCATGTTGATGCAGTAGTCACACGCCGAGCCGTTCGCCCCGATCTGGCGGATGGTGATTCGCGCATCTCCGCTCTGGTTGGTGTCGTCGTACCAGAGCCCGGCGGCACCGTTCGCATGGGAGTTGATCTCCGTCGTCGGGGCGTCAACCGTCCACCCCTCTTGCCGCTTCGGGTCTCCGTTGCCCTTGTGAACGCGGGTGACGATGAACCGCCTGTAGCCGACCGGGATGTCCGGCGTGTCGGTGTGCGGCGGCGTGTAGATTCTGATGCGTGTGTCTGGCGTGGTCATGGCTTGACTCCGGTTTCGTACCACTCGATCGCGTCGGCCAGGGCAATCGCGGTGTTGGTGTCGATGTGGACGCAATGAGGCGCGTCGTTGCAGGCGTCGTCCTGACGGCTCGCGTGAACGTCGCGGGCGGCTTGGACGACCCGGCCAGCGGCCAAGGATTCGTGCGAACGCCCAAGGAAATACGCCGCGTTCATTGCCCTGGCATTGGCCTCAGCCTCCTGGTGGTACACCTTGCCGCCACACATGATGCCAGTGCTCGGGTCGGTGGCCACAAAGTACGGGCGGTCGTTCCCGTCGATGCACTCCTGCACCACGAACGGCCCGCCGTCCGGCGACTCGAACACAGGCGGACGCCACTGGCGACTAGCAGCGTTCTCGTCACCCGTGGCCGCCACGTCGCGCAGGCCAACCCATCGGACTTCCGCCGTCTGGCCGCACGTCGGGCACTGGCACCGCTTCCACTCACTCGCGTCCTTCACACTCTCCGGTACTTCGATCGGTTGCTCTCGCATTGATTCTCCTTCGATGACAGCTCGATGACAGCTCGATGACAGCTCGATGACAGCTCGATGACAGCTCGATGACTAGTCACCCTCCCACGCCATACCGCTCGCGTTCTGCGTCCAGCGCCTGCACGACGCCACGCAGTTCGTCACGGTCCAGCGTCGCTTTCCCCGGCGCGCCGCTTCGCTTGACGGCCTTACCTGCCATCCGCTTCGCCACGATGCACACAAGGTCCATCTGGTCTGCGACGCACGCCAACCTGCACAGCTCGCCGCGATAGCCGCAGTCTGGCAACTCTGAAGCTATTCGGCGAAGATGCCCGCCCAATGAGAGTTGGTTCAGCATCGAATCCACTCCTGCCCGTTCTTGCGCCAACCCTCTTCCTCCGCAACTACCTTCCCGGCCTGCCGAACCAGCCGCATGAAGTGGCGAGCACCGCACGGGCACTTGTCGCGGGCTCGACGGTTCCACGGGCGGACCATGACCTCACGGCGACAGAACGTGCATCGGTCTGGCTCGCGGTGGTTCCGGTCGGCGTCAGTCTCGACCTGCCAGCCCTCGGTTTCGGAACCGCCGACGCCCAGTATCGTCCGGTGCGGCCTGCCGTTCCTCTCCCGGTTGTCGGGCATCGACGCCATCGCCACGATGTACCCCTTCGCCGTGCGGTATAGGGCAACGCATTTCCAGCGGCGGGCGCACGGCAGGTACCGCTCTCCACGGTTGTACGTGCGGCCAATGACGTACTCGCCCAGCGTCGGGTGCTTGGCGTACCAGAGGCGCGTCCAGGTGTGTGGTATTTCGTCGCGTCGGGTCACTTCCGCACCGCCTCGTACACCGGCGTCATCGCCGTGGTCTTGCCGCGACGCGGGCGCGGCGCTGGGGCCGGGCCGGACTTGATGAGGATTGGGCCGCACACTCTGGTCATGTCGAACCTCCATCGGCGTCGAACGCCTGCACAACCTGCCCGTCCGTACCACGGCTCCACTCGATCTCGCGTCTGCACCGCACCGCCGCGTCGGCGTCGAGCCAGCCGATCCCCTCGTACTGCAAGTCGGGGCACGGCTTCCCGTCGCGCCGCATGCGCCACCCGGCTGTGTACCGCCGCTCCTGGTCGATCGTCTCGGGTGTGGTCACTTCGCACCCCCAACCCGCAGCGGCAGCGGGTCCAGCTCGTTGACAGACACCTCGAAACGCTCGTGCTTGCGGAGCAGTCCCTTGTCTCGCGGGGCCTCTGGCATGTTCACCGCCTTCGCCACGATCCAGTCCGCGAGCATCTTCTCGCGGTCGGCGGGCTTCTGGCGGTCGTTGCCTTCGGGCAGCATCCAACGGTTTGTCTCG
>CAZBMD010000015.1:0-1806 GCA_964493325.1 uncultured Pseudomonadota bacterium | reverse complement strand
CATCCGCTCCATCTCGCGGAATCGCGGCTCCAGGTGCCGCCGGCACTCGGCCCAGCCCCCGCCTAGGTCAACGTGCAGGCAGTACGACCCGGGCCACGTGCGCGACCACGCCGAGCCGCCGTACCCAACCTTCGCGCCCGTCGAGTACGAGCCCACGATCTGCTCGCCGCGCGAGACTTCGAGGAAGTTGTACCGGGGTGCCCCGACCACGATGTGCGCCCACGGAAGTTGACGGCGAATCTCGTGCGCGACGCGGAGACGTTGGGTGCGGTTGAGTTTCATGGGTTCGCTCCTTCCAGCACCCTCGCTAGTTTCACATAGGCCCCAGGACTCAGGATCGCCTTGCCGTTCAAAGCCAGGCTCAGGTACGTCGGCGACAGGCCAGACTCGCGGGCGATCTGACGCAGCGAACACGCCCCGTAGCCGCCACGGTCCTGCAACGCCGTGATGAGGCGCGGGCCGTCGTGGGCGATGCCCTTGCGAATCTCGCGGGCTTCATCCTCGTGTGCTTCGATGTCGTTGGCAAGGTCGATGAATCGGCTCATGGGTTCCCCCGCTCGAAGTCCCTGTAGAACAGCTGCCACTCCGGCTTACCGATCTCGGCCCCTCCCTGCCTTCCAATCTCGTGCCGATCCTCCATGATCGACCACGAACCGGCTCGGTGTGCCTGCTCCTTTGCACGCACCGCCTCCCTGAAGGCGTCTAAATCGACGATCTCCGGGTTGATCCCATTCCCGCGGCACCGCTTGCACAAAATGTCGCTTCCGCAATGATCGCACACCGACTCGCCCGACCCGAGACAATCCGGGCACTCGTAGATTCTCTTGCTCATGCCATTCCCCTTTCACGCCACGCCCGCCCGTGCCAGCCGCAGGCGCCGAGCCCGCCGCCGCAGTACAGGTCTATCACTGTCCTCGATTCCGGGTCCGCCGCCGCGAAGCACTCGCTCAGCGCCTTGGCCATCGGGCACGCCCATCCGTTCCCGACGATCCTGTAAATGGCAGACTTGCTCACCCCGGATGGCCACACGAAGTCGTCGGGAACGCCCTGGAGGCGGGTGCACTCGCGCGGGCTCAATCGCCGCATCCACTTCTCGCCCTTGCGAATCCACTTCACGGGCTCGCCGAAGATGGTGTGTGTGGGCAGGTTCGGCAGCCCTTCGCCGCTCAGGACGTTCTCGGTGCATCGCCCACCGTCTCGCGGGCTGCGGGCGCGGACAGCGGGCGCGGGCGCGGGCGCGGGCGCGGATGCTACCGGATGCCGCGAGTCCCACAGTCTGCCGTCGGCGCTGGGTTGCTCGACCAACCCCTCCGCGCCGCCCTTGTAGAACTTGCCCAGGATCGTCTGCGCTGGCTGCGCTGGCGGATGCTTCGCGTACATCTCCGAAGACCACGGGTAGTCCTTGTCCTCGACAATCGGCATGGAGTTTTGGTGATTGTCGGAAGTAGCGAGGGTTGTTGATGGTTCTTCCGTGATGTCCCGCTCGGTTCGCTTGTCGCCCGGAAACCTCGGGTTGGCTCCGCCACCGATCAGCCGCACACAGCACCCGTCATGCCCCGCACCACCAGACCGCAGCGACGGCGCGGGCCGCGCGAGCCCGGCGGGGTCGGCGGGGTCGGCGTGCGATTGGACGGCGAGCTGGAGAATCCCCCCGCTGCCCCCGCTGCCGTCCGCGAGCGTCGGCGACGGCTCGCCTACGGGATGGTCGCGGCGATCGACAGACTCGGCGCGGGCGCGATGCACCGCGTAGTGACCAGCACCGCCGCCCTTCGCCTGCGCGTTGGCTTGGGTCGTCCCACACGGCCT
>CAZBMD010000014.1:0-22704 GCA_964493325.1 uncultured Pseudomonadota bacterium | reverse complement strand
TTCTCTCTTTTGTTGGAGCAATTTTATGGCTACGTTAAAAAGTCAACAGAACCTAGGTTGCTTTGACGGTACAGAAGTTATTGCTCCTGGGATTGTTGGCACGCTCTGCGCATTAGGTATTCAAAATAGATCGGTAAGTATTCAAGAAATAGAAGATGCTATTTCTGCCCTGCAAGTAAGGGGTGTGATGTTGTTTGTTTGTCAGGGGGGAGATCAATTTTTTCTTAAAGAAGAACATTTTTTGAAATTTGAAGAATATTGCAAGGGCGATCGTTTAATTGTGCTTTCAGAAACTCCTGCTGAAGAAATTTTAGAGCTTATACATACCGTTATTCCTGATATTCTATGGGATGAAGGTCAGGGATTAACTGCCAGTATGATTTTTACAGGTGATACACTTGCAAAACTTTTTGGTGAGCAAAAAGATAGTAAGGATGAAGATCTTGCGCCGCAAGCTCCTGTAGAAAAATCAAGCTGGTATTGTAGCATCCAATAAATTTGTAGAAAAAATTTTTCAAAAGGCGTCGATGAAAGTCGACGCTTTTTTATTGGAGACCAATTTGCTTGTTTTTCAGATCGATTGATGATACGGTGTTTGCCGCGTAATTATATAAGATTATCTTTTTAAAGGGTTTAAAATATGAAACTAAGATTGCTGAGTTTTGGATTATTGGTTATGAGCTTTTCAACGTTGGTTGCTTACCATGAACTAAAAATTGAAGAAGGACTTGTGTCTTTTCCGTGGAGACCAAGTGTTCAATGTTCTGATCTTGAGAGTTTTATCGAAGTGGTAAAATGTGTTGAAGATAATCCGGATGACGAGCAGTTGCAAAAAGCAAATGAATTTTTTAAAGAACACAATATGCTTCTTGTGATTGCTGAATCATCTTTCTTCTTTATAAAAAATAATTGTCCAAAAAACATTCCATCGTCAATGTCTCATATCAAATGGCTTCCCAATATTATTAAGTTGCATTTTGATAATAGAGCATGGGATCTTAATTTGAAAATACCTGAGGATCTTAATGTCAGGGCATCTGAACATATTAGGTTGAGTGTTATAGATCATCTTGCTAGACAAATAAAACAAGATGAAATAGGTAAAAATTTGCAAGAGATGCAAGACACTTTGGAACGTATTAAGGATGCGTTGGAAAAAATAGAAAAGGACCATGACGACGAAGATTATAGTCATCTACAGAAACCTCCTTCATGGTTTGAGTGGGCTTCTTCAAAATTGAAATTTTGGTAAAAATTTTTCAAATAAAACCCTCAAAGATTTTTAAGGCACCACATGTGGTGCCTTTTTTTATTTTCACTTCAAAAAACGATTTCCATGTGAATTCTACTTGCTTTTTAGCAATTTTGAGTAGATAATTTGCCTCCCTTGCATGTTAAGGATGATACGCAAGTTATTGTTCCAATTTCTCAAATCGAATGGATTGTATGAATTTCAAATATCTTTTATTACTTCTTGGATTGCAACTTGTTCCCGTTAATGTTGAGGCTGTGTCGATTAAAATAGAGCAAGGCTTTGTAGAAAATAATGATTGGATGCAAACTGACTGGCTTTCATGGGTGTGTTCTATGAAAAATTTTTTATGCAAAGAACAATGTATGCAACAAGATAAAGAAAATACATCACATGTAGCTAACAATGCTTCATGTTTGTGTGAAAATGAGAGAGAAAGTTTGAATGGTTTTCTTGATGCTATTGAAGCGTTTATTCTATTTGATCCAGAAAGAGAGGTTTTTTATTGCTTGCAAAATAAGCATCGTTATTCACTTGATTTTGGAGCTGACGCGCGAGTGATTATACCAATTGATAAAAAACGCAGAAAGGACGTCAAAAAATTTCTTAAACAAGAAATCATGTGGGATAAATATTTTGGAAAATTTCTTACTTTGAATATAACTCCCATAGATGGTTTTCCTTCTTGTTCTGACAATGGGTTAGCCGTTAACCTCGATAATTATGGAGCGCGTTATGATAAACTTCAAAAAAAGCTTAAAAAGCAATATCCCGGTACAACAATCAAAAACTTCCCTCAGATAAAGAGGATTTCAAAGCTTTCTAGCCCTGTGGGATTTCTCAAAAAAAGTAAAAGTCGAGATTCTTTAAGCCAGGAGACGCCTGCCATAGAGCAGTCTCATTCGCTCAAAAGAAGTAGAAGTGCTTTTGGATTCAGGTTAAATAGCAAGCAAGGTCTGTTTTGTGAATAAATTGCAGCTATAATCGTAAATATATTTAAATCTGATATCTTTCTTATTTTCGATCAACTAGCGCTGTTTATTCAATTTGAATAATTTTTAAATTGCTTTTTTATATGTAGGTGTTAGTATAAAAATGTTCAGATATAAATGTTTAAAGGTTTATTTTTTTAAAGGGTTTTTATGAATTTTAGATTGTTTCTTGGAGCGCTTGTTATTCTTGGATATAGCTCGTTGAATGCTGTGACGGTAAAAGTTCAAGACTGGTATCTTCAAGACGAAGATGATCAGGTGCTTGTAGATGCTACTGAACTTTGTGACATAACAAAAAAAATTCAAGAGCAAATCAAAGATGGTGGATATGAGTTGGGTAACGACGGTGTAGACACTTGGTTGTATGAAAATCAGCTAGCTGCTATGATCGACCAGGATGGTAATTTCTTCTTTTTAAATAAAGAATCATATGATCAGGTTATGGTAAATAATGTAATGGTTCCAGGTGAAACTGAAATGGAATCTAGAGCAATAACAACATATCAATTATCATCAATAGATTTAGAGTATATGATTAGTGATGCTCTGGGTGCCCTGCAATGGCAACAACATCTTGGTCAGCTTGTAACTGCGATGTTGAACCCTGATGGTGGCAGTAATCCAGGAGATGCTAGCATGAATCTTGATGATTTTATTGGTTTGTGGATTGGTCTGAATAACTAAGATATCTGCGATTCTATAAAATTGCTTTAAAAAGCGCCGAGCTAAGAAAGCCCGGCGCTTTTTTTCATTATTCTACAAAACTGAATCGAGAAATCTCTTTTCCTTCTATCACAACTTTCTCTAAAAACATGCTCAGCGGCCTTACCCACAGGGCATTATTTCCATATTCTTTGCTATAATAACGAGCCTGATAAATAACCACTTGCTCCATGGTTTCGGTGTGATAACCAATGCCAATGACGGTATACAGGTCACCTTTGTAGTGTCTGTAGGTGCCTAGCGGAATTGCTTCGACATGTTTTGCTGGTATTGCGGTCACGGTTGATCCTTCTATTGCTAAGTTTTCTGCGTTAAGGCTGCAGGGCAGCATGAGCAGCGTAAAATAAAAAAATAATAAAGTTATTTTCATGATGTCTCTTTAATGGTGGTTTTTTATTTTTTCATCAAGAAGAGTTTTGAAAAGTTGAGATAGATTATCTGTTAAATTTGCGACATTTTTTTCATCAACAAACCTATTGGCATGTAGGTTAAGAGATTCTTTTATTTTCAATATTCTCAGAACACGCTCATTAATATTAACTTCAGAGATTCGCTTTGATTCTACAGCTTGCTTGATAGCCTTTATGGTTGCTCGTGTATTGATAGGGTCAAGAATTATATCGTTGCCAGCTATGAGCGCAAGTACTGCTGCTTCTTCTGGCTCAACCAATGTAATAACGCCTTTCATACGCATTGAATCTGTAATGATAAGACCATTAAAGCCAAGGTAGCTGCGTAATATGCCGGTTACCACGTTGTGAGATAAAGAGGCTGGGTAGCCCGAATCATCAAGAGCCGATGCAGCCATATGCCCGACCATTACCACTTCAAGTCCTTGCTTAATCATTGCTTTGTAGGGGACCCACGAGCAATTTTGAAAGGTTTCTAGTGAGTGCTTGACAACGGGTAGAGCACAGTGAGAGTCAACAGAGGTGTTGCCATGGTCTGGGAAATGTTTAGCACATGAAAGAGCACCTGCTTCTTTAATTCCCTTTTGAAAAGCTAAAGCTGCGGATGTAACAACTTCGGGAGTATCTCCAAAGGCGCGCGAACCAATGACTGGATTATGTGGATTGGTATTGATGTCAACAACGGGTGCAAATGGAATATGGACGCCAACAATGCGAGATTGTCGCCCAATTTCACGTGCAACATCGGTGATGATTCCAGCGTCATTTAGAGTGGCCAGCATTTTATTTTTTGGATAAGACAATGTTTCTTGTAGCCTCATACCAAGGCCCCATTCGTAATCGGCTCCAACAAGCAAAGGCAGTTTACTGATTTTTTGGTACTGATTAATCAGCTTTACTTGGATATCTGGAAGCCCTTGAAAAAAAATAATGTTACCAACATGATAGTTTTTAATTAAGTCTTCAATATCATCGATATGAGCATCATTTTTAACCTGTGGAGAATGCCTTGTAATGCGGTCTTTTGCCTCTTGAGAAAGCCGTGGTAAAGATTCTTCATCTAATCCATAAGCCCGGGTCATGATGAGTTGTCCAATCTTTTCGTCAAGTGAAAGCTCAGCAAGAGTGTCTTCTGCCCATCCCGCGTGAAGTGTTGTTAAGGTATGGAATGTTATTACAAAGTAAAAAAGATTTAAACATTTGTTCATAAAGCCTCCTTAAAATTTTTCAATGCTGCGATGAAAGCTAATAGCAAAGTGGTGTGCGTAATCGCGCAAAGCAATAAGAAGTTGTCCCACAAAACTTTTTTGATCTAATTTTTTTCCAGCAGGAAATCTTTTTGAAAAAATGGTTTCTTCACGCTTGGCAAGGCTAGCAAACTCAGCTTGAGGAAAAAGGTCTTGCACGGCATTGAGTTGCCCTTTGCCACCATCAATTAAAATAAGGTCTGGTAGTTGTGCAGGGTCGCTATAGCGGCGTGCGACAATTTCGCGCAAACTTGCGTAGTCATCAATCTGATGGACTGTTTTGATATGAAACTTTCTAAAATATGCTTTGTCTGGTTTGCCATCGGTGAATCGCACACAGGAGCCAACCATAAATGTTCCTTGCTTGTGTGAAATATCAAAGCAATCAATGGTTTTTGGTTCAAAAGGAAGTTTGAAAAAGAGTTTTAGTGCGCGTCCCAGTGATTGCTGCTTAGCAAGCTCTTGGTCAACATGAATTTCGGCAAGGCGGATGAGAGCTGCAAAGTGGCCATCGGTCGGCCTAAGTAGCTGTACCTTGTAGGTAAGTTTGAGCCACGAATTTAAAAATTGTTCTAAAAGACTTTTTGTTTCTTCTGGTAGATCAAAATTAATAAGAATAGTGGGTGCAGGCATTGTGTTGCGGTAGTAGCTCTCAAGATATTCGGTGATAATGTTCTCTTTGTTTGTGACTAGCTCAGGTGTTGAGAAAGGAAAGTAAAAAGCCTGCTTTTTTTTGAATACGCTGTTTTGTTCATCAAAAAGCATCAATGTTTGTTGATCTTTTGATAATATCCAAATCTCTTTTTTTGCAAGTGTACGTGTTGATGCGCTGTGGATATCAAGTGCGTCAAAAACGTTTTTAAATGCTTCTAAATAGGAATGTAGTTCGCGTGATTTCTCAAATTCTCGCAGCTGATTGCTTTCTTGAATTTTGAGCGTTAGTTGTTCCAAAAATTTTGCATGTCCTTGTTTAAGAGCAGTTTTTGCAAGCTCCATGCGCGCTTTGTACTCATCAATATTAAAATCAGGGCGGCACGACCCAGAGCACAAGCCCATGTGGTAATAGAGGCAGCCGTTTTCTATTTTTTTATTACATCGTCTGAGCCTGAAGGTTTTGACCAAAAAATCAAAAACTTTTCGTGCAGATGTCTTTTCTAAGAAGGGACCAAAGTAACTACCTTTTTGCTTTTGGTGTCGTACCAGTTTGATATCAGGAATGGGCGTTGAGGTAATGACGATATACAAAAAAGGTTGTCCTGACTTTAAGAGCACATTAAATTTTGGTTGATTACTTTGAATGAGTTGTGCTTCAAGGAGCATTGCTTCAAGTTCTGTTTTTGTGATGATGTGATCAAGGCTTGTGCTACCCGATATAATGGAATTCGCTTTAAAATCAGAGTCTTGTTGTTGGATATACTGAATAACCCGCTTTTTTAAATTTTTTGCTTTGCCAATGTAAACAATTTGGTCCTGTGCATCTTTAAACAGGTAGACGCCAGGTAATGCTGGAAGCTTTTTGATAAGGTCTGTTAGCGATGGCTGATTATTGTTTATATTCATGCGAAATGTGGTATCGGTTAGTAAAATGAATCTTTACCTACAAAATGTACTAAAAAAGAGTATATTAGTAGCGTTGTAAAAAGCGAGCGTATCAATATTTTTTCACTTATAAGAGATGCATATGTTTCATAAAATAAAAATGTCGTTAGGTATTGTTGTTTTGCTTGCTACCAGCTTCTGGATTGGCAATAAAATTTTCCGCTATTTTACGCATCAAACACCACCAGAAATTTCGCTGATTGGGCTTGAGCGTGGTGGAAGCTATGCAAAACAGCTGTGTTGCACCGTGAAATCGGATGGTAGTTACAAGGTCGGTTATTTGTACCTATTTCTGGATGGGAAGCCTTTTGAATTTGCTCGTACCAATCGTATTGGGTCCCAGTATTTTGAGCGATCGGTGACCATAGATTTGCAAGGACTTGCAGATGGTCAACATACTCTCGACCTTGAAGCTGTTGATAGTAGTTACAACCGCAACAAAATTAAAGAGTCCTGGAACTTTATTGTTGATAATACGCCTCTGCGCGCTGGATTTTTGGAGTCTGAGTATCGTGTTTCGCAAGGTAAAACACTGCATCTTAAAATTCAGGCCAACAAAAAACTATTAAAAGGATCGATAAAATTTTTAAATCAGAGCTACAACTTTTATCCAGAGACCGATGATTCAACACTCTATGAATGTTTTGTGCCAATCGATTGTGAAGAAAGTCCATGTCAGGTAGTTGCGGTTGCGCAGATTGAAGATCTTGTTCACAATATTTGTAATCTTTCATGTACTATTCAAGTCAACGCTTTTCCTTTTAAAAAGCAGCGTGGGTTTAGTGTTTCGCAAGAAAAGCTTGATAATGAAAAAGAAATGAGCATGAACACCAAAATTTTGCGCGAAGCAATTGATCGTTGGGTCAAAGAGTCTCCATCTAAAAAGTTGTGGAATGGCCCATTTGAATATCCAATTGAAGTACAAAAGATGACAACTCCTTTTGGCGAAATTCGCATGACTCCAGAACGTGGTCGTTATCTACACAAGGGCGTTGATCTGATCAATCGTCCAAAATGTGTGGTTTGGGCAAGTCAGCATGGCAAGGTTATTATCAAAGATCGCTTTTTGATGACCGGTAATACCGTTGTTCTTGATCATGGGCGAGGCATTTTTACGCTCTACGCACATCTCGAAGATTATGCTGATATCTCGGTGGGGGACATGGTCAAAAAAGGTAATCCAGTTGGTCGCTTAGGAATGACTGGTTATGCAACCGGGTATCATTTGCATTGGGAGCTTTTGGTGAATGGTGTTCCGGTTGATCCACTTGAATGGCTTGAGAAAGTTTATTAAGATTTTGTCTTGAAAAAAGAGTGCTTGCAGAGATGCAGGCACTCTTTTTTTGATTCTAACAATTGTCTAAAATCTGAACAAAATACTGACCCTCAAGAATCTCTTCAGACAGGCCGTACTCTTCTATCAAGCGGCTTTTTTTAAATACCTCGTTGCCCTGTGATAACAGCTAAACTTGAAGATGCTTTTAGCTCTAAAGATTTAAGCTGACTGGGTTCTTTTTTCTGCCAATAAAGTCTGCCATGATATCTCCCAGGTTGCACCAAAAACACAATTGCACATTTGGAGCAACTCCAAATGTGCAATTGTTGAGTTTTTCGTATGAAGAATAGAGATGTTTAAGCAGTCTCTCTTGAAGTTTGATTAATGAGTTGCTTGGTTTAATGCTTCAATAAATTTTTGAATGCTTATCTGCGAGGTTGCAGCTTCTTGTGGCGCGGAGCCTTTAGTCAACGTTTGTGTAGACGTGTCTATGTCGAGCGGATCACCAATTTGTGCAACGTGGTAATTTTGAATAAGGCCATTGGTTTTTTCCTCTAAAAGAGAAAGTTCTGGCATAGAACTTGAACAGACGCACAGGCTTTCGGTTGTTTCAACAAGTGATTTTGTCAAAGCATACGTTCCTGCAAGAGCTGTTTTGTAGTCAGCTCCCGCAAAAGGCTCATTCAACAGGATGATGCCTAAATCGTGTTTTTTTAATGATTGGGATGTACGCAATTGTTGCATCGTATTTAAAAGTTTCAATGATCTATCAATTGCAACTTCGCATGCGGTTTGGGTACCATCTGAGATTGCAGGTGTCATCACTGGCAGGAGCGTTGTAAAAGGTGTTAGCGTCAATGATCGAGCTGGAGCAATTCCTAACGATTGGGCACAATGCAGCGTGAGGGCAAGGCTCTGAATAACCTTTGAATCTTCTGAATTATGAGGGCATGTAATAAGTGCTCCCTGATTTTTATCATCAAGTTTGATTGAATGTAGCCCAGCAGTATTTATTGCGCCTAACATCCAAAAATTATTTACAGTAATGCGTGGCTTATCTTCACTGACAAATTCAGCAAAGCAGAAGGGTGCTTGTGGATTGTTTTCATGTGCTTTATAAAGCTTGGCAAGCGATAGATAGGCATCAAGTTGTCCAACAGCTTTGATAGATGCAATCAGATTGTCTTTAACTGCTTGCATAATTTTGAATGCAGCAAGAGCTCTGCCCTGGTGCGAAAAGAATGTAGGATCGCTTGTAAAGGTTGGCTTTTCAAGCATGGTTAGCAGCTTGTGAACCTGTTGTGGGGCTGCGATATTATGCAGTACTGGGGCAAGTTCTGACAATTTTTCTTCTTCTGCAAGTAAGTTGCCAATGGTTTTAGCTGCATTAATGTATGATGCTGGGCCCATCATTTTTTCTTGAATGATATTGTATACTTTTTGGCTTTTGATTGCTTTTGGTAGAGTCAAATAAAGGCCTACAATTCCGGAAATAAGAGATACTCCCAAGCCTAAGCCAAGTAAGATCTTGTCATCAATGTCAGAGCCTGCAAGCACATTATTTATATCACGGATAAATTTTTTTGGTGATATTTCTTTAGATTTAACGACTCGAGAGAGAGAGTGTGCTGCAAATGGAATAATAGCGGGAAGAGCAAGAGCTATAGCAGGTGCTATCAGCTGCATGCGCAACTTATCAGCTTCAAGCATTGTTGCATTTTGATTAAAGCGTTTGAAAAAGCCATTTTTAAAATATGCACTATCCATCAATTGTTCAGCAAGGGGATCGCTTTCTTTAAAAAACCAGAGAATAGAACTTTCGGCCTCTGCAAGCTGTTTCATATGCTCATCAAGTGCATCAAAAATCTCTGCGTTATCAACCAGAGCTTTGATGATTGATTGGCGCTGTGCTAGCAGCGTAGTATCACATGATGATTGCATGAGCATCTTTTGCAGCTGTATTTTCCCTGCACTAGTTTGCGTGTAATCAAGGTGCTTGAAAAGATAGTCGGTAGGGGTCTCTTTTTTGTCGCAGAACATATTGATGCTGCCAAAAAAATCTTCAGTATATTTTTCTTGATCTGATAGCTCTTGGATTGATTCTGTTGATGAAAAAAGCTTATAAAGCAAGCGAAGTTTTTCTATATCGCCAAGTTGAGGAATTTGAATATCGAAGTGTTTTCCTTGTCTATGTGCTTCGACATTTATCTTTTTTTCTTTAATTTGATTTTGTGTTTCAAGTGTTTCGCGTGTTGCAAATGCTGGCAAGTGTTGCGTTGCAATACGCTCGTAAACCTTTGATTGTACTTCAATTGCCGATACGCCAAGATTGATAGCAAAGCACAATACAACGCTGGTTGCTACAACTTTTTTATAAAAATGGACTGGATTCATGTTTATTCCCTTAATAATTTTATTTAGCCAGTTGGTGTATTGCACTGAGCTGTTCATTGGCAGCTACAAGCATCTGTTTTTTAAATCCCTCTTTAGCCAAAATTTCAATCGGATTTGCTTGAACCCCAGGCCCTTGTTTAAGCAGGACAGTGCCATTTGTCGCTGAAGTGTGATACTGCTTGAATACAGTTGGCGGACAACTTGTTGTAGCATTTGTTGCTAGTACACAAATATTATTTGATAAGGCTCCAAATGTTTGTGTGAGCGCTTCAACGCTTGCCTGCCTTGTTTGCTCATCGGTAGTACGAAGTGGTTCATCAAGAATCACCAGACTGAACTGAGTATCGGGTAACGTGTGAGCTCTATTGCTGTATTTTTCTAAGAGAGTAATTTCATTTTCAAGCGAAGATTGTCCGATTGATGTTGGTACTGCAATATATGGCAAAAAGCTTTCAAGTGGCGTCATGGTTAGTGAGCGTGCGGGCGCAATACCAAACGACTGTGCAAACAAAACAGTGAGAGCAAGGCTTTTAAGGATGGTTGATTTACCAGAACTATGTTGACCAGTAATCAGAGCGCTGCCACTTGGACTTCCAAGGTTAATTGAATGGAGTGATGGAGTTTGATTGTTCAAGGTTGGGCTCCAAAAATTCTCTGCGATAATCTGAGGCTTCTCTTTGGCGATAAATTGAGCAAAGCAGAATGGCGCTTGGGGATTTTCTTCGTGAACCTTGTATATTTTTGCAAGTGACAAATAAGCATCAAGCTGTCCAGCTCCTTGAATAGCTTTGATTAAGTTGTGCTTTGCGGTGAGCATTAATTTGTATGCAACCGCTATAGCTCCATGGTCTGAAAATTTTGAAGGAGATCCTGTAAAAGTTCTCAGGCTTAAAAGTGTTTCAAGTTGTTTTGCTTCTGCCTGAAAACTGCTAGCTGCGGCAAAGTTTTTTAAAGGTGGCAAAAGTTTGTCAATATTTTTACCACGAGCATCTTTACAAATTGCAGTGAGTGTACGCAGGTATGATGAAGATCCAATTAATTTTTTTTGAATTTTGCTACTAACAGCGTTAAATTTTGCAGCCTTTGGGATGGTGTAAAAATAAGGAATAGCAAGAGCTGCAATCGCGAACAGGACAGCTCCTGAATATGCTAAAAAAAGAACTGAGCTGTCGGGTTTCGAATATCCATATTGATTCTGTCCTTGATCAAATATCTCCATACACAAGCTCATTCCTATTAGAGGAATGCCCGCTCCTAAAATATGATGCAAAGCGTTATATCGTAGAGAATCTAGCAAAAGGAAAAATGGGCTTTGATTAAAGCCCTTACACAAGAAATTTTTAAAAAAGAGTTCATCGCTCATCAGTTGTGTTGGAGCATCTTGATCTTTCCAAAACCAGAGTAACTCTTTTTCTACAGCTGCGAGCTTGGCAACATGTGCATCAAGTTTCTTGAATAGTCCTTCGTCTTCTACTAACGCTTGAATGATATATTGGCGTTCTTGTAGTGGTAGTATTGAATTTAGAGGGTCCATGAGCATTTTTTGCAGCTCAATTTTTCCTGCTGCTGTTTGTGTAAAATCAATACGCTCAAAAAGATTTATTGCTGGATTTGATTGTGAGCCGCTTAGTAGATGAGTAGCTTGGCAGAGAGATGCAATGGCGCATTCTTCTACAGTAGGTGCTTTTTTTGGTTCTATTGTTGAAAGAAGTTGATACATCAAGCGAATTTTTTCTGCATCTTTTAGATCAGCTATTTGGACTTGATGGATTTTTTTTTGTTTGAAAAATTCGGCGTTATCTTGTTTGATTTTTGCATTGATGGCGTTTTCTTCAGGTTCTTTATCTGCGATGCAGGGTAGATAAAGGCTTGCAAGCCGGTCATAGATCGTTTGTTGTCCTCCTGGAGATGCTGTTTCAACTGCTGCTCTTAGACCAAGATTAATAGATAAACAGAGAGTAAGAATGAGCGTGATTTTTTTTTTATAAAATCGAAATTGAGTCATACAATATCCTTGAAAAAAACATAGCAAAATAACGTACGTTGCACACGATAGCAATTGGAGGAATATTGGTCAAGAACAGTAGGTTTGATTAAGATTAGTTAATAGAAAATTAACATAGACTAGTTTAATTAGTTGGATTTTTTATTTTTTTGAGAGTGTGTATTGATTGTGATTGTATGCGGTGATAAGCCAAGAACGGTCTTGCCAAACAGTTTCGATAAAAAATTTTTTGTAAGGCTTGCGATAAGCAATGTGAAGATATTTGAGCGAAAGATGCTTAAGCGCCTCTTGCTTACTTTTTTTCTGCTGATCGAGTATCCACAATGCTGCCGCCTCGCCTGTTCTGTCAGATCCTCCTTGGCAGTGAATGAGTATTGGTCGAGGAGCGTGGTCATACAGCTGTAGCAGTTGAATGATCTCCTGCCGATAGGGAAGGCGTTGAGCGCTCATTGCAATGTTAAAAAAATGTACGCCAAAACGTTTTGCGCATGCTTGTTCTTCTTGCCACCAACGTTTGTCTGCATTTTTGCCGCGCAAATTTATAATCGATTTGATACCTAATTTTTGAATATATTTTGCAAGTTTTTGCGCGGACAATTGGCCAGAGCGATACAGGGCTCCAGCTTGAACTGTATGAAAATTATCAAAAAATTTTTTAATACAGTTTAGTGAAATATATTTTTGAGGTGTTGAATTTGAGGTGCAATTTTTTAGCGTGCTGGCATGAGATGTCAGCATGATTGTAAGAATAAAAAGAATGAGTCGGGGATGTGTAACGTAGTAAGTCATTACTATCCTAAAACCTTTTTACATGATATAAAATTTGAATTTTAGCATAGCGGAAATAGGAACTGAGAGACAAGAAAAAAGCGCTTCTCTAATATTTTTAGAGAAGCGCTTTTTAAAAATTAGAACCGCTCACATGGTTCGATACATTTTTTTCATCATTCGCTAGGCTTATGATGAAAAAAAATTAACTCATGGTGAGTATTTTGTGCAAAGTCTAGAGTCGTAAAAATATATCGAAGGATTATCCCAAAAACTTCTTAAAAAATCCAGAAATGCCGCCGTGAGCACTTGAGCTCTGGTTGCCTAGTTTTTCAGCATATTCAAGGAGCGACTTTTTTGTATCTTCAGACAATTTGCTTGGAATATCACATTGAGTAATGATGACAAGGTCGCCGCGGCCTTTTCCATTTAGCTTTACAAAACCTTGGCCTTCTGTGCGGAGTTCTTTGCCTACCGGACAACCTCGAGGGATCTTGATTGTTTGCATGGTGCCATCAATATGCTCAATCTCAAGCTGGCAGCCAAGGACCAATTGTGGATAGGTCAGGTTGAGTGTTGTGATAAGATCGTTGTCTCGACGAGAAAACTTGGCGTCGTAAGCAACATCAACAACAAGGTACAGATCGCCTGATGGACCGCCAAAAATACCAGCATCACCTTTGCCCGAAACCCGCAATTCTGCGCCGTGATAAATACCTGCAGGAATGGTGATAGAAAGTTTTTCATGCTTTTGTATGCGGGACTGTCCTCGACAATCAGGACATGGGTTTGTAATCTTAAACCCTTGCCCATAACAGGCCGAACAGGCCTGGGAATAGGCGAATAGTCCTTGGCGATAGTGCTGAGTTCCTGCGCCCTTGCACGAAGCACAGGCCGTTGGTTTGGTGCCTTCTTTGCAGCCCGAGGTTTTGCAACTGGTGCATGACTCGTAGTGATAAATTTTTATTTCTTTTTTGATACCTAAATAAGCTTCTTTCAGCGATATTTGAATTCGCTGTGAAAGGTCATGGCCTTTTGCTGGGGTTGGCCCACCGGTCTTTTTTTGCTGTCTGGATGCTTGACCACCAAACATGCTACCAAAAATATCGCCAAAATTTTCAAAGATATCGTTCATGTTTGCGTATTCGCCATGGCCTCCTGCGCCAGCACCATGCTGGTATGCTTCATGGCCGTATTGGTCATAGCGTTGACGTTTTGCAGGGTCAGAAAGAACATCATAAGCCTGAGCAGCCTCTTTAAATTTCTCTTCTGCCTCTTTGTTATTCGGATTGCGGTCCGGGTGATATTGCATAGCCAGTTTGCGGTAGGATTTTTTAATTTCTTCTACGGTTGCATCGTGCGATACACCAAGAATTTTGTAGTAATCAGCGTTTTTCATAATAATTTATTAAAAATAAGGGTTACAGGGTTATGTCAGATTTTGCATAAAACTTGAGTCTTCTGCACTTAGGTTCTCTAAGAATTATAAACAACAAGGAATAAAATGACAAGCGGGCGCCTTAGCGCCCCATGCTTAATGCTATTATATACTTGATTGAGCGCGTTTCTGAGTTAGATGACTTGGAAGGTTTAATTTACTATCAACCTAGGAGTTTTCATCATCGGAGTCGTCTTCTTGGGGTGACAGCTCTTCCTGCTTAGAATTCATTGCAGAGCGTTCTTGGTCTTTTGAATTCCAATTTATCAGCAAATCTTTTATGTCGTCTCGATAGGCATAGTCCATTGCTGTCTTATTACGATTGTCTTTGATGTCGATTCGTGCCCCAGCTTCGAGTAGTAACTTGATTGCTTTCTGGTTCTCCGCAATAACAGCCCTGTGCAAAGCAGTGTGACGATCTAAGTTTGTATTTGTATTTGGGTTTATTCCGTAGTTCAGTAACGTTTTTGCGATATCACTCGAACTATAATCATTCCAGTTGATCCAAAACAGAGCTGCAGGAGGTACGTTTGCTCCTTGGGAGAGCAAGTATTCAAGAGCCCATAAGTTATTCACTCTGATCGCTTGAAATATCGGTAAAAGGAGAGCAGAATCGCTTTCGTTCATATATTTTGTAAAGTCTACAGATGCATCTTGCTTTGCAAGATCGATAATCTCTTTGACTGCGTCATTCAGATTGTTCATGACGGCAAGAGTTAGTTCTTTTTGTCCCTTGTTATTTTTGTCAAGCGATGTATGGTCTTTTTTGCTCTTAAAAAATCGGCTTAAAAGGTTTTTCTTTTTTGAAGTTTTGTTGTTCTGAGCTTCCTTGAGTGCGTTGATAATCTCAAGAGCAGCTTCTTCATGATTGTTTATTAGGGCTATGTGCAAAGGAGTGTTACCCTCTTTGTCTCGATTAGTTAGCGACACTTCTTTTTCAATTAAACTTCTAATTTTGATTATGTCGCCTTGCTTGGCCGCTTTGTGAAGTGATGTTGATTTGCTTGCTGTAAGCATTTGTCCACTCATTACAACAACTGTCAGTAGGAGTCTTGCTAGCGTTATCTTTCTTCTCATCATGATAGGCCTCAGGGGAAAGTTATCATACTTGAAAATAATAATTTAATACGTCATTCGTATAGTAATAATTATTAATAGGAACATTCAATGAATTGAGAAAAGAAATAAAATTAGATTGTGAGATTTGGTGCCGAAGAGGGGACTCGAACCCCTACCCCTTTAACAGGACTAGACTCTGAATCTAGCGTGTCTACCAGTTTCACCACTTCGGCTATTTGAAGATGGAAATTATAGTACCGTGTTTTTGTATTTTTCACAACTGGCTTGTGAATAAAGAATGTCTCCCGTGCGCGCTGGGGCAAAGGTGATTTCTGTCCGTTTGACTTGCAGTTCTTCTTCGAGCGATGTAATTAAGTCAAATATCGTCATGCTTTTTCCTGAGCCAATATTAAAAATATCTCCCCGTACACGTGGCAGCATTGCAATTTTAAGGTTGGCGTCAACTACATCAGACACATGGACAAAGTCGCGGCGCTGCGAGCCATCTCCAAAAATGGTCAGAGGCTGCCCTGCCAATAAATTGTGCTTGAATTTCGCAACAACAGCTGCATAGTCACCATTTGGATTTTGTCTGCTTCCGTAGACATTAAAATAGCGCAGTACTGCTGTATTAAATTCACCCTCAAGAGCGTATTTTTTGCAATAATATTCTCCTACAACTTTGCTGTGAGCGTATGGTGATTGGGGGTCTACCGGATCATCTTCTGTGCAGACAGCATTTTTGTTGCCATAGACTGCAGAGGAAGATGCAAAAATAAATGATTTTACCTCGTTTTGAAGGCAGCCTTCGAGCAAGTATCGTGTTCCAAGCTCGTTAGTATTTCTGCAAAAATCTGGGTTTTGGACTGAAAGGGGAACCGAGATAAATGCTGCCAGATGAAAAACAATATCTTTGTTTGCAGTTGCTTTGCGAGTGCTATATTCGGAACGAATATCAGAGTATAGAATGTTAATTTTTGAAAGTACGGTGTTTAAATTACGCAATTTTCCGGTTGAAAAATTATCAAGAATGGTAACCTGTGCCCCTAGTTCGACAAGTTTTTCCACAAGATGCGAACCAATAAATCCGGCGCCCCCCGTAACAAGGACGCGCTTATTTTTATAAAATTGTTGTAGTTGCTCCATTACTCCTGCTCCCTTTTGTCGTACATTCCTTTTATTTAGAAAATTTATACCAAATTTTTAAGTCTAGAAGAGGTTTGAATTGATTTTATTGGATGGTCAATTACAGCTGGTAAGATACTGGCTTGATGGGTGTTGAAAATAGTTTCGGCCATCTTTTTTCCATCCAAAACAGCTTCTTGCATACTTGAGTATTTCCATTCTCCAAAGCGGCCTATCGAATAAATGGAGTGATCGGCAAGTCTGTTTATGACTTTTGTAAGGTTTTGATGCCTCCATTGATTGTAAATGACGTAGGCGTGATCAAGATGAAGGTTTTTTTCTGCAACAATATCAGATGAAGAAAAACCTAAAAAATCGAGAGTTTTTTTCTTACATTTATTGATCAGTTGGTGCAGTTGTGCTGGAGTTTTTGTTCCTGGTAAGTATGACACTTCTCCGTAGATGGCAGTGTGTCCAGTTTTTACAGATTGCGCAGAGATGTTATGCCAAAAGCCCAGTCTATAAAAAGGGAGCTGCTTTTCTGGAAAATAAATCCAGTGTTTATCAAGACCAATAGGTTTTTTGAAGCACAAGTTATAGTTGATTACTGCGTTGCATTCTAGTTGTGATGCTCCGTGTGTTAGTAGTGAATTACTTGGTTCATGCAAATTTTTTAAAAGGTAATCGAGCGGCATGGTGGAAATGAGTGTTGAATACCGTTCGGTCTTGCCATCGCTAAAGGTTATTATTTTTTTTTGTATATCGATTTGAGTTGCCTGATGATTAGTGGTTATGGGTGTCTTTAATTGTGATGCAAGGCTGCGAATAAGAAATTCTATGCCGCCAACTTTGGGATAGTAAAATGAACTGTTGTAGCCGATG
Source organism: uncultured Pseudomonadota bacterium (assembly GCA_964493325.1). Lineage (GTDB taxonomy): Bacteria > Babelota > Babeliae > Babelales > RVW-14 > CAZBMD01. Next base: position 5,534 of record CAZBMD010000014.1, on the reverse strand, counting down.
CCCGTAGCTGGTTGCAAAGCCCCTTGGATGATTGATTCAAGATTGGTTTGAGGAACAAACCGTCCTGTCCAAGAAGGGTGTATTTTTTTTATATCATAAGAAAGGATCTTACGATTGTAGGGGAAGAAGAAATGTTTTCCAAAGCCTTCGCCAAAATATTTAAGGACCCATTCATGAAAGTTTGCCGGTTGCCTAACCGATGTTTTACGTTTTACAAATGCTTCTATGCATTCGGCGATAATGGCTGAAGGAAGTCCGTGAAGATTAACTTGGAATGGATAATCGGTGAGTGTGTTGTGCGAATAGACTCCTGATCTCCGTTGGATCAGGTCAAAGTTTTTTTGGATATCTGCAATTCCATTCAGAAAATTTCTAAAATAATCGTCGCTGATATGCAAAAGATGACCAGTGTGGTCAAAGGTAAACCCTTCATGTTGTTCTGACTGCAAAAGGCCGCCCGGGCGCTCATTTTTTTCAAAAATTTTGTAATCAATCTTGAGTTGTTCAAGATGAAATGCAGTAGAAAGGCCTGTTAGCCCTGCTCCCAAAATGACGACTTCCGCCACAAATTCTCCTTTTTTCGTGTAGAAAATACCGATGCAGTAACGCCAAAATTCTACACATTGATAATAGCATGATGCTCATGTAAAGCAACGGAAAAAGAGATGCGTTTTATCGATGCAAAGCAACCAATTTAAAAGGGTCGGTGTGAGGGAGTGCAAAGTGTCCTTTTTTTAATTTTTGCTCGGTTCCTTGCTGAAAGCTCAAAACCAAACAGAATTTGTTGACGGCTACAATTTTGTGATCAAGAAAAAAAGTGAGCTGTTGCGCGCTAGGGTTCCATGTTCCATCGCAGACCAGATTTTCTTCGATAGGAAGAACGGTGTCGTCTGTTTCTCGTTTGCGATAGAGTGAAGCATGTAATTTATCAATATTGTCGCCTATCCACTGTAAATTAATGCGTTTGACCTGCAAGGCTTCTTTGCTTTTTAGGATTATAGAGGCAATCCAGGCCCACTTTTTATTTTGTAAAACAAGCTGCCCGGGGCTTAATTGAAATTCACGCCAGGTACTGGTGGCACTGAGAGACAAGAAATTATCTTTTTCTTGCGGGTGAGCAAGGAGATTGCAGGATGAACCAAGTGTAAAAAAGCATAAAAAATAATAAAAAAATTTCATAACACCCCTCCTCTCTTTAAAAAATCAATTTTTTTCTCTCCTTTTAAATATTTTACAAATTATCAAGAAGAAAAAGGAAGCGATTATAAATCAAGCGTTTTTATGTTGTGAAAACGTGTCTTAGTTTCTAATTTCAATTCGAACGTTAAAAGGATAGCGAGTTGTTTTAAAGTGTTTTGGTAGGGGTGGGAATGGCGCTGCAAGATGAGCTGTTCTAAGGACTTCGCTATCAAGCGTGTCCGAGCCCGATGGGACGAGAATCTTTGCGTCACTGATAAAGCCTTTTTCATCAATAATAAGGCCAAGCGTTACAAAGTGTATCTCGAATGACGGGGAGGTATGCATAAAATTTTGCTTCCAAGCGCTTTGTAGGCTCCAAATGACTTTTGAGTTGTATGAAATATATTTAAGCTCAGCAAGTGAAGGGTGTTTATTTGGATCTCCATCGCGGTCTATCAAATCGTTACCTGCTTCTCCCCAGTGTTTTTCGATAAACCCTTTTGTTAGCGCAATTATATTCTTTTTTGGTTCTTCTGGTGAAGTATCAGGCTTTTCTTTCCGAGCGCCTCGAATGCGGATGCCTTCTGTGCCACCGATAAATTCTTGATGGACATCATTTTTTCGATGAGATTTTTTTTCCGTTAATAGGATATGTGGTGCTGCAACATCATGCATGCGGAATGGTTTGCGTTTTTGGACTGATTTTTTTTGAGCAATTTTCTTTTCTGGCATAGGTTCAGGATCAACTGATTTTTCTTCAAAAATGGTTGCAAGTGTTGGCGACTCGTCTAGTTTTTTTAATGCTACAGTCTCAGTCTTTTCAGACATCAACAGATCAGGCGTTAATGCTTCGGATTGATCAATGGTGAGATCTTCAGGCTTTTGTGTGGGAGCTTGAGCTTCATCAACGATTGCAGCCGCTTGAAGTTCTTCCTCATTAATGTGAACATTATTATCAACATCAATTGAGCCGTCTGTATTTTCAGGAATTTCTACTATGGGTGTTTGTTCTTCTTGCTCAAACTGCCATCCAAAATCAGAAAGAGGAGCACGTAGTTGTGCAGGGGTTTCGTTATCTTGCTGGATTTCTTCAGTCTGTTTTTTTTCAACGGGCTGTTTTTGTTCTTTATTCTCTACCGGTATGATTTTTTTTTCTTCGAGTGAAGATGTTTCTTTTGGTAGGGGCTCCGTCTCTTTTTTTGATGCTAGCTCATCGAAAAAAATAACCTGTTGATGGTCTTGTTTTTTAGAGAAAATAGGTGAGTGCTTTTTTTGTTGGAAGCTTGACCAGCAGAACCAGCAGATCATCAATCCATGAATAATGAGTGATAGAAGAAAGAATAATAGAATGAAATAGTTTGTTTTTGATCTGAATGACTGTGGCCTTTTCATCTGCTTATCTCCCCTTTTCTTCTCCCCCTCAGGCTACCTTATTTATGATGTTGAATCCAAAAAAATCTGTTTTTTTTGAAAACAGTCCAGGTTGGGCCTAGTTGATGACTGCCACCGTTGGGCGAAGATAAGAACTTTATGATCTCAAGCAAGTGGCGCTTGTGGGGTTGAAATGGAATTTTTTCAGCAATAAGCCAAGCAATAATAACTCGATTTTTAAGAACAGGATGAAGCGATGCAAATCGAGGTTGATCACCGCGCATCTGTTTGTGCGGTGGTTGAGCTGAAAAAACTGTATGGAATGATTCAAGCGCAAGGGTTGTCAAAAAATTATGTTCATCGTGCAGGAGTTGCAGGGTAGATGAAAATTTTTGATCAAATCTCTCGTCACAAAGTTGCAGCGCGGGGAGAACGTGATGACGAATGCGATTTCGTAAATAGGCATCAGAATTGTTGGTTGGATCTGTAAGATACGGAATGTTGTTGTGTTCAAGAAAATCGAGGATCGAAGATTTAGGGGTGTCTAAAAGCGGTCTAAAATAACATCCATTAAAAGTACTCATACCGCACAATCCGCTCAGGCTGGTGCCGCGCATAAGGCGCATAAAGAACGTTTCTTGTTGGTCTTGCTGATGATGTGCAAGGGCTATAAGATCGGCTTTGGTTTGTTTTTGTACAGTGCTAAAAAAGTGTCTTCGTAGTTTTCGCCCGAGTTCTTCTTGCGAGCCATTTGATTTGATAGTAATGGGAAGATCTTGCGCGTGCTGTGTATAAAATGGGACACCAAGCTGATCGCAGAGATTTTTGCAAAAAAGTACATCGCTTGCAGAGGTTGTGCGCCAGCCATGATCAAGGTGTGCAGCACTCAGCGTGATAGTTCCACTTGTTACAAGTTGATGCAGGAGGTGCAGCAAAAATACTGAATCAGGACCGCCCGAAAGCCCAACCAGAATGTGTGGTTGCCCTGATTTTGTCTCTGAAAAATATTCAGAAAGGTGTTTGATGGTGCGGTTTTTTAGTTGCTGCAAGATCATGAGATTTGGGCGTTTTGGAGCAAGTAGTTTTGAATGAATTCCATAAGATCACCATCAAGTACTTGGTCGGGACGGGGTGATTCAAGATCGGTACGATGGTCTTTGACCATCTTATAAGGATGCAGAACATATGATCTTATTTGTGATCCCCATTCAATTTTTTTCTTTTCAATAGCATCATCTTTTGTTTTTTTGTCTTGTTCTTGTTTTTCTACAAGACGAGCCATTAAATGTTTCATTGCGGTTTGCTTGTTTTGTGTTTGAGATCGTTCACTTTGACATTGTGTAACAATCCCCGATGGGATGTGAGTGATGCGTACGGCGGAATCGGTTTTGTTGACGTGTTGCCCTCCGGCGCCGCCAGCGCGATATGTGTCGATGCGAAGGTCGTTTTCATTGATAGTAATTTTTGCATCATCAACATCTGGAATTACTGTAACGGCAGCAAACGAGGTGTGGCGACGTTTGTTAGCATCAAAAGGAGAGATGCGCACAAGGCGATGGATTCCTGATTCTGCTTTTAAAAATCCAAATGCGTTGCGGCTACTTATAAGGAGAGTTGCAGATTTAATGCCAGCTTCTTCGCCACTTTGGTAGTCAAGGATGGCTACCTTCATATTTTCGCGCTCACAAAATCGTAGATACATGCGCAGGAGCATATTGGCCCAATCTTGAGATTCTGTGCCGCCTGCTCCAGCGTTGATATTTAGGTAGCAGTTGTGAGCATCTTCTTCTTTGTTGAGAAGGAGCTCTAGTTTGAATTTGGCAACTTTTCGGCAAAGGTTAAAAACGTCTTGCTTGATATGTTCAAGTTCGTTTTCATTGTCTTTAAAAAGTTCAATAAATTCAAGGTTATCATTATAGGCTGTTGTAACGTGCTCAAAATCATCAACTAAATTTCTCAGAAGGCGGTGTTCATTAATGATTTTTTCTTTATCGGGGTTTTTCCAAAAATCTTCGTGATTAACGATTTGATCAAGGTGTGAAAATCGTTCTTGAATGCCGGTGTTGTGCCAACAGGACTTTATAGTTTCAAGATCTGGCTGAATAAGTTTTAATTTTTCGCGTAATTCATCAAGTAGCATAATAAAAAAAGTAGTTTGGTTTCTTGGGTTTTGACAATTGAATACACTTCAATTCTACCAAAAAAAGAAACCAAACTACTAATTTTTCATCAAGGAGTAAGAAAGTTATATTTTTGGGCCTTTTTTGCGTTCATCACGGAGTGGCCAATGATGTTCAATAAAGTGAGCCTTTAAATGCCGTTTTGATTTTTGATCTTGTTTGGCAACATGCTTTTCATGAGCCATTTTAATTCGTGTTTTTTGTGGTCCATGGCCTGGAATTGCTACTTTGTCTTCGGTATGTTTATCAAGTCTAAATGTTTTACTCATTAGTAATTCCTTTCTCTTTGTTAATTGTTTTCCATGTCCCTTCCAAACCAAGGTCCACAAAACAGTTATTACGGTTACATGGCTGGTTTGAAAGGTTCATGAATCTTTATTTCTGTCACAATTAAATTTTAAAATAACTAAGCTATAAATTCATTTTACGATTTTTAATTTTAAATAGTCAATATATTTGAAAAATAAATGTATACATGACTTGGAAGCATCGAGAGTATTGATGTTGATAAATGTTAAAGTTTTATAAAAAAGTTTTAATCTGGGCTTGCGTCCTGTGAGAAATGACTGTATAATTCCAAAAGCTTAATGAGGTTATGCAGCATTGCAAGACAAAATAGCTCTGAAATATCTTCGAAAAAAAAGATTAAAAAGTTCTTTACGATCCTGCAAGGATGTGGTACAAAATTAAGCACCTGAAAGTTGGGCGGGAAAAATTAGAAAAAATTATCGTCTTTGACATATACGGAAAAGGTAACGATAAAAAGTTACCTGAGTTTAGAGGACCTCTAAAAATTAAGATACG
>CAZBMD010000013.1:0-22942 GCA_964493325.1 uncultured Pseudomonadota bacterium | reverse complement strand
CTCTCTTTTGTTGGAGCAATTTTATGGCTACGTTAAAAAGTCAACAGAACCTAATGAAAATGAACATCTACGCGTAAAAAAAGCAGCTTTCAAAGTGCTAGATGCTCTAGTAAGAAAAGGTCAATATCAGAAGTTAATTCTAGAAAACGCTCGAAAAGAGCTTGAGAGTGATAATGGTTTTTGGAACGATGCTCACCGAATAATTATTAACTCAGAGGAACGCGGTGAGGATACTGATGAAGATATAGATTTTTGCATCGATAGTCTTGGTCATGACCATGAGCTTTGGGGATCTGTTTTAGATTATTTAAAGAGCAAAGCGATTGATGAATTGACGCTCCGTGTATCTCAAAGTCAGGTAGATTCTTATCCGCGAGCAATTAAAGCTGCAAATGAAGCTTATTACGATTCTGACGCTTGCATAAGAATAGGATCTTTGAAGTTATATGCTGCTTTGGTTAAAAAAGGCCAATCATTTGATGATGCCAAAAAGGCTGCTGTACGAATTCTTGAGAATGACTTAATTAATTATTACGGCGAATCTGACGACTCTGATTGCACTGATTTTGGAGAGGATTCTGGCGTAGTGCATGCCGCAAGAGACCTTTTGATCGCTTTGGTAGAACAGGGACACGCGCATGATGAGGCAATTTTGATAGCTGAGCGATGTGAATATTCTGATGTCTTGACTGCTTTGATTGAGCAAGGTAAAGGGCATGAACTGGCAATTAAGCTTCTTGAGAAAGAATATAACGATCCTGACTATTTAACGGAGCAGTATATCCCAGATCTGCTAGTAGCACTTGCTGAAAAAAATCAGGCTCAAGATCTAGCGCTCGCCTGGGCTTTAAAGGTGATTTATAATCGCGAAATTAACGATTCATACAACTTTCAGGAGTGCGAAATTCCACGAGCAATAAAAGTATTAATTGCACTTGTAAAAAATGGGCATGCGCTTGATGAGGCTCTAGCGGTTGCTCAAGAGCGAGCTTGTTTAGATTTGTTTGCTGCTTTGATTGATCTACAGCTTGGACTTGATGAAGCTCTTTACCTTGTTAAAAATTATCCTGGGATTGTATGGGCAAGCAAAGATGCTGCCTGTTTTCTTGAAGCACTTTTTCATCAAGGTCTTATTGATGCGCAGGAGATATATTTGATTTTGCGCGATACCTATTACTTTACGTTTCATTTAGAGCGGTTTGGTAGCTGCTTAGCAATTGCCCTAAAAGACGTTCAAGATAGAGCATCACAAGCGAATAATATTTGCTTTTCTGTCTGTGAACAATCTGAGCTTTTTGGAGATTTGTTTCATGAAGAAGCAGATGTTTGTGCAGCTGCTCAGGCATTTAATAAAGGGCTAGCGATTGATGAAGCGAAATTGTCATTTCTTTGTAAAGCTGCATCATTGGTGAAAAGAGGAAAGCATTATGAAGAAGCTTTCTCGATTGCGCAACAAGCGCTTAACGATGAAAATCGATTTATAAAAAAGGCAGGTTTGAAGCTTCTTGCTCTTCTTGTAAAGAAAGAAAAATTTTGTCAGCAAGTTCAAGAAATAGCTAGCTCGCTTATTAAAAACGATAATCCTCGATCTCAGAAATTTGGATGGAAGCTGTATCGAAAGCTTGTTGAAAAAGGTCAGAACTGGGAGCAAATTGTACATGATGCGCAGCAAGAACTTGGTAAAAAGCACGGTCATTGGAATATAGCGCATCAAATAATTTCTATGGTAGGAGACGAAAAAGCGCATGATCGCATTGTTCAAATTAATGAGCTTATTACTCAGTTAGCAGCTGGTAATGACGAATACATATTGCAAGCCATTGAAGAAGCAAAAGCAGCTTATACAAATTCTGATCCATCTATGAGAAAAAAGTCGTTGAAATTGTACAAGACTTTGGTTGATAAAGGGTATGCTTTTGATGATGCAGCGCAAGCCTCGTTACGTATTTTTGAGAATGAATTGGGGTTTGTTTATACCTTTGGCGAGGACATTCGTGTTGTGAATGCAGCAAGAAATGTTCTGGTTGCACTTGTAAAAAAGGGTTTTGCGCATGAGAAAGTTATCAAGATAGTTGAAAAAGTGGAGTATGGTGATTTAGCTGAGGCTTTAGTGGAGCAGGGTCAGGGGTATGAACAGGCAATTAAGATCGCCAAAAAATATGACTTGCTTCCACTATTTACTAAATTAGTAGAACGGGGTCAGGGGTTTGAACAGGCGCTTGAAGCATCAAAAAAAGTTTTTCAAAAAGAGTACTTAACCAGTGAGATTCCTTTATTTTTTCAAGCACTTTTTAGGCAAAATCTCATTACCGTTGATGAGATAGGCCGGCTCATAAACGGCATTCAGTGCCCATACAACAAGCGTCACTTCAGAAAGATTCTGGAATGGTGGGATGAGGAGCTTCGAGTTGCTTTGCAAAATATTGGGGCTCTTGCTTCTGAATCTGAAGAGCTTCATTAAAACTTTGAACGTTTTCTTGAACAGCCTCTTCAGAGATGGGTATTAAATACGTAGACTCTGTTTTTTACTTGATCCTTTTTATGGCTGATTGGTAAACTTTTAACATTGTCTGTATAGTTAACATTTTTATAAATAGGTGGGGGAATGAAAATCAATAAAATATTTACAATTTTACTTATCGTCAGGGTTGTGAGTACGAGTTTGTATTTTAAATTTAAAAAATATGTTTTTTAAATTATGAATAAGCGTTCTAGAGACGGTTTATATTCAGATAGAACCTTGCGAAAAACATGGGAATAAAGATGAAAAAAATTGTCGTAGCTTTTATGACGTTTTGTTGTATTCAGATTGTTTTGCGTGCGATGTACACTCAAGATGATCACCAAGCAATGGTTATAAACGATAAAGTTGTTATTTGCTTATCAAAAGAGTCTCAAGATTTGTTTCGAGAATTTTTTAAGAGTGATTTTGAGATAAAAGTAGCAGAAGGAACTCCCGTTTATCCTGAATCTTTTTTACTAGCAGTGCATGAAATTGATAATCAAGCAGCTGATGTTGCTGTTCGAATATGGATTTTTTCTATGATTGAGAATCTTGTGCAGCAGGGGTATTTTTACGATGAAGCGTATAAAGCTGCGGAGCGATGTTTACACGATAGCTCTTGTGAGATTAAAGTAGCTGCACTCAAGGTACTTTTGCACCTGTCAAAAAAAAATAGAATTGATGAATCAATACTTGGGTTGGTTGAGCATTGCTTTAATGACAATAATAAGGATGTGAGAATCCACGCTTTAAATCTTTTTAGTGTACTTGCCAGTTCAAGAGTTATTAATAAAGTGACGACCGATTAATAGAATAGTAATTTATGATTAAGGATCTGATAAAAAAAATTGGTTGTAGTATCTGCAGTATTTTGGTTGTTGTATCAATTTTTTCCATGTCTCTAAGTGCTTACACAAGAGAAGATCTAGAAAGTCTTTGGATTAAGGTTTCTTATAATCAAGAGCCATTCTATAACATGGCATTGCAAGCTTCGCTTGCAGAGATATACAATACTGACGATAAAATTCAAAAAGCTGCTTTTTCATTATTTGAAATTTTGCCAGACAGAGTTTTGTGCGGAGATTTTGTGCTTGATACGGCCTACTCTGGGCTTAATGATCTAAACCAGAATAAAATAATATCACTTAAAATTTTCGCAATTCTTGTTCAGAAGGGTTTATATTTTTTTAATGCTTTTGATGCTGCGTATCATTATTTTGGTAATGCTGATTGTAATGTTCGGCAGGCAGCCCTTCATGTTTTTTTGTCGCTTATTAATAAGCGACAATTCCTCAATGAAATTTTTCAAGTGTCTCAGTTATGCATGAGCGACAATCAATACGCGGTAAGAAAAATAGTCTTTGATATATTTCAAGCGCTTATTGAAAAAGGTTTATACCATGATCAAATTTTTTATATGATTGAAAATCATCTTCTAGATAGTGACCCAGTGGAAAAAAAAGCGGCCTTTGATGTGCTGAATGCTCTTGCAATGAGAGACAAATTTCATCACCAGATATTTGTACTCGCTCAAGAAGAACTTGATAATAACGATAATGGCATGTGTTATGGTGCTCGAGAAGTTCTTGCTGTCCTTGCAACCAAAGGTTACTCAAACAAGCAGTATGATGACCAGTGGACTGAGGCGTTTGTGTTCTCAAAAAAATTAGTTACAAATTTAAGAACAGTGAATGCCTACTCCCCGTCAATCCAAAGAGCAGAGATGGGCATTGGGCACAGCAAGGCACATGTAAAGCATACAACGCTTGATTTTTTAATTGGTCTTGTCCGTGATGGCAAAATCGATAGTTATCCAGAAGCAATTAAAGTTGCCACGCTTGGGTGCAAAGATTGTTATAGTGATATACGAGAAAAGTCTTACGATTTATTTTTAGCATTAGTTGCAAAAAATCAGGCTTATGAAGAGGCCCTTAAAGCGGTGTTGCAGGTTTTAAATAAAGACCCTGATTCCATCAGTTTAGATGCGCTGGATTGTTCTTATCATGCTGCTGATAATGAGAAGATTATACAGATATCTATGAAAATTTTGATAAATCTGGTTATGCGAGGAAAAGCTTATGATAAAGCCCTTTTGATTGCTAGACAGTGGAAGCATTTCGAGCTTTTAACTGCTTTAGTCGAAGTAGGTCAAGGGTATGATCTTGCAATGGAAGTTGTAAACCAAGGATGTGGTGAAGGTATATTTATTAAAGCAGGGGTGAATAGATTGCTAAGTATGCTTGTTTACAAAGGCCTGCTCAGCAAAGAAGAGAGGGATAGATTGATCCGAGGTAAACAGGTATTGCTCATGCCGGAGGGTGCTCAATTATCAAAGAAATCATTCACCTTCTAATTTTTGCAAAATTGAAATTATCGCTTGATAGTTGTTTGATATATGATACAGTAGAAATTGTGTAGCTTATTGTTTAATTTATTTATAAGAAGAAAGCTTCTATGAATCTCTTCATAAATATTCCTTTAAAGCGTTATGTAGCGGGCCAAGAGCTTTCTATTGCCGTTGCTTTTTCCAATTTTTCTTCCTCTCAAAATAGTTTCTTTGATGTTTCAAGCATCTCTTCCTTCCATCATCTTCATCTTCTTTCTCATTAAATCACTTTTTTAGTTTTTATATTTTTACTTTTTAACGTTTACGTTTTTTTCGTTGTTTTTATACAAAATAGTGCTGTTTAATCTATTGGTTCTAGCCGCAATTATTTGTCCTTTCACCATGCGGCTGTTTCGTATGCTTGAGCAAAACAACCAGTACCTTTTTATTTTATGAGGAAATTAATCATGAGTATGAAAAAGAAAATAGGTATTATTGGAGGTGCTGGCCCCATGGCTAGTAGCCTCTTTTTCCAAGAAATTGTTCGAGAATGTCAGCAAAAATATGGCTGCTCACGTGATCGGGATTTTCCCGAAATCGTGCTGATCAGCTACCCTTTTAATCCGATGCTTTCTGTCCAAGACGTTGCAAAAAATAAAGCAGCTCTTGTCTGTCAGTTGCAGGAATGCTTTGATCGGCTTTCTGATCAGGGCATGGAGATTATAGTTATTGCATGCAACACGTTACACACTATTGTTGATGAAATAGAAACAGATATACCATTTTTTATTCGCATTGATGATGTTGTTGCTGAGTATATTCAGCAAAAAGCACTTAACAGAATTGTTTTATTTTCAACAGAAACTACAGCTCAACTTGGGTTGTATTGTTTCTACAGGCGTTTAGAGCAAGGAGCCCAGAAAGTTGCGTCATCAATTATTGAACGAGTTCTTGCCGGGGTCATAACTGATCGTGAGATTGAAGATTTTTGTAAAATAGCACAAGAGATTTACGCAGACAGTCCGTTTGATGGTATTATTCTTGGGTGTACAGAATTTTCACAATTGTATGATGAATTGCTGAAGAATTTGAATCAAATATTACCGCATGTGAGGCTAATAGATTCAACAAGGCTACTTGCACGCAAAGCGGTAGCTGCAAGCTTTTTACAGGCTTTTGTCGACCGTGATGACAAGATTACATAACCTTTTTTTGTAGTTTTGAAGGAGATTTTTTTTGATCGATATTTATGTGTTTCTTAAAAATAATAATATTAACTATGAGCGCTTTGATCATCCTGCGGTTTTTACCTGCGAAGATGCTCAACGCTTGTGTCCTGCTATGCCCGGAGAGGAAATTAAAAATCTTTTTATTTATGATAAGCGCAGCGAGCATCTTTTTCTTGTGGTTGTTGGTGCCAATAAGCGAGTTGATCTTAAAAAATTAAAAGAGATGCTTGGCACGTCAAATCTTAGTTTTTGTTCAGAAGAACGACTTAAAAAATACCTTGGTGTTGAGCCTGGCTCGGTGACTATTCTTGGTCTTGTGTATGATGTTGAGCACGAGGTGTCTGTTATCTTTGATGAGCAGCTTAATGGCAGGTCGTTGCAATGCCATCCGCTCATCAATACCTCAACACTTGTTATTAAAGTCCAAGACATTGAACGTTTTCTTAGGGCAACGGGTCACAGCTATCAATATTTGGGTATTCCAGAACGATTGCAGGTCTTTTGAATTTGTTAAATAAATTGCTAAGGTTTTCCGGGTAGAGCGATAGTCCCTAAAAATAAAAAAGGAGAGAGTATGACGATTTGTCGGTATATTTCATTAATTTTTATTTCTGTAGCAGTCTTTGCTCCATTGTCTTCGTACAGCATTGAAAAACTGTATCTTGTTTCTGGATCGTATCTAGCACCGTATGCTTTCGAGTCAGCAAAAGGCATAATATCTATTTATGATCCTGTAAATAGAGTACTAACGAACCAGTTTGAGTCATATGGTGGAGGATCAACAGCTTCTGCTCTTGCTTATTTTGAAAATTCAGGAAGTATGCAAATCTTAAATAGGTTATGGGATGATACACTTGTAATCTACAATCTTGATGGGACAATTTTTAGAACATTTAATTTTTCAGATAATGCTCTGAAATCCAATCGTGTTGAGAAAATTCATTCCAATGGATCTTCAGAATTTCTTGCGTTTCCAAATTGTAACGCGCTTCTTTCTGCCAATGATAATACGTTGCAAATTTTGTCTGGATATAGAAATGGCAAAATCGCGTTATTCGATGTTGCTAGTGGATCTCAAATAAAAGAATTTGGAACCCAATTTAGCCCTGAAAGTTATGGCATAATGAGTTTTACGCTCTTTGCTGATGGGGATACAGTATATCTTGTTGCAGCAAGTTGTGATAATACTGTGTGTGTTTATAATTTTCAGACTGCTGAAAAACTTTATACATTCAGTGGATTTACCAATTGGGTCACATCTGTTGCTGTTTTTAAAGATAGTACCGGGTTTAATATTGTTGCTGGGGCGCAAGATGCAACCATCAGATGTTGGAATATCGGAACACAGCAGCTACGCTATGTTATAAATAATAAAAATTTTTATAGTGGAACAATAGACATCGGACAGAAGGCATGGGTCTATGGGCTTGTTCTTTTTAAAGCAAATGATTCTCAAATTTTAATTTCTCCGATAGCAAACAATTCAGATGTTGTTTTATTTGATGCTCAAACGGGAGCGTACGTCAAGACTTTACCTGGAAATACAAGTTGGGTCAGTGACCTGCGACCATACAAAAATAAGCAAGGTAAAGCTATGCTTGTAGGGGCTTCAGAAGATGGGTTTCTTCGAGTGTGGGATGTTAACGCTGGGGTTCAAATACACAATCTTTGTACTGCAGGTGATTATGGCTACTCTCCTAGAAACATTTGTCTTTACAGCCAAGAAAATAACATGATGTGTGCAGCTGCTCTGGGTGGTTTTTATGGGCCTATAATGCCTGGAGCTGTTGTTACTTTTAATCTAGAGACGGGTGCTGGTTTATGGTGCTATCAGTCAGAAACCTGGATGAACGGGATAGCTAGTTATATGCAAAAATTTGAAGATAAGAAATTTTCTGCTATCTCGCATGATTCTGTTATCGGAGGGCGCATCCCTATGTGGAATCTAGATGATATTCAAGTGATTAGTGTTTAGAATTTGACTACAAGCTAATGCGGAAACTAATCCGCATTAGCTCATTTAACTTTTTGAGGGGCCGAGTATTCTTTCTTATGAATAAGTTTTTAATTAATCTTCTTTGTTTTTGCGCATTCACCCAAAATGTTGTACGTCCTATGGAACCTTTGTTAGAAGAAGCCGAGATTGAGTGTTGTAGTAAGGTTTTTTATGAGAATAAAACGCAAGCAGAGTTGCTGCTTTTTTTAATATTTCCTTTGGCGTTTAATGTCGAAGATATACGTCCTACCAAAAGTGCTAAAGTATTTGTTGAAAGTTTCAAGCATAAAGCAGTTCACGGAATTTTGCTCAATCAACTTGATATGTACTACAAAGTTATGGTCGAGAATCTTTTGCCAAGTAAAATACAGCTTCCCTCTATATTTCTGCGAGCCTTGTTATATAACGCACTTGATGTTACAGCTATTCTTCTCAATATTATCGAGTTAGGGGTAGAAGACGATGAGTTAGGATTGTTTTTGCAGTTGTCAGAAAATATGGTTAGTAAAGAAAAATGGGATATTTTTCTTAAGGATTATTCGATCTCATTGCTTTTGTCGACTATAAAAAAAGTTCACGTAATTAATAAAAAATTATTAAAAAGGTTCCGAGAAATTTTGAAATTCGTTCCTCTAAAAAAGCCAGATATATGGCTCAATGAAACTTGCGTTATTGTTAATAACTTTATCAAGCAACAAGGGCAAGGTCTGATGCTATCTGGAGGGGTAGATCGACTAAAAAATATACTCTCGTACGATGACAGCAAGGCAACTTTAACTGAAGAAGAAGCAAATTGTGTAATCTACATGTGCGCAGATTTCGCTAAACGTTATGCTCGGTTTTATAGAGGTGTAAAAGATGTTAATGAAAACAGAAAAATTTTTTTTAAGCGTACCAAGTCAATTTTTTTCAAAATAGCATTAGCTTTTGTTCGACTTGTTAGCATTATTAATAACGAAAAAAAATCAAAAAATTTTATGTATATTGACCTTAAAGAGCTCAATCCGCTTGATGAGTTCTCTCGCTTTGGAGGTTTTTTGCACGTAGGCTCAACCATGGATTTTGAAACTGTCTACGCTACTATGCTTCAAAATCATTAAGTGCATAGTTGAGATCTTTATCCAAATATTTTTTTTGGCCATTTAAGTGGGTTTATCGTATCGCTAATGCCTTTGGTAACACCTTTGCGAATGCGCATTGTTGCATCTTTTATGGCAAGATGGTACAGCTGATAAATACCGTAACTAGCACAAATCAGTATTGCTAAAATAACCAGGAATTTTATAATTTTTTTAGACATTTTCATACCCCTTCGTTTGTTGATGTTAATTTACCCAAGGGGTTGCCCAAAAAGCAAGATCTCAAAAAAAAGGAACCTTCGTGAATAAAAACGTTAAAAAAATTATTGGTGTAGTACTTTGTGTGATTGCTTTGAGTATTGGATTGGTTTGGTGGACTATTTCGACAAACGTGAATGTGCAGAAAGCATGTGCATTTTGTGATCCGGTTGTATTGCAAACGCACACTTTTTATGAAGATTCACTGGTGCGCGGGATGTGTTCATACAAGCCTGTATTACCAGGCCATTGCATGGTTGTTGTTAAAAGGCACATCGAAAGTCTTGAAGAACTATCGGATGAGGAATTTTTGGCAACCGGGCAACTCCTCAGAAAGATTAATGACGCAATTCAGGCAACACAGGGACCGTCGTCCTATTTGATTCTTGAAAAGAATGGAGTTGACGTTGGGCAAACAGTGCCTCATGTACATGTTCACTATATACCTAAAAAGAAGACCGATAGCGCGCTGGGGGCTACCGGTCTGTTGTGGGGATTTGTTACTAATATTTTTCAAAGGCCACTTTCTCATGAAAAACTTTCTGAAAAAGTAGGGGTCATGAAGCAAGCTTTGTTGAATGTTTCTTAATCATTTGGTTATAGAAGTTGATTTTTAATGAGTAGGATGTCATCCCGGCCGTCGAGCCGGGATCCATATCTGAGATCTCTACGGAAGCGGGAACTTCTTGCAAAATGTTGTTACCTCGGCTGTCAGAGCTCTCAAGAAGTGTTCATCGTTTCGCTTAGCAATTGCTTCATCAATCCAGTGAACAATCTGTACGGTATCTTGTTCGCTCATGCCGCGTGTTGTAATTGCCGGTGTCCCTACACGTATGCCGCTGGTGACAACCGGATTTTCTGGATCAAAAGGAATGCCATTACGATTTAAAACAATATTGCAATTTTCCAGGAGCTCTTCTACCAGCTTGCCTGTAATTTTTTCACCAAAACGATTTTGCACACTGCGCAAATCAACCAGCATTAGATGATTGCTGGTGCCGCCCGATACAATGCGATAGCCAAGATTTTTAAAAGCCTGAGCCATAGCTTGGGCATTTTTGATGACTTGAATTTGATAATGTTTAAATGCTGGCTGCATTGCTTCTTCAAACGCAATCGCTTTTGCTGCAATGATGTGCATCAGTGGGCCGCCCTGACTGCCGGGCATGGTTGCTCGGTCAATGCTTTGAGCAAAGGCTGCGGTGCTGCAAATAATGCCACCGCGCGGTCCGCGCAAGGTTTTGTGTGTGGTACTAGTTACAATATCTGCGTGAGGCATGGGGCTTGGAATAATATCTGCTGCAACAAGGCCCGCAATGTGCGCCATATCGACCATGAGTAGCGCCTGATTTTCACGGGCAATGGCAGCAAGTTGAGGATAATCAATAAGCTGAGAGTAGGCCGAAGCTCCAGCAATAATCATTTTAGGTTTATGTTCTGCTGCAAGCTCTGTAACCTGTTTGTAGTCAATCAGTTCAGTTTCAGGATCAACGCCGTAGTGGATAAAATTATAGAGTTTGCCCGAAAAATTTACCTTATGGCCATGGGTAAGATGGCCTCCTGCTGCAAGATTCATGCCAAGAACCGTATCTCCTGGTTTAAGCTGGCTAAAGTAAACAGCCATGTTCGCAGAAGATCCAGAATGAGGTTGTACGTTCATGTGCTCCGTGTTGAACAATTTTTTACCAAGGTCAATTGCCATAGTTTCTATCTGGTCAACAATTGTGCAGCCACCGTAGTAACGTTTTCCCGGATATCCTTCTGCATATTTATTGGTGAGAATTGATCCTGTGGCAGCAAGAACATCAGAGCTTGCATAATTTTCTGAGGCGATAAGGTCGATGCAATCTTCTTGTCGTGAGCGCTCTTGGGCGATTAAACTGAAAATTTTTGAATTCACTGAAGTCTCCCTTGTTATTCATTAGCCTATTTGAAAATATTGACCAGATGTCTTGGCAATTCATATAATCGATACGAAAAGTGTATCAAGTTTGATGACAATTTTTAATTACTCATTATCAGGGGGAAGGGGAATAATGAAAAGATTTGGCATAGGAATTATTTGGCTTGCGCTTATTGCCTCACAAGCTCAGTGTGGACGGGGTGGTAGTGGCGGAGCAATTGTGGCAGGTACGCTAGGTGGGCTTGCGGTTGGCACCATGATTGGCAGTGCTTCAGCCGACTCGCGTCGCTCAGGCAGGGCAGAAGAAGAGGCTCGTCGAGCGCAAGACAAAGCAGAGTTGGCTCGTATTGAGCAAGATCGGCAGCGTGTGAGTCAGCTAGAGCGTGAGCTTGATAAAAAAGATCTAGAGCAAAGATTGGCAGAACGTAATTCAGGAGCGAGCAATCATTTACCCATGTTTTTGATGTTCATAATCGTATTGTTGCTTACCGCCATGGGCCTACTGGTTGTGATTATGTTGCGTCGTCGAAACTAATGTATAAAATTAAGAGAGGGGGGAGTATGTTTAGAGGTTTTATCTCAAAATTATTTTTTGCGTTGGTACTGATATTGGTGATTTTTGCACCTCAAGTTAATGCTGGCGGTGGAGATTCATTTGCAGGCGGGATGCTCGGTGGAACTTTTGGCGGCATTATTGGAGGATCAATTGCTAATTCTGGAAACAGAAGCAGTAGAAGAGAATCTTCAGATTCCTCTCGTGAAATTGATCGACTAGAGCGTGCCCATCAACGTGAACAAGATGCTCTTCGCGAACAAATTAAAGCTCAGGAAAAAGAGCTTGCAAAGCTTAAAAAGAAGATGAAAAAATCTGATAAAAGTGATGGTGGTTTGAGTGAAGAAGATCGAAGATTGCTTCGTGAGATTAAAGAAGAGCGTATGGCTCAAGCACAGCGTGAAGACGACGATGATAAATAAATTTGAGCTGAGCTTGCTTACAGCGTTGATTATCGCATAAAAAAATATTCTAGAATAAAAAAGCACCGCATGAAAAATTACTTTCATGCGGTGCTTTTTTATTTTGACATTTAACTAACAGGCACGAGTGATGTTAATGTGCTTGCAAGATCAGGATTATTATTGTCGTTGGCGTAATCAATTGCTGTTTTGCCTTGACTGTCTTTTGCTAAAATGATTTGTTTTTGGAAGTCAGGACTAACAAATAATGCCTGCCCCGTAATGCGGCCGATCATCATCATTGCTACGCCTATGTCTGCGCAGGCTGCAGCTTGTAGAAGCGTTTTGCCATCCTTTATTGTTGTTAGCATTGTCTGGACACTTGGCGCATCGGTGTATTTTTTTACAAGGGCCGACATGCCCATGTAATCATTTTCTGCTATTTTCTGAAAAGCAGCATCAGTATCAGCTTGTAATGGTGTTTGAGTTACGACAGGTGAGGGCGCTGGAGCTGGTGCAGGAGTTGGAGTTGGTGCTGGAGTTGGAGTTGGTGCTGGAGTTGGTGCTGGAGTTGGAGCTGGAGTTGGTGCTGGAGTTGGAGTTGGTGTGCTTGTTCCCATTAAAGCGTTGAATAGGTTTACAAGACTTGTATTGTTATTAGCTAGAGCATAGTCTAGTGGTGTTTTTCCAGAGCTATCTTTTGCCTGCATAATTTGAAGTTGAAAAGTTATACCAACCTGCATTGCTTGGCCCGTTATGCGACCAACCATAAGACATGCTGTGTTTACGTTGGTGACGCCAGCTGCTGCATGCAGAAGTGTTTTGCCATTTTGTTGGGCAGTGAGCATTGTCTGGACGCTTGGCGCATCGGTGTATTTCTTTACAAGGGTCGACATGCCCATATAATCGCCTGCTGCTATTTTTTGAAAAGCGGCATCAATATCTGTTTGTAGCGTTGATGTTGTAGGTACTGGAGCAGTTGTTGTAGGTGTTGAAATTACGTTAGTTGTTGCAGATGATGATGGCGATGAAGTTGTAGCAATTGTTGCATTTGCCGTAGGGGTAGTAGGCGATGCTGGGGTTATTAGGCTTTTTGATGGCTGTGTTGATGGCGTAGGTTTGCCCGCAGCGATCAAGCTTGAAAATAGTCCTGCTAGTTGGGTATTTTTATTAGCATTTGCGTAGTCAGTTGCTGTTTTGTTTGTAGAGTCTTTGGCTTGAATAAGTTTACTTTGAAAAGTGGCGCTAACCAGAACCGCTTGATTGAGGATGCATGTTGCCATTTGCGTAGCAACACTTGGATTGGAAAGGTTAGCTGCTGCATGGAGTAAGCTTTTACCATTTACTTTTGTTCCAAGCAAACCTTGAATGCTTGATGCATCGGTATATTTTTTGACAATTGCAGACATTCCTTTGTAATCATTGGCCATTATTTTTTGGTATGCGGCCTTGATATCATTTTGTAGTTGTGCAGGTATAGCTGCTTGAATAGACGTTTGCATGGAAAAAAATGAAGTAAATAAACATGCTCCCAGAAATATGCGCTTCATAACACTCCTCGTTTGTTAACAGAAAATTATTCTAGACAGTGGTTATTATATTTCAACTATATCAATTTCAATTAGAAATAATCAAGAAAAATGAGTGATTGAATAATTTTTCAAATGGGTAAGCATGGCGAAAGATTCGTTAAACCCGCTTATCATTCAGTTGAGTGGTATCGGCGGGATAAAATAATCAATCCCAAGAGTATGGTGGCTCTTGGGATTGACCAATGAGATTTACAAGAGAAATTATTGTGATGATAGACTTGATAAAAGACCTACCAGCGCAGTGTTATTATTTGCTGCTGCGTAGTCACTGGCTGTTTTGCCTTGGCTGTCTTTAGCTTGAATTACTTGAATTTGAAACTCCTTGCTGACAAGAATTGCTTGGTTAGTTAGGCGAGCAACCATCTGGATAGCTGTGTTGACGTTGGAAACTGCTGCTGCCGCGTGAATAAGTGTTTTTCCGCCTATTTGTGTTGTGAGCATTGATTGAATGCTTGGCGCATCGGTATATTTTTTTACAAGCTTTGACATGCCCATGTAATCGTTGGCTGCTATTTTATCAAAAGCTGCTTTTGTATCAGCTCCTACTGGTGTCATTTTATTTGCTTCTACTGAACTTTGTGAGCAAAAGAATGCTACAACAAGCCCTGTCGTTAAAAGTATTTTTTTCATCACTATCTCCTTTTGTTGAAAAATATTAAAAATTTATAAAATATATCCACTACAATATAATCATAATATCAAATTAAAACTGAAATAATCTACAAAATTATAAAATAAGCTTTAATAGTTGAAAAATCCATTGTCCAGAGAGGCTTTTGTCCATTTCTCAAAATAGTGCATGATTTTTATATAGGTTAGTGTGTAATTTGTATAAAAATATTACAAGGCCTTTTGGTAAGTAGTTTTTGATTATGCAAAATTTAAAAAAAGAGGCTAACCTGATTTTTATCCGCCTTCTGCCAAAAAACCTGTACACTGGTTTTTGTGTCTATCTTACTATTTACCGAAAGGGTCGAGTATGTTCAAATTTTCGATGCAGACAGTTATCTCCTGTTTGAGTCTTATTTTTTTGTGTAGCTGCCTTCATCTTGGCGGTTCTGAAAAACAATCGTTGCACATGAAGAATATCGATTCTGCGGCAGATGTTCTTCCTATCGTTGTTTTGGGCGGCGGAGTTGCAGGACTAACAGCTTCTTTGTACCTTGCTCAAGCAAATATTCCGTGCGTCTTGGTCGAAGGTCCAAAGCCTGGTGGAGCGCTTGCTCAGTCTCATTCGGTTCGTAACTGGCCAGGTGTGGTTGACGCACCCGGAGCAGACATTGTGCAAAAAATTAAGAAGCAGGCACAAGAAAGCGGCGTAAGTGTTGTACAAGGTTCGGTAGTTTCTGTCGACTTTTCGTCGTGGCCTTATTTGATCAAAACGCAGCAAGAAGGTTTGACGGACATCAAGCAGTACAGGGCGCTTAGCTGTGTTGTGGCAATGGGGACCGAACCTAACTATTTGGGCGTTCCTGGTGAGACTGGTCCTGATGGATACTGGGGCCGTAGCGTGAGCAACTGTGCTGTGTGCGAAGGTTCATTATTCAAAGATCAATCGGTCATTGTTGTTGGTGGAGGTGATGCGGCAATTGTCGAAGCTGGCTATCTTGCAGATATCGCGCGCGATGTGACCATAGTTGTTCGTAAAAATCATTTTCGTGCAAAAGATATAAAAGCGCGTGATCGCGTTCTTGCAAAGCCTAACGTCAAGGTTCTTTTTGAATCGCGCATTATAAAAATTCAGGGAGATGGAACGCGGGTAACCAGCGTTGTTATTGAGCGCGTTGATACTGGTGAATATAAAAATCATCCTGTTGATGGAGTTTTTTTAGCTATCGGATCGCGCCCAAACACAGCATTGTTTAAAGATCAGCTTGAATGCGATGAGCGTGGTTTTTTGGTTTTAAAAGAGCATCAAGCAACATCAAAGGCAGGCATTTTTGCAGCAGGAGATGTTTGTGACGATGTTTTTGTACAGGCAATTACGTCTGCCGGTCAAGGGTGTATGGCATCATTGCAGGCAAAGAAATTTTTAGAGGAAGTTGGATTTGATGCCGCAAGCGGAGGTGTTTTTCAAGCAGCTGTGCCAGAAGAAAAAATATCAAAAGATGCTGTTCAGCACGTGCAGCTAGAGCCTGAAAATGCCGTTATTGAGCTTTCATCAATGGCTGATATCAAAGAGCAGGTACTAGGATCAAAGCTTCCAGTTGTTATTGATTTCTATTCAACCTGGTGTATTCCATGTCAGCAAATGGCTCCAATTTTTGAAGAGCTTGCAAAAAATTTAGAAGGGCGTGTTATTTTTGCCAAGATGAATTTGGGTAACAAATCACTTGATCTTCCAGCAATTTTCAACCTCATAGGTGGACAAGTAGTTTCGAGTGTTCCTGCGTTTATTTTTGTTCGAGATGGCAAAGAGATTGGTCGCAAGATCGGTAAGACTGGCCGACAAGACTTTGAGAAGCTGATCATGAAGACCTTTGGGCTTATTGATTAAAAAAGAATTCATTATGTAGAAGGAGGCAATGCGCCTCCTTCTACTCATCAAAAGAATTTCTAGTAAGTTCTAATATTTCCAAAGTAACTTTTTAATGAGCGTCGTTACTTTGTTGAGTGTTGAGGGTGCTGGTTTTACAGGAGTGGGATGTAATTGAGCCGGTTTTTCTTCAGAAAGCCATGCGAATGCATCATGAGAAATGAGGGTTAATTTTCCTTCAAGTTCATCAATTTTTTCTTCTATCCCGTACTCAGATAAAAATCTGCTTAAAGTCCAATAAAAGTTAATATCGGTGATGTTTTTATGGGGTTGGTCATTGAACAACTCCTCTTTTTTTGCTGCGATTTGTAAAACTAGTTTTATTTTTTCAAGAGAGTTTTTTTTGTACTCGCTACCATATGAATTTATCTCAGAATAACCCATTTCAAGTAAATATTTTTCAAGGTTTAATATATGACTGTTACCAGCAATAACCGCAATTTTTTTATGAGTTTTTTGTCCTTCAACGATATGCCATAAAGCGGTGGACTCGACAATCTCAAGTAGGTGATTAATAAACGAATTGTTATTCGTTACAAAATCAAAAATTTTTTCGTGAGCATCGAAAGATTTTTCGTTGATCAAGCATGGTTCTATTAGGCTCATAAATCCATTGTTATACAAAACAATTTGCCGTGCAGAAATAGTCTCAAGAACTCTTTTTAAAATAGCCTTCAACTTATTGTTCGATGTATTATTGATGTATTCAATGAGTTTTGTTATAGGCTCGTCAAAGAGCTTTTTAAGTGGAATATCTTTAAGGGCGTTATAAAAATCTCCATAAAACGCATTAAACCGTTTATGATTTTCTTTGGTCAGCAGGCCTTCGCTCGTAAATTTGTACGCTCTTATTAATGTTGAAACATTATTAAAATTAGCGCGTAAATCTATATTTATTGTATCAATATGAGGAATCTTAGTCTCTGGATCATGTGCAAGCCAGGTATTAATGGTGGTTAAAAACCCAAGGTTTTTGTTGTAAAACCATAAAGTTACAAGCCACTGAAGTTCTTTGCTAATCGATTCTCCTATTACATCTTCTCGTAAAACAAGCCATCGATCTTTTGATGTGAATAGATTTTCATAAAACGCATTTGACATCTTTTTTTCATCTATCTCAAATGTGTTATGAGTTCCGTGATTGTCCCCATACAGACAGACGGTTTGATCTCCATATTTCCATTTCGAGGCATAAATGATTCCCGCAGAAATATTGCTGGTGATGAGAGCTAATAAAATGAAGCATGACTGGGTGAAGTAATGACGCACAATTACCCTATTTTTTGAGTAGATTGAAACTGGATGTTGTAAACAATCTAACTATGTTATACGATTGAAAAATTTTATAAATACAACGCTTATAAAAGGTAAAGAGCCCTCTGTTTAGGAGGGCTCTATTGCTCAATATTTGTCGACAGGAGTCAAATCTACTGAGTTTCAATCTACTAAAAAGATTATTTTGAATAGTTTTCTATAAGAGAATCGGCAAATTCCTTAGGTATTTTTTTTTCTCTGAAGTCTACTGCTATCAAGTCTTTAAGCGCCTCATGAACCGATTGCCACCTTCCTTCAGGTGTTTTTAGATTACTATCTTTTGTAAAAGCTAAAATACATATACCACAACTTCTTTCACCCCATATAGCCCATTTCATTGATACTGGTAGCCAAACAATAACCTCTGAATTATACAGCACGGCATCTGCGGGGCTATCTTTTGGCCCTGTTTGTAAGATATTCTCGTAATCTTTGCCGGTGATATTGACTGGTAACTTCATTGAATTATAATACCCAAAATTATCGAAAAAATAGTTAATTGGATCTGGATCTAAAACTGTTAAGAATATATCCGTATCGTTTGATGCAAGTGCTAACCGCTGGATTGTATTCCAAAATTCGGGCGTCATTGCCCAATCAAATTCTTCAAAAAAAAATTGATTAAACTTTTCATTAAAGACCAGATTTGGAATTTGTTGAGTACGTCTAAAAGCTTTATTTATAAGACCTTGAGCTTCATTAAAGTCTCTATTGTTATAAGTAGTTATTATATTTGTATGCATATTTACACATCTCCTAACCTTATTTTACTATTTATAACTTCACTTCCAGCTTTGTAATAATCAGCTGTTGGCCCTCCAGTTGATTTAGCATTATCACGAATGACATATCGAGCACCATTTTTTTCATGAATAACTACTTTCCCATCCTTGCTTACTGATTTAGCCCAACCATCTTTTAAAAGATTTTTCTCAAACTCATCTCTCGTTATGTCAGTTTCTGTCTTTGCATAACGACTTCTTGGTTCTGTCGCATCTTTGTATGCGGACTTATCTTGTTCTTTTTGAGTTGGCGCAGGCTCTTTTTTATTTTTAGGATCTGTTGTGCGTTGCTCGATAATATTATCTATGCAACCAGGTTCAAGAATCGGTATGCCACAAACATCTGGGAGCTGCGGATCGGGAATCGGTGTGCTCAGTATGTTATCTGATGGATTCTGTTCATAAATAGGGTGAACAAGGATATCATCAGCATGATTGTGTTCAATAATCGGCGTGCTGTGGATATTGTCTGCTGGATCTTTTTCATGAACAGGAATGAATTCTATGCCATCAGTTGCCGTTGTTGCAATGATCGTGCTGTTGTTGTTATTTTTTGCTTTACTTTTAATTTCTTGTTCAGCCAGTGAATGCAATTCATTAGGCCAAGGCTCTACATCTCTGGTTCTTGTAAAATCGGCATCTAAAAATAGGCCCCTGATATGGAGGCCTATTTTCATAAATTTTAGAATTTAATAATTTTCATATTAGTAGCATAGTGATCATACATGCTCTTCATATGCAAAATGTTCAACACGCAGATCTTTTTGATTAAGTACTGGTAAAAGCTTTGATAAATACCAATTAACATCGGTTATTTCAATACTATTTCCATCGCTATACATTTTTCTATTCATGACCAAATTTATAGAAAGGTGGCCATTCTTTCGAAACGAAAAAATCCCTCCAATATTGGTATCTTGCCATGTCATAGTAACTACAACGTCCTCATGGTTATGTTCTTTGATCATTAGAATATCTATTAAAGTTTCTGTCGACATCTCTTCTCTTTGCCAATCATAATCATCATTATCCCCTACGGGTAAATATGACACCTTACCATAGTCATTAAATGTCCAGCCATAGTCTAAAAGCATACGGATGATTTTTATTGGCGAAATATTTTCATGTAATGATTTTGAAAACTTTATATCTATTGAAGCATCTACAGACATTAATATATCCTTCTTAAATCAGTTCTGTGTACGGGATACCCTTTTTGACCAACCAGTCTTGAATGTTTTTAGGAATTTCGGTATTTGAATAAAGCTCATATGTTGCTCCATTATCAAAAGCGATTCTTTTCCTTTAAGACATTGCCACCTTGAAGTTTTTTAGTTTTTCCTCTTTGTTATTGCACGATAGGAAGGATTTTTGTTTTTGGTAGAAGAAATAGATAGCTGCTATAGCAAGAACGGTCTCGAATGTTATCATCCAGAAAATCTGAGAGCCCTCCAATACAGAGTTCTCTCAGATTTGTTAACTGGATTTATTTTGCATAAATAATAAATTATGAACGTTTTTCGAATTTTATACTGTAGCCTGGTTTAAAATCGACGATCACATCTTTTAATTCATTGCTTCGTCTAATAATCATTCGATCTTTTTCGCAAAGAATCTCTTCTAGTTCACCACAATCAAGGTCGAATAGGGGGTTTTTTAGGTCTTTATGAAAAAGTGTGAGAATACAGGTTCCCTCACATAACACTAAATTCATATGCAATATAAGTCCATATTCATCTTGACGGCGGTATCTATACATGCCTGCTTCTTTATCATAAACCTCTGGAAAATTCTCAAATAATTCTAGTAATTCGTAATCTTTATAGATCATAAAATCCTCTTGTCTTTTTCGCTGAAGTGTTTCACAGTGATAACTTTGTTTGAATCTTTTGTAACAATAACGGTGAGCTCTCCATTAGTAAAATTCTCTCTATCAGGCAGAGATCCCGCGTATCTTTCACCATTTTGTATTATATCTTCAACGACCATTGGTGGTATTCCTCGAGGATCAATATATTTCTTGAAATCATCCGTTCCCGGTATTTTACCCAGTTTTTCAGCTCTTTTGCCTAGAATCTCCCGTACTTCAGGCGTATCCGGAGCCATTCTTTCAAGTGCATGTTGACTATACCATCGACCGTTAATATAGCCGCCACCTTCTGGCATACTCCAGCCACACTCTTCTTTAGTATTATAACTAAGTTCTGTAAGGTGTGGTTCAAGAATCGGTATGCCACAAATATCTGGGAGCTGCGGATCCGGAATAGGCGTGCTCAGTATGTTATCTGATGGATTCTGTTCATAAATAGGGTGAACAAGGATATCATCAGCATGATTGTGTTCAATAATCGGCGTGCTGTGGATATTGTCTGCTGGATCTTTTTCATGAACAGGAATGAATTCTATGCTATCAGTTGCCGTTGTTGCAATGATGGTGCTATGGAACTCGCGTTAATTAGTAAGCGCGCTTACTAATTAACATCACTGTCATTATTTACAAATTTTTTTCAAAACTAATGCTATACCCTGGTTTAAAATCGACTATCAAGGTGTTGGATTTATCATATTGATGGATGATCATTTTATTTTCTTTGCAAATTATACTGTCTACGCAGTGTAGATTAAGTTCGACTAAATGTTTTTCTAGGTCTTTATGGAAAAGATTAATCTGACAGGTATTTTCGTGTACATAGAGAAACATGTCTAAGGTGAAACCGTATTCATCTTGACGGCTATATAAAAATATTCCAGCTATTTCATCGTAGCGTACATGCGGAAAACTTTCGAATAGTTCTAGTAATTCGTAATCTTTGTAAATAATCATAACAACTCAACTCCTTAGTACTTACAATCTTTTTCTTCAAAGTGTTTTATTGTAACAACCTGTTTTGTATCTTTCCCAACAACAACAGTAAATTCCCTATTGGTGAAATTCTCAGTATCTAACGATTTTCCATTATATTTTTCACCATTTTGTATAATATCCTCAATGACCATAGGAGGGATTCCTCGTGGATTTAT
The DNA here is from genome assembly GCA_964493325.1 of uncultured Pseudomonadota bacterium. Lineage (GTDB taxonomy): Bacteria > Babelota > Babeliae > Babelales > RVW-14 > CAZBMD01. The sequence goes on along the minus strand of CAZBMD010000013.1, from coordinate 1,449 downwards.
ATAATTTTTGTCACCTCTAATCTTTGGATTTGTACTCAGTTCTTGTCTTTTTTTTAAAATCTCCCGTACTTCAGGTGTATCTGGAGCCATTCTTTCAAGGGCATGTTGACTATACCGTCGACCGTTAATATAGCCGCCACCTTCTGGCATACTCCAGCCACACTCTTCTTTAGTATTATAACTAAGTTCTGTAAGGTGTGGTTCAAGAATCGGTATGCCACAAATATCTGGGAGCTGCGGATCCGGAATAGGCGTGCTCAGTATGTTATCTGATGGATCGAATTCATGAATTGGGTGAACAAGGATATCATCAGCGGGATGGTGTTCAATAATCGGCGTGCTGTGGATATTGTCTGCTGGATCTTTTTCATGAACAGGAATGAATTCTATGCCATCAGTTGCCGTTGTTGCAATGATCGTGCTGTTGTTGTTATTTTTTGCTTTACTTTTAATTTCTTGTTCAGCCAGTGAATGCAATTCATTAGGCCAAGGCTCTACATCTCTGGTTCTTGTAAAATCGGTATTCGAGCTATTTGTGCCTAGGATATAACGGGGACATAAATCTACGATCTTTGAGGTCAGACTTTTTGAATTTTTATCGTGCGCATCGATTTTTCTGTTATGACTCTCAAAAATAGGCCCCAGTTATTGAGGCCTATTTTACAAGGTTTAGAAGCTAATAATTTTCATCATCAATTGGCGGTAAGTAGTTTTTTTTGTACCAGAGAATTTGTTCTTCGATTTTGTCTACAAGCTGTAAGATTTTTTGAAGATTCTCATTTGTTAGATCTTCTTCATGAGCAAGTGCTGTTGAATATATGACCTCTATTCTATTTATCGATTGCATAATATTATCAAACCAATTATCTGGAGGGTTTTGAATCCAGCTACTCAGAGCTTCTATTTTATGTATAAATTGATTAGCATCTATTTCTTTTTTTCTAAAAAATATAATTTGATGTTCCATCAAAGTTATTTGTCTAGCATTATATTCGATTATTTGTTGATTAGTCATTTAAGGTTTCCCGCAGAAAATAGTGACAATTAGACCGGAGTTTTTGTCAGTTATCACTGTAATATTGTTAACTATATCATAATATTGTAAATTTCTCGGATCAGGATCTGCTGACTGTTTGCCAAATTTTATAACATTTTCAATCACTTCAGGAACAAACCCTCGTTCTTGCATTCTTTCTATGGCATGTCCCGAATATTCTCTGCCTTTTATAATTGTTTGCTTACCTGATCCTTTTGGAACCGTGGCCGCAGGCCTCATCCCCTTCCTCCCAACAGGCGTTGATGGGTGAGGATCAAAGTTATTCCGATTTTCATTCTTTTCATCATCTGGCTGCAGCTTTGTATTATAAATATCCATGCTACCAGTTTCAAGAATCGGTATGCCACAAACATCTGGGAGCTGCGGATCGGGAATAGGCGTGCTCAGTATGT
>CAZBMD010000012.1:0-31682 GCA_964493325.1 uncultured Pseudomonadota bacterium | reverse complement strand
AACAGTGTTTTACCATCAACTGTTGTAACAGTAGCAACGGAACGAACCCAGTCATTCGTTTCTCCATGGCGCAAGGTTGCAAAACAATCACCATATCTGCTCCATATCTTTGCTGTCTTATCCGCAGACCCCGTTATGAACAACGTTTCACCAGCAGCTGTTGTAACAGCAGCTACGGAAGTAACCGAGCCATCATCGTGCAAGGTTGCCAAACAATCACCAACACTATTCCATATCTTTGCTGTCCTATCCCAAGATCCAGTTATGAACAACGTTTCACCAGCAGCTGTTGTAACAGCAGCAACAGAAAAAACCATGTGATCATGTTGTAAAGTTGCCAAACAATCACAAGCGCTGTTCCATATTTTTGCTGTCTTATCCCAAGATCCAGTTATGAACAAAGTTTCGCCACCAACTGTTGTAACAGCAGCCACAGAACAAACCCAGTCATTCGTTTCTCCATGGCGCAAGGTTGCCAAACAATCACCAACACTATTCCATATTTTTGCTGTCTTATCCCAAGACCCAGTTATGAACAAAGTTCCTTCATCAGCTGTTGTAACAGCAGCAACGGAACCAACCCTGCCTTCATGGCGCAAAGTTGCCAAACAATCACCAACGCTGTTCCATATGTTTGCTGTCGAATCATCAGACCCAGTTATAAACAACGGTTCACCAGCAGCTGTTATAACAGCTGCAACAGAATCAACCCGGCCTCCATGACGCAAGGTTGCCAAACAAACGCCATTGTTGTTCCATATGTTTGCTGTACCATCATGAGACCCAGTTATGAACAGCGTTTCACTATCAGCTGTCGTAACTGCCGCAACGTCAATTATTAAGTCATTATGTTCTAAAACAAACAAAGGGGCTGTCGCTTTAAGCCCTGATACATGTGATATCAGCAAAAATGAAAAAACGATTTTGATGAGATTTTGTAAAGAGAATAATTGCTTCATATTTCACAGCCTTTTTTACCTATTGATATTTTTTTAACATCTTTTTTTATCAGATCTCCGGATCGCCTGACAAAATTTTAACGTCTATATTTTCCCGAGCTTAATCTAACATAAAAAATCACATTATTCGATTAGAAAGTAAAAACCAGACACATCTATATATAAACACATATCCACTTGTGGTAAAAAAATACAAATTTACTATATTAACAAGATCAACCAAAAGCTATCCATCAGCCGGAAAAAGTTAGTCTTTATGAGCAAGACTTACGGTATATTTAATAGCGATGGCCAATCACAAAATATATGGACATTGGCTGAGCTTATTACATGGCATTCCATTATGATTTACAATGAAAAACAATGGCTCAGAGAGAATTATTGACTCACTGATTAAACGAATCAAAAATTTGAAGCTGTTTGTTATCAGCTTAACATTTGACAATGGTAGTAAATTAACTTTCCACTAAAAGCTTACCCTGTTATGAATCTCTCCTTATTTTTGTGATCAAGGCGGCTCTTGGCAAAAAAAAGTATTGTGATTTCTTTTAACATCTTTTTTTATCTGAGCTCCGGATCAATCGCCTGACAAAATCTTAATGACCATATGTGTTCGTACGACCAAACCATGGTTTTATCGCCAGACCCCGTTATGAATAGTGTTTTTCCATCAGCAGTTGTAAACACAGCAACAGAATTAACCGCGGCATTATGGAGCAAAGTAAGTAATTGGAAATTGCACTCTTTGAACAAGTACAAGAGATTGAAGAATATCAATGAACGGTTTTGAATCGTGTTTATTTGCTGCATACAGTCGAATAATAAGTGGTGCACCTCGAGAATCAATAGCTAGCTTTTTGAAAACCTAGCGTGCCTCGATCTGTTGAATTTTTGCCACTTTGCTTTGTACGCGGAGGCTTACAGCGCGACGTATCAACCGCATACCTATTTTTGAAAGCACTCTTTGCTACAAGATATTCGCCGCGATAGATTCAAAAAGACTCTTGATTTGTCTTCTCGAATCTATCGCATAAACTTGCCATTTTACGTCAAAGTCTGGCATACCCTATAACTGTTTTTCTGTTTGTAAAATAGCTTAAGCATCAGGCAAAATTTTTTCTGCTAAAATATTTTTCATCGAGGTTCTCCTTTTTTATACACCCAAATCATAGCGGATTTTGGAGACCTCGATGACTTCTTTTCTAACTTAAATTAATTTTCGGATAAGCTCTGAGACTTCGAGGCAATCACATCACAAAATCTAAACTTTCATATTTATTCGCACGACCAAACCGTGACGTCAACACCAGTCGTCGTTATGAATAATGCTTTTCCATCAGCAGTTGTAACCGCAGCAATGGCAGAACATCCTTCATTGGGTAATGTTGCCAAACAAACGCCATCGGTGTTCCATATTTTTGCTGTCCTATCCTCAGACCCCGTTATGAAAAGTGTTTCACCATCACCTGTTGTAACTGCAGCAACGGAACAAACCCAGTCATTATGGTGCAATGTTGCCAAACAATCACCAACACTATTCCATATTTTTGCTGTATTATCCTTAGACCCCGTTATGAAAAGTGTTTTTCCATCAGCTGTCGTAACTGCAGCGACGGAAAAAACCCAGTCATCATGACGCAAGTTTGCCAAACAATCACCAGCCCTGTTCCATATCTTTGCTGTCTTATCCTCAGACCCCGTTATGAAAAGTGTTTCACCATCAACTGTCGTAACTGCAGCGACGGAAAAAACATCCCCGTCATGGCACAAGATTCTCAAACAATTACCTGCACTATCCCATATTTTTGCTGTCTTATCAGCAGACCCAGTTATGAAAAGTGTTTCACCATCACCTGTTGTAACTGCAGCAATCGAGTAAACCTTGCTACCCTTGTCCAATACTGTCGAATAGTCTTCTATTGGCGAACTCTCATCATCATAATTCCATATTTTTGCAGCAGCATTATAAGACGCGGTCATAAACAGTGTTTTACCATTAGTTCTTGTAAAAGCAGCAACCCCGCGAACCGATCTATTAGAGTCCAATCGCCGCAAAGCCATATCCGGGAAATCTTTCAATGTTTGAAAACAAACACCGTCACTATTCCATATTTTTACTAAACGTTCACGCAACCCAGCCATAAATATCGTTTTACCATCAGCTGTTTTAAATGCAGCAACGCTATGAATAAAGTCTCCTTGTTTTAAATCACACACCTTAGTTATCGTTTTAAGCGCTGATACATTTGATATGAACAAAAACGATAAAACAAATTTGAAAATAAACGCTTGTAAAAAATGTTGCTTCATCCAGCATCTCCCTTATGTTAATTATTAAACCACTAAAACAAATTAATTTTGTTTTTTCATGTAAAACTTTAAACATATTTCGTTATAAGATCAATACACAACCGCGCTCAATAACGCTCTCCCAAAAGCCCCAAGAAGAACAAAACTATTTCTTGCCAATTTATTCAAGTTTTCATAGAATTATCAAAGTAATAATGGGGCTATAGCTCAGTTGGTAGAGCGCATGGATGGCATTCATGAGGTCACCGGTTCGACCCCGGTTAGCTCCACCAAGCCGCTTCATTACGTGAAAGTAGAAGATGGTCAAAAAAAATACGCTTCTATTCATAAGATTTCTCATACCATTTGCTTCGTTTGTCTTTCTTCTTGGATATCTTATTCTACTGCACGGTTTTTGTATCGGCCTTCACGCCATGTTGTTGATGTGGTCACTGTATGTACTCTGTCTACCCGGTGCACACGGCAACGCACTTATCAACATCCCTCTACAGTTTTTTTTTGGCATTAAAGTTTCTACCGAGCCTTATGTGTGGAGCTTTATGGCGCTTCTTAATATTCTTTCATACATTTTCACACCACTTGCTTATCAGGCAACCATACCAACACAAATTCTTTATCATATCATTCAAAAACCCATTCCCTGCTGGGGCACTTTTGCTGCAGCTTTTTTGGGGACATTCTATCGATTCATTGCAGGCAAGCGCAGTCACATCATCCTACACGAAATCATCCGACTAATGTTGATTATCGCTGGAACTATTGCATTTTTCTATTTCACCCACAAAGAAATTGTGGTTGTTTTTAGTTCCGTCATCAGCACCTAGAAATCGTGAGTTTTAGATAGCATTTTTCGATAGTCAAATAAGTAAAAATGGTCTATAAATAAACTCACTTCAGTGGAAAACTTTTTTTACTTTTTATCACTCTAATTCGGAGGGGAACGGCATGCTTGAAATTCCATTGTCAGGAATCAAAAAAATTGAAGAAATTGCTAAAAGCAGCAGCGAATATATCTCTCTTTCGCAAGGCGCCATCCGAGTTGGAGGCGTTCCCCAAGAAATTAAAAATTATCTTAAAGAACTTTTAAATACCGACAAAACAGACTACTACGGCAGCTGCTGGGGCCTGATGGATTTAAGGCAGACGCTTGCCCAGACTATTTCTCAGCAATACAACATCACCATGGATCTCGCGCACATTGTGCCTACGCACGGCTGCATTGGTGGACTTTCGCTTCTATTTTTAACCCTGCTTGAACATGGTGACGAAGTTATCATTCCTGAGCCTGCATACCCTGCGTACGAAGGGCTTGCTCAGCTTGCACGCGCCAAGGCTGTTCACATCTCGATGCTCAAAGATGACATCAGTAATGGCCAAATGTGGGAACTGAATGTTGAAAAAATAAAATCAGCAACAACTTCCAAAACTAAAATGATTGTTTTTTCAAACCCGTGGAATCCCCTGGGTATCATTGTTCCAGAAGAAACTATTTTGGAACTGATACGTTGGTGTGAAGAAAAAGGAATCTATTTGGTTATTGACGAAGCCTACAAAGATTTTGTTTTTGAAGGCAGCTTACCAAAAATAGCACCGCTTGTTTTGCAATCACCATGGGTCATTAGTGCAAACTCATTTTCCAAAAACATGGCGATGAGCGGCTGGCGCATTGGTTACCTGTTGGTACCAAAACACATCATCAAAGCACTTGCAGGCATGCAGGACGCGCTTCTTAATTGCTTGAACAACACTGCACAACACGCAGCAATTTACGCTCTCAAGCATCCAGAAGTTGTTCAACATTTTCATGAAATTGTTAAAACTAACCGCGACCGCACCTTGCAAAAATTTGCGCCACTGGTTAGCCAAGGCATATTTAGCATGGAAAAACCTGCCGGAGGCTTTTTTGCTTTTCTCAAAACAACACAACCCGAAGCTACCGACCTTGTCATGAGCATCTTGCATAATGCAAAAACGTCCATGGTTCCAGGCATTGCATTTGGTTCAACGGGAGCTCCGTTTATGCGATTGTGTTTTGCTCGAGATACGCTGGTCTTGGAAGAGGGCCTTGATCGCATACTCAATTTTTTTGGTTAGGATTTTAAGACATGTATAAAAAAAGAGAGCACCTCCACTTTATGGGCATCGGCGGGATTGGCATGAGTGGTATTGCGCAAATTCTGCGCCTACAAGGATATATCGTTACCGGCTGCGACGAATCCAAATATGGAAAAACCATCGACCACCTGAGTGAAATTGGATGTACCATTTCGCAAGGTCACGACATAGATCACGTTCATGACGCTGACGTACTTGTCTATTCGTCAGCAATTAAAAAAGACAATCCAGAAATTGTTGCCGCTGTTGCCAAAGGGATCCCTGTCATTCCTCGAGCAATCATGCTTGCAGAGCTCATGCGGACAAAGTATAGCATCGCTGTATCTGGAGCACATGGCAAAACCACCACAACCTCACTTATTTCTCATATTTTGATTGAAGCTGAAAAAAATCCAACCGTCATTATCGGCGGCATCTTGAAAAATATTGCCACACACGCTCATTTGGGCGATAGCAATATTTTAATTGCCGAAGCTGACGAAAGCGACCGGTCTCTGCTATACCTCAACCCATCCATGGCGGTTGTCACCAACATCGATGCCGAACATCTTGACGTGTACAAAGACATCGAAGACATCAAGCAAACATTCCGCGATTTTTTGGCTCGCCTCCCTTTTTATGGCAAAGCTTTTTTGTGCAGCGATGATCCAAATATACGTGCCATTCTTCCGCTTCATCACATTAGTGTTACCAAATATGGCATACAAGATGATGCAGATATTCAGGGTGTTATTATGCAACTTAATAAGGCGCAATCTATTTTTGATGTTTACAACCACACACTCATGCCGGGAAGTACGCTCAAAAAGCGGGAGCTTCTTGGCAGAGTAGTTTTGAATATTCCAGGCATTCATAATATCCAAAATGCGCTTGCCGCCATTGCTTTGACGCGCGAGTTTGACGTTCCATTTGCTACCATTGCTCAAGCCTTAAGCAATTTCAAAGGAGTTGAGCGTCGCTTTGAATTGAAGGGGGTTTTTAATGGTGCCGAAATTTTTGACGATTATGGCCACCATCCAACCGAAATTCGACACACCTTTATGGTTGCTCAACGACGCAAAAGCAGAAATCTACACGTCGTCTTTCAACCTCATCGCTTTTCTAGGACAGCAAAACTATGGGATGATTTTGTCAATATTTTTGCAGACCAGCAAGCTCCCTACACGCTGAATAAGATATACATCACCGACATTTATGCAGCATCTGAAGCTCCCATCAATGGCATTTCCAGCGAGCGTCTGGTTGCAGCTATCAAAAAGCTACATCCCAACCTTGATATCCATTACGTAGACAGCTACGACAAAATAACCTCACTTGTTGAGCAAGACCTACATGATGGCGACCTGTTGCTCACCATAGGGGCCGGAAAGGTCAACCAAGTGGGCGAACGACTTCTTTCCAGAGAGCCAAAAACAATTTGACAAAAAACTAAATAAGCGAGATCATTACTTTCCGTTATTGTATGACTCATTACGATTATTATCCTGAAAGGAATTTAATGCTTCCCAGAAATACATCACTGGTTTTAGCTGCAGGAATTTTAATGCTTTGTCAGTCGTTGACATACGCAGGCAATATTGACAAAGACCTCGCACGCATCGTTGAATTAGAACAATTTGATGAAGTTGTTGGCTCAGAAAAAATTCTTCTTGCCCATAACAATACATCTTCAAAGAAATCATTCAACAAACCAAAATCCACCGCAACCACCCAAGAAGCAAAAAAGCTTCCCGCAAGCGCTGGAACCAAGGCTCCGTTTTCAATCAAACGGGGTGACGCAGTTCTCACCATTGGCGCTAAGACAAAAATCGAGCATTTTTATCAAGATAACATGTATCTCTTGAATACTAACATTCCTGATGAAAACGAATATTTTAAACATACATTGGACTTGCTCGTAGATCTTAAATACGGAAAAGAAAAATACGGACATGATGCAATTCAACTGTATACCAATCTACGAAACAAAAGTATTTGGGGTAAGGCAGCAAGCTTTGCAGACAAAGAGTCTGGCCCAGTTGGTCCATCATCAGTCCGTCTTGCGAATACCATATTTGGGGCACACAGCCACTCAACCGGCAAACCCTTGATCTACATCAAGGAAGCATGGCTCCAATTTAGCTTGAATGCAGCGCTTAATATCCATAGCGAAAACATTCATATGCTCAAGCTTGGCTGGTTCCCATTTGAACTTGGTCGCGGCATTGCGCTTGGTTCGTGCTACGGCTTGAACAAGGAACTGATTGGTCTTTACAATTACAGTGAAGATAAAGGTGCTCCTGGTATTAATTTAACCGGAACGTTGATCAAGGACATGTTGACCTACGACCTTTATTACGCAAAATTTGAAGAACGTAATAAGAGCCTTTCAGACACTATCAATGAAGACAAACGTCACTGGGTTGGCCGCAGCGGAACCCCATGGCGTGGTGTTAACAAAGATGATGAACTTATTGCAGCTCGTTTAAAAATTACACCACTTCCAGTCAGCAACCGCTATGGCAAACTTGAAGTTGAACCGTACATTTTTTATAACGAAGCATCTGATCAGGTTGTTGAAATTGCACCAGACTCAAGAACACAACTTGGCTCACTTGGTGTAGCCGTTGAGTACGCATACAAGAACTTTGAATACGGCGGAGAAGTTGCAATCAACTATGGCAAAGAAACACTCTACGCTATTGATCGTAATCAAGCAGTTCTTGCGAATGATGGAACAGGTCAAATTATTGAGCAGTACAGCAAGGTTTCTCAGGCAGGCCCTATACCCGCTAAAATAACCAGTATGAGCAAAGCGTTTATAACAAATCCTGCATATCAAACAAATGGCGCTACCGATGGCACCTATACAAACGCTTCAGACCGCTTTAGACCTTTCTACCAAAACCACTTTGGGGGTTGGATGGGTGTTGTTGATGCAGCTTACAACTTCAAAAATTACGATTTAAAAGTTGCAGTTGCTTACGGCTACGCATCAGGCGATCAAGCTCCTCATGATCTTAATAACGAAACCAACAAAACCTACAGAGGCTTTATTGGTCTACACGAACTTTACAGCGGAAAACGCGTACGCAGTGTTCTCTTGCTTGATGAACGCTTGCTCCTTCGTCCAGTAAGCTTGCCTGATGGTGGCGGTCTTGCAGCTGATACTGACATGAGCTTCAGTGACCTACAACACGCTGGCTTTGGGGCAAACTGGACGCCTAAGTTTTTTAAAGGCAAAGACTTGAGCATCAATCCAAACGTTATGTTCTTCTGGAAAGCGCATGGAACCAACAAGTTTAATGCAAACGCACAGCCTCCAGCAACAACCGATGAACGTGCTCGTCACTTCATGGGTACCGAAATGAACATATTGTCACGTTGCACATTGATAAAAGATTTGGCCATTTTTGCAAATCTTGCAATGTTCATTCCTGGTGGCTACTTTACTGATGTAAAAGGCATTTCGCTTAGCGGACAGTATATCAACCGTATTGCTGACAATATTGTTGCTGACCAACGTAACGACATTACCGATCCAACAATGTTTAAGTTGAGCGATGATACCGCATATCACATCAACGTTGGATTTGAATTCAGATTCTAAAACATTAGATTTTAAAATCAGCAATAGAGGCCGCTATGAAAATAGCGGCCTCTATTTTTTGGACTTCTTTTGAAACTATATTGTCTTTCTACCCGCAACAAGAATATTGCCTACCAGATGTCATCCCGGCCTTTGATCCGGGGTTCATGCTAACCGGTTTATCAGGGGGTGGATCCCGGATCTAGTCCGGGGGATGACATCCTACAACCGAATCGTTGCGATACAAGTCATACTCTCCTAGTTTTAACAGATGCATCGAAGAGCTATGCTGAGAAAAATTTATTACACAAAATCATTTACTTGAATTAAAGCTTTTTGCTATGTTTTAATTACGAATATACATTAATTAAAACAAGTAAAGGGAAAAAGTAATGATAAATAAAAAACAGATGCTTATAATTCTTGCGTTAGCCTGCTCACTAACATGCGTAACAGCCGCTCAAGAGCCCATAATCACCAAACACAAAACCTCCGTAAAAAATAAGATCAAAAAAACCAAGAAAAAACCAGCTGTTGAAGGGCAGCTACAATCGCCCATTGATCTTGGCAAAGCCTTCCCTGTCAACCTAACGGACATCAAATTTAATTACAATCCAGTAGAACTTTCTATCACCAACCTGGGGCATGCTGTGCAAGTAGCACCCAAGGCGGGGCAGCCGTCCAATTTTATTGTTGTCGATGGCAAGCAATATAACTTGGTTCAATTTCACTTTCACACACCAAGTGAACACTCATTCAAGGGCAGACGCTTTGACATGGAGGTCCATTTTGTACACAAAAATGCAGCGGGAAACCTTGCTGTCATTGGCGTTTTAGTTCAAAAAGGAGAGCGTCATAAGATCTATCAAAAAATTTTAAAAATGCTACCCGAGACAGAAAAAGAATCAGCTGATTTAGGAGAACCCATTGATCTTCTGGCTCTGTTCCCTTCTGATAAACGGTTCTATCGCTATGACGGTTCGCTAACAACAGAGCCATACTCAGAAGGAATAAAATGGTTTGTAATAAAACAGCCCATTCAGATGTCGCAAGACCTGATAGAAAAACATAAGCACATTCTGCATGGACCAAACTCACGAGAAGAACAGGCAAGAAATAATAGAACGGTACTCTTTGATTGTTGTTCAGATGACACAATCGAGCAAGGCCTACAAGAACAAAATAGAGCCATCGCTCAATAAAAGCTTTGGACATTAAAAGTAAAAGAGGCCGCTAAAAAATAGCGGCCTCTTTTTTGTAGATAAAAATTTGCCTAAGATCACATGGATATTTTTGTTGCAATCCGAGACAAAACAGCAGGATGCAAACTTTGAGAGTCTTCTGATATAAAAATAATCATACATGTATCCAATGAGCAGTCCATCTCACTCAGTAATGCCGTGACCCATTGTTCTTCGTAGCAATTCAGCCTTGCATCAAAGCCACAAACACAATCAGCGTCGATAACAATTATCATCGGACGCCACCCTTGGCGAGCCCAGGCAAAAATCTCATGAATCTGCTGGCAAATTTGTTGATTGGAAACATAGCTTTTCCAGAAACTCGAATTCACAATTGCAAGCTCCATGTAGGCATAGTCAGCAAGGGCTGCAGCTATTTTGATGCCATCTTGGTAAGTATACCCTTGCAATAAAATAGGCTGAAAAATAGTTTTTTCGACTCTCGCAGCTTGCATCCCGTGAGCAGCCGCTTGAATATAAAATTTACCATCTTTAGAAATATCAATATCATCTAGTTTAAGAGTTGCGAATCTATTGACAGGCAGCCATGATTGTAAAAAAGCTTTCCAGTAACTTGAACGTGATGAGAAAGAAATGCTCGCAGCAGGCTTTGAGTCGTAACTTATTTTATCATCTAAGTCTTCAATGGGGTTTGAATTGCATGGCAGCATAAAAACACAATTCACCGCTGCAAAAACAATTATTTTCAAATTTTTCGCGATCATACAATCTCCCCTTAAAAAAGTCAGCTACAAACCACCTTAGGATTACAAATCAGCATATAAAATTGAACGCTAAAAAGTAATAGAGGCTGCTATTTTCATAGCAGCCTCTATTTTCTAAATAGTTTAAAAAGGATCAGCCCAATAAATTTTCAATCTTACCTTTGAGTACATCTTTACCCATGTACCCTGTTTCTTTGGCAACCATTTTGCCATCTTTGAAGAATAGCAAGGTTGGAATAGAAGAAACATTGTACTGAATAGCAAGATCACGCTCTTCATCAATATTTAATTTTACAAGATTGTAGGTACCTGCAAGCTCTTTAGCAAGCTCTTCAAAAAGCGGCATCATTTGTCGGCATGGTCCGCACCAGCTGGCATACACATCAACAACAACAGGAATTGCAGATTTAAGTACCTCTTGGTCAAAATTGGCAGCGCCAACGATTGTTGCCATACGATTCACGTCCTTTGATTATAAAATTATGCATACATAAAAACATTGCCTGCTTAATTTTATATCGTTATTTCAAAGGTTGAACAAGAGAAAAAAATTCATTGATTTCATGCGGACCCATGGGAGATTGCTCCACACTAACCCAACTTGACGGATTGTAGGTTTCTACAAACCGAGAAAATCGATTAAACCAAACCGAATGATGCGTTTTTAAAATGTCTTGAACTTGCACATAGTCTTGTGGATTTTGCAATTTTGACAACAAAAGCACACTTCCATGGCTAACCGGAATATCATTTTCTTCAAACCAGCCTTTGTGCGCTACAAATTCAGAATTGAAGGTAAACAGGTACAGCGGATAGTCTTTTTGCGAAAGCCCCTTACACAGCCCTTTATAAAACCAATTTGCCAAAATATGCGGGGTGTAACACATGATTGCGCAATCAGGAATTTTTTTGCAAAAACCTTCACGCAACTGCTTGCCAAGAACCGCGGCTTGCTCTGACAAAAATTTAAAATAAGCGCCACTTAATTTTTTATCCATCAGGTATTTTACACGATCATGCACCGGCAAATAGTTGGCCTTCAGGCCACGCTGTTTTTTAAATCGCTCAAACGAGTCGGCATCAAACCCCATGGTTGAAAAAAAGGTTCCTGTTCTTTTGCGGCAATACATTTCAAGATCAAGCATCACCCCAGAAATTGGAATGCCATTTGAAACTTTGGGGTCTTTCCATTTTCTAAGAAAGATCTCGAGCGGCGTTTCGACCTCGTTACGCCAAAAATTTCTATCAAGCGGTGCAGGCAAATCATCGTATGTATTTCCATACAAATCGATTGCAAATTTCTTAGGTAAGTTGGGTGAATACAGGTTGTTAGCAACTTCAAAACCCAAAATTATTTTCGGGATAGTCAGCTTATTATGATCTGCAACCTGCTTTAATTTTTTGGTAAAATCACCAAGCGCCTGCAAAAAATTTCGTTCATATTTGGTCGTCTGAGCACGGTCTTGCTTGACCATCTTGGCAATAGGGCTGTAATAAATATTGGGAGTTATGCTAATCCACAAAGCATCCATGCCCGACTTAAAAATATAATCAATCAGAAGATCCTGCTGCTCAGCTTGTGTTATACGTGCTTTTTGCTGCTCTTCGATACTCATTTTTTCAAAGTTATCAGGGTCATAAAACACCGCAAGCTCCATCCACGCAACTTTTCGCAATTTTTCATCATGCTCGGGCAACGCATCACCGATCTGTGCAATCGATGTGGGCAACTCAAGACCATGATCTTTTGAATTAACTTTGTTGATGGCATCAGCCGGACTTCTGTCTCTCTGAACAACCAGTTCTTTTAAATCAGCCATCATTTGCTGAATAAGCGTATGAATTTCTTTTTTAAGTTTTGGATTAATGGGACAAAAGTGAAAATTTTCAGAAATACCCGCAAAGGAAAAGATGGTTGCTGATGAGACAAAAACATGATTATTTTTTAGTTTATTGTTCCAACACAACCCGTAGGGAACGGTGCGAGCAATCGATTCAGAAACTCCCTGATTACGCAGAGGCAACAAATAGAGTGGGGTACCACTTTCGGTAAGTAACTGTTGCAACAGCTGATGATTCCACGCGGTCCCATGCCGCGGCTGATTGAGCGTTGTGTGGTAGTCAAGCGGCCGTGCATCAATTGGCACCGATAAGAAAAGATTGGTCGTGTGAAAAAAAGCGTCAATATGCCTTTTAGATTCTTCTTGCAGCACTCCGGATGCAGCAGACTTTCCAACAACAAGATCTGGTACCGACAATGGCGTTTTAAGTCCAATCCTGTCAAAAACAGGAGCAAGAGCTGCAAGAATGTTACTTTGAGGCGCTACTCGAAATGAAGGAAAAATAAGACCAATAACTCTATTTTCAAGAGCCGAATAACTACCGAGTAATCTCAAAATCTTATTAACCAGCAGCGACTTATCCAGATTACCAAAAAATTCATTTCCAAAAATAAAAAATAGAGCTTGATACGATGTCAAGCTAAGCTCTCGAGGCGTTTTGTCCATAACCTGATCAAGCGGCAGGTAATCAACGTCAAATCCGGCCGATTCTGCCACATCAATAAAAGGCTTATAAACCCAACGCTCTGCAGCAACGCAGTCAATAAGACCTAATCGAAGATTTTCTTGGCCTGCATGGCACGCGTGTGTAAAAAATATCACTACCGTGCATGCAACAAGCAAAATAATTACGCGAGTTCGACGCACCATAAGAAATCTCCCCTCTGACTTTCTGAATGCTGCTTACTCCTCGATTGTAATAACTACATATTCAAATAGTCAATTATTTTAAAGAACAGGGAGATTTTGTCTGAATCTCTACACTTTTTACTATCTGGCGCTACACTGAACAAAATAAGCAAAAAAAGGAGAAATCATGCTTTCATCAATAATGTTATGTCTATCGCTTTTCCTTGCCAGCTTTTCGCTCAGCAGCTGTCATAAAAAAACACATTCCGAAGTTCAGCCCGAAACCATCATTCACACTGCCCACCTGCCCTCAAGCTGGTATCCCCAAGATCCTAACAAGCTCAAAACTGATCTTGATTTTTATTTTGATCTTGCAGATAAACATTTTCCAGTCGATGTTGCTCTACAAAACGTGCGAGCACTGATTGTCCCACACGCAGGTCACTTCTATTCCGGACTATGTGCAGCAACTGCCTATCAAACTATTCGCGGTGTTCGTGATGAAAACACAGCAATCAAACGAATCATTATTCTTGCACCAAGCCATTTTTCTCTGGTCGATGGCATTGCGCTGCCAGACTACACCGTCTATCGCACTGCACTTGGCGATATTCCCCTTGATACTGAGGCAATTAAAATATTAAAGCGCAACGATTATTTTTGCGTTGAACCAAAAGCTCATCAAACAGAACATGCTATTGAAATTCAACTACCTTTTTTGCAACACACACTGTCAGACTTCAAATTGGTTCCCCTCATTGTTGGCAACCTACAACCCAAGGGCTTGTCACGAATCATCAGCACCCTAAAACGCATTATAGATCGTAATACATTGATAGTTGTCAGTTCAGATTTTACGCATCACGGTGCGGATTACGAGTACATACTTTTTGACAAAAACATTACGGCAAACCTTCGTCAATTAGATTCTTCAGCGGTCAATGCCATCACTCAACAGTCGCCAGAACTTTTTTCAAAAATGCTCACCCAAACACGTGCAACTATTTGTGGCCGCGATCCAATATACCTTTTAATACGGCTTCTTGCTGGACATCAGCTTGGCAACGTTGATGCACTACTCAGTTGTTACTACACCTCAGCACACCTTGAGCATGCGCGAAAAAATGCAACGACTTTGGATGCGAGCATCCTCACACAAGATCTTCCTGATGAACTTGCGAGCAGAAGTGTCAGCTATGTTGGTATGGTTTTTGCATCACCATCATCAGCAGATGCCACGACAACCCCACTGACAAGCTTCGAGCAACGAGCACTTCTGACAAGCGCTCGAGCTGTGCTTAAAAATAGTTTGAAAAAAAATGAAGATCAGATTGATGAGCGATTACTCATGCCATTGATGAGTCTTGGAGCGCTTCGCAGCAACGGAGCATTCGTCACTATCAACACAAAGTCTGGCAACTTGCGCGGCTGCATTGGAAATATTGTATCAACAAATCCACTCTATCAAACAGTAGCAAGTATGACCAAGGCTGCAGCTTTTCATGATACACGTTTTACGCCAGTGCAAGCGGAGGAACTTAATAATCTAGAGCTTGATATCACCATACTCACCCCGCCACATGCGGTTGAAAGCTATCAAAATATTGAGCTTGGCAAACATGGCATCATTCTTAAAAAAGACAATCACTCAGCTGTGTTTTTACCGCAGGTTGCTCCCGAACAAGGGTGGGATCTTGAGACAACCCTCAAGCATCTTTCGCTCAAAGCTGGGCTTGAACAAAATGCGTGGCAAGAGGGTTGCTCTTTTGAAGTTTTTGAAGGATTTGAAATTAAAGAATAGAAAATATGCTTGTATTTTAAAAATTTATTCCAAAGGCTGAATGGTTTGCGAAAAACCAGAGTGAAAACTAGGAGGAGACAAGACAGGCTTAGTTTTTTTACTTGCTTGATTCAGAGCTTCAGCCAGCATTTCCATCGCTTGTTTTGTTTGTTCAGCGATATTTTTATTTACAACTTCGTACTCATCCTCATCCTTTTGAAAAAAATCACCGATCACGTTTTCGATATCGTCTACATCGAATATATTTTTAGATTCAGAAGCCTGGGGATCCTGTCCTTCTGCAACAGAATTTTGATTTTGCACATCATTAAGGTCTGTTGGAGGCTCTTGGTGATTGTTGTTATTATCTTCTTCCCGTAACTGAGGCTTTAAAAGATCTTCTTGATGTATATTTGTATTGTGGTCCTCTTTTACTACTTCTTTCAAATCAAGAATTTGGCCTTGATCTGATTCTTTCTTTTCACCAGAATCGTTATTACTTAGAGGTTTATCACCGACATGTGAATCAGATTTTTTACCTAGTACATACTTCTGAAAAAACTCTGAGAGCTCGCCCCGATACACAACAGCACCTGCAGCAGAAACAACTGCCACACAACCAAGGCCTATCAGAATTGCACGCCTGTGTTTCTTTAATTTTGCAACCAAACCATTCTTAACCGCTTCATTACCTAAATTTTCATCAAAAATTACGGATTCACTTCCCGTCAACTGGGTAGGCTCATTTAACAGAACAGGCTCTTCTTGAGCGCTTAGATTAAGAATCAAAGAGAAGGCTAGAGCAATCGGGAGAAACTTTTTCACAATAATCATTTTTTCAACGTTTCGATAGATATTTAAACCACATCAATAAAACCAACAGCTATCATTCAGAAATAGTTCGGGTAGAATTACATAAAAAGAATGTATTTACAAGTATTTTTGAAGTTTTTGATGCAAAAACAACATGGATATCTTGATTATATTTCTTCCAAAAACAAGTCTGATATACTGTTACCTTGTATCCGATAATCAATATAACTGTATCCCGACATTTTTAAGATAGCGTATTATTATGAACAAAAAATTTCTAATTATTGGCGCCAGCGCTGCCGGACTTGGAGCAGCAGTCAAACTGCGTGATCTAGATAAAACAATCGACATAACCTGCATCACCGCAGAACAAGAGATGCCGTACAACCGCTGCCTGCTTGCAGACTTTCTTGCAGGGAGTAAAACAGCTGAACAGGTGGCCACCAAGCCGCAAGAATATTTTGATGCCAACAACATCAAACTACTACGAGGCACAAAAGTTACGCATATTGAGCCAACCCTCAATCGCATCAGACTTGAATCAGGTGATCACCTTGAGTATGACTATCTTTTTATTGGCACAGGACGCACAGCACCACGCCTTCCCATTCCTGGTAACCAACTTGCAAATGTTTTTTCGTTTTACGATCTACAAGACACCAAAGCTCTTGCTGCATGCATTACACAAAATAATATCAAGCGAGCAACGGTTATTGGAGCTGGACTTTCGGGTCTTGAATGTGCCGACGCACTGACAGCGTACAACCTGCAGATAGATGTCATCGAGCGCGGCAACCAAGTGCTTGGACAACAGATTGACCAAGAAGGGTCAGATCTTTTAAAATCGCTCATGACAAAATTCAACGTCACATTACACACCAACTGCACCGTCAAAAAAATTATTGGCGATAGCACAGTCACCGGCGTAACGCTTAGCACTGGACAGAATTTGCCATCAGATCTTGTTATCTTTGCAACGGGCGGCATGCTATCAACCCCTCTTGCACGCGAAGCGGGCATTACCTGCTCCGAATCAGGAATTATTACCAATGAGTTCATGCAAACCAATATTCCAAATATTTTTGCTGGAGGCGACGTGTGCCTTGTTCGCAATCAATTATCAGGAGATCTTATTCAGAGTTGCCTCTGGACAGATGCCATTCTGCAAGGCATGGCAGCCGCACATGGCATGCTGGGAAATCCTAAAAAATATGCAGGCACTCTGATAGTCACGAGCTCAAATATTTTTGGCACAAAATTTGTCACCTGTGGCCCGGTCAATAACCCTCCACAACATTATGCCGCTCACTTCAAACGAACAACTGAAAGTTATCACAAATTTTTAACGCTTGACGGAAGGTTGAAGGGATTTGTCATGATTGGCAACGTGGACAATGTTGGGTCGCTGAGAAAAAAACTACTCGATGATAGCGAGTTTATCATAGATCCAATCGATTCATCGAAATCTTGACAGCACCTCGACAACATCTTATCGTTATGTAAAATTCTCTTATGTATGCCTACGAAATATTAAAAAGCACTGCTCTTTAATAAACTAAGACAAGATCGGTTTACACATTACAAACAATGATAAAAAATAACCATCATAAAAAAGGACCTCTGATGAATAAATTTTTATTCTCACTCATGCTCGGTATTACAATGCTAACAACCTGCAACAACTCCACCGTACTTGGTATGCAACATGCTCATGAAGAAGATGAAAAAAGCATTGTAGAAAGGGTACAAGAATACCTTCTCTGGGCAAAAGATAACCCAATATTTGACTGCGATGGCAACCCTGAAACATGTACAGGATCAGGGCTTGCTTGTGGACTACTGCACAGCATTGAAAAAGTTATTCGATTTGCAGGATCTCATCATGTTGTTTCTGGCAGTATTTGCACGTGTGCTCTTGTCTACCAGTGCATGAAATACTACGGTCTTGATATTTATGCTTTGCAAGAATTTATAGCTGACAATACAGAAATTTAAAAATCACTTTTCTGAAATGCCAAGTAATCAAGGTAAGTCTGCAAAATAAAAGCAGCAGCAACAGAGTGGCTTTTCATTTTTGCATCTTTATCAAGCGACAGTTTACCTTGAGCTGCTCGCTTGCTACTCAAACGCTCATCCCACAAAACCCATGTAATTGCTTGTCCATTAACGTCTGCAAATTTAAGCTCAAGAGCTTCTTTGGTAGCAACAATTTTTTTTGTCTGATCGCTTTCAGTCCCACTAGAAACTGTTTTTGGATACCCAACAACAACCGTTGAAATACGCTCGGCCACAAGAGTACGTGTAAGAAATTCTTCAAGCTGTTCAAGCTCAACTGTTTGATACGGTTTGCAAGAAATACCAAGGCCGTCAGAAATTGCTGAGCCAACCCAGCGGTCACCAAGATCAAGTGCTAAAATTTTCATGAATTTTTTTTCGTAAAAAAAGAGGATTGATTATCGCTACAAGAATCATGATAGCACAGAAAGGTCATCCTTCCAATTGGAGCAAAAGTAAAATGCTTCTCAAAAAATCGCTTTTTGATGGTATACTATCAATACCTACAAACAGGGTTACTCTTATCATTTTATTGGTTTCATAAAAGCGATTTATATTCGATGATTTACCACATTGCTCATCATCTACAATCTCATTATTCTTGGCTCAATATCCTTCACTACGTCACCGTGCGTTCTATTTCGGCATTACTGTGTTCACTTTTTTTATCATTTCTAATCGGCAACTGGTTTATCAAGCAGTCGCAACGATTTTTTCGTTCACGTGTACGAGAATGGACGCCTGAAAGTCATCAGAAAAAAAATAATACACCAACCATGGGTGGGCTTTTTATCCTCACCGTTTTTATCATCAACACGCTGCTGTGGAACGATTTGAGCAAAGTCTCTGTTTGGATTTTTATGCTGTGCTTTTTGGGTTTTGGATTGATAGGATTCCTTGATGATTGGTTTAAAATAATCTATCACAAGGGCATCTCTGCACGCCTTAAATTTTGGATGCAAATAGGACTAGCTCTCCTTGTTGTCAGTTTGTGGTATTTTTTAATCAACCCAGACCCACATATTTGCGTCCCCTTTATTAAGTCCTTTAATCCTTATTTTGGCCTAATGCTCATCCCATGGGGAGCGTTTATTGTGGTTTCTACTAGTAACGCTGTTAACCTTACCGATGGCCTTGACGGACTTGCCGCAGGACCATTGATTTCTAATTTTTCGGCCTATGCCGTCATCGCCTACCTTGCCGGGCACAAAGCATTTTCATCATATTTATACATCCCGTTTGCAGGTAGCGCTGAACTTGCCGTTGTTGCGGCATCGCTGATTGGTGCCCTATTTGGCTTTTTGTGGTACAACACACACCCTGCTCAAATTTTTATGGGCGATGTGGGCTCGCTGGCTCTTGGAGCTGGGCTTGCACTGCTCGCACTGATTGCTCGACAAGAGCTGCTGCTTCTGATTTGTGGAGGTATATTTGTCATGGAAACAGTCTCGGTAATTATGCAAGTATTCTCATTTAAAGTGTTTGGAAAGCGAGTCTTTAAAATGGCACCCATTCACCATCACTTTGAACTTATCGGTTGGCATGAACCAAAAATTACGGTGCGTTTTTGGATCATATCAATTATTCTTGCGCTTCTGACGCTGCTGACGCTCAAAATTCGTTGAAAAATATTGTTACTCGTTACGTCATGCTGGTAAAATCGATAAAAATTGCTACGCTTTTAAGACATGTCCAAGCGGTTTTTTGCTTGTACGCCACAGGACTCTACGAAGATAAGGAAGATGTATGCAACCTCTCACTCAACAAATTCTGATAATCTCTCAGAACTTTGATACCGCATTGGCACAGACGACTACACTCAAAATGCTCGAAGACGTACGCGTTCACTTTTTAGGGAAAAAAGGAATAATCACCGAGCTCATGGCGCAGCTAAAAACCCTATCATTAGATGAAAAAAAAGTTGTTGGGCCGCTCCTGATAAAACTGCGCAGCGATGCTGAACAAAAAATTCAAGAGCGCAAAGAGCTGATTATCATTCAAGTGTCTCAAGCCGCCAACTTTAAAAAAGAAAACTTTGATATTACCGCTCTACGCGGCGCTTCTCAGCAGGGCCATTTGCACCCATTTACTCGATTTATCGAAGAAATTGAAGATATTTTCATTTCCATGGGTTATGAAATTCTTGACGGTCCAGAACTTGAAACCGATTTTTATAACTTCACCGGACTTAATATTCCTGCCGACCATCCCGCACGCGACATGTATGACACCTTTTGGGTAGATCTACCGGGACGCTTGTTGCGAACCCACACCTCACCCGTACAAGTGCGATCTATGGAATCAAAATCGTTGCCTATCGCAGCTGTTGTACCAGGACGCACCTACCGGCACGAAGCAGTTGATGCCTCGCATGATTTTATGTTCATGCAATGTGAAGGCTTTTTCATTGATAAAAAAGTTTCGCTAGCACACCTGTTTGGTACAGCACAAACATTTTTGAAAGCACTGTTTAAAAAAGATGAGCTTGATATTCGTATTCGGCCAGGATTTTTTCCATTTGTTGAACCAGGTGTTGAAATTGACATGCGCTGTCAGTTTTGCTCCGGCGGCTGTTCAGTATGTAAAAAATCAACATGGGTAGAAGTATTTCCGGGCGGCATGATTCATCCAAATGTCCTTCGAGCTGGGGGCATAGACCCTGACATCTATTCTGGGTTTGCGTTTGGTTTTGGACTCACGCGGCTTGCCATGCTGAAATACGGTATCGATGACATCAGGCACTTATACGGAGGAAAGCTAAAATTTTTAGAGCAATTTTGAAGAAGTAGGAAGAGGAAAAGGGAACGTGGTAAGGAAGGTGAGTAATGGTAATAAAGGCAATAATTCCTGCTGGGGGTCTTGGTACGCGGTTTTTACCGGCAACTAAAACAACCCCAAAGGAAATGCTTCCTCTGCTCGATAAGCCGGCAATTCAGTACATTGTAGAGGAAGGTGTACGCTCTGGAATTAAAAATTTTATCGTAGTTACAGGAAAAAATAAAAGTACGATCGAGGATCACTTTGATACATGTCCTGAACTAGAAAGTTTTCTCAAATCAAAAAAAAAAGAAGAGCTTATTGACGGTATTTCCAAAATCGTCAACGCAGCAAACTTCATGTATGTCAGGCAAAAAGAGCCGTGTGGCCTTGGACACGCAGTGTGGACTGCTCGTCACATGATCAACAAAGAACACGTAGCCGTGTTTCTTCCCGACGACATTATCAACAGCCCATCGCCGTGCATGGCTCAGCTTATTCAGATTTCTACACAAGAAAAATGCAACGTGATTGCGGTTCAAGAAGTGCCGATGGACCAAGCGCCTAACTATGGCGTCATTGCCATCCGCAAACAATTTTCACCCAACCTTTTTCAGGTCAAAGAGCTGATTGAAAAACCATCAATTGCCAATGCGCCATCTAACCTTGCAATTGTTGGTCGCTATGTTCTTTCGCCTGGCATTTTTGATGCGCTCGAGGAACAGCGCGTGGGCATTGGTGGAGAAATTCAGCTAACCGATGCAATCCAGTCGCTCTTGTTGTCTGGGGAAAAAGTTTTTGCCTACAAAATTCAGGGTACTCGTTACGATGTTGGAACGCCAATAGGGCTTTTGAAAGCTAACATTGAGCTTGCGCTCAGACACCCAAAATTTGCTCAAGAGATGATTGAGTATCTTAAAATTATGGATCGAGACTATTTGGTGATGCAAGGTCAGGCAGATGCCCTTGGCAAATCGCGCAGTACATTGCTCTAAAATTTTTGATGTTATAAAAATCAAGTAGGAGGAGGCAAACGCCTCCCCTCTCTCTTTTTCTTCAAAAGCTACTTCAGCAACTTTTACTCTTTACAGACATCATTAAGCTCTCGATAAGAGCTAAAGCAAGATACACACAAAACAACGGCCAGATAATTCGATTAGTCGCTTTTTGACAAATTTAAAGTACCACTTTACAAATTCACAATATTCACAGGAACATCGATTGTATCAATAAAAAAAGGAGCCTCTGAAAAGGCCCCTACATCAATCACTAATTTGTATATTTAGGTATTAAAAGTCTATTTACCCATGCCGAAAAATTTTTTTATCTTATACCAAAAAGAGCTTCTTGCTGGATCTTGCTCTTCGACTTGATTCTGCTTTTCTCTCAAAAATCTTACAACATCTTCTTTCTTGAATTTTGTAGCAAGATCTAAAGCCGTTTGCCCTTCAGAATCTAGTATCTTAGGGTCAGCTCCAGAATCAATTAAAGTCCTAAGACACTCGACGTGACCATTCTTTGCAGCTGCATGAAGGGCAGACTTTCCCTTTTTATCTTGTAGGTTAACATTAGCCTTAGCTTCGATTAAAGTCCTAAGACACTCGACGTGACCATTCTTTGCTGCTATATGAAGAGCTGTTGCTCCTTCATTATATTCCATCTTATTATTCCAAAGCAGAAACCGCTCAATGACATCTAGACTTTGGAATGATTCACTCTGATAGCTTATTTTCTCTACAGCCTTATCAACATTAGACCCAGACTCAAGCAAAATTCTCAAACAATCAACACACCCATTTTCTGCTGCTTTATAAATAGATCCATCATTAACATCTGCGCCACCATTAATCAGCTCTTTAACACATTCCAAATGCCTCTCCTGAACTGCAAATTTCAACGCAGTATAACCACCTCTATTAATTTTTCTAGCATCTGCACCATTCTTAAGCAAGTCCTGAACACATTTTAAGTGACCATTCTGAGCTGCAATGCTCAAAGCCGTACGGCCCTTGATGTATAGATCATGCCCTAAAACATAAGCATTAACGTTAGCTCCTTGCTGTATAAGATCTCGAATGCATGACTCATCGCCTACTGCTGCAGCACAATATAAAGCAGTCTCACAAGCTTCATCGCAATCACTCGCCTTGCTTTTGAATTCTTGAGCCAATTTATCTGATTTCTGCTTTAAGCCTGACAGCTCATCTAAGTAGGCTTTTTCATGAGCCTTAGGTATGTTTAACTCTAAACGTTGAATCATATCTAGATATGGATCGCTATATGAATCGGTTTTTAGTAAGTCTGCTTTACACTGCTTCAGGAGCTTTAAAGCATATTCCAAAGCAATCGAAGGATCTTCTTGCCGCACAATGCGCCTCAAGGCACTAATTGTCCTTTGCCCAATTTCACTCGCTAGAGATGATGATTCACTTACTGCATCTTCAACTTTGCTTACAAGACTACCTGTCGCTAGTAACCCACACAGCATCACATGCAAGAATTTGGCATTTTTCATAAAAGCTCCCATTTCTTAGATAAAAATTTAATTTTAATCTCATATAAAAATAATACACAAATAAAAATAATTATTAAATAAAATAAAAAAACTAATACTTATTAGCAAAAAAGCAACTTTTGCTCTTTGCCAACATTATCAAAAAAACGATAAGAGCTAAAACAAAATACGCACAAAATATCTCCCATATCCTGCAATTGGTCACTCTTTGATAAATGTAAAGTGCCACTTTACAAATTCATGCCATACTTAAAAATAGATCAAAAAAAAGAGCCACTTTTTCAAGCGGCTCTTTTAAAAATCTATGAAAGCAAAGAAGCGTTAAAACTTCTTGATGCCTCGGTTTTTCCAATATTCAATGACAACGTCAGAACTTCCTGCAATTGCAACAAGCCCATTACGTTCATCAACTGAAGCCTTAGCAAGATCAAGCGCTTCGGTAAATGAAGAGCAAGCTTTTGCTTTGACATTCAATTCTTTTGCCATCAACGCAAGGTCTTGCGGATCATGGGAGGCAAGGTCACCAGGCAATGTCACAAAGAATACTTGTCCGCTTACTTTTTTGAGCAAATAACGGATAAGCTTGATCGCTTCCATCGCATTAGTTGTTTTGCTAAATCCAAGAACCAAAGACAAACCTTTGAGTGGTTTTTGGTAATGAAGCAGTCTGATGCCCAAGAAGAAATTGGTAAAAGCATCAAGGTTGCTTGCATTATCAAGAAGGATTGATGGTTTTTCTTTATCAAGAAGCTCAAAGCGACCTTTTAAAAGATCAAACTGTTCGCCCCAGAAACTTTTTAAAGTTTTGATTGGGTTGAGTTCAGCATTGCGCTTTGCTTCTAATGTTGGACGACCGCGTTGACCCTTTTGGGTTGCAAGCAAGTTGCCACGCAAGAATGGTGAAAATTTACCGTTGATATCTTCGATATAAATTTGAGCAATACGTTCACCAAGTGATGCAATTCTGCCAAACAATTGTTCATAGATGTAAGGAAGCATTGCAAGTTTTCTGATTGGCATAGCCCATCGGACCTTGTGCTCTTCACTCCATGTTTTCATTTTTTGTAAGCGAATTTTGCTTTGTTCTGCAGAGATGAACCATGTATTTGGTTTGGCAATGCCAAGCATTTCAAAAGCTACATCATCAAGATCGTCAGATAAAAGGCCTTTGCTATCTTCGGCAATGCGAGTAACTGCAGCAATTTTTGGATTGCAAATTGCTGTTGCGTCAAATTTTCCGCCGTAACCGACTTCAAGAAGAGCAACCTGAACTTTTTCAGCATGAAAATAAAGCAGCGAAGCAATTGTTGAAATTTCAAAAGAAGTTGCCTTAATGTTGTTAAGCTCTGCAGCATTGATAACTTCATTCATTACATCAGTAAAGGCTTTATTGCTAATTGTTTGAAAATCAACAACAAATCGTTCATTGTAGGTAAGAAGATGACCAGAATAAGCAGCGCCAACTTTAAAACCTTCTTCTCTAAGAAGCTTGGCAGCGAAATGGACTGTTGAGCTCTTGCCATTGGTTCCAGCAACAAGAATTGTATCCATTTTAGATGAAACATTATCAAATATTGCATCCAATTGCTTCATGCGCACAAGAACCTGTTCACCATACTCTGCAGCTGGTAATGCATCAAGATATTCAACTACATCATTATAGTTGCGAACCTTGCCCAAGCCTATGTCGCCTTTTTTTCTTCCTTGTTCACTACTTATAATCATGACAATGCCTTTCTTTGACAGTAGCAAAAAATATTTTTTTCCTTGGTACTTAGCGTTAAATTTCTTTAGTTATAGCTGATTTTATTTGCTTTGAACTGGATGAAGAATTACTCGACTATGTTTTCAATGTGAAAATATAGTCGATTTTATAATGTTAAAATTGCAAATTATAAAACCTTTATTTGAGAATAGGTTATATTTATTGAATTGTCAAACGATTATTAATTCGATGGTCTCGTTTTTTTTTATTTACAAAAAGTTGCCAAAGAAGCACTGAAAATACTGTAATGAATTTTTCTACGTATGTTGATTTCTGTAAAAAAGACTGGAAGAAATATGTTTGATAAATATCCACGAAGAACAAATAGTTGACATGTCATGGTCTTTGGATAAAACTCTGCCATTCGTCTATTTTTGCGAGATTTTTTCACGATTTAATCTTTGCAGCAGTCCTTGAAGAAGTATGAGAAAGGTTTTATGAATCCAAACATTGAAAAAAAAGATGTTATGTTGGCGTGGAATTTAATTCAATCTGCAGGCAAAATAACACTCTTAACGCACCACAAGCCCGACGCTGACGGGATTTCGGCATGCGCCGCCCTTGCTCATATTTTACAAAAAATTGGCAAGCAGCTCGAAACCATCTATCCATCAAAACCGGAATTTCCTCTCAAGCGTGTTGCTCAAACAGAGCTTGTCGCCAGTCACACTCAAATTCCAGAGCTTCTTATTGCTTGCGATACTGCTAATTACGATCGTCTCTACTACCCAGAAGCATTTCACAACATTCCACTAATCAACATTGACCATCACATC
Source organism: uncultured Pseudomonadota bacterium (assembly GCA_964493325.1). Taxonomy (GTDB): domain Bacteria; phylum Babelota; class Babeliae; order Babelales; family RVW-14; genus CAZBMD01. The sequence goes on along the minus strand of CAZBMD010000012.1, from coordinate 5,613 downwards.
AGCAACAGCTTGAACGGCAAATTTAACTTTTTAGATTTCACCGCATCAAGCACCTGCGAAGTTGTTTATAGACTTATTTGCCAGTGGGATAAAACCTTGCTTGATTCCTACGTTGCAGAGTGCCTTTTGATGGGCATCTTGTATGACAGCCAAGTGTTTCATACGCAAGCAACATCACCGCAAACACTGCGAACCGCAGCTGATCTTATGGAGCTTGGCGCAAATTTATTCGAACTCAAATCAGAGCTTCTATCCAATAAAAGCCCAGGCGTTATTGCTTTGTGGGGTAAAATTTTGGAAACCGTACAACTTTCTGCAAATAAAAAAGCCGCATGGGTGAGCATCTCGCAAGATGATCTAAAAAAATACAACGTTGGATTTAATTCCCTGATAGGGTTTAGTAACTTTTTATGGGAAATTAGCGGTGTTGATGTGACGCTTGTTTTCTATGAAACAGAAAAAAGACAAACCAAGGTCTCGCTACGTTCAAAAGAATTTGACGTCAACCAGCTTGCTAAGCAATTTGGAGGCGGAGGACACAAAAACGCCGCAGGCATCTTGAGCCCTCTCCCACTCCTTGAGCTTGTTAAGGCTATTACGGCAAAACTGTAATAGCTGTCTTATTTTGTATCTTGCAGCGCCAGATAACCCTGACAGTCAAGAGCAGCCATGCAACCCATGCCTGCAGCGGTAATTGCTTGTCGATACTTAAAATCAGCCACATCGCCCGCTGCAAAGATACCTTCTTTACTTGTTTGAGTATGGCCTTGAAGAACAAGGTACCCGAATTGGTCTATTTCGAGCTGGCCTTCAAAAAGCTTTGTGTTGGGGTTAAAACCAATAGCAATAAACACACCATCAGCTTTTATTGTTTGGGTTGATTTATCTTTTTGATTTTCAAGAATAACTTCAGTCACCTTTTGACCGTCTCCACAAATCTCTTTAATCGTTGAAGAATAGATAAAAGAAGCCTGTGGGTGACCAAGAACCTTATCTTTAATTGGGTCATTGGCGGTAAGCTGGTCCAAAATATGAACAATGGTCACCTTTTTGGCAAAATGTAAAAGATGCTCAGCCTCGGTAACAGCAGAGTTGCCACCACCTACAACAATAACCTCTTTGCCCTGATAAAACGGAGCATCACAGGTTGAGCAGGTCGACACACCCTTAGCAAAATATTCGCTTTCGCCCTTGCAGCCAAGCTTTTTATGAGAAGCTCCGGTTGCAATGATGACAGCATCAGCTTGAAGCTCTTTGCCACTTTCGGTAAAAAGAGTGTACGGTTTTTTGGTAAAATCAACACGGATAATATTCTCTTGAACAAACGCACAGCCATAACTTGATGCATGTTCGCGCATATTTGCCATAAGATCTGGTCCCATGATTGACACATTGCCTGGCCAATTTTCTACGGCGGTTGTTGTGGTCAGTTGGCCACCCGGCTGATTGCCCTCAATAATAACGGTTGAAAGCTTTGCTCGTGATGAATAAACGCCTGCTGTAAGCCCTGCTGGTCCAGATCCTATGATTGCTACACTATATTTCATGTTAATAAATCCTCTGTTTTAAGGTAAAAATTGCCATTCGCAACAAATGAAAAAACATTTTATACTTTAAATACCTTACGTAAAGTGTTAATTATTTAAAAAAAATCTCAGGAGCTTTTATGATCAAAATCGGAAAATTAGCACCAGAATTCTCTTGCGAAGCCGTTGTAAACAACAAGATTACAAGAGTATCTCTTAATAGTTTTGCAGGCAAATACAAATTACTTTTCTTTTATCCTCTTGATTTCACCTTTGTATGCCCAACTGAATTGCATGCACTCCAAGACAACCTTGGTCAATTTGCCCAGCGCAATGTAGAAGTTCTTGGCATCTCTGTAGACTCGGTACACAGCCACCTTGCTTGGCTTAACACCTCCAAAAACCAGGGCGGAATCCAAGGCGTAACATTCACACTGCTTTCTGACATTCATAAAACAATCGCACGTGATTACGGAGTACTGAATGAAGAAGCCGGCGTATCACTACGCGGCGTATTCTTGCTAGACAAAGACAACGTCGTGCAATTTGCAACGGTGAACAACTTTGCACTTGGCCGCAGCGTTACTGAACTCTTGCGTACTATTGATGCTCTTAGACATGTGGAAATGTTTGGGGAAGTTTGTCCAGCAAACTGGACCGTTGGTGATCGCGCCATGAAGGCGACTCATGAAGGTTTGATCGAATATTTCAAATAATTCTAATAAAAAAGCCCTCGGTTAAATCGAGGGCTTTTTTACAATCATTTATCCAATATAATTGGGAACATTCTTGCTCAAAAATTTCGTAACTTTTGCTTTATAGATCTCTGGATAGTAGGTATGAAGCCACCCGTGCTGACACTTGGGACCAATCCATATTTTTGATCCTTTGTGTTCTGCATTTGCATACAATTGAATACAATGCTTGGGAGGAATAAAAGAATCATTGCATGAATGAATGAAGAAAATTGGCTTCGTAATTTTTTTTACACAATCTACCGGATTTAAACTAGCAAGATCACAGCCGGCACAATAATTGAACATTCGAGACATTATCGAGAAAAAAGGATAATTTGGCAACCCTGTTGTTGCTCCAAACACCTTTGCAACAGCTGCATGCAGCGATCTAAAAACTGAGTCAGCAATTATGCAGTCACAAAGATCTGGTTCAACTTCAGCGGCTTTAAGAAGCGCAGCCCCACCCATAGATAGACCTAAGATGATAAGAGGCAGAGATTTTTGTTGATCTGTTCGGGTTGTATCTTTTAAAAAACGTGCAGCCGCAATAACATCCTTATACTCAAGAACACCGATAGACGTCATTCGTCCTTCGCTCTGACCGTGAGCTCGAAAATCAAAAAGCAAAATGTTTGATCGAGGAAACATGTCCAAGTATCCATACATAAACTCTTTGCCGCCACGATAGCCATGACACAACAAAACGTTCGATTGTGCCTGAGGGTGCTTGATAAGCGCGCCAGCAATTTTAAGATTATCTTTTGTCATAAATGTCACAGGCTCAAAATTGACTTGCTGAAAGAGCTCTTGACGAATTTCGTGAGCAAGCGCTGATATGCGCTTACCATACATTACCTTGTCTCCAGCAAATGTTGCCTTGCGGAGCACAACGTAACAGCCGGCCATAAAAATAAAAAGACTGCCGAAAACAATGCTGAGGATAATAAGAAGTCGATGCTTTTTAGACCGTCGTATCACAATGAAAAACCACTAGAATAAATATTTTTGCCTGCCAAAAAATGCCAATGTAGATGAGGAACACTTTGCCCCGCAGCAGCCCCATTGTTAGAAACTATGTTAAAAGCCTGGTTTGGAGCAACCGAAAATCCCAAATCTCTAACGACAAGCATCATGTACCAGCCCAATTGCACATCTTCATCCTGGAGAGATATCATGGAAATCAAATGCTTCTTGGGAATAATAAGATAATGAATTGGAGCCTTGGGAGCGATATCCTCAATGGTTATCGTATACTCATCTTCTCGTATGATCTTGCTCTTGACAGTTCCTTGAATGATTTTGCAAAAAATACAAGAAGGATCAGACACAAGGTCCTTTCGTCTTAAGATCGAAGATGTTTGAAAAGATGGTGCCGAAGGTCGGACTCGAACCGACACAGTGTCGCCACCGCGGGATTTTGAGTCCCGTGCGTCTACCAATTTCGCCACTTCGGCACAGCTGTTAATTTAACGACCTAATCGTACCAAAAAGGCTACTGCCGTCAAGTATAAATGTTATTTTTTGTATTTTTGTTATCACCAGTGAGGCGTTGCAGCGATATTAAAAATGGGAAGATACAGAACGACAAGCAGCGCCGCGATGCACATTCCAAGCAGAATCATGACAGCAGGACCAAGTATGGTGGTCAAAAAAGAGAGCTTTTCATTAAGTTGTTTTTCTAGGAGCAACACTGTTTTATTGATCATTAACTCAAGGTTGCCGGTTTTTTCACCAACACCTATCAGTGCTACCACTGCAGGAGGAAAGATCTTTGAATTATTATTCAGAGCTTTTTCAAATGAACATCCCTGCTCCAAGGCCTTAACAATCTGGCAAACAGGCTTTTCGATAAAACTTTCAACAAGCGCACCCTGCGCACGCTTAAGCCCCTCGATTAGCGGAAATCCAGCAGCAAGAAAAAGAGCTAAAAGGTCAAAAAACCGAATGAGCTGACATGAAATCACAAAGTTTTTTATCAGCGGTATGCACGAAAAGAATGTATTGACGGCATTTTTAAAGGTTTTCCTCCCAAAACGCATACCCAAAAGCACCAAGAGAATGAGGCTGCTGATTGCAAAAAGTATGTACTGTGAGCTCAGATGATGGCTAACAGCAATAAGAAACTTGGTTGAGCCTGGTATCTTGGCATGAGAAGTTATAAATAGTTCTTCAAACGCTGGAATAACAAAAAGAAGAACAAGGAGCGTGATAAAAAAGGCACTTGCAAGGGTTATACCCGGCAACATCAGTGATTGGCGAATTGTTTTATGAAGCTCCTGATACTTGCTCAAATGCAAACCTAAGCTCTGGCAAACAATCCCAAGACTACCAGTCTGCTCACCCGTTACTATAAGCGGGATAATGTGTGGCTCTAAATTGGGAATATTATGCTCAATAGATTCTGCTAGAGTCCCACCTCGCAATACTTCCTGCAGAACGCGCCTAATAGTTTTTTGAAAATATTTATTACCCGTTTGAGCAGCACACGAATTAAGCGCTTTAACCAAATCAACACCACTGATAAGCAGCATGCCAAGATGCTCAAAAAACATTATCAAATCAGGCGTTGCAATTGTTTTTCTTGATGTAATAACCAGACACAAAAACGATCGCTTGCAAACTGCATAGCGCAAAAGAGCAATGCCCTGCTCAACAAGATGCTGCCTGAGAGCCTCTTGCGAAGAAACTTCCCACGTCCCTCGTTGCAGTTTTCCTTCTGCGTTTATTCCTTCCCATTGATATCTAGGCATCACCATCTCCACGTGTTACAAACTTGTTTGCGTTTCAATGCCACAAACAGCAAGAATATACTCAAGAGATTGATTGGTAGTAATCTTGACCACTTTTTTACGAGCGGTCTGACCACTAATAATTGCTATGTCATTTTGTGGGATTTTTGAAAGGCTGCTAACAAATTTTATAAGCTCAGCATTTGCCTTGCCCCCTTCTGGAGGGCTTTTTAAAAAACATTTAATGGTACCTGACTTATCTCTAACAAATTGCTGCTTACCAGAACTGGGAACCACTTTGAGCTCTAAAGTCACTGCCATACGACAAACCTTACCGCATTTAAAAAAAAGTAATCAGAAAAACGAGACATTTATTTTAAGATCCCTTATACTATCCAAAAAACTAAGACTTCGTACACAAAAGAATATCATGCGCCCATAGCTCAATTGGATAGAGTATCAGACTACGAATCTGACGGTTAGAGGTTCGACTCCTCTTGGGCGCACTTATGAATTAGTCTTTGAAAAATTTGTGTGGAGAGATGGCTGAGGGGTCGAAAGCGCTCGCCTGCTAAGTGAGTATCTGGGGAGACCCGGATCGAGGGTTCGAATCCCTCTCTC
>CAZBMD010000011.1:0-51304 GCA_964493325.1 uncultured Pseudomonadota bacterium | reverse complement strand
CCGCTAGCTCAGTCGGTAGAGCAACAGCCTTTTAAGCTGTGGGTCGTAGGTTCGATTCCTACGCGGCTCACCACTTTTTTCTTAGAAATTACGCGTCCCCATCGTCTAGTCGGCCTAGGACACAAGGTTTTCATCCTTGTAACAGGGGTTCGAATCCCCTTGGGGACGCCAATCTTTATAGTTACTCCATTTTTTCCATTATCATACTTATTGTGTAGACTATGCGGTCACGCTAAAGTAATGACCTGAAATTCACAATTTTGGATGATCCTCTTGCCAATTGACGCCTACCCCTTATCGCGGTATATCTCAAGTGCTGCTGTGCCATAACGGCTGTACTATACATTCAAAAAGGAGAGAGCAATGAAAACAGGTAATAAATTTCAGGAGCAAGAGAGTCAAAAATTTTATGATCACTATTTTGATACCGCAGACTATGAGGTATTCAGGCACGATGTTGGCAGTTTTTGTACCCGGTCGATTATAATTAAGCAGATCAAGCATCATTATGGGTCATTGCTTGAGATAGGGACTGGTATTTCAACCATGCTTGAAGATTTGCCTCAGTTCCAACGGTTTGGCATTGATATTTCGGAAAATACAGTTGCTCAAGTGCGTAATCATTTTGAAAAAACAGGCATTGATGCCCAGGTAACGGTGGCCAATGCAGAGTCACTTCCTTTCGATTCAAATTCGTTTGATGTAATTATTTCAGCTCATACTTTTGAACATATCAAAGATGACGCCAAAGCTTTTCAAGAATGTGCTCGCATTCTTAAGCCTGGTGGTGAGCTTATTATTTTTGTCCCTGGCAGGATTGATGGTACAGCAACACCGTCAGAATGGGAAAAACTTGGTCACTATCGCTCGTATAATAAAAAAAGATTTATGGACCTTGCAAAAGCTGAGCCTTCGTTGCAGATGCGTTCTCTCTTGTATCCGCATAAAATTCATAATTTATTGTGGAATCGATGCAAGCATGCAGTCCGCTGGCTCAATTATCCAATTAAGAAATGGATTATGCGCGATAACAAGACGTACGAGATCAGACCGTTCTATCAAAAAGCATTGATGCCTGCTCTTGTAGGGACATTGGATTACCTGGATAGGTTTACGATGGAGCAGGAAAAGAACCTTTTGGGCACAGAGTTTAATGTACTGGCTTGCTTTGAAAAGCGTTCACGCTAGAGATGATTTGATTAGTAAGAAAAGTCTTTGCTGTCTTTGTAGATTGCGGTTTGGCAAGGCGTTTCGCGCTCGCAATAAGTTTGACAATTTCTTCTATTGATTTAGGATGTAAGGGGCAATGCTCAAATAATTACTAATAATAATATTGATTAAGTCTTTAAAAATAACGAGTTTATCATGAAGAAAATTTTGTCTTTGATTCTGTTGGCTATGATTTCAGCTCAATGTCTTCCGGTGCTTGCAAAAGAGGCTGAGTGGGTGAATTTTGTCCCATCTTTTGCGCGAGGATTTATCCCTGAACATGCAAAGCAAGAAAAGAGCTATAAGGAATGTCATCAAGAGGCGGACTGGGTTAAATGCGTCCCTCCTCATGCTCGCGGATTTATTCCTGACTATGTAAAGACAGAGCAATCTTGTAAAAAAGTAAAGTCTAAAAAAAATAAAGATAAGAAGAACAAGGCTGCTACTGAGAGTGTTATTGTTGACGTAAAGAGCTCAAATTTTGGCTTTCAAGATGCCAAGTCAACCGGCGATGTTACTCGATTTGGTATGGTTAATACCAAGGGCGAATCGATTTCTGGAAACCTAACGGTTATGGGGTATGGTACATTTCGTAAATTAAGCATCGGTAAAGATTGCGACATCCGAGGTGATGCTCAGTTTGATAAAGCTGTAATTAATGGGAATTTGTTAGTTTTGGGTCATTTGACCGGCGATGACATTACCGTCAAGGGAAGCTCAACAATTTATGGGTATGTCGACAAAGTCTCAAATTTGGATATGCAAGACCTTTCTGTTCGCGGCTCACTTAAGGCCCAGTCTTCAACTTTCAAGAATGTTAAAGTCAAGAAGGGCAAAAAGAATAAAGATAAAAAAAATCTAGAAGTAGTTCTAAAAAAGTGCACTCTGAGCTCTCTTGTCGTTAAATCTAAAAAAACTGGAGGGTACATTGAATTGCACGATACAACTATTAATGGCGACGTTACGTTTAGTAAAGAGCCCGTATGCGTTAAGCTTTTTGGGACATCAAAGATTGAAGGTAAAATAGTTAACGGAACTGTTGAAATCATCAAATAATCTATTTTGTTCTATATAGTCAAAAAAATAAGCCCTGTAAGTGAGAACTTGCGGGGCTTATTCTGTGAACTCGAACATTGTAAATTTTTCGGGGATTTAAGAATTCTAGAGTTAGGTGTTTTCTATGAGTTTGCAGATTTTAAAAACTTGTGGCAGAATCAGGCTTGTTAGTCAACAACATATCTACGACGGAGTTTAATTGCTCATGAATCGGCATGCAAAAGGTCTATTATTAATCTTTATTGGCCTTGCCATTATATTTCCTGTTTTGTGGAAAGCATTTTTCAAATTCTTTTTTTTAGCCCTCGGCTTTTACATCGTCTATGTGGGCTTTCGCCTGATCACAAATTGTAATAACTACGATTAATTGTCTATTCTTTAAACTTTGCCAGCTTTTTCTATTGCTTGATGAATGAGTTGAACAATTTCTTTGTATCTTTTGCTTTTAGCAATTTCCAAAGCGGTGGAACCATATACATCTTTGCTATGAAAATTTGCTCCTTTATCAAGAAGTAATTTGACAATATCTTTATAGCCTTGGCTTGAAGCTAGGATCAAAGCTGTAGAAGCTGTCATGCTGTCTTCAGCGTCAATGTTAGCGCCTTTATCAAGAAGCAGTTGGGCAATATCTTTATGGCCATGAGAAGCAGCTTCTAACAAAGCCGTAGAGTCTGTATAACAACTACCTGAGTCAGGGCTGCCTGCAACATTAGGGTCAGCTCCCTTGTCAAGAAGCAATGTCACCATATCTTTATCTCCTTTTTTAGCTGCTTCTATTAAAGAATAACCCATGCTAAGTCTAGCGTTAGTATCATTTTTATGTTTATTAATTAATAGTTCAGCTATTTTTTTATGTCCTTTTTTTACAGCTTCTCTCAACGCTGTATTATCGCCCCATGAGTTTTGGATAGAAGGATTAGCCCCTTTATCAAGGAGCAATATCACCATATCTTCACGACCATTTCTACAAGCATGCATTAAAGCTGTCATACCTGATTTTGTGCTTATTTCATTAATATTGGCTTTCGAATCATTTAAAGCCTTTTGTAACTCTTTTAAATTATTGTTTTCAGCTGCTTCTATTAATTTTGAATTAGATTCACTTGATTTACTTGAAAAAGAGTCAATTTTGTTTAGTATTGACTGCCCCTGAAGAGCCCAATCATTGTTATCTGCAAGGCTTATGCCTGCTTGTAGTAGCAAACCTATAGTCATTAATAATTTCATATTATTTATAAATTTCATATAAGACCCTTTGTTTTTAATGAAAAAATTATTTATTTTTAATTTAACATTAAAACTTTTTTTTAACAATAACGACAAATATAGTTAAAAATCGCATTTCGTGATGTTTTTGTGAAATTCTGTTGAATAGGTTTTTCTTTTTAGCCCTGGGCTTTTACATCGTCTAGGAGATCTTTTGCCTAATAACAAACTGCAATAACTACCATTAATTGTATATTCTCTATTAAATTCATTATTTTTCTATTGAATACTATTGAGTTTCATTTTTTCCTTTTGATACGCTTCTTGAGTAGCTTATAAAAAATACTCCGGCGTGTGTACAAGACTCATCGATTCAAAAAAAGGAGAGTCCATGGACGAAATGGAAAAGAATAATAAAAAAGCTGAGCGCAAGAGCGATTCATGCTGCGATTTGCCAAACATGAAAGTGGTAAAGGGTCTCCTTGCCGTGTTTCTTGGCGTGCTTTGTCTGATGCTTGCACACAAGGTGATTGTGAGCATGATGGTATTTATTGCCGGCCTGGGGCTTGTCTACTATGGCCTTGTGATGCTCAACATGACCCAAGTGACTAACTTCTTGGACATGTGTCTTGCAAAAGTGAAAATTTTTTGCCGCTGCAAATAGGATTTGAATTATATTTTAGAAGGTAAGGGCCGAGATTCTCGGCCCTTATTTTTGTTTTCTCCGTATGGTATAATTACCCCAGTTAAGCATCAACCTAAAAATTACTGTTTCTCTTTAGGAACTTTTATGGACATGGATAAATTATACGATAGTCAGCGATGTGAGCTCGAAGCAAAAGAACTGTGGGAGCGCGAAAACACGTACGCATTTCAGCAAAATTCTTCGCAAGAGGTGTTTAGCATCGACACTCCCCCCCCAACAGTTTCAGGGACACTTCATATTGGCCACGTGTTTTCTTACACTCAGACCGATGTTGTTGCCCGCTACAAGCGCATGCGCGGTTTTAATGTTTTTTATCCCATGGGGTTTGATGATAATGGTTTGCCAACTGAGCGTTTTGTAGAGAAAAAGAATTCGACCAAAGCGCATTTGATGAAGCGATCGGAGTTCATGGCTCTTTGTTTAAAAGAGACGCATGACGTTGAAAAAATATTTGAGGCTTTGTGGCGTAGCATCGGCTTGTCTGTTGATTGGACCAAGCTCTATTCAACTATTTCTGACAAAGCACGCAAGACATCTCAGTATTCTTTTATTGAGTTGTTTCAAAAAGGGGTTGCCTACCGCAAAGCTGAGCCTTCGCTCTATTGCACTACGTGCCGCACTTCTGTTGCGCAGGCTGAGCTTGATAGCATTGAGGTTGGTACCCAGTTTAATGAAATTCGTTTTACTACAACCGATGGTGAAAACCTAACTATAGCAACAACGCGTCCAGAGCTTTTGCCAGCGTGCGTTGCTGTATTTTTTAATCCGAACGATAGCCGCTATCAGCATCTTAAGGGAAAAAAAGCCATTACTCCTGTTTTTGGCAAAACTGTTCCGTTGCTTGAAGATGAGCTGGTCGACCCAGAAAAAGGCACAGGTCTTGTAATGTGTTGTACCTTTGGTGATCAGACTGATATTTTGTGGTTTAAAAAACATAACTTGCCGTTTGTTCAGGTGATTGGTCTTGATGGCAAGTGGTCCTCAGAGACTGGCCCTCTTGCAGGGCTTGGTGTGCACGAAGCGCGTAAGCGTGTCTTGGAGCATCTTGCAGCTACAGGTGCATTGCTTGCTCAAAAGCCGATTACTCATAACGTTAGTACGCATGAGCGCTGCAAGCAAGAAATTGAATATCAAATTTTATGGCAATGGTTTATTAACATTCTCGACCACAAAGATGCTTTTTTAAAGCTTGCAGACGAAATTGTTTGGAAGCCTGAGCACATGAAAATTCGTTACCAAGAATGGGTGTCCAATCTTAATTGGGACTGGTGCATATCGCGGCAGCGCTTTTTTGGTATTCCATTCCCGGTTTGGCATTGTGGTAATTGTCAGCAAATTTTGCTTGCCCGTCTTGAAGACTTGCCTGTTGACCCACAAGAACAGAGTTACCCTGGCGGTGCTTGTTCGGCATGCCAATCAACTGACATCAAGCCAGATACCGATGTTATGGATACCTGGAACACTTCATCTCTGACGCCACAAATTAATCTTGGTTGGCCAGAGCAATCGTCCGATGGTCTGACTATGCCAATGAGCATGCGGCCACAGGCTCACGACATTATTCGTACCTGGGCATTTGATACCATTGTAAAATCATATTTTCATCACAACCAGATTCCGTGGAAGGATATTGTTATCTCGGGCCACGTTCTTGCTGGTAAAGAAAAAATTTCTAAGTCGAAAGAAAACAGCAAAATGACTCCTGAGTCTTTGCTTCAAAACTATCCTGCCGATGTTATTCGATACTGGACAGCAAGCGCTCGCTTGGGAATGGATACAGTTTTTAGCGAGACGCAGCTGAAGATAGGTCACCGTTTGGTCACCAAATTGTGGAATGCTTTTAGGTTTGCGGCAGAGCCGGTAGAAAAATATGATAAGGCAGATAGTCGCAAGCTTGATGTTCTCAATGAGTGGTTATTGCATCAGTTCAGCAAGACGGTCCAGAACTACATCAAGGCTTTTGATGCGTATGAATATCATGCGGCTCTTGAAGTTATTGAAAAATTTTTCTGGAGCGATTTTTGCGATAACTACCTAGAGCTTGTCAAAGACCAATTCTTCAATCCAGATAATTATGACGCTGCTATCATTGCAGGGACCCGTTTTACCCTGTATGAAGTTGGATTTGGCATATTGCAACTCTTTGCTCCGTCAATTCCATTTGTGACCGAGACGCTCTATCAAATGCTCTACAAAAACCGTGAGCAGCATGTGTCGCTGCATACCTCTCAAATTTCAGAAAAACGTTTTGAATATACTTTTGAAGCAAGCGTGAGCGCTATGAATACTCTTTTGAGTATTGTTGCTCAGGTTCGCAAGCTTAAAAGTGAAGCTCAGCTTTCGCTTAAAACAGAACTTGCTCGTCTTGTTTTGTGCGGTTCAGCAGAATGTATAGATGCCGTTAAATCACAAGAAAGATTACTTAAAGGTGTTTGTAAGGCTGTGCTGATTGATTATCAGGCCGAAGGTGCAGAAAATGTGTTACAAACAGACGGTGACATGCACATTGCGTTTGTAAAGGTATAACGCATGATTTTGATTAATAACAGGCAACGAAAAATTTCAGTTGATGTCAATTTGATGCAGACGATGCTGGAAAAAATGATTAAAGCGCTTGGATACCCCAACTTTGATGTTGGGGTTCTTTTGACAACCAACGCATCAATTCGCGCCTACAACAGAGATTATCGGCATAAAGACAAGGCAACCGATATTTTATCGTTCCCCTATCATGTTGATCTCAAGCCTGGCGAAAAAATTAAAATACAATCACCTGAAGATAAAAATTTGGGAGATTTGATTATCTCGCTTGAGTTTGTTAAAAAAGATGCGCCAAAGAGGTGGGGACGTTCATTTGAAGAACACCTGCCCGTCCTTTTGGCGCATGGTCTTGCTCATCTTTTGAATTATGATCATCAAACAGATGATGAATTTGAGGTGATGCAAAAAGTTGAGCGTAAAATTCTTAAAGCTATTGAAAGGTAATAGAGCCGCTATTATTGTTGTTGCATAACTGTGGCCATCTTGTTAGAGCTGGCTTGTACTGAAGTAATAAGTCGACCATTTTATCGTCTCGATTATTCATTGCATGGTCAAGAGCGCTAAACCCAAATGTATCTTCAAGGTTTATAAGTTCTTGGTTTTGATCTAATAGTAATCTACTGAGTAATACGTATTTATTCTTGACTGCAAAATGTAAGGCTGTTTGGTTGAGGTTATTTCTAGTTAAAAGATCGACTCCTGCATCTAAAAATAGGTGAATGATCTGCTGAGCAAAGTCTTCTGATAAAATTTTTGCAATATTGTATTCTTCAAGCATAAATAAAAATGGCGTAAGGCCTCTATCGTCTTTTAGCGTCAGATCTGCGCCTTTTTGTAATAAAAATCGCACTACGCTTATAACAAATTCTCTTCTTTCCTCAGGAGATCCTTCTGACATTCCTATTATAGCTCTGTGTAATGGAGTTCTATTTTTCCACAGCGGGTCTTTTAAGTTGATATCTGCTGCGCAATCTTCTATAAGCGTTTGAATGATTTCTGGCTTGCCTTGAGTAATTGCGTAATGAAGTGGCGGGGGTAACTTTGATTTAAAGGACTGTTTGTTAATTTCTTTATCATCAAGCGCATATTGTATCATCGCTTTGACGTCATTACGCTCAATGGACGTATGGATGGATAAAAAATGGTAGGCGAGTTTGTCGATGATAGTTATCTCTTCATCTGTGATATTTTCATATGGCTCTTTGAATGCTGATATTGACGCAGGTATAAAGTTTAATCCGCATATCGTGATAGCTAGAAATTTGACATTATTTTTCATGAATATCTTCTCCCCTTAAGATTTGTACGATTATTCAAGACTTAAATAATCGTACTCAGGCTATGGTTTTTATGTCTACGGGGAAGAAAAATAAAGCGAGAAGCCCTAATAAATAAGCCCTATTTGCTTGAAACAGGTCTAATCTGCTTGAGTATCACGTAAGAAAGTGCGTACTCTTGCAGCATGCTCATTCATTAAATTTTCATTATTTGCAAATTCAATATTGCAGTCAATCACAAGCACAGGAACCGATTTAAGTTCATCAAAAAGATCTTCTTTGTCGAGTAAAAATTTATCATGCAGCGTGTTGATTTGCTGCATATATTCAAGAGGAATACCTTCTTCGCCTGGACGATTGCGCTTGTGAATACGACCGAGGCAAACTTCTGGTTCAGCTTTTAGATAGACAAATCCACGTGGTATTTTGCATTGTTTTTTTACCAAAAAATCTACCCACTGCGAATAAAGTTGCCATTCAAGTGGCGACAAAAATCCTTGAGCTGCACCATTTTTGGCAAAGCAATAGTGACCCGAATAGACAGAGCGTTCCATAATGCGGTTTGGGTCTTGGTGTGCTTGTTCGCGCAAATGGTCATTGACGCGTGACTTCATGGTCAGAGTTTCCATGGTGTAGGCCCAGCGAGAAGGGTTGTCATAAAAGTTGCCAAGCAGTGACTTGCCATGTGCTGCGCCAGACCATGCTTCTTTTGGTTCTTGGATGACACTTACTTCTGGGCAGAGCTCTGCAATAAGCTTTAGAAATGTTGATTTTCCGACGCCGATATTTCCTTCTAAAATGTACATGAACCTGTTCCTAAAAAAGTGTGTCACTTGTGGTCTTAAATATGGTTTTAAAAACGAGCTTTAGTGTAAACATTTCGTTAGCATCTGTTAATTTTTTTTGAAAATAGCCTTATAAAAAAGCGTAAATTTTTTCTAATTGAGTGCAGCTCTTTTGCTCATTATCTCGTTTTACGCTAGAATCTTATTTACAGATTTATCCAAAAACTATATCCCTAAACATTGGTTACCAGATATGACAGCACATAAGAAGCCCGTTGGCAAGGCAAAACCTGCAAAGACACAGGATAAAAAGCCTTTTGGTAAGGCAAAGCCAGCAAAATCATATGGCAAAGGCCCTCGCGAAAGGTCTCGTATACACAAGCGCTATGACGACCAAGACGAGAGCAGAGACGTGCGATCAACTGGCCGTCCACAAAGAACAATCGGCAGACCGTCCTTTGTTCGTAAGTCGGCTCCGTTTGCTAAGCCGTCTATCAAAGAGCAGGTAGCTGTTCCAATTGAATCGATTGGCAACGAGCTTATTTATGGCGCTCATCCAATTATAGAATTGCTTAAGGCAAAAAAACGTAAGATTGTTGCGTTGTACACAACAAAACCTCTGCCAAGCGCATGGGACCGCATTAAACCTTATCTGCCAAAGCCAATGCCCAATACGCAATATGTTCCCCGCGATGTCCTTGATCGCATGGCAGGATCAACAGAGCATATGGGCGTTCTTGCGTGGGTGACCCCGTTTAAATTTACATCAACACCATTTGATCCGGCCAAAAAGCCGTTCATTTTGCTTCTTGATGCTGTTCAAGACGTGCGTAACATGGGCGCAATTTTGCGTTCTGCCTACTGTACTGGCGTGACTGGTGTGGTTTTATGTAAGTCAAAGTCTGCTCCTCTGACAGCTGCTGCATGCAAAGCGGCTGCAGGCCTTGTTGAGCATCTTGATATTTATCTTGCGCCATCGGTTAAAGCTGCAGTTATCGAACTGAAAAAAGCTGGATACAATTTTTATATGGCTGTTCTTGATGGTCAAAATGCTGCAAAAGTTCAGTACAAAGGTCCTTTGTGCCTTGTTATTGGTAATGAAGCGGTTGGCATTTCTAAGGATGTCAAAGCGCTTGGACAAGCCATTACCTTGCCTCAGCTGACTCCCGATATTTCTTACAATGCTTCTGTTGCTGCAGGTATTTTGCTCTTTCAAATAGCTACAGACATTAAAATTCTGAAATAATTCTTATACTAATTTTGCTTACAGGAGCAAAATCAAAACTTCATTCTACGGAGTTGCTATCAAGGCAACTCCGTTTATCTTTTTACTTGGATGCAAAATAATATTGGTTTCTATTGTGTTTTATTGGTATTTCTTTATCATCTGTTGCTACTATTTTTTGTTTTTAGCCTGAGGATTTTTTATGTTCCAAAAATTTTTACGCCTACTGTTTGCATTGATTCTTATGATGCACTCTGTAGCAGCGCCGATTAACACTCAAGATGTCATTTTGCAAGGGAAAACAACGATTGCTATTGATGCTTTTCAAAGACTATTAGAACAAGGCTATACGCATCATCAAATAACCGACCTGATTATGCAGTCCATGCAGACTGATCAGTTGGACGTCATTGATCTTGGTGTTCAATCAAGAAAAATAAAGGGGAGAGATAAAAATCTTTGTTTTTTAGTTGGCGTTGGTATTGGGTGTGCTGCTGTAGTGATTTTTGCTTCTGGTATTTATGCCTATGTATTTTATAAAGATAAACAAGAGGCCATGGACTTGCTCCAAGGGCGGTATGATTTATTACTTATGCAATTAAATGAATTTAATGAATCAAAAGGCCAGCTTGATCAAGTTAAGTGTCAGATCGATAAACAAAAGCAATTAGAAGCTGCGGTAATCGAATTAAATGAAGAATCTAATAAGCTAAGCAAGCAGTGTTTGTCAGATGAGCAGATTAGAGATCTAGAGGAGCAGCGAAAGCTTGCAGAAGAAAAAAACGAAGCGTTAAGGCGACGTCGAGAAGAATTATCTGAGCAATATGATAAAGAGCTTCTAGAAGAAAATAGATTAAAAGAAAATTGCTGGAACGCAGAAGAGCAATTAAAGCGAGTAGAAGAGGCAAAGCTCCAAGCGGAAAGAGAGATCGCGCAGTTCAATGCAGAAATAAACAGATTAAAGCAAGAATGTGAGCAAAATATTTTGAAAAAAAATCAATTAGACGAAGAGTTGCATTTGTTGCCTGACCAAATTACCTCAGCTCAAGAGCGGAAAAATAAAGCAACCGTAGAGTTAGAGCTGATTCAAAAGAAGCATGATGCATTGCTTCAAGAGAAAGATGCATTGCAGAATGAGGCAAATACTGAATCTGTAAAAATTAGTCAATTGAGAGATGAGATTAGCCGTTTACAAGCGGAGTGCAAAAATTTTAAGAAAGCAATAGAAAGTAGGCAATCAGCTGAGCAAGCACTTGAAGCTCAGCTAAAATATGAGAAAGATGAATTAGAGCTTTTAATTCCCTATCAAAAGAAAATAAATGATCTAAAAAATAAAAGCACAGAGCTTTATCAATCCATGATAGATATAACAAATAAATATAGGAAAAAGTCGGAGCCGGACTTTGTTAATATAGCGGTAGATAATAGCGCGCAAGGCAAAATAAAATTTAAAGGCGGGTACAATGGTACAACTTGTTATAAGGATCTAGAATATGACCAAAACGTTGCAGATATCATGACCTCTTTGGCTCTCGAGCACGAGAGAATAGTTGAATCTGCGAAGAGCGTTGCCGATAACATTAACGTAGTTAAAAAATGTAGAAAAGAGCTTTATGAACAAGAAGAGCTTCTACAACTCTGTAAAGCTAAAAATAAAGACTCTTTACTGAAAATTATCGAAGAAAAAAGAATAGCCCTAGAGAATGCGAAAAAAGAACTTAATCAAGCAGGATTGACTGCTGATGTTGAGTTGCAATCAAATGATGCTGAATAGTAGATGGTGGTTGCGTAGTAAAATATGCAACCGTTAAGGCTCTCCCTTCAAATTTTAATTTATTTGATTTTCTATCTGAAAATATATTAGCTTGAAATTTGGGAAATATTGTTCTCAAATAATGCTATTTTGAGAATAGACGTGCAGCAAATTATGATGGGAGGGCTTCAATGAAGCATAATCACGTATGGAAACTAGAATTTTTTGCTATTCCAGCAGTTGTTGTTATTGGGCTGATGGCTGTGGCTGCTTACATGTCGGTTGCCTACGTTTCAGCTACTGGTGGAGAAAATCTCGATATTTCTGCCGAGCAGCTCATCAATGATATGAAAAATAGTGATGATCTTACCGTTGTTTGTGTGTTGCCTCAAGAATCTTTTGATAAGCTTCATATCAAAGGATCAACTTGTGTTCCTCTTCAAAATCTCAAGGCTGAATCAAAGCTTTGGGCTAAAAATAAAAATATAGCTGTCTACTGCGCTTCAAAAGCATGTCCCTTGAGTAACCAGGCCTATGAACTTTTAGTTAGTCTTGGCTTTTCCAATGCCCGGGTTTATGAAGGGGGAGTGCAAGAGTGGTCAGATAGGGGTTTTCCCGTAGCCGGGTCAGACGCTTAAGCCTGAGCGCACATTCTTTTTGCTTTTTCGATTGCCGTTTTGCTATTACTCATAAAAGGAGCTGAAAGCAATTTATGCTTGTACTCCTAAACGGGCACGGGGCAATCTAGAGATAGTAAAAGAGTGTGTGATTTTATGGCATCAGCGAAAAAAATAAAAAAAAATGCAAAAAAATTTGTGTTGCTGGTTGTTGCTTGCGGCATAGCAGCGCCCATTGTTTTTTTCTCGGTTCAAAGAATGGTTGTATCTGTTCGTCAGAATATTTACGATTCAACTTATCCGCGGACAACGGTTTGTTTTTTTGAGCATATTTATTCCGAAACGGTTGCTCGTAAGATTCAAAATTTAATTACAGCTGATGCTCGCAGATCTCTTTTTTTATTTTCACCTCAGACGCTTTTTCAAGAACTGAAAAAGGAATTCCCAATTATCAAAAAAATTGATTGTCGTTTGTCTGCGTCTATGACGCTGAATGTTACTGTGCAAGGTGTGGCTCCGTCTTTTTTGGTAAACAATCAATTTGTTGTTGGTGATAAGCGTAGGCTCTTGGTGCCATCATATTTTGAAAATATCGATCTGAAAAAATTCAAGCCTGTCTCCGTTGATGAGTCATGGTGTGGGGAAAAGCTTGATAAGCAGGCTTACGCGTTTCTACACTCAATTCCACAAGATTATTGGGATCGATTTAACATTACCTATCATGCGCCCTATAAAATTGAACTTGTTCCTAAAAAGGCGGCGTGTGCTTGCAAAATAATTGCCGATGAAAAGTCTTTTTTTGTACGCGATAAGATTGCCAAGATTAATAATATTTTTGAAGATTTGGCTCGCAAGGGTTTATTGACCAAGAGAATTGTGACTTCAAAGGAATGTAAAATACTTTTTGATATTCGATTTAACGAACGAGTTTATGTCAAATTTTTAGAAAGAATCAAGCGGGGGGCGGGATGATAAACCGAAGAATTTTGGGTGGCTATGTTACAGCTATTGATATTGGAACGACAAAAATTTGTGTCTTGATTGCCTCTGTAGACCTTCGAGGGAATCTTGAAATTGTGGGGATTGGTCAACATCCGTCACATGGGCTCAAAAAGGGTGTTGTGGTCAACATTGGCATGACGGTTGACTCCATCAAGGCTGCGCTTAAAGAAGCAGAGTCAATGGCAGGGGTTAAAGTTGAATCTGTGTACGTTGGTATTTCTGGCGGTCACATACGTTCTTGCAATTCAACAGGCGTTGTTGCAATCAAGGGGCGGGATGTAACGCAGTATGATATTAACCGTGTTATTGATGCGGCAAAAGCCGTACCATTACCCAAGGATCAAGAAATTTTGCATGTTATTCCGCAATATTTTCGTGTTGATGGTCAAGAGTTTGTTTTAGACTCGCTAGGGATGTATGGTGTTCGCCTTGAAGCTCAAGTACACATCATCACGGGAGCCGTTGCTTCAGCTCAAAATATTGTAAAATCTTGTGAACTTGCTGGTGTGAGTGTGCGTGATATCGTGCTCGAACAACTTGCGTCGGCAGACGCTGTTCTTACCACATCTGAACGCGAAATGGGTGTGGGCATTCTTGATATTGGAGGCGGAACGTCTGACTTTGCTATTTACAAAGATGGGCGCATTCGTCATTCAAAAGTTATTCCAATTGCCGGTAATCATTTTACCAATGATGTTGCTATTGGGCTTGGCATTCCATTCCAATCCGCCGAAGAACTTAAGCGGTTTTATGGTACCGTTGCGCGCGAAGGTGCTGCCCTGCTTCAAAATGATTATGTTGATGTTGCTCTTGGCTACACAGATGGTGTGAAAACGGTCAAGTTGAGTCTGTTATCTGAAATTTTACATTTTAGAGCAGAAGAACTTTTTGATTTTTTTGCTGATGAAATTGATCAATTTAGGTTGAAGCAATTTATGCCTGCAGGGCTTGTCATCACAGGAGGAGGGGCATTGCTTGATGGAGTCAAAGAGCTTGCCTCCGAGCGGCTCGGAGTTCCTGTTCGTATTGGTGTGCCATCATCATTTTCTGACCAAGCTTTGCCTGCTCAAATGCCTGATCTTTTAAAAAGTCCTGTTTATGCAACCGGTTATGGTCTTTTGGTGTATGCAACTGGCGAGCGTAGTGGATCTGGAGCAAATGCTGATAGTGATGCTGTGGTAACAACGTTATTTAAACGGATGAGATCTTGGATTTATGATTTTTTTTAGTAGGTTAAATCACCAATAGCGTGAGCCTTGGATACAAAGGGGAGTATTATGATAGATATAGCAATAGAAGAAGAAAAGAGCCTGCTGTCAGGCGCCAGCCTTAAAGTTTTGGGCGTTGGAGGAGCTGGTTGCAACGCAGTGAATTGGATGATTGAGAGTGCGCAGTTATCATCGGTTGATTTTATTGTAACAAATACTGATGCGCAATCGCTTGAATTATCTCCAGCTCGTAGCAAAATTCGCTTGGGTGTTAAAATCACCAAGGGGCTTGGAGCAGGATCAAATCCAGATTTGGGGAGAAGAGCTGCAGAAGAAGATCTTGATGCCATAATGGAACATCTTATTGGCACCGATATTCTTTTCTTGACAGCAGGGTTGGGCGGAGGAACAGGGACTGGCGGGCTTCCAGTTATTGCGCAAGCCGCAAAAGAGTTGGGTGTTTTAACTGTTGCAATTGTAACCAAACCATTTTTATTTGAGGGCAAAAGACGTCATAAGTTTGCCGAAGATGCTGTTAAAAATTTAAAAGAATCTGTTGATACTCTTATCATAGTACCTAATCAACGGCTTCTTGAAATTTCTGATCAGCGCATTTCAATGCTTGATGCATTTGCTCTTTCTAATGATATTTTAAAGCAGGCGGTTAAAGGTATTTCAGATATCATTCTCAAAGCTGGTCATATCAACGTAGACTTTGCTGATGTCAGAACAATCATGAAAGACATGGGTATGGCGATTATGGGTACCGGTCGAGCAAGCGGGCCTGATCGTGCACGTCAAGCAGCTTTGAATGCGATTAGCTCTCCACTTTTGGAAAATGTAAATATCAAGGGAGCCAAGAGCGTTTTGATAAATATTACCGGCAACGCTTCGCTTGGTCTTTATGAAATTAATGATGCAGCAATGCTTATATACGATATGGTGCGTGAAGATGCAAATATCATTTTGGGATCTGTTATTGATGTCACTGCTGGTGATGAGGTAATGGTAACCGTGATAGCAACAGGGTTTGAGCAAGAACAGCCTATCGAAAAAGTGTACTCTTCTGCTGCATTTGCTCGACCAGAGCAAAGTACGCTTGCTCAGAATGTGGTCCCAGAGCAACCGGCAATGATGCATGCTCAAAGTCCGTTTCACCAAACAGTGACAGCCTCTGTTCAAGAAAAACCTGTAGCAACAGTTGCTGTGCACACAGATGCCGAATCGCCAACCCAGCGCCCTGTGCAAGAACTTTCTGAGATGAGCCTTTCAAGTACTGTTGATGAGAATGATCTTGACGCTCCAACATTTTTGCGAAAAAATGCAAAGCTAGGTGAAAACAGCCTTCTTAACGATTAAATAGTTTCAATTAAGAATCGGATTATTGCGCCGATTCTTAATTGAGCAAAAAACTGGGTTTAATCGGCAAATAATCTTTGTAAAATGTCTAAAACAGTTGCAGCTTCTACCTCTGAAATGGTTCCCAGTTTCTTAACTAAACGGGATTTATCTACCGTTCTTATTTGATCCAAGACAATCTGTCCTTGTTTGCCGTCAAATTCGACGGGTATTCGTGTTGGATAGTTCCGTCCCTTGGTTGTCATGGGGGCAATAATGACAGTTCGGATTGAGATATTCAATTCATTAGGAGAAATAATCAGACAGGGCCTTGTTTTGTTAATTTCATGCCCCTGTGTAGGATCCAGAGAAATAAGGTAAACGTCAAAGCGGTGCGGTGCTACCATTCCCATTCGTCCTTATCAAAAGTTGATTCGATAAGATCGCTATCCAAGAGTTTATCATCGCCAGCTTGTGCCATTTTCTTGAACGCTTCTTTCCAACCATCTCGGGGACCATTGTCAGGAGAAAGGAGAAGATTTCCATTGATGATAGAAACTTTAACAATTTTTTTGAAATTGCATTGTTGTAAAAGGGATTTGGGAATTCTTATCCCCCATGAATTACCGATTTGGACAAGGTGAAGCTTCATAGATTTTCTCCTCTTTTTATTATCTATTAATTGTTAGAACTTTGTATCTACATTGTAATTACATTTTGAAAAAAAGTCAATAGATCTCTTTTGTTGAGGATGAAGTTCAGGTAACGATAATTGCAACGGAGTTTACGTAAGAGCAGTCTATCGAAAAAGTGTACTCTTTTTTTGCATTTGCTCGACTGCTCGCTTAGAGCTAGGTGAAAACAGCCTTCTTAACTATTAAATAGTTTCAATTAAGAATCGGATTATTACGCCGATTCTTAATTGAGCAAAAAGATTTTTAAGATTGAGTATTTGATTTTTCAAGTTTTTTTATTTTAATTTCTAATTTTTCTATTTTATCAGTAAGCCTGTTAATGCTTTTATTAAATTTTTTTACTTTAGCGCTCCACTCTGGCGAGTCTTGTTTTAGATGATCTACTACTTTTGATCGTGCTTTTCTAATTTCTTCTTTTGCCTCTTTCAGAAAAGCAACTTTGTCTTTTGAGTCAGACATCCCAGAAATTTTTTTCTCAACAGTTTCTTCATTGGCTGCTAATTTTTCTTTTATCGATTCTGGAAGGTCTTTTTCTGTGATTATCAGCTTTGTTCTTGGAAGCAATGCAATAGCCGTAGCAACTACAAGCGTTGTCACGCCAAGCGTGCCAGCAACCTGTAGTTTATTCTTTTTTAGATAAGCTATAATTTGTTGTACTTTGCCAGATTTGGGTTTTTCGAATGTACCGCTTTTTTCTGCATCGATTATATCAATGATTTCTTCTACGCAGACGTTTTCCTGGTTTGTATCCGATTCTATTGAACCTGCTTGTGCGTGCGTAATCATAGTAAGAGCAAGAAGCGCTGGAAGTGTTTTTTTCAGGATTTTCATATTTCCTTATTTTTTGTATTTTAGATTGATTACGTGCAAAAGAGAGTTTGTATAAAATGGCGCAATAGTATTTTTTTGTCAAAAGTATTCACAGCTTTTTTTGTAAGAGTTCTCTGAAAGAATGCAAATAAAAATCAGTTCAAAAGAAAGCTTCTTTTTTGAATTAGGCATTCCTTTTCAAAGAAGCCAGCTCTTCCTGATAAAACAGGTAAACTCCGGTCAGAATAACAACCGCAGCAGCAATCAAGGTGAGCGTGATTTGTTCTGATAAAAAGAGCCATCCGTAAAAACTGACAAACAGTGGAACTGAAAAGCCAAGAAGCGATACAAAGTTGGCGCTGTAGGCCTTGAGAAATTGTGCGTACATGGTGTAGGCAACAACATTGCCCATAACAATGGTATAGACCATTAGTGATAGAAAATTCCAGGTAAGCGGAATTTGTTCTACATCAAATTGCCCCATGCAAGCAGCTGCTACAAGGGCCAATACGCCAGAGATAAGCATGATGATGCCGTTAAGTTCTGGGGCTGAATAGTTGCCCTGCTTGAGTTGAATTTGTGATAAAATCCAGCCATAGCGACCAATGGCAACAGCTCCAAAAGCTGCAAGTTCAGGAAGAGAGAAAATAAGAATATTCAGAAAAGTTTCTTCTATGGTTGTTTGCGGTACGCACAGCATGATAGTGCCTGTAAAACCTAAGAATATTCCAAGAATTTTTTTCTTTGATAATCTTTCGCTCCACAAAAGATACGAGTACAGCGCTGTGATAAAAGGATCGAGCGCGCCAATAAAAGCTGCCTTAGATGAGACAAGATATTTTAGGCCATACGCCTTGAGGATTGATGGTAGAAACGTTGTGCACACGGCAGCCGCAAGTAAAATTTTCCAATTCTTGAGCAGCTGTCGAGGGTTTAATCTGTATGATGATTTGTAGTACAAAGAGCACAGGATGATGCCACCAAAGAACATTCGAATGCCGACAAAAAACACCGCAGGGAGCGAAGCCAGCAATACCTTATTGACTGAGATAGCACTTGCCAAAAGAGCGAATCCGACAAAAATCCAAAACATACAATCCTTTGCATAAAAACTTCTCGCATTCAGTTACTAGATAAAGCCATACAGCAAATATAACGCATTTTAATCGATTTGATAGGGGGCTTTGATGCAGATGTACATCTGCATTCTTTTGTTTTAATCTAGTGAGCATCATCAGCAAGGAGCTTTATGCAGAATATTTTTGATCTTGAATGGGCAGAAAAAGATCACCATCTCTCTCAGTCTTTTTATAAATTATATCAGTCTCAGGGTTTAACAGACGAAACAGCTCAAGCTTTTCGCTCAATTCTCTACCATTTTTATGGGCTACGCCGTCGATCGTTTGCGTGGCGAGAAGTTATTTCTCCCTATCGCGTCGTTGTTTCTGAAGTCATGCTGCAGCAAACGCAGACTGATCGTGTAGCAACAAAGTTTGATCCATTCATTGATCGCTTCCCAGATTTTGCATCGCTTGCTCAAGCTCCTTTTGATGAGGTTCTGAGGTTGTGGAAAGGGCTTGGGTATAACAGGCGGGCGCTCGCGCTACAAAAAATTGCAAAAAAAGTTACCGATGAGTTTCAAGGCGAGCTTCCTCAAACGGTTGAAGCATTGATCTCTTTTCCTGCAATTGGTCCTGCTACTGCAAATGCAATTCTGGCATATGCATTTCAGCATCAAGCTGTTTTTATCGAAACAAACATTCGAACAGTTATCATCTATTTTTTCTTTAAAAATCTAACAGATATCACCGATAAGCAGTTAATGCCTATTGTTGAAAAAGTACTTGATCGAAAATCGCCGCGTGACTGGTATTACGCCTTGATGGATTATGGTGTGATGCTCAAAAAACGAGAAGGGAACTTGAGTAGGTTCAGTGCTCACTATCAAAAACAATCAAAATTTGAAGGTTCTGATCGTCAGATTCGCGGCATGATTTTGCAGCATCTTCTTGATCATGGCAGCTCCTCAATCGATCGATTGATTAATCATTTCCAGTTATTGGGCAAAGAAGAAGTTCGTGTGCGCAAGATTTTGCAGATGCTTGTTGACGATGAGATGCTTCATGTTAGTGACAACTTATGCTGTCTTAAGGCTTGAATAACAGTAGTCCTAAAAAATATAAGAAACTTTTTATGGGTAGTGATTTTCAACGTAGACGATGTCATACCGGACTTGATCCGGTATCCATGTTAATCGATTTCTCTTGGTGTGGATCCCGGCTCAAAGGCCGGGATGACATCCTACAAATCGTAAATAAATAACTTATAATCTAAAAAAATTTAGGCTTTTCGATCGATTGAAACGTGTATGAGTTTACCTAAAATTTGAGGAGCATCTTCATAGTGGTACTTTGCGCTTTGGGTGCTCTTCTTTGTCGACTTGATAAAAAATCTTAATCGAGAAAAATAAAATCAGTACTGACAAGAAAAAGTGCCATGTAATCGTTTCGCTCAAAAAGAGCCATCCGTAGATTGCTCCAAAAATTGGTATTGAAAATGTTGAGAGCGACAGAAATGTTTCTGAATATTTATCCAAAAGCATGGCATACAAATTATTGCAGATGATGTATTCAATGATGACGGTGCCGATCAACAGAATAAAAAATGGATAAAACAATGTTATCTTAATGGGCCCTTCAAGTACAGGAACACAGGCCAAAGACAAAAGTCCGCCGGTAATCATGGAGTAGCTATTGACGGTGAGCGGCGAATAGTGCCTATCGTGGACTAATTGCCTGATGACAAACCATCCGTAACTGTAGGCGGCTGCTGACAATATGACGGCAATTTCAGGTAGAGAGATATAAAATATGGTTCCGAGCATATCTTCTTTTGGCGACGAGGTCATAAGGATAGGGAATAGGCCGGTAAAACCAATTATAAGCCCGATCATTTTTTTGAGGGACATTTTTTCTGAGAAAAAAAGATACGCAATGATGTACGAGAAAAATGGACCAAAGCCATACAGTAAGCAGGCTTTAGATGATGGTAGCGATTTCATACCCCAAAATTGTAGAACGTAACTTAAAAAGATTGTAAAAAAGCTTACCTGCAAAAAGAGCCACATATCTTTTTTGTGGACGATTAATTTTTTTGGTGCTGTAAGTACCTGATATATGAACAGAGAGACGCCTCCTACGAGCATACTGCTTCCTACAAAAAAGATAGGGTGCGTAAAGTTTAACGCTACTTTGCCAAGCGTGTAGGTGCTTGCAAGTAGCGCGTTTAGGATGACTACAGGAACCATTAATCCCCCCACAGGTTTGGTTTGACGTTGTCATGGCCTCGCGGGTGAGGCGAGTGATCATCTGTTGCAGCTTCGCTGCTCTTACTGCCGTTATAAAAATCCATCTAAAATCCTTAGATAAGGTGTGCCGGGCTACTGTGAAAATACAGAACCTTTATACACTTTTTTACATGATTTATCTATACTACTTTCAGTATAATTTTCTAAGTCACGAGAATGCTATTCTGGAAAAAAATATGGACATTTTGCCAAAGTCTCCTCTATTTAACTTCTTTGGTGATGCTCAGCGTTGCCCAGTTGGTCCCAAAGCACCCGAATTCTCTTTATTTTGTGAAAAACTTTTTCGGTCTTTTGGTCTCTCAGGACTTATTCTCTTGCATCAAACGCATGGTATTAATGGTCTTTTTGTGAGTAAGGATGAGGAGGTAAAAGGAGCTCATATTTTTGAGCAAGATGGCGATTTTATTGTTTCAAATGTCCGTAATATCGCCATTGGTGTTTTGACTGCAGATTGTTTGCCCATAATCTTTTATGACCCAGAAAAGCAAGTTGTTGCTGTAGCCCATGCCGGGTGGCGTGGGGCCTTTGCAGGGGTTGGCTTGCAAGCGCTTGCCATGATGCAACAAAAAGAGGGAACAGAGATAAAAAATGTTCGTGTGCAGTTTGGGCCGGCAGCGCATCGCTGTTGCTACCAGATTAAAGAAGATTTTTTGGTTAACCTTGCACCGTATGCTTGGTGGCAGGAATGCGTAGAAGAGCGCAAGGGCGTTCTATATTTTGATTTGATTTTATTCAACAGGCGACTACTAGAAAGCATTGGTATTATTCCTGAAAATATTGATCAGTCGTCCTGCATGTGTACCATCTGTAACTCTAACTTTCATTCATTTCGTCGAGACGGTGATTATGCTGGTCGCCAAATTACAGCTGTGTGGCTAGGCTAATCATATTTTTCTAAATTGTGGCAAGGCATATTCCAAATCATAGGCAGCCAAGAACAGATAATAAACCAAGGGATCCCAAGCACATCCATGTTCCAAATTTGATTCGGCAGTCATAGCATTGGAGTGTTCTGTTTGATTTGAGATTTTCAATTTTTTGCGTTATTGCTGTGTGAAGTTTGTTATAACAAGTTTCATGTAAAAAATAAGTCATTGTCCTATCTTCACGCACAAAGTTGTAGCACCTCTCTTTTTTCTGTAAAACATTTGTTTTAAAAATGCAGCAACCCAGGCATGCAGACTCTTCATCGGGACAAAACATGAGTTGCTCTTCGTTGATTTTTTTTATTGGATAGACAAAAAATTCAATACTCTGATTACAACTTGAGCATATTAAGTCTTTCTTCCCATTGCATTCATAGATGATGTCATTAATAAGTGTGCTCAGATTTGATTCGCTGTAAAGGTTGTAAACTGATTGAGTGATCAAGGTTGTAAAAAATGCAAATATCATTACGAGTTTTTTCATCCTTATCCCCTAACCCCTTTTAGCGTATCAACTTTACATTCTCATACGCATATTAATTTTTATGATCCTGTCTTTTTTTGCAAGAGATTAGCTTATTCATTAAAGCGACTATCGACTGAATGGGGACATCTTGCTTTTTAGTTGGCAACGATTTGTTCACAGAAAAAAGACAGCAGCAGGATAGACTCATTAGGTGAGCATCTATTGTAAGGCAGTTATTTTTTATTGCATAACAATTCCAACACATACCCAAGGGATAGCCCCTAATACAAGGCCTAATACACATGAAGCCTTCAGGTCTTTAGCGTTAGCGCCTGCGCAACAACCCAAACATCCCAAGCCAATAGAACTACCACAGATACAGGTAGGGATACAGCATTCTAAAGGAGGCAATAAGCAACACATGGTCAAAGTTGCAGCGCTTAATAAAATTCCACAAACAGAGAGTGCTCCTACTGCGCCTACCATGCCTGCCCCATCTTGTACCAGGCAATCAAGGCAGCTGATTTGTTCATTATTTTTAATAATCTGTATTTTATTTTTTACCTCTTTTTTTAAATCTTTAATACATTCATTGTGCATCGTCAGAATTACTTCTTCTGTGAAGTTGTATTTGTGGTCTGAGAGTAATGCTTCAAAATTCTTACGCAAGATGCGGCAGATAAGGCAACCCGATAGTCGAGCGGTAAGGTTGCTGGTTTCTTTGTTTGATTTCATTGCAGATGTATTCATTGATAATTGAATAGGTTTCTTGCATGAAGAGCAATTTAGGGGCTTATTACTATTGCTTTCATAAATCAGATGATTAACAAGTTCCGTTATGTGAGTGATATCTTCGTTGCGGTCTGCTTGAAGGTTGTTAACCGTTTGGGCAAGCAATGCTGTACAATAAGCAAGAACTACCATTAATTTTTTCATGAACGCTCCTTAACCTCGTCTAATATTTTAATTGAAGCAGGCTGCATGCTGTTCGAGTATTATTTTAATTTTCATTATTTTAGTGATTTTTGCAAGCAATGAGTCTGTCTTGCTAGAAGGGACCCATAGTAAAATCTATTTTTTTGAGTAGTTTTATAATTATTATGATTTACTCAAAAAGAATTGATATAAACCCTAAACCAATGATAAATAAGTACTATGAAAACAATTTCTTATGACGATTTTGAGCAAGTTGACTTACGCTCTGGAACAGTTGTAAGAGCAGAAGAATTTCCACGAGCCAAAAACCCTTCTTTCAAAGTATGGGCTGATTTTGGTCCAGAGATTGGTATCTTGCAGACCTCGGCGCAGGTTACCGTGCATTACACCACAGAATCACTGGTAGGAAGACAAGTTGTGGGATGCGTGAATTTGGGAGAAAAGAATATTGCGGGATTTATATCGCAGTTTCTGCTTGTTGGTTTTTCGGATGAAAATAGTGCCATCTGTTTGCTAACTGTCGATCCAAAGGTGCCAAACGGCAAAAAAATGCATTGATAATAATTTAAAAATTGTTGCGAATTAATTCTATTTTGTGAGGAAGAAGGAGAGTATTATGAAAAAACAATTATTGTTTGCATCGTTGCTAACATTATTTGCCAGACCAGCTTACAGCATGAATCTCCCCGCTGTTGACGAACAAGAGGAAGAAGCTTGGGACCCAGAAGAGTACGAAAAAAATTCACGAGGCCAGCTTGGTGCAGGTAAAATCATGCTTGCTGAATGTCCAATTCCAGAAGGCGTTACCGTGGTTGATCTTGGGTGTGGGATTGGTAATTTAGCTGCTCATATTACAACAGAGCTTGGTCACGATGGGTTTGTTATTGGCGTTGACAACGATGCTCGCATGATTGATTACGCGAAGACCAAGCACGAATCTCTTTTTCATCTCACATTTCAGAAACTGAATGCGACTAATCTTTCTGGTATTGATGATGGTTCTATTGGTTATTTCATATCGATTTATTGTCTTAGTTGGGTCAAAACGCTTGATGAGATGAAGATGATTATGAAAGAAGTTGCACGCTGTTTGCAGCCAGGTGGTCAATTTATTGCTCGCTTTACCATCAATCATTCAGCAGAACGCAACATTCCATATTTGCATGCAATAGATGATGTGGTTACACAAGACAAGTGGTCTCATTATTACAAAGGCAATGTTCCTTTGGTTAACCGGCTTGATATCAAGGATTATGAAGCTGCGCTACAAGAGGCTGGCTTGCAGGGCGAAGTGACAACGGTAAAACTTGCTAGTTTTAAACTTGAAAGAGAAAAGCTTGGCCAAGGCTTGATGTCCCTTCCCACTGGTAAGTTAATTCCTGCAAATCGCAGAGAAGAATTTTTTGATGAAATTCGTGAAGCTTTAAGTAACTATGCAGAAAAAGATGCTGATGGGAATTTTGTTCTCGCTGGAAATCCTTGTGTCATAAAAGCTTTTAAACCGATATTGTAAAAAAAGATAGAGCCCTCGATACAAGATCGGGGGCTGGTCTGCTTGTTTTTTAACGAAGGACTGTATGAAGAAACAATTATTTTTTGTATCATTGCTAACATTGTTTGCAACATCTGCTCATAGCATGAATAAGCAAGGTTACGATGAACAAGAAGCTTGGGGGCCAGAAGAATATGACAAAAACTCCCAAGGGCAGCTTCAAGCAGGAATTGAAATGCTTGCCGAAGAGCAAATTCCTCCCAACGCCACAGTGGTTGATTTTGGGTGTGGGACTGGAAATCTGGCTGCCCATATTGCAACCAAGATTGTCCCTCAAGGACGTGTGATTGGTTTTGATATTGATAGAAACATGATTGATTATGCAAAGACCAAGCATGACATGATTCCTAATTTAGAATTTCGGCATAATTTTTTTGGCGTTCTTCAGGAGAATTCTGTTGACTGCATTATCTCAATTTATTGTCTGAGTTGGATTAAAGAATTTGATAATATCACAGCAGTAATGAAAGAGGCTGCGCGTTGCCTAAAACCAGGAGGTCAGTTTGTCGCTCGTTTTTCAATAAAACACTCCGACGAGCATCCTCTTCCATTTTTTCGTTCGGTTGATGAAGTGATTGATGAGGGTAGGTGGTGGCCGTTTTATAGAGGGGCTGTGCCGTTAGTAAACAGTTTTGATGTACAAGATTATGCTCGTGCCATGCTTGATGGTGGTTTATATGGTCGAGTTTTTGTAGTAGAGCTACCTGAGTATCCTTGCTCGCGTGAGTTGATTGAGGATAGGTTGATGTCTCTTCCAACAGGAAGAATGATTCCAAAGCCATGCAGGCCAAAATTCTTTGATGATATTCTTGAATCGCTTGAAAAATATGCACAAAAAAACGCCAAAGGAGATTTTTTGCTGGTTGGAAAGGATTGCATTATTAAAGCTCAAAAACAGATTTAAGTGAAATAAAGTCAGTAAAAGCTTGCCTCTATTATCCGTTGAAGTAAGCATTAAAAAAAGATAGACATCATGGTTAAACATCTATTTTTTATATTCTTTTTTACCTTGATTCCGGTCTTTTTAGCCTCTCCGATGCGTGATTTCTATGATCGAATGGATGAAGAATGCTCTTTCCAAAAACAGGAAAACAAATGTAAAGATCAGTTGTTTGTAGCTGTGCGTTTGTTTACCGATTATCAGATTGCGGCTCATGGGACTTTTCTTGTTATTGAAACAGGTTCTGGTGCTTTAGCCGCAACTATAGCAAGCAGTTTTGTTCCTCAGGGCCGAGTGATAGCTGTCGCAAAAGAGGCGGAAAGAGTTCGTGTTGCTCAACAAGAATATAAGAGGATCTCCAATCTTGAGTTTCATCACATGGATGACATTTTTCTTGCAACGTTGAAAGATATTGATATTGATTATGTGCTTTTAATTGATGGCATAGGCAGCGACAATCGATTGAACGAAATTGAAACTGTTATTAGTTTAGTAGCGCGTAATCTAAAACTGCACGGTCATTTTATTGCTTGCCTAACTACAAAATATCCGTCTGATTATCGCATCTCATTATTGCGCTCTGTTCAAGGGGTTACTACCCTAGAGCGATTGGAGCAAGGAATGTCTTCTTGTGGCGATCTTAGTTCAAATTTTATTCGAGAAATTTTTGCAGCATTACAAGAGGGTATGGATAGAGTTGCTGATAAAGCAGTTGCGCTTTCATCAAGTGTTGGGTTGGTTCAGGCTTGTAAACCTATACGTATACATAAAAGAAGAGTGATTACATCGTGAAAAAAGAATTTTTTATATTGTTACTTATATTTTTTATAACAACGTCAGCCTACGGTATGACAGAGAATTATCGAGAAGCGGTGTGGAGGGCGAATGATTATGAAGGAAATTCTCAAGATCAATATAAAGCTGGGATTCGTCTTCTTGCCCAATATCCTATTCGAACAAATGCAACGGTTGTTGAAATTGGGTGCGGTCTTGGCTATCTAGCACAGTACATAGCGACCAGCCTTGTTCCAGACGGGCGAGTAATAGCTTTTGATAGTAATGTAAAAATAATTGAATATGCTCAAAAAAAGTATGCACATATTCCTAATCTTGAATTTCGAGTTATGGATAAAGCTTTACCTGTAGGTCTTGAGAAAGAGTCTGTTAATTTTATCGTATCAATAAATTATTTTAATTGGATTAAAGAACTTAGTGTTATAAAAAAAATGATGAGAGAATGTGCTCGTTGTTTGAAGCCGGCAGGTTCGTTTGTTGCTCGATTTCCCATTAAACATTCTGATTGCCATCCCAGTTATTTTTTTCAAGCTGTTGATACGGTGACTTCTTCTGAAAAGTGGGAGCATTTCTATCAAGGGACTGTTCCCTTAATAAATAAGCTTGATCTTGGAGACTATACATCAGCGCTAAGCAAAGCAAAATTTTCGCTTGTGAACAGTGACATTCTGACAAGCAAAGGTGCCGCCGCTAAGGCTGTTCTTCAAGAAGGTCTTCTTTCTGTTCCTACTGGTCAATTGATTCCACCTGAGCGTCGCCAAGAATTTTTTAAAGATAATTTTGAGGTTTTAGAGCGATACTCACAGTTATCAGCAGATGGGAGGTTCGATGTTACATTTAATTTCCTGGTTATTTCAGCATCTAAACTTTAGTCGCTAGTAATCTCTAGATACTTTTCTGGCTGAGCTAAGCAATATGATGCTCCATAGCTTCCATCTCGATGTTCAGTTTTTTCTACAAACATCCGTTTATCAAAGTTGCCGCGTTCAGCATATTTTTTTGCTTGAGCGTTTGCTATTTGTTCCGAGGTTATACCATGCAAGGATTTAAGAGCATCGATAACATCTAAGACGTCTGCAAGTTCTGTGATGAGTTCATCATGTGATTGTGCGGTTACAACCTCGTCGGCCTCTTCAACTAATTTGAGACGAAGTTTTTCATTGAATTCAATATCATCAAGGCATCTATAATGGACTTTAGAGCCATCTTGTTCTGTCGTAATAACGGCTTTATCGCGCCATAATTTATTTTGGAGAAAAACGCGCATTTTCATAGTTTCCCTTGTTGTAAAATGTTGAATGAGTTTGAGTTGTTGTGTTTGAGAAATTATAAAAGACCACGTTAATGATGGCAATTAAGATAGTTATGACTATTTTTCAAGGGTCTTCTTGCTTTATCGGCATAGTTAGATAACAATTAATGCCGATAACATGCCAATAAATTTTAAAAATAATATCACTCATATCTATGGTCAGCGTGGCAGAAAGTGGCTTGATAATTTGCCAGTAATGGTTAAAAATCTTGCCCAAAAATACCATCTACAAGATCTTACGCCGGTCAATAACTTAAGCTACAACTACGTTCTATCTGGCTTTCAATTAACTTCTCCAATCATATTAAAAATAGGGCTTGATGTTCAAGCGATGCAGCGTGAAGCTAAAACCTTAAAAGCATTTTTAGGATTTGGAGCTGTTAATCTTTTAGATCAAAGCGATGGGATTATTTTGCTTGAACGTGCATTTCCTGGTGGTTCTTTACAATCTTATTTCCCAACAAAAGATGATATGGCAGTGCAGATAGTCTGTGATGTGATAAAAAAGTTACATCAAGCGCCGTTGCCTGGCACAGGGTTTCCGCACGTTGAAAATTGGCTGCAGACGCTTGATAAAGCGTGGAACATTCCATCTCAGTATCTGCAAAAAGCAAGACTGCTGCGCGATCACTTGCTTGCAACATCAGCGGCGCCTGTTTTGCTGCATGGTGACTTGCATCACGATAATATTTTGCGCAGTGGTAATGATTGGGTGGTGATCGATCCCAAAGGTGTTATAGGTGAACCTGCGTATGAAGTTGCAGCTTTTATTCGCAACCCCATTCCAGAGCTTCTTGCGCACAACGATAGTATGCAGATTATTCGCAGCCGAATTAACCTTTTTGCTGAAACACTTAATCTAGACTATCAGAGAATTCTTGACTGGTGTTTTGTACAGGCAGTGCTTGCATGGGCATGGGCGCTGGACGATGGGACTGATGCAGAAAGTTTTAAAAAATTAACAAAGCTTTTTTCTTGATGATGAGCTGTGCTCTTTTGTACGGCGCGATTGTGTTGACCCTGATCCATTTACTTAAAGGCCATTCTTTTCCGGATTTTAATCTGCACCATGGCCATACCCCGAGCTTATCCAAGTTACCTGAAGAAAATTCTAGTTCAGTAATATCTATGATTTTTGTGACAACTTCCAAAAACTTCTGTTCAAGTTGCTCAGATGTTAACTGAGAATATTTTTTATAAAAATGTTCAGCAAGAGCGGTGTAATCCCATGTCGAAAATCCTTCGCCAGGCATCACAAACGCTTCTTGTTTGATACCATACTCATACCATGAAATGAGTAAATGACCCCAGCCAATTTGATATGCCAAAATATCTGCAACATTTACCGTGCCGCCAGTACCACTAAAATTTTTATCAAAAAAATTTTGCTTTGGGATGAGCTGTACAAGTTTTATGAGCTTGCCATACTCGCTAGCAATTTCACTGCTCAATGGGGCTTGCAGTGATTTGTGTAAGCTGCTTTTTATATTCATAAAAATCATAACCCTATTAAAATGCGATAATTTTCTTGAGCATTTTAACATATTCTGTAAATGCATGGCGGCCAGCATCGGTTATGCAGTAGGTTGTTCTGGATTTATTATCAACCAATGATTTTTCAGCTGTTACATATCTTTCAGCAAGTAGCTGGCGCATGTGGGTGGTCATATGCCCGTCAGAAATATTAAATATTTTCTTGATAGTATTGTAATCACTTTTTTCATGAGCGATGAGGTGCGCCATAATCTGTGTGCGAATTGGTTGGTGCAAAACTCGATCAAGCTCTTCTCCTGGCATAGTCATAGTTATTCCTGAGATTTACAAAAGCGCTGTTTACAAAGCAAGCTTGTTCCCATAAGCACACAGCCTAGTCCTTGATACACAACAAGGTACATCCAAAGGTGCGGTATGCCAAGTGTTGTTAAAAAAATTCCTGCAAGTCCGCCTGCTATAAAAGCACAGGCAGTAACGCTGACAATAGTTGGAGTAAATTGTCCAAAGAGAGCATAAAGACATCCGACAAGAATAAGTGTCATTGGCGCGATGAGTTCTGAGTATCCAGTTGCTGCAAGAGCCGCAGCTGTTGCAACGGGAACGATTGGAAAAAATTTTCCGACTTCCCACGCTTTTTTAACAATGGGGTGCATGGCTCTTGGGTCTGAAGAAAACTTTCCGATTCCCGTAAAAATCGACCAGTAAAATAGCGTTCGAAGTGCAAATATAATTGCTGTTGTAGCTCCTGCGGATAAGAGCAATGGGTCGATATATGTTGATAAAACAAGCTCAATGAGCGGTATTGCCATAATCGCAATTCCCACAGCAACCATCAGCTTACCTGGAATGATAACCTGAGCGTCATTTTTTATTACTTTGTAGATCTCATCAATTTGTTTGAGAGCTGTATCTTTAGAAAGCATTGTAAACCTCTTAAATTAGTTAAAAATATTGATTTCTAGGTAACTATTAAAATAATAGTGAATTTTTAAGCGAGCGTCAACAGGGTCTTTTTCTTTGAGGTTTTCGGGTGTTTGAGCTAGATTTTAATAGAATACAGTCGTGTTTAGAAGGAGGGCTGCATTAATTCACGGCTGAGTACTTCCAATTCTTTATCACAGGAGATTTCAACAAATCTGATATCAGGATATTTTTTTTTGAACAAAGCAATTTGGTTTGCTACCCGGCTTTCAAAGCTCCACATGTACCGCAGCAATGCAAAGCGGATAGTTTCAGCGCAGCCTTCTGCGCGATCATCAATGTCGGTATTTTTCTTAAAAAGTCGTTTGAATATTCGCCAATAACATAGCCACCGAGGGTAATTAAAATAGATGACAACGTCGGCGTGCTGATATCGAGACT
Source organism: uncultured Pseudomonadota bacterium (assembly GCA_964493325.1). Lineage (GTDB taxonomy): Bacteria > Babelota > Babeliae > Babelales > RVW-14 > CAZBMD01. The sequence goes on along the minus strand of CAZBMD010000011.1, from coordinate 20,726 downwards.
CAAGTGATTTGGTGTTGTTCCCATCAATAATCCAGGAGTTACTATCAATGATGGATTGCTGAATTTTTAAAAATTCCTGATAATCCCGTTCGATCCAGTTTGATTCATAAAAATGTTTGTCCAAGTGGTGCAGCGGTATTTTGGTAGCTTTATGCAACGCTAGAGCAAAGGTTGATTTGCCGCTGCCAGGGCGGCCAAAAATCATAATTTTTGATGGCTTTTTATACATAATTATTTACTCAAAATAATTTAAGGATCATTCGTGCAGTGCGCTCACCCGATTCGCATGCAGCTTCCATTGTTCCTGGAACGTCATCCAAAATTGATGCATGCTCACCAGCAAAATAAAGTGAATTATCGATAGGCGCAAAAAGTCTAATTACGAGTTCGCCGTTATGCTCATGCTGTGCGGTCAAAACTTCTTCTTGCCCAGGAGCAACGTAGTGGTATGAGCCTTGAATGTATGGATCTTGCGGCCAGCTATGTCCAACTGGCCCATGGTACTGAACAAACGACTTGTCTTCAGCAATGATAGGGTCAGCTTGTGGTAGATGTTCATCGTTAAAAACAAGTTTTACATGTGGAAGTTTTGAGAGATAAAAAGCAGCAATGTTTTTTGAGGTATAAAATCCTGATTCTCTTGAGCAGTAAAGCGTTAGTACCGTTTCATCAGCGTTGAAATGGGTATTAATCTCATCGTCAAGCGTCTGAATTCGCTTTTCGTAATCCCCTGTAAGTGGAACAATAATTTTTGCATTGGCCCCATAGTGTACCTGGCGAATTGCAGCAAGCCTTTCGTTGGGTATGACATCTGTTTGGATGTTGATATTTTTGTATGTTGAGCATGGATTGGCAAGTACCAGTACATCGGCCTCGATTGTTTGTCCGTCTAGAAAGCTAAGAAGATATGCTCCCGCGGCAGTTTTTCCAACAGCTTGTAGCGGCATATTCAGGTGTATTCTGTCGTCCAGCTTTTGTGCAAGCGCTTCAGGCAGGGTGCTGTTTCCTCCTGCAAGGCTCAGGTGATCATACAGATGCTCAGCGCCACTTTGCTCAAAACTGTGCGCTGAGCACACACCACCAAGCAGCATATGTAAAAGTGTTTGCCAGTATTGCGCCGACAAATTTTCAGGCGCTGCCCCTTCGTAATTGGCAAGCATGGAGCTTAATATTTTGTGTGCTGGAGTTTCAGCGTCAAAAAAGTGGTCAAGTATATCGCGCATATTTTTTGATGTTTGAGCAAGTTTTGGTAGTAGCTTTGTAAGTTCTTTTTCATCGAAGTTGTATGCGCTCAAAAGCTGATCCAAGCGGATGAGCTGCCCGTCATGGACGTAGTGAGGATCAAAACTGATTTTGCTATGATAAAGCGAAAGGCCTAGTTCGTTGACAAGTCTTAGCATGTTTTTTGCAGGGCCCCCATCAGAGATACTTTGAGCACCCAGTTCTGCAATATGACCATCAACAAGTGCGGTCAAGATGCGACCGCCAACTCGATTTTTTGCTTCGTACAAGTGAACGTCAATACCTTGCTCTGCAAGGCGATATGCGGCTGTAAGTCCAGCGATGCCAGCACCAATAATAATGACTTTTTGGTTTGTGCAATGCGAAGGAGTAAGAGTTGTCATCATGGTTCCCAAAAGTATTAAAAAAAAGTTGAAGAGCTGCACAATTACCAATCTCTGTTATTATAAACTTCGTTGATTTCGCATATCTTTCCGTCTTCATCAATTTTAAGATAGGCGATAACAATTAAAGCCTAGGGAGTATAAATCTCTTTCTACATCGAGTTTAGGGGGGAGGTGAACAAGAAATTGTATGACATAGAGATTATTTTGGTGTGAGTAAAAACAATTTTCTTCACAGGGTTCTATGGACCATACTTTAAATCCATGGTCAGCTTCGAGTTCTTCGCACAATTTTATGTGATCTTCTCCAAGATGCTCCCTGCTTTGTAGTGTAAATTCATCTTGCACCTTGCAGATTTGCGCTTGCATTTGCTCGATGTTTTTGCTTGCTGTTGCTCCATTGATTATTTTGCGACAGTCAGGTGAAAAAAGTAGTTCCATTTCAGCAATTGAAGGGTTTGCTACGTTTAAAAAATCAAGGTAGCGATGAGCGAGGTCTTTTTCTTGCATTGCTGCGCTTGAGCTGACAAAAAAACCGATGCTGAGCACGGACAACAGAAAATTATTCATAAGTTTTTTCATGAGGTCTTCTCTCTTTATCGTAAGAATTTTTAAGCAGAATTTGTCCTCTGACTGCTTATTAAATTACGGGTATTATTGTGCATAAATTTTTTGTGAAAGTCGATCTGAAAAGGGATGCTTGCAATGCAAACATCCCTTTGATGAGTTTCTAAACTAGCAGCCTATTTTTTGTTTTAGAATATTTGCGTTTTTTGAAAAAAATTCCATAGCGGTCATAATCTCCCATTCTCGTTCTTCAAAATATTCAAGCATTGCTTTGATGTCTGCTTGATTTTTTGTAAAAAAATCTGTCATTTCGCTAATCCCTCTGATGTGGTTTTGAGCGGTTGTTAGATTTACAGCTTTTACTGGGGTGCTGTTTTTTGTAACTGGTGCGTTTCTTTGCAATACAAAGGGGACAAGAGTTTCTCCGTACTGGCTAAAGAAAGTAAGCGATGCTTTGATCTTCTCTTGGTTGCTTGCAAAATAATTTCCGGCTCGGTGAATTACATTTTTATTTGCTATATAAAAAGAGATCATATCGGTAAACCCTTTTACAATTTTGGTCTCTTTTTTTTCAGGGATAGTTTCTGTTATATCTCTGTGGTTAACAATAGCATGAAGTGTGTTTTTGAATTCAGCATAAAATTCAACAGTGTTGATAAAAAGTGCTTTATTTTCAAGAAGCAATGTGAGTGAATCTGTTACGGCATATTCGTTTGTTGACAAGAACTGAGCTATCTCTGCACTTACAGAATAAAAGCTTTTTTGCGGCTGGTTGTTTTCAGCTAAGAGAAATGAACCTTGAATAAGCAATAAGCCGGTACAACGTATCAATAATTTCATTGTTTATCCTCCTGAGTGATTTACGTATTACAAAGATTAGATCTTTTTTTATGCTAGTTGAGCTATCGCTGTAAAATCAAGATTTAGTACCAAAGAGCTTTGCTGTTATAATGTGCGTGATGTTTTGCTTTTGAGTAGATAGTTTTGGCGCTGATCTTCTGGAAATTTTTCAATTGCATATCGGAGCATTGTTCGGGGCATGGTTTTTGCGTTTTGATCGAGAAATAAAACAAGCGCTGCGAGATTTCGCTTCCCTGCTTCGCGGAGCATCCAACCAACTGCTTTATGAATCAGATCATGAGTATCTTGAAGAAGCAGAGAACTTATGGTAAAGGTCCACTTCAAGTCGTTTTTTCGAATAAACGCCCAGGTTGCAACAATGGCTATTCTTCGTTCCCACATAATTTCTGATTTCGCAAGAGTCAGGAGAGAGCTTCTATCTTTATCGTCTAAGTGAGCGCCTATGATAAGGTGTGCAGAACTGTCTACAAGGTTCCAATTATTTACCTGTGCTACGTTGCTCAAATAAAATTGGTATATCGTTTCTTTGACTCTGCTTGAAGCTTTTTTGTATTGATTTACTAAGATGATAAGCGCCAGTAACCGTTCTTCGTTGATGGGGGAGCTTATCAGCTTTTGAATGTCTTCAAGCGTGATATGCCCAAAATCTTTAGCTACTTTGCGTATGTTGGGAACCGTAACGCCAATAAAAATGTCTTGCGCTGCATAGTGGCCAGCACCTGTTTTAAAAAATTTAGATGTTTTATCGGATGGAATGCTGATTAAATCTTTTAAAGCCGCTTTAATTTTTATCACGTCGTCCATGTAATACCACTTCTTTCTAAAAACCGGAAAAAATTTTATTAATAATCATACAAGAGACTGCTATCGATAGCTATAAGACTAGGATTACTATTTTGAAAAGAGCACGATGTTTTCTTATAGAGGCCAAGAGGCATGGCATTTGTAATAAATATCTTTTTTATATATAATTCAAATATGAATTAACAAAATTATGTATTGCTTGATAATGCTTATGAGGCTCACTATAGATTGTGAAAGTAGCTATGTGATGCTTTTTTGCAGGTTGGATCTGATTTTTAATAAAGAGGGATTAGTATGTTATTTAAGCAAACTCGTTTAATTATATTGTTTTTGGTTGGCTTGCTAGCCTTGAGCTCTAAAGATGCTTTGATGATGGATAAGCCTATTGTTGATGATTGTGATGTTCAGGGTACTGTAATAGCCCCATGTATTCGAGATTATTATCTCACTCGTGGTTCAGCGCCTCAAATTAATCAAGATTTGATTCGATTTGCACAATTCAATCGTTATCCTGAGGCAACTTGTTATCAATATGATCAGAAATTATACGGTGAAACATTTGAGAAAAAAACATCGATCATAGCAACAGCTGGAGACTCTAATAATATTATTCTGACAAATTTGCCTCCTCAAGGCTCCGTTGCATTTGTTTCAGCCGATCTTGCAAGATGTTTTAGTGAAGAGTTGCATAGTGAAAAGAATTTGCCCATGGGTGCGCGATTATACGTAACAGAATATGATGATTGTTTTGAATTTAGTCATATGCGTTGGTGGTCGTTTAAAATTGCTAAAGAAGATATTTTTACGGCAGATTATCTGGAATCGTTAACTCAAGACGAATTGCGCGATCTTATTATTCAGCAGGCGCGTAAACTTTTGGGTAGGCCGTATCAGTGGGGAGGTCGAAGTGCTTTGCCTGATAGTGGCTTTGACTGTGCAGGACTGGTAAATGTTGTTTATCAATCGTGTGGGCGAATAATTCCTAGGGGTGTTTTTTCCCAAAGACGTGATAGCAAGAAGATCAGTACTGTTGAGATAAAGCCAGCTGACGTCATTTTTTTACGAAGAGCTTCTGGCAATCGCTCAAGCGTGATACATGTTATGCTTTATCTGGGCGATGATCGCATCCTCCATGCAACACCAGATCCTGGCTTGGTTGAGGAAACAACTTTTCAAGAAAAATATGGTGTAAAACTGAGCGATTATTGCGAAGGCGAAGAGCTGAATGGAAATTCTTTTGAGTGTGGCTCTTTTTTCTAATCGTTTGTAGCTTTCTTTTATCTTGTATTGGGCAGGGGGATGCATCCCTCTGCCCAATATTCATTTATCAGCAAGAATTGGGCTTAGCGTCTATATACAGGGCTTTTTTGGTCGTGGCAACTGTTTTTTTATCGATTAGATAGGCGTTTGCGCATTCTCTATTTATAATTTATAATACAAATATGAATTAACTTTTATCTTAATATTTTCAATATAAAGATAAAAAAGAGGTTTTTCTAATTATAAGGAGATCATATGAATAAGAGAATACTCGCAACGATGCTTTTGTCCCTAGGAATGGCACAAGGTGTTTTGGCTTCAGAACAAGACATTATGGGACTAGAAGATTTGGTCACACAAGGCCGCATGACGGCAGAAGAACTGCGACTAGAATTTAGTTTGAAGTTCAAAAAAGATATTTATAGCGCAGATGTTCTTCATGATGCTGCGAGAAGTGGAGCAGTTAACGCTCTTGAATGGCTTTTAGATAGCTGCAATGTTGATGTTAATATTCAAGATAAACTTGGTCGAACAGCGTTACATCAAGCAGCTTCTCGAGGCAATATCGATGCTATCAATACCTTGTTAAGCCGCGGAGCAAAAATTAATGCTCGGAGTGACAGTGGGTGGACCGCATTGTTCTTTGTAGGTGGTGTGCATTGTGATGTTGTCAAGGTGCTTGTTGATGCCGGAGCTGATATTAATATTCAAGATAAAAATGGTCTGACGGCGCTGCATAAGGCTGTATCTAATAAAGATATTGACCTTGTTAAAGAGCTTTTAAGCAATGGAGCTGATGTTAATACACAAGATAAAAATGGTGAAACTGCTCTGCATGATGCTGTACGTGGTTGGAATCTTGATATTGTGAAAGAACTTTTAAGCCATGATGCCGATGTTAATTTGCAAAATAAAGATGGTGAAACAGCTTTGCATTGTGCTTCAAGAGGCAGCTTTGATGTTGTAAAAGAGCTTTTAAGCAATGGAGCTGATGTTGATTTTCAGGATAAAAAGGGTAAGACAGCTCTACACAACGCTGCACGTTATTGGAATCTTAAAACTGCAATAGAACTGTTAAAAAACGGTGCAGATGCAAACATTCAAGATAACGAAGGTAAGATGGCTTTTGATCGAACCAGTTCTTCTGAGATGCGCCGATTAATTGCGAAGCACATGAAACAGGTTGGTTGGAAACAATGGCTTAAGTGCTATTTGATCTAATCTTCTAACATCCGTAAAACTATGTAGCAAAAGAGCCTCTAGAATTCTAGAGGCTCTTTTGTTCTTTTTGTATGCAACTTCTATTTCAGTAATCGGCAAGAATTTCATTAAGCATGCAATGAGCGATAGCTGTAAGAACCCGATTACTACGCTGGGTGTTTTTTTATAGCAGCATGCAATGTTCCCGCTCGCTCCCAACTCACTACGCTTCCTGTGCCACGCTTCTGGGCCTCTTCTCCACCATACACGACAAAATTGTCTTGAGGGTTTGTTTCTGATATCTCATTCCAACGGGTCAAAGCCTCAAAATATCCGCTATCGATCGACTCTCCAGGCTTTATTTCAACAGGAATGAGTTTTATTCCTGTATCGACTATGCAATCAACTTCAATTCGTCCATTTTGGTCTCTCCAGAAATAGAGTGGCGGCTCTGCTCCATCATTATGATATTGTTTAAAAAGGTCGGCAATAATAAAAGACTCAAAGAGCGGGCCTCGAAATGGGCTTAAACTTAAATCTTTGCTTGCTCGAATACCAAGTAATGCACAGGCTAGACCTGTGTCATAAAAATAAAGCTTTGGAGTTTTGACAAGCCGTTTATTAAAATTATTAAAGTGAGGCTTAAGTAGAAAAATAATGTAGCTTGCTTCAAGGACTGAAAGCCATTGATTGACTGTGTTGCGGTCGATTCCGCAGTTGGTTGCGATATCTTCGACATTGAGGAGTTGTCCTATTCTGCCGGCACAAAGTGCCATGAATTTTTGAAATGTGCGTAGATTTCCGACATTGGTAAGGAGTCGTACGTCACGTTGAAGATAGGTATGAATGTACGAGCGATAAAAGACGGACGGTGTAATTTTTTTATCATAAATTCTTGGGTAGCCGCCTTTAAAAATTGCATCATTAGATTGAGCAGCCAAGCGCTCGCTTTTTTTGAGCTCGTTGAGCGAGAACGGTAGTAGCGTCAGCAGGCCAACGCGACCAGCAAGCGATTGTGAGACCTGTTGGTTCATAAGAAAATTTTGTGATCCTGTTAAAATAAAATAGCCTGGTTTTTGCTGCTGATCTACGATGAGCTGAATGTAAGAGAGTATTTTTGGGACGTACTGAAACTCATCCAAAATAATACCATGGTTATTTTGATAATCGTTTAGAAATCTTTTTGGATCGGCTTCTGCATAGGCCCGTAATTCTGGGTCTTCAAACGAAATATATGTGTGCTTGGGAAAGGCATTGGTAACAAGTGTTGTTTTTCCCGATTGACGAGGACCAAGAAAAGCAATAACAGGAAATTTTGCATACTCGCGTAGGACTTTTGAAATGTCTCTTTTTATAAACATATTTCACCATTTTATTTGTGCTAATTGCGGGGTCGATTCCAAGATTAGCACAAAATTAAAAAGGGCTTCAAGGTTTTTACATAAGAATTTCATTGAGCATACGATGAGCGATAGCCGTAAGTACTGGATTACTATGCTGGTAATAAGGGATAATGATGAGTGCAATCGATAGTGCCCATCCTTTTCCACGCATCCACGTTGCATCATCAACGTCGAGTGTTGCACTAAAAACTTCGCGACTTTCACGCGTCAAGAGGCTCCATGCAACAATCAAATCGCATGCTGGGTCACCAATACCAAGACTATCAAAATCAATAACAGCACTCAGTCTGCCGTGCTTAACCAGTAAGTTTGTTGGCAACAAATCGCCGTGAAGCCAAACTGGTTGCTTGCTCCACGCTGCTACCTGCAAGCATTCTTCCCAAATTTTTGTTGCCGCTTGAGTGTCGATTATTCCAGAGAGCTGCGCAAGTGCGTTGCGCACGTCAAGATCTTGTGTTGCCAGCGGCAGACCTCGGCGCGACGGTTGCCCATCGGCTGGATCAAGCTGTTGCAGCGCTTGCAAAAACAGAGCAAGATCAATTGCTGCTTGATGCAAATCAACAATCTGCTCAAGAAAAGCATTCTCACCTTCTAGCCAGCGGTACACTTCCCAGCACCAAGGATAGTTGTCTTGAGGATTTCCTTTGCCAAGCAGAACGGGAACTGCAAGCGGCAAACGCGGGGCCAATTGTGGCAGCCATTGTTGTTCTTTTTTAATGTACAGAGCTGCAGCGGGAATTCTGGGCAGCCGTACGCATATATCATTGCCAAGTCGATACAGAGCATTATCTGTTCCTGCAGATTGAATAGGTGTGATGGGGAGGCTAGCCCATTGTGGGAACTGTGTGATGAGCAATTGTTTTACAAGCTTCTTATCGATAGCGATTTCATTGAGATGCATTATTTTATTTTTTGCCAAGACAGCTATTTCCTAAATTGATTATATGTTTTAGTGCTGCTGCAGGTTAGCTTCTTCATCCCAGATAATGATTGATCCATTGAGGGCCGCTGACACAATATGCCCGCTTTCCAGCTGAATGATAGAAGAAATTTTTGATCGGTGTCCGCTCAAAGTTCTGCTGCATGTGTATTCGCCCTCTTCATTTTTGGCCCAAATTTTTATGTCATAAGCATGCACTCCTAAGACAGTATTTGTACTCTGCTCAACCGAGGCAAATTTGTCATCATGGAGAGCGGCCAAGATGGGATGTGAATTGTTCGTGAGAATAACTTGTTTGATAGTGCACTGTTCAGAAGGGTTTTGTGGTATTGCAATAACAGCAATATGATCTTTGAAGGCCGCTACAAAAGTATTGTTTAATGCTACAAGTGCACGGACTGGCAACCCTTGAGAAAGCTTGTATGTTGCTAAGGTTTTTAATTCTTTGGTATCTATGAAGCAGATCATTATGTGGCCGTTCTCTCCACCCATAATAAAAATATTTGAATTTACTTTTATCATCGAACTTATTTTGTCGATTGATGATTGAAATGCTTTCGCTGGTTCACGTGCTCTATCACTGGCCCAGATAAGAATATCTCCGTTGGCTGTAAGTGCTATTAAATCATTGTTATTAAAAGGGAATATTGAAATGATTGAACTGCTATTGCCACCCAGAGTTTGGGCTGGATTATATTTACCGTCTGCCTGTTGCCAAAGGCATATCGATCGGTCAAGCGATCCTGAAACAAAGCCTTGATTACCCCATAAAGCTAATGAAGATACCTCTGCTTGATGGCCTTTAAATCTTGATAAAGGTTCTGGGTTAAGGTTTGTCCAGTAGCCCTTTCGTCCAGGAGTAAGCGTATATACCCCATTTATAGTGATATCAAAAATATTAATAAATCCATCTGCAGTACCAGCCAGGAAAGAGGTTGTTGTAAGAGGGCAGAGCGAGAAAACAGAATTGTTAGAACCTATAAAGGAGTCGCAAGAGTAGTCGGTTGTAATTACTCGCATGCTCATTAAGTGAGCTGGTAATAACAATGCTACTACTAATAAGAATTGGTTTTTTTTATACAGCAAGAGTGTTTTCCTTTTCTAAATCGCTTGTTTGCCAGATTGTTATGGTGCCATCAATTTCGCCTGAAACAATACAACCATTATCAAGTTGAATGATAGAAGTTATTTCGCTTGCAAGTCCTCTGAGTTTCCCCGTGCATTCATAGTAACGATTGTAACTTCTTTCAAAGATATTTATATGCCATTGATTGTCAATGGTGGGGTTTTCGTCCCATGACGCTACAGCAAAGCTACTGCTGTAGAGTGGACAGCTAGAGACAGGACAAAGGATAGGCATTTTATTGTTTATTAAAAGTGCTTCTTTGTATTCATATTGATTTGTCCTTTCGTCCAGATGAAAGATTAAAATGGTCTTGTCATATGACGCAATTACATCACCATTGCTTAGATGAATTAAAGAGCAAATGCTATTTTTAGAAAGAGGATAGTTTAATTCTTGCTTGTATCTGCTTGGTTCATGTGTGTTGTTTTTATATACATTGATGGAGCCTTTGTCGTCGCCCAAAACAAATCCGTTGTTATGTAGATTTGAAACGGAAGTTATACATGACATTAAAAGAAATTCGGCGCCAATTTTTATACAAGCAAAATCTTCACTTTGATTAACACCCCAAATCAGTATTGTTTTGTCGGAAGCATATGAAACAAAGATCCAATCGGTTAAACGAACAATTGTGTTGAAAGGGTCTGTCGGATCGTGAAATACCGATTTGCACGCATACAATCCATCAATATTTTTTTTCCATATGCGGATAGTTTTGTCTCTTGAGCTTGAAATAAAAATATTATTGTTAAGTTTTGCTAATGAAATTATTGCTGCAGTATGACCAATAAGTTCAGCTTTGCATGTATACAATCCGTTCTGCTGAAGACCGTAAATTCGTATTGTGCCATCATACGAGCCTGATGCAAATGTTTCAAGATCTAGCTCAGTGAGGGCTAAAATACTATTACAGCAGTCATTATAGTCCTCTAGGGATATTACTTGTTTTGCTCTTAGGTGGGCTAAAAATAATGATAAAGCAAGTATTATTAGTTTCCCTAGTCTACTTTTGTTAGACAACATATGGGCTCCATTATTTGCAGTCAGAAGGTAGTTTCAGTTTAGACTTTACACAAGAACTAGTCTTTTGCGCAATGGATTAAGCAGAGCAAGTAGTGCAGACTGAAGAAGCCATTAAAGAGCCTGTAAATTTTACAGGCTCTTTAAGATAATAGAGTTTGCGTTGTTGTTTTTAATTAATCACTTTCTTGATATGTGTGAGTGACAGATACTTCCTTGATATGTATTTCATTATCATGTATTGCAACATCATATCCATCACATCCGCGATAACGGCTACTACCGATGAATGTGCTCATTTTACCAGAGTAATCTTCAGGGTCGTGTATGCTTGGGACCCAGCTGTACCTGGACCTTTCTATGACATCATTAAGATAGCTTCCTATGGTGTCAAGATAATAACCAACTATATAGACTCGCGTACCCTGATCTCCACAGTCCAAGGAAATACGGTTGTGATCCAATTTAGTTATGGACAATATAGTTTTGATATCCGGGATATCATCTAGTGTTACCTTGCATGTGTAATCGCCCTCAAGACCTTTTTGCCACATTTTTAATGTCTTATCATACGAGCGTGAAATTAATGTATTATCATCAACAGCGGTTACGTCATAGGCTGCAGCTGTATGGCCGGTAAGTACCGCTCTGCAAGAATAGGAGTGGGGAGTATTGTTCCAGATCCGGATTGTGTTATCTTCTGAGCTTGATACAAATGTTTCATCATCTAATTTAGAAATTAAAGAAACTGCTTTTATATGATCAGTAAGCGTGGCGCTGCATACAAACTCTCCACCTTGATGCCAAAAAATTCTTATTATGCCATCGCGTGATCCTGTGGCAAAAATTTCAGTACCCAGCGTAGTTATTGAAAGAAGGGCATTATTTTTGCCTAAAGAGATGACTTGTTCGCCCTGGAGACGAGTTGAAAAGAATAACATGAGTAGTAGGAATAATTGATTGTTTTTATATTTCATAAGAGTTTGCTTTCGTAAAATTGTAGGAAACTTTCTGATTTTAATGACGATTTTATAGCACCAAAATTTTTTTCTGCAAGGTAGTGCAAAAAAAAGAGCCTGTGAATTTTACAGGCTCTTCGGAATAATTTAGCAGAAGTGGTTAGACAGGTTGTAGGTCCTCTTCGGTCCAGATTATTATGGTACCGTCCAATGAGCCTGACACGATATGCCCATTATTTAGTTGAACGATTGCCTCAGTTCTTAGATCATGACCTTTTAGAGTTGCTTTGTGCTGGTAGTGATTGTAGTTAAGTGCTTCCTGGCTTGGAAAACAAAGCTCCAAGTTTGAAATGCAAGGCTTCCAAATTTTTATTTCATTTGTGCCATATGCAAGTGAAGCAAAATTATTATTGCATAGTCGTTTAACTAATCGAATATTGCTGCAAGCATTAAATTGCGGGCCGGTTCTAAGATCTCCATTGCTAATTGGTATAAGCGTCTGGATGCGAGCGGGATATGTATCGAGCATGCCTCTGTATCCTGAGCAGCCTGCGATTATATTACCGTTATCCAACTGGATGAGCGAATTTAATGTACTGAGACAGATATAATATCTTGATATGAACTTATAAGAACCATTGTTTAGCCTCTTATAAAGCGTTATATCGTTGTTGCTTCCTGTGATTGCAAACCCAAAATCATTTAATTTTATTGCCCCTGTTATTGTTGCTGTATCGAGTACATGGGTGAGCTTCATAATGAAGTTGTAGCCCTCATCCTTGTTTTTTTGCCAGACAATTGCTACACCACTATGCGCAACTGAGATAAAGCTATTATCTTCCAATCTGGTCACTGTTTGGACGCTTGATGTGTGATCAGTGAGTACAGATGCGCATGTATAAAAACCATCATTGCCTTTTTGCCAGATGCGTAATGTTGTATCCGCTGAGCCAGAGACAAAAGTGCTATCATTCAATTTAGCTAATGAGGTAACGTCTTTTGTATGGCCAGTAAGCTCTGCTGAGCAATCATACTTCGTATCAGCATTAATGTCGAAAATGCGAATATTTCCGTCGTGTGAGCTTGCTGCAAAAGTATTGTCAGCAAGCGCTTCAACGGCAAAAACGGCATTGTCTTTATTTAATGAAATGACTTGTTCAGCTTGTAGGTGAGTTGAAATGAGTAGCACGAATAGTAAAAATAATTGATTATTTTTATGAGTCATGACGGAGCCTTTCTAGGAATTATTAATTTTTTATTCAAAGCTTGTTAGAGTAATCGGGTTAAAGCTCTTCGTCATCCTGCTGATCATTGTTGTCCCAGATTATTACTTTTCCATCTTGTGGGCCTGATACGATATATCCATTCTCAAGCTGGATTATTGAACTGATTCTTGATTGATGCCCCTCGAGTATCGTTTTACACTCGCAAAGGCCTTCATTATTTTTTCCCCAGATGAGAAGGTTGTGCTGCCCAAAGCCAAACATGCTGTTTGAAGACAGTCCCACTGAGGCAAACCTGTTGCCGGCAAGCGGTGTAATGATTGGTAAAGGGTTTTTTTGTATGAGCTTTTGTTTACTGTGATATTCTTGTGGGTCTGCATTGGTAGGTGAGAGAATTATGATGTGACCTTCGCATGCTACAATCAGATCTCTATTTTCTAATTCGGTTACTGCATAAATTTTTCCGAATGGTTGCCTTGTTTCTTTGTCTTCTAGCGCGTAAACTGCTTGCGGGTTAAAGCTATTATCTTCTATTAGGCAGGTCATTATGGAACTTTTACTTTCTCCACTAAGCACAACTTTGCCATTTTTTAAGCTTGTCATAGCAGTTACTTTACCGATATAAGTTTTAACTGTATGTGAGCCCGCTGTATAGCCGCCTGGCCAGATTTTTAGTTCGCCATCATCTGCAAGAGATATAAGGTTATTGTTTAAGCGGATAGCTGACGAGATTTTATGGCTGTCTCCTGTCAGAGTATTTGCAACTTGATACTCTTCATTTTTTTTCATCCAAACGTTGATTGATCCGTTTTGTGATCCTGAAACAAAGGTATTATCATCCCATGAGGCCACGCAAGAAACAGCTTGAGCTTGACTGGTGAAAATATTTTTTGCCTCGTATTCTCCCTTTTCATTAAGAGCAAAAATTTGTATTTTCCCATCGGCAGAGCCTAAAACAAAAGATGATTTTTCCAAGGGACAGAGAGAAGTAACAGAATTAAAAAAACCGATCGATAGTTCCTGCTTGCCTGTTAGCTGAGTGGTAAATAACAATGTTGTTAGAAAAAATAATTGTTTTTTTAAGAGCATCATAAGATTTTCTTGTTTTACGAATAATATTTGTAGCCGATAATTTTGACTTCAATTTTATAGCAGACAGAGAATTATTTACAAGCGTCGTGGATTAGATCCAAGCATGCCATCAGCAATAATCTCAAATGATTCTTGATCGATTTCTAAAAAACCATACCGAAAAACGTAGCCCCAAGATTTTTTATCTTTGATGAACGGCAAACGTGGAATTAATGGTCGGATATCAAGGTGCTGAGCTTCAAAATATTTTATATTTCTTCTGAATGGAATAAAGCCATTGCTCATATCAACTTGGTAGGGAGCATCATCTTGTACAACACCAATCGCTGTGAATTTTTGATACAGTTCTGGGCCATTCATAGTGAGTTTAGACGAGTAATAAATGACAAAATCGCCTTTTCGCAGGCGCTTTGCAGGGGCTGATTTGCCATGGCAAAATTGGCAGATACCAAGCGTTACGCCGCTTTCAACATGCTCCTTGCTGGCGACACCAACCCAAAATTTTGGCAATTGATTAGTCATTGGATCCTGCGATTAGTTTGCGTAAAATGTGTATCAATTTTTGCTGCTCGGTTGCAGATGTTTTTCCAAAAAATTGGCTATCTATTTTTTCAACAATCGGAACAAGTTTGTGAATCAACGTGGTGCCTTTTTTGGTCAGCGATACATTTTTTGCTCTCGTGTCTGTTTCGTGTTCGATGCGATTGACCAGTTTGAGTAGAGTAAGTTTTTTAAGTGATTTAGAAACCGTCATTTTATCAAGTTTCGTCCAGGTAACGATGAGCACCTGCGTTGTATCGTAATTGTGTGCATCAAACCACATTAGCGTTGCCATGATTACAAACTGCGCGTGAGATACGTTGTGTTCTTCAAGTGCTTTCTTGATAAGACGTTGCCACGTCATGGTTGTTTGCCACAACAAAAATCCGGGACTATCTTCTGGCCTTTCAAAGCCGAATGGAAGGTTAGTCATACAGGCCCCGTGCATGTTTGACAAGCGCATCCATTTCTCCAGGGATGGTGTCTGCAACATTTTGTGCAACAAGTTTTATCCAGAGCCAGTAAAGCGGTCCGTTGACAACAAGTTTATTCGTTAATTTTAAGCCTTCAGGCGTTTCTTCCATGGTGTGCGTATCGTACATCTTAGCACCAAAAAAGGCTGTGCAGTCGGTGAACGAATGACCTGCCACAATTTTGGTCAATATAATTTTGACAGCCCTCACGCCTTTTGGTTTGAGCATGAAATGATTGCCCACCTCAAATGCTCCTTCTAGCTTGCAATAATCAAGGTCGCCATGCCAAGTTGGCCAGTTGTTTATATCAGTCCACAACTCCCAGATTTTTTCTTTGCTGACGTTGGAATAAGTTCTACTAAATGTTCGTACCCACATATTTATGCCTTTCGTATATATTTATATAGTATACGAGTTTATTAAATGGTCAAGCGGAATGGAGAGGAATGAATTGGTAAAAATAAATAATAAGTGAGTCCTGGCGACTACAGAAGTTGTTTAATTGCTTGTGCCATTTCAGGATTGTTAAGCGTCATAAACTGAAAAATGACTCATAGGGCTTTCCCTTCGATGTTTTGGCGAAATTCAGATTGCGTTTTTTGGTGAAAATCATATAAAAATCTACATATTTTTGGTTGAAAATAGGGGTTAAAACGACTTGTTTTTGGTTGTTTTCCCTTGATTTAAATACCTCTTGACTCTCACGTTACGTGATGCCGTATCTTGGTGTTGTACCGTTGAGAGGGACTTATTTTTCACAGAAAGGCGTAGATGAAATATACGATAAAACAATTAGCCAAGATATCAGGTGTGAGCGTCAGAACTCTTCATTGGTACGATGAAATTGGGTTACTTAAGCCGAGTTTTTATGGAGCCAATGGCTATCGTTACTACGAGGAGAAGCAGTTGATGCTTCTGCAGCAAATTCTATTCTTTCGTGAACTTGAGTTTTCTCTCGACGATATCAAACATCTACTTTTAAAAGATGACTTTGACCAGGTAAAGACCTTGTATGCGCATAGAAGGGTCTTAGAAGCAGATATTGAGCGTAAGCAGAAGTTGATTATGACGCTCGAAAAAACAATTTTACACGTGAAAGGTAAACAGGCTATGTCAGATAAAGAACTATATTATGGCTTTGATAGTGCTCGGCAAAAAGAATATGAGCAGTACATGGTTGAGTATAAAGGGACTGTAGCAGAGGGTCTTTTGTTAGAAAGCAAAAAGCGCACAGCAAAGTGGGACAAAGACGAATGGGATAGTGTGAAGAATGAAGGGGACGATATTCACAAGTCCTTGGCTCAAGCAATTAATAAAGGGTTGAGTCCTGAGTCTGATGAAGTGCAGGCAATTATTCAAAGGCATTATCAGATGGTAAATCGGTTCTATGATGCAACCAAAGAGGTCTATATTGGATTGGCGCAGTTGTATGTTGAGCATCCTGATTTCAAGAAGTTTTTTGATGTTTATCATGCAAAAATGGTTGAATTTATCGGAGAAGCAATGAGGTTTTATGCAAACAAAAATCTAAAATAGTATTCTATAAAAGGGGACCGCGTTGGCGGTTCCTTGCATTAACAGTGTTTTTTTATTTTTAACATAGATGTTTTTGTGATAAAGAATCACTGGAGGCTTTATTAATGAATGTACATTCTAAGCCAATCGAATGAATCTTTTATTACGGAGTCTTTTCTTCTTACGTAATGATCCATATCAGAGATACGAAAATAAGTTACAGGGGCGCCCGCTTCTTGAGCTTTACGCACAAAGGCGTCTGAGGAGTCGATAGTGGAGTCTTTCTCGCCAGTTACTACCAAGTAAGGTGTTTTGATTTTTCTATACTCTGGTTTTGGATAAAACTTTAAAGCATCAGCATGGTATTTGTAAGTCATTCCTGCAAGCTTAAGATTGGCTGTTGGATTTTTGAGTGTTTCATCCATGGCATTATCGTGTTCTTTGCGTGATTTGGGAAAATATAAATCATGAGAAAATGGCATCCATGCAGGAAGTTTAGAACTTAATTTTATCCACCATTTCATATGCCATGGTGTATTTTGAATCATATCTTGCATAAAATACCAAAGTTCATCACGCCAAGAAAAATCACCAGCTCCTGACCAATTAATAGTTGCAAGCGTTATGTCTGAATAGTCTGTAGTAAGGGTTGTAACAAGTGGTCCTCCCTCAGACACGCCAAGAAAAATCAGCTTGCCATTCCAACCTTTAGGAGGATTTTTTTTTAGAGATTCGACAACGGTACGATGATCTGATAAACGATTTGATCGAGTGTAATGCTCCATGAATTCACACTTGTTGATTTGGCTACCATCAATACCTCGTTGTTCAATTGTGATAACCCCAATTTCTAAATCTAAGAATTCTTTTAAGAAGTAACGATGAAAATGAATAATACTTATAATATCATGTTCCAAAGATGACCCGCCGCATAGAATAGCAATAGGGAAATTATCTTTTTGAGGGCAAGAAAAATAATAAACAATATCTGGAGAATCTACAGTATTTCTTTTTGTTGTAAATCGAGATGATGACGGAATTTCATATTTAGGTCCACCATTTTTTATTTCTTCGTCGGTAAACTTATGAGGGGTAATCTGTTGAGCCGCAGCTGTATGGCTTAAGATTGTGCAAGAATATTCTTCATCATTTAATACGGTTTGTTTTGGTTGTGATAGCCATTCGCTCATTGCTTTCATTAATTTATTTGAATCATCATTATTATTACTTAAAATAAGCACCAGTGCATCATACTGTGGAGCATAGCCAAAAAAGCTGCTGTAGCTATCAATTCCGCCTTGATGGCCTATAAATGATCCTAAATTAGTATCCATCGTTGTAAGGCCAAGGTTAATAATATCTCCATCTGGATCCTTACCGTAGTCCTTAAGCATTGTGTTTACAATAGGCTTTGGAGCTTGCTTAAATAAGTATTCTCCCCATTTTATGAGATCTGATACACTAGAAATAATATTTCCAGGACCTACTGCATTTGCCATGTCTATGAATACTTTATCATTTAAATTTGGAACCAGCTTGGAGTAAGTATGCTCTTTTTTGAAATCAAAATAATTACCACATATTGGCGCAAAAGAAGATTTCATATTAGCAGGTAACTTGATGATTTTTTCGAAAACATGATCTAACGTATCATGATTTATTTCTTCAATTAATTTGCCAATTAACAAATAGTTTGAGTTTGAATATAGATGGGTTTTTTTAGGATCAAAAGATATTGATTGTAAAAGAGTTATAGGATCAATCGCTTTATTTAAAGCTTCTGGTACCGTCAGCCCATCACCGTAAGCGTCCAGATAATCTGTCAGTCCAGATCGGTGTGCCAATAAATCTAATAAACTAATCTCATTTAACCATGCCCTATCAATTTGCTTGAATAACATAGAGTCAGGAAATAAAGTTGTTAACTTTGCAGTTAGTAGGTTTTCAATATTCGTTTTTGAGTATGTCTCATGCAGTGTTACAAGTAACATATAAGCTGTCATGTGCTTAGACGCAGATCCGATATAAAACTGCGAGTCCCTGCTAACTGTCGAACTAGAATAACTAAGCTTATCAGAAGGGCTTGTTATAGAAATAATAGAACTGCCAACCAAATGTGGGTGTAACTTGGAAAACGATTTTTTAAAATCTTTTATAATACGATTTTCAGATGCAAATAAGCCATTATAAAATAACAGTAAGGTTAATATATTTGCGCAGAATAAATTAAACATAGTTAATTGCCTTATCGACTTTTTAAGAAATTTTAATCGATCGATTAAAATTTCTTGATGACATAATTTCAGTAATTTTATTATTTGCCTCATTTAGTATAAAATTGGCGCATGGTTTTATAAGTTCTTGTATATCGTCCCAATGTTCTTGTTCTTTTCCTGTGCAAATTGTTTTTGCTCGCTTTATAACCGGGCGATATTTTTCAGGAAGGTGATTAATAGCCCAGTCTGCTGCGGTGGGTTTTGAGCTAATCATATCGGTGGCAACTGTACTCCAGACTCGGGCAAGTGTTAATAAAACATTGCGAGTATCGCTACCAAGTTCAGTCATGAGACCAGGTAATGCATCTGTTGTTGCTGCTATAAAATCTTTATAAGGAATCTTGCAGAGTAATTGATCTGGAGCGGGCCCTTCTAACGTAGTGCTAGCTAGCAAGATTTGAGTAACAAGCAAAGCTAGATCAGGCATTTCTTTTGTTGGCCATGGTTCTATGTCTCCGTGCTCAAATTGATCTCGTAACCACTCTCCATATTGAAAATCAAATTTAGGGGGATAATGCCAAGGGTTAATTTCAGATTTCTGGACTATTGTTATTTCAATTGGTCGCTCTTTGCTTTTCATGTAGATGCCAGAAATTTTAAGCAAAGTTTTTACAAGTTTAGTTTTTTCTTCATGCGTTGTAGCTCTGTTGGAGACAACGAATAGGTCTATATCGCTATATTTTTGGAGTCCGCCTACTATTGATGATCCATATAAATATATTCCCAGAAGATCTTGTTCTAATATTTCCTTAACTAAGTTGAGGCAGTTAAGAATTTGTTTTTTTGCTGTTGAATCAATATTTAAATTCATGGGATTTGTTCCTATTCGCAGGTTGCTGGTTTCAAGGTAGGTATTTTATTAAAAGACTTACTCTTAATCTATTAAATTCGTCATCCAGGCTGGAGCAGAAGGTGACCAGACAACAAAGATATATGTAGTTAACGCTCCTGCAGTGAATGCGGTTAGATAAAATCCAAACCAAGCGCATTTCAGAAAGCGATCCTTGCCTAACCCGCAATAATCGGTGAAGTTCACAGATATTTTTTTTCTGCAGTAAGAGCAAAGCAAAAGCTTTTTTAGTGAGTTTATAAACTCTTGTTCGCATGCTTCGTGAATTTCAAAGTATTTGCCGATTGTACAGAACACATATTTTTTTGGCGAACCGTCTGAGACGTCTTGTTTGCAATGGAGACATTGATGTTTGGGAAAATTTTTATCCCAGGCGGCCATACAATATTGATCTTGTTGTTCGAGCAGGGGTGTTGCCTCATTTTTGATGCGTTTGTTGCACCACGAGCATGAATGTTGACTTGATTCCAAAATTATTTCGTAGTCATTGCTCATTGAATAAAGAATGTAAGGGAATAATAAGAGCGTAAAAAGTGCAAAAACAATTTTCATTAGAGCTTCTATCTTGATGTGCCTGCGTATGGCGGAGAGGGTGAGATTCGAACTCACGATTCCGGTCTCCCGGAATGGCGGTTTTCAAGACCGCTGCATTCAACCGCTCTGCCACCTCTCCAACAAGCCTGGTATCTATTTTAAAGACAGCAGGTGTATTTTTTCATAGAAATTTTCAAACAGTTTAGCAGAAAGCTTAACTGGTATTTTGGTCAATACATCGCGTTATAGCCTTGAGGCTAAGAACGAATGGCGGAGAGAGAGGGATTCGAACCCTCGATCCGGGTCTCCCCAGATACTCACTTAGCAGGCAAGCGCTTTCGACCACTCAGCCATCTCTCCGTATCATTTCAAATCTACATCCACAAAATAACTAAATCAAGTGGTGCGCCCAAGAGGAGTCGAACCTCTAACCGTCAGATTCGTAGTCTGATACTCTA
>CAZBMD010000010.1:0-52648 GCA_964493325.1 uncultured Pseudomonadota bacterium | reverse complement strand
TGGAGCGGGAAACGGGATTCGAACCCGCGACCCTTGCCTTGGCAAGGCAATGCTCTACCACTGAGCTATTCCCGCGATACTTTGAAAGAACGACTAAAATGTACAAGTATTCATCCCAAAAGTCAATATGTAAAAAGTGATTTTGTTCATTCTGTGCGATAAACAATAAAAAAATCACATCTTTACCATCGTTACAACACCATGCAACTGGTGTGGCGGCAGTTTATGAAACTGCACAAACGATGGAGCAAGACGCTTGATAACAGCATATATTTGCCAAAAAACGTTACGAGATGAGATGTCTTCTAGCCCATAAAAAATAACAGTTGGCTGAATACCGGCATTTTGTAAAATTTTTTCGATATCAAGAACTTCCATATACCCCATGTGAATCTCAAAAATACGCAACCCATCGGCAAGGTTGCCCTTAAAAAAGCCAATAACGCCAAACGGGTCATCGCGCGAAACAACCGAGATCATGATATGGTCTTCATACATAATGTTATTCTTGAACATTGTCTGCAGAATGTACTGCTGAATGGATTTTATATCACGAACAAAAAAGAGGGCAGAACCTTTGATCTTATTTGCGGCATGATAGGCCGGCACATATTGTTCAAGAAAAAGTTCAAGATTTATTGGCTGCAAGGCTTTGTATAAGCGTTTTTGCCCGAAGGTATAAATCATAATCAAGCTAAACGGAACCATTCCAATCATCAAAGACCAAAACCCTCCATGCGGGATTTTGCAGGTATTTGAAAGTAAAAAAACAATATTAATAAGAGTCAGAACAAAAGAGATGCCAGCCTTAAAAAAACAGTGCCTCAAGTAAAAAATCCAGGTCATCATCACGCCAGTAAGCGCCATTGAACCACTCACTGCAAGACCGTATGCCGCAGCTAAATGATGCGACTCTTGAAAATGTAAAATAATAATAAGGACAGCCCCAAGCAAGAACCAATTTACAAAACCTACATAAATCTGAGACCGAAGCTTACTTGACGTGTAATCAATTTTAAACATGGGCAACATCTGCGTTGTTATACCCTGATAAACAATTGAAAAAATTCCGCTAATCATAGCTTGTGATGCTATAATTGACGCAAACAAGCTAAGAATCAAAAATGGAATATACAGCACCCCAGCCTGGCTCATCATCATTTCGTAAAAAACGTATTTTGTTGATGGATGAGCAATTAAAAATGCCCCTTGCCCCAGATAGGTACACAGAAGCGCCACAAAAACAAAATACCAAGCCCGCAGAATAGGTGTTCGCCCCAGATGCCCCATATCAGCATACAAAGCCTCACCACCCGTAGCACACAATATGACCTCTGATAGGACAAAAAAACCAGTTAGGCCATGCGTACTCAAAAATTTAACCGCATAAAAAGGGTTTAAAGCATTTAAAATAGACGGCACCTGGATAATAGAAGCAATCCCAGACACCGAAAGCGTAATAAACCAAATCAGCATCAGAGGGCCAAAGGCCGATGCAACTTTCTCTGTCCCTTTTTTTTGGACAGAAAAAATCAAAACAGCAATCACGCAGGCAAAAAAAATCAGGAGGTAACTACTGGTGTTTTTAAAAAAAGGAATAAGCAAAAGACCTTCAAGGGCGCTCAAAATACTCACAGCAGGCGTTAGCACACCATCGCCAATAAGCAGCGAAATGCCGATGTACGACAAAAAAGTAACAAAAGCGACTTGGCGGTTATTTTTGAGCAAAGGAATCAAAAGCTCTCGAAGCACAATCGTGCCACCCTCACCTTTTTTACCAAGGCTCATGGCAAGCCATGCGTACTCAGCGGTCACCAACAATGCGAGGGTCCAAACAACAAGTGACAACACCCCCACCACATTATCTACCGTTGGAACAACTAAAAGAAAAACAACCGCAAGGGTATAAATTGGACTAGTGCCAATATCCCCAAAGACAAGGCCTAAAGACTTAACAACTTCTTTGAATGAGTGAAGATGCTCAGATTTTGCTATTGAAATGAGCTTTTGATACATGGTTTACCCTTTTTCTAGAGCGTAAAATTTTTCTCAGTGTACCACAAGTTACCATAAAAAAGCCATTTCTGGCCTTTGAGAACAGACTTAGTGGTAAAAAATAGACGAATATCGATAGTTTTTTCAGAAACCCCTTACTGGTGAGGCCTTTGACTTATTAAAACAAACAATATATTCTAATAGAATAATATTGCGAATATTTTCTTAGTTCAAAATGGAGATAATTATTATGTTGAAAAAATTGATATCAGCTCTTCTTGCGCTAACACTGGTTGTAGGTCTGCAAGCAAATCCAAATGAGAAATCTCAAAAAAATTGCACCCAAAACGTTCGTGTCGCTGAAGTTATGAAAACAATGTTGCAACTGAAATACAACATGTCGTTCGCAGAAAATATACGATCATTCTTATGGAATTATAAGAAACAATTGAATTCAAATGGCATTGCTACAATCAAACAAGAACCGATCATCGATATGCGTAATGATTTCTGCTTAGAAACCAGAGCAACCTTCAAATTTAACAACAACCCCAGAGCCATACACGGATCAATTATGTCCAATTGCAACTGTCCGACAAACTTCGAAGAGACCTTCGCCTTGTCTAATAATGTATTCGATGGGTGTGACGAAGGAACTCATATCGATGACTCTGGAAACAAAGTTACAATAAAAAAACCGGGTATTATGGATATGCTCAAAAACACTCCGGGTGATAGTTTTACACAAAAACTATCACTTTACCTTGGAAGTAAGGTATCGGCAGATATCAGAAGGATCATAATTGAAAATAGCGATGGCGAAATAACCAAAATTATCTGCGCCCAGGAGCCTAATAACAGGTTTCCCTATAACCATCCCAGAATGCAAGAAATGCGAAATTGCTGGACTTGCGCTGAAGAAAAATACCTCAGAAAAGAATCTTAAAAAGCGCTCCTGCCTACTTGATTTTTAATTCAAAAATAAGGTTTGTTATGTTTGAAAAAGCGATACAAATGTTCCTTGCCATGCTTGGAACATACATGCAGCCTCACACACCTGTAAACACCTATTCAGCAATTCATTACACAATCGCTCCAGAGGCAACAGCTGAAACCCCTGCCATCAAAATTGAAGTTAAACTCCAGGGGACGCTTTCAAAAAACCTCGTTCTCAATTTGCCCTACAAACGAGGCCGTGCTCACTATGCTGAACAAATAAAAAATATCTCGATACAAGACCCTACCATTGCGTTTACGATTAACACAGAAAACTGCCACCGAATGAGCATCTCACTCCCAAAGCAGACAGACAGCATCACCATCAGCTATGAAATCCATCAAAACCCAAAAAACCATACACACGTCAACGAAGCCATTATTCGGGAAGATATCGTTCATGCGCTTGGTCACGGACTTTTTGCCACACCAACCGACGCAAAAGAGAATGATAAAATTCACTTCAGCATTTTGTGGAATAACCTACCCAACTCATGGAAAACCCTATCATCTTTTGGTACGACAAAATTATTAAATTTCAAAGAAACAGTATCAACACTAAAGCATGCTTTTTACGCAGCAGGCAAATTGCGCCTTCATCAAATTGTAGATCAAGAAAATCCAGTATACCTCTCGCTGTACGGATCGTTTGATGTTTCTGACAAAAAAATCGCAGCCTCGGTAGCCGAAATCATCACAACACAAAGATCTTTTTTTACTGATTCTAATTTTCCCTACTATGCCATCAGCCTTATCGAGGGCAACAACCCCAATTCAATGGGAGGAACAGCTCTACACAAGAGCTTTACTGCCTATGTACCCTATGGTCGCAATTATCAAGAATTTTATCTTCTCTTTGCTCACGAACACTTCCACAACTGGCTCGGAGGAAAAATTGCAAATAACGGAGCCAATAACACTGATAAATTACACTATTGGTGGCAAGAAGGATTTACCGATTACTACGCACGCGTTCTTGCACTGCGTTCAGGCGGCATTTCAATGCAAGATTTTATAAGCGAATGCAATGAGCTACTCAACAACTACTACTTATCGCCTGTTCTCAATGAGCCAAACACCGTCATACAAGACAGTTTCTGGAAAGACAACCATATACAAAATTTACCTTATGTTCGTGGATTTGTTTTTGCTCTTTACCTGAATGACCTTATTAAGCGCAATGATAGCAATAAGTCGATAGATAGTATCACCCTAGATCTTTTTGCAGAGTCTCAACACAAAGGCTTCTCTGTAGAATCTTTTAAAACTATCGCAAAAAAGCACATTCCTCAGGGAATTGATAAAGAAATTACTGAATATATCGACCAAGGAAAGACTATCGACCTTAGTAAAATTGATTTACCCATGGAGCGGGTCATTGTTGAGAAAAAGAACAGCTATAGGCTTAGTTCTGCTCCAAAAAACCAGCTGAAAATCAAAACCTTCTTTGACGCTCAATAATTCGTCTTAATGCAGGCTCAACCTACTTACGATTAAGCCTGCAAACAATGATCTCAACCAGCTGCTATCCCATCCAGCAACCACAACAAGCTTTCAACATAAATAATTTTATTGACAGATTCGCTTACCACGGGTACGATACTGGAGAAATTTTAAACAATTTCTGCCGGGATAGCTCAGGTGGTAGAGCAGAAGACTGAAAATCTTTGTGTCGTCGGTTCAACTCCGTCTCCCGGCACCAACTTTCAAATCCACAATTCTCACTCATTCATGAGTTCACAGTTGTCGCTCTCTCTCTTTTATGATAATTTAATCCGAAAATACAGGAATAGCTTCGTAAACTACAGGTATATGTTATGTTCGATTTTTTATCACAAAAATTTTCCGGTGTACTCGGTTGGCTCAAAGACAGAGGTCGTTTGACTGCCGAAAATATCGATGAGGCTCTCTCCCAAGTAAAAGACGCGCTGATTGACGCTGACGTTCCTCTTGATATTACTGAAACTTTTTTGAACCAGATTAAGACTGAAATTATTGGTAAAAAGATCCAAACATCGCTTAATCCGGGACAGCAACTTATCAAAATTGTTCACGAAAAACTGCTTGATTTTCTTGGCGGCGCCAACGCGCTTTCGGTTGTTTCATTGCCAATCCCATCCGTTATCATGGTCATGGGACTGCAAGGTTCTGGAAAAACAACAACCATTGCAAAGATCGCCCACTGGATAGCCCACCAAGCAAAACAACGCGGTAAAAAACGTAAAATCCTTATCGCCTCGGTTGATTTTTACAGACCGGCTGCTGTTGAGCAGTTAGAGATTTTGACCAAACAAACTGATGCTCATTTTTACGCAGCCAAGGAAACCAATCCAGTTGCAGCAGCAAAAGAAATTTATGATTATTTTAAGGCTCAACAGTACGAGATGTTGCTGCTTGACACCGCAGGTCGATTGCACGTTGACAACCTGCTTCTTGATGAACTTGTTCAGATCAATGCACGCCTTGCTCCTAAGCATAAATTTCTAGTCCTTGACGCCATGACAGGGCAAGAATCGCTCAAAGTTGCGCAAGCGTTTAACAACGCGGTTGGCTTTGACTCTGCTATTCTGACCAAAATGGACAGCGATACCCGTGGTGGCGCAGCTTTTGCATTTAGGTACGCGCTCAAAAAACCAATCTCGTTTGTTGGTGCGGGTGAAAAAATTGATGACCTTGAAAATTTTGTTCCAGAACGCATGGCAACACGCATCCTGGGCATGGGTGATATCTTAACGCTCATCGAAAAAGCAAGCGAAAACATCGGACAAGACGAGCAAGAGTCTCTGACAAAAAAACTCTTGGACGGCAACTTTAGCCTTCAAGACTTTGCAGACCAGCTTGGCATGATTGATCGCCTTGGTTCATTGCAAAAAATAACCCGGTACCTGCCTGGTATGCACGCCGTTACTCCCGATGCCATGGAAAAAGGCCAAAGTGAAATAAAAAAATTTAAAGCAATTATATCGTCGATGAATAAGAAGGAGCGCTTGTTCCCAAGCATCCTTGATGCTTCACGAAAAAAGCGTATTGCTTTAGGGTCAGGAACAGAAGTGCAAGATATCAATCAATTACTACAAAGATTTGATCAAAGTAAGCAATTTGTTAAAATGTTTAAGAAAGCTGGAAATTTAAAGAAGTTTTTCAGGTAGGCAGTGCACCGTTACGCATATTCCTATTAAAATCGGTTTTATAGCTCAAGACAAAGTTCCATTGCAGTATGAAAGGGTATACATAATGGCAGTCAAAATTCGTTTAAGTCGCATTGGAAAAACAAACCGTCCGTATTGGCGCATTGTTGCGATGGATGGTCGTAAAAAAAGAGATGGCGCTTACCTTGACAACCTTGGTACCTACGATCCAATTAAGCACGAAGTAGTTCAATTACACCGCGAGCGCATTCAAGAATGGGTCT
Source organism: uncultured Pseudomonadota bacterium (assembly GCA_964493325.1). Classification (GTDB taxonomy): domain Bacteria; phylum Babelota; class Babeliae; order Babelales; family RVW-14; genus CAZBMD01. The sequence goes on along the minus strand of CAZBMD010000010.1, from coordinate 46,245 downwards.
CAAAAGGTGCTATTTGTTCAGCAACCGTCCTTAAAATTATGAAAATGAGCAATTAAACGCATGCCGTATGCATCGTAGTTATAATTCAACAATCATTATTCACATAAATCACAAGCTCGCATTTTATTACAAGGGAGAGTAAGAGCATGCTTAAGGAATTAGTTGAACATATTGTAAAGAAGTTGGTTGATAAACCTGAAAACGTCGCTGTTTCAGAAATAAGTGGCGAGCAGGCTACAATCATCGAATTACGCGTTGCGCCTGAAGACCTTGGTAAGGTGATTGGTAAAGAGGGGAGAACTGCCCGATCAATCCGAACCCTGGTTCATGCTGCTGCATCAAAAGAGCACAAGCGTGTTGTCTTGGAAATTTTAGAATAGATTTTCTTTATCTTTGCTCAATTATAAAGGCTGGCATGCGCCGGCCTTTTATCATGATCTACTTTTTATGAAAATATCAATTATCACGGTCTTTCCAGAGCTTTACGAAGCTTTTATAGGTCACAGTATTATCGCACGAGCTGTTGAGCAAAAAATTATCTCATTTGATTTAATAAGACTCTCAGATGTATGCGCACCTAAAGAACGCATCGACGAACCGGCATGCGGCCACGGCGTTGGCATGATCTTAAAACCTGAAGTTATCGAGCGAGCAATCGAACTTTGTGAAAACCGGTCAGGTAAAGGTTTTAAAATTTTCTTTTCGCCTCAAGGCAAAGTTCTGACTCAAAATAAACTTAAACTTCTGGCTCAGCAATTCTTGCATAAAGCCCCTGATCAAGGACAAGAAACCGTTACAAGTTCACAGGGTAATCATATTATTCTAGTCTGTGGACGGTATGAAGGCATCGATACGCGAGTAGAGCGCTATTACGCCGACTTACTGTTATCAATTGGCGATTATGTCCTCATGGGCGGTGACATTCCCGCTCAAGTGTTTCTTGAAGGCTTTTTGCGCCTCATCCCTGGCGTGGTAGGCAAGCAAGAGTCTGTTGAAAAAGAATCGTTTGAAGCAGGCTTTTTGGACCACCCTGCATACGGCTTGCCTGTTGAATGGAAAGGCTTTTCCATTCCAGACGTTGTTCGGTCGGGCAACCACAAAGCACTTGCTCAGTGGCGACAAAGTGCCGCTGCAGAAAAAACGGTAAAAACTCGATTTGATTGGTTCTCGCAATCCAATCCTACAGCTGAATGCATCGAACTTGCACGCACATTCGTTCCACCCCACTATGTTGCAATCATGCATACACAGGTGGTGCTTAAAGGCGGCGCGATAGGAAATACATCTATTCCTTCAGTTGATATTCACGATATTGCTCGGTCATGCGCAACGTACGGTATTAAAAATTTTTTTATTGTAAGCCCTCTTGAAGACCAGCAGTCGATAGTCAAAACGTTTTTGGATTTCTGGAACTCTGAAGATGGCAAAAAGTACAACGCCAACAGGCAAAATGCCATATCACGTGTAATTCAAGCGTATTCCTACGATAAAATGATTGAATCAATAAAAAATAAAGAAGGCGTTGCCCCAATTATTGTGACAACAAGTGCAAAAGAACATGGCCTGACAAAAAAAATTGATTATTTTAGCCAGCAAGAAGTTTGGCAAACTGGCAAGCCTGTCCTGATGCTGTTTGGCACCGGCCAGGGTCTTTGTAATGAAATCCTTGATAAAAGCGACTATTTACTAGTTCCCATCTCAGGGATGACAAATTATAAGCATCTATCGGTTCGATCCGCCGCTTCAATAATCTTAGATCGCTGGCTTGGGCTAAACCCCAAACTGACTTAGCAGGCTACCCATAATTTTGGTATTGATCAAGACAATAAAACTCTGTATAATTGGACGAAAGATGCTTTTTTTATAGAATTTTATAGAGCATCACATTATCTCACTATTTTACTCACTGCACGAGGGAAAAATGAAAGCAAGTATCCTAACTAAAGAAACCATTTTGAATGTTGATGTCGTTAATCGCAATCTTCCCGAGTTCGGCATTGGCGATACTATTGACATCGCGCAAGTGGTAAAAGACGGAGACAAGGAACGAATTCAACAATTTGAAGGCGATGTTATTGCTATGAACAATAACGGCATCTCTTCAACCTTCACCGTACGCCGTATTGGTGCAAATGGTGTTGGCGTAGAAAAGATTTTTCCTTATTTCTCTCAAAACATCAGCGGTATCCGCGTTGTGAAATATGGTCGAGTAAGAAGAGCTAAGCTCAACTATCTCAAAGACCGTGTTGGTAGAGCTGCACGTATCGATGAAAAAGTTCTTACAAAAGAACAAAAAGAAGCGAAAAAGAACGCATAATTCACCTTTGCTTTTAAATAGGCGGTTGCTGTATTTGCAGCAATCGCCTAAGTTTATTTTAACTCATTCAGCAAACAAAATTAGAAATGTTCTTTTATGTTGTTTTGCATTGTACTTATCGTTGTTCTAGGGTTTCTACCCTCTTGTAGTAAAACGCATACCAATGCTCCGTCATTAGATGTGAACACCTCAACATCTCCTCGTTATTCCTTTAAAGATTTCAATAAAGATCAAGCCCTGTACAACCTTGCAGATAGTAATCCTCTACCCGTAGGTTTTAAACAACAAGCCATTTGTTCTTCGACAAATCCTGCTGACAAAAAAATAACTGATCTTACCCGTTACCTCGGGCAACAAAAAATTGACCGTGTAGTAAAATTTTATGAACAGGAGATGGAGCGGTTGGGATGGAAAGTTCGTAATTTTTCGGTCACGGATGAAGGCCTCTTGGTCTGCACAAAAATGAATAACCAGCGCTGCATTGTTGCAAGACACAATACCGATCGCAAAACAAAAAACTCTTACAGAACAGCGTTGCTCATTTTTTCAAAACAGCAATCATCATAAGGAGCTTATGGCTTTTTTTGTTAAAACAATCCTATTTTTTCTAATCGTTTTAATTGCCTGCCCAGTGGTTTTTTTAACAACCACGTTCTTTTTAGGTAAGTTTTTCTGTATGCCAGCCTACGGATCAGCGCTCATAAAAAAATTATTCCGTTCATAGATCTCTACCCCCACAACGCTTGCACAGGCACAGCAAAAAGCTTATTGCCAAAAGGAATGCACTGAGCACCCGTGTACACAACAATGCCCTTCAAAAATTTATCCCCTAAGACTTCTTCAAGGTATCTTAGGCCCTTAAAATCACTCGGCATAACTGAGTCTGAACTTTTAATTTCAATACCAACAATGCGCCCTGCTGCATCTTCAAGAATGATATCAACCTCAACGCCACTCTGAGAGCGCAGATGAAACAAGCTTGCACGAGTTTTACACCAGGTGAGTTGTTTGCGCAGTTCACCAACAACAAAATTTTCAAACATACCGCCAACTAGCTTACCATCAGCAATAATGCGATTTTTGTCTGCGCCCAACAAAAACGCCAGCAAACCTGTATCAACCAAATATACTTTTGGCGCCTTAACCAGCCGCTTACCTAAATTTTGACTCCACGGCAACTGTAGATGCACCAAGAAAAGTGTTTCAAGAAGCGCAAGATACCTATGCAGTGTTGTTGATGCAAGGCCCGTTGTGCGTGCAAGCTCTGCCCCATTCAAAAGCCCACTGGAACGAGCTGCTAGCAGATGAAGCAGCCTTGGCAAAGCGGTCAAACCTTCTATCCGAGCAAGGTCCTGAACATCTCGTTGCAGAATAGTTGTAATGTACGATTCAAACCAAGCGTCCCGTGACTCGTCGTCAGCACCTTGCGCGGCAGGAAAGCCCCCTGTTACTATTTTTGAACATAAATCTTCTTTACTCAGCTGTGAAAACGTACCAGAAGGTATCCAATCACTCATCAGCTGATCAACAAAAAAATCCTGGTTACCAATAAGTTCACCTTGAGAGAGTGGAAGCATATTAAGAATTTCCATCCTGCCTGCAAGTGAATCACCAAGTCGCGGGATGAGCAAAGGGTTTGCAGACCCTGTGAGAAGGTACCGACCAGGTTCTCGATTCAGGTCAACATCATGCTTGATAGGAAGAAATATCTCTGGCACACGCTGCACCTCATCCAAAATAACTGGCTTTGCAAGCCCCTCAATAAATCCCATCGGGTCATTACGTGCTGCAGCAAGAAAGCGTAAATCATCAAACGAGACAAAATTATATTGCTTGGCAGCACCAGCCTGTTTAACAAGCGTTGTCTTGCCTGTCTGCCGCGCACCAGTTAGTAAGACAACAGGGCTTCTGCCCATCGCCCGCTCAAGCTTAGCCCTTAAGGTTCGATTAAACATGCTAGAGCTCCTTTTCTTTAATAATATACAAATCTCCCACTTAGTGGTGGATATTATACCACGCCGCGGGAGATTTTACACCATTAAAAAAACAACGCCCAGATAGAGCTTTAGCGACAAGATTTTTTACGACTCTTCAACCATTTCTTGAACTGAGCCAGTTTTTTTACAGCGGTCTTGTTTCCCATCAACGCAAATCCCACGGTAATCATCAAAACCCCCTGTAGAAAAGGCAAAAAGAGACCAATAATGCCTCCAATGATCAGTAAGACCCCAAGTATCTTGAGTCCAAAGTTTTTAAAAAAATGTGCAATTTTTTGCCACAGCATAGATTCACTCCCTCGTTCCCTTGGCGCTTTCTTGAATTTTTCTCAGTTTTATCATACAATATCTGCATGCATTGGGAAGTCGTCTAGTGGCAGGACTCTGGATTCTGGCTCCAGCAACAGAGGTTCGAATCCTCTCTTCCCAGCCATATTTTTCCATAAATCAGCTCCAACTAAATAATCCAAGTTTTTATTTAACTGTTCACACTTTTGGCAAAGCTACAAGCAAAAACAAATATTTAAGAATTTATAAAAAATTATCTCTTTTTTACCGTATACCCCCCCATTTGCATAAAAATTTCAATTTTGTAATAATAATAGAAATAGATTGCTGTTTTAGTCACAATATAAATGGAGAATTCAATGAAAAATACTATATCATTAACCTCAAGATATTTCTTAAAAATAACCCTTCTTGTATTTACTTTACCTTTTTTAGTAAGCGGCTGTGCTAAATCAATTAGACCGAGCAAACTAGAAACTATATCAATTGGAATGGAAAAAAGTGAAGTTATAAACAGGCTAGGCAAACCGTCGATTCTTCGCGGATCGCTAATAAACACATTCGGGCAAGAAATCGAGGTGCTTGAATATAAAATAAATAGAAATACCTTCTGGAGCGCACTAGCAACTCCTCCGGATCTCAACATTGAAGAATACTGGCTTTATTTTTATAACAATAAGCTTGTACAGTGGTGCAAAGCTGGGCATTGGACAAAAGAAGCCACACACATCTCAATTACACGATTTAAATAACATTATTTTATCAATGTAGCTTATTCAGGAAAGCAAATCCTATCAATCCTATGGAGGAATTTGGAGCTATGCCAAATTCCTCCATAGATGTTTCAGCCCTGTTATCTCATCTGTAACTCAGCACTACAGCCTCAGCCTTTTTGCTGATTACTTAAATTTTGTCTTTTTATCGTCTGAATCATTTGTTCCAATACCTGCAAAAACCGAGATCGATCCTGCTGTGAAAAAGCAGCGTTATAGCTTGAGCCTTCGCCTGTTTCCCTCAAATGAGCCCTAAACTCACGCATGGCCTTTGCAGCACCAATATTCTCATCATTAAAAATTCTACCCGTTGTACCAAGCGCGCTTGCTCCATTTTTTAAGCAACGCTCGGCAAGTAGAATATCAATGGTGATGACAATATCTCCGTTTCCTGCGTGCTCGGCAATCCAGTCATCTGCAGCATCTGGCTCGGTCCCAACTTGTATTTTAAAAACACGATCATTAACGACGCGGTTAAGAAGGATATTGCTCACCAAGTACACCCGTAAATTGTGACGCATACCCACACGTATCACTTCCTCTTTGACGGGACAAGCATCCGCGTCTACGTATATATCTAACATTCTTAGCCTAATCTATCTCTTAAGTTTATAGCCTATTTTCGTAGTATAGTATTACTGGTAATGCTAAAATTCTCTAGCGATACTTGAAACAAAAACATACGTGATAGGATCAAAAAATGAAAAATAGATTTGCCGCATACGCCATCGCATTCATTCACAAAAATAACAAAGTATTATTTGTTAAGCGTTCAGACAAAGCTCCTTTTTCACCAGGATATTATTCCCTGGTCGGTGGACTTTTGGAAAAAGATGAGCCATTCAAGCAGGCTCTTGCTCGAGAACTTCATGAAGAGATAGGGGTTACCGTTAACGAGTCTGATTTACACTTCGTCCACATGTTTCACCGCAATGGGTCGGAGCACGAAATGGTTGTCGCGGTATTTGAATGCACAACCTTTCAAGGCGAACCTTTCAATAAAGAACCTGAAAAGCATAGCGAAATTATTTGGGCAAACTTAGATAATTTACCTGAATTAATCATCCCTGCGCATCGTAGTGTATTACAATTAATCATGCAAAAGCAGTTTTATTCCGAACAACCATAACGCCACAGCATGCATCGAAGATGCTAGCGAGCTAGCATTCGTGATGATATTTTTTCAACACATCGACTGAATAATGCTTTTCGTGATAAAATTCTGACTAAACAATAAGTGGACCTACGTTTTACCCAACTTTTGAGGAAAAATACCATGAGTAAGCAGTGGACCGCAGAGCACACAGTAGAGCCCGAACAAGCTCGGCTTTTGATAGAAAGCCAGTTTCCGGAACTTGCTCCGATTACGCTTGAACTGGTTGGAGAAGGTTGGGATAACATTGTATATCGTGTTAATCGTAATTATGTTTTTCGCTTTCCGCGCCGACAGATTGGATCAACTTTAGTTGCAGTTGAAGAAAAAATACTTCCCTTGCTCAATCACCGTTTGCCGCTACCCATCCCAAAGCCACTCTTTTTTGGCAAGCCAACACCTGAATACCGATGGTCATTTTTAGGCTATAATTTTTTACAAGGACGCTCTGCTTGCGCTGCTCACCTGAACAATCTGCAGCGCGCAAAACTTGCAGTTCCGCTTGCTCAATTTTTAAAAACTTTGCACGCAATTCCTGAGCAGGAAGCGCTAAACCTTGGTGCACAATATGACAAGCTTGGCAAGCTTAACGTTCCTTTTCGCTATCCACAGGCTCAACAAAATATAGCAAAGATAAGAGAAATTGGATTGTTTGATAATTGTGACGCATTACTTGAAATTTTAGAGACTCTGAAAGACCTACGGGATACAGGAAAAAAAACACTGGCACATGGCGACTTGTACGCGCGACATCTGCTGGTGGATAAGCACCATCAATTAAGCGGCATTATCGACTGGGGTGATGTTCACGTTGGCAATCCAGCTATCGATTTACAAATTATTTTTTCATTTTTACCTCAACAAGCTCATCAACAGTTTTTTGATGTCTACGGACACATTGACCATCAAACACTGCAACTCGCGCTGTTCCGGGCACTGTGTCAACTCACAACCCTTGCGCTGTACAGTCATGATGTTAGCGACACAGACTTACTCAGAGAATGTTTATTTGGATTACAATTGATTGCGCCTGCACGGTTATAATCGGTCTTTTTTACAAAAAATCCACATTTTGATACAATTTCAAACATGCATTGTTTTAAGAAGGTCATTCATCAGTTTGAAATCAGGAATCATCATGGCAAAGTTTTTTAAATTGAGCGCTCGCGGATTTTCAGCGATGCTTTGTATGTTCGCCTCTACAATTCTTTTGGGAAGCTGCGGCCATCAGACCGATCTGCCCTCTCCAAATACCATTCAGGAGAGCCTCTCAACCGGGCCGTTCTCTTTTCAAATTCCTGAGGCAGTAACCAACGTAACGTTGCAACCTCCAAAGCATATCAAAGCATCTGATGGCATTGATCTTGCATACTATAACTTTGTACCTAAAAAGCCAAAAACCATCATGGTTTTTTATCATGGCAGCGGCATCTGGAGCAACCAATTGTACCAGTACATGGCCCAGCGATTTATGAAAAAGCACAACCTCGGAACCTACCTTTTTGATATTCGCGGCCATGGCCATTCTCAAGGCCTACGTGGTGATGCACCATCAACAGAACAGGTCTGGCAAGACATTTCTTCAGCTATCGACTTTGTTCAAGAAAAGCATCCTGACTGTAAAATTGTTTTGGGCGGGCATTCATCAGGCGCCGGACTGGTACTCAATTATGCTAGCTGGCACAAGCATCCAGTAGTCAGCAGCTATGTTTTCTTGGCACCATTTTTGGGAACACGATCTGGCACGCTGCGCGAGCACAGCAATCCAGAAAACCAATTTATAAAAAAAGTTCGCCTGGTCCCGCTTCTGCTTCACCTTCTGACCAGAGGGTATTTATTCGCCCACACACCGGTCATCTTTTTCAATTACCCTGAAGCAGAAAAACAAAAAGATGCGCATATCCTTGAGTTCTATACCAATACCATGACACAAGCAATCACCCCAAACGACCCGCAAGCACTTTTTGCTCAGCTGGATAAACCATTCTTCTTAGCGATTGGAGCTTGTGATGAGCAATTCATTCCAGAAAAAGTTATTGCCTTTCATGAATACGCTCAGGAGGTCAAAGACAACTCTGTATCGCAGATTATTCCAGAAGCAACACATTTATCGCTCCTGATAGAGGCAGTGAGACAGTGGTTACCATTGCCATGCTGACGCTTTATAAGGAATAGCGCAGTCCTTATTTCTAAGTAGAATTCCCCCTATTTCTTAAAAGTATTTATTTATTAATAGAAATATTTATATAATAAGATTATGTGTTAACTAGTTTTTATATATTTATATTTAGCTTCTAAAAATATAACACTTAAAAGAGTGGGGATATTATGAAAATACGCTCAATTTTTTTAGCTTTTTTTCTTATAGCATCAGCAGATCTTTGTGCCGACATTATAGTGCATGTGGAAAAAGGCCTTGTTAATCAAAATCAAAAAGATAATCTTATAAGTTTAATACACAATCTTAAAAAACATTTTGATTTTGGGCATAAGGTTAACACTGTAACCGCAAAAAAAGATTGGATGCAACTATCAGCCTCTGCAAAAAATCTCGACCTTTTTATAATAACGGATAGTCACACATTCATTTGTTTGAATAATAAGCATAAAAGCAGTCTTCGCCTTCAGAATATTGCTCCGATTAAAAGCTACAAAAATAAACCAAACGAATTTAATAATATTTTGAAAACAGTTATGAGTTATACAAAAGTTGAAGACAAGAATTCTCAAATTAACTGGGATAAAAAGCTTGGAAAAAACATTATTGAAAAAATTCGAGAGTACACAACCAACAACGATGTAGACGCTTCTGAGAATAACAATAATGATTTTAATGATAATCAAACTGTCGATATAAAAGAAGAAACAATTGAAGACAAGCCAGGTGTTTTTGCCATCAGAATCGATAAAACAATTGCTGATGATGATTGGTATGCTCATTCTGAATCCAACCTAAATGAACTGGTCTCATTGATATATCATACAACAAGAACAAAGATCGAAGATCTATCGGCTCTGAACAACAAGTGTAAAAGCAAAAACATTATTATTATCACTGATCAGCGTACTTACGCCATCTGCTTACATGCAAAATATGATGTTGATATCAAGGAATTTGTTTCTTCTTGTACACCAGCTTATTCTCATCTGAAAGTATTTACGCCTTCAAATGAGCAGGCAAAACCTTTCAAAGAACTGGTTGATCAACTACAAGAATACACTATCAAATGGGACAATGCAGTCTCTATAAACGTCCAAGATATTTTTAATCACTTAGTTGAACAACAGACTCAAAAACAACTCGAAAAAATCGGTAATCTTGTAAGTGAATATGAGGAAGAATTAAGCGCTGATGAATATATACAAAAAATGATTTCTGAATTCCACGAGGTAGAGCCAGAACATGAAGAACCAATACAAGGATCGTGGTGGAATTGGGTGCCCTTGCCATGGAAAAGCTCCGTCTAATTATGAAAAGCAACATACTTATTACTAAAACAGAAGTTGTTAAGGCTTTTTTAATATCCCCCTAGTTGGCATTGCAGAAGGATCGTACTGTTTTTTGGGTGACGAGGTAGTCGACTCTTCGACGCCACCAAATGACATTTTTTTAGCTGTTTTAGCTTTTACCACAGGTTCTTCGGTTGTCTCTTCTAGCCGATCCTGAAGGCGAACTTCAGCTAACTTTGCTTTTGCGTAAGAGCGTTGGAAATCTTTTTTTGCAGACGGAAGTTCCTCTTCCAGAGCCTGGCGCTTTTTGGTTACTTGAACTTCTTCAACTTCAATCGAACCTTTGTTACCAACCTCTTCTACTGAATTTTGTTTTTTTTCAATCTTAGCAAGTTCTTCTTTTACATCAACGTACTGAGCTTCAGCTGCTTGCGCTTTTTGCTTGAGCGCAGCAACTTCTTGCTTTTGCTGCTCAACCGAAAGGGTTGCAAGTCGCTCCGTTTCTTGCACCTCTCTTATTCCCTTATTTAAACCACTAATTTGCTTACTGTAGTCGTTTACAATCTTCTTTGATTGTTCTTTTTCCTCGGCTGACATATCTGCTTGCTGTTTCCGTTCATCTTGAATTTTAGCTCCCAGCTCCTGAATACGTAACTTTTTAGATTCGGTTTCAGACATGCGTTCTTGCCCGATAGTAACTCCTTTTGATAGGCCAGTTCGCCTTTCAGACGGTTTTTCAGCTGCTTTAAATGGAGCTACATGCTCTTCGACAATCTCTCCACTGGTTGTCATAAAGCGCTTTGTTGTTGGATCACTAGACGGGAGGTCTCGCGCCTTTGGCCCAACCGATCCTTCTTCGGTTGCATGTTTTTTTTCCCAGGCAGCAATTTCTTCAGGTGTTGGCGCTCTACTTGGCTTTGATGCGGGCTGTTGAGCTTGAACAGCAGCTGTCTTGCCGCTCTTTTTCTCTTGCTCGTCAGTTTTACTTTTTTTAGCGCTGCTTGATGAATACCATGGCAAAGCATCTTCAAGCCCTTGCTCAACGTCTTTACGTCGCTGTTTTTTTTCTTCAGCCTTTTTTTCGGCAGAAATATTTGATGAGCTGCTACCCTTAAAAAAATCTTTAATTCGTTTGAGGCAAAAAACAGTATTACTACCAAACAACATGACACCAAAGAGCACTAGAATTTTTTTATGCATAGTCATGACAATCGCCCTATCAATGAAAAAAAATATGAAATACGTTGATGCAAATCGTATAAAGATTTGAAAGGCTATTGCAACTATTTAATGCCATGTTTGCATAAACCATCTATTCTGCTATCTTTAAAATAGTCGTAAAAACAGTTTGTCTCCATACTTAATTTTTTAAGGGGACGCGTATGAAAGTTCTATTTATCCTTGTCATCTAAAGTGCATTCAACGTGATTTCATATCTCGTTGATAGGCGCTTTCTTGTTATTTAATCCAATTTTATTATCTTGGACATCTTTTTGTTCAAAAACCCAGAGGTCCGCATATGCCTAGCTCTAAGCTTGTGGCACCGATCCTGTATCTTGGTCTGATCATGCAGCTTATAACAGCCGCCCCAGATCAAGCTAACCAACTTATTATTAAAAATAGTGAAAGAACCAAAACAATGAATAATCCCGTTGACCAAAAACAATCTGGTAAGTTTTTATCCAAAGACAAACAAGTAATTCCGGTTGTCCTTGAGTGGAGCAAAACAAGCATTGTATCGCCTGATTATGCTGCAGCTATGAAAGATGTTTGGGCATTTGCACGTGATGCCTATACTCCCGTAGAAATGCAATTTTTAAAAGCGTTTCCTGAAGTAATTGGTAAAGAGCCCTATTTTAAGCCATTTGAACCACTGTTCCAACATGGCGTCGAGCACGTTGATTGGCAGGCTGCAGAAGCAATGATGCAATCAATTCTTCAAGGTCATTTTATTTTTGATCCATCAAAATTTAGTGAACAGATGATCAAAATGTATGGAAACGATAGCGCCTTTTTAGTTACGATTAAAAACCCAGCCTCAGGTAGCATCCTTGGGTTCATCACCTACTTAATGCGCGCCAATTATGCACCAGGCGATATCAGGGTCATGAGCCTTGCCGTTGACACAACACAACAGAAACGTGGCCTTGGCAAACTACTGATGAGCTCAATTTTTAAGATCATCCCCGAAATCAAGCGCATCTTTTTGTGCACCCGTGTCACCAATAACACAGCGCTCAAAGCATACGGTGCGTGGGGATTTGTCAAAGACGAACAACCAGTCTTGGACCACCCGTTCAACCCAGATCATTGGTCCTTTATGGACTACAAAACGGAAAAATCAGATACTCTGCAAAAAACTACAGCTAGCCTGTTGGTTAATTTATTTAGTTAGATTGCAACTCATCGATTAGCAGGGGCGATAAAACCCCTGCTAATGAGCTTTTTTCAGCGCTTTTTTACAAAAAAACTCAACCCCCTCGTACCCCTATTCCCAATATTCTGTTAAATTTGTGGAGTACCATTCCACAAATTCATAGAAATTTAGGGAGTGGCACTCCACAAATTTAATGAAATATCAGGATTCACTCAAAATTTGAAATCAGGAGACCTTTAATGAAATTGTTGTATAAAATTACGCTGACAATGTTTTGCATACTTGCCGGTTACTGCATCGCAGCGCCCTATCTTTTTTCATTCCATTTTCCAACGCCCACTGGACCTTTTGGCGTGGGGACACAAACCCACTATCTTACCAGCTCACGACAACAAAAATTGTATGCAGCGGGACAACCGCATGAAACGCGCAAACTCGTAATTCAGTTTTGGTATCCCACACCAAATAAAGTACTCAAACCAGCAACTCCATGGGCGCCCGATTTTGTAGCACGTCTTAAAAAAGAAAACTTCTTTTATCGCTTTATTGGTATTGATAACATTTTTACCAGCGCGCAATTACAAGCCCCCCTTGCTCTCACTGATACGCCCTATCCAGTAATTTTGTATTCACATGGCCTTGGCCTTGGATGGCGCGATGATAACACCGCACTTTGTGAGGAACTTGCAAGCCATGGCTATATTGTTGCTGGCATCAGCCACCCGTACGCGAGCTACGTTGTACGCTTTCCCGATGAGCGTGAAATTCTAAACGCCATCCACACAGAACATCTTTCGTACAAAGAACGACAAGAGCTTGCTGCTCAAGAAATTGATATCTGGCTTGCAGACAGCAAAGAGGTCATTGATTACCTTGAGACGCTCAATAAAAAGCCGTCAAATAATATTTTTTTTGACGCGCTCGATCTTCAGAAAATTGGAGCCATGGGCGCTTCGTTTGGAGGAGCAACGGCTGCACAACTGTGTCGGCATGATAAGCGATGTAAAGCTGGTATCAACATGGATGGCAAATTGTATGGCGCTCAGCCAACAAGCCCATTTCACAAACCTTTCATGCTGCTCCTTGCCAGTGAATCATTGCAGGATTCAAAGCTCTCAGAAAAAGAAATTCTGCAGCGATATCAAACAAAAGAAAATCATGAGAAATCATGCAAAGAACATGTCCAAGCTTTTGATGAACTTATCGATGCCATCGGCAAAGATGCCTACAAAATTATTATAAACGGAGCTGGCCACGGTGCATTCTCTGATTTTGCATTGCTAAAATATCATTCGTTTCTTACGAGATATTTTGTTGATCTGGGAACAGGCAAGCTTGATGGCCGCGTATCATTCGAGATCATAAAATCCTCTGTCTGTACATTTTTCGATACATATTTGAAACAAACACAGGATCCTGTAGTACTCAAACGGCTGCTTGATTTGTAAATGCTTGACGCTCATTTTTGACCACGATATGGTGAAAAAAATGTATAGACGCGAAAAAAGGAGAATTTGTGAATATAAAAAAAATAATGCTATTTATACTGTGCAGCACTGTTTTTTTAAATAGTGCTGCTGTTGATAACAACGAGTTACAAACAGCCTACAATGAAAAATTAAATTCCATTGCCTACACCCTAAATAATAACCGACTACCCACATGTATCACCTGTGGAGCAGATCTTGAGAATTTATCTAAAAAGCCGCCTCAAAATTATGGCCAAGAATCAAGTGGACTGGTAGCAATAGAATGCTTTTTATGCGGTAAAAACAGTGGAGGCCTTTTTGCATGTAGTGACGTTTACTTACATGATACATGCATACAATTTTTGAAAAATATTTTATGCAAAGAATGCCGTACAACGAAAAATCAACAACAAGAAGCCTTAACAACAAAGAGGTTAGAGGATGAAGAGGCCGAAGATTGCGCTCGTCTCTTGTGCGGGCTCCTCTGCTGTCTGTGCATGTTTGCCTCCGGCAACTCTCTCTCCTGATAGATTGTTCCCTCGTCATTCATAAGCTTTGTCAAAAACTCCTTGTAATCTCAAACTGTGACTTCGAGATTACAAGGAGTTTTCTATTTTCTGGCTAAAAATATTATCGACCAAGAACTTGAATCATTGGTATTTTCAAAGTAACGTTGTTACCGGAACATTAAGCCGATACATCAAATACAATCAGATGTCATGAAAAAGTTGGCTTTAAAAGTATAGGAATACACACCACCCCTTGGGGTTCAGTATTATTAATGAAAATGGAAATCAACAATGAACAACGTTAATATCCCTCTCAAACCATTTTATTTTATTCGACACGGACAGACAGACTGGAACAAAGAACGTAAAGCTATGGGGCAGACAGATATTCCACTTAATCAAACAGGGCTAGAGCAAGCCGCTTTTGCCGCAGAATCTTTGCGCACAATCGAATTTGATATCATTGTCTCAAGCCCACTGAGTCGAGCATTGCAAACTGCTGAAATTATTGCTGAGAAAAAGAATAAACCCATTCTTATTTTTGACGAATTTAAAGAAGGTTCTTGGGGCGTTTTTGAAGGTAAAAATACTGGCTGCGAAATATTCTTACAACATTGGATGAGTGGTAATGAAATAGAAGGCGCGGAACATCGCGCTGACTTTCTTAATCGAGTAAGACAAGGCCTTGTCAAAGCTCTATCCGGCCCTGAAATTGTTTTGATAGTAAGTCATGGAGGGGTTTATGGAGCAATCCAAGAGACGCTTGGCTTACCGCTGTGCGATTTAGAAAATTGTACCCCTATGCTTTGCAATCCTATGGGGCAATCAGTTGATGGGTGGGATGTTCAAGTGTTACAAGCTTCCTATAACCATGCAAATATCATAACTAGTAATAAGATGCCTTAAGCAATGTTTGTTGTCATCTTTAGAACAGCGTCCCTTGTAACAATTAAAGATGGATTGATCGTGCACATCGAGCTTTTTTATGACGCGCGCCCACTTGAGAAAAAAAGAGACAGCATTTTTAAAATCGATAGAAACTAGTCAACGCTCTTAAACATAGTGCATATCCTTTTTTTAACAGGTTCATAGCAGCTACTATTCCAGAAATCAAGCTTGATGAATCCTTCGTTATCAAGCTTGATGAAGCATTCGTTTTGGCGGCTAAAATAGTAGTAGCCATTTCATTATAGCTCATTGCTCCTACAAATTTTTGTTCCAATGCACCCTGTTTTGCTTTGAAATTTTCTGTATCTCGTTCTACGAGCAGTTGTCGAACATGATCTCTCAGCCATTCAACAAATTCGGCTCTGAGCTCATGGTTATTTGCAATCTCATCCCACTTAGCCTGATCATCAGATGCAGCAATAACGTTAAGTTCCTGTGGAATTGCATAACCCACACCCCATTCTACTACACGGGATGCCATAATTAATTGATCACCATGGATAGGCATAATGATCATTGGTACTTTATGCAGTACAGCTTCTATGGTTGAATTTTTACCGCCATGCCCTATAAAAACATCAACAAGATCAAAAAATTTTGGTAACGGAAAATATTCTTTAACTACAAAATTACTATGTCCTGCTGCTTGTAAAATTTGTACGACTTGAGACACATCATGCTTTTCTTGACGCGCAATTTTAGGTCCGGGATGCAATACGATGAGCAAGTTGCGATTTTCACTATCGGCATCACCGTGATCTCCCAATGCTTCGGCCAACAATTCAAAAAATAATACAGGCTTACTAGAATCCGTTCCCATACTTATAAAAATAAGTGTTTTATTACCATGTTCTTTTTTTGATTTACATTCATCAAAAACTACTTGTTCTTCTTTAGACAAATTAATTTGTTGTTTGGCAGGAGCAGATGCAACACAATACAGCGAGGTATTAATATGATTTTTCCCATTATATCCCTCTAGCCCAGGATAAGTATAAACAATTGTGCCGTACTCGGGCAACGACAAGGCCATTGGACAGTTAACATCAAGATCAAGCTTTTCAGACATTTTAGGACCAAATTTCTCATGCAATTGTTCAGTCGCCCAAAGACGTTTTTTGGTTGGTGGGTACTTGTGCCTATAATACCACCTGACGCTTTCCTTGAGCCACTTAGGATCCATCCAGCCTGGATCAAAAGCTGGAGGCCACGATGCAAAAGCTGGAATATTAAGCTTGGCAGCAATATATTTTCCCCATCCTGCTGCAGCGGCATCATAAACAATAACATCAGGAGCTATTGAGCGCGTAATGGATAAAAATTCATTCCAGTACCGAGCTGTCACATACTGTATCTGAATAGCAGAGTCCTGTACCCCTTCTGGTTGATCCACAAGATTGAGATAGAAATGGTTGAAAGACTGTCGGTTACCGTTTTTTTGCCAAAAACCTTCAAATAGTTCTTCATAGCTATGCATATCTGCACCCATCGCCTTGAGCTGCGACCACGCTTTATTAGCAGGGTCGTCAGAAAGATAGGTTACGTGCGCACCCTGCTTAAGCAAACTTTCAACCAAAGGCAGCGTGGGGTTGTAGTGTGAGCCACCAAGTATCATAAAGAGTACATGGGGAGGGTTGCTTTGATGGATACTGACCCCATCTTGGTTATCAGGAAGCAGCGCTTGATCCATTGCCAACACATTGCTCTGATTAATAAATGAAGCAGTAATAAATAATATTGCTGCTATTAATTTTTTAGTCCAAAATCTTACCACTTTTATGCCCAATTTTAAAAATAAATAATGATGTGTGATCAGGACAAACAAGGTTATGTAGAGCTATCTCCAACCTCTGATAATACTGCTCCAAAGCACTCGCAACAACCGGTAAATATGCCACAAAATACATCACTGCAAAGACAGGTCCAAAAAGCAGAGAGACATCCGGCCATGCAGGCACCCGTTCCAGCGCAGCAATTTTTACAATGAGCAGAACAAGAATCACAGCAGTACTTTTTTGTAGCAATATTCTTATCGTATTGGCTGTTTAAATAACAGGTTGAACACACAATTTTATCAAGCCGCCCACAAAATTTTTCATAGCAAAAAGGGTGTAGCGAAAACTTTTCAAAAAATTTTTCAGGATCTTGCTTGAGCGTTTCTATCTCGTCCGTACAGAGAAAACAATTCTTACCCGAATGGACCTCTTTGGCATGGTCTCTATAAAAAAAGATCACAGCTGCTTCAACTGTCAACTCTTTTTTGCATGATTTGCATGCAATCATTTTCTCATCAATTACCTGCCTAACAAGGCTTGTAAGCCGGCTTTTTTTTAAGGCATCATCGTCATACTTATCCAATTGGGTTTTAGAGCAAAAAAGAGGTCCCCAAAAGCCAATAACACAACAAAACAACATAGTAACAATTTTTTTATATACCATAAGTAACTCAATGTAATTATTGATGTTTCCAGTCAACAGTGAAAGCTCCATTTGCAGGATCTGGTAATAAAGCTGACGGCACAGCCTTATTCGCACCACTGTTTGTTACCATAGTTAAAGCTATATTGGACCATGAGTTATTTTTTATCATAGCTAATGTTCCACGAATATTTGCCATACAACCAAACAGATACGATCTACCAAAGTTAGCCAAAGGAAGTACCCCATTGTAATAAGGAGCTTCGACAATCCATTCAGCTGAGCTTCTGTCTGCAGGAGATGAGACTGTTGTATATGAAGTGGGAACAGTAAAAGAAACTTTCTTGGTATCATTGTACAAACGTAATATAAAAATATTATTACCAGCATATTCTACCGATGCACTAATGACATCTCCCACGCTAACTGGAAAGTTATTAATAAGATAGCTATCTCCCGGATACATCTCAAACCAAGCATAATGCTGCGCAACCCCATTAACATAATCATGACCCGTACCAATTTGCTCAACGGTGGAACTACGATAACCATCGATGCCAATCCAAATAGCGCAATAGGTATCGTTTCTTGATACTTTAATTGATGGAACAATCCAAGATCCATAGACAGCAGAAACCGAATTTTTCAATGGGTTATTTAAGTTATACGCAGCAGCATAACCTCCCCAGTTGGTACTAGCCCCCTGCGCCTTTTGACTTAACCTGCCAGACCCAGGAATGTGAGGATGTGATACCGTTTGGCCTTCTGCTCGCAATCTGGTAATACTACTTTCTACTTGCTTGTAGCCCTTAGCAGCAGCATCACAAAAAATATAACCTTGGGCGGATACTATGAATATCGCAATTTTAACTAAAGAATGTATTTTCACCAAACTCTCCTTTTTTAATGCGATAATTTTTACGTCACAGGTTCCATACTTGCTTTTTCAATAAGCAGGATTATAAAGAAAGCCTTTTGTTTTTAGCAATGGTTTGATCGAACAAAAAACCTCTACGATCTCATTCTTGATTCACGCTTTTAAGAGATATTTATTTCTACAGCCTATTTAGATAGAGAAGACGAATATCTTCCCCTCAACAACAATTAATGATTATTATAAAAAAATATAACTATAAATAACGAAAATAATTATTAGTCGTATTTATGTTTTTGTACCATGTGGGGGGAAGATATGAAGAAGTATTTTATAGTAAGTCTTTTTATGTGGTTATCAGCCTTACAAGGCGCTGATAATACACCTTTCAATAATTGCTATCAGGATATTATAGTGAACAACATGGTTCTAAAAAGAGATATGCGCGACTATGAAAAGCGTTATGACGCGCTTAAACTGATCCTCAATAAATACAAGCGGCCAATTACAGTCCTCGACCTTGGGGCTGGACACGGCTATTTTTCTTTTCGCATCGCCAACGACTATCAATCAACCTGCGTTATGATAGAAGGGAATGATAGATCTTCACGTATGGGAGATGAGCTCCTTGAACTATGCCATTTAAATTCTAAGCTACAAAACATAGTTCTTTTGAAAACAAAAATATCGCTGCCCGACCTTGAAAAACTTGCCGACTGCGAACACTTTGATGTTGTTTTAGCTTTTGATTTTATCAACCCTGAAGATGCATATGCCCAAAGAATAACCGACGCCATTCTACGTCTTGGCGATAATATTTTTATCGAATCAAGTCTATCAACCGATCCAACAGATCAAAAAAGCATCTCCATGCAAAAAATGGATGGGTACCTCCAGAGCAAAAAAGGCACTACCTTACTGTCAATGCCCTGTGAAATTAATCAGAAAACTCAAAAAAAACTATCATGGTTTTCTCTGCATAAAAATGGATTGCGCTGTCACCATTTTGACCTAGAATCAAAAGACTCAAATCTTGATTCCTATAGAATAGAAAGCACATTTTCTCATAAATATTTATTTAAAAAAAATAGCGCAGGAATTGCTTGGCTGAGAGGGATAAACCTTGTAACCTTTCTCATGCTCGAAGGTGCTTATCCAACACGAAGCCAGATAAAACAGTCCGTATTTCAAGCCTCAAAACAACACCTTACCGACTTTGTTCCATGGAATATGATTGTTCAAGGGCACAATATCGCTCTTATTGACCAAAACGATTATGCATGGCGCGTACATGTGGACAAAAGCCTACAATACGCGTTTGATATGATAGACCAACAGTCAAGACAAGGGGTCCTTGAAATTTTTAAACAATATCGCAAAAGGCACATCCGCAAGCTTAAATAACCAATGGCCCCCGATACCCCTCTAAAATGATACACATTGTCGCCTATTGCTAAGGAATATTCTTCATGACAAATAAGAAAATTCAGATTCTTGCTAAAAATACTGCCTTAGGCTAAGTTTTTACTATTTCTTTACAAAAAGATGTTAGTTTTATTGATTTTAATTAACTTTCATGATATTTTCTCCAAATAAGCCATGGTGGCTTGAATATACATTAAATTCTAATAGGGGCGGATAATTATGAAATTAAGATTGGTTCTTCTAGCATTGGGTATGCTTAGCTACGGATCTACAAACGCTGTAGATGTGCGCGAAGTTGTAATTGAAGAAGGAATATTGAATAAAAAGAACAAGTTCGATTTAAAAGCTGTGCTCAGCAACATTCAAAAAAATAAAATATCTGAAAGAACATGGCGCCAGCTCTCAAAATTCTTAATAGATAATTCTCTTATCTGCTTAGAAGATAAAAGTGGTCGTCTCTATTTTATTCGAAATAATCATTACGAAAAGCTCGGATTAGACGCCTCATGCTTGATGGTAAATAGAAACGGCGTCAAATTTTATCAAAATAATCATGCTGGCAAATATTACGACGGATTACGCCCTTCAAAAAATCATAATATCAATAAGCACAATGAGTTTTTAAGCCGAGGATTTTTTACCGATATAACCAACCGTCGTAATGGCCATCTAGATATAAGAGCACGAGGCTTGAAGCACCTAAGTCAAAAAGAGATGCTTGACATTCTTGCCACCGCTGGCATAGAGCGCCTTGGTTTTGCCTTTGAGGAAGACCTTAATATTACGATCGAATACAACAACAACAACAATAACAACAACAATAACAGCTCAGATGACTTCAACTTCTCGAATATTATCAACGAATCCTACAGTTCTGAAGATTTTTCCTCTACAAACAATAATGATAATGATCACGTTGAATCATCATTTATTAATGATCATGAAGTTAGTGTTAATGCATCTGGTTATTTTGGTGACATTAGTGATGAAATTAGTGATGTGGATGAATTTGATGAATCTGGGTATTATTCTGACGGAGTCTCAAACGATAACTGCCACTACTATTTCTCTGATGACAACGAATATCTTTCTGAATAAATTATTCTGAAGAATAAAATCCAAATCTATAAACTTAACAAAACCAGAGAAGAAAAATTCTTCTCTGGTTTTGTTTTTTAACTTCAACTGAATCTCCATAAAAAATAGGTTTCACCCCTAGACCTAAATCATCAAAAAACATCCTTCTTAATTGACTTTTCATTCCTTTTTCTATCATGAGGCACCATTCTTTTTATATATTGAAAAAGGAACTTTCTATGCTCAAAAAAATTTTATGTCTCCTCCTCACACTTTGCTTTACTGCACATTCTTCGGTCAGACCAACCAGTGCTAACCACGAGGTCTCACAGCACAATCTTGATGCTGCAATACAACAAATGCTCAACGTGATAAACAATGGTGTCTCGAGATCAAATTTTTTGCTTTAGCCTTGGAGTCGGTCTAGGTTCTGTTGAGTTTTTAAAAGAGCAATGAAGAAATATAGCTGTATTGATATTGTAAAATTATACTCATCGGCACGATGTCATCCCCGACTAGATCGGGGATGACATCGAATAATAGTAAATTGTTCGATTAGACAATATTCTATCAAAATTAATAAATTGGTTAAAAACTCAACAGAACCTAGGAATTATTGATTATGAATGAACGAACCCTTGAAATGGACGGGGTAGATACTCAACCAAACATTCTTATAAAGAAGAAAGCTGGGCTTCAAGA
Source organism: uncultured Pseudomonadota bacterium (assembly GCA_964493325.1). Lineage (GTDB taxonomy): Bacteria > Babelota > Babeliae > Babelales > RVW-14 > CAZBMD01. Next base: position 24,468 of record CAZBMD010000010.1, on the reverse strand, counting down.
ATTGTAAAAGAATATTCGAGAATAAAACAAAGGCTCCAAGCACATCTACGAAGCATCTTTCACATACTGCAAAAGCACCTGCTTGAGAGAAGGATTATCTTCACACAGCTGAGCGATAAGCTCTGGGTTGCCAGTCAAGAAAGTAGCTAGCGCATTTTCTTGTTCCTGCTTACTCTTGCGCTCAACACCAGTTAAAAAATAAACAACATTTTCACGCAACGACTGCGTCATATACGGCGCTGCACATTTGAGCACAGCCATGATGGCCAAGGGACTAACACGTCCTACAGCATGCAATGCAGCTGATTGATTATCATGAAACTTTGTGCCAAACAACTTACCAGCCCATTGAGCAACAAGCCCTGGTTTTGGTTGAACAGGCGCTTGCGCTTCAGACCAATCTCCGGTCAAAAGCCTACCAAAAAACCCTTTGGAATCGGGTGAAATTTTTGACTGCACTTGTGCAATGGCAATCTGCGTTGACTGCAACATTTTATTAAGAATTAGACCTGCTGGCGTTTGACCAAACAACAAACTAGCCAACCCTGAGCGAGCACACCGCACTGCAATATTCTGAAGATCATATTCAATTTTGCACAGTGTGCACAGCAGATCACATGAATAGTCGTATGTGAGCAGAAAAATATTCAGAGAGGTCTGATACTGCTGTGCAACACCGTGGAGTGTGTGGTCATTGATAATTTTTGTAAAATCTTTGTTTTTGATCAAATCAACGTAAATGATCGCCACTAAACGCTTTTCGGCATCTTTGGCATAATCAATGGAAAAACTATCATGAAGATCAAGATCGTGCTTGATTGCAAGAATGTGCCTACGCAGCTTCTGCGTTGCAGCAAAAAGCATTGGATTCTCCCGTCCATCACCTGTATCACCATAATTAATGTGCATATTTTGCAACAAAGAAATAAGATCGTTGATGGAATCATTAAGCTCTCCATCACGTCCATCAATTCCACGAACCCGACGAAGTCCATAACAACTTGCAACCTGTGCGTATTGTGCATAAAACTGGTCATGTGGTCCGTATGGATTTTTAAGGAGCAATGAAAATATCTTAGTGTTCATGCCTAATTTTACTACACGCTCAAACAGACGCACAAAAAGAGACCCTTTAATGTTTTTTGGAATAACCTGATAAACAAACTTTGCAGCACAAGCACGGTACAGCGATTCCCCCTGCCCCCATGCATGAGCATCAGAGCGATTAAAAGCCTCGTGACGATCTTGTATTACCAGGGTATACGCATCAAGACACAAACGCTGCACTTGCAGGACTAAATCAAATGGATCGGTTGAAAGATTAAGGGATAACAGTAAATGAGTTATAGCTCCATGAATAGAAATCATAACATCAAAAGATTGAAGCAGAACAGTAGTTTTTGCTTGAAAAATTTTCTCTTGATCTAGATCCTGATCGGCCATACTTTCAATCTGCCAGAGCTGCTTAAGAACGTTAATACGCGATGAAAAAAAATACATGAGTTCATCATACTGGATATGAAGCTCAGACGGTAAAAGGTCTTTAATGCACAAGTGCTGTTGAAAAAAAAGAAATTTTTCTTCAACCAGTTTGAGCTCGGTATAAAGCTGTTCTCGAGGCGCCTTTTCACCGCATAGGTCTTTTACTTCAAGTTTTTGCGGCTCTTCTGCCTGCAAAAAAGCATCAGATTCTTCAGCATTTTTCAACTTCTGCGCCAGAAGATTTATCTCCTGCTGCAGCTTTTCTTTTTTGGTTGAATCGGTTTCGGCATCAAGCTGTTGATACATGTTGGCAAACAAGTCAACGTCACTGACAGCACCTTGTAAAAAACTGGCACAGCCAATAAACAGGCCTATGGCCTGTATTATTTTTATCATGATCACAACCCCTTACGCTCGAACCATTGACGCTGTCAGCTGCTCAAACGTTGGAAGGAATTCAGGTAAGAAAGATTGAACAAGGTAGTGCCAGATAGAAAAATGCTCAGCAACACAGGTTGAGTTGGAGATAATCCAGCTCAAGCGGTCAAATAGGCGATCTCGAATCTTTTTAAATTCTGGAATATCGCTGGCAAGATCACTCATCATTGCGGCAAGGTACTGGTTTTCATACAGCATCTTACTTACCGTAGAAACACCTTCGGCTGCGGTCAGACGAGTAACTAAGCTTTTTACATGATTTAGATAGGCAAGAAGCCCTGCTTCAAAGACTTTATTTTTTGCCTGCATTGCTTTAGCAATAATTGGATCAGTGCTGGTATCATTGCTTGTTGATGCACTGCGTAGAGCTTCAAGCTCTTCAATTTCAGCCTGATAAACCTTGATCATCAATGAACGCTTCACACTATCCTGCGATTGCAGCTGAACCAATGCTCCCGTTTGCTGCAGTGCATTGATTGCGGCATTAAGATCGGCAACACTTTGAGAAAGCTCGCGATACAAATCACTAGCCGGATCAAGCGTGCTCATCAAGGCGTTAAGATCTTTAATTTGAGCTGCATACTGAACACATTTTTCAGCACGCTCTTGCTTAGCTGTTTCAACAAGTTGTCTTGATGACTGTACAAAGTTTTTTTCTAGTTGCTCTAACTCGGAGAGCAATGCTCTTTTTTTATTTTCTTTTTGCTCAACAAGCTGGCGCAATATTGTACTCTGCTGCTGCACTTTTAAAACGTCTTGAAGCTGCTTGCATTCTATTTCTATCGCATCAAGCTCAGACTGAACTTTTGCAATACTCTCTTGGATGCGCTGCGCTTGTAGGTCATGAATATCATTAGAAGCTACAGAAGCAATTTCTTTCGCAATGCGCTGTGCAGATTTCTTACCTTCTGGCGTTTGCAAGAAACTATTAATCAATCGTTGCTCATTTTCACGCTCTGCAAGCACTTGTCTGTAGGTAAATGAATGAGTGAGAACGCTGCTACGCGTATTGACGTACTCTTTGAAAGCAGAAACCAAACTACTGGTCAAATATTTAACCGTATCGTTGTATCCAAGCACATATGATTTGTGAGCAAGCCACATATAACCATCGTCAGCTTGAGCCATAACTATGTCAGGAGTTTTTGCCTCGAGCAAAGCAGCTTTAAGTGGAGCCGGTAGATTGCTATCAGCTTTGGTGAAATCAATAAATCCATAATCCTGAACACCAATTAATTTGGTCAAAGGGCTAATTCGATTCAGCTGAGGAGAAACCTTAGCGGCCATTGCAGAAAACTCTTGCAACTGCGCAAGAGATACTATCTGCATACGGGCAACCGTTGAAAAAGTATTAATCGACTCATGTACATCGGCAGATCCAAAACGCTTAATTGTATCAAAGCACAGCTCAGCATTTTCACGATCATAAAAAACGTAACAGGCGATGTTGGCAATAGAATGCACACCATCGGAAGGAAGAACAGCTTGCTCAAAAAGAGAAGCCCATATGCCATCAACCATATCAAAAACTTCTGGCACAAGCTCTGTTAGTACTTCAGGGAAATAGCTTGATAATTTTTTTGATGTATCAAATAGTGTAATATCTTCAGAAAGACTTAACCTGAATAGAAGCTTAAAGAGTTCCCATTTCAAATACTCAGTCCCTAACTGGGAAGCAGACTTAAGCAGAAGAAGCATTTTAAGCGCAAAAATTTTTGACGGAGAAAGCTCGATACTACCAAACCACTGGTTAAGAATATCGCTTGTTTTTGCTTGCTGAACAACTTTGTTCTTAAAATACAGAGTTCCAAGATCTTTGATCAATCCTGAAGACGGTGACTCAACTGCTTTTTTGATCATACGTTCTTTTGCCACAACCTTTTGGAGCGGCAAAAACGGATCACCCGCACCTATAAAATTCCATGCGTAGACAAGTTCACGATCAAGCCCTGGAAGAGGAACAACAAGCTCTACTGATCGCTCATAATCAAGATCAGAAAGTTGCCTAAGAAAGTTTTGAATAATGTTTTCTGACAACCGCTCAGTTAATACCGGTGTAGATCCAGTTTCAATCTGAACATCTGCATAAGATGTCCCAAATATAAGGCCACAGGTCAATACAAAAGATACAAGAATATTAAGCATTTGAAGGCCCCCCAACAAAATTATCTAAATTAATGGAATGTATGTTGGACACCAGCACACAGTCCGCCCCGAAGAAAAAGTATAGCACGGCGATTATTTATCGCAATAGAAATTCATCTTCAATATTATAAGCCTATATTGATAGTTATTTTAAAGCTAAATAATTTCAATTAAAAAATATTTGACATAAGTTTTAGTAACCGTATTCTGGGATGATCATCTGCTTAACCTCCTACAATACAAGTCAGGCCTTTTGTGATTACGACATCTGTTAAAAAACGCTTCTTTGTTCTCTTGATAAGCTTTTGCGCACTTTTTGTCACCAGCTGGTTAGAGCTTTTTTTACAACGGAAACAGCACCTTATTGGTGCAGGTCTCAATAGAGCATCCCTTTTTCTACTGATCAATGTGCACGTTGTTGTGATAGTCATCCTTCTTTATATTATTATTCGGCAAAGCATTAAATTATTTATCGAACGACACAAAGAAGTACCTGGAAGCGTTTTTAAAAGAAACCTTCTTTTTGCTTTTACCCTTTTTTCTATTCTCCCATCGTTTTTTGTTTTTTTTATTGCTGGCAAGCTTATCACCACCAGCATCGATGACTGGTTTCATGCGCGCATTGAAACGGGTCTTCAACATGGCTTGCGTCTTCATGAGCAAAATAGTGCAGCCATCCGTAACAAGCTAAGCCAAGCAGGACAAGAACTCCTTGCCCAACTAGCCTCCGTTCAAGATAATGAGGCAAACTCATCCACCATTGAGAAAATCATGCCCACAATCATTGCTACCCATGAATCTTTGGCACCGCTGCAATGGTACTTGTGGAAAAAAGAAGAACCGCCACTAAACACGTCCTTACTTGATGAAATCAAAATATGGAGGGAATACCGCACACTTAACGACCGCTCGATGGGAAGTTTAAGGCTTAAGTTTTTAAAAACCATTGAACAGATAGACAAAGACCCGTATATATTTGATTTTTACGGATCACTTTATTGGGTGCATACATACAACAACCAGACCCTCATCCTTGTGCACCGCTACCCAGAAAATATCCGCTATCCACTCATCGAGGTCCAAAACGCCCTTGCGGATTATCAACAACTCAAATCAATGCGCAACCCCATCTACACGAACTACATTTTTACCTTCATTTTGGTAACGTTACTGATTCTATTTTTGTCCATGTGGTGCGCCTTTTACTTGGCTCGAGGCATCAGCACGCCAATCCAAGAACTGCTAAAAGCAACAGAACGCGTGCGTAAGGGCGATTGGGATGTTCAGGTCAGCTACCACCCCAACAGTGACCTACGCAGCCTTGCTCGCGGGTTTAATGAGATGACCTCAGCCCTAAAAAGCGCTCGATCACAACTAGAAATGAGGCACAAAGAGACCATGATGATCCTTGAAAATCTTCGATCGTCTGTGTTTTTAGTTAATGACTTTGGACGCATCATCACCTACAACAATGCATCCAAAGAACTTCTTACATCCCTTTTGGGCATCTCACGATTTAGGAACAAAAAAATTACCTTCTTGCCCGCTGAGCTTCGCAAGAAATTATTTTCCTTCGTCAAAGAATTACACCGTAAGAACAAACGCCAAATCACCCGAGAATTTACCTACGCTGTTAATGGTAATATCCGAACATTTATGATCCAACTTACAGTACTAAATTCAATAAAAAATCTTACCACAAACCCCAAAAGCACCCTTGTTGTGGTAGAAGATCTGACAAAAATTGTTAAAGAAAATCAAATGAAAACATGGCAAGAAGCTGCAAAGCAAATGGCTCATGAAATCAAAAATCCATTAACACCCATTCAACTTGCAACGCAACGGCTACAAAGAAAATATCGTAACGAACTTGCAGATGATACTATTTTTATGGGCTGCACAAACACTATACTTAATCAGGTAAAAATTATCCAAGACCTTGCCAGTCATTTTTCTGAATTTGCGTCAATGCCGCTTCCTGTTATCGAACCAATACATATTCATGAAATTATCAATGAAATTTTATGTTTGTATCGCATTAGCTACCCAGCAATAACATTTGATGCGTACTTTTCATCGACAATTTTTAGCCTGCATAGTGATAAAAAAAAGATCAAACGTGTACTTGTAAACTTACTTGACAATAGCGTCAGAGCACTCCACCTCAAAGAAACAACCAATCCATCGATAACTATTACAACGCTTGTCCATAGCGATACAAAAAAACTCGAGCTGTTGTTCCAAGATAACGGACCTGGGATCCCCAATAGCGTACGTGAAAATCTTTTTTTACCGTATGTTTCGACCGACAAAAAAAACATGGGGCTTGGTCTTGCTATTGTTCGCGATATCGTCACTCAGCTTGGTGGAAGCATTGATCTTTTGCCGAGCAAAAACGGGGCATTATTTCGCATCTTTCTCTCGCTAAAAGACTAACCCCAAAACTTTTGTACATACTTAGACTCATCATGCTATCTTGTCCAAACTGACAAAAAAATTGATTTTTTTATTTATTTTTTTTACTGTATAAACGTATTCAGTTATCTAATACACGTTTCCCGATAATTTTATGGTTCAATTAGGAGAATTTTTATGTTGAAAAACATGATGACCAGTGCTCTCAGTATCCTTGCTCTTTCATTTTTGTGTTCATGTGGCATTGGTAAAAAAGAAGCAGCGGCGCCAGAAACAGAAAATGCTGCAATGATGGACGAAGCTTCAGAGTCAAAAGCTCCTGAACTTCATGACAATGATAATGCAACACATGATGAAGATGAATCAGATAACGAAGATGAAAAATAACCACTAATCTTCTGATTAAATCGTTATTAAGGCTTAGATTTTTCTAAGCCTTTTTTTATTGATTGCAGAGCAATGCCGTTTTGAGGCATCTTGACATTGCACCCTAGTTTTGCAAAATAAAATTATCAACAAGAGTAAAAGTTGTATGTGTTAAGTTTTTTTGTTGGTATTTTTTTTAAGGAGTCATCATGAACAAATTACAGCGCATGCTTGCAGCCAGTCTTTTAATATCACTATCATTTGTAGCTCAAACAAAAGCAATGGTTCATGACCATGATATTTTTGCTAACATTGATAAAATGTTTAGCCATCCCTTTTTTGATAAGAATATCGATTTTGAAGATATCACAAGACACAAACCTCTTTCCAAGCAATTGCATGAGGTAAGCCGCAAACTTCATCGCGCCTATCGTGATGCAGCGCAAGCGTCACTTGGCAGCCCAAAAAAAGCATTAGAATTTATAGAAGCTCAAACCAAGCATATAGAATCGCTTACCAATGAACTTCGGGATGGTATTTCAAAACAAAATGAGCTTAGCAAGTATAAAATTAAAGAATCAACCAGCGACGACGGCAAAATCCTAAGCATTGTTATAACAATTCCAGGATTTGATAAAAATGATCTGAATATAACGATTGATGAGAAAGATGATAAAAAAACAGTACGCACATTAACGGTCACCGCTCTAAAAAAAGAAGAAAAAGCTAAGACCAAAAAAAGTAAAAAAAATGATGCGTCAGTTTTCCATCACAGGAGTGAATCATTACGATCAGCATCGTTTATTAATGGTCGAAGACAAATTCTTGAATATGACAATGGCAGCCTAAAGGTTAACATCGATCTACCAAACAATATTATCAGCGAAGATTATGTAATGACCTTTAAAGATGACCAGCTTAAAATTGAGTTTCCAATTAAAGAAGTAAAAGAGAAATCAACAAGAACCTTGCAATTCAGTAAGTCTCGAGACGAAGACGAAAAATAAAAAGGTACGAAGGTGTTTGGCTGGGCAGAACAGTGCCCAGCCAAACACCTTCGTACCTTTTTTATGCAGTAGATTAAATGTAATCGAGTGGTGGTAACAACCCTTGTGTTTGTTGAGGTATCACGACCTGCTCAAAGAGCATGACAGGAGTAGCATACGGTGAAAAATGCTTTTCTTATTTTTCCTCACCAATTATTTGAAGACTCTACCTTATTTAGTGAAACCCAACTGGTTATTATTGTTGAGGATTACCACTTTTTTGGACGCATGAACTTTCACAAACAAAAACTAATCTTTCATCGTGCAACAATGAAAGCATATGCTGCCACACTCAAAAAAAAAGGATTCGACGTCAAATATTTTGAGTATCCATTATGCATAGATGGACTAGAAAAAGTTTTTGCTTTTTGCAAGAAGCATGAGATTAAAACAATCAACATGTTTGATGTTGTCGATTTCGATTTAACAAAACGGTTAAAAAAAGAGGCAAAACATCACCATGTTGCTCTAGCTGTTCATGAATCTCCGGCATTTTTATTATCCCAAAAAGATGTTAAAGGAATGCTTTCTGACAAAAAGCACTACACAATGGCTTCGTTTTACACCAAGGTTCGCAAGCGGTTTAATATTCTTATAACTCATGGCAAGCCACTAGGAGGATCGTGGAGTTTTGATTCACAAAACCGTCAAACAATGCCTCCTCAGCTTAAAGTCCCACCTATTCCCAAGAAAAATAAAAGTCCCTTTGTTCAAGAAGCTCGAGTCTATGTTGAAAAGTTTTTTCCCAATAACCCAGGCTTTACAGATTCGTTTATCTATCCGGTTACCAGTGCACACAGCATGAGATGGTTGCGACATTTTTTGAAAACCAAGCTGAAATTATTTGGTTCTTATCAGGACGCCATCAAGAAAACAAACCCAATATGCTTCCATTCTGTAATATCACCCCTTCTTAATGTAGGACTACTGCTTCCTCAAACAGTTGTTCGAGAAACTCTTGAATATGCACATAAAACAAATACTCCCCTCAACTCTCTTGAAGGGTTTCTTCGTCAAATAATAGGATGGCGAGAATTTGTACGTGGTGTTTATTGTTCTATTGGTTTATCGCAAAAAACGAGTAATTTTTTTAAACATACAAGGCAACTCCCTCAAGATTTTTGGAAGGCAACAACTGATATTGCACCACTGGATATAAGCATCAAACATGTTTTGAAATATGCCTATACCCATCACATCGATCGACTTATGGTAATTGGTAATTTCATGCTTTTGTCACACATTCATCCTAATGATGTATATCAATGGTTTATGGAGCTTTTTATAGATGCATACGATTGGGTAATGGTTCCTAATATTTACGGCATGAGTCAGTATGCAGATGGGGGAAAAATAACTTCAAAGCCATACTGCTCAAGTTCAAAATATATTTTGGCAATGTCAGATTACAAAAAAAGCGACTGGAGTGATCTCTGGGATGCTCTTTACTGGAATTTTATTCACCAACATGCCAAATTATTCAGCACTAATCCTCGTATGAATCTTGTTGTTTCTTTGTTAAAAAAAATGGATAAAGAGCTTTTAAACAAGCATTTAAAGATAGCTCAGGATTACCTGAAAAAAAATAGAAAAAGCTATATGAATATAAAAAATGGATAGAGAGAATAAAACACTATTTCGCTGATTCTTCTTGCGTAAGATGCAGAAAAACTTCTTCTAGATTATTTTTTTCAAACTGCCGCATCAGACCCTGTGTATCACCAGTCAGAACAACATTACCACGTTCAAGAATACACACTCGATCGGCAAGCGCTTCAGCTTCTTCTAGATAGTGGGTTGTCAAAATAACCGTCACTCCCTGATCTTTTAGATCACGAATTGATTTCCACAGTTGTCTTCTGATATTTGAATCAAGCGCAACAGTTGGTTCATCAAGAACCAAAACTGATGGGCTATGAATAAGAGAACGGGCAATTAAAAGTCGTTGACGATAACCGCCAGATAAAGCTTTTACAAGAAATTGAGAAAATCGAGTTAATTCAAATTGCTCAAGAAGCTGCATAACCCGCTCTTTAAGATCATACTCATCAAGGAGATAGTAACGACCAGCAAAAATGAGATTATCTTCAACAGAAAGCTCGTTATCAAGATTAGGACGCTGAGGACAATACCCAAGGGCACGCCTGTAGCAATCAAGATCTTTGTAGATTGAGACGCCATTAAAAAGAATATCTCCAGATGTTGGAGGATGGAGTGTGGCAAGAATTGTTGAGAGCGTTGTTTTACCAGCACCGTTGGAGCCAAGCAGTGCAAAAACTTCTCCAGGAAAAATATCAATAGAAACGCCGTTAAGTGCCTTGACCGTTTTTAGCCGGTCAACATAACATTTTTCAATATTTTTTATGGATAAAATTGGGTTTGGCACAATACGCTCGTAGTCTTAAGTTTTTACCGCTCAGCGCTTACTTTAAAAGAGGCTTGAGCTTAATTTTTGCAAGTTTCTTTGCTGTTCTACGTAAAATGCCAAAAGGTTTTAAACGAGCAACTATCTGATCAACCGTAGCATCAATATCTCGATGCACATCAGCTCTTGAAACAGAAAGTCCAGCAACACTGACAGCTTGTTGCGTCTTAACCTCAGCTGGAGGCTCAATGAAAATGAGCTTAATGCCAAATGGGTCACGAAGAGAAAACTCTTTGCATCCATTAATAGGTTTCAGCTCACTTACAATTTTTAAGCCCTTTTTTGAGCAGCGTTGGTAGTATTTATCAATGCCTTTTTTCATAAAAACGGCAACGCCTACGCATCGACTAGCGCAGCGCTTGATAAAACTAAACTCTGCAAGTTCTTCAACCTGCGGAGCCCGAAAAGAAACGATACACTTATCCTTGCGAAGATGAGCCGAAACCAAGGTATTGCCTCCTCCCTTATCTTCCTCAAGGTCAATAAGATCAAATGACAACTTCTCTGTGTAGAATTTTACTGCTTCTTCAACTGAATCAACAATAAACACTACCTTACTTGATTTCACCATACCTCACCCTCTTTTTTTCTTCTCGGCAAACCAATTACTTAGGCTGACGCCTTCGTTGCTGTTGCAACTTTTTTAGCTAATCTGCTTACTTTACGAGACGCTGTGTTTTGTTTTAAAACACCCTTGCCTCGAGCTCTAGCAATTTTTGATTCTGCTTGACGCAAGAGTTCTTGAGCTAAGTTAACATCATTAACCTCAAGCGCTGCAAGAACTTTTTTTGTTGCAGTCTTAATGTCCGAACGACGCTGTACATTGAGCTGACGATTTTCTTCGTTTGTTCTTGCTCTTTTTTTTGCAGATTTAATATTTGCCATCTACTGATTCCTTAGATCTAACACATAAAAACGTTAAACTACTTTTTCGACTTTGCCGGCCTTGACGCACTTCGTACATACAGATCCGCGACAAACATTACGTTGTCCCTTGAGTGTGTATCGAATAACGTGGACGTTTGGGTATACCCAACGGCCAGTCCTGTTGTTAGCGTTGCTCACCAAATTAGCTGAGCGCGGTCGCTTGTCGCATATTGCACAAATATTCGCCATGAAGAAAGCCCTTTCACTTGTAAACCAAACTGTTCTATAACAGTGTAGCAAAAGCATTATTTTTTTAAAGATATTACACAATTAAGTATTACAAATATTCAGATTGAATATTTTTCTGTTTATTCATGCAAATTATGCGTCTCTCGAGGTGTTATTTCAAGCAAAGCATAAACCTCTGATGCTATCAAAGTCTCTTTTTCTACCAATGTTTTGGCTAGAAGTTCGAGCTTTGAGCGATTTTCGGTTAATAACTGCTCACCACGTTTGTAGCATTGATTAACAATTTTTTCAACTTCTTCATCAATACGTTGCGCGGTTTTCTCTGAAAAATCACGTGAAGACTGCATACCGCCGCCAAGGTATGGATGCTCTTGACCTCCATTGAAAACAATTGGACCAAGATCGGACATACCGTAACTACAAACCATAGATCGCGCTATCTTAGTAGCTTTTTCAAGATCATTAGAAACGCCACTTGTTTGTTCATTGAATACCAGTTTTTCACCTAAAAGGCCTCCAAGACAGACTATAAGGTCGGAAAGCATCTCGGTTTTAGTTGCACTCGTCTTATCTCGTTCAGGCAATGACCACGACACACCAAGCGTACGCCCACGAGGAATAATGGTCACCTTGTGAAATGGATCAGTATCGGGCAAAAGCAATCTTAATAATGTATGTCCAGCCTCGTGATAGGCTGTCATCAATTTTTCTTTTTCAGATAGTATCGTAGATTTACGTTCGGCGCCAAGCATTACCTTGTCGCGAGCTATCTCAAAATGCTGCATGGTAACTGTTAACTCAGTTCCCTTTGAAGCAAGAAGAGCTGCTTCATTTATTAAATTTTCTAAATCAGCACCGCTAAACCCTGGTGTACCGCGAGCAATTCTCTTTACATCAACTGCAGGATCAAGTTTTACACTGCGCACATGAACTCGTAAGATGGCTTCTCGGCTAGCAAGGTCTGGGTACGGAACTTCGATGGTTCTATCAAATCTACCTGGACGCAACAACGCCTTATCAAGCACATCGGGGCGATTAGTTGCTGCAAGCACAATGACTTGGCCATGTTCTGTTGAAAAACCATCCATCTCAGAAAGCAATTGATTGAGAGTTTGTTCTCGCTCATCGTTTCCTCCACCATGGCCAGCTCCGCGCTGACGGCCAACAGCATCAATTTCATCAATGAATACAATACATGGAGCATGACGACGAGCCTGCAAGAAGAGATCTCGCACTCGAGAAGCTCCAACACCTACAAAAACTTCAACAAAATCAGAACCGCTAATACTAAAAAAGGGACAGCTGGCTTCGCCCGCAACTGCTTTGGCAAGCAATGTCTTTCCATTTCCAGGAGCTCCACTGAGCAAAATGCCTCGTGGAATTTTTGCACCAAGGCGTTCAAATTTTTCTGGCTTTTTCAAAAATTCGATAATATCACGCAAATCTTCTTTGGCCTCATCAACACCTGCAACATCTTTAAATGTTACGGTGATGGTATTTGGCGAAAAGAATTTTGCTTTGCTTTTGCCAACGTTAAAAATTTTGCTGCTTCCACCGCCACCTCCTTGATTTTGACGGAGATAAAAAATGATAGGAAAGAGCAGTAGAAAGAAAATTAAGAGCAATCCACCAAAGCCCCATGTATTCTTTTCTTGAGGATACACTTCAACATCAATCTGCTGATCCTGCATAGAATCCCAAAACTTTTGGGTAGGAGCTACGTAGGCCTCAAACGTTTTACCATCTTTAAATTTTCCTTGAACATGTTGATCCTGAATTACTAACGATTCAATACGTCCAGCATCTGCTGCGGCAATTACTTTTGTATGAGTTAATGATTCAATATCTCTGTTGACGCTGTTATACCAAAAAAGGTACGCAACGCCCGAAACCAACAACGCAACCAAAAGCCACACGGCGTTAGGCCCACGTCCAAAGTTATTTTTTCGAATATTTTTGCTCATGTGATCACCTATGATCTAAAATTTGCATATTAAAATTAGTGCAACAAACTAAGGCTTAATTATATTCAATAAATCAAAATAAGCCTATAATTTTTATCTTTTATCTCTTTACATCAAGCCAAATGATACAACGGTGAATTAACCCACGTAGGATAACTTTTGGGTTCATTACCAGAGGTAATCACGCGATACTTTTGACTAGCAAGATTAAAGATTGCAATTTGGCGAACAGACCGTACTGATTTTTTGCCGCCACAATCAAATGTAAACGCAACGTATTTTCCACACTCTGACCATACCGGCTCAAGCTTATCCCCCTTATTAAATGTTAACTGTTTTTCAACGGGATGAGTTTGTCCAAGATTGAGTGTGAAAAGTTGGAACACACCACGCGCATAACGAGTGTAAATGATATCATTTGTTTTAGAACAAAAAGAAGGAGATGCACAGTAACCCTTGCCATTGGATATACGACGAGTTTCCAGCGTTTTGCCATCAAGTAGATAGAGCTGCGGCCGCCCAAATTCAAAATCAGAACAAAAAACAACATCGCCATTGGGAAGCAAGCAAGGAGAAACATTGTTCCCTTTATTATCGGTTAATTTTTTAAATACACGTCGTTTTAGCTTGCTGCAAACAGCTTGATCGTATAAATAAAGCTCCGAATTCCCTTTGCTCGAAAAACAAAGGACCGCCTTGACCCCGTCTTCAGAAAACGATGGCTGCATATTAAGCCCATCATAGGAACACACTATTTTTTGCTGCTTTGTTTTCAAATCGAGAGACATCAATCGACTGTTATGGCGCGTGAATTGAGAAAAGAAAAGACAGGGCGCCTTGGAGTGCCAACGAGGAGCAACGTTGATGGTTCGCCCATCAATTACAACCTTTTCTTTGCATCCGGCATAATCAGAAACACACAGCACCTTGCGAGATGGAGCAAGCTGCTTACAATATGCAAGCGTACTCATTTGAGGCCCTTTTTCGCCACACAAAACGGGCATCAAATCATCTGAAATTGCATGCCCCTGATAAACCAAGTCGCCACTAGTAAGCGCATATTTTTTTTCAAAAACAGTGGTAGCCGAAGACGGGTCTTTGACGAGCACTAAAATTTCTTGATTATTGTCGTTCCCTAGCTTTTGTACACTAAAAAAAAGAGCTGTTCCTTCTTGAGATAACTTATGAAGAACTCGTTCGGTAGGTAGCTCTTTTGCATTTTTCAAATCGATCTTGAACTGATCGGTAAACTCAAGATCAAACTTAATCATCTTGCACAGCTTTTCTAGATCTTCGTTCTCACCAATTTTGAGCATTAAACATTGAAGCGCTTGGTGCTGCCGAGATTTTTCTTGAACCGTTACTTCAAACGAATCATTGCCATCCTGCTCAAGCGGACAAACTCCCTGATAACAAAAGATAACTGCCACGCTCATATATTGAACAATTTTTTTTACCATGCAGACCCCTCAGAGATTTTTTTAATAACAATAGAGCTTCCCAGATTATCTTACCATCCTGCTCAGGCGCAATTACTGACGGAAACAAATTGAAAATCGCTTACCACCAAAATTCTTATCCAGTTTCATACTGCGAATATCACGCAAAACACTCAAATCAAAAATAAGAACTTTCGATTTACTGATCAGCTGAACATCTTTGACATGACCATCGAGAGCAACAGTCACCAGCACTCGGCACTCAGTCCCTTTGGCTACACCAAAAGGTGGGCGCCACACCCTGTCTACTTCTTGCTGAATAAGTTTTTCTCGCACTCCCATTTCTGACGAATCCTTATGATAAAAATCAAGCTCTATCACTACTCCCTGGGCATCAGTGTCACCTTCCAGGTCTCCTGATAACGGATCAGCGGAAGCACTTGTTTTTAATGTTTTCGGAACAACTGGTGGAATGGGAATGAGAAGATCTTTTTCTACAGGCTTTTGCTCTTCGATAGCCTTAGGCTTTACTGCAGACTTTTCTTCTTTTTTTTCGACTATTTTTTTATCTACTGCTTTGGGCTTCTCTTGAACAACTTTCTTTTCTGCTTGTTTAACTTTTTTCTTAGCAGCTCCTTTTTCTGTAAATGGATTTTTTATAACCGCATTCTTCCACGCAGCTGTATCAATGGTGTTTGATGGCTGAGGAGCAGGGGTCGTTTTTTTTGGCGGAGACACTTTTTTTACAGGAGCTTTCTTTACAGGAACTACTTTTTTTGGTGCCGGTTGTTTTTTTGCAACAACCTGTTTTGTAGCTGATTGCTTTACAACTGGCTGCTTTTTTGCAGTAACAGTAGCTTTTTTTATACCTCTGCCAGACGAATTTTTGCCGTCAGAATTACCAGACTCCCTGACAAACGGCACTGGCTGATTAAAAGTTTTAAGCAATGTTCTTGCTGGTCGCTTAGAATAAGCACCCAAAACAAGAAACTCTTTGCGAATTGTTGAACTCCGCGACAAATATGCACCCAGAAGCAAAGCAACGAGATGAATAACAAGCGAGAGGTACAGAAATTTTTTTAAAGAAAGGTTATTCATGGCCCATGCCCATCAAGCATTTGGGCGTGTTGACATGGCAACGTATTTCACGCCGGCCTGTTTCAAGTCATCAACTATTCCTATCACATCGCCATATGCCACCGCCCCATCAGCACGAACAAACACTGGAGAATCTTCTTTTTGTGCCAAAGACTTTAACACTAAGCCTGTAAGGTTCTCGCGCTCAATTGGACAACTATTAAAATAAAGCACTCTATCTTTGTTGAGTGATACCACAAATTCTTGTTGACTTGGAGCTTCCTTGCTTTTGCCATGAGGCAAATCAAGCTTGATACCATTTTGAACCATGGGAGCTGTGACCATAAAAATTACGAGCAACGTCAATGCAGTATCAATAAGTGGTGTTAGCGAAACTTCGGGCATTTGAATTTTTCTTTTTTTTAGTCGACGCAAGCTCACTATTCCCCCTTTATTTTTTTATAAGCGAATATTTTGCCAAAGCAATAAAATGCTCTCCGGTCTCTACCAGCTGAAATTCAAACTTACGCAATTCGTGAGATAAGTAATGAAATGCAATCATTGCAGGTATTGCAACAACAAGCCCTGCAAGCGTGGTAATCAACGCTTCGGCAATACCAGGAGCAACTGTTGCAATGTCTGCACTTCGCTCTCTGCTGATATCAATAAATGCATGTATCAAACCCCAAATTGTTCCAAAAAGCCCAATCAATGGCGATACTGCAGCACTGCTACCCAGCATGGGTAAATAACTTTCTTCTTCCAAGACAAGCGCGTCAACACGTTGACCAACCATGAGCTCTAGATACTCAACATCATGCGGCAGTAAAACAGCTGCCTGCTCGCCACTCTTATTTTGCTCAAGAATTCGTTTAAGCTCATCAAATGAATGACCAAGCAACTTAGCTCCCAAGCATTCTTGCATTTCTTTACCAATAACAATAAGGTCAGTCAGTTGTCGTGCCTGCTTGGTACGCTGCATAAAAGTAAACATGAGCAACCGCTGCCGTCTGAACATAATGAGTTTAAGCGTAATGACAGCAACGCAATACACAGATAACAAAAACAGGCTCATTAAAACTAGCTTACACATCCAGTCTGTCTGAGCCACAAGCTGCCATGCAGCTGTCTTAAAAATATTCAGTTCCATACCTCAACCCTTATTTTTTCATTTTGATAGAACACTACAGCGTCAATTCAGAAAGTTAGTATAAAGAAAAAAATATAATCTCGGTAACCTTTTTGTACAATTCATTGACTCAACAGACCTGGGCCATGGTAGCCTGCTAACAATTCGCTTCCAATAATTTAGAGACCTCGTCTTCTCAAAAGGAGATTTTATGTGTCGTTTTAAGAAAATTTCTACACTACTCGCTGTACTACTTTTGTTACAGAGCACCATTATGTACAGCATGACGCCAACAACTCCAACAAGCACGCAAACGCCCCCGGCGGCCACACCTACTGCAACAGTTTCCACACAACCTACTTCACCTTTATCTACGCCACCTCCTGCAGCGCCAACTCCTCCTCCCACCATCACTCCGCCAACAACACAAGCATCAACCTCTGGAGTAACAACGGCAGCTCCTGCAAAACCTACGGTACCCGCTACACCAACTCCTACAACTGCAATAACAGCTCAAACAACAACTACTCCAGCATTAACAACAGCAACCAATACTCCTATCGCAAGCGCACCAGCTCCTTCAGCAGTTCTTCCTTCAACCGCATCAACTACTGCAACACTGCCCCCAGCAGGAACCATCCAATCTCAAGTAATACCAGTAACTACCATAGCAGCTCCAACTACCACTCTTACCACAATTGGAGCAAGCGTAGCTCCCACAACAAGCACACCAACAACACCATCTATGGGTATGGGCATGAGTTCTACCCCAGCTCAGATACCAGCTTCTCCATCCGCGCTTCCTGCAGGAGCCCCAGCTTCAGCTGTTCCACCGCTACCTGATGCACCTCCCGGAGAAGAACCAGCAGAGGAAACAGAAGAAGAAGCTGAAGCGTCACCCAAAACGCGTCGCCCAGCAAAAGGCTTAGGCAGACAAGTGGCAAGCCGCAAATCGCGCCTTGCAAAAAGCGAGGGAGTTGATTGGGCAAAGGCAAATAAGCTTAGAGCAGAACGATCTAAGATGCTCAGAAAAGGTGGCCGCAAAGCAGCGCAAGTTACAACAAAACAAAAATCTCAAGCAAAGCCGCGCCCTCAGTTCAGTCTTCTTAAAAAACCACGCGCCAAGACACCCTCACCGGCAACACTGCAACAAGGCAAGAAGCCTGCAACTTCAGGGCAAACGACTGCAGCCGATACAACAAAAAAACGATCGGGTAAACCGCGAACTGGCAAGCCTGGAACATCACGAAGAAAAACTGGCTCACGCGGCACTGAAACAGAAACGGATGAGCAAACGCAAGCTACGGATGAACAAGAGCAAGCTCCTGCAGATGCACCTGCAAGTCCAGATGCTGAACCAACAACAGACCCAAATGCAGAAGTAGCGCCAGCCCTTCCAGAGGCATAAAAAAAAGAAAGCCCCACAGGTTTTCTGTGGGGCTTTTTAATTGTTTAAATAAAACTTTTAAGAATTAATAATCTCAATCGTCTTGTGAAGTCCACATTCTATTGCAGCAATATCGTCAAGAGACAATGTTTCATCTTTATATATAAAATCACAAATTAATACATTACCGCTTTTGCGCTTAGCTATAATTGCAACAATAGTTTCTTCTATCTCAACAATGCTACACATTACACAACTATCAGTTGCAAGAAAACTATTCAAACGATTGCTGACTTCGAGCGAGAATGTGTTTTCTGCTTTTTTTATTTTTTCTAAAAACGCTGAATCTTCTTTCTCATAGATAGAAATTTTAACATCAGCGTTATCTCCAGCACCTGCAGGCGTATCCACAGCATTAATAGCATGACCAGAAAAAAACATGGCATACGCAAAAATTAAACCTTTAAATATTTTTTTCATATTTCTCCTTATAATGACAATTTTTACACTCGTTTCTACAATGATTTTCGGCCATTTCTTGCCTCCTGCTGGGCCATTACGTATCAATATTCGGTAAAGTGCGTTTGGCCTCATTGATAAATGTTTTACAGTAATCCCGATTAAGCTCATCGCTCTTAAATATCTCCGAATAAAACCCATACTCATGCCACTCAATAGAAGATTCGGCTGGAATACTCGTCAAAGGAAAATAAGCAAACAACAACCCCCTAAATAAAAAAGCCCTGACATGTTCCCTTAAAAAATAGTATAAAAAAAAGAGCCCCACAAGATTTGTGGGGCTTTGCTAAAGATCATATTGTACTGCAAATAGCAGCAAAATCATAAAGTAATAGGACTAAACCAAATCGTCGTGTTCACTTATTACATCTGGATTGAAAACAGGAATTTTATCATCATCAGGACACATCTTCCAGCTGCCACGTAATGCGTACCAATCATACTTGTCCGGCGTAAAGTTCTCACCATCCCTAAACAATGATGGATCTGTCACCAAACCAGCTCCTTCAAAAAGCCAATGATAGTGAGTAATCATTTTATTTGTACAACAGCATACACCGCACGCCTTTAAGTCTATGTTATAGTCAACAATCATCTGCATCGCTTTGATTACATGCTCTTGCTCAGACGCGTCATCATATCCTAGAATACGGAGTTGAACCATATTTCGAGGCTCATTGTAGACAGTAAAGATATTTGCAATAACACGACCATTATTTGTTGCTAAAAAAAGACGAGCTTTTCCGTCTTTGACATCTTGGAGCTGACCATTAAATAATCTGCTCATCGTGCCTTCTGGATAGCTCGCGAGGTATCGATCGTGAACCGATTCAAACAAATCTTTTGCTTGAGCTATTCGTACTAATGACTCATTATTATTAACATTCCCTTTATCAATAATCTCAACCTGCATCTGCATTGCCATACAGCTAACCTGAATACTGCACACAAGCATCAAAAACATCAAAGATCTCTTCATTATCTCTCTCCTTGAATAAAATAGATGAAAAAATAGATACCTTAAAATATTCTTCAGATGCAAAGCCGCCTCTAAATTCTCTACTCGACATCTGACTGATACCATACAACGCCTTCTTGTAAAATAAGATTACGGAATTCTTCAGAAACACTTTGCAAATCAACAAGATCCATTTTATACGGAATGAAGGTTCCTTCAAGAACAGACTTTGCTTCCCCCAATTCCAATCGAGGAAGCTTTTGCCCTGTATCAATAGCTAAATCAATGTCCGACCGAGGGCGATTGGTACCGCGCGCACGCGATCCGTAAAGATAGATTGTTACTCGCGGAAACAGTGCTTTGAGTAAATTTATAATTTTTCGTTTTGTCAGTTCATCAAGCTCTTTTGATTCCATTTTTATTCCTTGTTATTCAGCGGTCCACCCAAAAATACCACTACCATCTGGATCACTATCACAACTCATACAAATACCACCAACAGGCTCTTGTATCTCTAATGAATACCACTCATACAGTTCCTGCAAAGCTTCTGAAAAAGTCTTAGTTCTTGCCTCATCGTACGTAAGGTTAAGATTATTAATAAGCCATGCATAATTATGAGCCATCTTTGTGCGACAACAATAGACCGCCGTTGAGCCTTTACAACAATACAAATACGTCATCAACAATTGCATCGACTTTATAATATAACTATGATCAATCGTCTGATCATAACCCATAAGACGCATCCGCACGCTCCCGAAGTCATTACCATTGAGTCGCTCATATTCATAAAAAATATTACCAATAAGTTTACCTGCAGAGAAAACAATCGCCAGGTAATTGGTCCCATCTTTTACATCACTCACTATGGACGAAAATAAATTGTTAAAATCATCGTTTGAAAACGTATCATGAACATCCCTGCAAAACACCCTCGCTTCGTCAAGTTCCTTTTCGTAAAAAGGTAGGGCGTCATGCCCAACAATCACAAGATCAATCTGCATCGCAGCACAACTGGCCTGAAAAACACATACAACCACAAAAAACTTAAAAAACTTCTTCACAGAAACTCCTTTATTGATTACTTTTCATTAACCAATTACGTATCTCGTTATTGCGACAATAATAAACAAGCCCCTTGCCATGCACATCTTCTTCATTAACATCAGCTCCATGCTGACAAAGAAGCTCTACTAATCTAATATTCTCTTTGTGCACAGCCCAGTGCAACGCGGTCATTCCTACAGAATCTTTGATAGAAATATCGATATTTTTTTGAATGAAGTCTTTAACCAGGGCATAGAAATATTCTTTTTTAAGCTCGTCCGCAGGCGCAAAGTGAAAAGCAAATGTCAGAGCAGTTCCTGTAAGTTCTTTTGTCGGGGTGTTCAAATCTGCACCCTGCTCAATCAACGTATGAATCAAGGGTCCCGAACATTCTGATATCTGTTTTATTGCAAGAAGTAACGGCGGCAAACTTGTTAATAAATATTTAGGATTATATTTATTAACATCTGCCCCTCGATTAATAAGCTCAATAGCCATATCAAACTTATTTAAATAGATTGCATACTGAAGAGGCGTACAGATAAGTTTAGAGCCACAATATGCCATGAGATTGATATTTGCACCGTTATCAAGCCTATCTTGCAAAGCAGCTAAATTGTCAGCGTCAATACATTCATGCAGCGAAGCCTTGCCAAAAATCGCTCGCCATGGGTCTTTTTCGTTATGCCACGCATGGCCAAGCCATGATGCAAAACCGCTCGATTGCTTTTGCATCGCGATAATCGTATGTGATGGCACAACAACAAAACAAAATAGCCAGATAATAGCACCTTTATAGATCACGCTTTAACTCCTGCCTTCTTCAATTTCAGAATACTTTTTTACGAAAAATATTTTTTTATTATACAGAAGTCAGCAGGTCAAAGCATCATCTACAAAACTCTTTTTTTAAGCACCTCAACATCTCTGATGCCTTCATCTATCTGAATATCGTACGCCTTCTTGAGAAGCACACCCATCTGCGGACCTGGCTGGACAATATCCATCAGATGGCGCCCTAACAGAACAGGTTCCTCTGGACCCTGAGCCACTGCAGCATCACGTGCATGCATCATAAATTTTTCAAAATCTTCATAAAAATCATTCAGCGGTTCATCTGATTTTCCATTTCTACCCTGAGCATCAAACAGCGCAACAAGGCCTAGTTGTCTGAGCGTCAGGAGTGGTGAAATTTTTATCGCTAAACGCTTGTACGATCGATGCGAAGCTTTTTCTCGTAAAAAGCCAAACGGGAGCATGTGATATTTCACCAGCAATAAAACCATGTCTATGGCGCGCAAATCGTTAGTCATTCTACGGAGCAATGACTTTGCAAGGGGCACGCCCTCTTCAGCATGGCCGTAACTTGTTAGATCTGCACGCGTCGCTGTAGCTTTGCCCACATCGTGACAAAGCGCTGCAAGCGAAAGTATAAACTTTTCGTACTCAGCACTTCCCCACGAGCCTTCTTGATAATCTTGATAACGAGCTACAGCATCAATAACCTGCATAGTGTGAACAAACACATCACCTTCAGGGTGGTATTCTGGTTTTTGCTTAACACCAACCAAATGATCCAGCTCAGGAAAAATTTCACCAAGACGACCAAGATTTTTGAGCCAGACAAACCCGCGAGATGGCTTGTGTGATTTGAGAAACAATTTTTTAATTTCATCAGCAACACGCTCACGCGCAAGCGGAACATCAAGATGCGTATCACGCAAAACCATATTGCGACAAACGTCATTCAGCTCATCATCCGGCTGCATCTCAAAGCGCGCAACAAATTGCATCACACGAAAAAATCGCAGGGGGTCTTGCGTAAAAAGATGTGCATCAACCGCACGCAAACGGCGCTGCTGCATGTCTTGTAGCCCACCGCAAGGGTCAATAATAAGTTGCGTAATTTTAGATCCAGCATCCGCATCATCAACCCACGTGTCAGCTATCAACTGCAAATCAAGAGCCATGGCATTCATAGTCACATCGCGCCGTTTAGCCGCCTGCTGAATAGTCATATGCTCATCAATGAGTACCATCGGCTTGCGCCCCTTGCTATCCTTGCGCGGCAGTGACCAGTCGGCATCAATGCCGTCAACGCGCAAAACACCAAATTGCTTGCCAACCAACCGAACAGGGCCGTATTTTTCGACGATATTTTGTAGCTCTTCAAGCGCAAGGCCGTGCACCTCGATATCAAAATCTTTGAGATCACGTTTAAGCACAAGATCGCGAACACACCCACCAACAAGATATGGAGTTCCGCCAGACTGAGCAATGTCATTAATAATAGGACGTATGTTTTTTAGAAAATTAAAAAAATTAGATAGATAGTGCATTATAATTACTCAAAAAATAGTAAAATAATTTTTATTTCTCACATCTTCAGATGCTGACTCTACATGTAAAGTCAGTTTTACACATAGAGTATCCAAATACAAAAATTGTTTTACATGCAGAGTCTTTTGAGGATCTGATTTTGAATAAAAATCAAAGAGAATTATGCTGAATCGTCTGACAAAATCTTAATGTCCATATTTGTTCGTGCGACCAAACCATGGCTTTATCGCCAGACCCCGTTATGAATAGTGTTTTTCCATCAGCAGTTGTAATCGCAGCAACGGAAATAACCAAGGATTCATGGTATATTGTTGCCAAACAACTACCAGCTCTATTCCATATTTTTGCTGTTTTTCCACCAGATATAAACAGAGTTTCACCATCAGCTGTTGCTACAGCAGCTACAGAATTAACCTCTTCATTATGCTCTAATGTTGCCAAACAATCACCACAGCTATTCCATATTCTTACTGTCTTATCCAAAGATCCCGTTATAAAAAGAGTTTTTCCATCAGCTGTTATAACAGCAGCAACTGAAGTAATCCAGCCATCATGGTGTAATATTGCCAAACAACTACCGGCTCTGTTCCATATTTTTGCTGTCTTATCATCAGATCCCGTTATAAACAGTATTTCACCATCAGCGGTTGTAACTGAAGCAACCGAGCGAACCGCGCTATCATGGCGCAAGCTTCTCAAACAATCACCATCGTTGCTCCATATTTTTGCTGTACTATCAAAAGACGCTGTTATAAAAAGTGTTTTACCATCACCTGTTGTAAAAGCAGCAACAGAACAAACACTGCTATCATGATGTAAAGTAAGCAAAGGAGTTGTTACTTTACATGCTGATACATGTGATATCAGCAGGCACGACAAAACGATTTTGATGAGAGTGTGTAAAGAGAATAATTGCTTCATACTTCACGGTCTTTTTTATAAAGTGAGATTTCTTTTAACATATTTTCTTTCCTAGAATCTGAGTCCATCGCCTGACAAAATCTTAGCTTCCATATTTGTTCGGGCCACCAAACCATAGTTTTAAAACCAGATGCTGTTATGAACAGTGTTTTACCATCAACTGTTGTAACAGTAGCAACGGAACGAACCCAGTCATCATGACGCAAGGTTGCCAAACAATCACCAACACTATTCCATATTTTTGCTGTCTT
>CAZBMD010000009.1:0-65870 GCA_964493325.1 uncultured Pseudomonadota bacterium | reverse complement strand
TAACGACAAACAATAGTAATGCATTGTTGTACTGCTGTAACAACAATAGCAATGCACTGGTTCGGGGAATTAAGAGTAATTCAGATGCAATTCTAAATATGGATCAGAAGATAGCCAATAACAGTAATGCGTTACTGCAGCTGACGACGAACAACAGTAACGCGATAATAGCGTTGGTAAATGGTAATAGCACAAATATGTTGTCGTCACAGCTTCGATTTGTTAGCAATGCTCTGCTGAGACTAACGACAAACAATAGTAATGCATTGTTGTACTGCTGTAACAACAATAGCAATGCGCTAGTTAGAGGAATTAAGAGTAATTCAGATGCGATATTGAATCTTGGACAGAGAATTACGAACAATAGCAACGCGTTGCTGGCATGTTGCAGAACCATGAGCAATGCATTCTTATTCTCAACCAAGAATTTGAGCAACTCGCTATTGAGCTTGAATCAGAAGGTAGTAAACAATAGTAATACGCTTCTGAGACTGACGAGAAATAACAGTCAGGCGATATTGAATCTTGGACAGAGAATAACGAACAATAGTAATGCGTTGCTGGCATGTTGCAGAACCATGAGTAATGCATTCTTGTTCTCCACCAAGAACTTGAGCAACTCGCTATTGAGCTTGAATCAGAAGGTAGTAAACAACAGTAATACGCTTCTGAGACTGACGAGAAATAATAGTCAGGCGATATTGAATCTTGGACAGAGAATTACGAACAATAGTAACGCGCTGCTGGCATGTTGCAGAACCATGAGTAATGCATTCTTGTTCTCCACCAAGAACTTGAGCAACTCGCTATTGAGCTTGAATCAGAAGGTAGTAAACAACAGTAATACGCTTCTCAGGCTGACGAGAAATAATAGTCAGGCGATATTGGTATGTTGTAAGAATATCAGTAACACGCTACTATTCATGAACAAGAACTTAAGCAACTCGATACTGAGCTTGAATCAGAAGATAACCAACAACAGTAACGCAATTATTAATCTAGGTAACTACACAAATAGCAATGTTCAGTTTGCTTTAATTCGTGATACGAGTAACGCGCTGCTCCGCTTAACGACAAATAACAGTAATGCGATACTGAATCTCAATCTTGCCGGTGGTTGTAGCGATTGTTGTGAGATTACACAAGGACCATTGTCTTCTGATATTGTGATGACGCGTAATTGTCAGGTTGATCCAATCAAGCAGATTCATATTGTTGGTAACATGACTATCGATGGTCAAGGCGCCAATGTTATTTTCTCCAACCCAGATATGCCTCAATTTGTTATTGATGCCGGTGTTACCGTAACTTTGACCAATATTCAACTGCTACGCTTGAATGCTAAAACATTCCAGTTTGGACCAGGTGCCTCGATTGTGATTGGCAAAGGTGTGACATTTGAATTGGTAGAAGATATAGCGTTTGCAGGTGGTACAATTGCTATTGATGGAACTGTTAATGATCCTACCGTATTCAAAGTAAAGAGTGATGGATGTGAGAACCGGTTTATTATCACGCCAACGGTTGTTGGAACGCCTCAAGGTCCAATAATACTTAAAAATTTCAATATTGGGGTGAATACGCTGCAATTTGAAAATACAGAATTTATTGGGCTTGAGAGTGCTCTGATTGATAAAGTTCAGCTACCTGATGGATCGCTGTTTGTTGGATCGATTGCGCTTGCAGGATGTTCACACGTGAATGTAGCAAGTGATACTGATGCGAACTTCTTTATTGAGGGTGATCGTAACGGGTTTGAGTTCTTGAATGACGGGCTTGCGCTGCGTGGCTTTATTCTATTTAGTGATGATTTTGAAAGTGAACTCCATTTCTTCTTTAAGCTACAAAGTCCAATCTCAGGAAACCCTCAAATAATATTTGGAGACAATTTATTGTTTGTCAGCTCTGCAATGGCTCGAGCAAGTGTAATTTTTGATGATTATTGGGTAACTATTGTTAATGAAGGTCAGAATTCATTTGTCACCGACGCCAACGCCTTTATTGGTGGCCGTCATTTGGAATTGTTGAACTTCCCTATCAAGCAGACCTCTACAGATCTCATTCTTGATTCTGTGCTTCAGTTGCATACCGATCAAATTAATTCGATTGATGCTTCGTTCATCAGATCAATACAGCCTTCTCGCAGGGTAATAACAGCGATTGGGTTGCAACGAGATAAAGAGCGTCAAGAGCTTTTAGGTAAGATGAGCGAGAGCCTTAATTCCCTTAAAAATAACAGCAAGGCAAGCACTGCTAGCAAGCGCAAAGCAATCAATAAGAAGCAACGCAACCAAAGATCTAGAGCGATCACGTTACCAAGTTTCTTCGATTTAGTTGTCAATGGCCAGGTTCAGCAGTCTGCTTGTTTGGGGAATATTAAGGTTGAAAATGGTGAGATTTCTCAGTTTGGTATTGATGATAGCATTCCATTGAATTTATATATGTTGGGTAACGGAAAATTGTCTCAAAAAGAAAGCGATGTAACGCTTAAGCAAAATGATACAATCTTTGTCAGAGGCGATAATAACGTTGTTCATGTGACCGAGACGCTGATGGTTCAAGGGCAATTTATTGTTGATGAAAATTCAGAATTGATTTTTGAATTTGATCAAGAAGCCGATGATGCAACTATTATTTTTGATACATCGCTTGGCAATAACATGCTGACTATTCCAGAAAATACTATCGTTAGATTTAAGGGCACTGGTACCGTAATTTTTACCGATGGATTTACGATTAAACTTGAAAGTAATGATATTGGTCCAAATACAGCACTTCTCTATTTCTCTGATAATGCTGTTGCCCAATTATTCGATTCAGCAACAATGACCATCAGCGGCAGGGGTCGTTTGTGGGTTGACGATGGTGCGCGCATCAATGTTGGAGGAGATCAACACTTAATAATTGGCAATTCACCTCCAGAAGGGGCTCTGGCTTCTACACAATGTGGTGGTTCTATAGAAAAATTACCACAGGATGATATTGATATTCTGATTAATCGTAATGCTGTTGTGCATGTTGCTCGTGCTCTAAACGAAGAATCTATTGCTGGTATCGCTCGTTTGACTATGCACAAAGCTCAATACCGTTTGATGCTTGAGCAGAGTGGTATTCTAAAAATCGGCGATGGTGGCATATTTGAAATCAATGCTCTCAATGGCGTTCAACCAACAGGATATTTTATAGATTATGGCTATTTAACAGATTTTACCATTAGAGATAACGCCCAATTCCTCATTCAGCAGGGAGGAGAGTTCTTACTTGGTCGCAATAAGACAGTTTCGACAGTTATCCCTGCAGAATTGCCAATTCACTTTGATATGAATAATGGTCGTCTTGATGGCGTGGGAATTGTCAGCTATGAACCACAAATGGGAGCTATTCCTCCATTGGAAGGACCACTTAACAACCACAGCATTGCTGCCGGATCATACTTTGCGTTGGATTTGGTGCATGCAATGATCGCACCCTAATTTTAACGTTGTGCTAAACATTGAATTTTAGCTATAGGTAATTCACGCTTCTCAAAAACAGGCTTATACTAAGGCCGTGTTTGATATTATTATGCCGTTCTTCTGATTATATCGCGAACGGCTTTTTCTTTAGCCGCTTGTTTGGAGCCTTTTTGTGGACAGATTATTAACGGTCCCTAACTTTCTTTCTATTTTGCGCATTATTCTGACCCCTCTATTTGTATGGACGCTTTTTTTAGGAGAGCCATATGTTTTTACCTCGCTGGTCATTTTTTCTGCGGCAGCTTTGACCGATCTTTTTGATGGGTACTATGCCCGTCGCTATGCAGCATCATCTTTGTGGGGAGCTTTTCTCGATCCTATTGCAGACAAAATATTGGTTTGTACGGCGCTTCTTTCATTTTCAATTCTTGGCTTTGTTCCTCTGTGGGCGGTATTAATTGTTGTAGCGCGTGATGTCCTGATTACTGGTTTACGCGTTGTAAAAATGTCTGGCGTCAAGCCGCTTGAGACATCCTTGTTAGCAAAAAGCAAAACATTCCTTCAATTTATAGCTCTTTATTTGATGTTTTTTTGCTTGTTACTTGGTCAGCATAATCAAGCTGTATGGTACCTTGCTGTTGCCGCTGCTGCAAAAATTATGGTTTTTTGTGTTGTGGTGCTAACCGTCTACTCTGGGTTTGATTACTTGCGAGGGAGTTGCTGATGGTTGGGATAATAAATAAAATCGCTCAAGTGATGGCAACGCTTTTTTTTGTTGGACACAGTTCTATAATGCCCGGATCCTGTGGTAGCTTGGTGACCGTATTGGGGCTATTTTTACTGCCAACGGTTGCGTGGTATGTTTATCTTGGGGCTATAGTCGTTTTATTTTTAATTGGCTGGTGGGCTGCAGACCGTCATGCAAAACAGCTCCAAAAGAATGATCCATCATGCATTGTCATAGATGAGTTGGTTGGGATGATGATTACGCTTTTTATCATGCCAAAAAGTGTGATTGTGTACGCTTCCGCATTCGTGGTATTTCGTCTTTTTGATATTGTTAAACCATTTCCCATTAATATTCTTGAGCGTAGAGTGTACGGTGGCCTTGGTATTATGCTCGATGATGTGCTTGCCGGATTTATGGCTTGGATTGTTGTTGGAGCAATGTTTTTGAGGTAATCAGGATTACGTTTTCTAAAAAGTGTGTAATAATGTTGTCTCATTATAAAAGATAGATTAATAGTTAAATATTTATACGGGACGTTTATGTTAAGAAGAATTATGCAGGGGTTTTTTGTGCTTACGATTGTAGCGCAGCTTCATGCTACGAGCGCCGATGTTGCTGAAAAACAAGAGGCAGAGGCTAGTCTTAATGCCACTATGATTGAGAATGATGTGCAATTTGAGAAAAAGATATTTTTCCAAAATCATAAAAAAAAGCTGATAGTATGTGCTCTTGCAGCTGGTGTAGTGGTAGGCGGGGTTTTGCTTTTGGATTATACAATTAAAAATAATGGCTCACGGCAGTTGGACGCATTTGAAAAAGATCTTGAACAAATAAAGGGTTCTTGTGTTGGTGCTGATAATAGGCTTCAGCAAGAGCACGATCTGCTTGGAAAAAAAATAGCCGGGTTCGATGTAAATGATAAAAACCTGGAACGTCAAATTGAATTGCGAAAATGGAAGCGGGAACAAGCTCGAGTATGGGATAATGAGGCTGATATTAAGCTCTTTGATGCAGAAATTAATATTATCAAAGATGGGATTAAAAAAAATAAAACAGCGGACAATATTTTTCAGGCACTAAGAATGCAGGGCGAATCTGGATCTTGGTAAAGAAGCTGAGATATTGCGGTAAAGGCCTGTTTGTGCTGCCAATTCTTGCCATCTAGGATAATCCACAGTATGCTTAGAAGCTACAAAATTCAGTAAAAATCACCGTACGTTTCGCACGAGTTAAACAAGTGTCGCACGAGTTAAAAAAAATCATGATTGCGCAAGAAAGGGATGCGGATGTCGATAAATAATGTACCATCTGATGGCACCAAAGTACCCGGTGTTTTAGGGCTTTCGATTGAAAAAGAGTTAAAGACCGCATTTCTTGACTATGCAATGTCAGTGATCGTCAGCAGAGCTCTCCCGGATGTGCGTGACGGGCTCAAGCCTGTTCATCGCCGCATTTTGTATGCCATGCATAAGCTGGGTTACTACTATGAGCGTGCACCGCGTAAATCTGCAACTGTGGTCGGTGAGGTCATTGGTAACTATCACCCGCACGGTGATTCTGCAATTTATCAATCTATGGTCGGCATGGTACAAACGTTTTCTAAACGGTATCCACTGCTTGATGGTCAGGGTAACTGGGGTTCGATTGACGGAGACAACGCAGCAGCAATGCGATATACCGAAGTTCGCATGACCAAAATGGCTCGCGATCTACTTGCTGATATCGAAAAAGATACGGTCTATTTTGTTCCCAACTTTGACGAATCGCGTACAGAGCCAACACTCCTACCAAGCAAAATTCCAAACCTTCTGGTTAACGGATCTACCGGCATTGCTGTGGGTATGGCCACATCAGTACCTCCGCACAACTTGGGTGAAGTGGTAACGGCCTGCATCGAGATTCTCAAGAATCCAGCTCTTTCTGAAGAACGGTTGTTCGAAATTGTTCCTGCGCCCGATTTTCCAACTGGTGGCATTATTTGTGGTCGAGCAGGCATTGTCAAAGCATACCGAACTGGCCATGGACAAGTAATTATGCGCGGGGTTGTTGATATTGAAGAAGATAAACGCCATTCAGCGCTTATTATTACCGAGTTGCCATATCAGGTGAACAAAGCAGATTTGATAACAAAAATTGCTGACCTTGTTAAAAATAAAGTTATTGAAGGCATTTCAAATATTCGTGACGAATCTGCCCGTGATGGCATTCGAGTAGTTATTGAATTACGCCGAGGCGAAGTTCCAAGCGTGATTTTAAATCAGCTTTACAAGCACACCTCGCTGCAAACATCGATGTCAATCATCATGCTTGCATTGTATCAAAACCGTCCAATGTTTTTCACCCTGCGCGAAACCATTGAACACTTTTTGCTTCATCGCAAAGAGATTATCACCAAGCGTACTGAATTTGATCTTGCCAAGCATCATGCTCGAGCGCACATTGTTCAGGGCCTGATTGTAGCTGTTTCTCATATTGACGAGATGGTGACATTGATTAAAAAATCCGATTCGCCAGAGCAGGCTATGGAGCTACTCAATGCTCAGTTCAACTTGAGTGCTGAACAGGGTAAAGCAATTTTAGAAATGAGATTGCAACGTTTGACCGGTCTTGAGCGTGAGAAATTGTACGCTGAAATTGAAGATCTTAAAAAAATTATTACCAAACTAGAGCTTATCCTTAATGACCCTCAGGAACTTAAACAAGAAATAATCAAAGAGCTTGAAGCAGTTAAGGCGGCCTACGCAGATCCACGCAAGACGCGTATCGAAGGTCCAATTGATAGCTTGAGCGAAGCTGATCTTATTCCTGACGAAGATGTAGTTGTAACGCTGACCCGCAAAGGTTACATCAAGCGGGTGTTGCTCGAAACCTACACGGTACAACATCGTGGAGGCAAGGGTAAAAAAGGAATGGCCGATCTTGAAGAATCAGATGATTTGATGGAAGATGCATTTGTTGCAAAAAACCATGACGAATTATTGTTCTTCACTAACTTTGGTCGCATCTACAGCATGACCGTGTTTCAGGTTCCCGAAGGCAGCAGAACTGCAAAAGGTCGAGCAATTGTTAACTTGCTCAATCTGACCGATGGCGAACGTGTGGTAAAACTGTTATGTACACGAGATATGGAAAATAAATTCTTAGTTATGATCACCAAAAAAGGTGTGATTAAAAAAACTGAAGCAATGGCTTTTGCCAAAATTCGCAGTACCGGTATTCGAGCAATCAACTTGCACGACGGCGATGAACTTGCATTTTGTGCAATCAGCAACGGCGATGATTCAATTGTCATTGCAACAAAGCATGGACAGGGAATTCACTTCAAAGAAACTGAAGTACGAGCAATGGGTCGCCAAGCAGCTGGTGTTCGCGGTATCTCGCTGCGTGACGATGACCAAGTTGTCGGTCTTGAAGTTATTCCAGAATCCAGTGATCTTTTATTTGCAACATCGCGTGGATATGGTAAGCGCGTACGCGTTGCAGACTTCCGTGTTGCTCATCGTGGCGGGCTTGGAGTTCGTACTATTCCAACCGATACCCGCAATGGTTTTGTGATAGGCCTTGAGCGTGTGAGTGATGAATCGCATATCCTGCTCATCGACACTAATGGCAAAATGATTCGTCTGTCTCCTCAAGAAGTGCGCACTATGGGTCGTCAAGCCAAGGGGGTTCGCTTGGTCCGATTAGACCCCGGGCAGACATTGTCTGCGCTGGTTGCCTTTGATGGTTCCAACGGTGATGATGATTTAGAGGATGGCACGTCAGATGCAATTGTTACGGGACAGCCGTCGCAAGAAGCTAGACCGGATGGTGCTGTTTTCACAGCATTAGAAGATGAAAGCATAGAGCTTGTGGATGGTGATGATGCTGCTGTGCAAGATGATGGTTCATCTGAAGAAGAATAGATTCTTTAATGTCATCCCTGATCAAGTCAGGGATGACATCCTGCAAGTAGTTTTTTTATAAACAAAGTGGATCTTCCAAAGAACAGAAGATGTTTATCGAATTATCGGCTTCTATATTTCGCCAAGGCTATTTGTGTTAGGCAAAATTTTTATTTTCGATAGAAAAAAATAGTTGTCAAAAAAATCTGTCGATTTTATAACATTGGTATGAATATTGTATGATACAAGGCAATGATAAAGTTTTATTGCATCTTTCATTAATCTCAGGTGTTGGCCCGGGAACCGTTTTACGGCTTGTTAAAGCGGTTTTTGACCAAACTTTCCCAGATCTGCGTGGCAGTGATCTCATGGAAATTATCAATCAGCAAGACTCATTTAATTTGGGTCTTGTCTATGATCTTTCACCGTTTGATTTGGGAAAGATGATTGGATTGAGTGAAAAGGCTGCAAAGACTTTAGCTGATGGGCTTGCAGATCAAAGTCTTCTTGATGAAGAATGTGCACTCATCAAAAAACATGATGTCGCTTTGGTAACCTTGTTTAATCCTGAATATCCAGAAACTTTAAAACAAATTCATCTTCCTCCCGTTGTTTTGTATGTAAAGGGAGCGTCTCTTGCCCCGGCTGCAAAACGGATTGCAATTGTCGGTTCGCGCAAAGCTACTGATTATGCACACAGAACTGTCCAGTATTTGGTTCCTGCGCTTGTTGCTAACCAGTGGCACATTGTCAGTGGTGGCGCCGAGGGTGCTGATACCATGGCGCATGGAGCATCACTCGATTGTGGTGGTGTAACAGTTGCTGTGCTTGGTTCAGGCCTTTTGTGTCCGTACCCAGCGTCCAACGAACGGTTATTTGAAGACATCGCGCGTAGCGGTGGTAGTGTTATTTCATCGTTTCCAATGACCATGCCGCCCGACAGAGGCAACTTCCCCGCACGCAACCGAATTATTGCTGGACTTAGTCAAGGGTGTTTGATTATTCAAGCGGCCGAAAAAAGTGGTGCGCTTATTACAGCTCAATTTGCGCTCGAAAATGGGCGACAGGTTTTTGCAGTACCCGGATCAATTTACGAAGAACTCAGCCTTGGTTGTCACAGCCTTATCAAACAGGGCGCAAAGCTGGTCCAAAATCCACAAGATATCTTTGAAGAATTTAGTGAACATTTTAGTAAGCAAATGTTTATTGGCGCTGCGGCATTTCGCAAAGCTGATCAACAACAATCACTTAATTTTTCCTCCACTGCAGAGCTGGATCCAATTCTTGCCGCGTTGTCACGGGCTTGCACGCTTGATGAGCTTTGTGCAATGACCGGTTTTAGTATTGTTGAATTACAAAATAGATTGTTTGAGCTGCAGCTTGAAGGCAAAGTAACGCAGCATTTTACTGGCAACTGGGAAAAAATTTAATCATGAGTGATATTTTATATCTTGCTTCTCAATCTCCATCACGAAAAAGTCTTCTAGAAACCGTTGGAATCTCATACAAATTACTTGCTCATGCAAGTGATGAGTGTGGCATCGAAAGTCCTCATGACTTTCAGGCTCATGTGCTGAGCATCGCTAGTGACAAAATGCGAACAACCATCTTGCCTTCGCGCGAAAGTGTCGGATTAGATTATTTGTTTGTTCTGACAGCCGATACACTGGTTCGTAGTGCAACGTCCTTACAAATTTTTGGGAAACCTCGCGACAAAGAGCATGGCAGACAGATGTTACAAACACTAGCCAAAGAACAGGCTGAGGTAGTGACTGGCTGCTGCGTTGAAAAAATGGTTTTTGAGCAAGGGGCGTGGCGGGTCGAACTTGCGCATCACTGGACAACAACCTCTTTAGTTGAATTTGTTGTTGAAGCAGATGAGATTGATTTTTATTATGAGCATTTTCCCGCCGCACTCAGTGCTGCAGGTGGAGCGATGATTGAAGGCTTTGGTGGGTACTTTGTCAGATCAGTGAACGGGTCTTATACAAGTGTTCAAGGCCTCCCGCTGTTTGAATTGCGAAAGGCCCTGAAAGCTATGAATTTTAAATTCTAGAATTAGTTCAAGAGATCATCTTTGGTTGGCTTCCAATTTTTGATAATTTGCTCAAAAAATATAGCCTTTGGATCTTGTTGTTTTTCAGTAAGTTCAGCCGGTTTTACCGTCGTTTGACCGTTTTTTCCCAATTTAGCTTTGGTCTGTTGCATGCTCAGCCACAAGGTTTTGCCATCAACGCTATCGATATCAATTCTTTCAAGTGCTGGAAGAATTGCATTCTGAGTCATACTGTCCAGTTGGACAGTTTCGATATTTTTAAGAAGCACTTTTTCAAAATGAAGTAAAAAATCTAAAATAGTCGAATAAAGATCATCAGCAATTTGTGTGTAATTTTGTGTATCGACCTTTTCAAGCTCTTTGGCAAAGCCGTGTTGGATTGCCTGCTTGATCAGCGTGTTCAGTCCTTGTTTCTCATGTTTCAAAAGCCAGTTCATTAGGCAAATGAGTTCCAGAGACAGGGATATATTGTTGCTGTTCATGTGAATCCTTTTCTTTAGATCTGTTTTGCCATGTTGAAGATAGGGTGGAGTTCGAATGTTGTACGTGCCACGCGTGCTTATCCCTACTAGTCCATTATACGAAAAATTCATTAAAAAGACACGAAACAAATATTTTATATGATTCACTTTTAGCCATCGCAATTTTCTTCCACAACTGCTCTTTCTTGATATAGTCATTCTAAAAGGGTTTTGGGTACAAAGTAGTGAGGAGTTATATGATCTTGAAAATAACGTTTTTTACGATACTTATTTGTTTTTCATGTCTATTTGAAAGGATTGATGCGGTGGTTAAGCGAGCTGACAAGGTATTTGCTCATTGGATTGACGAAACTAGTAAGTATTTTCAAAACATTTTTGATGATCTTGATATTGGTCACATCAGCCAGTTTAAAGATCAAAAACAGGTGAAGGTATTATCTAAAAATTTGCTTAGCAAACAGTCCAAATTAGGTTCGCTTAAGGGATATCTTGATGCATCGGCAGGTGGCGATGCCAGTCTTAATGCGGCGATTTTGCGGGAGCATTTTTGTACAATGTATCCGCAGATTGAATCTGACATGCCTGCATTTATCAAGCAATTTCGCCATAACGCTTTTTCGTCAGTTTCTATTGATAAAGAAGAAGACAAGGCAGATTATCTTGATTTGATTGCTAAATATCGGTCTTTTATGAAGCTACTGTTTGCTCAAGAGAGCAAGGATCGTGCCGTACCGTATAAATTTGCAGCTGCTAACAGATTTTTTGAATATTGCTGCTCAGAGCCAACGTCTTTGCAGTTCAGAAAGTTAATGGCGCAAAATAAATATCGGCCGATTGGGCGCTTTTTAATCTCAACAATCTGGGACAACCTTGCAGGTC
The DNA here is from genome assembly GCA_964493325.1 of uncultured Pseudomonadota bacterium. Taxonomy (GTDB): domain Bacteria; phylum Babelota; class Babeliae; order Babelales; family RVW-14; genus CAZBMD01. The sequence goes on along the minus strand of CAZBMD010000009.1, from coordinate 54,384 downwards.
AGGGGTGGCTGACGTGGAATGAAAATTGTCTAAAAGCGCTCAAAGCACAAGCTGATCAAGGTAAGACTATCACCTACATAGCCGGTGGCTGTGATATCTATCATCTTATCAAGCGGGGTATTTATAACATAAGAATTATTGATCCTATGCTCCCTTCTCAGCCGGAGTATTACGCAGATGAGTGGTTGTGGTTTATTAAACAGACCGATGCCAACCCAGGTCTTGGCGATGTTATGACCTTTACCTTTGGTAAAAAAAAGATTTTGATGAAACGTACAGGTTACGAAGAGCATGCGCCATTTACCGCAAAGCTTTCGACCAAAAAAGTGGTAGATCTGCCCACCTCAAAAACCACATGGACTTTGTACGATGGGCAAAAAAAGCTGCTGGGGTCGGTGGTCTTTGATCGTCGGTTTTGTAACCAAGATGATTTTGCATACGAAAAAAACCGTATCATGTTGCTGTCATTCAACGAGCTTTATTTTGTGACAACGTCAAGCGAAGAAGATTCCTGGGGGATTGATCCTACGGCGTTTGATGAGAAGCTTCAGATTTTTGTGAAGCAGTTACGTCGGCCGATAGATAAAAAAATTGCCTGCAACGTGCGAGCTGTTGACAATCTTTCATGTTCTTTCATCAAGTGGGGGACCTGCGCAACCTAAGTTGGTATCTATGATTGTGTGCTTGTAATTGTGGGGTCCATGTTTCGTAGATATTCTTGGATTCCTTTGCCAATGCCGATTGCCAAAAGTTGTCGGTAGTTTTTTTTTGACAACAGGCGGGCTTCTTGAGGGTTGGTCAAAAAGCCAACTTCTACAAGAGCCGCAGGTACGGCGCTGCGCAATAGTACTCGGTGCTCGTCTGTTTTAACGCCGCGGTTTGTAATCTGGTGATTATTCTGGTGCAGCAGGCCAACAAGGTTATTTTGGATGCTTTTGGCAAGATTTTCTGAGTCGCCGATATTTTTTTGCAGCGCTTGGTCTACAAGTTCTGTTGCTTCTTTTTTATTTTTCACGTTAAGGAACATAAAACCGCCCTGCCGTGTTGGGGGTAAAAACGCTTTTCCGCGTAGATAAAATGTTTCTATTCCCTGAGCGGTGGCTTTTGTTCCTCCAGAATTAACATGGATAGAAACAAAAAGATCGGCTTTTATTTGTGTAGCAAGCTCCGAGCGTTGTGTGAGGGACAGTCCAACGTCTTTGGTGCGCGTCAAGAGCGTTTTTGTGTAACCAGATTTTTTTAAAAAATGAGTAACGCGACGTCCAATATCAAGCGCGATATGTTTTTCACACAGCCCAAAACATTGAGCTCCAGTATCATGCGCTCCATGGCCTGGGTCGATGACAATCCTGAAGTCATGATGAGATCGAGCTGTAATCGAAGATGCAAAAATGAAACAGAAATAAAGAGCGCGGTTCATGATAAAGCACCCCTAGGCCTGCATGAGGATCTTTGTTTTTTTGTTCAATTGGTCTAAGTTTTCTTGTGTAAAAATATCAAGAATTAGGCGATTGGGATCATCAATTTTTGACCACTTAATCAAAAATTCATTATTCTTAGGCATTGTTTTATTTTTGGCTACAAAATCTATTGTTAAAACAACATGCGAAATAGTTTTTTCTTTTTGAGTGAGTGCAACTTTTGATGCAAGACCCAACTCTTTGAGTTTTGCAAGCTTAAGAAGTACTTTTGCAGATTCAAAATGATGCAATTGCATGCCTGGGAATGTCAGCTTAACTTGATTGCGTTGCTGATTAACCTTTTTTTTAAAATAGACTGGTTGCGCAAAGTCGAACATAATTTGGGTTGCAAATTGTCCTTTGCTGACTTCAAGCCAATTGAGTCGATTGATTTCTTGAGTTTTATTTGGTTGCAAAGATGTCAGCGGTGTGACAAATAAAAATGCTATCAATGCTGCAAAGACGGTTTTGTGTGTCTTCATAATATTCTCCCCAATGCTTAAAACGTTTCATCTCAATGCTTACCCTATCAACTTTGAGTTGTTCTTTGCAATTATTTTAAATAATAACTGAAATAATTATTATTAATTTAATAAAAATTATTTTCAATAAACAAATTCCCAACCCTCTTTTTCTTGAGAATTCGATAGAGCGCTTGATGATTCTGTATTTATGAGATGGTTTTTCGGTTTGTATGATGTCATCCCGGACTTGATCAGTGATCCATCCTAGATAAACCGATACCTTAATTTTGACGAGCATGCTTGCTAGAAAATGGTGAAATTTTGAGGGAACGGGGTATACTGTGGGCGTATAAATTTTATTCCAAAGGTGCGTGGTTACAATGATTGAACAGAATATTTCCCTTCACGATAAAAATTGGTTTGGTACAGGAGGTCCTGCGCGCTATTTTAGTCAGCCGATTAATGGCTCTGAATTTTCGGTAGCGCTTGCTTTTGCTCGCGAGCAGGGGCTTGATATCTTTGTGCTCGGGCAGGGAGCAAATATTCTTGTTGCAGACCACGGCTTTGATGGGCTTGTCATTCGTCCAGCCCTCAAGCAGCTTGTGTGCAATCCGGCTGAATCAACAGTGACCGCTGGAGCTGGCGTAGGGTTGCACGAACTTATTGATTACTGCCTACAAAATCGTTTTGTTGGCCTTGAAGAGTTTAGTGGAATTCCCGGGACTGTTGGCGGGTCCGTTTTTATTAATGTTCATTATTTCAAATTTCTTCTGAGTCATTTTTTGGTCTCTGCAGAAGTTGCTCATCGAGCAACGGGGGTGATTTCAACTGTCGACAATGCTTGGTTTAACTTTGGATACAATCAATCAACGCTGCTTGCTGGCGAATTTTATCTGGTCAGTGCGACGTTTAAGCTTAAGCCTGCAGATGCCTTTGCTGTTGCCTACGCTCAAGGGCGGCGTGATGAGATAATTCGTCATCGCAATCAGCGCTATCCTTCAGCTCGGACATGTGGTAGCTTTTTCAGAAATTTTCATGATCATGAAATTACGGTACCAATCAATGGAAAAAAAATACCATTTATCGCCTACTATCTTGATAAAATTGGGATCAAAGGCGAATTGCGTGTGGGCAATGCTGTGGTTTCCTATCAGCATGCAAATATGATTGTGACGCTTAATGGCGCAACCAGCAGCGATGTTGTGGCGCTTGCCCGGTTGATGCAAGAAAAGGTATTTGATTCATTTGGGCTGGTGCCACAGTCTGAGTGCCAATTTATTGGATTTTCAGAATATCCACTGTATCAAGATTTGCCATCTAAATCTCATCATTCAAAATCTTTGTACGATAGTCAGCCATCAAATTGACCATGAAATGTAAATTGTGAATGGTTGCCAGCGTAAAAGCGGTCAACTCATTTGCTTTGAACAAGTGGCACAGGTACGCAAGCGTGTAATTTTTGCAGGTGTAGCAGGTGCAATCATCTTCGATTGGTCTGAAGTGGGTAGCGCTGCCTTGTTGAATTGCGCGCTTATTGCCTTGCTTGGTGAACAGAAGTCCGTGGCGAGCTGCTTTGGTTGGATGAGCACTATCAAAAGTATCAATACCAAAAGGAATGGTTGCAGCAAGTGACCGTAAGTCCCCAATGCCCAAAAGATGATTTGGTTTATCTTCAGGTAGGTGAGGCATCAAGAATTCAAGCATTTCTACCATCTCTTCTCGATTTTTTCCTACACTGCCACCAACAGCAAAACCGTCAAACGGAAGCGCGGACAGATAGTCGCAGCTTTTTTTGCGCAAATTTTTATCAACGCCACCGTGAACAACCGCGTACAGCGCCTGTTGCTTTCTATCTTTAAGGTGCTCATTGAGTGATCGTTTTTCCCATCGGTGTGTACGATCAAGCGATCGCATCAACGATTCGGGGGCAACGTGGTAAGGTGGCAGCTCATCAAAACATACAATAATATCGGCACCCAATTTTTTCTGTGCTTGAATTGAGGTTTCAGGGGTTAATAGAACTTTTGCTCCATCTCGATATGAGCGAAAGAGTACGCCTTCTTCATTAATTTTAAGAACGCTGTTGCCGTTTTGCTTGGTTCCTTTGCTTTTTAGTTCACTCGATACCCCGCCGTAGGCAAGGCTAAAGACTTGAAAACCACCAGAATCGGTGATAATAGGTGCTTTTCGGTTAATAAATTGATGAAGCCCACCAGCTTGAGCAACAATATCAGCTCCAGGCTGAAGCATCAAATGGTAGGTATTGCAAAATACGAGTTGAAGACCAATATTCAGCGCTGCAGAACTATCAAGTGCTTTAAGTGCGCCATTGGTACCAACAGCAACAAAATTGGGTGTATCAATAATTCCGTGTGGGGTTGTGATGCGTCCAACCCGTGCGCGGGATTTTTTTGAAGTGTGGATAATTTCAAAAGAAAAAAAGCTCATGATGCTCTCGATGATGGTTGAGGGGTAATAATTTTTTTTGACCAGGCTACAAATGGAACTGAAAGGGCGATAACCACCAATTTGATGATCAAGCTAACAATCATGATGTGCATGATTGATTCAACTACGCCATAAAGTGCTAGCAGGCTAAAAAGTGCTGTATCAATGCATTGACTTATAATGAGCGAGGTAGCGCTACGGGCAATCAGGTACCTGCCGTGAAAAATTTTGTGTAGGAATCCGTAGAGATGGGTATCTAAGCTTTGCACCACAAAGTAGACGAAAAGGGAACTGATAGTAATGCGCGGCATAAGTTCAAAAATCTTTACAAAATGGGGGTGCATGATGTCTGCTGGTGCAGGAGCATACCACACGTGAATGAGCGTTGCGAGTAAGTAAAAAAGCATGATTACAAGGCTGAGGCGAATAGTTTTTTCTGCTGCTTGTTTACCAAAATATTCCTGCATCAGATTGAGGCCCAAAATGCCTCCAACGGCAAAAGCGTCGCTGCTTGTGACTGTCAGCCCAAAAAGAACAATTTGTTTGGTTACAAAAAGATTTGATAAAATGCCGAGCAGGACGATAAAACTGGCAAGAGCTTCTTTGCCTAAAAAAAGTGCAAAAAGGCTGCCTGCTGCAATAACAATAACATGAAAAGTAAATATTATTTCGTTCATAGTTCTTATTTTTAAATTTTTAACGTTTATACTACTCCTTAGTTTAAAGAAAAAAATTAAAAACAGCACGTGGATGCTTGTTAGAAAGGAAAATAATGAAAAAAATATTAAAACTGAAAATAATAGCAGCAGCGTGCCTCGTTTTAGGTATCCTTGCGTTTGCAGGTCAGCATTGGTGGTCGCAGGGGAAAACTGAACAATCAGCTGTTCAGCGCATCTTGGTTGAGACGGTGTATGGTGATTTTGAAGTAACAGAGCCTATTCTAATCGATCTGTTTAAGCACCCCGTGATGGAGCGCATCAAGCATGTTGAGCAGTACGGTCCGCGTTGCTATGTTGATAAAAAAATACAGTCATACTCTCGTTATGATCATTGTGTTGGCGTTTGGGCCTTGCTTCGGCTGTACGGTGCAAGCTTGCAAGAGCAGGTGGCTGGTTTGTTGCATGATGCATCTCACACCGTTTTCTCTCACGTCGGTGATTATCTTTTTAAGAATAGTTCTCAATTGCATTCATACCAAGACTCAATTCATGCATGGTACCTTGCGAAGTTTGATTTACCCGAGCTTTGTGCTAAGCATGGTATGTCATTTGATTCGCTGATGCACAAAGATCAAGCATATGCGATGCTCGAACAAAATTTACCTAATTTGTGTGCAGACCGCATTGAATACAACATCAAGGCCGCACTGATGAATGGCTTTATCAAAAAAGATGAAGTTAAGACGTTGCTGAATTATCTCAAGTATGAAGATGGGCAGTGGTTTTTTACAGATGCTCACTATGCTCGTTTATTGGGTAAGGCTTCGCTCAATGGGACGCTTCATGAATGGGGTGGTCCAGCTGTTTATACGATTGACAGTAACGCAGCCCGTGCACTTGAGCGAGCAATGGAAATAGATCTTGTTTCATTTGATGAAATACATTTTTCTCAAGATAATATTATTTGGGAGCGGCTTTGTGCTTCTTCAGATCCAATTATTCAGTCCTGTATTCAAAAAATGCAAAAATTTAATGAGCAATTTGTTCTTGTTAGCGCAGATGATAACGGTGATGTTATTAAAACGAAATATCGAGGTATAGATCCATTAATTAAAACAGTTGATGGAAAGCTAGAGCCTCTTACTCTTGTCGACAACGCCTATGCTCAAGATGTTAATTATGTAAAAGAGCAAACTGTTAAAGGGTGGCACGTGGTATGGGCTGACAGCAAAAATAACATTGCAGTTGAACCCCAGGTTGTCGTTTCGTAATAATGTGGTCAATAATCAACTTAGTAAAAAAAGTTAATTGATATGAAATTAAAACAGACAGAATGTTACAAGCAAGCGGCAGAAGCGCGTTGGTTAACTTTTTCTAACATTCTTACGTTATCACGCATTTTTTTAGCGCCGGTAATTTTTGTCGGTATTGCTCAGAGTTGGTGGCAATTCTCATTTATTATTTTTTTGGTGGCAGCAGCAACAGATTTGCTTGATGGACATCTTGCTCGCGCTTTGAATGATAAAACATCTCTTGGAACGTTATTGGACCCTATTGCCGATAAAATTTTTTTATTAACAACGTTTTGTGCGCTTTCATTTTATGGTACACCACTTTTTAAAATACCGTGGTGGTTTTTCCTTTTTGTTGTTATTCGTGAAATAGTTCTTGTTGTTGGTGGAATTTTTCTGATTTGTCGTTTTGATAGTATGGCGATTAAGCCATCGCTGTGGGGCAAGATGACAACATTCTTGCAGTTGCTTTTTATTGCATGGGTTATTATCGGCGGGCAATTTTGTTATTGCCTTTTAGTCATTTTAACAATTTTTTCATGTATGTCGTTAGTTCACTATATTTATTATGGGTTTCAGTTGCCTAAAAAAAATGGAAAAAATGATTGATAATAAGCTGTTTTTATGCAAACTTATTGGTGCTTTTTTATCGTACAAATCAATCTATCCAGTGTTGGTTTAAATTTCTATCGGAAAGTATTGATTTTTTTAAAAAGTCTATCATACTGGGTTCTGCCTTCGAAATGATGGTTCAGTTGAAAATTTTTTTATGGATATAATTATATCTTTTAAAGATATCTCAATAGAAAATGAGCGTAGTTGTTTTGTGATATTAAAGAATTAAGATCTCAGTCTTAAACGAGTATGGGCGATTGAATTTAGAAGGAATTTTTATGTTGAAAAAATTGTTTGCAATTATTCTTGGTCTTGCTTTAACGTTGAATGTTCAAGCATCATCAGAAACTCTTACGGTGCAAGATGTTATGTCAGTGCTTAATTCTGTAGCAGTTGAGCAAGGTGATCCTTCTTTTACTGAAGATCTTGTGTCTTTTTTAAAAGATCCAAAGCAAAAACTCAAGGCAAATAAGCGAGCTGTCGCTTTAGGATTAGCTGCAGGAGTTGTTATTCCAACGAGTGTACTTTTGGTGCTTGCCTACCATGGACTCTTGGGCGAGGTAATGCTTAAGCAAACGCCTGATTACCTCCTGAGTGCAAAAAGTAAAACAAAAAAGACTCAGCTGAAAAGCGAGTTAAAATAAAATTACATTGACTGTCTTTTGGGTATACGAATTGCCGTATCGAAAAAAAGCACAGTCAATTTAAAAGTTGGGGTGTGGTAGGGGATTGATGAAGAATAACGATGCAATATGTTGGTTGGTGGTTGGTTTTAGTTAATTAATTTATAGGAGATCATTATGTTGAAAAAATTGATGACTGCGGTACTTGCACTTGGTTTTTGTGCACAAGTATCAGCTACAGAAGTTGCTCCAGTAGTAACACCAGAAGAAGTTAAGGCTATTGTTACTGAAATCCTTGAAGGATCATCTGTAACTGATGCAAGCGATGCTATGACCAAAATCAAAGCTCTTGCAAAAGACAAAAAAGTACAAGCAGCAGTAGCGGTTGTTGCAGCATTGGTAGTTGCTGAACTTGCAGCTATCGGTCTTGTAAACTTTGCACCTACAAAGTGTCCAAAACTGGTTAAGATGCTTGTTCCAGAAAAAATCATCAAAGAAGAGTCTTTGGAAGCATACATCGAAGCTTGTGAAGAGAAGACCAAAGACGCTGAAAAAAACAAAGACTAATTAGACGAAGCTTCTTGATTGCAAGAAACTTGCTCTTGTATGGTTAGTAAAAATGCATAAATAACTAGAGCCGACCAACAAATTGTGCAAACAAGGCGGGGACCAAAATCCCCGCCTTGTTTATTGACTTTTTGTTTCATTTTTCTATCATGGGCCATTGACGGATACTGTTTGTTGGTTGATTAGGTACATGGACTTCTTTTGAAACTATATTGTCTTTTTACTAGCGGCAAAGATATTGCCTACGGATGTCATAACAGCCAAGCCTTTCCGCAATAGCCTTGTGACTCAATTAAGTTTCAACGAAGGTGGTTGGCGAAGGCTGGAAGCCGGTATCCATGCTAACCGATTTATCCGGGGATGGATCCCGGATCTAGTCCGGGATGACATCCTGTAGTCGTATTTTTAACCTTCAGATAGTGCATTCTCTGGTTTTAGAAGAGGTTTAATGAAGTAATCTTCTTGTTGTAAAAGTATACTCGATTATAAGATGTCATCCCGGCCTTTGAGCCGGGATCCATGGTTGATGTTTTATTAGCTGAAGTCCTGACTTGATCAGGGATGACATCGAACGATAGCACATTGTTTTTTAGACAAACGCAATAAATTAATTAAAAATCAGTAGAGCCTAATTCTGTAGGCTTTTTCATCAGGTAAACTATCAGAATGGAGTAAGGGGTAATGGTTATTAAAAAAAATTTTATTTATGCATGTTGTACTTTTCTATTATCAAGCTCGCTTTGCTTGGGGCAAGCTAAACAGTTTGTCATCACCAAAAATAGTGATACCAAAAGAGTATCAACCAATACGCTCAAGGAACGCATTGGTGAAGAGACGAGGCGGGCGTTTGAGTCGACAACATTGCTTACCAGGCAGTGTGGGCTGTTGCACGAAAGCCTTGCAGATGTTCAGCTGGCAGTTGCTACTCCGCAGAATCAAAAAAATAACATAGCCTTGGCGCACAAGTCTGCTGGTGGATTTCTTCAGCAAGTTGCCAGGCTTCAGAGTCGATTTGTAAAAATCATTGAACAATTACTTGATAACGCGCGTCCCTTCAAGCGTGCCGCTCGCAACGACTTAACTCAGGCGCTCTTGTGTATGCAGTCTGCAGCTAGCACATTGTCATCACAATTGCAGCAACTTGAGCAGTGCAATACGTGCTATGGTAAAAAAGAAGTCAACAAGCTGCATATTGAGCAAACAACAAAAATGCTCAGCTCTCATTTAGAGAGAGCAAGGAGTTTGCAAGATGAACTTGAAAAAACAGCCTGTCTAAAGCTGTTGTAGCCTTTAGATGCTAAAAAAAATTATTATGAGCGTCAGGTCTTTATTTGGTGCAAATTCTGCTAATTGATTGATGATTGATTCTGCTATCTCGCATGCTTGATCCTGCGTTACTGTTTGACTTGTTTCTCCGCGTCTGCGTATTTCTTTCTCAACAAAGATGGCTAAGGTTGATGGTTCTATACAATCTAATGTAGTTTGACCAGCGAGAATTAAAAAATCTTCTTTTCCATCGCTATCATACGCGAATATTTCAGGGACATGAGTAATATATGGGGTAAATGCTGAATACCCAATGCCTCTAGTAATCACTTCAAAGAGTGCTTTCCCTGAGTTAAAAAAAACGCAGACCTCAAATTCTGTACCTTTTGACTTACAAGAAAGAGGTTTTATTTCAGTGCTCGAGTTGTAGTCGTCGAATAGACGATAAAATTCCCATGATGGATAATAAATGGTATAGCTGTCGGTATTGTGATCATGTCTGATTTTAGTGATTATTAATTTATTTGCATATGGTCGAATATAACCTCCCAATGTATTAATTCGGTCTTTTTCTGCTGTGTTAAGACAAATGTGGTGTTTTTTTGAAACAACGGCTTCTTGGGTGTCTTTTTTAAGTACAAAGCCTGCCGTCCCTGCGTGGGCTATGATGAATTTTGATTCCAGCAGGACGACTAAAGTAAGACCAATTCCTTTTGTTTGATCTACTGTAGGGTCTTTGCAAAATTCATCGTGTAATTGATTAAAAGCGTTTAAAACGTTGCTTTCATGATTTTTTTCATCTTGCCAGTTTTGGTCAAAAAAGATTCTATCTACTTTGCTGCCTACCCAGTAGATATCTTTTCCTACTGATATGCCCCATATCGTGAGATCTTTGTTCTTTTTGTAAAAGTATCCTTCTGATCGCTTGCTATATTCATTCATATACTTGGTAGCATAACCGATTATCGGTTTTATCTTTGGGCAAGAATTATTATTATTATTATTTGCTGGAGGCGTAGAATAAGAGCCTCCCCAGGTGAGGGCCGTAGGCCACCAGTTCATGGCAGAAAGATTTTTTGTTTGTGCTATTAAAAAGAATACTCCGATTATTAAGACGTATTTTTTTACCATAAAAAGCTCCTGATAAAAAGCTGCAGAGAACTTTACTTAGCATGTTGTTATGGTAATCGTATCACATTAATTTGCAAGTAAAGCAAGCTATCTATAATTGACATATCTTAAGCAGTCCATTACTTTACCATTTTATATTTTACGTTGTGGGAAATATTACATGATGAAAAGAACGTTTATTGTAGCTGGTGAGCTTTCGGGTGACCTGTTGGGTGCTTGGTATGTTGATCAGTTAAGTGAATATCGATCAACTCTTGAGCTGCACGGTATTGGTGGTGATCGCATGCAGCAAGCAGGCGTTAATTTGCACATGAGGTTTGAAGAGCTCAATGTTGTGGGTATTGTCGAAATTGTACGGCACTTGCCTCGGCTGCTTGCCATGATCAATAATCTTGCCAGGCATCTTGTTCAATCTGGCTTTCAAGAATTGGTAGTGGTTGATTTTCCCGGTTTTAATATGCGACTTATTAAATTGGTTAAGCGTATGAACCCTTCTATTCGCGTTGTGTACGTTTCGCCGCCTCAACTCTGGTGTTGGGGTGCATGGCGTGTTAAAAACCTGAAAAAATATTGTGACGATGTTATTGTTATCTACCCGTTCGAAGTTGCTTGGTATGCACAGCGTGGAGTTGCAGCGCGTTTTGTTGGTTCGCCGGTATTTGGTCATTTACAGCCTTTTATGACTGATGTTCCTAAAAAAAATCACATTGCGCTTATTCCAGGGTCTAGGCACGCAGAAATTATGCTCATGATGCCGCTGCTTGCGTCTGTTGCATTGCCGCTTGCTAAAAAATATCCAGATCTTACGTTTGTTATACCCAAAGCTTCATCTCTGTCGGAGAAATTTTTTAACGATCATTTGCAGGCAAGTGGCCTAGCTCAACTGGGTGAAAAAATTATAATTGTGCGCTCTGACCAAGAAAAATATCAGGCACTTGCACAGTGTTGTTTTGCTATCTCAAAGCCAGGAACCGTGACGCTTGAGTTGGCGCTGCTCAGGGTTCCAACAATCATTGCCTATAAAGTTTCGTGGCTTTCATATCTTCTTGCTCGGCTGGTGGTGACGGTTAAATTTATGGGGCTGCCAAATTTGTTTTTGGGAGAAGAAATTTTTCCCGAATTTATCCAGGGCAATTGCAAAACAGAAAAGATTCTTGCTCAAGCAAGTAAAATATATGAAGCCTTTTTAAAGCAAGCACCAGCCTATGCGGGCATGCGCAACAAGCTTGAAAAAATACGAGAGATGTTTAGATTGTAGAGCTTTGCTAAATTGCGTTCTTTTGTTACTCTTAGCCTGTTTTTTACGAGCAAAATTGATTGTGCTTTGACTTTTTTACTATGACTTTGAAAGGATTTTTTTATGGCAAGCTATAATCGAATTATTATGATCGGCAATTTGACGCGCGATCCAGAGCACAAACAATTGACTTCAGGTCAAGCTGTGTGCCGGTTCAGCTTGGCTTCAAACCGACAGTTCAAAAATAAACAAACAGGATCAATGGTACAAGAAGTGTGCTACATTGATGTTGATGTTTGGGGACCTCAAGCAGAAAGCTGCCGTCAGTACTTGCAAAAAGGACGATCGGTGCTTATCGAAGGCCGACTAAAACTTGATAATTGGCAAGATGCTGAAGGTAATAAACGTAGCAAACATTCCATCGTTGCTGATCGAGTTACCTTCCTTGGTTCTGGCGCTCAAGCAGATGAGAGCGAAGATGCTACAGGCCCTGATGCTGCGTATGCACGAGCAGAGACTGAAGCGGTAAAACCTGCAACGCGTTCAGCTGCAAAAAAACCAGCCGCAAAGTCTGTTTCAAATTCTGGCGGAGAGCTTGATTTTAAGGATGAAGCGCCGTTTGAAGACGATCTTCCATTCTAACTACTTGGTTAATGTAGTTTCTTACAAGTTAGAGCCCCTGATTTTATCGGGGGCTTTTTTTATGAGATTATCTATCTTTCTTGCAATTTATGGCTTTATAAAAATGAGAGTAGTTTGTTAAAAAGAGCTTTCATCTTCATCATGATCTTCAGCGGCGCCCGCAAAAATAAAAGAATTTTCAGGAATAACTCTGTTTGAGTAATTGGCAAAAAATGGCTCGTCGTCATCGTCATTGGTATCAAGGACATTGCGCGAAGTCTTGCCTTTGGAGTGCTTTATCTCATGGGTTGGTTCAAGAACATTGCGGCTGCCGGAATCTTTGGTGATCACATCGGCTTGCAGGGTGATAAATGATAAAACTATCGCAAGCAAAAAAAATAGATGAGAAATTTTTTTTAATTGGAACATCAAAAGACTCCTTACTTTTTATGAACCTGAAACGATGTTAGTCTGAAATAAACTACCATTTTGTCAATTGCGGCCTCTAGTAAAAAACCAGAAACTTTGTCTTTGATGACGTACCATGCTAGGCTTTTGGCAAAAGACATTTTGTTGATTTTTAAAAAGGTGAGTGTATGAAATTTTTTGCTGGTCGCTGCCTATCTATCGCTTTGATGGTTTCTTCTGTAATGGGTTTAGTGTTGTTTGATGGTGCTGTTTATGCCATTGATGTTCCTGTGTATTATCGAGCATCGTTCTTTCAGGGAACACCTGCGTCGTCAATAGATGATTGGGCAACCTACTTGAGTGCTGCCTATGGAGAGGGTAGAGCTCATCATTCGTGGGATCATAAAGGGGAAAAAGTATCGCTTTTTTCTGGTTACGGTTTTTTTGACTTGGGTAAGCTTGGCTTTGGCGTTGAGAATATGCAGGCGAAAACCAAAGAATATTGGGAAGATGGTGTTGGTAAATTTGCCAATGCTCCTGATTTGCCATTTGATTTTTCTGGTCGAGCGACGGTCAAAGAGTTTAATATTACCTGGCGGCAGAATTTATTTTCAGGATTTTTTACTGAATTATATGTTCCTTTTAAAAATTTAAAACTGGATCGTATTGATCTGAGTTACAAGGGTACGTTTGATCAAAAAGATAATGCAACGCCTATGGCTGCTACGATTGATAAGGCTTATATTGATGCTTTTATTGCAGATGATCTTCCCGTGATTTTGAGTGAAAACGGAATTCAGTCAGATTTCAAGGCTCCTTTTAAACAATCTGGGCCTTCAGACGCCATTTTTTCGTTTGGTTGGCAGGGTCAGACAACAAAATCACTTGGTATTATCAAAGAACTACGTGGTCAACTTCAGATAGGTGCATTATTGCCAACAGCGGTTCAAAAAATTCCGCTGGGACGGCTTTTTTCGCTTCCGATGGGAGCAAATGGTCAGATGGGTTTTGTTTGGCGTGCGCATGCTGAAGCTGGTTTTTGGAAATTTTTGCGGTTGGGCTTTTCGGGTGGAGCAATTATGTATCTCAAACAAAGAGAAGAAGCTCGAGTCAAGACCGATAGACGTCAAAATGGTGATATGCTTTTGCAATTTGTGAGTGTGCGTCGAGACTTTGGTTCAAAGTGGGATCTCTGTGGGTATCTTCAGGCCCATAATCTTTTGGGTGGTTTTTCTGCTCTTGCAGGTCTATCGTTGTCTCGCCAAGAGGCAACAAGGCTTCATATTTCAGACCCTAATTATCTTAAAACAGTGATAGCCAAGGCTGCCATGGGTACACCCCCAGAACAACGCGATGGTCGTTTTATTTCGAAGGATGAGGTTGCAAATACCGACAGACGACTCAAGGGTTGGGAACAGCTTACCCTTCATTTTCTTGCAGAATATGACGTCAAAGCGTATGAGCCTGCTGCCTGGGCACCAAAATTATCTCTAGGATATGATATTTCTGTTGGGGGCAAGCACTCATACCTTGCCGATATGCTTAGTGGAGCTATTCAATTTCAATTTAATTTTAGCTTTTAGCAGTGTTTGTTGTACTTCTCAATAAAAGATTAAGCTGCTACACTAAAATCTGCTAACCATTGTACGATCAATGGAATAACGTGAAGCAGAAATTTAGAGAGATAAAAGGCAGTTTGCATGACGACACTTGCGTGCTTGAAGCATGAAATAAAAAAAACAGTACAAGAACTTTTTTCCGTGGATGCAACTCAGTGTTTGCTGGTAACGCTTCACCTCAATTTGGGTGATGATGCTCAGTTTGGAGATTTGAGTTGCAACGCAGCTATGATGCTTGCACGCGTTCTTGGCAAAAATCCACGTCAACTTGCAGAGACCTTTAAAGCTCATCTGCTCAGTGGCACGAATGATATTATCAAATCCTGTGTTAAAGATGTTCAAATTGCAGGCCCTGGGTTTGTTAATATTACCCTTTTTGACCATACCTGGTCACTGGTTGCACGTGAACTTTTTAGCGAAAAAGACGAATATTTTCGTAGCGTGAGCCCTGCAGACAAGCGTCGTTATTTGATTGAATTTGTCAGCGCAAATCCAACTGGCCCTCTGCATCTTGGTGCAGGTCGCAACGGGATTATTGGTGACATTTTGGCCCGAGTACTAAAATTTATTGGTCATGATGTTTTAAAAGAATACTACATCAACGATGCCGGCAATCAGATGAAGCTTCTTGGGGATACGCTTAAAGCTCGCTGTTGTCAGCAGCTTGGTATTGACGAAAGTATTCCAGAAGAAGGGTACGCCGGTCAGTACATGATTGATCTTGCGCGGGAATGCGTGAGTGAATTTGGTGATGCATTGATTTGCAAAGATAGTGCATTTTTTTCTCATTATGCCAAAGAGCATATGCTGCAGCTGATTAAAAAAGATTTACAGGATTATGACATTACCTTCGATAATTGGTTCTCTGAAAAAACATTGCATGAGGATGGTTCAATTAATCGAGCTCTTGAGCTTTTACAAGAAAAGGGTTTAGCTTACGAATCTGAAGGTGCGTTGTGGTTTAAGTCGACCGAATTTGGTGACGACAAAGATCGTGTTGTCCGCAAAACAACAGGTGAGCTTACCTACATTGCCGCAGACATTGCCTATCATAAAAGCAAGTATGACCGTGGCTATGATCACTTGATTGATATTTTAGGTCAAGATCATCATGGGTATGTGAAAAGACTGAAAGGAACCATGCAGGCCATGGGCTATGCAGGCGATCAGCTTGATGTCATCTTGTACCAATTGGTATCGATTAAAGAAAATGATGTTGCGGTCAAAATGTCCAAAAGAGCTGGCTCGTTTACCACGCTTCGTGAAGTAATTGACACGGTCGGGGCAGATGTTGCGCGCTTTTTTTACGTGAACCGAAAAGCAGAAGCGCATTTGGAATTTGACTTGGCTGTTGCCATGAAAAAGACGGACGAAAATCCAGTTTTTTATATCCAGTATGCCTATGTTCGCACGTACAGTATTTTTGCAAAAGCACTACAAGACCCTGCTTTGCAAGATATTGCGCAGCAACTTATCGATGGCTCGCTTGATGCTGTTGCGTTTGAAAAGCTGAGTGAGGGACTTTTGAGTGGCGAGATTGCAGTTATTAAAAAAATTGCATCGCTTAGTGATGTATTGCAATCAATTGCTGCAACCAATCAGACTCATTTAATTGCGTACTATGCCTGGGAGCTTGCGCACACATTTCACAATTATTATGCAAACAACAGAATTCTTGATCCTGCAGATGCTCAGCGCTCATCACTTCGATTGGGCCTGGTAAAGCTGGTGCGACAAACGCTTGCACTGACGCTTGATCTGCTTGGAGTAAGTAAACCAGAAAAGATGTAACGACAAGGACAAAAACTATCATGAACATAAGCAGTATCCCTGGTTTTGATTTACAGACATTTAAACCTGATCAAATTAGAAATTTTTCTATAATTGCTCACATTGATCATGGCAAGTCAACGCTTGCCGATCGGTTGCTTGAAATAACGGGCACCATTTCCTCTCGGCAAAAAAATGAGCAAGTACTTGATAAGCTGCAGGTTGAGCGTGAACGAGGTATTACCGTTAAGGCGCAAACTGCTTCCATTTTGTATGAGTATCAAGGGAAAATTTATTTACTCAACTTAATCGATACCCCAGGCCATGTTGATTTTAGTTATGAAGTTTCACGATCGCTGTACGCATGTCAGGGAGCCTTATTGCTCGTTGATGCAGCCCAAGGCGTGCAGGCGCAAACCATGGCAAATTTTTATCTAGCATTTGAACAAAATTTAGATATTATTCCTCTGATCAATAAAATTGATATGGCTAATGCCGATCCTGAACGGATTGCTGGCGAAATGAATAAAGCGTTTGATATTGAGCGCGATGAAGTTTTGCTTATTTCTGGCAAGACGGGTATCGGTCTTGATCAGTTATTTCCTGCTATTATTGAACGTATTCGTCCTCCAGCAGGCAATCAAAATGGACCTTTCAAAGGGTTGCTATTCGATTCATGGTATGACGAATATCGTGGCGTGATCTGTCTTGTAGAAATTATCGATGGTTGTTTGCGCAAGGGTGACCGTATTGAGTCGGGGAACACCGGCGAAACGTATGAAGTTCTTGATATTGGACTCATGCACCCAGAGCCAATGTTGATGGGTGCTTTGTACACCGGTCAGGTGGGATATCTGATTGCCGGCATGAAGACTGTGAGAGAAGCTCGTGTTGGAGATACACTGTTTCATGTTGGCAAGCCTGTTGGATTGTTGCCTGGCTTTAAACCTGCAAAGTCCATGGTGTTTGCAGGAATCTACCCAGTAGAAGCTTCTGAGTTTGAGCAGGTGCGTGATGCGATTGAAAAATTAACGCTCAATGATCCAAGCGTACACGTTGAAAAAGAAAGTTCGGTAGCTCTTGGGCTTGGCTTTCGCTGTGGCTTTTTGGGCCTCTTGCACATGGATGTTTTTAAGCAGCGCTTGGAACAAGAATATAATGCTGAGATTATTGCAACATCGCCTACGGTGCTTTATCGAGTCAAGCTGACCAACGGAGAAGAGATGGTTATTGAAAATCCATCAAAGTTTCCCGAAGAGGTTAAAATTGATAGTGTTCTTGAACCAATGATTAACGCAACAATTATTACGCCAAAAGATTATCTGGGTTCAATTTTAAAGCTTTGCCAAGATCGTCGCGGCGAGCAAAAAGAGATGACGTATCTTGATGAAAATCGTCTTGTCTTGAAGTACAAGCTACCGCTCAACGAAGTAGTAACTGATTTCTATGATAAACTCAAATCGCTTAGCGCTGGTTATGCAAGTTTTGATTACGAAGAAGCTGGATACGAAGAGTCTGATCTTGTCAAAATGAATGTGCTGCTTAACGGCAAACCTGTGGATGCATTGTCGGTGATTGTTCACCGTGAAAAAGCGTTTTATCTTGGACGACAGTTAACGCAAAAGCTTAAAGAAGTAATTCATCGTCAAATGTTTGAAGTTGCTATTCAGGCAGCTATTGGCGCTAAAGTGATTGCCCGCGAAACGGTTTCTGCATTGAGAAAAAATGTTATTGCAAAATGTTATGGTGGCGACATTACCAGAAAGAGAAAGTTGCTTGAGAAGCAAAAAGAAGGAAAGAAAAAGATGAAGCAAGTTGGTAATGTTGAACTTCCACAAGAAGCGTTCTTAACGGTCCTTAAAAATGACTAACGTGAGGATATCTTGATGAAAAGGAAAAAGGGATTTTATTCTATATCCGTTGTTGCGAAGATGTTTTCTGTTCATCAGCAAACAATTCGAATGTACGAAAAAGAAGGGTTGCTTGCTCCCAAGCGCTCTGACGGCAACACGAGACTTTTTTCAGAAGATGATGTAGATCGACTAGAAGAAATTATTAATTTGACGCACAAGATGGGTGTTAATCTTGCTGGTGTTGAAATTATCTTGCGGTTACAGAAAAAGATCAAGCGTCTGCAAGATGATATGAACAAGTTGTTCAATAACGCTCAAGGTCAACTTGATCAAGAGAGTAATGATTTTCGCACTGATTTAACCAAGCAGGCTGAACGGCTTGGTGAGATGAAAAAAGAAGGCATTGGCCGCGTGCGTGAAAGCGCTTTGAATATTAGCCCTATTACGATTGATAGTGAAAAGAAAAAAAATCATAAGCCAGCTTCGAGCAGTACTGCATCCTCGCAGATTGAACAAGATGATTGGGAGATTGATTACGAAAACGATAAATAGCTCTAAAAATAGAGGAGTTTTATGATTGGAAATTGGTTAAAAACAGTAGTACTTCTGGGAACGCTTTCTGGCTTGCTTTTTGTGATGGGATATTTGCTTGGTGGTACAGAAGGGCTTACCATTGCGTTTATTATGGCGCTTCTTATAAATTTTGTTACCTATTTTTTCTCGGACAAAATTGTCCTTGCAATGTACGGAGCAAAGCCGCTTGATAAGGCCCGGAACAAAATGATTTACGAAATGGTTGAGGAACTGTGCGCAGAATTTCGTATGCCGATGCCAAAATTATGGTACTTGTCATCAAGCATGGCAAATGCATTTGCAACGGGACGAAGTCCTGCTCATGCATCAGTTGCCGTGACGCAGGGAATTTTGGATTTACTTGAAGAGCATGAATTACGCGGTGTTTTGGCGCACGAAATTTCACATGTTAAAAATCGAGATATTTTGATTGGGACCATTGCGGCAACTATTGCAGCAACTATTGGCTATGTCGGTACCATGTTGCGTTGGTCTCTTTTTCTTGGTGGAGGCCGTGATCGTGAAAAATCCGGTGGCAACATCTTTGGTGTCATTATTATGGCAGTGATTATGCCGCTTGTTGCAACGCTTTTACAGCTTGCAGTTTCTCGTTCACGCGAGTATCTTGCCGATGAATCGGGAGCTCAATGTTGCAGAGATCCGCTGGCTCTTGCTTCTGCGCTTGAAAAATTACAAAACGGCGTTAAACATGATAATATGCGTACCGATTCGGCAGCTCAAGCAAGTGCTGCAAGCCTTTTTATAGTCTACCCATTTTCTGGTAGCGGTCTTTTTTCTCTTTTTTCTACGCATCCACCTATTGAAAAAAGAATTGCACGTCTTCGAGCAATGGCAAAAAAAATGTAACACAGGAGCGGCTTCCAGCCGTTCCACTCTTCTACAAAGTCATATTCATTAGAACAAAGGAGCAATCGTGGCCACATTCGATAAGAAAATTTTTATGCTTGGTTGTGGTGGCGTTGCCCAATGCACCCTGCCGCTTCTTCTTAAGGAGATCAGTATTGCGCCAAGCAAAATTACGGTGATGGATTTTGCCGATAATAGGTATCGCATTCAATCGCTTATTGACCAAGGAGTATCCTTTGTTCAGGGGCGTGTGACTCCAGAAAATTATCAAGAAATTCTTTCTTCGCACCTCAGTCCTGGCGACATTTTGATTGACCTTGCATGGAACATTGACACGTGTGTTCTTCTTGATTGGTGCCATCGCAACGATGTGCTTTTTATCAATACATCTGTTGAAGAATGGGATCCATACCTTGATGTGCAGAAAAGGCATCCAACAGATTTGACTTTATATAAAAGACAAATGGCAATGCGAAAATTGGTTAAGGGGTGGAGTAAAAAAGGGGCAACTGCGGTTGTTGATCATGGTGCAAACCCTGGTCTGGTGTCTCATTTGACCAAGCAAGGGCTTATTGATATTGCCACAAAAATTATTCAAGAAAAAGCTGGCGATCCACGCAATGAGCAACTGGAGCGTGCCATAAGTGATAAAAATTTTGCACAGCTTGCAATGCTCACCGGTGTAAAAACAATTCATATCTCTGAACGTGACACGCAAATTACCAACAAACCTAAACAGGTGAATGAGTTTGTGAATAGTTGGAGTGTAGAAGGTCTTATTGAAGAGGGTCTTGCTCCAGCAGAACTCGGGTGGGGTACGCATGAAAAAGATCTGCCCAAGGGGGCAATGACTCATGCCTCCGGACCAAAAAATCAAATATGTCTTTCATCTAAGGGGATTGATACATGGGTACAGTCGTGGGTACCATCAGGCCCAATAATAGGCATGGTCATCAGGCACGGTGAGGCGTTTAGTATCAGTGACTATTTGACGGTATGGGATGGCGAAAATGCTGTCTATCGACCGACCGTACATTATGCCTATTGCCCAACCGATTCAACGCTGAATTCGCTTCATGAAATGAAAATGCGCCAATTTGTTCCACAGGAGCGTCATCGCATTTTAAACAACGAAATTATCAGTGGAGCTGATGAGCTCGGGTGTCTTTTGATGGGGCATGATTTTGGAGCTTGGTGGATTGGTAGCGTTCTTGATATTGACGCTGCGCGTGCCCTTGTTCCTGAGCAAAATAGTACCACGTTACAGGTGGCAATCAGCATTGTTGCAGCAATTTGTTGCATGATTGAAGAGCCAGAGCTTGGTCTTTGTTTGCCAGATCATCTTGATCACGAAAAAGTTTTAAAAATTGCTAAGCCATATCTTGGGCAGTTTATTTCTCAACCGACAGATTGGACGCCGTTGTCGGGTGAAAATCTTCATGTGCGGTACGGGAAAAATGTCCCGACAGATGACGAGCTGTGGCAATTCTCAACACTGCGCGTGCGTACCGATACTTACTAAGGGGAGTAGCGAGGTCAGGCGGCTATGCTTTAATAATTCTTAGTATAATCCCACCCCACAGGATACAAAGAAGAGAGCCGCCAATTACACCGACTTTCACCATTTCCTGTAGAAGAGGGTCGGAGAATGCCAGCATTCCAATGAATAGGCTCATGGTGAAGCCGATACCGGCAATGACTGATACTGCGTAGAGATGTTTCCATTGCGTTGCATCAGGCATACTCACCAACTTTATTTTAATGAGTAGCCATGATGTGATAAAAATTCCCATTTGCTTGCCCAGGAATAAACCAAGTGCAATCCCCGTAGGTAAGGGTTCAAGGAAGCCTGAAATACTTAGCCCTTTTAGGTCAACGCCTGCACTCGTGAAGGCAAATATTGGTAGTACCAAAAAGCTCACCCATGGATGCAGGAAGTGCATGCAGGTATTGAGTGGAGAATGTTTCGGTTCGTTTTTATCACGCATTGGAATCATTAGCCCGACGATAACACCAGCCAGCGTGGTGTGGATGCCAGAAAAATAAAAGCAAAACCACATGAATATGCCAACGAGCATGTATGGCGTAATAACGGTGATATGAGCGCGATTGAGCACTATCAGTGCTGCCAGGCCACTAGCGGCCAGCAATAGAGGAGTAAGAGCAAGTCCGGTAGAATAAAATATGGTGATAATGATTATTGCGCCCAGGTCATCAAATATGGCTACTGCCAGCAGAAATATTTTTATAGCGGGTGGAATGCGCTTGCTTAAGAGTGTTAAAGTGGCCAATGCAAAGGCAATATCAGTAGCTGATGGAATCGCCCATCCATGGATTGTTTGAGGGCTGCCGTGATTGAGCAAAAAGAATATCAATGCCGGAACAATCATGCCGCCTGTTGCTGCCAATAATGGCAAAATAATTTGGTCGCGTTTGGACAAGAAGCCCTCACACATCTCGCGTTTAAGCTCCAAACCAATAATCAGAAAGAAGAACACCATAAGAATGTCTTTCACCCAGTCTTTTAGAGCGTGGGTGGCCATGCTGCCCTGAAAGCCAAAAGTAATGGGAGCATTGACTAATTCTTTGTAGAGTGATGATAAAGGCGAGTTAGCAGCAAGCATCGCTAGCAATGCAAACAAAATCATCACTATGCCGCTGGCCGATTCTGTTTGCATAAATTCGCGGATAAGGCGAGGCAAAAGGCCTTTTCGAACACTGGTTATTTCTGATGGGTTTTGCATAATGAGCCTCCTCTTTTACGTGTAGAACTTTACCAGCCGCGTTCTGAGTAGTAAATTTTGTCCAGGTACATGGCAAAGACTTCGCGGTACAAAGTGTTTTCTGGAATATCGTGTAGATCAAACCAATCAAGGTGTGTATGTTTTTCTGGTTCTTTGTTCGTGAGCTCTCCTTGCCACGTTCGAATGACAAAGAAAAACGAAACATATTCTCGGTGTGGTGATTTTTGATGCGAGACGTGAAAGAATTGTGCGTCATCGGGGTTTATACTGATATCTAGTTCTTCATGAAGTTCACGAGCAAGAGCAGTACGAATGGCCTCATTACCATCAACATGCCCGCCAGGGAGGCTATACGAGTTGCCGCCATAAATAGCTGCAGCTCTGTGTATGAGTAAAACTTTGCTATCTTTGATCAAGAGACCGCAGACGCCGATGTACGGAATAAACGCTTGAGTACTCATTTTTTCTATAATCTTTCTGATGAGAAAAAAAATTAAATTGTTGCATTATTTGCTCTAGGTCGTTGTTTGTTGTGGTTCTGAGTTGTGTGAGTGTAAAAAAAATATAACATTTCTACATAAAAACCTATTGCAAACAATATTGGATTATGATACAGTCTAGCAGTGTTTTAGGCAACATAGTTTTTGCCGAATAACGCACATAATCATAGAAGCCGAGGTGGCGAAATTGGTAGACGCACTGCTTTAAGGGGGCAGCGGGAGAAATCCCATAAGGGTTCGAGTCCCTTCCTCGGCACCACTTAATTAGTTTTGTAATACAGTGAGAGAGTAGGTTAAGTCGTTTGAGGAGAAATTTGTGAATACTCAAGCACGGTTCATGAAATTTGTTGTATCACCGCTCATGATGTGGGTAGCGATATTGGCTGTTAGCTCTTATTTCATGGTGTCTTTTGACAAGAAAATCTTGAAGCAGGCTCAGGAGCAAGAGGTCGGGCTTATGGGGAAATTGCGTGCATACGCTAGCGCTATGCAACTGTCCTACATAAAAAAGGGAATAGATCTTGCTGGCGGAACCTATTTGGTTCTTGGTGTTGAAGTAGAAAAAGCAATTGAATCACGGCTTGCGGCAGAAAATAAAAGTCTAGATAGTTTTTTTAAGAACAATCAGCTGAGTGTTCTTCCTGAAAAACGTGAATTAAAAGGCCTTGAGTTGCATCTTTCGTTTGACGAAGAAGCTGCAGCAAAATCCTGTTTTAATTTGATGAAAGAAAAGAAATCAGCAGCGCTTCGCGTTAAGCTTGCTGAAAACGTAGTTGTGGCAAGCATTGCTCCAGAATCTGAGCAACGTGTTCGCTCCGGTGCCGTTGAGCAAGCTGTTAACGTTTTGACCAACCGACTTGGTGGTTATGGCGTTGAAGGTATTGTGGTGCAGCAACATGGTGAACGTCAAATAGTAGTTCAGATGCCAGGTGTTGATGATCCTGATGGCGTAAAAAAAGTAATCACAAAGACAGCTCATTTAGAGTTTAAGATTGTTGAAGATGTAGCTTCAACTAAAGATGCGCTCTTTGATAAATTTGATGGCGATTTGCCTTCTGATAAAATGATCATTCCTGGCCGTCGTGATCTTGACGAGGGAGATGATGAAATTGGTCGCTGGTACTTGGTGTCAGTGTTCCCAGATATGACTGGTGATCGCATAGTTCACGCTGAGGTTTCTCGTGATGAATTTAACAAACCAATGGTTGGCTTTAAGCTTGACAGTACCGGTGCTCGTGAATTTGGCGAGTTGACAGGTAATAATGTTGGTCGCAGTTTGGGCATAATTATTGATGACGTGATGTTCAGTTCTCCTACCATCAAACAGGCTATCGGTGGTGGAAGCGGCGTTATCAATGGGATTACCAGTGCGAAAGAAGCATTCGATTTATCAGTAGTTTTGAAGTCCGGATCGCTCTTGGCTCCAATTAAATTTGAGCAAGAAAGCCGTGTTGGCGCTTCGCTAGGGCAAGATTCCATTAGCAAAGGCATGATGGCTTGTTTAATTGCGCTGTTGTTACTGTGTATTTTTAGTATACTGTACTATCGCATTCCTGGGCTTTTGGCTGTTTTGGCACTCATCGTGAACTTGTTTCTGGTGATGCTCGTTTTGAGCTACTTGGGAGCAACGCTTACCTTGCCTGGTATTGCTGGAATGGTTTTGACTATCGGTATGGCGATTGATGCGTCTATTTTGATCTATGAAAAAATACAAGAAGAAATCTCCACGGGGGTTTCTCTTAAAAAAGCAATCGACAATGGTTTTAGTGGTGTGATGGCGGTAATTTTAGATTCTAACATTACAACCTTCCTAACCGGACTTGTCTTGTTTTATTACGGCGGTCCTGCAATCAAAGGTTTTGCAGTGACGCTTATGGCAGGTATTTTTGCAACGCTTCTTGCGGGCATCTATTTTCTCAAATCGCTGTTTGCGTTTTTGACCGATGTCCTTGAAGTTAAAACATTGAAATTCTAAAAATTCAAAAATTGTGTGGCGGCATAGCTCAGTTGGTTAGAGCGGCGGAATCATAATCCGTAGGTCCTGGGTTCGAATCCCTGTGCCGCTACCATGTCTCAAAAAGAATAAATTCATGGTTCATATCTTAATAGCTAGTGTCCTTGCGTATCTTGTCGGGGCAATTCCAACGGGATACTTGGTTGCTCGGTTTGTTGCTGGTGTTGATATCAGGCAGCAAGGTTCAGGCAACACTGGTGCAAGTAACGTTGCCCGCGTTGTGGGCAAAAAATATTTTATTCTTGTTTTTTTTATTGATGCAGTTAAAGCGTTTTCTTTTTTGCGCGGAGCTCATTTTTTGTTGGGCGATGGCGCTTCATATTATCTAGCAGCAGCATTATTAGTTGGCAACTCTTTTTCGGTATTTTTGCAATTTACCGGTGGCAAGGGTGTTGCAACAACTTTTGGCCTTCTTTGTTATTTTTTGCCATGGCTACAGAGTGTTGTCTTTGCGGCGCTGTGGCTTGCGGTTCTTGCATTGAGTAAGCAACCATTCCTTGCATCGTTTATTTCGATGAGTGCAATCACCGGTTTTAATTGGTATCTTATAGGGCTGCAAAAGCCTCTTTATTTTTTATTTTTTCTTTGCAGTTGGATGGTTTTTCGCCATACTTCGAATATTCTTTCATATTTTTATCACAAACATTCATGAGCACGTTGTCTTGACTGTACAATGAGCAGGTTAGGGTTCCAATGAAATTTAATAAGCTTGCAGAAGTTTTTGAAAAAATTGAGCAAGAATCTTCGCGCACGTTGATTACCAAAATCCTTGCCGAAATTTTAAAGGAAGCAACGCCAGCAGAAAGTGCTATTATTGCATATCTATCGCTTGGCAGTTTGAATGCGGTGTACGTGAGCACACAATTTAATTTTGCCGAAAAAGGCATGATCAAAGCTCTGGCGCAGCTAACAAAAAGTACTCAGCATGAGATCAAGGAACAGGTAGATAAAATGGGCGATCTGGGCCTTGTTGTTGCATCTCATACCTGGCAAGCAAGTACTGATGATGAGCTATCAATCACAGAAATGCATAAAAAATTAAACCGACTTTTATCGATTACAGGAACTGGTAGTCAGGATGTCAAAGAACAATTTTTGAAAGAAATTCTTCAGGAGATCGATCCGCTTTCGGCAAAATATGTGGTCCGCATTATTTTGGGTAAGCTTCGACTTGGTTTTTCAGATATGACGCTTCTTGACGCCTTTTCATGGGCAGAGTGCGGCGATAAATCTATTCGCCAAGCGCTTGAAGATGCCTATAATATTTCTGCTGATATTGGTCTTATAATTAAAACACTCAAAGAAGATGGTGTTGCTGGAATTCAGAAAATGGCAATCATTCCCGGTATTCCTATTCGCCCAGCAGCTGCAGAACGTCTTTCAGATGCACATGCTATTGTAAAAAAATTAGGCAACTGCATAGCGCAACCAAAACTTGATGGTTTTCGGTTGCAGGTTCATATCGATCGCACCGGCAAAGAGCCGCTTATTAGATTTTATTCACGCAATTTGCAAGATATGTCACAAATGTTTC
The DNA here is from genome assembly GCA_964493325.1 of uncultured Pseudomonadota bacterium. Classification (GTDB taxonomy): domain Bacteria; phylum Babelota; class Babeliae; order Babelales; family RVW-14; genus CAZBMD01. The sequence continues at coordinate 28,119 of CAZBMD010000009.1, read as the reverse complement.
CAGACCTGAAGGCTGCGGTTTTAGATCTTAAAGTAGATTCCCTGGTTGCAGAAGGGGAAGCAATAGCTTTTGATAGTGAGACGGGAAGCTTTCTTCCATTCCAAGAGACGGTCAAACGCAAGCGCAAACATGATGTTGAACGCGTTGCTGAGGAGTATCCGCTCAAGCTTTATTTATTTGATCTTTTGTATAGTGATGGAGTTTCGTTGTTATCGGAAACACACGAACACCGTCGTAAAAAACTTGTCCATCTTCTTGATCATGCTGATATCAAAAAGCATGATATCATTTTTCCTATCGAAGAAGTAGAGATTGCTAAGGCAGTTGATCTGGAGCGCTACTTTGAACAAAATATTTCATTGGGTCTAGAAGGACTTGTCGTTAAACGGCCAGATGCTGTGTATCAACCTGGTAAGCGAAATTTTAACTGGATTAAGCTCAAGCGTCAGGAGTCTGGGCAAATTGATGATACGCTGGACTGTGTGATTTTGGGGTACTATTTTGGGCATGGCAAGCGAGCTAAGTTTGGTATTGGCGCTTTGCTTGTCGGTGTCTATAACCAAGAACAAGATTGTTTCCAAACCATTGCAAAGCTTGGTACTGGTCTTTCTGACGAAGAATGGCGGGAGCAAAAAAAAGCTTGCGATGAGCGCAGGGTTGAAAAGCGACCTCACAATGTTGAGTGTGCCAAAGAGCTGTATCCTGATGTTTGGGTTGCTCCAGAAATTATTTGTATGGTGCGTGCAGACGAAATTACCCGGTCCCCTCTTCATCGTACTGGTGCCAAAGAAGGTGAGCTTGGGCTAGCGTTGCGCTTTCCGCGCTTGATGGGGTATCGTCCTGACAAGTCAGCGCTTGAAGCGACGACGGTTAACGAAGTAGAGGCACTTTTTAAGTTGCAATTCAAAAAGAAAAAATGAAAGGTTGTTGATAATGAAGCGATTTTATACATACTGCCTGTTATTGGTTTTTGCTAATACGTGTATTGCAATGCAGAATGATTTGGAAGTAATTCGTGACTGTGTAAGAAAACCAATTCAATCGTCAGAAGTACTTGCGCCTGTTGCCGATCTTATTAATTATTTACTTGAAGATCAAAATACCAAACTCTATAAGTTTATTAAGGAGAAGTACATTGAGGATAGAAATTTTAAGCAACCGTTTAAAAATTATTCCTATGAAGATGTACTGTGTAACATGGTTCTTGATGAAAGATTTTGTAATGGAATTTTTCAAAAATATTTGCAGCAAGATAATTTATGTGCGCTGCTTCTTGCCTACCTTTATTATGAGCTTTTTGTCTTTCAAGATATCTTGGGTGGAGAAGATAGAGTTTTAGAATATTTATCAAAAAAAGAATATCGAGGATTTACAAATTTTACCGAGCGCGAAATGATTTTTAATCTTCTTGAAAAACTCGAGACACTTATTCATGAAGACTGTGAAAATTTATGTCTTGAAGAATTGATTTTAGGAAGGGTTATGTATTTTAAAAATCAATTAATTCAATCGTGGAGTAGCAGGCTGACCTGTTTGGGAATACGAAATGATCGTGTTGCTAAGAATAATGGCAGAGGGCGTGTGTCTAATTTGTATTCTGATTTTTGCGATTCATCTTGGGTACTGCGAGCTGGTCAACAAATGAGAAGTTTCTATCAAAAATAATAATAGTTTTGTTGATGGGTTGCTATCTTTGTCATCATCATTTTTAGTGCATCAATTTAAAAAAAATTGGTAGAGAGCAGCAGATTATTCTTTTCCACTTATCAGTTCTCTGAACTGAGCGGCAGTTTTTGCTGGATCATTCGCCTTACTAATTGCCGAACCAATCATCACTGTTTGTGGCTTTAGAGCAAGTAGGTGGTTGATATTTGAAAGATCTATTTTTCCTGTTACAAACAGAGGAAGTGTGGTGTTGTCGCGAACATTGCGCCATTCATTTTCTGCTTCAACCATTTCATCAACGGCGGGAGTGCGATGGAGCATGATTGCATGAACGCCAAGCGCTCTTGCATCAGCAGCTGATTGTCCAGATGCTTGCGCATCAAATAAATCAAAAATAATTTTAGTATCAAATGCTTTTGCAGCTACCACTGCCTTTTTGATGGTGACATGAAAGCTGCCGGCAAGAATAGAAACATAGTTAGCGCCAGCTTGAGAAAGAATGGTAACAGCATCATCAGCTTTTTCAATTATTTTTGCTTCTGCAAATAATTCTTTGTTCGGAAAAGTTTGTTTAAAAACTTTTATTGCATTCACGCCTTCTTTGAGTAGGAGGAGTGATCCGATTCCTAAGATATCTGCGTATTCTGCGGTTTTTTTTGCAAGATCCAAAGCTTGCGCAAGATCTGTCGTGTTGTAAGAAATCTGAAATTTCATACGTTTTTCTCCTTTGCTCATTTAATTAAATTTGAGTATCATTGCCACAAGTAGTTACCACCATACTGAATTGCCTTCTTTGCGGCAACAATATCGGGAAATTCTGATCTTTATCACGAAATTCTCTCACCTTTAGGGTTATGACATGAAAAAAATAATAAATTATTTGAAATCGAGCGATACCAAAGATGTACTGATTATCGGCGATATCATTTTGGATGAGTATCTTTTTGGTGATGTTAGTCGTATTTCGCCAGAAGCTCCGGTTCCTGTTATAAAAATACAAAAATGCGATCGCTCTCTTGGTGGCGCTGCTAACGTTGCTGGCAATTGTAAACATATTGGATTTAATGTCCAATTGGTTGGCCTTGTTGGAGACTGTGATAAAGAGGGCGTAGCTATTGTGTCCATGCTTGATGATTTAAAAATCTCGCATGAAGGTTTGATCAAAAGCCCCTATCGATCAACAACAAGTAAAAAGAGATTGATTGCAAAAAGTAATCAGATGTTGCGTGTTGATGCCGAAGATGATTTTGAATTAAACGATTGGGAATTTAAAGAAATTATTAGTCGTATCAATAAATTAATGGTTCCAGGGAGCATTGTTCTGATATCAGATTACGCTAAAGGTGTTGTGACGCCGGCCGTTGTTGCTCACGTGGTCGAAAAGGCTCGAGAGCTTGGGTGCATCATTTTGGTTGATCCAAAAGGGCCTCATTTTGGGAAATATTATGGTGTTGATTACCTTAAGCCAAACTTAAAAGAATTTAATCAGCTGCTCGAAGCCCATGGCCTGTTCCCGTTTCATGATTTGGTTAGCAATGCTCGAGCAATTTGCTCTCTGCTTTCTCTCAAGGGCATTATTATTACTCAGGGAGAGCAGGGTATGCAATTTGTCTCGCAAACGCAGCATATTATTTCGCCTGCTGTTCAAAAAGAGGTTTATGACATCACGGGAGCGGGTGATACGGTGTGTGCATTTTTGGCGATTGGGTTTGTTTCTGCATTACCTATTGAAGATTGTCTCAAGCTTGCCAATGCGGCTGCAGCAGTTGCTGTTTCGCATCTCAAGACGTATGCGGTTAGTCTTGAAGAATTACTTGACACTCATGCAGAGTCGACAAAAAAAGTTTTTTCTGACTGGGCTCAACTAAAAATAGAATTAGATTGGTTGCGTGCAGATGGCAAGAAAATGGTTTTGACTAATGGTTGTTTTGATATTTTGCACTCTGGACATGTTCATGTTTTACGTGAAGCAAAACGTTTAGGCGACATCTTAGTTGTTGCCTTAAATACCGATGATTCAGTTAAAAGACTTAAGGGTTCACAGCGTCCGGTGAATGACCTTGCAGAAAGAGCTGCAATGGTGTCAGCCCTGGATATGGTTGATTTTGTGGTTTCATTTGGTCAAGATACTCCTCTAGAGCTTATCGAATACCTGCGTCCAGATATTTTGGTCAAGGGAGGAGATTATGTTCCAGAAACAATTGTGGGACATGATTTTGTTACAGGACTTGGTGGATCGGTGCATATCATTGATTTGGTGCCTGGAAAATCAACAACTCGGACGATCAGCGCAATGAGTAGGACTCTATAAATTTAGCTGGAGATTGTGCATGCAAAAAGTTGGGATTGTCGGTTTTGGCATTGTCGGGAAATCGGTTCTTTCATTTCTTACACAGCATCGTTGCGATAAGCGCATGGCTATTCTGGGGTTGCTTCCCAATTTTACCTGTTACGTTTGGGACTCAAGATTGCTGGATGATGCCGAACGTGACATAATTCAAGAACAAGGAGCATGTATTGTCCAGGCGAGCCAAGCATCGCTTGAGCAGTTTTTCACTTCATGCGATATTATCATTCCCAGTCCGGGTATCAACATCAATGCGTTTCTACAGTTTTCCAATAAAATGTTATGTGAGCTTGATTTTTTTAGCCTATTTTTTAAAAAGCCTCTTTTTGCTGTCACCGGAACACTGGGAAAGACTACGACAACAAAATTGATTGGCGAGCTATTGCCGCTTGCTTGCAAAGAGCGCTTTGCTTCTCTGGTTTGTTCTCAAAATTCACAACAATGTACGGTTGCTGTGGGCGGTAATATTGGTACAGCGATGCTCGATCTTGCAGCTGAAGATGATAAATATGCATGCGCAGTTCTTGAGCTTTCAAGTTGGCAACTTGAATTGAGCAATCGATGCGCTCCTGATATTGCTGTGTGGACCAATTTGTATCCCAATCACCTTGATCGTCATCAAACAATGCAAAATTATTTTCAAGCAAAATTTGCACTTTTTGCTCATCAGCGAGAAGGAAGTGCTGCGATTATTGCTGCAGATATTTTAAAAGGCGAAGTTGGGGCGTTGTTTTATGAAAAGTTACCACATTTAAAAAGTACTCTTATTGTAACGAGTCTAACCGATGAAAATTTAGAAAACATTCTTGAATATCAGCCGAATATAAAGTTGATTTTTGTTCAGCAAGGTTGGGTTGTTCTGCGTGATTATGTAACTAAGCAGTGCCACAAAATTATGGCGGTTGATGATTTGTCCTCGATAACATTTGTACAAAATTGGCTTCAGGTGATTGCGGCGTTGAATGCAGCTGGGATGCCTGTAGCGATTATTAAATTTTTTTTACGGCAACACCATGACCTCATTGAAGGTCTTTCAAATCATCATCATCGTGTAGAACATTTTGCATCAATCAACAATATCGATTTTTACGATGATTCCAAATCAACAGTTGTGCAAGCAACACAGGCTGCGGTTCAAAAACTTGCAGCTTTACATAGGCCGCTTATTCTCATTTTGGGAGGCCTAAGTAAAGGGGTTAATCGTTCTGTTCTTGCCGAATTTTTAAAGCAGCAAGCAGCTATCAAAAAAATCTACTGTTTTGGCAAAGATTGTGCCGATTTTTCCTCTTTTAATTATTTCGAAACGCTTGATGAAATTGTTGCAGATGTCAAGATTACAGCCGTGGCAGGCGACATTGTTCTTTTTTCGCCAAGTGGTGCAAGTTTTGATTTATTCAAAGATTACAAACAGCGTGGAAAAATTTTTCAAGAGCTTGTTCTGAGTTCCATGCCTACGGTACAGTAAAAAGACTGATATGTTTCTAAGTTTTTTTACCAAAGAGGTGCTGCGTTATGGAATTGCCGTATCGTAAAGTCAAAGCTGATCTACGTATTTTCTTGTCAATTGTTATGCTGCTGCTCTTGGTTGGGTTTGTTTTTGTTTATTCTTCAAGCGCTGTATTCGCTCTAGAAAAATTTGGATCTGCTCATTATTTTCTCAAAAAACATGCATTCTATTTTGGCATGGGGCTTTGTGGTTTTTGTATTTTTGCAACGGTCCCTTTGTTGTGGTGGCGTCGTCTCTCGCCTTACCTTTTTCTATTTTCGCTTGGTCTGACCTGTCTTACTTTCGTTCCTGCATTTGGGCTCAAGATGCATGGTTCCAACCGCTGGCTTTCGATTGGCGGCATAAGCATGCAGCCAAGTGAGCTTTTAAAACTTTTTTTATTCATGTACCTTGGGTTTTTTTTAGAAAAAAAGCAGCATGGGCTTAAATCATTTTGGCGGGGGTACTTTCCTTTTCTTGCGATTTTGGGAATAGTTTCAGCGGTTCTTTTAAAACAGCCAGACTTTGGGTCGGTTGTAACTATATTATCAGTAGCCTTTGGCTTGTTCTTTGTTGCGCAATTTAGACCGGTACACCTTTTTTATACGGTTGCCCTGTCACTCCCTGCGGTAGCTTTTTTAATTATGAGCAAGGCCTACCGCATGAATAGAATTTTAATTTTTCTCAATCCATGGAGTGACCCACAGGGGCGAGGCTTTCAGATTATTCAGTCGCTGATAGCCATTGGCTCGGGACAAACGTGGGGGCTTGGGGTCTCTAATTCAAAGCAAAAATTTTTCTATCTGCCGATGCAGCATACTGATTTTATCTTTTCAATTATTGCCGAAGAAACTGGCTTTGTTGGGGCGGTGAGTATTGTTGTGATGTATGCTCTTTTTTGTTTTTATGGCTTGCGTCTTATTTTGCGCATTGATGATATGTTTACTTTTTTTACCAGCCTGGGCTTCATTTTATTCATTAGTATTCAGGCAGCCATCAATTTGATGGTTACAACGGGTGTGGTGCCAACCAAGGGGTTGAGCTTGCCGTTTATCAGTTACGGGGGAACTGCTTTGATAAGTTTACTTTGCATGATTGGATTTATTGTCAATGCAATTCGCTCCATTCGCATTAATTAATTTCAATTAAAAAATACGCATTAAGAGTTGTTATTAAATAGACTTATTGCGTATTGATGAATCAAATTCTCTTATGATGTTTACCTTGACATAGCCCTGCTCAATGGCATACTTAACTTTGCGAATTTTTTTGCGCCTAAAAAGCCAGAAAAAAACTCATACTATTGTTTGTACATTGGCGTTTTTCTCTCGGAAGAAGAATCGCGCGGGGATAGCACATAAGGAGTTTTATGACAATATATGTCACAGCAAGATTGCGGTTTTTATCTATATTTTTGTGTGTTTTTAGCTTATTAATGCAAGGTCCCATTTTCGGCCTAGCAGATGCCGTGCAGGATACCCCAAGTAAAACAGAACAAGAAGAAGAAAATAGCGCCGAAATTGCTCTACAGAACATGTTGAATGCTTTTTTAGCAAAAAGTGATGATCAGAACGAAGCTGATCTGAAAGAATTTTTAACCATACTTTTTAGAGAAAATCAGCAAAAATTTATTCGTGCGCGTGAGAAAAATTTACAATTGCTGCCAAGCGATTATCGTGATGTTCTGTTGGAAACAGAAAAATTATATGAAGATATAATTGGATCTATGAATATCACTGCAGTTATTGGTGCTCATTGCGAGAATGCCTTGCAGTATATAATTAGAAACCCAGGCCTTCCTTCTCTCGAAGGTGAAGCAAAAAAGAAGCTTCTTAATCTTCTTGCCGCTTGCCATCAGTCGCTCATGAACGGTAGCTTTATGATGTTGCTCCAGGGTGCCGACGATGCGATATTAAAGCCGGGTGGCCCAGAGCAGATGGCCAATTTAACTGCGCAGGCCCAGCAGATGCTTCAGGGTATGATGATGCCAATTCTGTATCTTTCTCGCGATGATCTCAAGGCAATGCTTGATATGCTTATTGTTCTGGAAGAGCAGCTTTGTACTCAAGAAGCTCCTGATCTTGCCTTTTGTAATGAACTAAAAACCTTTAGAACTTTTTTACAAGCAACATACGAAAAAAATAGTAATCGGCTTTCTGAGCTTATGCTTGATCTGGTTAATGAAGAGTTTGAGGCTATGCATGGCAAGATCAAAGGCATGGTGACGTTTTTGGAACAAAAAAGCCTTGAATGCGATGGTTCCGGAGATGTTGAACTGCGTAATGCGTGCGAATTTTTTCTTAAAATCTTCAAGCGATATACAAATGCTCTTGCTGCTTTTGAGCGTATCAAGAATAATGCAGATGTGACAGTGACTAATGATCGGTATACTATTTTTAAGATGATTACCTATGGATATTACGTTGGGCATGGCTTTTATGATTTGTGCATGGAAGGCAAAAAAGTTGACCGGACATCAAAATTGTATATCGCTGATTGGATATTTTCTGGTGCATTATCAGGCTGGATGTTTTTTAATCAGCGTACTGATTTAATGAATACGCAGCTTTTTACTCGATTAATTGGCGCGCAGCCATTAATAAAACCTCTTGATCACCATATGCTTCTACAACTCAATATTATGGCAGCAGCGCAAGCATTACCAATTTTATTTAATCCAAAAGCATATGTTCGTCGCCCAGGTCGTTTTGTGCGTGTTCTAGAAAAAATAGGGACTGCCTGGTTTTATTATCATATAGTTGAACGATATATGAATGATGAAAAAGTTGATCTTCTTGATTGGCCAAACAAAGATAAACACATGCGAAGAGCGATTGTTTATGCTATTTACCAAGGTAAAGACTATTTGAGTGATTTTGCAGAATCTGCTGTCAAGAAAAGTATTAAGACAAAAAATATAGCTATAGCCTATGATTATTCAATGGGTGTACTTAAGCCAGAAATAGTCAATCTTGTAGCCTCTTCGCTTCTAGATTTTTTGCTTTTAGAAACGGTTGCCAAAAATAATGTTCCTTGGGTAAATAATGTAGCAGAAATAAAATCGATAGACATATTCCAAAATACCTTTGAATATTCATTTGGGAAAAATTTGGAAAACTATTACTCAGATGAGGAGAATAAACAATTATGGCTAGGAACCCATCCTACTGATAATTTGTTTAAGCTGTATTTTCAACAAAAATTACTTAGTTATACGGCGACCAGTGTTGGTGGGTTTTGGGGTAGAAAAGCATTTCATCGCTATGAAAAAGCAATCGGTTCTACACTCTCAATGGGAGCAGATGTCTTATTTGAAATTCTTGAAGCATTTTGGTTAATTTCTCCAGACACCCTTGATGATTATTATGATTCTAAAAAAGAGCTTTCTGCTGAATTTGAAGATACTCTTAATGAAATCAAGGCGATTTTGCTTGAGTGCTTTGATATAAATTCACCGATGAGAGAGTCAATAATTGCGCAGCTCAAGCTTCGAGGTTACGTTGAGAGTGATACTGTTGACCCAATTGAACAAAATCGCTCTCTTCTTTATTTTGCAATTAATCATTTGGTTAATCCCATTCCAGGAACTACCTCTTTAAAAATGCTTACCATGCATGAGGCTCTAAAAATTCTTCGTACATTTGAGCGAGACCCTGAGGACATTGCTTTGGTGATCGATAATATCATGAATGCGATTCGTGCAAATTTGGCTGGCATGTGTGGTGAATGGATTGGAGGTGTTGTTACAGAGGCGGTAGCAACTAATTATTTTTGGTCACGAGGTGGTTTGCCAGAAGGCCAAAAAGGTCCGTGGTATGCTCGATTAGCAGATGCAGTTGGAATAAAAAAAGTAACAGGTTGGTTTGCTTGATATTAAAAAAATAAAATAAAAAAAGAGCTGCTTTGATTATTTCAAAGCAGCTCTTTTTAATTTGATACTACGGAGCTGTAACCTTTAAAACCTTTGTCATCAGTGCAGAATTATGGCACTCGCCATTAAAACAGAGCGCTTGTTCAATAGTGCCAATCGATTTAAATCCTGCAGACTCATACAATTTTATTGCTTCAAGTTGCTGTTCATTAACCAGAAGCGTTGCAAGCGTGATGCGTTGGTCTTGCTCAAGTTTTTCAAGTAAAGCAGTCATTAGCATTTTCCCCAGACTCTTTTTCTGAGCTTCGAGCAAAACATAGACTGAAATAACGCGCGCTCTATGTTGTGTAATCTTGTTGTCTTCAACAAGAGCTTCTGCCATGCCGACTAAAATTCCTGAGTGTTCTGCAAATAAAAGATAGTGATTTTTGCCGTCTTGGGCGTCACGCAAGCTTTGCTTCCATGCACTATCGGGGAGCGCTGCATCTTCATCGTATGTTCGTTCAAACGCATACGGGTCTTGCATGATTGCGTGTAATCGGAGTGTTTTATATTCGCGCCATCGTGATGGCGGAAGCGTGATAATTTGGATGGCATCCTTCATAAATTCACCTTTCTCAATTTTTTAATGAGCAAAAACTGGTGCAACTTCGCGTGCACTTTCAAGTCTAAAGCAAATTGGAATGAGCACAAGGGTGTGAATAAAAGGGGAGGAGTATTGTTTTAGTTTGAGCTTGCAACAGAAATAAGCGTGATACCAAGTTCGCGCGCTCGAGCAACAAACGCCTCTTTTTTAACAATAAGAGTGTGAGAAGATAACCAAGCGATAGCCTTAATCTCTCCCGGTTGCAGGTTTGCAAGCGATGATGGTCCTAGGGTTGGCAGGTCAAACTTGGTATTGTGAAATTTTTGTGCTGCTTTGCAAACAACAATATCATTTTTTCCAAGATCAATACCGCGACGAATGCAGGCATCAGTCCCTTCTATGGCTTCTACGGCCATGATCATTTTGTCTTTGATAACAACAGTTTGCCCAACATCAATGCGGGACAATGCAATTGCTGTTTTAATGCCGTAATCAATATCTTGCTGCAGGGCTACATCTACAGATCCTGTGAGAATGCCAGGAGGAACAAGAAGGCTGCCAAGAACGTCGTCCTGACGCAAAACTTCTATACCTCTGCTGGTAAATTCACTAACGATGCGCTCCATGATAGCTGCGTCGTTTTTGCCCACAAGGGATGCCAGTATTTTGATAGCAAGCCAATCAAGCTTGAGGTGATGAAAGAGGTTACTTTTATCTACCTTGCCAATCATCAATAATTGAGAGGTTTTTTTTGATTCAAGCAGTTTAAGAATCTGACCAACCTTGTAAACCTCTTGAGCAATAACTTCAGCCTTGTCCTGCAGGATATTTTGGAGCGCTACAAGATTGTTTTCAGGGAAAAGCGCAATGACAAAAAATGGGTCATTGCGCTCTAAAAGTGCTTTGCTTGCTTCGACAGGAAGATCGCCCGTGCCCGCGATAATTGCAATCATTACAGGCCTAAAAGTCTCTCAATTTCATACGTAACTTTGAGAGCTCTCAAATCTTGATCTGCATTTGAAAGGTTGGCTCCCGTTGTAATTGAATTGATGAAATATTCAATTTCTTGCTTGAGCGGATTGTCTTTATAAACAAACAAATGTTCGATACTGCATTCTTGTTTGTAACGTAGTTGATCTGACCCTATTTGCACGCTGCTGCTTGCATGCCTATGAATTGCAATATCCTGCGTTGTGAAATCAAGGTTGATGTATTCGGTTTTTTGGTGAATTTGCATGGTGCGTTTTTTAATTTGCGAAGCTCGGCTTGAAACAAGGTGTGCAATGGTTCCGTTTTCAAAGCAAATTTGTACGCTTGCAAGGTCACAAGAGTCGGTATAAACCTTGGTCCCTTGTGCGCTGATACTTTTTACTGGCGAGCTGATCAGATTTAAAATGATATCAAGGTCATGAATCATTAAATCCAAAACAACGCTGTCATTTTGCACGCGTGGTGCAAAAGGGCCCATGCGATGGCTTTCGATAAAGAAAGGCGCATCAATAATTTTTTTGAGTTCTTGCACGCCGCCATTAAAACGCTCTACATGACCAGCGTGGAGCGCGAGTCCCTTGCTTGTTGCAAGAGCAAACAGTTCTTCGGCTTCTTCAAGTGTTTTGGTGAGTGGTTTTTCTAGTAGAACATGCTTGCCAGCAAGCAAACAATCTTTTGCTATCTGGTAATGAAATTGTGTTGGAACTGCAATAATAACGCCGTCAACACGATCAAGCCATGTTTTGTAGTCGGAAGACATTTCGGTATTTTTGGTTCTCAGTTTTTTGAAATTTTCTTTGTTTTGGTCAGCTACACCAATAAGTTCAACTTGATGAAGTTGTGCGCACACCGAAGCGTGATAGCCTCCCATGCGTCCTAAGCCTATGATACCTAATTTAATCATGCTCATATATTTCGTTTTAAAATGTTGGAGAGTGCTGCGTATCTTTTTTATCGTTGATGTTGCGTCGAGACACGCCTCGGTCACTTTTTTCAATAAAAGCGATGAACCTTTGAACTGCTTGATCACTGCCCCAGACGGGTTCTGCTTGAGCAAGCGCCTTGATATCACCCAGTAAAATTTTATCTTGGAAAAATAACTTGGTTACATGCTTGAGTGCATTGATCGATTCATTTGAAAAACCAGCGCGCTTGAGTCCTGTTGCGTTAAGACCAGAAAATTGAGCAGGTTGCCCCGAGAAAAGACAAAAGGGCGGAAGATCTTGCCTGATGCCGCCAAAGGGTGCTAGCGCGGTAAATGTGCCTACTCTGCAAAATTGATGCGTCGCGGCATTAGCCATCATGAAGCCATTTTTTTCGATGTACGTATGACCGCCAAGATTAACGCTATTGATGAGCGTTACGTTGTCTTCTAGCGTAACATCGTGGCTAACATGACAGTAGTTCATCAAATAACAGTTGTTGCCGATAATGGTTTGTCCAGCGGGATATTTTGAGCCATGGATGGTTACAAATTCTCTGATTTCGCAATCATCGCCAATAACGATAGTGCCGGTGTTGTCTTTGGTCCCTCTGCTCTGAGCAGGAAAACCAACAGATACATGACCATAAAGTCTGGTATTTTTGCCAATAGTGATATCGCCAATAAGGGTACAGAAGGGTCCAATTTTTGCACCAGATCCAAGCTTTACACGCGGATCAACAATTGCCGTTGGATGAATATATGAATCGGGAGAATTAAAAAAAGCTTCCACAAAATGGGAAGCCCACAATAAAGATTCTTTTTGCATAGTATTATTCACAAGAATTTATGAAAAATTGGCTGGGGCGGAAGGATTCGAACCTCCGGATGGCGGTACCAAAAACCGCTGCCTTACCACTTGGCGACGCCCCAGTGAGAAATTTATTCTTCGATGCTATTAGCCTCGTCGACACCCACCACTTTAGTATACTCTTCGATGATACTATCTTCAATCATCTTTCTTGTATCAACGTTAAGCGGATGTACGATATCTTTGAAAGATCCGTCTTTTTTTCGACGGGATGGCATTGAAACAAAGAGACCCTTGTCGCTTTTGATAATTTTCATATCACGGACAATAAAACATTCATCAAAGACCATGGTTGCGTAGGCTTTTAGTTTGCCTTCATTTGCTGGATAAACTTTTATCTCAGTTATTTTCATGTATATTCCTTTGGTTAACAACCAGGCTGTGAGTTATGAGGCCGCAATGCCCTGCTACCCTTATCGAAACTCATATCTTTCAATAACTTACTCAGCATGGGTACAATTTAAATGTTCAGCAGAATTTTGTCAACTGATATGAGCAACCTTTTTGCAAAAAACTATTTTTTTTCTGCGGCTCGCAATTTTGCTGATCGCGCAGATGCATTGCGAGCTATCTCTGCACTGGTTCCTGTAACAGGTTTTGGTGTGAGCGTAGAGAGCAATTCTTTTTGTTCTTTAAAAAATGTTTTTACGATGCGATCTTCAAGTGAATGGAAGCTAATGCACACGATGCGTCCAGAAGGGCGAATAAATGATGTAGCAAGTTTTAAAAAAAGCGTTATGTTATCAAGCTCGTTATTAACTTTGATGCGAAGAGCTTGAAAAACTTTTGTAGCTGGATGAATACCGCGACCCTTGAGGTGAGGGATTACCGACTCGATAATGTCGACCAATTGCTTTGTTGTTGCAATTCGCTTTTTTTTACGTTCAGCAACAATTGCTCGTGCGATAATGCGCGACCTAAATTCTTCACCATATTCATAAAAAAGGTTTGCAAGATCTTTCTCGTTCAGAGAATTAATTAAATCAGCTGCCCAAACAAGCTGATGAGCTGGCGACATACGCATATCAAGCGGTGTGTCGGTAGAAAAAGAAAATCCAGCTTTTTGATGGATCTGAAATTGCGATGTTCCAAAATCGGCAAGAATGCCATCAATTGCATCTATTTTTTCTTTTTTTAAAAGTTTATCTAGATGGATAAAGTTGCCCCAAATGACTTGTAGTCGGTCGCCAAATTCTTCTGCAAGCTTTGGTTCGTTGCGATTAATAGCTTCTTTGTCCCAATCAAGGGCAATAACCTTGCATGTTGGCTCCGCTTCTAGGATAGCTCTTGTGTGCCCCCCGCCGCCAAACGTTGCATCTACATACAGGCCGTTAGGTTGCGGCTTGAGGTACTCAAGGACCTCTTGGACTAAAACACTTTTGTGATAAACAGTCGTGGTATTTTTTGCTTCTGGTGGTTTTTGGTCGTTGTTGGTCACGGAGCGACTTTCGAAAAATCTATTCTTTGAACTGGTTTCATAACAAAATCGATAAAATCTTCGGCAATGCCATATTCTTCAACTTCTATAACAATTTTCTTTTTTTTAAGCAGGGACAGTGTTCCAAGATACAGTTTGCGTCGAGACGGCAAAAGCTCAAAGGTTGCATCACGAGCTTTCTGGGCTTCGTGTTCATCATAGACAGCAAGATATCCTCGAACGTAGTCTCGGTCGCGCTTTTCTGTAATGGTATCAACATCAACAATTTTACTTTCTCCTGGAGCAAGGGTGAGTACTTCTGTTTTATCAAAGCGCCATACCTCCATGTCATCTTTTTCATCAACAGCTGCAAACCATGTGCCCTTAGCCTTTTTTTGGTAGACAAAGCAAGTGATCAAAATAGTCTTCCCCGTATTGTTTTCTACCATAAAATCAACTTCTGGGGCTTCATTAGTGGTCGATTCTTCGTTTTTTTTTACAAAATCAAAGTCGAAAAATTCGCCTAAAAAACCGTAATGTTTGACGTCTAGGGTAACTTTTTTACCTTTTAAATTAACGAGAAGGTCAAGATCGAGTTTGTTGCGATCATCCATCAACTCAAACGTTGCTTGATCAGCCTCTTTTTTTGTTCCGAAAACGCCAAGATAGCCATAAACGCTCATCCGGTCCTGTTCGTCAGGAATGACGTCGATGTCTATGGTGGCTGATTCGCCCGATTTAACCTTGTAGACGCGTGATTTGTCCCAGCGCCAGTAGCCAAGAGGGCGTTTTTTTATGTATGAAAAACAGGTAAGATATACTGTCTTGCCGGTATCATTTTCTACATCAAAATCAAGTTTTTCCATCGAGCTGGCTGTTGGAATATTTTTTTTGGGCGCGGCTGAGGTTTTTTTCTGTTTTGCAGGTTTATTTGCAAGATCATCTTTTTGATCATAATCGTCAGTATCAACGAGCTGAGACCTGAGTGTTGGTAGTGCTTGGCCAACATTGGCAACTACCTCTATATCGTTATTTTCTGTGCGTTTTGATTCTTCTTGTTTGCTGCAACCAGGTACCATGCAAAGCAGTGTAAGAATGATAGCAATCCTACTCATAAGCAAAAACTCCTTGGTGGATTTACTCTTTTAGAACGAACTAATTATCTGCAATTTACCTGATTGTGCTTGAAAAATACAGGAAATTAATTCATTAGGATTTCTTGCTCAATTTGCTTGAGCTTCTGACCAAAGTCTTGCTCCTTATTCAGCATGTGTTCAATTTTTGATATGGCATGGATAACCGTTGAGTGGTCGCGTCCTCCGATGTAATTTCCAATTACTTGCAGCGAAGAGAGGGTCAATTTTTTCATAAAATAAAGAGCAACCTGGCGGACTATCGTGATGTCTTGCTGCCGTTTTTTGGATTTAATGTCATTAATCGAGACTCCATAATGCTTGGCTACTATCCTAAGAACATTTTCAAGCCCAACTCCCTCTTGCCTGCGTTCACTCAAGTTGAGGAGTACTTTGCGAGCCATTTCAAGCGAAATCGGTTGATTGGTCAATGAGGCAAATGCACTTACGCGGATCAGTGCTCCTTCTAACTCGCGAATGCTGGAAATAACGCGTGAAGCGATAAAGTCAGCAACATCATGAGGAAGCTTTAGTTTATGAGCGTCTGCGTTTTTTTCAAGAATGGCAATCTTCGTTTCAAGATCTGGAATTTGAATGTCAGCAACAAGTCCCCACTCCATACGCGATTTCAAACGACTTTGTAGGCCGGTAATTTCTTTGGGGAAGGTATCGCTTGAGAGCACAATTTGTTTTTTTAGCTGATAGAGTGAGTTAAAAATGTGAAAAAAGCTTTCTTGTGTTTGCTCTTTATTCGACAAGAATTGAATATCATCAAGAAGTAGCACATCAATTTTTTCATATTTTTGCCTGAACTGAGCGCTTCGGTCAAGGCGGATAGAGTGGATAAACTCATTAATAAAGTGGTCGCATGTTTCATAACAAACGATTAACTGAGGGTTTTTCTTTTTAACTTCATTGCCGATAGCATGCAATAAATGAGTTTTTCCAAGGCCGGTACCCCCATAGATAAAAAGAGGGTTGTACACGCGACCGATGCTATCGGTAATAGCATGCGCTGCAGCATGAGCAAGCGAGTTGCTTGGGCCTACAACAAAGGTTTCAAACCGGTACTGTTCGTTTAGGTTAGGAGAATTTTTTTCCTTTAGTCGTTTGTTGCTGACTGCAATTTTGGTGCTGGTAACTGATTTAGAAACAGCATATTGCGCATTATTTGGCGTCTGGTGAGCAGAATTGCGATTCTCCAAGGGGAGCGAATGTTGTGCCATAGATGCCGGAATGATGTTGCGCTTCATGGTTTCGGGCGAGCTGCAGATGAAAAATAGGCGCA
The DNA here is from genome assembly GCA_964493325.1 of uncultured Pseudomonadota bacterium. Lineage (GTDB taxonomy): Bacteria > Babelota > Babeliae > Babelales > RVW-14 > CAZBMD01. The sequence continues at coordinate 11,543 of CAZBMD010000009.1, read as the reverse complement.
GTGTTGGAGTGTGTAAGAGGCGTGATAGATGCGTTTTTAGGAGCTCTGTATAGTGTTGCTGGATCCATTTGCTGACAAATTGGTTGGGGACGCGCAACGTGACGGTTGTCGAAGACGGACTCCAATCTTCAAGAATGACAGCCTTGAACCATGTTTCAACAACTTGGCTCCCGGCTTCTTCTTTAATAATTTTTAAAAATTCTTCCCAAATCAGCTGCACGTTGGTCCTTTTGCGCACGATACTTCAGCTTGCATCAATATTTTTTTCATAATCTTTGCCAGACTAGAAAGCGAACAAAGTATAACAAATGTGGTTGGTCTTGAACATGAATTTGTCCAAAGAGGTGAGAGATGAAAAAATATCAGAAGAGTTTGTTTGTAGGAATACTCAGCTTGTTTTTTGCAAGCTGTGGCAAGCAAGAACCAAAGAACGAAAAATTAGGAAAAACGTTTTACACGCTTTGTATGTTGGAGCTTTCCGATCGAGATGGAGCCCCAATTGCTTATAAAAAAGCTTTGGAATACATAGATCAAGCACTTGTCTGCGAAAAAAAACCGTCGTACCTCGCGCTTCGCGGGACTATTTTGATCAACCTTGGCTTGTTTGATCAAAGTCTTAAGGCTCTTCAAGACGCACTTGCTGGGAATCCAGAAGCTGCACTGCGTGGTGATATTATGAATAACATTGCTTGTTTGTGTGCTCAAAGGGGTGATGTTGAACGGGCAATAGAGATCTGGAATACATTGATTGCCGATGCCTACTACCTGACTCCCGAGGTGGCTCTGGTGAATATGGGCAAGGTTTGTGCGCAACAGGGCGACTTGCTGCGGGCAAAAGAGAGCTTTATGCGGGCCATTACGCTTGCGCCAAGCTACGTTGATGCACACTATTATCTTTCGCTTGTTGCTTTTAAGCTATCTGATGAGTCTTTGGTAAAAAATGAGCTACAAACGTTGCTCTTTATGGAGCCAAAGCACAAGGGGGCAATTCAGTTGCAATCTCTTTTGATTTCAACGAATTCTTCACTACGTTCATTTGATAGTGTATCAGCGTAGCTGAAAGTGGGGAGAACCTATTATTTTCGTTCTCCCCAAAATCTGTTATTATAGAGTTATTCTTTCACATCATCTATAGTATCCACATAATCTATAGCATTTAGAGGTTCATTTGTTGAAGACTCAGTAGCTTCTTGAGCCTCTTCAGGGTGAGTATCAGGTTCTTTTAAGAAAGGTTTTCTCATATTATAAAAACTTTCTGGTGATTCAAAAACCGAAGCTTTATATTGATGGAGATTTATACTATAAAAATAACTCCAAATCTCATCTTTCTCGGGTATGAGATCTTTTAGGTACTCAGTTGCATCTTTAAAGCATTTTGACGAATGAATTGCCTGAACACCGTCATTATCTTTGCTCTTAATGAGTTCTTTTAATAGATCTATGTCACCGTCAAGTATCTCTAAATCTTTCTTTGTTATTTTTTTGGCATAGTGTAATAACGTTTTATTGGTAACTTGATTTTTTTGAAGGTATAAACGTTTTCTTATGTCAGGATATTTTTTTAGTAGTATTTTTAATTGATTGTGTATAGCGCCGCTTTCCATGGTTATTTGATTTTGTATAATTTTATTATATGCAGCATCTTGACGATAATTTTCTTCTTTATCATATTTATTTAGTTCATATATCGGTACCGGTTTCTTTATATCTGCAGCGATTGTTTGATAGAAGTAATATAGGATATTTGTTACTTCATCAACCAGAAGAGTTTTTTCTATTAGATCTTTGCTGACTTCTTCTTTATTTAGAAAATAAAGAATTTGTAAAACGTCGTCTGGTTTAATATATATTAAGGCATTAGAGAGAAGATTTTCGCGTTGGGAAAAGTTTTGCGTTAGAACGGTGTCGATTGAATTACATTCTTGAGCTAACTCTAAATACTGCTTCATGGTTATATCGTCAAGGATGTGGGGATATTTGTAAAAATCATCGAACCCTACTAAAAGAACATCTTTTAGGCAATTGGCTTCTCTGGCTAGTTCTATAAACTCTTGCGCAGCTGATTCCCTATTTAGTCCATTTACACGAAGTGTTTTTAAAAATGAAAACCCGCTGTATTTGTTGCTATCAAGAAGAATTTCTTTTAACAGATTTGCCTTTCTGGCGTAATTTATAAAATCTTGACGCCCTACTTTTTCAAGGGTTGATAAATATCCGTATTTGTCTTTTGCGAGAAGTGTTTCTCGTAAATGATTCTCTTCCAGAGCCTTTTGTAGAAAGTCATTTATTCCTAATTTAAAGCTCTGATCCGGATCTGATATTGTTTTTTTCCAATTGAAATAGTTTTTGAATTTAGTCCAATTTGATTCTGAGCTTGAGTCTTCTTTTTTTAAATTGAAAAAGTTTTTAAATCTAGCCCAGGATGTTTGGGACTGAGGAGCTTTGGGCTGACTTGAGGAATAATTACGAGATTTTGAGGTGAAATGTGGGTGACTTGTTGGCTGATGAATCTTCGTTTGCTGTGAGCCGATTCGGGGCCTAATTTTTTTACTAGCTTGAGTTGTCATTCCAGCCGTCTGGCCAAGCGAGCAGCTCAGAAATAAGCCGATTACACCGAGTTTTCTTATCAAGATCTTCATATTTCTCCTAATTGCAATAAATTAAAACTGAAAATATTAAATATAAGGGCTGATTTTATAATACAATTTGTATCGCCACAGAGTCAACGGATTAACGAAAAAAAGGTTCCCTTTAGAAGGCTATTCATCCTGCTAATATGAAAGTTTTCTTGTCAGTAGAGCGTCTATTTTTATATTATGAGTGCTGGGGAATCATCGAGGGAAATCTAAAAATCCAAAGGGGTTGAGGGGGGATGTTGTGATGAAGAATCATGTTCTTTTGCTATGCGGGCTTTTGACAATAACAGGTGTGCAGATATCAGGGTATCCGCAGCGCATAAAATTTTCTGATAATGTTATAAAAAATAAAGTAGCTACGAGCGTAACAGCTTCTGTTGCTCCTTGTGTGCCAGAAAATCGAGAAAATGGGCGCGAAAGCAGGGTGCAGCTGGTGAATGGTAAAGATGCTTTTCAGTACCATGTTTTAGATCAATCTCAGAAAAAACCGGCGGTAGTTAAGTTTTTTAGTGATAGCGCAGACTCTGCTCGAGTTAAAGATCATTTTCAAGAAACAGCAGACGTTTTTGGCGATAAAATTAACTTTTTTGCGGTGGATATTGCGGCACAAAATAATGGTGCGCCTGAAAATCAAGACATTGTTGCACAGCTCATGATGCTCCTGGGGATTACTAAAGTCGATCTACCACTCTTTTTCTTTTTCAAAAATGGCAATCTGTGCAGTCCTTCGCCAATGCTTCAGGGCTTTTATACCAAAGAAAATTTAGAAGCTTTTATTAAAAATAAATTTTTTATGGGGAAGCCAGCAATAATGTCGCCTGGTCAGGGAAGTGTTCAGCAATCAACCAGTAGCTTTCTTGATAACTCGGTGACCTATCCGCATGATGGCAAATAAGAATAAAGAGTCCTACTGCTAACCTTAACTTTATTGTGAGTTTTCTATTAAAACATACAATAGGTTGAGAAAAGAGGTCCGAATGAGTAGGTCTGGAGAGTGTTTGTCTGACACCTATTCGATCTATAAATACTAGCTCAAGCCCCATTTGATATAATTATTTCTATTTGATACTATAATCTATGATTGTATTAAAATAATATTTTTTTAATTATGAGGTTTGTATGAATAAGAATTTATTAGCCGTGGCTCTTGTTGGTATGGTTGTTGTATCGTTTCAATTGAATGCTTCTGAGCCATTACCTGGAAATTCTACAGGTATTACGGATATTGAGGAAATTCATGTGAGCGCGCCTCGTGAGATCTCGTCTAATAATGCTAATTCGGTACCTAATCAGCCTGGATCCCAGATTTTAGCGGTTGCTCCTAGTCTTCCTAATCAAGCTCCTGAGGGACGTCCTGTTGATGCCCCTGGTCGATAAATTTAAACACGAAGTGACTAATTTCAAAATGTCGAGGTTTTCTATGAAGAAGAAGTTATTAGCTGCAGTTATTTTTTGTGCATCGCATGTATTATTCTCGGGACAAGCGCTGAATGCTTCTGAGGATTTGGTGGTCCCAGGTAGTAATGAAGTTTCTCAGCGCATTTTTCGAATGAGTAATGCAAATGTTCAACAAAATCAAGCAAATGTTCAACTACATCCAGCACTTGCTGATAATTTTAGTCGAGTGAATGCTTTGTTTGAACAGCAATCCCAGCCTCAATCTGTTGATAGTAACAGCGATAGTGATAGTGATAGTGATAGCGATAGTGATAGTGATAGTGATAGTGATATTAGTCGCTACAACTACGAAATGATAGATCAGCTTTGTGGGCCAGAGTTAGATCGATAGTGATAAAATCATATTTATAGATTGTTTTAAAGAGGCCGGCTCTCAAAAATAAGAGCCGGCCTCTTTTGTGAGTTCTTATTTTTTAGAGGGTTTAGCCTCATCTGCCTTGATGAGTTTGATTCCTTTTGGCCACTCATTAATCTTAGGGCACAAGTCATAGCCGATAATTGTTTTGACGGCAGAGTTTTGGAGATGAACCTCCTCAAGATTGTCCATGCTTCCAGTAAATGTTACATATTCAAGGTTGTTTGCTGACTGGAGGTCAAGTTTTTGTAGTGCGTGGTATGCAGGCAGGGTGATGCTGCTAACAGGAGAATTTTTTGTAAGGCACAAATAGCGTATGTTTGTGAAAAAATTTAATAGGCTGACATCATCGTTGCTCGATAATCCTAGGCCTTGAACCTCCTTTTTAATAGTGGCCGCAAAATGTTGATTGTCAGGTTCTTCTGCTATGGCTTTGAGATTTCTTATCATTTCTATATTGTTCTGAGTTCCTATCTCGTTTTTCCATTCAAAGCTTTGAAGAATATTTGTCAGGAGGCGTTGTGCTACCTTGTGAGGGATTATGTTTTTTTGAGCTAAGCCAAGAATTCTATTCAGTGCACTCATAGTTGAATAGCTATCATTGATGGTATTGATAAAAAGCTGATAGAGAGGATTCTTCGGTAGTGTATCAGGTTCTTCTGGATTCATTATTTCTGATGGCTGAGTCTCCTGTTCAAGTAGAGTAAGTAGTGAATCAGTAATAGTTTGAGAGACGTTGCCGATAATCGTTTTGACCGCGGTGATTGCGTCTTCGGTTAATTGGGTGACAGAATGGGGTTGTGCCATTGATACCTTTTTAATCTCAGTGTGAGCGCTTTCAATTTGAATGGTAAAACTAAAAATATTTGTATTGGTATCTAAAGAACTGACTGTTAAATGTATGGTTCCGATAATATCCGTGTCAGTATCGTTTTTTCTAAGGTGAGAAAAGCTAACTTTGCAGGTGTGTTGTTGATTCAAGATTGAACATAATTTTTCAAATCCATCTTGCACCCATGTTTGAGCATTAATTAAAAATTGTTCATTCTGTCTATCAGGAGCTTTGCTCAAGTCTAAGCTAAAAACTGCATTAAAAACTTTCATCATATTAATCATGCCGGACTTTAGTTCATTATTATTCTTCTCAGCCTCAAAGTTTTGAAGGTACGCGATGTCATAGTCAGCACCAATATCTGCAACAACTTTATTCCAGGCAGACCGTAAGGTCCTATCCCCAGCATTCGCTTTGTCTGGGGCTTGAAAGTCATAAAAATCTTTGAGATTTTGAAGATATTGATTATCGGGATTTTTTTCTATGAGTTGATTAATGGATGCAATGTTAAATGTTTTGTTTGTGTGGTCATAGATGAAGAAATTGATTATGTGGCGTAGCGTAACTTCAGTACAATCTTGAAAGGTTTTGTTGCTTAGCGTTTTGATTGAACGATTATAGAGCTGTGTGCTGCCGTTTGAAATTGGATTGTTACCATTGTTGTACGGTAATATTCTTGTAAAAATAGAACTATGTAATAATATCCATGCATCATCGGGATTGAGCAGGTGCGATGTTTGAATTTTTCTAATCGCAGCCTTGATATTGTCTTGTGTAAAAAGTCCATCGATCTGACTAATGTTTGGAGAATTATCTTGTAGAACATCAAGTTTGCTGAGCAAGGTTTTGACAGCTCTTTGGTCTGCAAATTTGTGGCAAAAAAAAGTATTGATAATTTGCTCAACAAAATATCGAGGATAGAATGATTGTTTTGCTTCAAACTCTATCGCTTGAGCTATTTTGACTAAAAGTATATTAAGATCAGTCTGTTGAAATTGGGCTGGGGCAAAATCATTATTGATCTTATCTTGATAATTGAGTAGTCGCTTGCCGAGTAAAATATTCGCTTTGATGGGAAATGGTCGAGCTTTTGGATTTTTATGCAAATACATTCGGACAGCATAAGAAAAGTTAAGGAGTGCTGCAACGTGTTCAGGTTCGCAATATTTCCCCATATTGCTCGACAAGTTTCTTTCTGCAGCTAATTGTCCAGCTGGTGATGGAAAAAGAATGAGAATAATTTCCATAATTGGGTCATCGTCTGGGGCTTTGTCTTTGAAGTAGCCTCGCTGGCCATCATCGCTAATGCCAGGAATGACATTAAAAAAACGTAAGTTTTCTATGAGTCCTGATGATAGAGCAATGGAGCCAAATTGAGGGGCATAGTAAATATGTTCTGGTTTGAAGAGCGCAAAGACATTGTTGAAAACAAGAGGCGAGATGCCGGCATTGAGTATGACTTGTGTTATCATGCCAAGAATAACGGTGCATACAATAATGGTGTGCTTAAAATTCTTCATGCTTAGCCTATGGGTTATTGGGCCTCAGATCTAATGAGTTCTATTCCTGTTGGCCATTGATTAATATTGGGACATAAGTTATAGCCAATAATTCTTTTTACTCCTGATTCGTTAAAATTAATCGTATCAAGCTCATCCATTAGGTTGGTGAATGTTATAGATTCAAGGTTTGCAGCTCCCTGCACAGATAGCGTTTTGAGATGTGTATATCTTGGAAGAGTGAGATTTGAAATAGTGGCCGTTGGCTGAATGTACAGATATTTGATGTTTGTGAAAAAAGTCAGCAACTTGCTATCATCGTTGTGCGACAACGCGAGGGCTTGCACCTCTTTTTTAATTATTTCGGAGAAAATAGGTTTGTTATCAACTAGATCTTTGAGCTTGATAATTGTGGTCATTGCATTGCGTACGGTTTCAGTATGATCCCAAGATATTTTTTTTAGAATGTTACTTAGGATGCGTGATGATATATCATCTGAGATGATTTTTCTTTGAGTTAAGCCTATTAATGCATTTAATGTATTAATAGTTGGCTCATTTTCGTTAGTTGATATTTTGAATAGTTGTAATGAAGGGCTCATTGCTGCATCAGGAGTGCCATTTTCAGTGTCTGAAATTTGCAGGAGAGCAAAGAGTAAATCGATAATTGTTCCTGCACGAGTGCGGCTACTGATTGTTTTTGCTTGAGTAAGTGATGAAGGTGCTAGCTGGTTGCGAGGACTAACTATTAAGGAAGATAGTTTTTCAATGTACGTATGCCCATAATTAATTTTGATGGTAGTACTGAATATGCTTGCAAGAGTTTTTCTATCGAGCATGGTGATATTGATTCTGCCTATAATGTCTTGTACCTGTTCGTTAATATCGACTTTTGAAAAAGTTACTGAGCATGTACGGTTGCTATTAATAATGGCGCTCATTTTTTGAAATCCATTTTTAACCCAATCCTGAGCTTTAATCAAAAATTTTTCTGTATCGTTAGGGGTATATGAGGGGGCATCGCCCAGGTCTAAGCTAAAGATAGCATTAAAAACCTTCATCATATTAAGCATGCCAGATTTGAGTTCATTATTATTATTGACAGATTCAAATTGTTTTAGGTACCTGATTCCATGAGAGTGTTTAAGGTTTGCTATAACTTTGTTCCATGTTGATCGTAGTGTGATATCTCCAGAATTTGCTTGCTCTGGAGATTGAATAGCGTAAAAATTTTCTAAATTTTTAATATACGGGTTATGGTGCTTTTTCATGTGCTTATAAAGTGGTGCGACATTAAAAGACGATAGTCTGTGATCATACAGAAAAAAATTGACGATATGCCGCATAGAAACCTCAACGCAGTCTACAAAAGTATCTTTATTGCTGCTGAGTCTATCTGCAGCGCGGTTGTAGAATTGAGTCGTTCCACAAGAAATTGGCAGATTGTTGTTGGCATAAGGTAACGTGTTTGTATTATTATGGCCATGGAATTCTACCCATAGCTTATCAAGCGATTGTAAGTCACTGAGTGTTAGATTATCGATTTTTTTAGGTGCATATTTCTTTTTATACAATAGAAATAACTCATATCCTATAGGGAACAGTGCACGAAGGTAAGGATCCCAGGAAGGGCTTTCCCTCTTTTCATTTGCCGGCATATTAAGTTTACTCATATTAAGTTTACTCATTAACCTTTCTACGGCGTTTTGGTTGGCAAATTTATGGCAAAAAAAAGCGTTTATAATTTGTTCAACAAAATATTTAGGATAGAACGATTGATCAGAGTTGTTGATTAGTTCTTGTTCTATCGCTTGAGCTATCTTGACCAGGAGAGAGCTTAAGTTCGTTTGGTTAAATTTTGCTGGTCGGAAGTCTTGCGTGATCTCATCTTGATAATTAAGTTCTTGGGCTCCAAGTAGTTCATTGATATCGGTGCTGAGAGGCACATTATTTTTTTGTAAATATTGCCTTACTCTGTAAGTAAAATTAAGGAGCCCAGCAACATGCTTGGGCCTGCAGTATTTGCCTATATTACTTGCAAGGTTTCTTTCTGTAGTTAATTGTCCAGCTGGTGATGGAAAAAGAATGAGAATAATTTCCATAATTGGGTCATTGTCTGGAGCTTCGTCTCTGCTGTAGCGTCGCTTGCCGTCATCGCCAATGCCAGGAATAACGTTAAAAAAACGTAAGTTTTCTATGATCCCCGATGATAGAGCAATAGAGCCAAATTGAGGGGCATAGTAAATATGTTCTGGTTTGAAGAGTGCAAAGACATTGTTGAAAACAAGAGGCGAGATGCCGGCATGTACCGCATGCTGTGTTGATATTCCAACGACGATGCAAGCCATCATGATGCCTTTAAAAATTTTCATATAAAGACTCCCTTGGGGATAGACGCAATAGAAGCTAATTGAATCATCATAAAGATTTAAAAGCTGGAGGCGCAAGAATATAATCTTTTTGTGAAAAATGACCAGATTTCGATCTGATTTTTATCTTGTGATATACTGCTGCTACTGCACATTAATCAAAACAGGAAAGGGATTGATAAAATGAAGAGTGTAAAAAGTATCATAGCGGTTGCTGGTTGTTTATCGCTGCTGAGTTGTGGAAACAATGCGGCCAACAAAAGTTGCAACACCAAAGAGGAGTTTATCACCATGCTCAAAACCGAGATGACAAGCCCAAGCGATTTGACCCCACTTTTTCCTAAAACAGTTGATGAGGTTAAGCGTTACGCTGACTGGGCGATAGAAAAAGCACAAACTGATCTTGACGCCATTATTGCTCTTGCTCCCGAAGCGCGAACGTTTGACAATACCGCGCGTGCACTTGATCAAGCTGGCGCAGAGTTTGGAACAATTGTATGTGCTATTCAGCGTCTTACCATGGTCAGCCCTCAAAAAGAAATTCGAGATGCGTGCCAAGAGCAGTACATTCGCTTGAGTTCTTTTTCTGTTGATGCATTTTCGAGTAAGCCTTTGTATGCTGCTTTTTCATCGTATGCAGAAAAAAGCATGTCAGAAAATGTAAACCCAGAGCAAGCTTATTTTATTCAAGAGACGATGAGTGGTTTTAAGCGCAGTGGTTTGAACCTTCCTGATGCTGAGTTTGAGAAAGTACAAACATTAAAAAAAGAACTTGAACAGCTTGGGTCTGAGTTTGATAATAACATTGCAGCAACAAAAAATCGTGTTGAGACTGCGTGTGAGAATCTTGCTGGCATTGATCCGCATGTTCTAGAGCAGTTTGAAAAGAATGAAAATGGTTTGTGCGTTATTGAGTGTGGCAACCCTCCGCATGTTGTCGAGATTTTGGATTATTGTCATCATCAACAGACGCGTAAAGATGTGTACCGCGCGTATCAAAATAGAGCATTCCCTGCAAACCAAGATCTGATGAATAAAATTATTGCTAAGCGTCACGAGCTTGCTGTAGCGCTTGGGTTTGAAAGTTTTGCGGCGCTTGATCTTGACGATCAAATGGTCAAAACCCCAGAGCGAGCTCAAGACTTTATTGAGCATTTGCTCAAGCGGGCGCAAAAAAAAGCAACAGTAGAATTTGAAGATTTTTCTCAAGAGTTGCCTGAAGGTATTGAATTAAATGACGAAGGGCTTTTAAATCCTTGGGATTTTTCTTACGTCAAAACCGCTTATAAAAAAAAGCACTACAATCTTGATGAGCGATTGGTTGCTGAATATTTTACAACAGAAAAAACGCTTGCAGGGGTTTTTGAAATTTATCAAAACTTCTTGGGGCTTGAATTTAAGTTTCTAAAACCTGATTGGGCATGGCACAAAGATGTGCAGCTGATTGAAGTGCATGACAAAAAGAGCAAGCAGCTACGTGGGTACATTTTTCTTGATTTGTATCCTCGACCAGATAAATACTCGCACGCTTGTCATGCCGGTATTATTTCATCGATTAAAAAAATTAATGAGCAGACAGGTACTACTTCATATGTTCCATCGGTGGCAATTGTGATTGCAAACTTCCCAAAGCCAACAAAAGATCGCCCAGCGCTTCTGAAATTTTATGACGTGAATACATTTTTTCACGAGTTTGGCCACGCTATGCATGCGGTTGTTGGGGCAACAGAACTTAGTTCTTTTTCAGGGACTTCGGTGAAGTGTGACTTTGTAGAAATGCCTTCACAAATGTTCGAAGAGTGGCTCTATGATAAAGATGTTTTGCAATCGGTGAGTGCTCATTACAAAACAGGAGAGCCTTTGCCGCTAGAGCTGATTGATACCTTAATTGGGCTCAAGCAGTTTGGAACCGGTTTTATGTATGCTCGCCAGTCGATGCTTGCCCTTTTGTCGCTTGAATTTTTCAAAGAAGGAGCCAATAAAGATATCGATGCAATTTCAGCACAGCTTGCGCGACGCTGTATTCCGCAGGTGAGCTTTGACCCTGCGACTCATTTTTATGCTTCGTTTGGGCATCTGACTGGGTATGGCGCAAAGTACTACAGCTACTCGTGGTCCAAGGTGTTTGCGCTTGATATTTTTGAGCAGATCAAAAAAGACGGGCTGGCCAATGCTGCTGTTGGCAAGCGATTTGCAGAGATTGTTCTTGGCAAGGGCGGGAGCGTTGATCCTGATGAGATTTTAAAAAGTTTCTTGGGACGTGCACCATCACAAGAAGCATTTTTTAAAGACTTAGGCATGTAATAAAAAAAGAGAGGAGCTGAAAAGCTCCTCTCTTTAATCTAATCTACGAAGTGCGATAGCCTAGTACTTTTTCGCCTTCTTCATTTTTTT
>CAZBMD010000008.1:0-70558 GCA_964493325.1 uncultured Pseudomonadota bacterium | reverse complement strand
ACACAGAGATATCGTGCTTCAAAATCACTCTTTTGAAAAGTCAACAGAACCTAATCATAACAGATCTTCATTGTTCAAAATATAATGGCATTCGAAAATGTTTTTGTGCGTACATGCTTTATTTATCAATATTTTCGCGCAACACAATTGCTGCTTTTATCTCTAGTAAAGACGGAGATGATTGTTATTTCTCTGGTTTTACACGCTTTCAAAAGGTGCTCAAGTTGTGTCATACAGATCGTTTTCTTGAGGGTTATACGATTGATTTTTCTAAAAAAGTTTATCGCATCCAAGATTATGAAAATTGCTTGTTTTGATGCGATACTGAATATGAAATTACAAAAAAAATTTCTGCTTTTGCACCTATACACTCCAACGTTGTGAAGATGGCTGTTGCTGGACTTACAACGCTGAGAGTGGTTGTTGGTGGGTAGAAAATGGCAAAGAAGAAAGTTGTACATATGAAAAAACAAGCTGGCCTGTTTATAAGCCTCGCATAGTGAAGAATGTATGAAAAGGGTAGTGATGAAAATAAGAAGCAGTTTTTTTGTTGTTATTGGACTTTTTGCGATACAGGTTGCTGGTGCAACCACGGTAAGTCAGGTTATAAACAATTTGCGCAATCAAAATTTTTCTCAGCAAACATTAGATTCAATAGAAAATTTACTTGACCGCTTTGTTGATCACGATGATCGATTTAATGGCGATATTGCTGTTAGGTTTTCTGATATAAAACGTTTAAAAAATACTCTTGTGGCTATGCTCAATCAGTCATCGAGCGATGAGTACAGCGCTGCAATTCGGTGCGTGCAGCAGGTTCTTGGCGTCGAAAAAAAAGTTTGTAATGGTTCTGTGCCCATGGTGGTGACCACGCAGCGAGAGCGAGATCTTTGCCGAAAAAAAATGCTAGATTTTTTGCGCCTCTTTTTTCCTCATATGGGCAACCAAAAATCCTTGTATTTACTTCAAAAATTTTTGGATGAAATTCGATGTCGCAACAAAAGTCAAACAATTTCTCCCAAAAAAGAAACGCTAGCGTTGTTACAGAATTTTGCTCATGAGAATATCAATTATTCAGAATTAACTGATGATATAGTTGGAGAGGTTACTCATACTCATACAATTCAACTGAAAAAAGACTACTATGCATGTGTAATTAAAAAGGCATCAGCGTTTGCATTGGAAGATTATCCGCTCTGTTGTGCAAATGATCATCTAAAGTTTATAGTTCACAAATTTATCATGAAATGTGTCATAGCTGATTTTTATGGTAAAAACTTTAGTAATGACTTTTGGTGGGATGAGCCTCACTATAAGACTATAGGCTGCTTTGACGTCTTTATAGCTTACTTGTTTATGTTTTCGCCAAAAACTCTCATAGAAATGTATCAGTTTCATCCTTACTATAACTCTACAGTTGAGATTGTCGATGCTCGTAAGGCTTTAGATTATTTTAAGCTGGTTCTTGCTCAACAGGTACTTACGCGTGGCTCAAGTGATTATCTTCAAAAATTTAATAAAGACCTCTCAAAAAAAGTTTATTTGATAGAAGATTATGATGGGTGTTGGTTTGGTGGTAATACTGAATACGACGCTTACAATTCACCTCAGCGCTATCAAGATGGTGGTTGCTGGACTTACTGTTGTAACATTGGCAAGTGGGAATTCAAGGACAAGAGTGGTCGTACAAGGTATGAAGTAAAGCCAGATTGGTATATTTATGACCCTATTGGTATATTTATGACCCTTGGAAACTAGGTTTGTAGGGAAGCAGATGAAACACATGGGAGTAACAATGAACAGAAAATTTATTGCAGTTGTTATTGGGTTTTTTGCGGTTCAGCCAGTTGAAGCAACAACCGTGAGCCAGGTTATAAACAATTTGCGCAATCAAAATTTTTCTCAGCAAACATTAGATTCAATAGAAAATTTACTTGATCGGTTTGTTGATCAAAATGATCGATTGAATGCTGATATTGCACCAAGGTCTGCTGATAGAAAAATTTTGCAACAACATCTTTCCAAAGCGTATCAGCTCTCATCAAATGATGAATTTGATTATGCGATTAGATGCGTGCAAAACATGCTTAATTTCACCAAAGAATCATCGTTTTATTCTGGGCCAATGAGCGTTTTTGAAAGTGCTGAATACAACACTTACAATGCATTATTTAACATTATAAATTACCGATTTCCCTCTTTTTGCCGTATAAGCAAATCAACTGCTTTTAATTACATTACAAAGTTTTTAAGTGAAATTAGCGAAAAAAATGTTGTTAAAGAGTTATCGCCAAAAAAGCAGATTCTGAGTTTTATGCAAAACGTAGATGTGGACAATGTAGGACTTGCTTGTTTGAAAGTATCTCTTCGAGAAAAATTACAAGATCCGGAGGAAGTCCTTCTTCACCACTTTTTAATTTATAGATGCATCATTGGTCTTAATATTGAAGAATGCGGAAAATCTATAATGCGATTTTCACGAAACAAGACAAAGCTGTCAGAAGAAGAGCTTAGTCTTGCCATCAAAAAATTATTATTCAAGCTATGTATTACTTGCGAAACTAGGTTGAGTTTAATAGAAAAAGCGTTAATGGTTTATTTGTTGTATCAAGGTATGTTCGGTCAGGTAAATGTGATTGGATGGTCCCAGGAAACTATTCTGCAGAATTTTGAAGAATTTCTCACGGTATGTTTAAGCGACTGCCCGCCCAAATTTAATAAAGATCTTTCAAAAAAGACCTACTCGATCAAAGACTATGAGGGGCGCTGGTTTGGCGGGGATGATGCCCACCCATATTCTTCTCGAATATTTTACGGAAATGATGACGAAGAGGGTAAGGAATACCCTTGGTGGGTCTATGCTCCAAAAGACACTTACAATCGGGATACTGTTTTTGAGTATCCTTAGTTATCAGTGTTAATTTGCTTTAAAGTGCTCTGAGCTTTCTTAAATAACTCTTCTACCTTTTCTCCGATAGTCTTCATCTTCTTTTGTGAAGAAACAAGAGCTTCCATGGTTTTATTACGATGCTCAATAGTAAAAGATTGAGGGTTTTTAGCTAGTGTGTCGAGGTATGTATCTACTATTTCGTATTCTTCGTAGACTGAATATTTTTTTAAATCTTGCATTTTGCTGCGATAATACGTTGCTGTTATAACGCCTCCGGCAACTAATGCTACAGCACCCACGGCGCCAGCGATAATTATTAATGTACGATTTACAGTGGCCTCAGATGATTCTTCGATTGCTATTTCGCCCAATTCATCGAGCTTAAACTGAATATTGCCAAGCGTTGCGTCACATTTTTCGCCATTTATAAGAGCAAGTGAAATATTTTGAGCAAATGTCTCAACATCTTCTTTTGTTACAGTTGCGAAACTGATTTGTGAGGCAAGCATGAGTACAAAAGTACTGGATATCATTTTTTTAAACATTGAGTTCCCTGTATTTTTTATTTGATAAGCCTGTAGGTATAAGGGCCATTTTAAAGGCTTTTTTTGATAAATCAAATAGGATTATTGAGCAAAGTTTAAAAATCTTGCGGTTTATAGAGCTTGAGTTACGCTTAGATGCGGCTTTTTGGTTTGTAAAATAAGATTTTTTGTGAAGAGGGCATATGATATTGTCGCTTGCGTGGATTTTTGATCACATTGATGCAGATTGGAAAAAACAGGATATTGATCTTATTTTTTCACGGTTTAATGCTGTAACGGCAGAGATTGAGCATGTTCATAAACTATCTTTTGACCTAAGTGGTTTTGCTCTTTGCAAAGTTCTTGGACAAAGTGATACTGGATTTTCGGTTTCTATTCCTGCGTGGAGCAAAAATAACACAATACTTCCTGTGCGGTCAGATGCTCTCAATGTATCTTTTGATCTGTATTATGTGGTCAAACTTGAAGGCGATGATATCAGATGGGCAACGCTTGCCGACTTTAACGTTGACAAGGCAGGTTTGATGCCGGCGCTTGATGCTACTGATGGCGATCTTGATGGCTCATGGAAGCAAAAATTTGAGTCGGAAGATATCCTGCTTGAGGTTGATAACAAATCAATTACTCATCGTCCGGATATGTGGGGTCATCGCGGCTTTGCTCGAGAGATTGCAGCATTTCTTGATTTGCCTTTTAAAGATGCTTCTCATTTTTTAGTGGATCATCCGCTTCACGCGTTTGAAAAATCATCCAAAGAAACCAATTCAACGCCTATTGTTATTGAAAATCATGCAACAACTATTTGTTCGCGATTTACCGGGCTTTATTTCTCATCTATTGAAAACAAGCCGAGTAATATTTTTATTGCTAGCCGCTTGATTAAAGTCGGCAACAGGCCGATTAGTGGCATTGTTGACCTAACAAATTACCTTACGCATGACTGGTCTCAGCCAGTTCATGCCTATGATGCTGAAAAAATTAAGGGCAATAGAATTATTGTCCGCATGGCGCAAGATCAAGAAAGACTGACACTACTTGATGGTAATGAAATCTCCCTGACAACTGAGGACTTGGTGGTTGCCAATGCGCAACGACCAATGGGTCTGGCCGGTGTTAAGGGAGGGCTTGATTCCGGTATTGATGCATCAACAAAAAGTATATTTTTTGAATCAGCAACGTTTGATGCGGGAAGTGTGCGACGCTCTGCAATGCGACACAAAACGCGTACCGACTCGTCGGCTCGCTATGAAAAAACGCTTGATCCTTTGCAGGCATCCGACGCAGTAAAACGCTTTTTAAAGCTTTTATCTGATTGCAATATCATTGCAACGTATGCCGAAGAGATTATTGTCGTTGGCAAAGAAGTCCCTGACATGATCATCGAAATAGATCATGACTTTTTGGAAAACCGATCTGGCCTTTCTCTTAGTGAAAATGATGTTATTGAGCCGCTAACAAAGCTTGGTTTTAAAGTTTTACGCAGTGCTGCACCGTTTCATGAACGAGTGTACATGGTTTCGGTTCCCTCATTCCGTGCAACCAAAGATGTAAAAATTAAAGAAGATATTCTAGAAGAAGTTGTGCGCTGCTACGGTTTTGGTCGTATTCCGCATCATCTGCCGCTCATCGAAAGTAAGCCTTTTTCTTTTTCATGGGTCAAGCGTCAACGGGAGCTCAAGCGCTATTGTGCTTACGTCTTGCATATGACTGAGCAACAAAATTATTCGATGTATGATGAGGTTAATCTGGCCGACCTTGGTTTGCAGATGCCAGAAACGGTTGACGTAATCAACCCAATTTCTCAGTACTTTCGTCGCATGGTCTATTCACTGATTCCCGGTCTATTGAAAAATATCAAAGAAAATCATGTTCATCGTGAATTCCTTGCTTTCTTTGAATTTGCGCGTGTATGGCGTCGGCGTGATTTAGAGGTTTTTGAGCACAAAAATCTTGCAGGGGTATTTTTTAGCAAAAATAAATCAGTTGATTTTTATCAGCACAAGGCTCAGGTGACAGGAATCTTTGAATCACTTGGTTTTGCTGCAGATCAATTTGTGTGGCGCAAAACCACAGCCCCTCAGCAGTCTTGGTACAGCCAGCATCAAACGGCCGAAATAGTTTATCAAGATCGCGTGGTTGGTGTTGCGGGGTGTGCCGATGGTGTTATCCTTGCAAAAATTGCAGATACCCAAAACAGTGCATTTATTTTTGAACTTGATGGTGACTTTTTGTTGAATGAAATAGTGCCAGATGTTCGCATGAAAAAGATCTCAAAATTTCAAGACACATTTGTTGATCTTAGTTTGATGGTTCCGCTCAAAGTTCCAGCCGATCAACTAACAGCAGCATTTTCTGGACTTGATGACCTTATTTATAAAATAGAACTTATCGACTTTTTTGAAAAAGAAGAATGGGATAATGTGCGAAGCTTGACCTTCCGCCTATGGCTTAATCATCCTGAAAAGACACTTGAGAAAGATGAAATTGATGCTGTGTGGCAAAAAGCGGTTGTCGCAGTTCAAAAATATGATGTTCAACTAAGGACATAAAAATGACAAACAAAAAACGATCTTTTTTATATCTTACTCTTTTTTCGATTTGTTTTATTGTTGATCGAATTTCAAAAGCGCTTGTGCTCTGCAACGTAGTAGGCGAAATCAATGTGTTCCCAGGGTTTCAGCTTGATGTTGTGTGGAACCGTGGCGTTACCTGGGGGATGTTTAATTTTGCATCGCAGACAAAATTTATGATACTTTCTGGGTTCATCATTTTTGTTGTGCTTTCTTTTGCAGTATATTCATTAAAACGACTTCAGCAAGGGATTAGTATTGTAGGCGAAGTTATTGTTCTTGCGGGAGCATGTTCCAATATTACCGATCGTTTTTTGTATGGAGCGGTTCTTGACTTCATAGGTCTTTATGTGGGAACCTGGCATTGGCCATGGTTTAATATAGCTGATATGTGTGTGGTTGTTGGCGTTTGTTTGGTAGCAATCAAATATGTTTGGGATGATTATGAATCTAAAAGAACTTTGTCTTAAAATAAGCTCGTGTGGACCGCTTGGAACAATGCGTGGAGGAGGTCTTATAGCCTCTCTTGGGGCTGTCCCTTTTCTTATGATTACATGCGCTTTGAGCGTGATGAGTCCATACATCGGACACCTATTTGCAGGAGTTTTTTTAGCAGTCGCTTTGATTGCTGTTTTTATCGCATTAAATATTCAGGAACCCAAAGATCTTTCAGTCATTGTTATTGATAAAACGGTTGGCATGGCTCTTGCTTTTTGTTGTATACCAGTTTCGCTTAAACTTTTTGTTGTTGGCTTTATTCTGTTTCATGTTGCAAACATCATCCTGCCTATGTTTTTAATGAAAACATGGAAATTTGATTTGGATGCTCTGCCAAGTATTGCTGGTGTTTTTGCTGGTGATTTACTTGCAGGGGCTGTGGTTCAACTTACTTTTAGGCTCATTTTGTGGCTCGCCAACTAATCCAATCGCTTTCTATTTTTAAGAATCTTTCTCAGTTCTTCTATCCAGCTCTTTGCTGTTCATGCGGAGTTCTTGTAACTACTGATGCGGTTTTATGTGCTTTGTGTATGCAGCTTATTAAGCCGGTAGCATCAGTGTTTCTACCGATTACACGTAACAAAAGTATGAAAGTTTTTTCAGTTGGCGCTTACGATGGCCCGCTGCGCAATCTTATTTTAAAAAAATTTTCTGGAGACATGCTTGCAGCAAAGCAGCTTGCTCGGCTTACACAGGTTTTTGTGCCGACTAATGAACTTGCAATTGATTATATTGTTGCAGTACCCCTTCATTGGACGCGGTACACAATGCGGGGGTTTAATCAGGCACATGAAATAGCCAAGGAACTTGGTCGTCTGTTAGATAGGCCTGTTCTTCGTTTATTGATGCGTCAAAAACGAACCAAATTCCAATCAAAGCTTTCAGCGACCGATCGTGCATACAACGTGGAAAACGCTTTTACCATTCATTGGTGGCATCAAGGTAAAACTTCACATCTGAGAGGTAAGAATATTCTTTTGGTGGATGATCTGTGTACTACAGGCGCAACGCTTGTCAGCTGCGCAAAAACTCTTTCTGCTCTGAACGTAGCTTCTATTACCGCGTTGGTTGGTTGCCGAGCTGTGTGAACTCTGTTCTGATTCCTCCCGCCATAACTCCGCTATAATTTTTTAGATCAAGTCGGTATTCCCCAGCCCTGTGTTGCACATTATCCGTTGTAATGAGCAACTGATTTGAGCTTGAAAGCGTGTAGGTTGAAAGTTGCAAAAGAGCGTTGCTCCCCTCAAAGTTTATCTGTTCAAATGAACCGAGTATTGTTGATGGAAATGTTATACATTGTTTGTCTTTTTCGATGATTGCCGTGGGTGATGAGATTTGGCCCTTTAGTTCAGATCCTTGAAATAGAGAGCATTCAGTGGCGTTGCAGGTAATTTGAGAAGAGTTTTTGAATATTGTTGCTGTTTGAGTTTTGATGACCGCTTCATAGCGGTTATTTTTTTCAACTTCGCGCAGAGTTCCATCAATCAGTGTGAGTAGCGGTGCGTAGTGAATAATTTCATTGGCACTTGTTGATGTCTCGATAAGATTTTGTGTTTTTATTCTGTTGCAGGAATACAGCCAGACAAGTGTTGTTAGTATAAGTATGAGTAGCGCTGCTGCGCTGCTTATAAACAAAAGATCTTCTTTTCGCCGATGAGTTTTAATCATAGGATCATTTTTTGTATGAGTTGTTGAGCAAAATGTTTATTTTGAACAAAAAGTAATAGGTCTAGCAGTTGTCTGAATGCATGATGACCGCCTTGTTGTTGGAGCACAAGGTCTGCTTGAGCACTGATATAAAAAGGGCTGTCTGAAGGGGTAACAAAAAGTACGTCTGGAATACTTAATTTAACTTGAACATCAAGGAAATCATCCCCATACATTAAGATCTGAGAAGCTTGAAGGTTATACTTTTCCTGAATTTGTCTAAGGACTGTTGGCTTATCAAGAGATCCGCCAATACAGAGTTCTTCTGGAATACCAAGAGCTTTGCCTCGTGATACGATAGATTTGTTTGCTTTTCCACTCAAGAGCGCGATGCGAAGTCCTTGTTTAATAGCTTGCACCGTTGCAAATCCATCTTGGATATCAAATAACCTACCGCCTTCGCCTTGCTCAGAGACATAAATCCAGGCATTGGTTAATGATCCATCGACGTCACAAATTATAGTATCTATAGTCTTTAATTTTTCGACTAGCTTATTATTTTTTAATTGTTCTTGAAACCATGCAAATGATGTCATTATCAGTTCCTATTTTGAGAATACATGTAGAATTAATTTAGTCTAAAAGTCTATCATAAGAGCATCGATGTTGCCATGAGTTAAGCATGTAATGTATTGACTTTGCTGTGTAGAAGTTGTACGAAGATTAAGTTGTTAGTGAAAGAAAATTTAAATATTTGGGAAGTAGCGTGCAAGAGATTTTTGAATAAAATTTTTATCAGAAAAGGGAGAAAGAAGGATGAAGAGACATATTTTGAAGGCGATTTTATTGCTTGTCAGTATATCGTGGCAGCAGTCTGCTTTTAGCTCAAACCTAAATGGTACCGCAGGTATAGTCTACAAAACGCAACATCATGTTTTTAGTGACGGAGAAAGTGCGCTTGGATATGTACGCATGGGGGGAGGTTTTACTATCAAACCAACGGCAAAAGCAACACTTGATACATTGATCTCTGTATCTGGATCTATTGATTTACGTGAAACAGGAGAGCTGCAGCTTCTCAAAGATCTTGTACTTGATTCTGGAGTGACATGGTCAAGTGGTGGAAAGATTAGAGGCCGAGGTCGAGCAATTATTTTAAATGGAAATCTTTCTATTCCAGCATCAAAAATTATTCATATTTCTGATGATACAATTATTGATGGTCAAGGAAATAAGTTGGAATTTGGTGAGCATGCACAGATCTTTGTTGACCATGATGTTACGCTGACTATGAAAAATATTGTCATTTATAACAAACGAAATAATCAGCTTAATAGCTGTATTAAGTTAGCTTCTCATCGATCAATGCTTGCCTTTGATAATTCAGTCTTGGCTGCGCAAAATGATTTTAGTTTTAATCGTGGGCATCTTTTTATTCATAATGATTTTGTATTCACAGGAACGTCTGCATTTATTTATACATCACCAGTAGCAAGTTTTGTGGCGCCTGGCAGTGCATTAACATTTGATATTGGAAGTTCTTTTTCGTTCGCTCCAACATCAACAACAGAGAATATATTTATTCTGCAAGATAAATCATCAATTATCTATACAAATGGTATCTCGCTTTACACCACTTCTTCGGGAATGCGTTTAACAACTGGGCGTCTTTTGATAGATAATAAGAATGATTGGCATAGTAAAACTGAAACAATTCCTACAAGTTTAACAATATCAACGAGTAGAAGTTATGGTGGTAGCATTAATTCTGTTGACATTTCTCCAGGGGGTCAATTTTTAGCAGTAGCTGGTATTTCTGCTGTTGCTGGTGATAGCTCTGGATTTGCAACTACCGATGAACTGCGTATCTATCGGATTGGAGCTTCAACATTAACAACTGTAACAAGTCAACATAACTCTACGCTGCCAAATTCGGTTCGATGGTCGCCCGATGGTAAGTTTTTAGCTTTAGGTAAGGATATTAGCGATGGCCCTGTTGGCGATGATGACGTTTATGTTTATGGATTCAATGGTTCAGTTTTAAGCAATATAGCCAGTCTTGATATGGGATTGCCAGATGATGTTGAAACAATTGAATGGTCTCCAGATGGGAAGCTTTTATCAGTCTCAGGACAAGCTTTTGCAGGGGGATCTGGTGGTTTTGGAGATGCTTTTTCTATTCGTACTTATAAGTTTAATGGGCAAACGCTCTCAGCTTTTGTCAGCTTAGATTATCATTCAACAGATACGACGGGTGGTCAAGTGAATTCTCTTACATGGTCTCCAGATGGTCGGTTTCTTGCTGTTGGCGGAAATAAAGCGGTGTCCGGGGCTGGCGGATTTGCAAATAAGGATCAGTTGCGTATTTATTCTTATAACGGAACTTCTTTTACAGCTTTAACAAGCCAATCGTTTGGTGGGGTTTCGGCTTCAATTCAGGAGGTGTCATGGTCTCCTAGTGGTGAGTTTATTGCTATTGGAGGAACAGGTGCCTCATCGGGGGGTGGCTTTGCTAATAATAATAATGTTCGTATTTATAGATTTAACGGAACATCGCTGGTTGCAGTCACTAGTCTAGGAACGTTTTCAGATGTCAGATCTATAAAATGGTCGCCAGATGGGACAACGCTTGCTATTGGTGATCCAAGTACAGGACTTAATCTCTATCGATTTACAGGAACAGCTCTTTCTTTGGTTACAAGCGATGCTACCATTGATGTTGTGGGTCAGGGAATTGCTTGGCATCCATCGGGCAAAAAAATCATTGTAGCTGGAGGTGGATCAACAGTAGATATTGCTATGAATACTGTTAATCAGGCTAAAAATGCAAACCCTCAGGCGTATTCTCGATCGATTGTATTTGGAAATAAAAATCTAACAAGTGCTAGTAATCTTGGTGTTGAAATATTAGGCGCAGCTCATATCACGTTAGATGGCTTTGTGAGTGATGAATCAGTGTAACGTTACTATAAATCAATTCAAACTAGATAGAAAGCTCTGCAGAATTTTCCTGCAGAGCTTTCTGTCTAATTTGTAGTTAAGAAGTTTAAGAGTGGATTGAGTTGTTTTTATTAAGAAGGAGTGATGAAAATGAGAATTAAAGGGGTACAAGTTTTATTGTTGTTAGCTAACTTTACTTGGCATGGTTTTACTTTTAGTTCAAATCTCAATGGTACGGCTGGGATTGTTTATAAAACTCAACATCATGTTTTTAGTGACGGAGAGAGTGCGCTTGGCTATGTGCGCATGAATAACGGCTTCACAATAAAGCCTACAGCAAAAGCTACACTTGATACGCTTATTTCAGTTTCTGGGGCTATTGATTTACGTGAAACAGGAGAACTGCAGCTTCTTAATGACTTAGTGCTTGATTCTGGAGTGACATGGTCAAGTGGTGGAAAAATTAGAGGACGAGGAAAAGCTATTATTTTACGAGGGAATTTGTCAATCCCAGCATCAAAAGTTATTCATATATCTGATGATACGATTATTGATGGTAAAGGAAATATGTTAGAAATTGGCGAAAACTCACAGATATTTGTTGATCATGATGTTACGCTGACTGTAAAAAATATTGTTATTTATAACAAACGAAATAATCCTTTGAATAGTTGTATAAAATTAGCTTCTCATAGATCTATGCTTGCCTTTGATAATTCAGTCTTGGCGGCACAAAATGATTTTAGTTTTAATCGTGGGCATCTTTTTATTCACAATGATTTTGTATTCACAGGAACGTCTGCATTTATTTATAGCTCGCCAGTAGCAAGTTTTATAGCACCTGGTAGTACCCTGACATTTGATGTTGGAACCTCTTTTTCATTTGTTCCAACAACAACGACAGAAAATATTCTTATTCTTCAAGATAAAACGTCAACCATTAATATGAATTGGATCTCATTATTCACGACATCCTCAGGAATGAGGTTAACAAATGGTCGACTGGTAATAGATAACAAAAATAATTGGTACAGTAAATCAGAAACAATACCTACAAGTTTAACAATATCAACGAGTAGAAGTTATGGTAATGATGTTTATTCTGTTGATTTCTCACCAGGAGGTGATTTTTTGGCTGTAGCAGGTTTTATTCCTACAGCAGGCGGTAGTTCTGGTTTTGCAACTGCCGATGAGGTGCGTATTTATCGCATGGGAACATCAACCTTAACAACGGTAACAAGTCAGTATAGTCCTTTTATTATTAATGCAGTTAGATGGTCTCCTGATGGTAAATTTTTGGCGATAGGAAAAGATTTTAGCTCTGGCCCTGCAGGAGGTGATGACGTTTATGTTTATGGATTCAATGGTTCAGTTTTAAGCAATATAGCCAGTCTTGATATGGGATTGCCAGATGATGTTGAAACAATTGAATGGTCTCCAGATGGGAAGCTTTTATCAGTCTCAGGACAAGCTTTTGCAGGGGGATCTGGTGGTTTTGCAAGTGCTTTTTCTATACGAACATACACATTTAATGGACAAGTTCTTTCACCTTTAGTTGCTCTTGACCATCACTCTACCAATACTACAGGGGGTCATGTAAATTCTCTTGCCTGGTCTCCAGATGGTCGGTTTCTTGCAGTTGGAGGGCGCGGTGCTATCTCCGGAGCTGGAGGATTTGCTAATACAGATCAATTACGTATTTATTCTTATGATGGAGCATCTTTTACAGCGCTAACAAGCCAATCGTTCGGGGGTTTTTCTGCTTCAATTAAAGAGGTATCATGGTCGCCAAGCGGTGAGTTTGTTGCTCTTGGAGGATCGGGAGCCTCATCTGGAGGTGGTTTTGCTAACAATAATAATGTTCGTATTTATAGATTTAACGGAACATCGTTATCTGCCGTGACTAGTCTAGGAACGTTTTCAGATGTTAGATCGATCAAATGGTCGCCAGATGGGACAGCTCTTGCGATTGGTGATGGAAGTGCGGGACTTAATCTCTATCGATTCACAGGGTCAGCGCTATCTTTTGTTGCAAGCGATTCTACA
This sequence comes from uncultured Pseudomonadota bacterium, assembly GCA_964493325.1. Lineage (GTDB taxonomy): Bacteria > Babelota > Babeliae > Babelales > RVW-14 > CAZBMD01. The sequence continues at coordinate 57,422 of CAZBMD010000008.1, read as the reverse complement.
GTTGTCGTTGCAGGCCAAGGTCTCGTATGGCATCCTTCAGGAAAAAAAATTATCTCAGGAGGTGTTGGTTCAGCAGTAGATTTTATTCTTTATTCAATCAATCAGGCAAAAAACTCTGACCCTCAAGCATATTCTCGATCGATTGTATTTGGAAATAAAAATTTGACGAGCAGTAGTAATTTAGGAGTGGAAATTTTAGGCGCAGCTGTTCTTACAATAGATGGTATTGTGAGTGATGAATCAATTTAATGATAAGGCGATAGGAGGAGAAATGAATGAAGGGAAATTTTTTAATTTTTAATATTTTCCTGGTGATTTTAGGATGGCAGCATTTTGCTTTTAATTCAAATTTAGATGGTACGGCAGCGATTGTTTATAAAACACAACATCATGTGTTTAGTAATGGAGAGAGCGCACGTGGTTATGTACGGATGAATGGTGGTTTTACTGTTAAGCCTGCAGCAAAAGCGACGCTGGATACTTTTATGACTGTATCGGGCGGTATTGATTTAAGAGAAACAGGTGTTCTTCAGTTAATTAGTGATTTGGAGCTTGATTCTCGCGTGACCTGGTCGAGTGGAGGATATATAAATGGTCGTGGTCATGCGTTAATTTTGAATAATCAGCTGTCTATTCCGCCGTCAAAGATTATTCATATCTCTGGAGATACTGTTATTGAAGGTAAAGGTAATACGTTATTTTTCGGTAATAATGCACAGATATTTGTTGATAATAACGTGACACTGACATTACGCAATCTTGTGGTGCGTAATACAAAAAATAGTCTGACTAATGGGTGTTTAAAAATTGGTGGCAACCGTGGTCGTCTTGCGTTTGATAATGCGGTCCTTGCGCTGGCTAATGATATTATTATGGCTCAGGGACAGATGTATTTTTACAATGACGTAATTTTTACTGGAACATCTGCTTTTATTTATAACTCTGCCGCTCCCAGTTATATTGCCCCGAATGGGCGCCTATTATTTGATATAGGTACATCTTTTACTTTTTCGCCAACAACTACAATTGATCAGCTGTTTGTATTACAAGCACAAACATCAACATTGCATTTGAATGGGTGTACGCTTAATACGACTGCATCAGGAATGCGACTGACAAAAGGTCGGCTAATTTTTGAGAACAAGGTTACACTCAACACAAATACCGGAGGTACTTTGTCGACATTGTCCTCGTTGACAAGCGTGGGGTATTCAACCGGGCAGACAGTTAATTGGGTTGATTGGACTCCTGACGGTAAAATTCTGACTATTGCGGGTGAAAAGCCTGCCAAGGGGCAAGGCGGTTTTAACAATACAGATAACATACGGTTATATAGTTTTAATGGGAGTACTCTTACAACCGTTACAAGTAGCCCTTATGGGGCTCGAGTTGTTGGTGCAGGATGGTCTCCGGATACCAGGTATTTAGCCTTAGGAGGAGATAATGCTGCATCTGTTGGTGGTTTTCTCAATACCAATCAAATTAGAGTATATAGTTTTGATGGAGCAAATCTTACAGCGGTAACAAGTCGGTCGTATGGTGGACCAACTAGTGTGGTTAATTTTGTTGAATGGAGCCCTGATGGTAAGTTTCTTGCGGTAGCCGGAACAAATCCTATTGCAGGTGGAGGATTTGGTAATACCGATGAATTTCGTATTTATAGTTTTGATGGTGTGTCATTAACGGCTCTTACGAGCAGGGATTATGGTACTGATATAGAGTGGCTGGGATGGCACCCCAGTGGCAAATATCTTGCAATAGGTGGAAATGGAGCTGCTGCTGTGGGAGGCTTTGCAAATACTAATGAATTTCGCATTTATAGTTTTGATGGCTTAACGCTTACAGCTCTTACTAGTCAAGCTTATTCGGGTGGCGTTAATACGTTGCGATGGTCTAGAGACGGAAATTTTATTGCAATTGCAGGGTCTTCAACAGCTGCAAGTGGCGGTTTTGCAAATTCTAACGAAGTCCGAGTTTATAGTTTTAATGGAATAACGCTGACTCCCATTACAAGCCAAGATTATGGGACGGTATCACCAGCTGTTTTTGCAGTTGATTGGTCTCCAGATGGCACATTGCTTGCAGTTGGAGGTAGATCTCCTTCTGCTGTTGGAGGATTTCCTTCTACCAATGAGCTACGTATTTATTTATTTAATGGATCTTCCTTGACCCCGTTGGCAAGTAAAGCATACGGTAATGGTAGTGCGACTAATTTTATCGATGGGCTAATTTGGCATCCAAGGGGTTCTGTACTTGCTGTTAGCGGAAGGGATCCTGTTAATCCATCTGGTGGATTTAGTAATACAGACGAAGTTCGTCTTTATTCTATAAATTATACAAGTACCTCTTCTCCTCAGGCCGTGTCACGTAGTCTTATTTTTGGAAACAGCGCTGTAGGAGCAAGTGCCAATTTGGACGTTGCTATCCAAGGAGCTGCACAGGTAATAATAAATGGAATAGTGAGAGATGATTCTGTGTAACAGCTAGGTTTAAGTTTTGGTATGACCAGTAAAATAGATCGGATGTGCTAACGAATAATTGGCCTTCCGGTCTATTTTATTGTTAAGGTGTTCAAGAAGCTTTTTGATAAGCATTTTGTTGATGGGAGAAAAAATGAAGAGACAGATTGTCAAACTTGCCTTGCTGGTTGCTAGTTTGGCTTGGCAGGGTTCAATCTTTAGTTCAAACTTAAATGGTACCGCAGGTATAGTCTATAAAACGCAACATCATGTTTTTAGTGACGGAGAAAGTGCTCTCGGTTATGTGCGTATGAATGACGGCTTTACCATCAAGCCTACAGCAAAGGCAACGCTTGATACTCTTGTTTCAGTATCTGGCGCCATCGATTTGCGTGAAACAGGCGAATTGCAGCTGCTCAAGGATCTAGTGCTAGACTCTGCGGTGACATGGTCAAGCGGGGGGAAAATTAGAGGTCGAGGCCGAGCGATTATTTTAAACGGAGATCTTTCAATTCCAGCATCAAAAGTTATTCATATATCTGATGATACGATTATTGATGGTCAAGGAAATATGTTAGAAATTGGCGAAAACTCACAGATATTTGTTGATCATGATGTTACGCTGACTGTAAAAAATATTGTTATTTATAACAAACGAAATAATCCTTTGAATAGTTGTATAAAATTAGCTTCTCATAGATCTATGCTTGCCTTTGATAATTCAGTCTTGGCGGCACAAAATGATTTTAGTTTTAATCGTGGGCATCTTTTTATTCACAATGATTTTGTATTCACAGGAACGTCTGCATTTATTTATAGCTCGCCAGTAGCAAGTTTTATAGCACCTGGTAGTACCCTGACATTTGATGTTGGAACCTCTTTTTCATTTGTTCCAACAACAACGACAGAAAATATTCTTATTCTTCAGGATAAAACATCAACTATTAATATGAATTGGATATCGCTGTATACAACTTCTTCGGGAATGCGCTTAACAACGGGTCAACTTTTGATAGATAACAAAAATAATTGGTACAGTAAATCAGAAACAGTCCCTACAAGTTTAACAATATCAACAAGTAGGAGTTATGGTTCAGGAGTTATTACAAGTGTTGATGTCTCTCCAGGAGGTCTATTTTTGGCCGTTGCAGGTTCTAGTGCTACAGCTGGTGGCAGCTCTGGATTTGCAACGACCGATCAACTTCGTATCTATCGCATCGGAACATCAACATTAACAACAGTAACAAGCCAATATAACGCTTTCCAGCCTAACTCGGTTAGATGGTCGCCAGATGGTAAATTTTTAGCGCTGGGAAAGGATTTGAGTACTGGGCCTGCTGGCGATAATGATATGTATATTTATGGTTTTAATGGCTCAGTTTTAACATTCATTACAAGTTTAGATATGGGTAATCCGGATGACGTTCTAACGGTTGAATGGTCTCCTGATGGAAAACTTTTTTCAAACGCTGGACAAGCCTTTGTAGCTGGATTTGGTGGTTTTGCAGATGCTTTTTCTATTCGTACCTATAAGTTCAATGGTCAAACGCTCTCAGCTTTTGTTAGTCTAGATTATCATTCAACAAATACTGCTGGAGGTCATGTAAATTCTCTTACATGGTCTCCAGATGGTCGGTTTCTTGCAGTTGGAGGAGATAAAGCTGTATCAGGAGCTGGAGGATTTGCAAATACCAATCAGTTTCGTATTTATTCTTATAACGGAACATCTTTTACAGCACTAACAAGCCAATCATTCGGGGGTTTTTCCGCTTCAATTCAGGAGGTATCATGGTCGCCAAGCGGTGAGTTTATTGCTCTTGGAGGAACAGGAGCCTCATCTGGAGGTGGTTTTGCTAACAATAATAATGTTCGTATTTATAGATTTAACGGAACATCGTTATCTGCCGTGACTAGTTTAGGAACGTTTTCAGATGTCAGATCTATAAAATGGTCGCCAGATGGGACAGCTCTTGCTATTGGTGATCCAACTACAGGTTTGTCTATTTATCGATTTACAGGAACGGCGCTGTCTTTAGTTACAAGCAATGCTACAGTGAGTGTATTTGGTCAAGGAATTGCTTGGCATCCATCGGGCACAAAAATCATTGTAGGAGGAGGAGGATCAACAGTAGATCTTGTTATGAATACAGTTAATCAGGCTAAAAATGCAAATCCTCAGGCAAGTTCTCGATCGATTGTATTTGGAAACAGAAATTTGACTAGCAGTAGTAACTTAACGGTGAATATTTCAGGGGCAGCCGTTCTTTCGATAGATGGCATTGTGAGGGATGAGTCGATTTAATAAAAGTATTTATAAGGAAAGGTTCGGAAGCTCTTTTTTGTTGGGCTTCCGAACCATGGGGCTGTTGATGATACCGCAAGCTTGGTATCTTTCAGGTAACTTTGACAACTGATTTCAATTGGAATAGACTAAGAACACGTAAAATTACAAGTTTATCTTTAATCTCGATTTTAAGGATGGTGCTTTTAAGCATGGCAAAGAAATATAATATCGAACTGCAGGTTTCAGGAAACCTTGAAAAAAGCCTCAAACAGCTCAAGAAAAAAGTTGAGCGTGAAGGTGTTATTCGCGACATGAAGCGACAGGTTTACTATGAGCCACCAACGCAAAAAAGACGCAAGCGTTTGATGCGGGCGATTAAGAATAATTTTCTTAGAGCCGCTGAGAGCAAATTTTTGTAGTTTGATAGACGTACATGCAAAAATTAAAACTTCATGAAATTAAGAGGGAGCAAAAAAAATCCCTCTTTCTCAAAGAGATATCAACGCTTATTCAAGCTATTGCTGCCGATGAAAAAGATGTTGCACAGGTCTACCCGTCGCGGATTGATTTTTCTGCCGATACGGGTATTTGCTATGTGTTTTTTGCATCATTTATCGAGAATGACCAAGAGGCTTTTGATAAGGCTTTTAGAGTCTTAAAATTATATAAACCATCAATTCGTACTGCGCTTTCTAAGGCGATTAAGGCTCGGTATGTTCCAGATCTTGTCTTCATGTATGATGAAGTAAAAGTCAAAGAACGACGAATTAATGATTTGCTTAATAAAGTTCAGCAGGATCTTGAGTCACAAAAAGGCGAGTAGGAGTTGTCATGAAAGATGTAGCTTACAAGCAATCATCAGTAACGACAACTGCCACTTTTTCCGATATTACCAATGACTTACTCCATGTTTTGACTAAAGAAGCCGAAGCGATTGCTCGAGTTGCTCAGGCATTGCCAAGTTCGGCAGTTGATCTTGTGCAAAAAATCTTGAACACCCGAGGCAAAATTGTTTTTTCAGGTGGCGGCAAGTCGGGCATTATAGCTCGTAAACTTGCTGCGACTTTTTCTAGTGTTGGAATTCCTTCATTTTTTCTTCATCCCGGCGATGCTCTTCACGGTGATTTGGGCATGGTGCGACCTCATGACCTTTTTATTGCTCTTTCAAAGAGTGGCACGGGTAGTGAAATAGCTCAAATATTTCAGGTTTTAAAGTCACAAGGCAATGAAGTTTGTCTTATTTGCTGCAATGCAGGGGCTCTTGCTGATAGTGCTAACCTTGTTGTTATGTTGCCATTTGAAGGAGAAGCTTGTCATATGAACCTTGCGCCAACCAGCAGTTCAACGCTGATGGTCGCCTTTGGTGATGCCGTTGCTATTGCTGCTAGTAAGCAGCTTGGTTTTGGTAAAAATGATTTTGCAAAATTTCATCCAGCAGGGGCGCTTGGCAGACGATTAACGCTTACGGTTCGTAGTCTTATGCATGGACCCAATGAAATTCCCTTTGTTTCTTTGACTGCAAGTTTTAAAGACCTTTTATATGAAATTTCATTCAAAAAATTTGGTCTGGGTATTGTTGTTGATGAGCAGGCAACGCTCCTTGGCGTTGTGACCGATGGAGATCTGCGCCGATCTTGCGAGCGAGGCCCATCAGTATTTGAATGCACAACTGCAGAGATTATGACCAAAAATCCAAAAACAGTTTCTCCAGGCATGCTTGCTTATGATGCCTTAAAAATGATGGAAGACTTTAATATCACCAGCCTTATTGTTATAGACAATGAGCAGGTTGTTGGAGTCGTTCATATTCATGATCTTATCAAAGCTGGATTTCGTTCATGATTGAGCTGGTTTTTATAGCGAGTGTTTTTGGGCTGTGTTGGGGATCTTTTTTGAATGTTGTGGGCTATCGCTTGCTCCATGAAAAACCTTTTTTTGCCCTTCGCTCGCACTGCACTTCTTGCAATGCTGTAATTTCATGGTTTGATAATATTCCAGTTGTTTCATGGATTTGGTTACAAGGTCATTGCCGATTTTGTAGTCAGAAAATTTCTTGGCTCTATCCCTTTATTGAAATTATCACTGCTCTGTCAGTTGTTTGTTTATATCTGATCCACGGCGATAATGTGTCATTGAGCCCTCTGTTAGCCTATCTATTTTTATTTTCAGCCCTTATTGTTGGTGTGCGCACCGATTTAGAAGCGCTGGTCATACCCCAGCTATTTACGCTTTGGCTTATCCCTATGGGTTTCTTATTCGCGGTATGCGGTTTTTTGGATGTGGGGATTGTTGAAAGTGTTGTAGGAGCTATCGTAGGCTACGGAATTCTTTGGACAGTTGCCACATTATTTCGTGTATATACTAAAAAAGATGGTATGGGAGTGGGAGACATGGAATTACTTGCCATGATAGGGGCTTTTATTGGACCTGTTGGAGTCTGGGTAACGCTTTTAATTGCATCATTAACAGGATCGATTATTGGGGGAATCTATCTTTTGGGAACTAAGCAGGGCAAGATGACACGTATTCCATTTGGCCCATTTCTTGCATTAGGTGGAATGTCTTTTGTTCTTTTTCAAAATGAGATTTTAAGTTTTCTTCGTTCATAATCAATCAATACCATTTTGTACGTGTGTGATGGTTCGGTCTTGATCAATTTGCCAGATATCAAGTTTGTTCTTTCCGAGTAAATCAGCAGCAGCTCGAGCGATAAAGCCATTTTTTTCGGCGCTTGAACCAGCGAGAGAATCTTTGCTAGCTCCCATTTTTCCTGTAAAAAAGTGTGTGCCTTCTTGAGCATCGCCATTGTTAAAACCGTAGCTGTAGTAAAATTTTTCTTGAGACCCACCGCCTTTGTATCCCTCAGGTTTCCATCCAATCCCACCGTCACCGCCAAGATTGGTAGAGTACTCACCATTTTGAGCGTGGTAGGCAAGTTGTGCGGTGTGCAGTGATGCCAAATAAACAGCAACTTCAGCTTGTCGCGCGCGGGCTTGATATTTAAAGCATTGAGGAATGGCAACAGTAGATAAGAATGCGATAATTGCAACGACAATCATGAGTTCGATAAGCGTAAAAGCATGCCTGATTTTCATAGGACCCCCTTCTCCCCAAAAAGATTATTTTGTTTACTTTTACATATTTCATACCCTGAATGCAATATATCCTGTCTAGAGCAACTGATTATTCTTAAAAAAAAGAAGTTGTAAGTTGCTTTTGGAGCAAGTCAAAACTGGTTATTGTAAATACTTGTGATTGATATAAGAAAAAAGGGATTGTCTCGTTTAACCGAGGCAATCCCTTACCGATTTGAAGTCAAATAATTTAAGGGGTGTATCCTTCTTGTTCCAAAGAGCTTGCAAGCTCTGGGCCTCCAGAACGGGTAATTTTGCCGCTCTGAATAACGTGAACAAAATTTGGTAAAAGATAATCAAGAATGCGTTGATAATGAGTAATCAGAACAATGGCTATTTCTGGATTTGATTGTTTAATCGCATTGATTCCGTTGCACACAATTTTTAGTGCATCAATATCAAGGCCTGAGTCAATTTCATCAAGAACAATCAGTTTGGGCTGCAAAACAGCAAGCTGCAGAATTTCTGCCCGTTTTTTTTCACCACCAGAAAATCCAACATTGATGGGGCGTTCAACAAATTGAGTGTCCATTTTGAGTAATTCAAGTTTTTCAGATAAAAGAGCGTTGAATTCCTTGATGCGCAACTGTTTATCAGTTCCGTCATACAAAGCGTTATATGCTTGACGTAAAAAATCTTTGAGCGGGATGCCTTCAATTTCAAGAGGGTGTTGCATCGCTAAAAACATGCCAAGTTTTGCTCGTTTGTCAGGAGAGAGTTCGTTGATAACCTGATCGCATAGTGTGATAGTGCCTTCTGTAATTGTGTAACGGGGGTGTCCCATGAGTGTGTAGGCAAGTGAGCTTTTTCCAGAGCCATTGGGTCCCATGATTGCATGAGTCTGGCCTGGTGCTACTTGAAGGCTAATGCCGTTTAAAATCTGTTTCTCTTCAACTTGGACGTGGAGGTTCTCCACATTGAGCAGTATTTTCACCGTCGGTTACCATTTCAATAAGAAGTAATTGTTCATTGTTTTTCTTGATCATACTATGAAGATAAAAGTATAAACTGCTGAGCAAGTTGTGCAAGTGTAGGATAAAAAAGGGCCGCGCCCCGCAGAGAAGCGTTAGGGGGCTTCTACGCAGAGCGCGGTTAAAATTGCTTTATATAGCTAGAGTATAGTTATTTTTCATCATCATGATGATGATGTTGACTACGCGACTTTCTATGCTTTTTGTAGTCATTACGATCTTCATGGTGCTTTTTATCGCTACCAAGACTATTGCCAATAAGTCCTCCGGTCAGACCTCCAACAAGACCGCCGGCAACAGCTCCACCGCCACCACCAGCAAGGCCTCCAACTGCAGCCCCCGTACCAACACCAATAATTACACCACTAATAGTTTTTTCTTTTTTAGTACAAGAAGACATAAGCATAGCACTCATCAGGAGTGCTCCCAGTAATGATTTTGCAAAAAATTTGATTATTTTCATACTATCCCCTTAGTCATTCTTAGTTAATTGTTAACTCATAACAAACGATATCTTATAATTATTCTATAAAAAATAATGCTTATAAATAAACACTTTTAATAAAAATAATTAACAATATGAAATTATTTATTAAAAATAACAGAGAAAGGGTTTTCTCATGATAGATTAAATCGATGATTCTGAAGGGGATTTATCGAATACTCAGAAGAGCTCGATCTTTGCAGAATGGGCAGTAGCGGAACCCTGATTCAGGCTCAAAAGAAGCCGTACAGCCGTTACAAAATTTTTCTCGACCAAGTTCTCCGCCGCAGCGAGGACAGGTGTGGGCGCCAATGATATGAACTTTTTTTGAACAACGGAAGCACCATTTTGTATGACTTTCACGCAGGGCTCGGTTTTCAGCTTCTAGTCTTTCAAGGCGTCGGCGAGCAAGAGCTCTTTGCCGAGCTCTGTCCATGATTTCTTCAGACTCTTGTTTATCAGCTTCTTTACCAATTTCACGACCAAAGAGGTTGCCGATCATAGCGCCGACAAGAGCGCCTGTCCCCTTGCTGTTGCCACCGCTTACTGCAGATCCAACAATAGCTCCAGAGGCCGCACCAAGAGTTCCTGCAGCGGTTTCATGTTTTCCGCAGCTACACAATAAAGCAAGGTACATAGGCAGCAGAATGAGAACAGAGTAATGAAGCAAGTAAGAAGCGCGGGAACTTTTCATACAATTTTATTCCTACAAAATAATCTTTGAACTTTGGTACTGGTTTTATGTAAAAGAATCTTTACTCAGACGTTATTTACAGCATAGTAACATTTAAAGCGGGTGTCAAAAGGGGGGTATTTTGTTTCTCTATTTGGATTTAATATTTCTAGATAGGCTCTATATCTTTATTTGATACCCATCCTATTTGGCCTTGATGTGTGATCTTATAAAATTGGTCACTTTGTTTATTAATTATTACTTCTGTTCCCTCGCCAAGAGTGCCTAGTTTCTGGTAATCATCTCCTGGTCCAGATCGTATTGATGCTGAAGTTTGAACAATGACGCCATATTTGCGCAGATCAAAGCTGTATTTGAGAGCTAAGAGGCTGCCAAAAAATGCTTGCAGAAGGAATAGCAGCGAGATGATGATAAAGCGGCCTTTTTTGTGAAGATATTTGCGATAAAGCAAAAGAAAAAACCACATAAGTAAAAAGGCAAGCTGAAGCCAAAAATTTGGAGTGGCATGAACAAGTGAGGCAATAGATGTTGTCATGCGTTCTGACGTATTTTTAAAAGATGGTTGTTTTGACTTTTTAGTAGGTTCTTGAAAAAGCTGAGCTTTAACCAGAGCAATATTTGCAAGGAGTTCTTTGCGTCCAAATACGCCCCAGTCGTGTTCAGCTCGTCGCCAACAGGCAAGCGCTTGGCCTTTTTTACCCAGCTTGAACATACAGTTGCCAATATTGAAGTGTACGTTGGAACTTTTATTAGGGATGCTTGAATAATGTTTTAAAGCTCCTTGGTAATCACCTTTTTTATACAATTCATTTGCGTACAAAAAAGTTTCTTCATAATTTACTGATGACTGCGCCGTGCAAAAAAGCATCTGGCCGATGAGCAGAAAAAGGATGAAGTGATAGATGCCGGATGGACGATTCATAAGATACTTCCTCACTTTGCTAAAAATATAAGCCAATATTTACTCTTTTTAAAAAGACCAGTGAGTTCAAGAAGAGTGAGTGGTTTGGTTGTAAATTTAAGACCTATGCACTCATTTAAGAAATCCATAAACTCCTGGATTCGTTCTCTTGAGAATCCTTCGTCAGTAAGCTTTTCATGAATCCAGTCTTGCGTTATCAGTTCGACCGGTTTTTGATAACGTTCAGCAAAAAAAGAGAGAAAAAATTGGTATAACTTAGCATAGTCTCCCTTCTTTTTTAATGCCTCAAGCTGTTTTTCATAAATAGCGCAAATTTTTTTCTTTGTTGGTTCTTGATACCAAATGCTGCGGATTATCTCAAAAAAGTTTGAGATAAATAAGATCAAGGGTAACAAAATTAATAATAAGAACAGCCACAGCGGGAGGGCTTGAACGCTTTTACTTGCCACGCTGCCATCTTCTTGAATAAAGTGTACGTCTTTTTGAAGGGGTATGGTTTCTGTCTGGGCTTCTTCCTCATGTAATGGTTCTCCCAATTCAGCTTCGGAGTGAGGCTGATAATGAGGAGCTGCAGCTTCCTCTGTAGAAGCAACTATGATAGGCAGGGATTCTGAAAAAAGAGAGCGGTATTTACGTTTTTTTGTGTCAAAAAAGGTGAAGGTTTGTGCTGGAATTTCCCAGTTTCCATTTTGCGGTATTTGAATGACATATTCAAAAATTTTCTTTCCTTCTTTTTCGATCGACTCGCCAGGAATGAAATTGCTTTTTGAAGAGTAGTGTTTCATTCTAGAGGGTAATCCGAGGCGAGGGTGGCTCATTTGATCAATATTTCCATGCCCAACGATAGTAAGTGAATAAATTAATGGTTCATTTGGCTGCGCTTCTGTTTTATTGAGTGTTGCTCGTAACACTGAAAATTCACCAATACCGTCAATCGGGCTATCATGCGGAGGAAGCGATTCAACAACAAGGTTTAATTCATTGGTTTTCGCGTGTCGTTGTTCTGCTTGAGGTCCAAAAAAATCATCCAAAAGGTCATGGCCAAAAAAACCTGCTGAACGATGGTGACTACGTTTTTTGGGGACATGGTATTCAATGGTGATTGGATCAATTTTTTTTGTTCCAGGTGTGAGAGGTATCAGTTCATACTGATTTTCTAGAACAAAATATTCTGTTTCTTCAAGAGTCTCTTTGTATTGTTTTGTGTTTCCAATTTGCTTGAATAAAAAATCTGGCGTTACAAAAGGGCTAATAGTAGGGTTGTGCGCCTGTCCATGGATGTAAATTTTCAGAGATATGATGGTTGGTTCTCCAACAACAACAGATTCTTTGCTCGCAATAATTTTACCAAATAACTGAACATCATGTGATTTTGAAGCTTCAATGTGATGTTTGAAGTTTGCTGGGCGCTTGATAACGTGCAGAGTTACAGTATTTGATGGAGGGCTTTTGTCGATAGAAGCGGGCCCGATGGTAAAGATGCCTTCGCGTTTTGGTCGCAAGGTGTACATGTGGGTTGTGATTGACGTTAGATGGTTGTTTACCATGGTTATATTGGTAGATCGACTTTGGCGGTCGACATGAAATTCATTAAGGCCTTGAATGTTTACGGTACCGGCGTTGCGGTCTCCATCTTTGATTATCGCCTTAAGGATAAATGTCTCTTCTATAAATGCTGCTGGAACACTTGTTCCTGCGCGAGGGTCTTGCATCTGTACAATTTTATCTAATTCAAGGGTGACATTGATAGCCAGGAGTGGACATGAAATAGTAAAAAACAGTGATGCAATATATAAAAAAACGTAAGTCTGTGGATATTTCATAATAGAACTCAAGTTCTGTAATTTTTTTATTATTTCACGAAATCATCTTACCAAAGCTTCTGACCTGGCGCTGCTTGCTTTGTGCGTCCTGTCGTTAAACTTTTTTGTAATTGTGCTTCATCATCGGTAAGTTTGTCAAGAATGGCTCCAAGAGTTCTTGCTTTCATTTCTTCATTTTCATTGCCGTCGCGTTCATGTGCTGCGTGAGCTCCGGACAGCTCTTCTTGCTTTTCAGTTTCTTCGTCGTTACCCTGGCGAGAGGATGTTTTTTGAGAGTTACCCTGTTTTTCTTCTTGGTGAGAATCATGTTTAGACTCCTGCTTATTTTTGTTTTTGGTTTCTTTTTTATCAGGTATATCGTCATTCCCGGAATCTCTTTTTTGCTCTTTTTTATCCGGAGCATCTTTTCGGCGCTCCTCTGGTTTGTCGCTCTTACTATCTTGTTGGTCATCTTGTTGATCATCTTTTTGTGATGACGATTGGTCGTCTTTTTTGTTTCTATCGCCGTTATTTTTTTGCTTATTGTTGTTCTGCTGATTTTTGCTATCGGGTGACTTATTATTTTCATCATCTGAAGAATCATTGTTTTCAGAATCTTTATTTTGATCTTGTTGACTGTCTTTTTCTTGTTTTTCCTCTTGTCGTTTTTTCTTTTCTTCAAGCTTTTTAATAAGTTCTTCAACGAGCTTTTTGTTTGCATGGGAGCGTGAATTGTGTTTATCGATTTTTAAAGCAGAGGAATAATTTTTTATTGCTTGCTTAAGATTTTTAATATGATTATCGATGTTTTCTACAACAGTATCATCCGATTCCCATGATGGGGGGAGCTGTGAAAGTACATCTTTGTAAAGGCTGTTTGCTCCATTAAAATAGGCTCGCTGTCTAAGATCTTTTTTTTCTTTGGAATGTTTTGCTGCCCGCTGAAAGTTGCTAGCAGCTTGTGCAAAACTACTAATTTTGTACTGGGCTACGCCTAAATTATAATTTATAAAAGGGTCTTTGGGGTGAGCTATTTGCTGAGAAGTCAGTCGTTCAACTGCTTGCTCGGGTTTTTCATCCTTGTGTCCCTTAAAAAAGCCAAACAGATCAAAGGCGTTAAGTGCATTGGTGCTGAGTGAGCAGGACAGGGTTAATACAATTATATACCGTTTCATACTCAATATTCCTCTACACAATCCATTCGAGCATCAGTAGTACAAAGGCCAATCCTAAAAGCCATGGATACTGATCTTCATACAGTGAGACGGTTTTATCTGCAAATTTTTCACGTTCAAATTTTTTAATGATGTTTACTATTTTGTCTAAGTCGCTGTCTTGATAAATGGCTTTTGCGTATGTGCCATTCAAGAAGCTACACATTTCTTCAAGCATTTTTTCATTGAGCGATGAAAGAACAATCGCTCCTTGGTCATCAGTCTCAAAGCCAGACTGCTTTCCTGAGGCGTCAAAAATCGGAATAGGCGCTCCTTCTTTAGTTCCTATGCCAAGAGCGAATAATTTAATATCCTGCTCGCCAGCTTTATTTTTGACAGCTTCTAGGTTGGTTGAAAAATCTTCACCGTCTGTAACTAGTAGGACAAGTTTGTTTTTCCGATCAGGCGAGTTGCCAAAAAGGGTGATTGCTTTTTCAAGTGCTCCGGCGATTGATGTAGTTCCAGAGGAGATACTTTCTGCTTCAATATGGTCAAGAAACATTAAAAAAGCATTGTGATCTGAAGTGAGAGGGCATTGCACAAAAGCTGAGCCGGAAAAAAGAATAAGCCCTACCCGTTCAAAAGCTAGCTTAGTTAAAAGGTTCCTAATTTTAAGTTTGGCAAAATCCATGCGTGTTGGTTTTACATCTTGTGCGGTCATGCTGCGCGAGATATCAACTAATATCAAGATATCGCGTCCCTCTTGGGTTACGGTTTGTTCTTTCTTTCCCCACTGCGGCTGAAGAAGAGCAATAAAGAGTGCGACTAAAGCTCCTGCCAAGCTGATTGATTTAATAAGTTGTTTGCGTAATGAAAAATTCTTGAGTGCATTGCTGCCATTTTTTGGGTTTGCAAGGATTGTGTAAGCACGTTTAAGCCGTCCAAAATTTTTAATGATGGCTACAATTAAAACAGGCAGCAGAAGTAAAAAAATAGAACGGTGTGATCCGCCAAAATGGATACCAAAAAAGTCATTCATTTACCATACTCCACGCCAAATAAACAATCTTAAAGCAAGTTCTAGTCCAAGAAGAAGAAAAACAATCCAGATGAAGGTTAGAAAAGCTTCATAGTATTTTTGAAAAAGATCTGTTTCGTAGTTAATTTTTTCTAGTGAATCGATTTTATCATAAATTAGCCTCATATCCTTGGGATTTTGTGCAAGGAAGAATTGACCACCAGTTGATGATGCTATTTTTTCTAAAAGCTCTTTGTTAAGCGATGTCTGCAAATGTTGTAGTCCAAGATAAGGGTGGTTAAAATAAGCTCCTTTTTCACTGCCAACACCAATAGTATAGACCTTGATACCAAACTGCTGAGCAAGCTGGATTGCAATGGTGGGGTCGATTTTTTCTTGAGCTGTTGGCTCTCCGTCAGTAAGTAAAATAATCAGTTTAGTTTTTGCTTTTGAATTTTTTAGGCGATTGATAGAAACGGCAAGGCCGGTTCCTAGCCATGTCTCTGAAGGGTCGATGGCCCCAATTTCAAGCCGCCCAACAATATCTTTTAAAATAGATTTATCAAGAGTGAGAGGGCACTGCGAAAGAGCATTTTTTGCAAAAATTACAATGCCAATTGGATCATTCGTGCGTTTTTCAATAAAGCGGATGGCTTCTTGTTGAGCAACAGAAAATCGATTTCGCTGATCCTTTGAGTCATCAAACGCAAGCATGCTTGATGAAACGTCTATCGCAAGAACAATGTCTATACCATCAAAGTGCACTTTTGATCGTTCATCAACCCATTGAGGCCTTGTTATCAAGAATGCCAAAATGCCAAGAGCTAAAAATCGGAGAGTTGAAAGGATGAACTGGTGTCTGCCAAAAATAGAGAGTCTTGCCTGAGCTATTTTTTCAGACAGAGGATACACGTACAAAGGTGATTGATAAAACCGCCATCGATAGATGAGTGCAAGTGCAAGAAGCGGAAGAAGAACATAAAAAAGTTCAAAATATGCGCATCGTAAGAACATGTTTTCTCCTCAACAAAGTTTCATTGTGAGATAACATTACCTTGATGTGCTGATTTTATCAAGTCCCTATCACGGTTCTTACGGCGTTTTTGATTCTTTAATTTGATGTTCAAACCATGATTGAACGCGCTGAATAAAATCTTCACGAGATTCTTGTGTTTCCATGGTCATCGGTTTGCCAATGACAATATGAACTGTACGTTTCGAGCTGAGGCATAAAAGGCTTTTGCGTGGAAAAATTTCGTGTAGTCCAACAAGAGCCATTGGTATCACTGGGCGGTTGAGTTTTTGGGCCGCAATTGCAAATCCTTGATGAAAAGGATGTATTGTTCCGTCGGAGTGTCGTGTTCCTTCGGGGAACATAATGAGATGCCTGGTGCCTTCACTTGCTTGCTTAATGGCTTTGACAAGGGCGGCCACTGCTTTTTTTGGGTTATGACGAGGGACAAGAACATGCATGTTTTTCATCAATCGTCCAAAAAGAGGAATTTTCCCATAACTATCTTTGCTAACCCAGATGTGAGGATAGGTTCCCAGTAACAGATCAACGAGTGGAATATCAAGCGCTGATGTGTGATTGGCAATGATAACAGATGGGCTGTTAGGATATTGTGGTAGGTAGTGTTTCCCTTGAATCAAGATTTTTACAAAGCTTGTTGTGATCATGATGTGCGATAATGTGTTCATCAGAAAGAAATAAAGCCTGTTGTCATAGCGCCATCTTTTTGGCAAAAAAACAAGGGGAAGACTTATTAGTGTAAAAAACAACAAAGCTATGCTCCACGAGAGATACATAATAATTGTTTTAATTAGCGTGATGGCGAAGTTTAGCCTCATGATTAAGCTGCCTGTTATTCAAAAAGAGTTTTAGTATAGCGAATATCTTTTTTATTTTCGTACACACTCAGCATGATTGCTATCCAAAAATATTCTAAAAAAAGCTTAAGGTATTTTGCTATTAAAAAATTGTGAAATGAAAAATTTTCATTACCGATAATGGAGACCATGTTGCTACGAGTGGCTGTTATTTGCATTGTTGAGTCTGGTTGAAAAGCCCCAAAGGCGCAAAATTGGATAAGCATGTTTATTCCAAAAAGCAGTCCCCCTAGGAGAAGGAATATTGGTAGATTGTAGACAATGATATTAATTCCAGATTCAAATGAGCCAAAAAGGTTTTTAAAAAACCCCTGAGAGTTCATCCAGTAAAAAAGTGTTGCAACTTCAATCATTTTAAAAGTAATCAGGACTGGTTGAGGTACCATAGGGAATTTGGTTATACCAGCGCCGGTGATGAAAATAATGCCAAAAAAAAGTATGATTGATACAAACAAATAGAACTGAAGATAACGAGGAAAAGCTGCTTTTAAATAAGGGATACTAGCAAGTGTTGTTGGTTGTTTTTTAAGAAAAAGAAAAAAGATTCCAGACAAGGCAAATGCTGCTCCTTGCATGAGAACAAGCAAGTAAAATGCGCCTGGAGAAAAAGCTAGAGTTGTAGCTTGTTTTTGGGTTTCGATGGTTTTAAGTAGCGTGCGTGTTGATGCAACAAACAGGAACAAGTCGATTGCTAAGAGCCAATAAAAATGGCGCACTAAAAGGATAACACCTTGCATAAAAAATCTGCATGATTGCTTAATAATTTCGAATAGTTGAGAAAACTTAAGAAGTTCCAAAGATGAGCGCCAGTGCTCCAAAATAATAAACATAACGTCCTTGCTAAAAAAATATTGAAGGGTTGCTGTGCTTAATTTTTGTATACAGCATAGCGGTAAACGATATTGATAGCATTAAAATAACAAGTGAAATAGTTCCCAATGCAGCAAAAATGCCAAGTAAATAGTGTGGAATAGCAAGAATTTTTAAGCAATAAAAGAGAAGGCTTCCAATGAGGATAGAGACAATTGTTATCCCTATCATGATTGGTATAGCGATTAGATAGCATAAAGCAATCCCTGGAAAAAAATATACGCCAAGCTTTATGCTGCGCTTAAGACTTGCAATAAGGCTTGCCACTGACGAAGGTGCATCAAGGTAGAAAAATGGAGCTGAAGCGAAGAGAAAAAAAGTAAAACTTCCAAGTCCAAAAGGTAAGAAGTTACTAAAGCCTGTTATGAGCGCTAGAGGAAGAAGTACTATCGATTTGGGCAGGTATAAAAGAAAATAGTGTAAATCTTTTCGTTCCAGAGATGGTCGTGTTGTAAGTTGAAATAAAAAGCAGAGGCTGCTATATAAAATAGACGTTGTGATTAGTAGATAAATGTTATTGTAATTGATTGTGCAAAATGGATAAGCATTCCTGAGTTTAGGAGCAATTGATACGAGAGTTAAGGTAAAAAATCCCATACTGGCTATCAAAAGTGGCCAAAAATATTTTATCACGATGCGGCTTGATTGGTAGGTGTTGTTTAATGTTGCAGCAACAAGTAGTTTAAAATTTGACCATCGGGCAAGAGATAAAGATTCTTTCCAGCAGGAAAATAGTTCAGCAAACATAAAAGCTCCTCGAAAAATTTACACATTAATACGTTGCCAAAATTACATTAGGTTCGTAAATTAAACAACTTTGCTCTGAAAAACTTATATTTAAAATCAAACTTCAAAACCTTTTTGGGTAAGATAGTAAGCCTTTTTACAAAATTAACACGCTGGTATTGACAAATAAAAAATAAAAATAATAACCTAGTGATAGTAACGGTGAGCAATGCATAAAACGTTATTTTAAAATATTTTTGACAAAAAGCAGACAACTGGTAAAAAAAGATGCTTGAGAGCATCGCCGAGATGTAACTGTTGTAATAAAAACATTTTCACTGGGGATGGGCTGGGGATGAGAAGAAGAAAAACCATGAATGAAGATGGACCTAAGCTCCTAATTGTTGAGTCACCTGCAAAAATCAAGACTATTTCTAAATTCTTGGGTAAAGATTTTAAAATTATGTCGACATTTGGGCATGTCAAAGATTTGCCGACGCGCAAGCTCGGTATTGTACGTGACGAAAAGACCCACGCCATTGACCTTGAATACGCAGTGATCAAGGACAAGGCGACCGTGATATCTGATATTTGTAAACAGGCTCGGCAGTGTAGCGAGGTATATTTGGCCTCAGATCCTGACCGTGAAGGAGAGATTATTGCTTGGCATATTGGCCAGGAGATAGAAAAGGTTTTTCCTGACCCTGACAAAATTCATCGTATCTCGTTTAACGAAATTACCAAGCCTGCAATTATCGAGGCAATAGAAAAAAAAGTTCATGTGAATATTCACAAGGTGAATGCACAGCAAGCTCGCCGTATTCTCGACCGTTGGGTGGGGTATGAGGTTTCTCCTATTTTGTGGAAGAAAATAGCCAAAGGGTTATCTGCTGGCCGTGTACAATCTGTTGCTCTGCGGCTTGTTTGTGAGCGAGAAGCTGAAATTCTTGTCTTTAAACCCGAAGAATCATGGTCTTTGCATGCACTTTTTAAAACAGTTGATAAAGAAGATTTGCATGCTGAACTTTCAAAAATTAACAATAAAGCGGTAAAAATTGGCACTAAAGAACAAGCCGATAAGGTGCTTTTAGATATCAAAAAAGAGCATTTTGTTATCACTAAAATTACTGAAAAAAAACGAGCCAAAAATCCACCTCCGCCTTTTATGACCAGTACCCTGCAACAAGATGCTTTTAATAAATTAGGATTTTCTGTTGATAAGACGATGACGCTTGCGCAACGCTTGTATGAAGGTTTACCTTTGGCTGATAAAAATAATCCCGAAGCATTGATTACCTACATGCGTACCGATTCGTTACGTATTTCAGATACTGCATTGCAATCAACGCGTGATTATATTAAAAAAGAATTTGGCGCAAAGTATCTACCAAAAAATGCTCACATATACGGCAAAACAGGAGCTCAAGACGCTCACGAAGCCATTAGGCCAATTAATGTTGAAATGACACCCGAATTGGTGGCACGTTATCTAGGTAAAGATGAAGCAAAACTTTATGGTTTGATTTGGAAACGCTTTGTCGCATGCCAAATGGAAGCTGCCGAATACTTTCAACGTCAAGTAATTATTGAGGGTGGGGCATTTATTTTTAGAGCAACAGGTTCGACCCTGATGTTTGATGGATTCTTAAAAGTTTATTTAGTTGAAGACGAAGAAAATGAACAGGCCGTGAAAATTCCAAAAAGCATTGCCGAAAATCAGCCGGCCGATCTTTCCAAACTTGATTCAAAGCAGCATTTTACGCAGCCACCGCCACGATATTCCGAAGCAACGCTTGTTAAAGAGCTTGAAAAACGAGGAATTGGGCGTCCAAGTACCTACGGCGCAACGCTTTCAACCATTCAAAAACGTGGGTATGTTGGCAAAGATAACAAGCGCTTTACACCAACAGAGCTTGGTAAAGCAGTGAGTGACATGCTTGTTAAAAATCTGCCCGATGTCCTTGATATTTCATTTACTGCCAAAATGGAAGAAGACCTTGATAAAATTGCCAACGGTGAAATCAAGCGAGACGATGTTTTGAACTTGTTTTATGATAAATTTAAAAAAGATCTTGTTGCCTTTGGTGGAAAAGAAGAGAGTCGTCGTTCTGTGGAAACAGATCAAAAGTGTCCAGATTGTGGCAACCCGTTGATGGTGCGTTTTAGTAAAAGCGGAGAATTTTTGGGCTGCTCTAAGTTTCCCGAATGTAAATTTACGTCAAACTTTACTCGTACCGAAGAGGGTAAGATTATGATTGATAAAACAGAGCACGCAGCAGAAGACGGTAGTTCGCTTACTTGTCCAAATTGTGGGAAAAATTTAGTTAAAAAAATGGGACGTTTTGGTCCGTTTTTATCTTGCCCTGGCTATCCAGATTGTAAGTATATCCACCAAGATCAGCTTAAAATGCCATGCCCAACCTGTGGAAGCAAGCTTGTTAAGAGGAGATGGAAGGGCGGATCCTTTTGGGGCTGTGCAGGCTATCCAAAATGTAATTTTGCAATATTTGGTGGCGTTGTTGAGACGCCGTGCCCCAATTGCAAGTCGCCGTATTTGCTGATTACTAAAGATAAAGTGGAAAAATCAACCAACCACACCTGTCCGAATAAGGAGTGTGGGTTCACGCAAAGGGTTGAAGAGTAATTTGTCTTCATTTTTTAGATGCATTGATTGTAAAGGGCCTTGAGAGGGGCCCTTTTTTATTTTGATCTCCAATCTGCTTATTTATTGACAAGCTGAATTCAATTTTAATACAATTAGAATTGTAAAAACAAAGCGTTTTATTAATTAAATAGAGGGAGTTTTGTGATGGAAAAAAAATTAACAGCAAGATTAATGCTTGCTATTACGTTGTTAGCGGTTGGTTGTCATGGCGTGTATGCTGCAGATGAAGGGCTGAAAAAGACCAAAACTTCCGATCGAAAAAAGTCTGATGCTCCAGGATGGGCTTTTTGGAGGAGATCAAAACCTGAGAAAGAATCAGCTAATAACGGCTCAAAAAAGGCTTATCGCAAAGGCGGGAAAGATTCTAAAGGTGGGAAAGACTGTAAAAAAGATCAAAAAGTACCTTGGGGAGAACGTCGCCGAAATCGCGATCGCTCAGCTATTTCCGCTGAAAAAAAATCTGAAGTAACAGATGCGTCGAATAAAGGCGATTTCAATAAAAAATCTTATAAACGTCGTGGTAAAGGTAAAAGAGCTATAGATTCTTCTGGCGAAAAATCAGGCAAGAAGGATGGTAGCAGAAGAGGTGGCCGTCGTCGTGGTCGAAGCCATGGTTCCAAGGGTGATAAAGGTAGCGGCAGAAAGAGCCGTTGGAATAAAAAGCGAAATAAAAAGTCAGCTGCTTCTACTGAAAAATCAACTGAATCAAAGAGTGAATAATCGATAGAAGCTGCAAAAAAAACAAGTATGGATGTGTGTACAAAGTGCACATATTTAGAAAATTTAGGGGAGGCACACGCCTCCCTTTTTTAATGCCCTGAGAGGGGCTATTTTTTGAAATAATCGGTTTTTTGGTGAGTATTATTTCATTTTTAGTGGGTTTATTGAAATAAGACCATGATTTTTCTATTTTTATTTCACTGAATGGAATAAAAATGAAATAAAGATGCACAATCGATAATTGTGCATCAAGAAACTAAGTATTTTAGCCTAAATATTTTTTCAGGAGATCATTGATCATGACAGGGTTTCCTTTGCCCTTGGTCGCCTTCATCGTCTGGCCAACAAAGAACATGAAAAGCCGCGCATTACCTTCTTGATATTTTTTAACCGAGTCGGCATTTTGTTCGATAACCTGCTTTACAATCGCCTCAAGTTCTTCTGATGAACCGATCTGTTTAAGATCTTTCTCATCGATGATGACATGTGGCGATTTGCCTGTTTGGGCCATTTCCAGAAAGACCTCTTGTGCTGCAGAGCTGTTGATCACTCCTTGCTCAAGGGCTATAATCATCTCGCCGAGTCCGTTGGCTGTAATTTTTGATTCATGCAACCCAATTTTGTGCTCCTTCAAATATCCCAGGACATCTCGCAAGATCCAGTTGCTTGTTAGTTTTGGGTTATTACAAACTGCTACCGTAGCCTCAAAAAAATCAGCAATAGATTTGTCTTCAACCATAATTTCAGCTTCATAAGAGCTTAAAGCATATTCTTTTTGCAGCCTTAAAAACTTTTCACGAGGGAGTTCGGGAATATTTTTTCTAATTCGTTCAATCCATGAGTCATCAATTTCAATCACTGGAAGGTCTGGCTCGTTAAAATAGCGATAATCCTGAGCTTCTTCTTTAGATCGCATGAAAATACTTTTTTGTTGTTTACTGTCCCACAGACGCGTTTCTTGATAAATGCGCTGATTGGTGGTGACAAGCTCAAGCTGTCGTTCTAGTTCGTATTCAATAGCATGAGCAATAAATCTGAATGAGTTGATGTTTTTGAGTTCAACTTTGACGCCAAACTCAGACGCTGTTTTTTTCTTGACCGAGATGTTGATATCAGCGCGAAATGACCCCTCATCCATGTTTGCATCACTCACCCCAAGATATTGAACGATTGCATGGAGCTGTTTGAGGTATGCATCTGCTTCTTGCGCTGTAGATATGTCTGGATGAGTTACTACTTCAAGGAGTGGTGTGCCTGCGCGGTTCAGGTCCACAAGGCTATATCCTTTGTTACTGTGAAGGTTTTTGCCTGCATCTTCTTCCATGTGAATGCGGAGCAGTCGAACTTTTTTTTCTTCGCCATCAGCTCCTTGGATGGTGATAAAGCCTTCTTGGCATATTGGCTTGTCTGATTGTGTGATTTGATAATTTTTAGGAAGATCGGGGTACATGTAATGTTTGCGTGCAAAATCGGTTGATCGTGTGATTGAGCAATTGGTTGCAAGTCCTACCATGATAGCAAAATCAACAACTTTTTTATTCAGGACGGGGAGTACGCCAGGATGTCCTAAGCAGACAGGGCAGACGTTCGAGTTTGGTTCTTGTCCAAATGAACGCGGACAGCTGCAAAATATTTTTGATTCAGTTTTAAGCTGGATATGAACTTCGATACCGATAGTTGCTTCGTACTCGGGATAACGAGCAAGTGCGTTCTTTGTTTCCGTTGACATGCTTTATCCTTAATTTAAGGGACAGATGTTGTGAGGCTTGATTATTCAGAAACTCTGCTAATGCTGAATTGAGCATCTTCAAAGCGTTCGTTACTTTCGAGAATAATTTTGCATGAAAGTTGCTTTTCGAGTTGCAAAAGCGATTGATATTCATTGTGAATCAAATAATCAAAAATGGTGTTTGGAACCGACAGGACAACTTGTCCGGTGAAGTGTTTTTTTATTGATTCATCTCTGAATTGTTGCAAAATATGGTAGCTGATACTTCCAATTGACTTGACATGACCTGTTCCGCGGCAGGTTTGGCAAACATTGGTGAGTTGCTGAATGAGTGTTTTTCCAGAACGTTTACGAGTCATTTGAACAAGGCCAAATTCTGAAACTTTAAGCGCTACAGATTGAAATTTATCTCGCTCTTTCAGCGTTTTTTCAAGGAATCGAGAAAGCTTTTGCCTGTTTGCTTGTGAGGCCATATCGATAAAATCGATAACAATCAGTCCGCCAATGTTGCGGAGTCGAAGTTGGGTAACAATCTCTTCAGCAGCCTCAAGATTAGTCTTAAGGATGGTGTTTTCCATATTATCTGACCCGATAAATTTACCGGTATTAACGTCGATAACGGTCATAGCTTCGGTGCTCTCGATTATGACAGATCCGCCAGATTTTAGGATGACTTTTTTTTGGAGTGCTTTTTCAATTTGCTTATCAATATCAAAACGGTCAAACAAAGACGGCGGGCCGCTGTAGAAGCGAATTTTTGGCAAATGTTCTGGCGTAAAATACTTTACAAATTTGAGCATTGCTTCTTGCTCATCCTTGTCATCCGTTATAACCATTTCAACTTCATCATCAAGGTGGTCACGCAGGGCGCGAAGCGCCAAAGGCATGTCTTCGTGGATCTTTTCGCCTGCTTTGGCTTTTTTGAATTTTTTTTGTATGGCATTCCATGATGAAACAAGAAAAGCTATATCTTTTTTTAAGTCTTTAGGAGTTCGGCCTTCAGCTGTTGTTCGAATGATGGAGCCCATGCCTGTTGGCAAATTTTCTGCTAAAATTTCGCGAAGACGCGCTCGCTCCTCTTTATTCTCAATCTTTTTTGAAATTCCAATTTGAGAAATGTTTGGCATTAAAACAATAAAGCGCCCAGGCAGCGTAAAGCAGGTTGTGAGCTTTGCCCCTTTTTCATGAATCGGCTCTTTGATTACCTGAACAAGGATGTCTTGTCCTTCATTGAAAATTTTTCCGATATCAAGGGAGCTTTTAATTTCTTTCTCAGTCATCTCTTGAGCGTCGTCAGGATGAACTGATTCAATAATTTTTTGAGTGGCAAGTTCGCGATCTACCTCGGTAATGTGCAGAAAACCGGCTTTAGGCTGGCCGATATCAACAAAGGAAGTTTGAATGCCGGAAAGAACTTTAGAGACTCGTCCTTTATAAAAGCAGCGTTCAAGATCTTCTTTGACGTTCGTATCAAAGTAGATATCTTGTAACCGGTCGCCGCTTAAAACAGCCACGCGGGTTTGCCACGCATCCTTGTTGATCAGAATTTTTTTCACGCTTTTGCCTCTTGGTTGTATGCACTATCGAATAGTAGATTTTTCAAAAAAATTGCGTATGATTTTTATTATACTCAATATCGTAAATTATGAGTAGGAAAATTGACTACTTTATGGTAATGTATCATCGAATCTTGAAAATGTATTCGAATTAAGTGAGTTAATAGCAAAAAGCTGGTTGTGGTAAGGAGAAAGTTTATGAAAAAGCTCGGATTACTCAGTGTTGTTTTGGTTCTCTTTGTAGCCGGTTGTGGTAAAAAGAAAGTATCACATGAGTCTGAAGTATCGCTCAGTAAGCCAAAAACCTCTGGTAAGCTTGTTTCGAGCGCCGATTTTGGGGCTGATATTCCAGAATATCGAGAAGAAACAGAGAGACTTTTTGATGATGAAGCAGTTGCTGATTTTGCTTTTGTTGATGATGAAAACCAAGAAAACATGGTTGCTTCGGTCGATTTAACAAATGATATTGGCGCTTTAATTGATGACGAGGATATTGCTGTAGCTTCGATGAATGATGTTATGGATTTGCAGGACCTTGGTCTTGATGAAGATAAGGTTTTTAAAACTGTACATTTTGACTTCAATAAAAATGACATAAAGCCTGATCAGCGCGGCATTGTTGAAGAAGATGTTCAAATTGCTCGTATAGCTGCAAGCAGTGGTAAGCAAATTGTGGTTCAAGGTCACTGTTGCCAAATTGGCTCAGAGAGCTACAATATGGCCCTTTCGCAAAGAAGAGCTGAAGCTATAAAAAATGAAATGGTGCGTAGCGGGGTTCCTGCATCACGTATTAAAACTGTTGGATATGGCAATGAGATGCCTATTGCATGGTCAGATAAGACAGATCGCGCTGGCCTTGTAAAGGACCTTGCTCCTAATCGAAGAGCTGAGATTATTATAAATTAAATTTGAATTCTTATTTTCAAAAGTTAAAGAGCCTTGGAAAGCCAAGGCTCTTTTTGTTTCTATAAATCATTGTGGGTATAGGGTCTCTCTGATATTTTAATCCGAGAATCTATCGAGTAACAAGGGAGCGCATGATGCTAAGAAAAAAACTGGGTGAAATATTTATTGATCTTCGTATTATTTCATCAGATCAGTTGCAGGAATGTCTTGAAGAGCAAAAAGTCAGTGGAAAAATGTTGGGCGCTGAGTTACTCGAGCGCAAACTGATAACCAAAAATGATCTAGCTCAGGCCCTTGCTCAGCAAGTTTCAGTTCCTTTTATTGAAAAAATTACCGAGCAAATGGCGGATATGTCTCTTCTGGGCAAAGTGCCTCTTAAGTTTTTGCGTCAACATCTTGTTATTCCAATTGTTTTTGAGGGACAAAAGATTATTGTGACAGCAAATCCTCGAGATCTTCAGCCACTGGATGACCTTGTTTTACTCATGGGAGGGGAGGCTGGTTATGCAGTATCCACCGATGCTGTTATCAGTGATGCGATAAACAAGTACTATCCTCTGGAGACCAGCAAAGAGATGATGGCTGAGCTGCAGGGCGAAGATGAGAGCGGTGAACTGAGTTTTGGATCTGAAGGCTTTGAAGAAAAAGACATCATGGAGATGGCGAACGATGCTCCAATCGTTAAGCTTGTTAATCACCTCATTTTTCAAGCTGTCAAAGAAGGTGCTTCTGATATTCACATTGAACCATTTGAAAAAGAACTTCGCGTACGCTATCGAGTTGATGGGAACATGTATCAACGAGTCATTCCTCCAAAGCGCTATCAGGGGGCTATTGTTTCGCGTATCAAAATTATGTCTCATTTGAATATTGCCGAAAAACGAATTCCTCAAGATGGAAGAATCCAAATAAAAGTTGCCGATAAAGCAATTGATCTTCGTATTTCCATTCTGCCTTCAAATTTTGGAGAGCGTGTGGTGATGCGTATTTTGGATAAAACAAAAGGGGTTGTCGATTTTGATAAAATAAACTTAAGCCCCAAAGATCTTGAGCGGTTGAGAAAAATTATAGAGCGGCCCAACGGTATTATTCTTGTTAGCGGTCCAACCGGTTCAGGAAAAACGACAACTTTGTACTCAATTCTTAACCGTCTCAATCAACCAGATGTTACTATTATTACGGTAGAAGATCCTGTGGAATATACCATGAATGGGGTAAGTCAGGTTCAAGTTCATGAAAAAGTAGGACTGACTTTTGCAGGAGCGCTTCGTTCTATTTTACGACAAGATCCTGACATTGTACTGATAGGAGAAATTCGAGATGCCGAAACTGCTCAAATTGCAACACAAGCATCGCTTACCGGTCACTTGGTATTGAGTACCATTCATACAAACAGTGCTCCAGCAACAGTGACTCGACTTATCGATATGGGAATTGAACCTTTTTTGATTGCATCATCATTGATTTGCGTTATTTCTCAGAGGCTTATCAGGCGCTTGTGTCAAAAATGCAAGGCAGCGTATACTCCTCCAGTGGAGCTTGTCAGGCGTATAGGGCTTACTGAAAATGAAGCAAAAGAGATTACTTTCTACAAATCGGTAGGTTGCGATGAATGCTTAGAGACGGGGTATCGAGGTCGAATTCCAATTTTTGAAGTGATGGAAGTTACCGAAGAAATTGCTCGCTTGATTGTTCAACGAGTTGACGTTTCGGTTATTAAGCAAGCTGCACTTGCGTCGGGTATGACGCTCCTTGGCTATGATGGCGTGCGTAGTATTAAATCAGGCATGACAACTATAGAAGAAGTTCTTTCTGTGGCCTATGTAGAAGAAGTTGTTGAGTAGATTGTAGCTTAAATAAATAAGGCTGCATTATGTCATTTCAGTTAGCGCATGGTAAATTTTCCCCAATCACCCACGCTTTGTCGAGCAGGGTGGTTGGGCTTTTTTTATCGGGTGTGATTGCTAGCTTTGGTCTTGCGTGGTGGAATTTTCATTGTATTCCTCTGTGCAATCAAGCACGAGAAGAACGTCGCGTGTCTCAAAACTTATCTTTCCAGCAGAATATTTTGGCTGAAAAAATAAAAAAAAGTTCATTGTATCTGAGCGAGCAACGCCACCTTGCTCACGAGCTTGCAACATTTGTTGCTCCCGGATCAACACTTCAAGGTTCGCTGAATACGCTTGTTGAGAGCATGCAAAAAGTTGGCCTTGTTTGCGTTGATATCAAACCGGTGTTTGAAAAAATAAAAATAAAAAAAAACTACAAAAGTGCGGTAGTGGATGTTTGTGCTCGGGGCTCATTCAAAAAAGTTCATGCTTTTTTGTCATTAGTACCCACGCTTCATATTTGTCTTTTCAAAAAAATTGCTTTGCACAAAGATGAGCGCAAGAGATTGTGTTTGAATGCGCAGCTCAAAATATTTTTATCAAATGAGGCTGCGGCGTGAAGATTGCAGTTGTAATCGTATTTTTAGTCTTGAGTTATGACTTGTCCTGCCTTCCGGTTGAACGGGATCCTTTTACGCTTCCTGCAAAAAACAAGAAAAAGGCGGTAAATAAACGACTGAAACTTAAAGGATTGGTTAAGCAGGGCAAACGTTTGTGTGCGCTCATTGAGCATGGCAAAGCGTTGCAGGTAGTCGCAATTGGTGATTCAATAGGGCTTTTTGTTGTTCAGCAGATTGATGAAAATAGTGTTACGCTTGTCAGAGGGAAGAAACAAACTTTTCTGAATTTTTAATATTTTGCATGAGAGGGGAAGCGTGATGCAGCATGTATGGTGTGCTCTGATGATGCTTTGTCTGAGTAGTAAACTTGGGTCTGAAATTCAAGGGTTAGATCATCTGCCAGTGCGATCAGAAGTTGAGAATATTCCACCTTCAGCGACAAATCTGCTTGCTCAAGAACGTCTCGAACATGAAGATAAGTCGATTAAAAAAATTCAGGCATTGGTTGCCAAGGCTCTTGCCAAGCAAAATAAAAAGAAAAATAATAAAAAAAGAAAAAAGACAAAAGAGAAAAAGGCCAAGCCTGCAAAAAAATCAAAAAAAATTGGAGCGGCGCCTGCTACTTCTTCATCATCGACTATTTCATCATACCAGCATCGTATCCTTGAAGAGCAGTTTGCAAGTCCCGAGCTGCAAGTAAAAAACATAACATGCAAATTTAAAGACACCAGCATTCGCGATGCAATTTTGTTGGTAAGTAAACTTGCTGGCATTGAATGTGTGGTAGATGGTGATGTTGATGGTCGAGTAAAAAACCTTGAAATAAAAGATGTTACCGTGGGCGCTGCGTTACATATTTTGCTGACCAGTCATGTGCCACGTTTTGCGCTTGTTCGTCATTTAGGTGTTTGGCGGGTAGTTGCTTTGCCCGTTGCACTAGAGCTTTTAAAAGATGCAGTTGGGCAGCTGGAGCAAAGCGATTTTCTACAGTGTATAGAGACTATGTATCATGCCAAATGGGATGCTCAATTTAAAGCACGTCTTGAAAAATTATGGCAGGGGATTGTTGGTGTCGGAGGAGAAAAAGGCGTCTACTTAATGTTTGATGATGCAAGTAAAAAAATATTTTTCAGGGGTCGGCATCAGCATATCGAAGATTTTCGTAGTTGCTTGCGCGAGATCGATCAAGAGATGGCGCAGATTCGTATTGACGCGCGCGTTGTCATTGCAAGCAAAGATT
The DNA here is from genome assembly GCA_964493325.1 of uncultured Pseudomonadota bacterium. Lineage (GTDB taxonomy): Bacteria > Babelota > Babeliae > Babelales > RVW-14 > CAZBMD01. The sequence goes on along the minus strand of CAZBMD010000008.1, from coordinate 27,749 downwards.
TTGAGGAATCGTTTGGTCTTGAATGGTCAGGCGTGTATAACAGGCGGGCAAGCGTTAATCATACTGATTTTGTAGGTCTTGGGCCCATCACCACAGCTGCTGATACGGCAAGTCATGATCTTTTTAAAAATTTAATCGGATGGTCTCTTAATTTGATGCCGGCTGGAGTTGTGGCCAAAAATGGGATTAATATTCCGATTGTTTTTGGTAATCAAGATTTGAGCACCAAGCGTCTCAATCTTTTATTGAATGCGGCAGAAAATAGAAGTGAAATTAAAACAATTCTCAAACCTTGTCTTCTGGTGAATAGTGAAGAGTCTGCAGAAATTCTAGTTGGACAGCAGTTGCCCCAAGAAACACGTGTTGATGAAACCATCGAAGGTAAGTTGACCAATGTTACAACAACGCAATACAAAGATGTTGGGATGAGAATTAAAGTTGTTCCGGTTGTTTCGCCTGATAAAAAATCAGTGTTTCTTGATGTCTTTGTTGAAAACTCTTCAGTCGCTCGTCAATCAGTTGTTGCGGACAGCGGAGGAGTGTTTGGTGGATCATCGTCTACGCGAGGCCTGTTGAATTATACCATCGAGACTTCACGATCAAAGAGTCGCGTTCTACTCAAGAGTGGCCAGACAACGCTGATCGGTGGATTGATTACTAACTCAAAAGAAACCTCAGAATCTGGAGTTCCTATTTTACAAGAAATTCCTGTTGTCGGTTGGTTTTTTAAAGGCAAGCGGAAGATGCTTGTTGATAAGCAAATTTTGATTTTTATTACGCCGACTGTTGTGTGATAAAAATCCAAAGAACGCATCTTTCTTAATTTTATAAATTAATTCTTTGAAAAATTTTTTCTTCTCAATAAGAAAAAATAATGATATAACCTTGCATTGTATTAAGTTTTTACTTTATTTATGGGTTTATATCTGAAAAATTAAATCATGCATGCCAAAGTTTTTTCAGCAACAACGATAGGTATTACCGCTCATTTAGTTGAGGTGGAAGTAGATCTTTCGATGGGTATGCTTCATTTTTTTATTGTTGGATTACCCGACAAAGCTATCAACGAGAGTAAAGATCGCATTCGAGCTGCTTTTAAAAATAGCGGCATGAAGTTGCCCGAAAGGCTCATTACCGTAAATCTTGCACCAGCTACGCTAAAAAAACAGGACATTTTGTTTGATGTTCCCATTGCTGTTGCAATTATGCAGGCGTCAAAAATGGTTGAAATGTCTTCAGTGTTTTTGCACGAGACGCTATTTTTGGGCGAGCTTTCGCTTGATGGGGCAATACGGCCTGTTTGTGGTGTTTTGTCTATTGCTCATGGCGCTTTGCGTGATGGCAAAAAGCGGCTGATTATTCCCAAGGCAAACATGCAAGAAGCAAGCTTGATAAAGGGTATTGAAGTCATTGGCGTTGAAAGCCTTGTCGAATTGGTTGCATATTTGCGCGGAGAAAAAAAGATTGATCCAGCGCCATGTATTTTTGATCAAGTGTGCTCCGAGCGACAACACAATATTCTTGATTTTGATCAGGTTAAAGGTCAGATGCTTGCAAAGCGAGCGTTGCAGATTGCTGCTGCTGGCAGGCATAATATTGTTTTTATTGGCCCTCCTGGGTCAGGGAAAACAATGCTTGCAAAGCGTCTTGCAACTATTTTACCAGCTATGACTTTTGACGAGATTATTGAAGCAACCAAGGTGTATTCTATCGCTGGAATGCTTGGCAAAGAAGCGCTTGTGCTTCAGCGGCCATTTCGCTCTCCCCACCATACTATTTCGCAAGCAGGCCTTGTTGGTGGTGGGTCCAACCCGCGGCCGGGCGAAATTAGTTTAGCCCACCAGGGCATTTTATTCTTGGATGAACTTACCGAGTTTCGGCGTTCAACACTTGAGGTGCTTCGCGAGCCGCTAGAAAATAAGCATGTTCTTATTTCGCGCGCCAATTATGCCGTTGAATATCCCGCTTCATTTCTTTTGATTGCTGCTTTAAACCCCTGTCCTTGTGGTTATTATGGTGATAAAAAGAAGGCATGTGTGTGCGGAGAGCGTCAGATTTCAAAATATTTAGCAAAAATTTCAGGACCATTGCTCGATCGCATAGACTTGCATGTCAATGTGACAGCAATAAACTATGATGAGATAAAGTCGGTTGGCGTGCCAAGTGCAAGTTCTCAGGAGTTGTACCACCAGGTTGAAAAGGCTGTAAAGGTTCAGCAAGCTCGCTTTGGAGAGATGCGTAATGCGTTTATGACGTCTGATATGGTTGAAAAATATTGTACGCTTGCTCCTGACGCCGAAGAGGTAATGAAAAAAGCTTTTGACCGGCTCAATATCAGCATGCGCGGATATCATAAAATTCTTAAAATCGCTCGGACTATTGCAGATATTGATGAATCAGAAACAATCTTACGCAAGCACATTCAAGAAGCTGTTACCTACCGTTCACTTGATCAAAAACTTCAGGGCTCAGTGCAATGATAATGGGTATTGGCACCGATATTGTTAGTGTCGCTCGTTTTTCTGATTGGGAAACATGGCCAACAAAAAAACTTGCCAGTGTTTTTGGAGAGCGAGAACTGCAGTTGTGTTTAACGGATGATTCTTGCGAGCATTATCTTAAGCAAAAACTTGCCAGTCGCTTTGCCGCCAAGGAAGCATTTTTTAAATCATTCAGCTCATTACTTGTGCAATTGAATGCTACAGAGCAACAATTTACATTGTTATTTGTAGCGCGCCACGTACAGGTATTAAGTGGTTCATGGGGTGTTCCGTATTTGCACGTTGCCTGGGCGGCATTTGAAAAAAAATTAAAAAGAGCATTGCCTGCGATAGATGTTCAACTGTCTCTTTCTCATGAACGAGAGTACGCGGTTGCATTCGTTGTCTGTCAAGTACAAGCTTTTAAGGAGCGAGAATGAGCAGAAAATGTTTGGGAAATATTTTATCTGGTTCTCTTGTCGAAGGTCTTGTAATGCGTCTTGATCCGCATTGTTTACTTGAAGAGATTAAGACCGGAAAATTTGTAACGGTGCAGGGTGATCAGTATACCTTTTTTTCATTAATCACAGATCTTGAGCTCCAAGTAACCAATCCAGATATTCTTCTTTTTCCCCCGACTGAAGGCGAGACTATGCTCAAAAGCCTTTTAAACAAGCGCGACATGTACGCCCGGGTTGTGTTGCGGCCTATGTTGATGCTTGATAGAAATCGACAAAGAATGCCGGTAAAAACAATTCCATTTCACTTTGCGCCGGTATTTGAAGCTAATAGCAAAGATGTTGCAGAAATTTTTGGAAATGAAGAGTTGGATAAAAAATATTTTAATGTTGGTTGTCCGCTCGATATGACAACCCCTGTGTGTTTGGACCTCAATCTTTTTACCGAGCGTAGCAACGGTATTTTTGGAAAAACTGGTACGGGTAAAACGTTTGTAACACGCCTTATTCTTGCAGGGCTCGTGAAAAGCGATAAAGCGGTCAATCTTATTTTTGATATGCATAGTGAATATGGTTTTCAGGCGCGCAAAGAAGGTGCTGGTGAGATGTTTGTCAAAGGACTTAAGACGTTGTTCCCTCACAAGGTTGCCATTTTTTCGCTTGACCCTGATTCAACGCGTCGACGAGGATGCACGCCTGATTTTGAGGTGACCATAGGATATCAGGATATTCGCGTCGAAGATGTTATGCCGCTTCAGGACGAGCTTAATTTGCACCCAACGGCTCTTGAGGCTGCCTATTTGATTGCGAGTAAATATAAAGGTGATTGGCTTAAAGTTCTCTTGGAACAAGAGGGCACTATCAAAGAATTTTCAGCAGAAATTGGAGCTCATGCAGAGTCTGTTGGAGCTTTGTACCGAAAGCTCAAGCGACTTGAGCGATTTCCGTTTTTACAAAAATCGCTTGGCGCAACATCGATGATTGACCGGCTGATGGAGTATTTAGACAAAGGCGTGCATGTTGTTTTGGAGTTTGGGACTCATTCTTCGATGCTCTGCTATTTGCTGGTTGCAAATATTATCACACGCCGTGTACATGAGGCTTATATAGCAAAGACCGAAAAATATTTGGCTTCTCAGCGCAAATCTGATGAACCTCGTAAATTGGTTATTACTATCGAGGAAGCCCATAAATTTTTAAATCCCACAGCTGCCCGGCAAACAATTTTTGGTGTTATTGCTCGAGAAATGCGTAAATATTATGTGGCTCTGTTGGTTGTTGATCAGCGACCGTCAGGAATTTGCCCAGAAATTATTTCTCAAATAGGTACAAAAATTGTTGCGCTCCTCAATGATGAGCGGGATATTCAAGCAGTTCTGACTGGCGTGAGCGGTGCAACTGGGTTGCGAACAATTTTGGCGTCGTTAGATTCGAAGCAGCAGGTATTGCTTTTAGGGCATGCAGTTCCTATGCCGGTAATTATAAAAACGCGAGATTATAATGATGTTTTTTATCGGGATATGGGTGTTATTGTTTCGCCTCAAGATGTGCGTAAAACAATCGATGAAATTTTTGAGTAAACTAGGCCTATGGCCCAGATTGACGCTCTGAATTAAAAAAGTTACCATATTTTTCTCAAAGGTGTTTGGTTTTCCTATGTATGAGGAGTTTTTCATGAAAAAAGCTTTATTAATGGCCGTTGCCGTTTCTGTGTGTGGTTTTTCCTATCTTGCACAAGCATCAGAGGCTGCTGCTCAGCCAAAATCTGCAAATTTAGCAGTACAAAATGCAGCTGGTCAAATTGTTGCTGTTGATAGCCTCTTTATTTTGCAAAAGTCCAAAGAAGGACAAGAGCTTGCATCAAAGATTCAAAAAGAAGTTAAAAATTTTGAAGAGCTTGTTAAAAAGGCTCAAGCAGAACTTGCTGATTTACAAGAATCTATCAATAAAAAGGCTGATGTTTTGAGCAAAGAAGCTTTGCAAGAAAAAACAGAAGAATTGGTGAGCAAAAAAGATAAAATGGAAAGAGAACTTGCAGAAAAGCAAAAAGAACTTCAAAAAACTTTGAGCAAGCAAGAATTTCAGCTTCGCGAAAAACAACGCGGTGTGATGAATAAGATCTCCGAAGAAAACAACTGGTCTTTTTTGGTTGACAAAAATACTCCAGGTGTGTTTTTTGTTGCAAAAGCTATCGACCAAACCGATATTATCTTGAAAAAAATCGATGAAGATTTTTCAAGTTCATTAAAGAGCGGCAAGACAAAAACCATGACAGCAAAAAATGCCACACCAGCAACTGAAAAGAAGGTTAAAGCAGCTTAATGAATCTGAATATTGATTTAAAAACAATTATTGGTGTAATCGGTGTGACAGATTGTCACATCGATGCACCTATAACTATCAATCGCATTGCCTCGCTGGAAAATGCAGGTCCCAACGATATCGCAGTGATTTTGGACCGTGGTGATCAATCGGTTTTTGGGGCTGTTCAGATTGAAAAAATAAAAAAAAGTAATGCAGGATTTTTGATTACAAGTTCGCCTGTGGTTGAGGGGAAAAAATACCTTGTGGTCAAAGATGAGCTTCTGGCATTTTCTAAGCTCGTAGATTTTGCAGAAAAGACCGAGCGAGATAATGAGCAAAAAGTAACTGCAGTTATTGATCCAAGCGCTTTTGTTCATGCGTCAGCAGTTGTCGAAGATGGCGCTGTTATCGGCAAAGATGCAGTTATCGGAGCTCAAGTATTTGTTGGCAGACATGCTGTTATTGGTGCTGGGGTGGTTTTGTATCCTGGTGCAAAGATTCTTGATCGTTGCATTGTGGGCGACTATTCCATAATTCATGCCGGAGCTGTGATTGGTTCAGATGGCTTTGGCTATAAAGTGACTAAACACGGAATGCTCAAAATCCCTCAAATTGGCATTGTTCGTATTGGTAAGCAAAGTGAAATTGGCGCGAACTGTACCATTGATCGAGCCTCTTTTGATGAAACGATAATTGGTAATGGCGTTAAACTTGATAATAATGTGCACATTGCTCACAATGTGAAAATTGGCGATGCATGCGCAATTTTGGCCCATACAGGTATCGCAGGGAGTACCTCGCTTGGTGTTGGGTGTCAAATAGGGGGCCTTGTTGCAATTAAGGATAATTTAGTCCTGGGCAACGGTGTTAAAGTTGTTTCAAAAAGTGGTGTGATGAACAATCTTGAGGATGGCGTAACAGTTGCCGGCGTTCCCGCCGTACCGTTTATTCAGTGGAAGCGGTCTGTGGTTGCAATGGGCAAGTTGCCGGAGATTGTAAAACAAGCTGACAAACTCAAGTCATTTTTTGAGCAGCGAGCGGCATCTCCATCGCTGATACAACGAATAAAAAATTTTTTTTCGTGAAAGATCCTCATGAACGGTCTTTGTGTAGTTGGCCAAAAAGATGCGGCCTTTGCTCAGCAAATAGCGCTTGCACTTGGTGTGCCTCTACATCAACTCCTATCAGATTATTTTGCTGACTCTGAAAGCTACGTAGAATTTAACGGAGAGGCTGATATTGCCGGTCAAACCATACTGTTTGTATACCAGTTTACGCAAGTTTATCAGGGTCTTGATCAAAATTCTGGTATATGCATAAATCATCAGTTGTTTTGTCTGCTGCAAGCAATTCGTAAGCTTGCACTTTACAAGCCTGCAAAAATTATCACCGTCTTGCCTTATTTGCCTTACGCCCGGCAAGAGAGGCCCCATGTTGCTGCAGACGAAAGTCCTTTTTCTTTTTTGCTGAGACTTCTGCGATTTGCAGGGGCTGATGAAATTATCACGACCGATTTGCATGGTTTTTCAAATAATTTGGTTCAGTATGATCGTTTAATTCATATATCCCTTGATCAGTGGTGGGTTTTGTTTTTGCAAGAGATATTGGGCCAAGAGCAGTTTACAGGTGAGGCGTGTATTGTGTCTCCTGATGCTGGAGGAATGGCGCGAGCGCACCATGTAGCAGTACTTTTAAATGTTGATGTTGCTTCTATTCAAAAAATAAGACAACAAAAAGATCAGGCGGTAGCTATCGGTATGATTGGGGATGTTCGGGGCAAGGTAGCAGTAATTCTTGATGATATTATAGATACAGGAAGAACGGCTATACAAGCATGTGAACTTCTTCGTAGAAATGGCGCTCGTCGTGTTATCGGCTGTTTTTCTCATGCCGTTTTATCATCAGGAGCCCTTGAGCGGTTAAGTTCTTGTGCGTTTGATGCCGTTTTTATCTCAGATACATTGATTGTTGATGGATGTCGATATCCTGCAAACGTGCAGTTTGTGCCGTTACAAAAGTATTTCGTGGAAAAAATTGTGGAAATAACAAAATCTATGAATGGGCTGGATACATGGACGGTCAGTACAACGCAAAGACTATTCGAGCAATTATAGGCCTTGGCAATCCAGGGACAAAATATTCAAAAACGAGACATAACATTGGGTTTAGGGTTGTTGATGAGCTTTGTAATCGATTAGGCGCTTCATGGAAAGATGGAGCAAAGATGGAGTACGCAGCCGTTCAACTATGCGACGGTGGTCCAGAGGTGTACCTTATTAAGCCAATGACATTTATGAATAATTCTGGCCAGGTTATGTCTTTCTTGTTGAAAAAAGGTATAAGGGCTGATCAGATCGTAGTTGTTCATGATGAGCTAGAGAAAAAATTCGGCCAGGTGAGTGTAAAATTTGGAGGAAGTGCCAAGGGGCATAACGGCTTGAGATCAATTATTGGAGCGATAGGTGCCGATTTTTGGCGATTACGCTTGGGTATTGATCGTCCTGTTGACAGAGACGCTGTTCCAGATTATGTTTTATCCCCCTTTGGGATACAAGAGGAGCAATCATTGCCTCAGCAGGTAGAAAAGGCTGTGCAAGTACTTATGGCATCATAATATTTATGTTCAATTAAGAATTGTTTGTATAAAAAATATTCAGTTTTTCTTCGTTTTGTCCTGTTCTGCTGTAGACAATTGTCTTGTAACCAGGTACATTTAAAGAATCTTCTGTTTTTATGTTTGAAAATTAAAAAGAAAGGCTGTTTGTGATCTCAACATCCGACTTTAGAAAAGGGTCAACAAAAATACTGTGGAATAACGAACCTTGGGTCGTTATGGATTATCAGTCGGTAAAGCCTGGTAAAGGTGGAACCTATCTGCGCACCAAAATGAAAAATTTGCTTACAGGGCGCGTTTTAGAAGAAACATTCCGATCTGCAGAAAAATTTCCAGAGCCAGATTTGGAATACAAACAAATGCAATTTTTATATTCAGATGACTTGTTCCATTTCATGGATCAGGAAACATTTGAACAGACAGACTTTAATGAAGATCAAATTGAAACAGTAGCCAAGTACCTTAAAGAAGGTTCGGTCTACAGTATTATCTTTTTTCAAGGCAAACCAATTTCGGTAGAACCTCCAACATTCATGGTTCTGCAAGTTAAAGAAACCGTTCCAGGTGTTAAGGGTGATACAGCTCAAGGCGGTAGCAAGCCGGCAACGCTTGAGACAGGGGTCGTTGTTCAGGTTCCTTTGTTTATCAATGAAGGTCATAAAATTAAAATAGACACTCGAGAAGATAAATATATCGAAAAAGTTGATTAGTTTTTTGCACTGGTAAAATGTTTGCGGCACGGTAATTGCTATTGAGGTTATGTCATGGAGTCTAAAAATATCCTTTCTGATTCACGTATTAATCATCTTCCAGTTGATGCAGAGCTCGACCAAGAGTTGTTGCAGAAAGAAGATGAACAAGAGAGTAATGAGACTGTTTTGCTTAAGTTTGACTCACGTCGAGACGAGCGTCAGCTTGCTTTTTACCTGTGCTATGCAATTGATCGATTTGATTATTCAGTTCCGCTTGAGGATATGATTAAAAATTTTAATGATGGGTTTGATGTTTCGTTACCTGAAAATCTTTTTGCTATTAAATTGGCAAAAGGCGCAATTGAAAACCATCTTCAGCTAGATGAAGAAATAACGCCATATTTGAAAAATTGGCGCCTTGATCGACTTGGTTGTTGTACTCGGTTGATTTTACGTCTTGCTTTGTGGGAACTTCGGCAAAAAGATTGTATTCCATCAATTGTTATTAACGAAGCTGTTGAGCTTGCAAAAATGTTTGCAGAAAAAGATGCCTACAAATTTGTTAATGGTATTTTGGATGAGATATGCAAAAATATCGTAGAGCATGTGCCTACTGAAGAGCAGAATTAAAAAAGGTTGATCAACTATGTTAAACGCATCACATGAGTGGCTCAGGCAGGTGAGCAACGAAAAGCAAATCTTTTTTATTTTGGGGCCATGTGCTATCGAAGGCGAAGCGGTAACCCTAAAAGCTGCTGAGTTTCTTAAAAATCTTTCTGAAAAATATAAATTCAAGCTGCTTTTCAAGGCAGCGTATGACAAGGCAAACCGTCTTTCTATAAATGGCGCTCGCGGTGTTGGGATGGATGAAGGACTAAAAATTCTTGAAAAGGTAAAGCAAAACTTTAACCTTCCTATCATTACCGATGTTCACGAATCTGCTCATGTTGAAGCTGTTGCTCAGGTGGCAAATGTCATTCAAATTCCTGCTTTTTTGTGTAGGCAGACCGATCTTTTGGTTGCAGCTGGCAAAACAGGTCTCCCTGTGATGATCAAAAAAGGTCAATTTCTTGCTGCCGAAAATATGCAACATGCTGTCCAAAAAGTTGAATCAACGGGAAATCAACATGCTTGGGTTTGCGAGCGAGGGTTTACCTTCGGATACAATAATTTGGTTGTAGACTATCGAAATTTTCCGATTATGAAGAGCTTTGGTAAGCCGGTTGTTTTGGATGCCACTCACGCCGTTCAGCGTCCTGGCGGGCTTGGCGGTTGTTCTGGTGGAGATCGTAAATTTGTGCCTGCGCTTGCAGCTGCCGCTTTGGTCCAGGGCATAGCAGGTCTTTTTATGGAAGTTCACGAAAATCCAGAAAAAGCCCATTCGGATGGACCTAATTCAATTCGACATGCAGATTTGGATACATTTTTGGCGTATCTTGTTGATCTTGACGCGTGGGTAAAGGCAAGGCCAATTCCTATAGCCTATTAAATTCTATCAGATTTATCATTCTTAGAACGGGTCGAGTGCTTGATTGAAATGGTGTAACGATCGTTCTAGAGTTATTTCATCTGCAAGATAACGTGTAATTTTTTGAGCCAAGCATCCCGTATCGTAAAGAAAACGTATTACTTGTTTGAGTTCAGGTGCTATTAAGCTATCTTGCGTGGCATTATTCACTTCATCGTCTATCCATTGCGTCATTCTGGCAATAAATATTTTGCGAGCATAGTAATACCCAAGAAGGCCAGCACAAGGAATAAGTGCTACTCCTGCTCCAAATAGTGCAACGCGTATTGCTAGCTCTTTCCGAGTCAATTTTTTTGGAGCCTGATTGCATGGGCAAGTTGCTGGATTGTAATACAAGGCCTCTTTTTTATGGCACAGGCAGCAACAGTTTTCTGTTTCAGAGCCATATTGGTTTGTCAGAGAGGCTTGTTCTATGACTTCTGCGTGCAAATCAGTAGCTTTTAAAGATCCTGCAACAAGCATGAGTGTAAGAGTGATAAATCGCATTTTTTTGTGGTCTATCATAGAAAAAGCCCTCTCCAATAATAAGCCTTAATTAATAAGGCTTATCTGTAGTAACGCTGGAAGACATAACCATAGCGGCGTAATTGGTCCCTCTCAATTACCCATTCAATAAAACTATGTAAAAGTGATTCTGCAATTGGCATAGAGAGTAAATATGCATAAAGACTGACGAGCAGAGCCTCAGTGAAATTCTCTTTGTCACAAAGTAGCATCGGTGAGCTTATGAGGATACCTGCTGCAGCTGCAATTAAAACACATCCAACCTCAAATTCAATTAAAGCCTGGTGCTTTTTAAGCCATGAAAGACTATCCTGCAAAAATCCAGGCACTTTTTTAGCAAACTTGATGGCGCCAAGAGCTGTCAGACAGCCAGCTGCCGAAAGAGCAACTGTTTTGGCCGATGCATTTGTTGTAAGAGCTGAAATCCAGCTTGCTTGAACAAGTGTTTCGCCCTCTGCTTGAACGTGCGTTGTTATTGCCGCACTACTAAGCAACAGAGCTGCAGCAATAACTAATTTTTGATTAAACTGTTTCATAAAAATTCCCCCCAGGAATACGGTTTATTATTATTTCTATTAGCAACTACTTATGCTTATTTACTCATATTAATAGTTTCTAATATAAAATCAAGCGAGGGGGGGGAATTCTAAAAAAGATGATTTTTTGATGTTTTATGCTGTTTTAACGCGAGGTCTAAGCGGTCGTCGATGAGTTTTGCCTGTTTGGACAAGGTCATCGCATTGTTTGCTACACGCGTTGTGAAGACTGTCAAGACACGATGGGCAGCAGATAAACTGCTTGTTGCACATTGCATTGATGCAATTGGTGTACTCATCGCACGATGCATTGCAGATATCGCATGAGCCAACAATGTCATCGTTGACGGTGACGGCAATGCGTGCGTCAAAGACGTAATTTTTACCGCGGAAATAGCCATCAGGGAACTGTTCAACATAGCGGTGGATGCCGCCTTCGATCTGCAGGACCTCTTTGGCAACGCCTTTGGCTTTAAGATAGGATGATGCGCGCTCGCAGCGCACGCCGCCAGTGCAGTACATTAAAACCTGTTTATCTTTGAATAAATCAAGATTTTCATCAATATAACCAGGATAATCTCTAAAATGTTCAATTTCTGGGGTGATGGCGCCCTCAAATTTGCCCACTCTGGCTTCGTAATGGTTTCTGCCATCAAATACTATCAAATCTTCAGGTTTTTTTGTTAAAAGCTCGTGTGCTTGCTGTGGGGTCAGATGCTTGCCCCCTGTGGTGGCTGTAAATTTCTTGGTATCAAGTCCAAGATTTACAATTTCCGGTTTTACAAAGATTTTTAGTTTATCAAAATAGTCGTATTGCCCGTCAACAGAGCTTTCTTTAAAATCAATATTGCCAAAAAGCGGGTGCTCTAGCATAGCCTTGATGTAGGCGTCGGTATGTTCAGGTAACCCATCCAGGGTGCCATTAATACCCTCGTGGGCGATGATGATCCGACCCTTGAGTTGCAAAGACTTGCAAAGCTCAAGCTGCCAGGCCTTTATGGCTTCTGGATTTTCGATATTGACGTATTTGTAATAAAGTAAAATTTTTTTGTTCATGCCAGTATTTTGCAAAAATTAATATAGAGAAGGACAACCAAGCTGATCATAGCATGATTGCAAAACGTTGTTAATGGTAGGTTTACATGAAAAAAGGGAGGCATAAAAGCCTCCCTTTCCCGAATCTAACGAGTGTCTGATTATGCTTGATGCGTATTTTTTTCTGTTATTGTCTCTTCAGTGCTGTCCTCATCTTCTTCTAAGTTTCTTTTTACAATTAAGTTTCTTTTTAAAGTTTCATAGACTGATTTGACCAGGGCCATTGAAACTAAGCTAAAGCCTGCGTCAACCATCCCTCTTCCAAGTCTAATGAGCGGTTCTTTGCTCATGGACAGTCCCGCGTTGCCTACTGCCAATATCCCTTTAGTAAACTTGTCTTGTGGCCGGCCATTGTACAAGTTGTATCCGATGTATCCTGCATAACCGACAAGAGTAGCTCCGGCGATAAGAGTTGCTGCAACTTGCTTTTTTGTCCATTTTTTATTTGTTTTTGATGTAGATTGTACGTTTGCTGTTGTAGCTTGTACGTTTGCTGTTGTAGCTTGTACGTTTGCTGTTGTAATGCCTAGAAGCAGTAATGCAGTAAAAACGGTTGACTGTTTTATGTTTCTTATTGTCATAGTGAAATCCTCCATAAAGACAATGAGTGTAAAACTTATAACCTACTATCCATTGTACATTTTTATAAAATAATTACAAATGGTCGCTAAATCAACGGATTGAGGTATGGTCGTTAAAGTTCTTTGAATTCAAAGGCGGACTATTGTTTTATTGACCAGGGGTTGTAAATATGGGACGTTGCTAAAAGAGTCAAAAATCGAATTGATGCGTTTAGTCGAAAGAAAGGAGCTTTTTTATGATTAAGCATATTAAAAAAACGCTGAGCACAACGGTTATAATCTTCTTTGCGTGGGCTTTATATTCGTACGAACGGGGGACCTGGTGCAGAGTGCCGCAGGTGGTGCTCTTTGCAGCAGGGGGACTGCTTTTTTTAGCTTTTGTGCTAGACTTGGTCGGTATGATAAAGTCCTGCCGGACCAAAGTTGTTGGTGGAACTCTGTTTATCTTGGTTCTAGGCGCCTTGGTGGTGGGCTATCATGGTATTTCAAATAAAATATGTAAAAAGGTGAATATGCCCATGAAAAACGATATTTTTACCAAACTTTCTTATCCTTTTGAGCTTCCAGCTCTCCCTTATGACTACGCTGATCTTGAACCTCACATTGATGAAATGACAATGAGAATTCATTACACCAAGCATCATCAGGCGTATGTTGACAACCTCAACAAGGCTATAGAAAAGCATCCCGAGCTTAAAAACACATCTCTTGTTGATCTGATCATTAATTTGGCTACATTGCCAGCTGATATAAAAGATGCTGTGCGCAATCACGGTGGCGGCCATTTTAATCACTCAGTGTTTTGGGAATTTTTGTCTCCCCAGGGTGGCGGATTGCCTCAGGGCGAGCTTGCTGATGCGATAGTTGCGGCATTCGGCTCTTTTGACAGTTTTAAGCAGCAATTTAACCAGGCTGCTCAAAGCCGATTTGGGAGTGGCTGGGCCTGGCTTTGCGTCAATGGCGAAAAAAAGCTTGTTGTGACATCAAGTTTAAACCAAGATTCTCCGCTTACTGATGGGCTAACGCCAATTTTGGGGCTTGATGTGTGGGAGCATGCCTACTACTTGAAGTACCAAAACAAACGACCGGATTATATTTCTGCGTGGTGGAACGTCATTAATTGGACAACTGTTCAAGATTATTTCTTTAAAGCTATCAAGCAATAGATTCTTAAGTAAAATGATTAAAGCGGCCGGTAGAGGAATTTAAGTGTTATCCTCTACCGGCCGCTTTAATCATTTTCAAAAGCAGGGTGCTATTTTGATAGTAACCTAAGTTTATTATTCTTGAAGTTTATCAATCTGTTTATCCAGCTGACATTTTTTTATTTTTTCATTAATTTCATTTTCAAAAATTGCTTTTGTTACAACCCCACCTTGCAAGCAGGCGCTTTTGCGAACAGCTTCAATCATCTGGGTAATGGTTCGTCCAGAAAAGCCATCTGTGCGGGTAGCAATCGATTGTATGTACCCATCATTGAGTTCAGTTGCTATAGATAGTTTCTTAAATTGCCTTTTACCATCTTTTATGATGTAGAACTTGCGCCCTTTAACTTCTTTTTCAAGTTTTTTATTGATTATCTTTAAACGTTCATCTGACGTTGGAAGGTCAAATTTATAGGAGTTTGAAATTCTGCTTCTAACGGCAGAATCCAATTTTTGTGGATGATTGGACGCAAAGATAACCATAAACTTATCAGAAGAAGTTCCTGTTTCGGCAAGGAAGGCGTTTACCAATGCTATACCATCTTCTCCCAATGTTTTACGATCGATAAATACCGAGTCACACTCGTCGATGAAAAGAAGTGTGCCGCGAGATCCTTTTCGAGCCCATATAAATAGCTCTTTCATTTTTTGAATTGCTTCTTGTGGTTTGAACTGTTTAAATTTGTCAGCCGAAAGAAGTGCATAGTCCATATCTGCATGCTGAGCAAGTAATCTAACAAATTCTGTTTTACCTGTTCCTGGGGGTCCGTAGAAAAGAATATTTTCATAAGGGAGCTTGAGCTTATTTGTGTTTTTGATTGCATCAGCAAGAGCTAATACACGGGTTTCATTTTCTTGAGAAAGAACGATATCACTCAAATGAGCAGATGAATTCAGCCCAAGCATCTTTTTCATTGTTTTTAGCGGTGCGTTAAATCTGCTTGATGTGCGTGATGTTTCGGTAACAAGCTCTGGCACCTTGGTGCTGAGTCTTCTTCCAATTTCGTTAACAATCATCTTTGGAGCATAGTATGCGGTCAGTAGGCCGAAGACTCCTAATCCTATGTAGGCCCATCTTGTGGGATTATAGAATTTTTCATATTCGTTTTTAAGATATTGAATACCATTTTTCTGGAAGTCTTCAGCCATCTTTTCAGTAATACTAGTTAAGTTCGTGGTCATATTTTTTATTATGGGCCACATTTCTCTAAAAGCTTTTCGGAGCATTTCTGTTCTTTTTTCATTACCATGAATTAAACTCCGATTTATTTCATGCTGGCTATTATTCACGTAATACTGGCTCTCCAAGAAATCATATATCTTCTCTTGTACGTTACGGGAGCTGAAGAATTCATTCGCAGTTGAAGAGTTGTTAGCTTCCCAGTTGTTGTATTTTTCGAAGTAGTTGTTCCTGTCATCCCAGTTGTAGGGCATGGACCTCTCCCAAGCATAAATAGTTTGTGTATTTCCTAGGGTCATAAATGCGCTGACTAAAAGCACAGTACTTATTTTTTTGAGATTGTTTTTCATCATGAAATTCCCCCTGCTATTTATAGAATTCAATCAAAATATCTCCCAATTGATATTAATTTACTAACCAAATTCTCTTTATATTTATTGATTATATTTAATTTATTTTATATTTGCAAATGCTTATCTGGGCGTAAAATTTGCTTCTAATCAGCTGGAATCTTTGATTGGGAGATTGGTTTTTATGTTTTTTATTCAAATATGCCCTGTGGATAAGTAATTTTCGGATACATTGCATCATTGAAAAAGAGGCTGGTACCCTGATTACCTGGGGTTCTATCATTTTTGATAGTGATGTAAAAAATATTTTAATTACATGAGGTTGTCGATGAAGGTACAAAATTTTGATATTTACATTGTATTCTTAGCGGGCGTATTATTTGTTTCCAGCTCAGGTTTATCGATGCTTGAGGCCAAATCGCGATCCTCAAAGACCTCTAGTAGTAGCCATACATCTTCCAGGGGTAGTCGAGGTGTTCGAGTGTCCGTTTCGTCACATTCTGTAAGTGCTGGTTCATCTGAACAAAGTGCTACTAGAAACATAAGTCCTTCTGTGAGTTCCCCAAGCACAACTCCAAATCCTTTGCCTCAAAGCCAAGCAGCTCCTAAGCCAAGTGATACCATAAAAAAGACTTCTTCTACCAGTGATACAAAAAAACCTTTAGATAAAAAGACTTCAAAAAAATCTAGAGCAAAGAAGGATAAGTCTCAAGCGGGCTCTCGATCAAAAAAATCAGGCAAGAAAAAAGCTGGGAAAAAACCAGGTGAAAAAACAGCAGGTCAACCGGTGAGTCAAGCTGCAAATGATTCGACAGCTAAGCCAGTAGCGAAACCTGCAGATCAACCAGTAGAGCAACCTGAAGAACAACAATCAGTCGAATGATTAAAAAAAATATTTTTTGAGCAGTTTTCCAAAAAACTCAAAATATTCTTATAAATTGCATAATGGAAAATCAGATAGGTATCCTGGGTTGTATGGGTGCTATCATTTTTGATAATTAAATATTATAGAGGTTTTGACTAAGGGGGAATGTCTAATGAACGTGAAAAAGTTTACGATTCGAGCTATTGCTTTTGCGTGTGTTTTGCTGGTTGGCGTTGGAGATTTATCGATTCTTGAGGCAGGGCCTCGATCATCTGGGAGTCGATCTTCTGGTGGATCAAGGGGTTTTGGAGGGTCGCGTAGCAGTGGTCGCAGTTCATCAATGGGCAGAAGTCGAAGTTCTTCATCTTCACGGTCATCACGTGCAAGTTCTCCTTCTCGTAGCAGAACAGTTTCTCGTAAAAGCTCAGCAGGCACGTCGCGTAGGTCTCGCAGTTCATTAGGATCTTCATCGCGATCAAGGTCTACAAGCAGTTCTCGTCGATCAAAAGCTGGATCTTCAACTAGAAGTAGAAAAGCTTCTACTAGCTCTCGTGGGACAAAAAGAAGTACGAGTAGAAAATCGTCTGCAGCAAAAACTTCAAAGACAAAGAGAACAGGCAAGACTTCTAAATCTAAAGCTGCAAAGACAAGCAAAAAAACGGCTACTAAAAAAGCAACAGGCAAGAAAACATCTGGTAAAAAATCTGCAAAAAAAACAAGTAAAAAAGCTAGCAAAAAAAGCTCTAGCAAAAAGACATCAGCTAAAAAAACAGCAGCTCGTTCGCGTGCAAAAATTTCAAAAAAAGCATTCAGGGGATCTCCAAAGTTTTCATCAGCTCGACGATCTGTTGCTCTTAGCGCAGGGATAGCCGTTGGGCTTGCTGGTGGATTGGCAGTAGGAGCTGTTGTTGGAGGCTTTGCTTGTGGAGGAGTTTTCTTGTCGCCATATGGTAGCTTCTGGGGTGCACGCTTTGGTGGTCCATTTGGCTGCTCTTGGTATCCAGGGTTTGGTCTTTGGTATCATCCTTGGGGATGGTGGTGTCATCCTGGGCTTGGCTTCTGGATGTTCCCTCATGACGTATATCCATATTGGTATTGGCCAACTTTTGGCTACAGCGTCTACTATCCTGTACGAGACTATCCAGCGGTGGTGATTGAGAATGAACTCGAAGATGATTTGTACTGTGGCGTGTACTATCGTCGTAACGGACGATTGGTTATGTATCAAGAGCCTCGTTTTGTGAGTGACCGCGTCATCAAATTGTATGTTCCAAGCCGTGAAGATAATGCTGAGCGCGTTGTGGTCTTGTCTCGTAATAAAGCTGATTTGATTGATGAGTTACCTGATGAAGTACAAGACGGTGAAACTATTTCCCGTATTCAGCTTGAAGAAGCAAAAGGGAAGGCTGGAGATGTTCGTGTTGAAAAGATCGATGATAGAGATCGTGAATACATGAGTAACGCGAAGAAAGCTTCAAACGAGCATCGTGATAAATTGGGAGATGTTTCTCAAAAACTTAGCGATGTTGATGTTGAATCACTTAAAAAGGATGAAAAAACTTCAGACAAAAACTAAGTAGGAGTGACAAGTATTTTAAAAAAGGCGGAGGTTTATTCTCCGCCTTTTTTGGTAGTGCTGATGAAGAAGCTTTGGGGACAGGATATACAGTTTAAGGGGGAGTCGGGATGAAGAATCAAAAAATAATTATTATAGTTGGCCGCATATTGCTAGCTGTGGGTGTGACGCTGAGCGTTTCGTCTGTTAATGCCGGTATTTTTGATAAAGTAAAAAAAGCAGCCGACAAAGTTACGGGTGGAAAAGCGAGTGAGCTTTCAAAAAAGTCAGGTCTTGATAAAGCTGCCAAAAAAGCTGAAAAAGGAATAAAAAAAGCTGAAAAAGGAATGAAAAAAGGTGTAAAAGAAGCAAAAAAAGGAATAGAAAAAGGCATTAAAGAAATCGAAAAACTTCCCAAAGAGATCATGAAAGAGCTTTCTAAATTAGGGTTGCCCACAGATCCCGAAAAATTGATTACCTTTCTTTTTGAAAATTTACCTCTAGATGCCTGGAAAAAACTTCTTGGAAGTGTATGGAAAATAGCTGAGCCTCAACTTTCAGATTTAGTAAAAATTTTAAATATGATTGATCGATTACTCACTGATAATGATATTATTAAAATTGCGCCTCCATTGCCTCCGTTAGGATTCTTTTTATCGTGGATTCCTAGTATTGGTTCTGCTGCTGAAGCTGTGGTAAATATTATGTGTGACTTTACAATTAGTAAAGAAGTGACCATATCCAAGAGGCGATGGTTTGCTTTTTTGGTCGCTTTTCACGGAGCCACAAATAACAAATATATTAATCGTGAAGAGTCTGATTTTATTAAGTCTTTTTATGATTTTCGCAAAAAGAAAGGTGTTACTGGAAATATTATAAATTTAGACAAAATTCAAGATATTGAAGCTGTTGTAAATAAACAAATCAATGCAATTCTTAAACCTTTGACGGGCCTTATTGATTATATTCAAAAATCAGCTGCAGTTTTATTGCGTCCATTTGCACAGTTAGGTCAAATGATTAGACCTGTGCCGTTTGCGGCTTTTCTTCCAAGTATCCCAGCAGGGCCCATCAATATTCCTGCTGGACGAATATATAATCGTATGATTTATGTTTTCCACCTTAATGAGATTAAAAATGATCTTAACGACATTGAATCTTTGTTGCTGAATAACTATAAAATAGTGCAAAAAACCCTCATCCCGGCATCTATACAAGAATTAGAGTCCACATTTATGGCTCCCTGTTTAAATATTCTTAAAACCTTTAAAGCGGCACTTCCAAATGAAAAACTAATGGAAAAAATGGATCAATTATTTGTTGATCCTCTTTCTAAAATTCCATGGGGGACACATTCATTATTGACAGTAGGAGCAACGGTTTTAAATTTCGCAACCGGGGTTGTTGATAAAGCCATTAAATCGATTATTGAAACAGTTGTATTAGCTCTTACCGCCGGTGTTGGGACGTTTTTAGTTAAACCTATAGCAGGAATTATTAACACCGATTCTATCACAGAATTTATTAGTGAAACAATGTACTGGTCATACATTAGATTTCTTGAGCAAAAACTTGATCGAATGAATCAATTGATAAAGCTGGCTCAGAAAGATGGTGTTGTCATTAATGCATCAGCTTTTAAGAAAGACGTTGAAGCAATTATGTTTAGTGATTCAAAGAAAGAAAAAGAAATAGAAAAAGAATATCTCTCTGGACATGATAGTCAGAATAATGAGCACAAGAAAGATAAAAAAGATAAGAAAGATAAAAAAGATAAGAAAGATAAAAAAGATAAGAAAGATAAAACCAAAGATGGGTCTGATGAAAAGTCGGGCAAAAAGAAAAAGAAAGAAAAACTAGGGGATTCGGTATTAGGTGAGTCTCGAGATGGTGATTTTGTTGTTGGTGGAGCAAGCGCGGCTGACAAAGTTGATTCTGAATCAATTCCGGTTAAGAAAATTACTGACGATCAAAAGACTCCCTCTATAAGCGAAGATGATGAAGATTTCTCTGCTCAAATGGATGATTTGGATGCAATTTTAGATTCTTTTGATGCGGATTAATTATTAGGCTATGAGTTGAAAAATTGGGAAAGACGGGCTTTGGAAAATTACAAGCCCGTCTTTCCCATAACAGCACTTATCAAAGTTGCCAACCATGAGTTGCTGCAGTTTTTCAGGAATGTATAAAATCCAGTGAGCTATTGATGTGTCATGCAATTCTGAGTGTGAAGGCGATATGCCTCGCTGATCTAGAGGTGGGATTTCGACTTTTAAATTGATGCGTCTAGAGTGAGGAGGTAGGGTTCTGTTAAAGGATCCCAATACCGATTGAATTCGATCTCCATCAGAATAGAAAAGAATTAAGTTTTTAATTACTGTCATATCCGGTGTAAATTTTGTTGTATCAATTGGAGTTCCAAGTAGAAAAACTTTTGATATGTGCCGAGGAGTAATCGTTTTGGTTGTATGCATCAGAGAAAAAGTATGCATAAGATTATCTTCTAAAGGCTTGGTAACAAAGATACCTGCTTGCTTATCAAATTCAAATACTGTAGAGGCTTCTTGTTTTGCAAGGTGAGAACTTGCAGCGAGAATGACATTGCCGCCATGGCTGTGCCCAATTAAAATGATTTCTTCTTGAGCAGGGTAGCTTGCTATGAGTTTGGCAAGAGATTCCCCTGCTTTTTTTATTTCTGATTCAAGCGGCATGCTTGACCAACAAAAGTTGATAAGTTTGTGATTAAGGGTGAGGGCCTGTTTTTCAAGAGCTTCAAAAAAGTCACCTCCAGGCCTGCTCCATGCTGCTGCGCTGGCAAATGATCCATGCACTAAAATAACAACTGGCTGAGCAGAAGAAAGCGCAAATATAATAGTTACGCCTATTTGAAACAGAAGATAATAGTATTTATGCACAAGGCTTCTCCTTTTTGCATAAATCTAGCGATATGAGATCCTCAAAAACAAGAAAAGCGGCGGTAAATTAGTTACCGCCGCTTTTCTTGTTACGTTATGCTGAATTTAAGCAAGTTCAGGAAAGAAGAATGCTATCTCCTGAGCAGCTGTTTCTGGAGCATCAGAACCGTGTGTAGCATTTTCGCCAACACTTGCGCCAAACTCTTTGCGCAAGGTATTAGCTTCAGCTTTAGCAGGGTCTGTTGCACCCATCAAATCACGCCATGCCTTGATAGCGCCATCTTTTTGAAGGGTCATCACAACGACCGGACCTGATGACATGAAGTCAACAAGTTCTCCAAAAAAGCCGCGTTCACTGTGTACTGCGTAAAATTGCTCGGCTTGACGTTTGCTCATGTGGAGCTTTTTCATGCCAAGAATTTCAAAGCCTTCAGCCTCGATACGGTCAATAATTTTGCCAGTATATTTGGCTTTGACCGCGTCGGGTTTAATGATTGCAAATGTTTTTTCCATGATTATTCTTTATCATCGTTTTGTTTTTTGATTTTTGCAGCGTGTTCTTCAAGAGCCTGCTGCAATGCACTTTTCGCTACTGGTTGATCTTTAGGCTTCGCGCTTCGAGAGTCATCAAAACTCTTTTCACGAGGCTGTCTAACCTGCTGCTGACGCGGTTCACGCACGAATTGCGGTTGAGCTACTTGATGCTCAGACGCTTCGTGTTGAGCTGGACGTGATTCTGTGTCTTGTTGACGAGATTCACGCGCTGGCTTCAGGCTAAGACCAAGTTTTCTCTCTTCTGCGTTAACTTTAATAACACGGAATGATGAAGCTTGACCAACTTTAAGAATGTCTTCAACTTTTGCAACATCGCTGTCAGCAAGTTCAGAAATATGAACAAGACCTTCAATGCCTGTTGGAAGTTTAACAAAAGCGCCAAAGTTGGTGATCTTTGAAACAGTTCCTTCAACCATGCTGCCAACAACATATTCGTGAGCAACGTTTGTCCAAGGATCTTTTTCAAGTTGTTTGATGCCAAGAGAAACCTTGCGGTTTTCTGGATCAACAGCAAGAATAACTGCTTCGATAAGATCGCCTTTTTTGTAGCGATCGCTTGGATGTGTTACATGATCTGTCCATGAAATGTCGGAGATATGAACAAGGCCATCAACGCCTTCAAGGAGCTGAACAAAAAGACCAAAATCGGTAATGTTGCTGATTTTGCCTTTGATTGTGTCGCCAACATTGAATTTAGCAGCAACCATCTTCCAAGGATCTTCGCTGAGCTGTTTAATGCTCAATGACATTCTTCGGTTGTCTTTATCAAGAGCAACAACCAATGCTTCAATTTCGCTGTTCAAAGTAAAATGCTTTGAAAGGTTATTGATGCGTTCGGTCCATGAAATTTCGGAAATGTGTACAAGTCCTTCAACACCTTTTTCAACTTCAACAAAAAGGCCGTAGTCGGTGATGCTGGAGATGCGACCTGTAACTTTGCTGTTAACAGGGTATTTTGCATCAACATGTTCCCAAGGGTTTGCAGCAAGCTGCTTCATGCCCAGAGAGATTTTTTCATGCTTCTTATCAAATGAGATAACTTTAACGGTGATGGTATCTCCAATTTTTACCAATTCGCTTGGGTGCGCAATGCGGCCCCATGACATATCGGTAATATGAAGAAGTCCATCAATACCGCCAACGTCGACAAAAACGCCGTAGCTGGTGATATTCTTAACAACACCCTGAAGAACTTGTCCTTCAGAAATAACGTCAAGAGCCTTCTTTTTATCTTCAAAGCGTTGCTCTTCAAGGTACTTACGGCGAGAGATAATAATATTGCCGCGTTTTTTGTTTACCTTTAAGATTTTGCAGGTTACTTCTTGGCCAACAAATTGATCAAAATCGTTTACACGCTGAGTATCAACTTGTGATCCAGGAAGGAATGCAGGGATACCAACGTCAACGTTAAGGCCACCTTTAACTTTGTGGGTGACAATACCGCGTACAGGCTCATCTTTAGCTGCAAGTTCTGAGATTTTATCCCAAGCCTTGAGAGCCTTAGCCTTTTGGTATGAAAGAATCACTGAACCGTTTTCATCTTCAAGTCTATCAAGAAGAACTTCAATGGTGTCATGAAGATTGATTCTTTTTAATTCGTAATCTGAAAATTCGTAATTTGGAATTAGGCCATCAGATTTGTAGTCAATATTAACAAGAACTCCATTACTATCTTTAGTAATGACGATACCTGAAATAACTTTGCCTAATTGGAACTTGCCAGAGACATCTTCGTAAAGAGAAGTAAGTTCGGCTTGTTGGGGTTCACTGAGCTGAAATTTTTCGTCGATAAGCTCAGAATTGAGAATCGCGGAAAACTTCGAGTTTAGTCTATGCTTTTGCATTAACATTCCTCTGTAACTACAGGATCGAACGTCCTGTACTTAAAGTTAACTGGTTAAACTAACAACGATACTCTAATACTCGTTAAACATAAAAATTTAACGCGGCTAAAATGCCATTTGTACGAACCATATCATATCAAAAAAAATAACCCTGAGCAAATTACAGGCTCGAGATGAGAAAAATTCTTAGTTTGAGGTTGAGGGGTCTGAAAAAAGCGCACTGACTTGGAAAAGATAGCAAAATGACGATTTGCGCTTTTTTTTGCTCAAAGATTTGGTTTTTTGGTGCTTAATCTTATTGATACTAACTAAAGAAACTTTTTTGAGAAAAGGTTGATTTGTAAGGGCGTCAATAAAGGAAGTAATTTCATGGGCTTCTTTTGTTTTGCCGTGCAGCATTATAGGAAGCTTTTTATTTAAGGGTTGGTTGAGTTTTTGGGGTTTGTTTTCTTCAGGCAGGGTTTTTTTAGAAATTTGATTACCCTCTTGTCCCACGTTCAGAGATGTTAGAACTGTCTGCTGGGGTATGGTTTGAGAGATTACAGAAAGAAGCTGGAAAGGATACGGTTGCATTGTCCGGATATTTTTAAATTTAGAAATTGCTTTTTGAGTGCTGGCATTGCTGATATGGACCTCATCAAGATCTTTTTGCTTACACGATAGAGCTTGTAATGAGGTTGTAAGTGATGAATTTGCATTGGTAATTGTTGTTATTTGTTTGGCGATATTTTGTTGGTAGCAGTATCCAAGGGTACTTCCCACAATGAATAGAGAAAAAACGCTTAGAAGAATGATTTTGGGGAGGGTTGTTTTTGGGGGCTCCAGTATAGTAAGTAAATTGTTGCCGCTATAAAACAGTGAGCGAAGGCCTTGTGTTGCTGGAGCAATTGCTTGCAGGTGCATTTCTAGTGATGATGAGCTTACGCGCTCCACGCAAGCGCCTGTTTTGGCAACGCATAGCGTTTTTTGAAGCGTGAGAAAGGCTTCGGGAATTGAGTTGTTTGCGGTAGAAGGCGCAAAAATATAGGCCTTGCACCTTGCTAGGTTGTGGTTATGCATAAATTCTTTAATGAAGCGAGCGATATTGGATTGGTTAAAAATTATACCGCTTGCCACTTCAAGGTTGGTTAAAGGAATATGTTGCTGGGTAATGATTTTAAATTTTTTATGAGTCAGTTGGAGAGTGCTCAATATAAGTTGAGTATCTTGAAATTCTACGGATATAACCTTGTCGGGGCGTAAGCGCATCATGCCTATATCTCAAATTTTTGTATGAGATTAGATGGGACTTGTGTAACTTTTTCACGTAATTGATGTTCTTTTAGTAGTCCTTGTTTGGCGCCAACAAATTGAAGGACT
Source organism: uncultured Pseudomonadota bacterium (assembly GCA_964493325.1). Taxonomy (GTDB): domain Bacteria; phylum Babelota; class Babeliae; order Babelales; family RVW-14; genus CAZBMD01. The sequence goes on along the minus strand of CAZBMD010000008.1, from coordinate 3,129 downwards.
GATGCGCTGTTTATAACGCCGTTTCGCAGTGCATCCTGAACAGACATTCCTTTGATGATACTTGCAACAAAGCAGGATCCAAAAGAATCTCCTGCGCCAACCGTATCAACAACATTCGTTTTAATGCTTGGGTGAAAAAAGCCTTCTTTGCCGGTAGCAACATAGACCCCATTGCATCCGTTAGTAATTACTACTATTTTTGGCCCCATTTTAAGCATTTGGGTGAAGAATTTTTTGATACTAAAATAGATATTTTCATAGGGAATAGGACTTTCTAGCAGATATGGTTTTTGATCGTCAGCTTTGCATTGGTTCATCTGACCATATTCTGCAAGAATACTTTTGTATTCTTCTTCGATGCCTACAAGCGCGAACATAAACGTTTTTGCCTCTGAATAGTTCATAATAAGGATATCTATATTACATAAACTTTTTTTGAGAGTTGCTGTGCCTTGGGCAAGTTGGCTTGTTCCAGGATTAATTGCCACCGGAATATTTAGTTTTTTTGCTTGAGTGGTGAGCCACGGCAGATGGGTGCTTGCGTTGCCTGTTAATGATGTTATATAGAGGTAGTTGAAAGAGGGGAGAGCTTCAAAAGAAAATCCCGTAAGATCGAGTGATCGATTAGCTCCTCTAAAAACAAATATAGTTCGTTCATTTTGGAGCGTACTTATAATATAGGATACTGCTGTTTTATCTTTGCTTGAAATTTGAATAGGCTGAGTATCAATGCCTTCGAGTGTAAGTTCTTTGACTACCTCGCTGCCCGCACTATCTGATCCAACGGCACACAGGCAACTTGTTTGAAATCCCAGTCTTTTAAAAGAGACGGCGGCGTTTGTTGCGCCGCCGCCAGTTAATACTGCAAGGTTATCAACTTCAATCTTTTCACCTGATTCAAAAAGCATAAAGTGAGATACTCCATCTTTTTTTGTAATACTTATGCTGTCTGCGCCTTGAAAGTTGAGAAAGATATCTTGAGTAGCGCCACCAATAGTTAATATCTTCACTTTGTATGCCTCTCTATTTTTGATCTACAGCAGAAGGTTGAGCTGACTCTTCATGATGAGCGATTTTTTTTGTTGATTCTGCAAGGAGCGGGAGTAATTTTGTGAATTGTGGATAGTTTGCAGGATTGTACTGTTCATGGAGCCAATATCTTCCTTCCCAAATTGAGAGGAAAAAATCCATGGCCGGCAGGCGCCAAGGGCTGTGCCCATAAGTTGTTGCTAGTTGTTGAGCTGCTTCAGGCCTGCTACGCCCCATTTGATCAAGGACCCATAGTGCAGCTACAAGTCCTGTTCTATCGGCTCCAGCTTTGCAGTGTACAATAATGGGACGTGGAGCATTATCAAATATATCAAGCAAGGCATAAAGTGTTTCTTTGGCAGGCATCCTCTTTGCATTCATAGGAACATGGTTGAAGTCTACACCAAGGCGTTTACAAAGAGCTTCTTCTGCTTTACCTTCATTAGTTCTTGCTGCGCTTTTTCTTAGGTTGACCACTGTTTTAATCTTAAAAATATTAATATATTGCTCGAGTTTTTCGGTTGTTAGTTGCCTTGATCGATAGAAGTTTCCATCATCAACCATGAGAAAATTATCATCGGGTGCTACGTGATTATGCAAGAGCACCTGGAGTTCTTGAAAAAATCCTTTGGCTGGCGATTTATTTTGACGATCGAGTTGTTGTTCGGGAATGGACAGGTCGGCCATGTTTTTGATGTGTATATCTACTGATAGTTTTCCTATTTCGATGTTAACAGCCTCTCCATAAGTTATTGAATATGAAAACGCCCCGAGCGAAAAAATTAGAAGGCGAACAGTAAGTTTCATGTGTAACCCCTATCGATATTTTGAAGGTGTACATAAGTTATTATGACTATGTTGTATGTGAGATTGAGTGTAGGTCTGGCTGTTAACAGAAATCAAGAAGTTAGCGTTAAAAATCTAAGAAGCAAATTGTGGATAGTTTAAATGGTTGTAATTATTGATAAGCCAGTTTCGTCCCTGCCATATATTGATGAGGAATGATTTTGCTGGATATCTAAAAGCAAGATGTCGATGAAAGATAGACAGTTGTGCTAAAGCTTTTCGTTTGCTCTTACCCATTTTTTCCATGACCCAGATTGCAGCAGCTTCGCCTGTTCTATCAATGCCGCTATAGCAATGAACAAGTATTGGAAGTTGTGCATTATCATAGCTATCAAGAAGCGTTAGAAGATTTTCCTTTGATGTGAGCCTGTTTGCTGACATCGGTATGTTGTAGTATTTAACCTGATTTCTTTGAACAATGCTTTGCTCATGTTGCCACCATTGTTCATTGGGGTTTTCGCCTCGCAAGTTAATAACCGTTTTAATCCCGTATTTTCTTATGTAGTAAGCAAGACGCTTTGGTGACAATTGTGCAGATCTATAGAATGAGTTTTTTTCTACGATGTGAAAATTCTCATATATGTATTGTTTAGAGGCTTGAACAGTTTGTCCGATAGAGCGCATTGGAGATGTTATAATCTTGCCTAGGCGACTAATTGTTCCATGATTTCGGTATTTTGCAGGCAAAGCATGTGAATAAAGCGAAAAAATCAGGAATAAAGAAATAGAGCGAAACACAATAATCCCCCTGGACTAAAACAAGGCAATATTTTATTTGTAAATATTAATAATAAGCACATATCAATTAAAATCAATAAATGCTGTCTTGTATTTTTAATTTGAAATAAATACTTACCTAGAAATCTAAGTTTTGCGATTGTCATTTTGGAGAGTTTTTAAGTAATTATCTCTTTGGCTTAAAAAAGATAAAACTTTTTCTTTACTTGAGATGAGGTTTGTTTATAATACTTCTCGTTGACATGCAAAACGATTCGCCAAAGATGTTTTTCAAAAAATACATGGCATTGTGTAATTTTCAGGCAATATTTTTTAAGTGCTAAAAATATATGTAAAAAAAGATGAAAATTTCACTTGAAATGTTAAAAAGAAAAATATATAATACTAACACGATGAAAGATTGCAGTAACGATTGCAGAAAGAAGTAGTAAAAAAAATTATCGTCTTTGACATTTACGGAGAAGGTAACGATAAAAAGTTACCTGAGTTTAGAGGACCTCTAAAAATTAAGATACG
>CAZBMD010000007.1:0-79979 GCA_964493325.1 uncultured Pseudomonadota bacterium | reverse complement strand
TAGGCCAAGGCTCTACATCTCTGGTGCTTGTAAAATCGGCATCCGAGCTATTTGTGGCTAAGATATACTTTGGACATAAATCTACGATCTTTGAGGTCAGACTTTTTGAATTTTTATCGTGCGCATCGATTTTTCTGTTATGACTCTCAAAAATAGGCCCCAGTTATTGAGGCCTATTTTACAAGGTTTAGAAGCTAATAATTTTCATCATCAATTGGCGGTAAGTAGTTTTTTTTGTACCAGACGACTTGTTCTTCGATTTTGTCTACAAGCTGTAAGATTTTTTGAAGTTCTTCCAATGTTGGATCTCTATCTGTAGTGTAAGACCAACTATAAATCTCATCTATTTGATCTGCAAAATAAGTAATAGTTTGTCGCCATTTATCTGGTGCATTTTGAACCCACCAACTCAAATCACTAATATCACGTCTAAATTGATCGATTCCTATTTGTTTTTTTCTATAGAACATAATTCGATATTCCATGAGGGATATTTGCCTACGATCATATTCGATTATTTCTTGATTTCTCATAGATCTGCTCCTATGTCATGGATAGTAACAATATCATTTCCCTCTATTACGACTCTAATTCTGTTAACTAGATCATCGAAACGAAATCTACCTGGTATAGGGTCTGCCGATTGCTTTCCAACTCTTATAACATTTTCAATTATCTCAGGAACATACCCACGCTCTTGCATCCTCTTTACAGCATGATATCTGTATGTTCTTCCCTGTATAACCGTTGGTTTACGAAGCCCATCTTGAACGCGTGTCTCTGGCTTTTGACCCTTCCTCCCAACGGGTGTTGATGGATGAGGATCAAAGTTATTCCGATTTTCATTCTTTTCATCATCTGACTGTAGCTTTGTATTATAAATATCCATGCTACCAGTTTCAAGAATAGGTATGCCATAAACATCTGGGAGCTGCGGATCGGGAATAGGCGTGCTCAGTATGTTATCTGATGGATTCTGTTCATGAATAGGGTGAACGAGGATATCATCAGCGGGATGGTGTTCAATAATCGGCGTGCTGTGGATATTGTCTGCTGGATCTTTTTCATGAACAGGAATGAATTCTATGCCATCAGTTGCCGTTGTTTCGATGATGGTGCTGTTGTTGTTATTTTTTGCTTTGCTTTTATTTTCTTGTTCAGCCAGTGAATGCAATTCATTAGGCCAAGGCTCTACATCTCTGGTGCTTGTAAAATCGGCATCCGAGCTATTTGTTCCTAGAATATAACGGGGACATAAATCTACGATCTTTGAGGTCAGACTTTTTGAACGTTTATCATGCGCATCGATATTTTCAAGGACCTTTTTGTTAAGCTTAAAATCGAATGTTGAGAATGACTTCTGGTTCTCTGCAGAATCAATAGATTGTTGTTCTATTGTTTCTTCGCAAGGAGTTTCAGTTATTTCGATAATATTGCAGTTATTATTGACTCTGTCATCTGATTGAAGTTCAGGATTTGTTTCAATCACAGCTTGTTCATTATTTTGACTAACTTCTACGCTATCGATTTTTATTGTTTCAACAGCCTTGCTGTTACGATTATCTTTAAAGGAGAAAGAATACCAAGGGCTTTTTTCACCAGGATTCTTACTTTTTTTATAAGAAGCAGAATACCAAGCATTTTTAGGAGGGTTATCTCTTTTCTCTTGTTCTTCTCGGGCACGTTTTTCTTCAGCATCCTTACTTTCTTGGATATGAGCTTGTACAATAGCTAACTTTTGTTCGAAAGAAAGACTCTCTATGAATGCTGTCTTGTCTCGCTCATAATCGGCTGATGTATAAGGATTTTTAATGTTTTTTAAAACCTCATTTGTGTTAGTTATCCCTTGTTGCATTTGCTGAGCTTTCGTAGGAACGAAAACATTTCTTGGATCGCTTTTCAAATGTATAGATTCGCCCTTTACCTGCTTTGCTGGAGGGGTTTTTGAAGTTTCTTTAACATTATTGGATGCCTCAACATTCGATGCTGCAACTTCATTCTTTACTGAAAATGACTGCGAAGATTCGATAGAGGACGTATCGTCATTCATCGTAATGGAAGGAGAGTATGGAACTTCTGTGTATGTACTTGCTTGATTTTCTAATGTTATTGAAACGGTTTCTGATATTACTGATTGACTGTATTCTGACTGCGAAGGCTGCGTATTGCTTGTCATTATCGGAGGGAGGACGTAACTTCCGTCGCGTATCTTCTCTTTGTGTGTATCTTTGTGTGTAGTTTCCTTGAATTCGACAGACTCTTTATTGTTAGTTGCTTCGAGTTTTTGATCTATTATTTTATTTATTGCATCGATGGTTTCATCTGGCTTGCTAGCAAATTTTTTTGCTATCCAGGCGACTCCTGCGGCTGCTGCAACAGTAGCGGTGTCAGCTACTATATTTAGTGCTTGAGGGCTTCCCATCTCACTAGTTTCAGTAGAAATAATATTGAAAATAATTGCTTTGATCTCTTCTGGGCTCGTACCTTCTAGAGCAGCGCATATTTTTTTAAGATCTTTATCTTTGATATCGTTAGATTTTTCATCATTCTTTGGAAGCTGTTGAGACGGCTGAACAACTGGAGGATTTTCTGTGATTACAAAGTCATTATTATTATTATTATTATTGTTACTGTTGTTACGCTCTTTTTCTTGCTTTAATTGTTTGTTGAGTTCTACAAGCTCTCTGTATATTCTCTTGTCTGAAGCCTTTTGTTTTTTCTCTTGCTGTTTAAAATCATGTCGTGCTTGGCGCTGTTTATAGAGTCTTCTCTGTTCCCATTCATATTCTAATCTATCATATGAGCCAGACGATCCTCCAAACCCTCCAGATTCTCCACAGCGGCCATAGCCTCCAGATGCATTGTCGTGACTCATCATGAGCGCCACTCCAAACAATCCAAGAGTAGCTATTGTAACGATAGCCTTGGTTGTTTTTGGATTTTCCTGCATAACTGTAGCTACCTTATCAAGAGCATGTGCCGTTGTAACTCCAACTCCAACACCCAAAGAAACTATTCCTGGTCCTGCGATAACGCTGGTGCCAGAAAAAATGGCTTGAGTTGCTGTTTCGATCATACCAATTTCTTTTATGCCGTCATGAACGAGAAATGAGACATATGATGGTTTTTTTGTTTTAGCATCAGTCCATTTTAGTGCTACATAAAAATTATGAATTGATTCGAGTTCAATAAAATAAGCATAAGCCTGACAAAGCCACCAGTTAGTAACCTCTATAGTGGATACTTTTTCGAAACGAGCGATAGTGGCGAGCATATCGTTTTTGTCTAGATATTGCGCTTGATGGAGTTCAAGATCAGACGCTTTTTTATTGTCAGAGGCATCGCCATTATAAAATTCTTGATCTTGAGAGGTTAATAATGAGCCTTTTGGTGTGATCGTAATTCTAACGAATTTCTCAATCATTCGACTTTTTATTTTTGCAATTTTAGTTCTAGTGAGTTTTCCTGTTTCAGGATTGTTGCTATAGACTTCATCTCCAGCTTTGAGATTTTGTACGGGTTTGTACCCCTGTGGAGTATCAACAAGCGTATTTGCAAGAAAACCGGGGGCAGCATGAGTCTTATTTGCACATACAATTGCCACTACAAGTAGGATCGAGAATATCTTTTTACTCATAACTTTTTTCAACATTAATATCTTTCGCAATTTTCCGTTTACATCCGTTACTTTTTTCTTCCTTTGTGCTGTATTGTCTCTCGTCCTGAATATCGATTGGCAAATCGATTACGAGATGCTTGGAGATTCTCTTTCTTCCTTTCTTTAAATCTCTTATTTTCATACCTATTATTTTTTTCGCAGCATGCATTATGACAGGCATTTTTTTATTGAAAAGTGTTTTTTGCCTTCCGCTGATCATAGGCATCAATTCAAGAAAGTAATGTTTATAATTTTATTCAAATGTACATATTTTATTTTCTTTTATTACTTATTCGATAATTTTAAAGAGAAGCGTTGGTTTCTTTTTATTGAAATTTTGGAGAAAGGTGGTAGCATGATCGTGAACCGTGGTCGACAGACAAGGATCTTGGTCACTAAAAATTTGCAATTGTCCTGATAGTTGGGTGGGGTTGAGGTGACGGACAAAAAATTCGGAAAATGCTTATCGCTCAGTGCGATATTCACTACTCTTATTCTCTGGTGTGGGATTGTTGCTTGTCAGCAACCCACGCTAGAAAAATTCGACGCATCTCATGTCGCTCAGTATCAAGCTCTTATCGAACAATTTGCATCTGATGAGTTTATCAGTTCCCAGCTAGCGCTAGCAGATGAATACACAACTCTTTTTTGTTCCCCAAAAAAATTAGATTATTTAATGAATGCAGGCAAGCGTGCACGTGATAAGCAGCGAGCTTTTAACAATCACGAACTGTATTCGTTTGGTTGGCCTTTTTCTCGGCCGATTGGTATTTATAACAAAGATCTGATGAGGGGCGGTTTTTTGGTTGCAGATCTTGCTGTTGAGTGGTTTTTGTTTCGCATGACTGCTGGCTGTCTGTCACGAAGTGTTCTTTCCGAGATGCTGAGCAACCGCACGCAGTACATTGAGCTTTTGCAGACATTTCTTGCGCGCAAGACCGTGAATGAGGAAACAGCATCAATTTTATTAGAGCTGCAAAAAATAAGTCCCTACCGCAATACTTTATTTGTTGGGCACGTATCGGCTGCAACAATCCGACGCGCGATAGCGCCTCTGTGTGGCCTTACCATGCTTACACTTGCTTCACGCTCCATGCAATCAAGCCTTCTTTTGCATCGTCCCTTTGACCTGAATACATGGTGGAATGGATCTGCTCCACAAGAGCCTGAAGGTGTTTTTGATTTGTTTGAAAAAAATAGATTTTTTACGCTGCCCAGTGATGCTTTGCGTGGCAACATTTCTGGTGTGTGCAACGATGTTTTTCGATCGTTTAATTTGCTCCCCTTGTGGACAGAGTCGCCCTACGTGACGTGGGGCACTCAGATGGCGTACGTCATACTGTATTTTAACTGGTCAGCCAGTAAGCTTTTTTTGCCAGCGTGGTCCGCCTCGCTTTCTAAAACCGCTCCCATCATGCTAACGTTGCTTTTGGCCCATCAAAAAGCAGATGGCAACAAAGAAGAGCAGGATCGACTAGAAGACTGTTTACAAAAATATATCAAGCGCGGTCACACCGTACAGCCCCTGGAGTGGCTTAAACATAAAGTAATTAATTATGCTCTGTGGCAAACAGTAGTGAATTGCATACTTGCTCTTCCAGCCTGGATCAAAATTGGTCAGGCGCTGTATCCACTAGCAAAAACAATGTTCAATGAAAAAGGTTCTGTAGATGCTGTATAAATTTTTATTAACAAGTATGTTCATAACCGCGTGCCAAGATGTATGTTTTGGAGCGCCCGATCTTAACGATCCGCACAAGCTGACCAAGCTTGTTCTTGATGGTACAAAAGTTATTTTGGATGCGGGGCAACAGCGTCGCGATTTAATTGAACAAAATCTTGAACAGCTATCACAGCAGAAAATAGCTCTTGGTAAGAAGCGAGATAGTCGTATGATTGGTGATGCCGAATATCAAGCGCAGTGCGCTGTACTTGATAACCAAATAAAGCGACTTGAACGGCAAATTGAGCAGGGTGAAAACCTGGGAACAAAGACCGTTGAAACGGTGCAAGAGGTCTTGCGTTCTGGCATGCAGGTGTTTTTTAAAAATCAGGAAGAACAAGAAACGCGCAAGACGGTGGTGGCACAAGCGGCGGTTACCAAGGCGCTTGATAACGAAGGTGCCATGGCTCGCTTGGAGCATATAACAGACCTTGTAACCGATCCTAAAAAAATGGTTGTTGTTGGCTCATTTGTTGTTTTGACAACCGGTGGGGCCATTGCTTCTTACTACGGGCTAACGCTTGCGTATCGTTATCTACAAACCCTTTTGGATACACCGGTGCTTGTTGACGAATCATCGCGCCAAAGCCGTCTTGATGTCTGGAAAGAAAAAATTTTTGGGCCACAAGATCCGCCACGCGATCTTGATGATATCATTTTAAATAGTACGGTTGAGAAAAAAATTCGTGCACTTGCAGATGATGTTCGCAGTAACTATGTGAATAAACTGCCGATGCGCAACCTGCTTTTGTATGGTCCTCCCGGTACTGGTAAAACAATGATAGCACGTGCGCTTGCTCATTTTTCTGGCATGGATTACGCGCTAACATCTGGTGCAAATTTTTCAAAATTTGCTCAAGGTGATGATGTAACACAGCTGCAAATTCTTTTTGATTGGGCAGAGCGTTCAGAAAAAGGGCTCATTCTTTTCATTGATGAAGTTGATGCGTTTGCAAAACGACGCGATCAGTCCGAAGACCGTTGGGTCAAGCTGCTCAATGCTTTTTTAGCGCGTACGGGAAGCATCTCAGAAAAAATTATGATCGTTGGTGCAACCAATAATCCAGGCATGTTGGATGATGCATTTATGAGCAGAATGCACAAAAAAATTCTTGTTCCGTTGCCTCAGCATGATGAGCGTGTACGATTGCTTGAACTGTATCTTAAAAAATATATCAGTGATGATCAGCGCACCATTTTAAAAGATGGAGCAAAAGTTGCAGCGCGTATTGCTGTTGCGCCAGAAGTTAATGATGCGGTCTTGAAAAAAATAGTTGCTCGGCTTGATGGATTTTCGGGTCGTGATATTGCTGTGCTGATTGATGAGGTGCGCGCCGCCTGTTATCGTTCCAAAGACTTGACGCTCACCCCAGATCTTTTTGAGAAAATTGTTCAAGAAAAACTTGTAGAGCGGGCAGAAGAGGCCTGCTGGAAGTGATTATTGGTTTTTCTATTTTCTACAATTGATTCTACAAACGCCTTGAACAGCGGATTGATTTTGAGTGGCGAGCTGGTAAATTCTGGATGAAATTGTGCTCCCAGCATAAAACGATGTGCAGGAAGTTCAGCAATTTCAACTAAATCTTTCTCTTTAAATATCCCTGAAAAAACAACGCCCGCTTGTTCGTACTGCGTGCGATAGTTATTGTTAAATTCGTAGCGGTGCCGATGGCGTTCGGTGATTGTTTCTTTGCCATACGCTTGATGTGCTTTGGTTCCTGCAACTACAGAGCATTCATAATTTCCAAGCCGCATCGATGCTCCCTTGCGCTGCACACGAGCTTGTTCATCAAGTAGTGCAACAACAGGGTGTGGCGTTTGAGCATCCATCTCGGTGCTGTGCGCGCCGTGCAACCCCAGCAGCGAGCGTCCAGCTTCGATTAGCATCACTTGCATGCCCAAGCACAATCCAAGGTACGGAATATTATGTTCTCGTGCAAAGCGAGCAGCCAAAATTTTTCCTTCAATACCCCGTGTATCAAAGCCGCCGGGAACAACAATCCCATCAAGTTTTTTCAGGATGCTCCATGCTTCATAATCGGAGCCATAGGGTTCTTTTTCAAGTTGTTCGGCTTCGATAAATTCAACCGTGATGTCTTGTTTAAAGTGATATCCTGCAGACTTAATTGCCTCGATAACGCTGATGTACGGGTCATTGCTGCCAACATATTTTGCAATCAATCCAACTCGTATACTGCCTTGTGGTTTTTCAATTGCCGCAATTAAATTGAGCCACGATGAGAGGTCTGAATCTTTTGGGTTTTTGTATCCAAAATGTCTTTGTATGCTCATTCCAAGGCCTTGATGAGCAAGATCAATAAATAATTTATAAATTGGTTTAAAGGTCAGCGACTGAAAAATCATGTGCACAGGAACGCCACACATTAGCGAAAGTTTTTTTATTGAGAGTGCATCAATTGATTCATCTGCTCGTAAAAAAAGTCCATCGGGGGTGATGCCTGCGCGCTTGAGTTGCATGACGCTGTGTTGTGTTGGCTTTGTTTTAATTTCACCTGTCCAGCTGAGAAAAGGAACATACCCCAGGTGCCCATGAAACATTCTGCTAGAACAAAGATCGGTGCGCAGTTGTCTGATTGTTTCAAGAAACAATTCGCCTTCAATGTCTCCAACGGTGCCACCAATTTCAATCAAAATAAATTCAGCATCACTATCAAGAGCAAATAGAACAAAGATCGGTGCGCAGTTGTCTGATTGTTTCAAGAAACAATTCGCCTTCAATGTCTCCAACGGTGCCACCAATTTCAATCAAAATAAATTCAGCATCACTATCAAGAGCAAACGTGAATAAGCGCTGCTTGATGGCATCAACAACGTGAGGCACCATTTGAATGCAATGCCCCAAAAGTGTTCCAGTGCGTTCATGATGCAAAATTTCTTCAAAAATTTGACCCGATGTTATTGATGAACGGCGCGTTACGTCAATGCCGATAAGGCGCTCGTAGTGACCCAAATCAAGATCGGTTTCGGCTCCATCAGAGGTTACAAAAACTTCTCCGTGTTGTAGTGGAGACATGGTGCCTGGGTCGACGTTAAGATATGGGTCCCACTTCATAACTGCAACTGAATATCCTGCGTTTTTTAACAAAACGCCCAGTGATGAAATGAGTACGCCTTTGCCCAGTGATGAGCATACGCCACCGGTGATGACGATGAATTTTTTGTGATGGGCAATAATCTGCTCAATAAGCATTGATAGGCTCACGCTCCCTCATCCTTTTTTTTAAATAGACCTGTTTTTGAAACTCTTGCTGCTAGCAACAAAAATATTGCCTACCGATGTCATACTGGCCCTTGAGCCGGTATTCATACTCTTTTACTTTTTTTTAATATCCATCTTTTTCAGATGAACTTCAGCAAGTTGCTTATCATCTGCTGGTGATGGACATTGCATCATCAAGCAGGTGCCACTTTGTGTTTTGGGGAATGCGATGACGTCGCGAATTGATTCTGTTCCTGCAAGGATCATAATCAGTCGGTCAATGCCAAAAGCAACGCCACCATCTGGTGGATAGCCAAAATTTTGAGCTTCCAAAAGAAAGCCAAAGTGTTCTTGCGCTTGTTCTTTATTGATACCCAAAAGGTCAAATACTTTTGTTTGTATTTCAGAATTATGGATGCGAATTGAACCGCCGCCCAGTTCTTCACCGTTGCACACCAAGTCGTAAGCCCGTGCTTTTATCTGGCCAGGTTGCAAGTTTTCCCATCCGTCTTGTGGCGATGTGAATGGGTGATGTTTTGCTGCCCAGCGCTGCTCATTTTTGTCCCACTCAAACATCGGAAAGTCTACAACCCAGAATAAAGATTGTTTGGAATGATCGATCAGATCGAGGGTTTTGCCTAGTTCAAGGCGTAGGCGACCAAGCGTTGTCCACGCATCCTCATAACTTCCGGCAACAAGAAGCAGGGTGTCCTTGGTTGAAAGATTTGGGACTGCCTGGAGTATTTGGTCGAAAAATTTTTCCGGCAAAAATTTGGCTATTGGTGACTCTGGAGTGCCATCTTCTTTAAATTTGATGTAAAGCATTCCACTGGCACCAAACTCTTTAGTGACCTTTTGCGTGAGTGCATCAATTTCAGATCGAGAAAATTGTTTATTTTTTACGCACAGTCCACCAACCTTGCCGCCGTTGCTGATAACTGACTGCAAAAAGTTGATAGGAAGTGGCTCAAATAAGGTTGTTAAATCGCTTATTTCAAGCTCAAATCTCAAGTCTGGCTTGTCGGAGCCAAAACGATGAAAAACATCACCGTAAGTGTAGCGAGCAAGTGGCAATGTGATATCATAATTTAAGAATTTCTTCCAAATAAGGCTCATCAAATTTTCGCACAAAGACTGAATCTCTTCTTCATCAATAAACGACATTTCAATGTCCAGCTGTGTGAATTCAGGCTGCCTGGAGGCGCGCAAATCTTCGTCTCTAAAACAGCGAGCAATTTGGAAATATTTTTCCATTCCTGCGGCAATCAGCAGCTGCTTGTAGATTTGAGGGGATTGTGGGAGTGCGTAAACCGAACCCTCGTGCTCCCGGCTGGGGACCAAAAATGCTCGAGCACCTTCAAGGGTACTTTTGGAAAGCATCGGTGTTTCAATTTCGTAAAATCCCTGGTCATGAAAATACTGACGCATCAAAAAGACAACGTCGTGGCGTAGTTTGATAAAATCATGGATTGATTTGCGTCGCAGATCAAGGTAGCGGTACTTGAGGCGCAGTTCCTCTGAAACCGGACTTGAGTCATCAAGCTGAAAAGGCAGAACCTGTGATTTGCTAAAAATTTCGATGGAAGAAACTTGAACTTCAATTTTGCCGGTTGGCATCTTTGGGTTGACGCCGCCAGAGCGAGCAACCACGGTGCCTTGCACGCCGATGACAAACTCGCTGCGTAAGGTGTGTGCAAGATCGCATGATTGAGGATTGATTGTTGGATCAAAAACCAGTTGGATGATGCCGGTGCGATCACGCAGGTCGACAAACGTCAGACCGCCAAGATCTCGACGATTATGTACCCAGCCTGCAAGAGAGATTATTGTTCCGATAGCAGCTTCATCAACAAGTCCGCAATAGACGGACCGCTTGAAATGGGACATGGCATTCCTTTGACTGGTACAATTTTATAACTGATTTTTGATATAGGGTTATTGTACCAGTTTTTTTGCAAAAACAAAGTCAGCCGATGGTGTAACCTGTTTGTCGTGATTAGTTCTGGTGTAGCAACAGGTCTGGATTTGTAATGATATTTTCTTTTTATTCGAGGATGTTTTTTTCGGGGGAGTTAGTGTCGATTTCTTATTGCTTCAGCTGTTTCATTATGGCCGTTGTCCTCAGCAAGCTGAGCAGGAGTCTTGGCTTGGTTATTCTGCTGATTGATTATTGCTCCTTGATCTATTAAATATTGTACTATATTTGTTTTCCCATTTTGAGCTGCAATGTGGAGTGGCGTGTTGTTGTCATCATCCTTGTCGTTAAGCGAATTTTTTAATTTTAATAGAGCTTCTATTTTTTGCTGATCGAAATTAGGATTATCCTTCAGTGAATTGATTAGGATTCTTGTGTCTCCACTAAGAATTCTGATTTGGGCCGCAAAAGCTCGCATTTGTAGAGCTAATAGATTGTTATTATTGTATTCAGCAAGTTCTGAAGGTGTTAGGTCAAAGTCGTTTTTGATTCTTATGCTGTTTGGGTATGCATTAATAATAGATTCAATTGCTTTTTCGTTCTTATTCTGAACTGCAAGGTGAAGTGGTGATTGAGACTCATGGTTAAAAGTCTTTAGCAGTGTTACCGTTTTGTCTTGTTTTTTAACCTCGTCTAAAATTCTCATTACCTCTTCTTGTTGATTTTCAGATATAGCGCGGTGCAATGATGTGTTCCCGTCATCATCTTGAGCAAGAAAATCTTCTTCAATAGTAATTTGATCTACAGGTTCATTGTTGTTTTGACTCTCTTCTTTTGATAGTTTTAGGGCTTCTTGTAGATCACGTTCTTCTTGCTCTGCATCAGTTAGTTCTTTTTTCTCTTCTTCTTTAACTTTTTCTTCTATGATTACATTGAGATTTTTACTAGAGGCTTCTTGATTGATGAGTTGTGAAGGTTCTATTGCTTTCTGTATAATTTCTTTTTTTTCCTGTGAATCAACGGGTTGATGTGGTGATGGTTGCTGCCGCTGTTCTTCTTGCTTATGACTGACTTTTTTAGGTTTTTGTTCAGTTCCAAAAATGAGTGATGATACAAATGTAATCGGTTTTACGACAACAAAATTCCAAATTCCTGTCACAACTGTTTGAATGCCGTGCCGTACAGAGTCCATAATTTGCCAAAAAATGCCTTGATCCTGTGCAGGATTATTGCTGTATTGCGCAGAAACTTGTCCAATGCCGCACCAGAGTAGTAAACCGAGAATCATGATTTTTACTGATTTCATATATTTACCTTTTGTTCAATGGTGAGAGATGATTGTTAGTTGTCCTGCTCAGCGCCAGCTTGGTCTTACCAGTGGCCCCTTTTTTAATAAGCAGCTCGATTATTTCATCTATATTTTTTGATCTTGAATGCTGAGCATAATCAAGCGCGGTGTCACCTTTTTTATCCTTGGCGCTCACAAGCTCTGCCAAGATCTTTTTACTTTTTGCATACAAAAGAAGAGCGTTAATTGCTTCGGGTTCGCCGTATAAAGCAGCAAGATGCAGTGCCGTTTGCCCCTGGTTGTCTACTGCAAGAAGATTGCAATTTTTATCGCTAGCAAGAATTTTTATGATTTCAATGCTCCTTCTTTCAGCTGCAAGATGAAGCGGTGTTTTATCTTCTCTGTTTTGGCTGTTGATATTTTCACCTTCGTTGAGCAGTTTTTTTACCTCATCAAGTTCTTGGTCGATAACGGCAATATGGAGTGGCGTGTTGAATTTGGTTGCTAATTTCTTTTCATGCTCTTGTTTGTATTTTTTGATTGCAGCCATGAGCGCTTTTTTCTTTTCACGCTCACGTTGCGCTTTGCGTTCTTGCTCTTCTCGCTCACGAGCCTCTCGCTCACGCGCTTGGCGGTCGGCATCAGATTCTGCCGGTTCAGTTGCCGCTGGGACATCAGGAGTGTCTGGAACTTTTTCGTCAAGTCCTTTTCTGGCATTTTCAAGCGCGTCGATGACGTCTTGCTTGGTTGCAAGATCGAGTGGCGTTTTGCTGTTGTTATCAAGAGCCTCAAGTAGGTTTTTTACCAAATCATTGCGAGCCGCAAGCTCAAGAAGCTTATTGACTGATGCAAGCATGTTTGCCTGTGCTGCAAGGTGAAGAGGTGTTTTTCCTTCTTGATTGCCAATCAGCAGGTTGGTGGTTACATCTTGCGCAAGAGTTTGCATGGCGCTAGCCTGGCCATGTTGTGCTGCAAGATGGAGTGGCGTGTTGCCGCGATTATCTTTCAGTTCGAGCAACTCGTTGACGACAAGCCCCTTGATATTTGCAAGTTCAAGTAGCTTGATTACAGCTTCCTGTTTTCCCGCTTGTGCGGCAAGGTGGAGCGCTGTTTTGTTTTCTGCGTTTGCAACCTGCAGCTCAAGCTGCGTGTTTATGGCAAGTGCTTGTATGACGCTTGCATGGCCGTTTGTTGCTGCAAGATGCAGCGGGGTATCACCCACTTTGTTTTTGGAGTTGACTGCTGCGCCTTCAGTTATTAACTTTGTGACCTCTTCAACATTGCCTTGTTGCGCGGCGCGATGCAGTGGTGTGTTACCATGCTCATCAGTCTGGTCATCTTGTGCTCCAAGTTCTTTAAGCGTGTCGATGGCTGCTTGGTTATTCTTTTTTTGCGCACGCTTGAGCGGCGTTTCTTTTTCATAATTTTCAACTTCAAGATCTGCGCCGTCTTGGTGCAACCGTTTGATAATTGCACTGGTATTATCACCCGAGATGGCTGCTAGGTGGAGTGGGGTGTTGCCCTGCTCGTCCGTAGATTCAAGCAGCTCTTGTTTGCTATGAGCAGCGTCCAAAATTGCTACAACAGCTGCTAGCTTTCCCTGATGAGCTGCAAGATGCAGTGCTGTTTGCCCTGCGTTGTCTTGTATCAAAAAGTCGATGTTATTGTCTGTCAAAATTTTGATAATGTTCAAGCGGTCGTACAGCACAGCAAGATGGAGAGGTGTTTTGCCTCGGCGATTTTGACCGTTAACGTCTGCTGCTAGCGTTTCAGGTTCTTCCGGCTGTAGTAGCCTGACAACTTTTTCTGTATCGCCGTCAATTACGGCAATATGCAGAGGAGAATTGCCGTCAACGTTTGCTGCTTCTTGTAAAACTTCAGGTTCTTCAGGTGCGGCTTCCTGTTTTTCTAGGGGTTCTTCTTGTGGTTTTTGAGTTTCTAAAAATGTGACAATTTCTTCGTATTTCCCATCTTCTGCGGCTTTTTGTGCAGCGTCTAAATCATCGAGCGCGCCTTTTTCACACAGTGTTTTAACAAGCTCAAGGTTGCCGTTTTGTGCAGCAAGAAAGAGCGGGGTTTTGCGGTCTTGATTTTTTATGTTCAAGCTACTTTTATTGAGGTGGTTTATCAGGGTTTCTGCAATGTTGTTTTTATTAAAAATAATTGCGTCATGCAGGGGCAAGTTGCCGTGTTCATCGGGCAGAGTTGCATCGATGTCTGTTTGGCTGAGTAGAAAAGTAACCATGTTATGTGCGCTTTGACCAACAGCATAGTGCAAGGGAGTGGCATTAAGATTGTCTTGGGCGTTGACGTCGGCTCCATGGGCAATCAGATCTTGTGCAGAATCGGTGCTGTCAAAATATGCTGCTGCGTGCAGGAGCGTTCGATGGTTTGAAGCATCTTTAAATGTTGCCACATCTTGTTTCTTGGTCGTGTCATTGTTGACAAGTGTATTGTATTCGGCTGTGAAATTTCCTGTAAATATGTCAACTGCTGTGAGTTTTGCGCATATCTCTTTTTCAGCTTCATCCAGCTCTCCAAAAATCGGTTGCAGGAAGTGGCCAAGAAGGAGCCCTAATATCATGACTTTTTTTACGAGCATCATCGCATCCCTGTTTGAACATTGAGCTATTTTTTGTCTCTGTTTGTCAGCCTATCTGAGATGCTTTAAAAAATTCAACAAAACGGTTTGGCGGGTGAGACCCTACCTTCATGAATGGTTAGTTCTGTTCAGCTCGATTTTTCACCTTCTAGTTGAGTATCTTGATTGCTTTCTTCGCTTTCTTTTTCTTTTAAAGGCCGCTCGGGCATGTTACCGATTTTGGGCAAATGGGAACCAAGGCCTGCAGCATATTCCAAGCCCATTGCAGAACACAAAGCTTTGAGTGCTTCTTTAAGAGCCATTTGCTTTGCGGCCTTTAAAGCTGCTGAGTACGCCTGATCAATCTTATTTTTTACATCTCCACTTTCGCTATTTGCTGATTGAAGAAGAGCTTCTTCTTCTTGGTTTATTGCTTGAGCTATTTCATTACGTTTTATAGATTCGTCATCTTGCTTGTCTATGTTAGAGAGAAAGGCTAATAGCTCAGTTTTGTTATCAATATCAAGAGCAAAAGCTCCATATCCGTGAGCCGCTGCCATGTTAATGAGTTGTGAAAATAGGTTAGTGAGAATTTTTGTTTTTTGATTTTTGGTAAAAGAGTTCGGTTTTTGAATTTGAAACTTAGGCGTGTGTTGAGCTTTTTGATTTGCAGAAGAATTTACAGATTCACTTTTTTGCTTATTTTTGCAGAAGGGTAATTTATATCTTTGCCTGATAATTTCATTGACTATCTCATCATTGTCCATCATCGCGATATAGTCGATAGGTCGTAAGCCTTTTTCATTTTTTGTGAGCAGATCGACTCCTAAGGCTAGTTGATTTTTTATCTCTTTAATATTATTTGCTTTGATTGTTTCGATGAGTGACGCGTTAGAGCTTGCATCTGCAACTGTAGTTGTTGTTCTATATCCTTCTTCTCGAGGAGGAACAGCCTCTACAAGCGATTCAGGAGTTATTATGTTATGCTCAATTAATATAGCTTTTACATTTTCTTTGTTGCTATCAGGAGAAAGCTTTGTAGTCATATCGCTGATTGCACTATTTACAAGATCGCTCGGACTATTGGTTCTATTATTTTGTAACAAGGCTCCATGGTTTAAAAACAGCATTATCAGGTCGACATTACCGCTTTCTACTGCAAGATAAAAAGCAGTTTTACCCTCATTATTTTTTTTAAGCCACGTAGGCTGTTTGCCTAAAAATATTAAAAATTTTGCCCTTAGGTTATTTAAAGATTCCTCTTTTGCAGATTCAATCAGTTTCTGACATTTTGCTAGATCGCCAGATAAAACAGCATTATGCAGATCGGTATTGCTATCTGATGGATAATTATGCATGTTAAATTCGTTCGTTTCACCAGCTTGTTCCATATTATTTATGCTGGGAACATCATCAAAAGAAGTCGTTTCTTTTTTAGGCGTTGAACTAAAATATCGTTTTAATGCTGTAACCATTACAAAAGGATTTTTTAAAAAAGAGGTTGACGATTCTTTGTGTTGCGTGTTGCGTACAGCATTGGTTGTTGGGTGAAATTTGGGTTGTGGGATTTTTGATTGCCGAAAAGAGCTAAGATTTTTTCTTTGTTGATGAACTGATTGGCTTTTAGGTTGTATTGTTGAAGGTTTGATCCCGCTTGCGGCACGGCTAATCATTGCAAATGAGTTCCCCATTGGAAAAATGATCAGAATAATTGTTTGTATTATTTTTTTTGGTATCATGGCGTCCACCCTTTGAGATTTGGTTATTTTTTCTTTGATAATTTATAGTATGGTGTGGTGTGTTTGATATTTTCAATGGTTTTGTGCCCAACTCTGAGGAGCTGTTTGCGAATAATAAAAAGACCGGTAAGTGATTGGGCTTACCGGTCGATTAAATTCTAAAAGGGCTGAGGGACTATTTTGTTTGCTAGCTTGTTGCCTTTTCGGACTTACAGCAGAGAGTTATTAATCTTATCGCTGATAAATGATATTTATATTATTTCCATTGTTTTCTTGTGTTTGTTTTTGAGATTGCGTAAAAACATCTTGAGACAATTGTGGGTTGGCCTCGTTCGCCAGACCCGCAGGAGTTTTATTTGCAAAATTTTTAGTTGAAGGGTCTGCTCCAAGTTCAATTAATTTTTTAATTACTGCTTCTGTATTGTTCTCAGAATATACTGCAAAGTGAAGTGGTGAGTTGCCTTTTTTATCAACAGCTTCAAGCAAATCATCTTTTTGTTTAGCCGCTTGATATAGCAGCTCGATTATTTCTGAATTGCCGTTAATGGCAGCAAGATGCAGCGGAGTTTCCCCATTGTTATTTTCGCAATATATATCTGCACCGTTATCAATCAATCTTTGTACTTCTTGAGCGTTTCCATTGTTTACTGCTTTAAGAAGTTGTGCATCTTTTTCGTTTTCCTCTTCGCGCAGCTTGGCTGGCTGTTTTTTCTGAGTTATTTTCTTATGCGAATCATCGGGTTTGACGTCTTCTCCCCATTCTGGTTTTGAGAGAACTTTTATAATCGCTTGCTGTTTATTTTTTTTTGCAGCCTGCAAAGGAGTCTCTTGATAGGGTGGATTTGTTGTATTATCAAAATCTAAAGCCCCATGCTTGCAAAGCTTTTTAACAATTTCTAGGCTGCCTACTTTAGCCGCCAGGTATAAAGGGGTTTCTCCTAAACTATTTTTAATCGAGAGAACTTGTCCGTGTGTCATAAATTTTCTTCGAAAAAATCGGTGCCACCATTTACGTGGAGGCAGCTTTTGTGGGTATTTTTTAATTACAGCATCGACGATATTGGCTGCTATTTGATAGTGATATACTTTTTGTAGATTGATCAGATCTTCACTTTGTAGATTTTGGCTTTGAATGATAGCCTCGTGTAGAGCTGTGTTCCCGTCTGAATCTTGAAGGCTTAAGTCGATGTTTCCTTTCTCAAGAAGTTTATTAACGGTTTCTAAGGCATCGCCAAGGTTTGTTTTATTGCTTTTTATAGCGTCGTGTAGAGGCGTATCTATTCTCCTCGACGCAGCAAAGCTTATTGCGCAGAAGAACAGTAGCGTTGCAAATATAAAATTTCTTTGTTTCAACATAGTCATTATATCTTCTCCTTGATCTTACTTTAAAAATATTGATCCTTTGATGGCAAGCCCCAACATAGTAATAGAGCCGAGTAGCAGCAGTAAGCCGCCAAGTAACTTGATTTTATTTTTTTGTGCCGTGACAAAATAGTATATCGAAGCGCTGAGCAAAATAATTGAATAGAGTTCTAAGATCACTTCCCGTTTGACGAGCGGTTCGAGAAAATACACGCACACACCCAGCATCATAAACCCAAACGCTTTTTTAATTTCATCCATCCAGGAGCCTGCTTGTGGTAACAGGTGGACTGTTCCAGAAAACGTGCCAACAAGAATAAGTAAAATTCCCATGCCCAAGGCAAAACAAAACAGACTAGCAAATCCGATTAGTGGACTGCCTGATTTTGCAGCAATACTGAGCAAGATGGCAAGAGCTGGAGTGATGCAGGGTGACGCAACCGTGCCCGAGACCATGCCAAACAGCAGGCTATGCAGGAGCGATTTGCTGCGCGGTCCGTCGTTGTGGTGCGTCAAAAAGCGAGGCATGTAGATTTCGTAAAATCCGAACATCGAAAAAGCGAGGTACAAAAAAAACAGGATAATTAGAAAGATGAAAAAAGGGCTTGC
This sequence comes from uncultured Pseudomonadota bacterium, assembly GCA_964493325.1. GTDB lineage: Bacteria > Babelota > Babeliae > Babelales > RVW-14 > CAZBMD01. Next base: position 61,884 of record CAZBMD010000007.1, on the reverse strand, counting down.
AAGCCACTTGCCAAAGATGAGCGAGGTTGTTGCCGAAGCATAGCCAAGGCCGGCGTACACCAGCGCGATGCCAAAAACGTAGCTGAGTGCTGAGAAAAAATTATGGGTCAGAGAGTTGCTTGCCTGCGACTGCAAGATGCCTACGGTGATGGGAATCATGGGATAGATGCAGGGCGTAAAGCTGGTGACAATACCTGCAAGAAAGGCTAAAAACAGGATATAAATCAGGTTTGACTGTGTGCTGTGAGCAGCTTTTTTAAGAAGAGATACAACATCTGTTTTTTCTTGAGGCGCATCAGTTTGTGCAGATTGCGTTGTCTGATTTTCGCTTCCAAAATCTTGGCTGAGCATCATGCTCACTGAACAACTCAGGGCAAGAGCAAACCATATGACGGATGTTTTTAAGCATTTCATTGATGACCTTTCTGAATAAAATTATTGGTTGGGTGGTTCCCAGATGATTTGTAGAGTTATAGCTGAGCCGAGCACTCGCCTTCAATAATTTATTCATTTGCAAATGAAAAGGCTGATCCAATAAAATGATAGAAGGAATGCATATATTATTTTAAAGGGGAGAGGCGATTTATGATCAACAAAAATTTGTTATCTTGGGGTTTGATGTTGTGTACTGTTTTTGCAGCTGTTCATGTGTTTTCGTTGCATGGCAAGCAGCATCGCCAAAAAGAATTTACTATGAATGTGTGGAGTAATGATTTTGTTGATGGCAAAAGGCTGCCAGATTTGTTTACGTGCAGTGGTAAAAATATTTCGCCACATCTTGCGTGGAGCGCAGCTCCTAAGGGGACGCAAAGCTTTGCGTTGATGTGCAATGATCCTGATGCTCCCAAGGGCAACTGGGTTCACTGGGTGATATTTAATATTCCAGCAACCATGACAGAGCTTGCGCAAGGCCTGCCGCTCGATAAAGAGTTAAGTAATGGCATTCGCCAAGGGACCAACAGCTTTGACAAAATTGGCTACGGTGGGGCGTGCCCTCCGCGTGGTGACTTGCGTCATCATTATGAGTTTATGGTGTATGCGCTTGATGCTGTGCTTGAGCTGCCTGCCGGTGCTACAAAAAGTGCGCTTGAAACTGCAATGATAGGGCATGTTTTGGCAAAAGGGATTGTGACCGGTACGTTCTCTCGAGATTAGATTTTTTACAGAGGGTGATCTTTTACTTCACTCATTATTCTTCGTTAATATCTGTTGCTATCTTATCAATAAAAGCTGCAACTCTATTCACTAAGTGAGATGTTTTTTGAGCTGTCTCCTCTGTCAAAAAACCTTCGCCGGTTTCTTTGTTTATGGTGCCGGCATCAATAACGACATCAAGGGCAGCAGCTCCCAACATCACTGGCATGTTATTGTACACGGGTGGTTGGGGATTATTGTCTTGATCAGGAGCACTTGCTGTTATCATCTTGATTCCACGATATCCCAAATAGATTATGAGCATGCTCCCTCCGGCAAGAGCCGAAAGAGCAATTATTTTTTGTTGAGTAGTTGCTTTTTTTTTGCGTGCGGGCCCAGCTTCATTATAATTTTGAAGCTTAGTTTTAAGTTCTTTTAATAAAAGCGCTTGCTTTTTAAAGGTGATGAGAGCTGGGATGTTATCTGTGGATGCGTACATCTGAGTTATGGTAAGCTGCAGGCATAGGATGAGCAATACTATTTTTTGCATACATTTGCCTTTATTAAATATGTTTATAGGCGTTCTATTTTTATGAATTAGATTTCAAATAATCAACGAAATGTAGAACACTTTTGCAAAAACATCAATAGACTTTTATGATACGTTATACTTTAGCAATGAGTTTTCTTTTTTCATGATAGCAGGAGGTTTATGTTCGGGTTTATCAAAGATAAGATTAAAAAAGTTTATGATAGTTTTACCACCAAAGTGGCAGCTCTCTTTTTGGGTTCATCGCTTGATGAAACGTTTATCAAAGAGCTTACCAATCTTTTGATTGTTGCAGACACAGGGACAAAGACAACCCAAAAAATTATCGATAATCTTACCAGCCAGATTGCCCATCAAAAAGTGACAACGTTACTTGAAGCCAAGCAGGCGCTTGAAGACTATTTATACCGGTTGCTCAATGTGGACCAGGCGCAGATAGAATTGACGCCCGCTGTGTTGTTGATGGTTGGCATCAACGGCAGCGGCAAAACAACGTTTGTGGCAAAGCTTGCAAACAAACTCAAGCAGCAGGGCAAGCGCGTTTTGGTTGTTGCTGGCGATACGTTTAGGGCTGCAGCAACGCATCAACTTATTGAGTGGGGCCAGCGCATTGGTGTTGAAGTTTTTGTGGGAAAAGAAAATCAGGATCCGTCATCGGTGATTTTTGACGCATGCCAAAAATTTCGTGATGATGCATTTGATCATATTATTATTGATACGGCTGGTCGTCTGCAGACCAAAGTTAATTTGATGAAAGAACTTGAAAAAATACATCGTATCATTGCAAAGCAGCTGCCTCAAGAAATAATTCACACCTGGTTGACCATTGATACCATGCTAGGACAAAACTCGCTGGCGCAAGCGCAAATATTTTTTGAAGCAACACAGTTGAGTGGCCTTGTGCTCACCAAGTTTGACGGGACGGGAAAAGGGGGTGTGGTTTTTGCCATCACTGACCAATTACGTTTGCCTATTTTGTATGTTACGTTTGGTGAAAATATAGATGATTTTAAGCCATTTGATGCGCGCTCGTATGCATCTGAACTGTTGAATGAGTAATTTTATTTTTCTGATTATTTATCAAAAGTACATAACTCCGGCAAGAAAAAATATTTACTACTACGCGATGTCATCCAGGCCTTTGAGCCGGTATCCAAGATGGATTTTTTATTATTCTGGATCCCTGATCAAGTCAGAGATGACATCCTGTGGTCGGATGTAACTCTATAATAAAAATGTTCTTGTGGTAAAAAATCGCTATCTTGATATAAAAAATAGGACAGTTTTTTTCAAGAAGGGAGAGAGGCATGGCACAGGCAAAGTTTATTATCGTGTATGGTATTGCTTTTTTGTTGGGTAGTAACATCCATGCAGGAAGTTTTATATCATTAAAACGGTTGCGTGGAGAAGTTGATAAAGCGCTCAAAGATACGGTTCAACCGGTAAAGTCGATACTTGAACAGTTGGAACAAGCTGGAAAAAACGATATAAAAAATAGTAATGTTTTACATATTGTTCAAGAAAATGGCGTGTCGTTGGTCAAAGGCATCAAAAATCCCGCACAACAGGCTGAGCTTGAAAAACGGCTTTCTCAAATCAAGAAAGATTGTTTTTGGTGCAAGCAAGATGAGTTGACGTTAACACTTCAAGATGTGGGCGATCAAGGGCAAGAAGTTTTTGTGCAGACAATTTCTGATGTTTACAGTTACAGTTCATTACCATTTATTCTTTTTATGCATGATGCGCTTAAAGAGCAAGAAAAAATAATACAAGCTCAAGAATGCCTCAAGAATGCACGTGATGCGGGTATGCCCATACAGTCTCTTGATCAAGGGGTTTTGGATGTCTATCAGGAGATTCTTGAATTCTTGATGCGTTTTGTCAATGATATGGTTTGTGGTCAGCAATACAAAGGAAACCATGTTACAAACATTAACCGAGATAACCAATCAACTGGTGAGCAAGCTGCTAGGAGTGACGCTTGATTTGCGTGCTGCTCGGCAAGAGGCGCTGTGGTTACTAGAAAAAGTGACCGGCCTATCGCACGCGCAGCTTTTGCTCCGAGGAATTGTGCTCAGCGCACAACAAAAATTTTTGCTCGAAAAACTTGTATCAGATCGCGTGGATAAAAAAAAGCCTCTCCAGTATATCTTGGGGTCTGTGCCTTTTTGTGATCTTGAAATTTTGGTTGAACCGCCAATCCTCATTCCTCGTCCCGAAACCGAAGAATGGACGTGTTGGCTTATTGATCTGATTAAAAAAGAGCATGCCGAAGATATTTCAATTGCGGACGTGTGTTCAGGGTCTGGATGTATTGGCCTTGCGCTTGCAAAACACCTTTCTAGCAGTCGTGTGATTGGTCTTGATATTAGCGATCAGGCGGTGGATCTTGCTTGCCGAAATAAGGCGGCCTCAGGTGTTGCTAATTACGAGGTTTTTGTATCGGATCTTTTTGATAACATTGATCCCAAGATAAAATTTGATCTTATAGTAAGCAACCCGCCGTATCTAACGGAGCAAGAGTATCGAGAAATTGATGCAAGCGTTTCTGAGTGGGAAGATAAGCGAGCGCTTGTAACGGGAAATGATGGTCTAGCAATTTATGAGCAGCTTGTTACGCAGGCTCGAGCCCGCCTGAGCGAGACAAGAAACGTTGCTTTGCCGGCGCTTGTGTGTGAAATTGGGCCTGCTCAAAAGGATAAAATCATTAATGTAATGCTCAATGCTGGGTTTGCCAAAGCCGATCTTATAAGCGATCTGCAGGGTGTATCCCGCATTGCGGTGGCCTACGTTTGACAGCGGTATTTTCTTGAGATAAGCTTATTTTATATCAAAAATAGGTAAATACAGACGCTTAACAATGTGTTACGCACCAAGATGTTCTAGATGTTTTCAAAAAACAGCTCGTAGCTTTAAATTCAAAGAGAAAATTAAAATAATTAACAAATAGATGGTTGTTCAGATATCCTGGACGTGTTGATAGTTCTCTTTGAGATGTTTCAAGCTACATGGCGTTTATACGAATTTTCGGAGGAATGAATGAAAGGTACTATGTATCGTCGGTTAGCGCTCGTTGTTGTTACAGCAGTTTTATGTGGTGGCGTTTTTGCAGGCACCAAGCCTACCAAGAGTGTCGAGGACATGGCTGTTGAAAAAGCTCTTACTCATATCAAAGAAATCAATTTAAGAGATGTTCACCTTGTTTCTTACACCTGTCGGGTCTCAAACAGCACATTTCTTTCTGAAGAGTCCAAAATACATTACACATCATACCGTACAAGTCCCTTGTATAAAAAACTTGGACAAATGAACGGTGATGCCGATATGGTTATTAAGGTAGTCTTCAATCCTCACAACAAGGATCAGGTGACCGTTGTTACCAAGCGATCAGAAAAATCTACGCGCATGAACAAAAAACAGGTTCGAATTCCATCAGGCACATTTGTTGCTTAATTGGGGATAGCCTTTAAAAAGATTTATTGTAAAGCTCCTTGGAAAGCCAGGGAGCTTTTTTCTTTTTGTTTTCAAAGTATAGATCATTCGATAAACTCCTTCTGATACGTCCCAATCTAGGTATGTAGTATAATTTTTATGCAAAGGAGTTTGATATGGACGCCTACATGTGTACTGTTTGTGGATATTTGTATGATGATGAAACGGCGGAGACTTCAATCGAAGGGCGTCCGCTTCCGTTTCAGGAGCTGCCAGACGATTGGGTATGTCCTGTGTGTGGTGTGGCAATGGATCTTTTTCAAGAAGTTGAATCTGATCGAACACCAGATATTTTTGAATAACGAGTACAAGAATAAAGAAGGATTTTATGGAGCCATCAAGACCTACAAAATCAGATCTATTTTTTAAATATCTCAAAAATGTATTTTGGATTTTACTTATTCTACAATTTGCTCCTAGCTTTATTAGCAACCTGATTACCGGAATAAGTGACTCACTGGTTCACAAGGAGCATATTGGTCAGTTAACGATTAATGGCATGATCAGCGATTCAACATTTTACGTAAAAAATATTCGTCGCTTTGCCAAGGATCATGCTATCAAAGGACTCTTGATCAGAATTGAATCACCAGGAGGATATCCCGGATCAGCGCAGACAATTTTTCAAGAATTACAAAAATTTGCCAAAGAAAAACCGGTTGTGGTGTTTGTCGAAAATATGGCAGCTTCCGCCGCTTATTATATTGCCTGTGCAGCTGATAAAATTATAGCAACTCCATCTGCAGCAGTTGGCTCCGTTGGGGTTTTTTGCGAGCTTCCAAATTATAAAGGATTATTAGATTCATGGAGCGTTAAGTTTAGGTATGTCCAATCTGGTGAATATAAGACGGCAGGGAGTCCTGTTTCTGATCTTACAGAAAAAGAACTGCACTATCTCCAAGAACTTTCTGATGACACGTATCAGCAATTTGTGAATGATGTTGCGCAGAGTCGGTCGCTTGATCCAGCTTTGCATACTGTTTGGGCAAACGGAAAAACAATGACTGGCAACCAGGCGCTTGTGCTCAATTTAGTTGATGACTTGGGATCTTGGAGTGATGCGCTTGCTGCTATCAAAGAGCTTGCCAAGATAGAAGGTAAGATGAAACTTGTTCAAGCAAAGCGTAAAAAAAGTTTGGTAAATTTATTTATGCAAGGTGATGACGAAGAGTCTAATCGTGGCTTTTTATCCTCATCGCTGGGTCAGTTCTTGAGTAATGCTGTCTCATCTTTTTATGCGCATCAGTCACAGACTCGAGCTTTGTAGATAATGGCATAAGAGGGATAGTTGAAAAACATGAATAATGCTGTAAGATAGGGCGTTATTTTAAGATATGTCTCAATGTTGAATTTTTGAAAGCATCATGATTATGAATCCAAAATTTTTATTTTCAATGCCCCTTGCCGTGATAATGTTTTTTAGCGTTGCAATCAGCGCCATGCCTCATGAACCTTGTTTGCACAGCTTGTATGCTAACGATCATACTGACGTGAGTATCAATTTTATCAAGTTTCTCGAGCGTCAGAACGATAACGTAATAACTTCCGGTACAGTTCATGATGTGGTCCAATCCGATCTTGAGACTATCTGTCATAGATTATCTACTCACCTGACCGATGAAATTGTTGACATTGTTGACGCTATGCTTATCAAAGCGCAAGAATTATCAAGCAAAGGATTTCTTTCTTTTTATCATACCCGCCCTTCTGCTTATTGGAACTTTTTTGCTGATATTGTTAGGGTGTGCGAGGAGCAAAAGTGCGTAAAAAAATTTGGCGAAGAAACAAATTTTTTTATGTTTAATCCATCAGCAAGTTTGCCGTTTGATTGTATCGAAGATTTACAGGTGAATGATAGAATGATTATCGATTTTTTTACCTCAACACAAAATAACCCTGGAATTAATCAAAGAGATTTAGGCATCAGTGCAAGTTTATTCTTGCTAGGAAGCGCTGACTCTGCAGAAAGCGCTTTGCCTAAGTTCATTAATGGGTTGAATTTTACCGGTGATGCATGGACTTCATGTATTCAACATTGTGATGATAAATTTGATGAACTACTCAAGCGTTATAATCTTCAAGAGAAAAAAGACGATCTACTACAGTTGTATTACCGGGCGTTTTCGCAAACTAGTGCACAAATTTTTCATATTGCTATTCATCAAGATGAAATAGATCAACTTGTAAAACTTACTAAACCCCTCGGCATAAGATTCAAGTCTTTTTTTGGTAAGTCAACGCTTGCAATTTTGAATGACATGAAGACTCTTGATGGCTTTGGTAATTTGCATACAAAAATGAAAAAGGACCGAGAATTTGTACAACAGATTCAGGCAAGAATTTTTGTTCGCTATAATACGTTTATAGATCCAGATAAGGTTAAAACTTTTGGGCACAAGATTGGCTTTAATGCAAATGACCAGCGTAAATATCTTGAAGAGCTTAGGCAAATTTGCTACGAATAAATAGTCAACAAGACCGTCATTGATTTTTTAAAGAAACCCTTTAGAATGGCCTTTATTCTAAAGGGTTTTTCAATTTTTAAATTTCAAGGCTTTTGTATGTTTAAAAAAATTATGTCTGCGGGGCTTGCACTTATTTTTGCAGCGCAGCTTTATGTTCAGGCTCTGGCTCCAGATGAGGTCGAAAATTTTTCTGAGGTATTGCGTACCGCTGTTGAACATGGCGATAATTTTTCGCGGCTACATGGCCGTGTAAAATTGAGCTTGAGCGAATTAAGTGAGCTTAAAGCTAAAAAAGACGCAGCTGACAAGCGTAGGTTGTGGCTCATTGTTGGCGGTGTAGCTGTTGCTTCTCTTGCAGCTGGCGGAGCTGCTGCCGGTCTTTATTACTACATAAAATTGAATAAGTTATCGAAAGATTTGGATGCGGCCAAAGATGCTGCGGATAAAGAACCTAAAGCTTTTGAAGAGCGTGTGAGTAAGGCAATAGAGGAGTCAGAAAGACTTGCAGATAATTGTGATAAAATTGAAGAAGAGAATGATTCTCAAGTGTATCACATCCGAAAAAATAGCTGTCGTCACGATCGAGTAATCAATAACATAGATCGTCAGCTTTTGGTTGATATTGAACGCTACAAAATTAATAAGCAGATCAATGAGTTGGATATTCAATTGCATCAATTGAACAAGAGTGAATACATTCTGCAGGGTGAAGAATATAAGAAGAGTAGATTGTTGGAGATTGATAAGCGAAAACTAGAGTTAGAGCTTAAAAAGTTTGAATTAAAAGTTTTTCCGGATCAATCTTTTTACAAGCTAGATTATATCCTAGAAGAAGAAAATGATCTTGAAAAGCAGCGTACTGAGCTAGAAAGTAATAAGGTTTTTGTAACTGACTTCCATGAAGACTTTCTCGATGAAGACTTTCTCGATGAAGACTTTCTCGATGAAGACTTTTACTAGGATTATAATGATTAAAAAAAATATATTGGGCCTTCTTGTCATGCTATTGGCTTTTGCTATGTCTACTCACGCGATGACTCAGGATGAGTTTGAAAAAATTTCAGACAAAATTGTTAATGAGCATGTTGGTATAGACAAAGAGGGCAAACTTGCTGCACAAAAAAAGAGAGATAACCGTAATTTTTGGATTATTGCTGGAGGTGCAGCGATTGTTTCTTTTGCAGTAGGAGCAGCTGTGGTTGCTTTTTATTGTGATGGCAAGGTAAATAAGTTAGCAGGAGAATTAGATAAGACTAATAATAGCTTGATCAATTTTGATGGAGATCAAGGACCTCGCATCAGCCGAGCACAAAAAAGAATTAAAGAGCTTGAGAGTGAACGGGAGAGATTATTGTCCGAAGATAGCAACTCTCAAGATGTTAAACTCATTGAGTTAGAGATTGATCGCCAGAATTTGGATTTGCAGTTAGTTCTTAATATTGAAGCACGTAAGACAGATAAGGACCTTGCTTTAATAGATATGCAAATAGATAGTGTAAGGCAAAATGGTATTGATCAAGAATCCATTGAAATTGAGAGACTTGTGCTGGAAAAGAAACGCTTGGAATGGTCTAGGGAGAAATATTGTCAAAGTTTATTCAGGCCCGATGATCAAGATTGGCTGAAGTCCTTACATGATTGGGAAAATGAATTAAATGAGATAGCTCAAAAATTAGACAATCCCAAGCAACAGTCAAATATTGGTTCTACGGATTATTCTTCTGAAGAAGAAGGAGACACGGGCTTTGGGTTGTTCGATTGAGAGTGTGCGGACTCTTTAACCTGAAACCGTTTCAACATTGTGAAATTGCACAATCATAATTTTCCCTGCATCTGCTTTGATCATGGCATCTCCATTGGGGAGAACCTGAGTGAGTACACCACTTATTTTTGATCCATCTTTTTGATGAACGTGAATAGGTTGTTGCAGGTAGACCTGCTCTTGCCGCCATTTTTTATAAATCTCATCAAATCTTTCATCACGCCATAGCGTGTAAAAATGGTCCAGTGTTTTGAGCAGCTGGTGGTACACATCTTTCATTACCACTGGTGCGCCTGCGGCCATGCACAAGCTGGTAGCCGTTGTGTGTAGCGGGTCTTCTTGCAAAAAAATATTATTTGCGTTGATGGCAAAGCCCAAGATAATTGCTTTAACGCGTCCATCTTGCCATACCGTTTGCATCAACATACCTCCAACTTTTTTGTCAGCAATGACAAAGTCGTTAGGCCATTTGATGCCTGTGTGCCATTGCTTGAGAGGTTCAAGAATGCCAAGCGAGAGTGCCATGCTCAATTGATTTAGTCGGATTGCAAGGTTTTCAGGGCAGATTTGAGCAAGTGAACTTGGTTTAAGCAGTGCGGTAATGAGCAGCTGCCCTTTGTCTATCTGCCATGTGCGGCCTTGTCGACCTTGAGCTTCTTCTAGCGTATCTGCAAGAAAAATTGATCCATCTGGCGCATCGTCAAGATGTTGACGTGCCCATGCAAGTGAGTTGCGAATAACTCTTGCACGATAGAGCTTTGACCCAAAGATCATCTAGGACCTCGACCGAATTTCACGCGCGGTTTCGCGTGCAATATCTCGCTCTTTTAGCATTTGTTTTTTGTCATGAGCTTTGCGGTGCTTGGCTATGCCAAGTTCAACCTTAATTAGTCCCCGCTCATTAAAATACGTTTTAAGAGGGATGATAGTCAGGCCCTTGCGCGAAACATCACCAAGTAGTTTGATGATTTGTCGGCGATGCAGCAGTAACTTGCGTGTTTGTCGAGCTGTATCTTTTTTGGTGTAGGCGTTGGCGTAGGGTGCAATAAAGCAGTTGATTAGTTGAGCTTCTCCGCGTGTGATGGTTGCAAAGGCCTCGGCAAGCGAAAGGCCGTTAGCTCTGATTGATTTAACTTCATCACCGCACAGAACAATGCCGGCTTCGATGGTTTCTAGGATATCGTAATCGTGAAATGCTTTTTTATTGATAGAAATAATCTTCATAATCTACAAGCTTGTTTGATAGCGGTTAACCAGTTTGAAAAAAAATCGACGGACAAAAGGGTAGCATACCAGCGCTGACACGATACCAAGGATGTTGCCACCTATGAAAAATGACCATAAACAAATTTCGCCATGTCCAAAAATTTTGGCAAGCGAAATAGTCCATGTTGGGCTCATTCCCAGCAGCGAGTGTGTCACCCAGTAGCCAAATGAATAATCTAGTGAAAAAAATGGAATCATGGTCCACGGGTTATTAATTGAGGTAATTAAGAAAAGGAGTGGAAAGTTCAATTTAAAAAGGAATTTAAACGCAATCATAAGGAGTGTGTGTCCGCCTGGAAATGGCGAAAAAGCAATGTAGAGTCCACAGCAAAAAGATAGCGCAAGCTGGTCGGCTGTCCAGCCAGATTTTAATGCTTGCTCAACACTCGCGAAAAATTTTTTACGCAATTTTTCTAAAACCATAGTACTTTACTTTATTGAAAACCATTTTCAATTAACGAACAAACTGATATCGTTAAGACTATCATAACTTCTCAGATTAGTCTTTCTGTGTGGAGAAATACATGAAAACAAGAATAAATGTGCGACTTTTTTTATTAGCGTGTCTTTGTCAGACCAGCATACTGGTGGGTTACGATATGCCTATTGGCAAACAAACTCCTCTACAAGCCCATATTCAGTCTATTTTAAAGCGGATGTCTCAGCCTGCTCAGCAACCAGCGGCTTACACGCAACCTCAACAGCCGTTGCAAGCATCTCCGCCACCGCCACCTCCTGTTCAGCCACCTGCTGCGCAAGAACAACCACCGGTTGCGGCAACTCCTTACCAAGCTCCAACGCCTCGTGATGGGTTGGAACTGCGTGGATGCATTAAAGTAGGGCAGTATTGTGATAGAGTGCCTCAGTATCGAATTCATTTTCAAGGTAAAGAAACGGTGAGCAATTCTGAAGGTTTTTTTTCTGTTCCTATTGATCAGAGGGATCTTTCAAAATATTCGCTGGTTATCTGTAAGACGTTTGAACAACATTTTGAGCAGAGCAACACCATCAAAAATTTTGCTGTTATTCCTGACAAGAATTATCGCTATTTTTCATTCAAGCGGGGTGATGACGGGAGCTGGGTTGCGTATGAAAAACAGTTAGTAAAAAAGAATTTTATGATTCCCGATCATTCAATTATCATATCAATTGATCCAAAATATATTGATCGTGTGGAAGCCTGGAATATACAGTTGCCGCCAAATGTGGTGCGTCTTCCTGCGATATATTTAAAGGATGATGTTGAGCGTGATGTTCTTGCACGATCTTCAGCAAAGTCATTGCTCTATTCTCTCGATAAAAAATTATTTCATGAGACGATTAACGAAGAGAAAAAGATTCCAGAAAATAACCCAAAAGTTCATATCTCGCTGGCGCCGTAGGGGTTTTCTTCCTACAAAACGTCAAGGTGTAGGTCGGCATAAAGCCCCTGTGCTGCTTTGTAGCTGCCTACAAAAGCAATCATCGCACCGTTATCAGTACAAAATTGTGGTGCTGCAGCAAAAAAGCTTTTTCCAAGCTTTGAGCAGAGGTTAGAAAATCGTTCTTTCATATATTTGTTACAGGCAACGCCTCCAACAAAGGTAAGCCCGGTAATGTTTGGATGTTTTTTGAAAGCCATGCGAATGTTATTTTCAAAAATGTCGGTGATACAGACAAGCAGCGAACTTGAAACATCTTTTTTGATGTGGTCACTTAGTTTTTCGTAGATAGGACCTGTTTTTAGGTTGTACACTCCTTGTTTTACAAGGCTGTAGAGCACCGCAGTTTTCAGTCCAGAAAAGCTGAAAAAAATATCTTGGTTTAGATTTTTTGTTCGCGGATAGTGATAGATATCTTGAAAATTATTTTCTCGTGCAAGTCGTTCAATAATAGCGCCACCAGGGTAGCCAAACCCCAACATTTTAGCGATCTTATCAAAAGCTTCACCAGCTGCGTCGTCAATTGTTTGGCCAAGCGCTTCGTAATCGCCAAAACCTCTAACAAGATACAGTGTGGTGTGTCCGCCAGATACCGAAAGGCACAAGTGTGGAAAAGAGATCTGCTCAATCACACGGCCATCGGGAAGCAAAAAAGCAGAAAAGGCATGACCTTCAAGGTGGTTGATGCCAATGATTTTTTTTTGAGCAGCCCATGCAAGTGCTTTGGCAAACGCAAGACCAACAAGCAGCGATCCGGCAAGTCCTGGCTTTGTGGTGACAGCAATGGTTCCAATGTCTGCAAGTGAAACGCTGGCAGCATCAAGTGCATGTTGCACAATGACATCGATTTTTTCTAATTGAGAGCGAGAGGCGATTTCGGGCACAACCCCGCCATACGCCTCATGCTCTTTAATTTGAGAAAATAGGTGACTGGAAATAATCTGAGACTGCGTTGTGTCAAAAACTGCAGCAGCAGTTTCGTCACACGAGGTTTCAATGCCCAGGATGTATCTATTTTTCATTGCCTTTTTTCTTGAACATCAAATCCCAGAACTCTTCATTGGTCTTTGTTTTGCGCATTTTATCAATCAGAAGTTCCATGCCCTCGATAGTATTCATGGTTGAAATAAACTTCTGAAGAACCCACATATTTTTGACAGCTTCTTCTGAAACCATAAGTTCCTCGCGACGAGTTCCTGATGCTTGAAGATCGAATGCAGGGTAAATGCGACGGTTGGATAATTTTCTGGTCAGGTGCATTTCCATGTTGCCGGTTCCTTTGAATTCTTCAAAGATAACCTCGTCCATGCGCGAGCCTGTTTCGATAAGGGCCGTTGCAAGAATAGTGAGCGAGCCACCTTCTTCAACGTTACGAGCCGCACCAAAAAAACGTTTTGGTCGTTGCAATGCGTTTGCATCAATACCACCGGTGAGCACTTTACCTGATGATGGTGCCATGGTGTTATAAGCACGTGCAAGACGCGTTAGCGAGTCGAGCAAGACGACAACGTCTCGTCCACATTCAACCAAGCGCTTGGCTTTTTCAAGAACAATTTCTGCTACTTGAACGTGCCGTGTTGCGTACTCATCAAATGTTGAGCTGATAACTTCTGCTTTAACTGAACGTTCCATGTCCGTTACTTCTTCTGGTCGTTCGTCAATAAGCAAAATCATCATGATAACTTCGGGATGATTGCGTAAAATGGTGTTGGCAATTTCCTTTAGAATGGACGTTTTACCGGTACGAGGAGGTGCAACGATAAGTCCACGTTGTCCTTTGCCCAATGGAACCAAGATGTCCATGAGTCGTGTTGAAATTACCGAAGGGTCGCCTTCAAGATTAAATTTTTCGTCAGGAAAAAGAGGTGTCAAATTTTCAAAGACGGTTTTGCTTGATGAGTGCGCAGGAGATTGGTAGTTGATACTTTCAACGCGCTGAAGAGCAAAATATTTCTCGCCTTCTTTTGGCTTTCTGATTGATCCTTTGACAACGTCACCAGTGCGCAATCCAAATTTTTTGATGTGGACGGGCGATACGTAGATATCGTCTGGTCCTGGCACGTAGTTAAATTTTGGTGAACGCAAAAATCCAAAGCCGTCGGGTAATCGCTCAAGAATACCTTCTCCAAAAATTTCTACTCTTTGATCTGACTGAGATTCTAAAATTTTGAAAATGATTTCTTGTTTCTTGAGTGAGCTTACTTCTGGAATACCAAGGCCTTGAGCGTATGCGATAAGACTGGTAATGTTCATTTCTTTTAAGTCTTGAACGTTCATAGTGGCTTTAGGAGCCGTGTCTGATTTATCAGTATTTTTATCGATGTGCTTGTCGGTTTGTGAATTTTTTGATGATGCTGGTTGTGAAGCTGGCACTTTGGTCACCGGACCACCATTTCCATGATTATTATTATTGTTATTTTCCATACCCTTAAAAACATGTTAGAGATTAAACTTGTGACCTTGTGCATACCAAACACGTGTATCTATCAGATATTCACCTGTTGTATAACAGATGGACAAAACAAAAAATTAGACTTTATTTGGAGCCCAGCTTTATTCATTAAGATAAAGCTGGGCAATTTTTTCAATTAATTAAGAAATTTGCGAAAACAGATGCGATAATATTCGTTTTATTGTTCTTATCATCTGCTGGCAGAAGAATAAATGTGCACTGATTCTATGTTACTATTTTTTATTACCTTTAATCATCATCATGATCGGACTTGCGATGTACATTGAGGAGTAGGTTCCAACAACAATTCCAACAAGCATTACCAAGGAAAGGCCTCGGAGTGTTTCACCTCCAAGGATGAAAATTGAAAGGACTGCAAGCAGTGTTGAAAAGCTTGTAAGCATTGTTCGCTTGAGAGTTTGATTGATGCTCAAGTTAACAAGGTCGTACTCAGAAACGCCTTTCATTTTAGCAAAATTCTCTCGAATTCTACTAAAGATAACAATTGTATCGTTCATAGAATAGCCTAAAATTGTTAAAACAGCGGCTAATACTTGAAGCGATATTTGTTCCCCAGATATTAACAAAAATGCCATAATTGCTAAAAGGTCGTGTGCAAGAGCTACAACAGCTCCTAGACCAAACCTAAGCTCAAATCGAGCTGCAATATAAAGAAGCAATATTAAAATCGCAAGTAAGATTGCAATGATCGCGTTGGTCTTTGTTTCGCTACCTACTTCAGGCCCAACCCACGTAATGTTATCAACGCTTGCTTTGTTATCAGGAATACCTGTTTTAAGATCATCTTTAATTTTATCTTCAGAGTCGCTCTCAAGGGAGCCAACGCGGATGATGAAATCTTTGTTTGTTGATCCAACGCTTTGAATCGATGCGTCCTTCCAGCCTCGATCAGTCATGATGCCGCGCAGTTTACCAATATCAAGAGATTGCTCAAATGATACGCGTACTTCTGCACCACCGGTGAAATCAACGTGATAAGAAAAACCACCTTTAACAAAGTAGATGGCAACACCGATTACGACATACGCAATCGATACTGCAAGCCAAGCATAACGATATTTTAAAAAATCAAATTTATACTTTACAACACCTGAAGATGTGACTTGCATTATCTCTCCATCAAAAATGAGATCAGAGGCGATCTAATCTTAGTTAACTTTTTCAGTTTTAACCGAAACAAATTTTCTACCCTTGAAACCACGACAGAATTTTACGTATCCGTCGGAAACTGCAAAAAGGGTATCATCGCTGCCACGCATAACGTTGCCGCCTGGGTGAATTTTGGTGCCGCGTTGACGAACTAAAATCTGTCCACTGGTGACAAATTGACCATCAAAACGCTTACAACCAAGACGTTTACTATGACTCTCACGACCATTACCTGTAGAGCCGCCACTTTTACTCGTTGCCATCGTGTTTCCTTACACATGTTTGTAAAACGAAATGAACCTATTTGTTTTTGGACATCACTCCTGACACGCTCTCTCCCTTTTTGCGCATAACTGTACCAAGTCTGCCCAGTTTTTAAATAAATGTCAAAAATTATTTTGTAACCTCACCCCAGTTATTTCCCGCGCGCATCGTTACTTTCAGAGGTACGTTCCAGTCGACGATGTGCTCCATTTTTGACTGCACAAGCCTCTGAATGTCCTGTAGGTCGTCTTTGCGAACTTCGATAAGAAGTTCGTCATGAATTTGCAGGATAAGTTTTGCGTCAAGACCCTTGTCTTCAAACGCTGTGTCAATCTGCATCATGGCAAGTTTCATGACTTCAGCTTGTGTTCCTTGTACAGGGGTATTAATTGCCATGCGACGTGCGGCTTCGAATAAATTCTTATTCCGTTCTCTGATCTGCGGCAGGTAGCGGCGACGTCCCAGTGCTGTCTCTACGTAGCCGTATTCTTTGGCTTTTTCAACAATTGTTTCCATCCAGATGGCAACTTTTGGATATGTTTGAAAGTATTTTTCGATGTACGCTTTTGCCGTTGTCGCGCTAATTTTAAGATCCTGCGAAAGGCCGTAGGGAGTGAGCCCGTAAATAATGCTAAAGTTTATTCGTTTGCCTAGCTGTCGTTGTTCGTGAGTGACGGTATCAAGCGGGATGTCAAAAATTTGTGCGGCAGTTTGTGTGTGTACATCAATGCCATTTAAAAAGGCATCGGTAAGATTTTTGTCTCCAGAAAAATTTGCCAAAATTCTGAGTTCAACTTGGGCATAATCGGCAGAGAGAAAGATCTTGCCTGGCGATGCTTCAAAGGCTTCTCTGATTGCAAGGCCATACCCGGCGGATGTTGGAATATTTTGTAGGTTGGGGTTTGAACTTGAAAGGCGACCAGTGGCGACCATGGTTTGACTGTAAGACGTGTGAATGCGTCCTGTCAGAGGACTAACAAAGGTAGGAAGCGGATCGAGGTAGGTATTTTTGAGTTTAGACAGTTCCCGATGCTTTACAATCAATGCCGGTATTGGGTGGATAGAGCTTAGCTGTTCGAGCACCTCTTGATCTGTAGATCGTTTACCCTTGGCGCTTTTTTTGCCGACCGGTAGACCAAGTGTATCAAAGAGCAGGGTTTCAATTTGTCGTGGGGAATTAAGGTTGATTGGTTCCTGCTCATTGCCGGTTGCTGCGGTAATTTTAGCGACGATAGCAGGGAGCTCTTTATCAACTTTCTTGGCAATTTCTTTGATCTTTGTAATATCAATGCCAATGCCGGTATATTCCATTTTGAGCAGTGTTTTGTAAAAGGGCATTTCAACATCATAAAAAAACGCTTCAAGTTTTTTTTCTGCGTGTAATTTGGGTTGTAAGACTTTGTAGAGCTTGAGGGTCTGGAGTGCGTCATGAGCTCCATATTCTGCAGCGTCAGCAACGGATACTTGGTCGAATGATTTAAATTTTTTACCAAGAACGTCTTTAAATTTGACCATGGGTTCGTGCAAATATTTTGCCGAAAGATCTTTTAAGTTAATTTTTTCTTCGATTCTGAGAAGGTTTGCCGCGAGCAGGGTGTCATACGTGGTTCCTTGTACCGCTACACCGTGAACCAAGAAAACAAGCTCATCAAATTTTGCGTTGTGCATAATTTTGTGAATGCTTGGGTCGGCAAGAATATTATTAAGCTCTTGTAGGACGTAGGCTCGATCAAGTTGATGGTGAGCTTCGCTTTTTGGGTGCTTGAGTGGAATGTAGTAAGCCTCTTCTTCATTAACAGCAAAAGACATTCCAACAAGCTGCGCAAAGGCGGCAGAAATACCATCTGTTTCGGTATCTACGCCAACTAGTTTTGCCGTTTTAATAGCATGAATCATATCGGCAAGACCTTCTTTGGTCTCAACTATAAGGCATTTCCATGGTTTTAGTTTTAATTGAGATTTAGGAACTGCGTCAGCATCGTTGGCAACAATTTCCTCTTCGGGTGGAGTTGCGTCAAAAATTGATGCCTGCGCCTGCGTGCGTTTCAGAAAGCTTGTGAATTCAAGCTGCTGAAAAAGCGGCATAGCCTTGTCCCACTTGCTTTTTTCAAAGCGTAGTGCTTGTATATCTAGCTTGATCTCAATAATTTTAAGTGTGAAAAGCTTAAGGCTGAGGTAAGCATTTTCTTTTTGTTCGAGGAGTAATTTTTTGGTGCGCTCTTTTGTAATTTTTTCGATGTTACTATAAAGATCATCAAGCGAATCAAATTGTGTGACCAGTGATTCTGCTGTTTTTTTCCCTATACCATCAACGCCTGGAATATTATCAGATGCATCGCCAAGAAGGGCGTAAAACATTGGAATTTTTTCGGATGGGAATCCAGATATTTTTTCAAAATCTTTTTGATCAAAGAGTCGATCTTTAAAAGGGTCAAAGACAAGGACATCTGGTGACAAGAGCTGGTACATGTCTTTGTCTGGGCAGACCAAGATGATTTGATGATCTTTAAATTTATGTACCAGCGATCCAATAAGGTCGTCAGCCTCAAGGCCTTCTTGGGCAATCTGGCAAATTTCCATGGATTGTAAGATTTGAATGATGTGCTTTTTTTGTACGAACAGATCGCTGGGGGGGGCTTGGCGAGTTGATTTATAGTCAGCATAAAATTCGTTTCGAAAGCTCTTTCCTTTGCTATCCCAGACAACAATAAAATGCGATGGGTCAAACTCATCACTCATCTTTTTTATTGCTCGGCAAAAGCCGTAGGTAGCCTGCGTAGGAACGCCAGCAGCTGTTTGGAGCGGCTTTAGGCCGTAGTAGGAGCGGTACAAAAGGTAGGATGCGTCCAAAATAAATATGGCTTCTTTTTTAATTCGGTGCATAGCGGCCCTTTCGATCTGGTATGGCTTTTTTACTTTTTTTGAGCTCGCCTTTTGAGCATGGGCCTAAGGATAGCAGTAAGAAGGCGCCGCGAAAAGGGTTTGGCCATCAATACTCTGTATTGAAGTTCTTGGCTAAAAATATAACCTTGAAAATCGATTTGATGAGAAAATTTATCCTTTTTTATTGAGCTTGTGTTAATTTATTTGCTATTATAAATTTAATAAACACGTTGGGCTTATGCTCGTATTGACGGTCGGGCGTTTCTGAAATTAGAGAGCATAAGATTTGTGTGATAAGAAAACGATTGTATGGTGTCATCCCGGCCTTTGAGCCGGGATCCACCCCTAGATAGACCGATGAGCATGGATACCGGATCAAGTCCGGTATGACATTCAGAAGGCAAAGCTTTTGCTGCTAGTAGAAAGAAAATATAGTTTGAAAAAAGATTTATTGCAGCTATTGCAGGGGGATTTGATGTTAAAAAGACATATTTTATTTAGAATTTCGATGGGACTGCTTACTGCTATTTTTACGGTACAATCTGTATTTTGTGGTGTAGAGAGGCCGTCGGTTGTACATAAGACTCTTGCGGCATGGAGTAATGCCTGCTTTAAAAAATTTGATGAGTCAGCAGAGCGGGGTAGACCTCAGCTGGAGAAGACCTGCTTGCCGGTTGATGACCTTGTTAGTACTGCTGATAGCTGTGTTGATTTGTATAAGAACTGGGTAACGAGCGATGATGCATGGTTTTCTGAAAAAGCTCTTGATCCGGTTAAAATTGATAACTGGGATTTTGACAGCAAAGATAAAGAAAAGAGCAAGACGCCCCTCTATCCTCACGTTCAGAAATTGATTGTTCCAACCGATAGCACCGTCTGCTTGATTGGTGACTTGCACGGTAGTATTCATTCATTACTTCGTAATTTATGGCGACTGGTGGCGCTTAATTATCTGAATAATGATTTTTCTATCAAAAAAGAAAATTTTTACATGATTTTTACCGGTGACTTGGTTGATCGTGGCCGCTTTGGTGTTGAGGTGGTGTACACGCTCATGCGTCTTAAACTTGCAAACCCCGACCATGTGTTTTTAGTCCGAGGCAATCACGAAGAGCCTGGCGTCTATTGTGGCTTTGATTTCAAAAAAGAGTTTAATAAAAAATATTCTGGTCACGAAAAACGGTTTAACAGCATTCGTAAATTTTTTGAACTACTTCCTTACGCACTCTATTTGGGTTCTGGAGCAGAGGAGAATCCTGAGTTTGTGCAATGCTGCCATGGAGGCATAGAGACCGGGTATAATCCGCGTCAATTTCTTGCAAGTGATAAAAATTTTGACGTGATTAATGAAGAGGTTGACCAGGATGTTGATAATCATGTTACGCCCTGGAGGTTCATAGATTCAAAGACAAGGCTTAACAAGCAAGACCAAAATTGGGTAGAGGCTCGCTTAGCCGATATGAACTACAAAGAAAATAACTATGCGGGTTTTAACTGGAGTGATTTTGCACAACCAGAACTTTTGCAAGATCGTCGTTTTTTAGGACGTGGACAGTATGCAGAAATTTGTGATGCAAAAATGTATAAAAATCGAGCAAAGCGCGGGGTTGGTTATCTTGCGGGCATACTTGCAGTAAAAGATTTTTTACGAAAAACCGGATTGCGTGCATTTTTCAGAGGGCACCAGGATATGCGTTTTGGCTTTAAAATGTTTTTTTCGCAACAACAAGAATCAAAAAAAATTCCCGAATCTCACAAAGAGCCTGAATATCCTATGGGTCCGTATCATTGGGTTGATGTTCTTGGCAAGCAGCATGGTTCTAATGAAAGTTTTTCGCTGAGAGGAATGTTTCCGGTCTTTACGTTAACTTCTGCGGCCGAGGGGCAGTCTGTTCCATTTGATTGTTTTGTGCTGCTGACCACAAAAGAAATGTATGATAACTGGGTTGTGCAGCCCTATGAAATACCTTTGAGCGATGATCGAGATGAGCAATTTGTTCGTCTGGGTGCCGCAAGAAAGGGATCTTTTGACCCCATTGATGTTGAATGGGTGAGCGACAAGGAATCTGCAGGAGTAGATGCTGATCTTGTGTTTTAAAAGACGTATATTTATTTTAGATAAAGGTGCTTGATGAATATCCGTCAATTTTTATATAGGCTTGGTACTATTGTTGCAACCATTGTTTGTGTGATATGCATGTCTCTCTTGATGTTCAATTATCTAGAATCAAAAAAGAGGTCGTCTTTGGAGTCTGATAAGGAATTGTTTAATGATGACCTGGTTACGTGTGAAGTTGTTGAGAAGGCCAAGTTGTCAGCTGCCGAATGGAAACTCCATGGTTTTTCTAATCTTATCTCAAATGCTTTTCGTAAAATACTTAAAATAAAAAATTTTCAAATTGAGCCAATTTCAGTTCGACAAGGAAATGATTTGTGCTCGGACGAGATTGCAGCTGTTGCCAACCGTCGAGCAGTCAAGGTTAAGCCTGCTCTTGAGACTCTTTTGGGCGAATCTATAACAGATGATGAGATGCCGAACATCGGTCTTGTGTTAAGTGGTGGGGGTAATCAAGCAATGATTGCGTCGCTAGGGTTTTTAATGGGTCTTGAAAAAATTGGTGTACTTGATGCTTGTTCCTATTTGGCAGCTCTTTCTGGATCTACGTGGATGCTGAGTTCATGGCTTGCACGAAATTCATCATTGGCAGACCTTAATGAAATTATGCAAAAACATGAGGTGATCAATGAGCGAAAGCTTGCGCGCACTAACTTTGATGCCATAGCTAAAACGCTTGTTAAAAAAATTGCCGATTATCAGCCGATATCGTTTTGCGATATTTGGGGAGGGTTTCTTGCAGATTCTTTTTTCAGAGATTTGCCCAAAGAAAAACAAGAAATATATCTTTCAGGCTTGGCGTCGCACATGGAATCTGGCAACTATCCATTTTCTCTTTTCACCGCAGCTATTGATAAGACATATCCGTACGAATGGGTAGAGTTATCGCCTTTTGAAATTGGTGCAGAATATCTAAAAACATGGATACCAACATTGGCATTTGGAAAATATTTTATCAACGGTCGAACTGTTGATCCAGCTATGGAGCCGGGTATTGGTTTTATGATGGGTATGTTTGGTTCGGCGTACGCTGCTCACATAAAAGATTTTTTGCGGTTTGCGTTGCCTCCAATTGAAAAATCCATGAGCAAGATGTTAGGCGATGCCAAGATGCCTACAAAATTTGTACAGTCGGCAGTAAGAGCAGTATTTAAAGAAATGAATACTTTGTTATCACTATCAAAAAAACATGCAGTGATAGATAGTCTCCGTTTTTCTCCTCCTCAAATATTTAATTTTACTCGAGGACTAAAAGGAGTTCCTTTTTCTAAAAATAAATTTTTAACGTTAGTTGACGCAGGAATGGCATGTAATCTTCCGTTCCCTCCGCTTCTGCGTCGTAATGTTAATTTATATATTGCCGCAGACGTGTCTGGAGATGTTATTGGGACTACTCTTCAAAAAACAGAGCTTTATGCTCGCCAAAAAGGGTACAAGTTTCCGAAGGTTGATCTTAACGATCTTGAGGCAAATAAGGTCTCTTTGCTGTATGACCAGAATGATCCAGAAGTTCCTGTGGTGATCTATATTCCTAACCGAGAAGCGAAGTCTATATTTAAGTTTGAGTTTACGCAAAAAGAATACGACTCGCTTAGGGGTTACATGGAGTCAGCAACAGAAGAAGCTCGCGAGACTATTGTTCAAGCAATTCGCATTGCCATAAGTAACCTTAAAAAACTAAAGGATCAGGCTGAGCTTAAAAGTGCTTGTAAATAAAATTTCTTTTGAAAATTATGCAAAAGATAACAAGCAAGAGGGTGCTACAACTCCAAGTAAATCTATGCAGCAAATAAGAGCTTCTGCGTTTTAGGAAATTTCTTCATAGTTATTATTGAGCTCTTGTTGCTGGTTATGCATGGACCCTTGATCCGTATTGACTTGCTGTGCTTTTTTGCAGTTTAAAGATGGGACATATGGGTAAAAATAGACGATGCTCTTTTTCTGACTGACTAATGCTGTAAAAATAAATAAGCAATCAGGATCTTCAAGATTGCTTGGGTAGTTTTTTAAAAAATTTTTTATGCATTTACATACAAAGTTAAGCGTTGTGTTAGGACTGGGTTCAATCCAATTGCTAGCAAGCTTGGTCTGTTCTTTGATAGTATGTTTTTTATTGGTTTCACGAATTTTTTTATTTATAAATTTTTTAACAGTACGAGTAATTTCTTCAGATGGGCCAAAGCAATAAATAAGTTGATCTAAGAAAGAGTTTTTATCGGGCATTATGAAGATTCCAAGCTGATGGAACTGTTTTGCTCGTTCAAATGCATCTGAAAGATTTTTATCTAATTTTTTAAAGTCATTGCTCTCGTGGTGAATTTTTAGTTGCTCTACAAGATTAAAGTCAAAACTCATTAAAAAATCTTTGATTCTTGATTTTGACAAGCAGTAGTATGATGTATCCTTTTTTGCCGCTTCTATTATGATGGCATTGCATAATAAAACAGACAAAAGTAACAAGCGCCTCAAATAATTCACGAGACATCCCCTTTTTTTAAAGTGACTATGTTTTAATGCTAACAGCAGCTCATGTCTTTATCAATTATTAGTAGATCTATGAGCAAATAAGATGATGTAACAATCTAATTTCATGATCTCTTGATTGTTAGCTTTTTAATAATTTTTCGCTAGAATCATTGGACCAAAAGAATTGGGTGTGGTTGGTTTGTGATTTTCTAATTTATTCTAACGGTGTAGTATTCCTCATGAGATTGTTTCCCTTTTCACTCATTGCTATAACACTTCTTATAAGTTTGTGTGTTATCTTGAACAAGCAGTCGCCTGTTCATGGCCGCAAAAAACCTCAGGTCGTATGTACCACAACCCTTCTTGCAGATATGATTGAGCAGATTGCGGGTGATACTATTGAAATTATCAGCCTCATGAAGCCAGGAATTGATCCCCATCTTTATAAAGCAACAGAAAATGACATGCACTATATTGCCAATGCTGATCTGATTATTTATCAAGGCCTTCATCTTGAAGGCAAAATGGCCGAGCTATTTAAAGCTATGAAAAGTTACAAGCCAACCTTTGCCGCATCCAAAGCGCTTGTCAAAAGTGATATCCGATCTACCGATAGTGCTGAGTGTTATGATCCTCATGTTTGGTTTTCTATTCCGCTGTGGATTAAGCTTGTGCACTACGTGACAAGAATTCTTGTTGAAAATTTTCCAGTGCATGCAGACGCCTATCGTGAGCGATCGTTGTGTTATTGCCATGAGCTTGAAAATATTCATAATTATGTTCTCGAGCGAGCCAAAGAACTCTTGCCTGCTCAGCGCGTGATTATTACGGCTCATGATGCATTTGGTTATTTTGGGCAAACGTATGGATTTGAAGTTATTGGCTTGCAAGGTATTAGTACTGATGCCGATATCAGCACGGCAAGTGTTGAAAATTTGGCGCGCTACATTGCTGATAATAATATTTCAACGGTTTTTACCGAGTTGAGCATCCCACCAAAAAGTATCGAAGCTCTGCAACAAGCAGTTGCTCGTTATCATAAAAAAGTTTTTATTGGACCAGAGCTTTATACAGATTCTTTGGGCGATAAAGATTCTCCCGCTTCTACCTATAGCTCGATGATGCGGTACACCATAGACACGCTGGTAGCTGCATTACAAATTAAGGAATAAAATTATGGACGCTGCACTTGAAGTTAACTACCTTACCGTTGCTTACCGTAACAACATTGTTTTAAACAATTTGTGTGCGCAAATTCCGCAAGGAGTTATTGCTGCACTTATTGGTCCAAATGGTGCTGGAAAAACAACTTTTTTAAAGTCGGTGCTTTGCATTATTCCATCTATAGCTGGTACAGTAAGACTTATGGGTAAGCCGTATGCAAAAATAAGTTCTCAGATTGCCTACATTCCGCAGCGTTCTTCTGTTGATTGGGATTTTCCTGCTACGGCGCGCGATATTGTAATCATGGGTCGGTACGGCTCGCTGGGTTGGTTTAAACGGCCAACAAAAGCTGATTGGGTGCGAGCTGACAAAGCGCTTGAACAAGTTGGGCTGACAGACTATGCGGATCGCTCAATTCAAGAGCTTTCTGGTGGCCAACAGCAACGTCTTTTTCTTGCACGAGCGCTTGCCCAAGATGCAACGCTTTATTTACTCGATGAACCGTTTGTTGGGATTGATGCCTATTCTGAACAAATGATTATTTCGCTTTTGCGCAATCTGCGCAACCAAGGCAAGACCATCATTATGGTTCATCATGATTTACAAACACTCAGAAGTTATTTTGACTGGGCGCTGCTCATCAACAAGCGAGCAATTGCCTGCGGACCTATTGCGGATGTCATTACTCCTGCAATTCTTGCTCAGACATACGGCGTAGCACCATGCTAATTTCAATATTTTCCTATGTTGAACATGCTCATCCGTTGATACCGCTGATCATTGCTACAAGCATGCTCGGTGTATGTGCTGGCATTTTAGGCTGTTTTACGTTGCTACGTGGGCAAAGTTTATTTGGCGATGCAATGGCTCATGCCTCACTACCCGGAATTGCCGTAACATTTATGCTTACTGGTACAACAAGTCCACTTATTCTTCTTGCAGGTGGTACTTGTGCAAGCTTGATTGGAGCATTGGTTCTGCATGGCATACAGGCCACAACCAGATTGAAAATAGATACAACGCTTGGATGTATTCTTTCATTTTTTTTTGGCACCGGCTTAGTGCTCATGACCATCATGCAACGTTCTTGTAGCGCTCAGCAAGCGGTTCTTGGAAAGTTTTTATTTGGTAACGCAGCCCTTTTGTTGCATCGCGATATGTATACGATTGCAATTACTGGAGCCTGTATTGTGACGTGCATCATGTTGTGCTGGAAAGAGCTTGTCGTTTTCACCTTTGATGTAGTATTTACCAAAAGTGTTGGGTACTCCGTAAAATTTCTTGATATTCTGCTCATTATTTTGCTTACCATTCTGATTGGCATTGGCATGCAAACGGTTGGCGTTATTCTTATTACCGCGCTTCTTATTGCTCCTGCTGCTGCTGCAAGGCAATGGACAGCGCATTTGCACACCATGGCTCTTCTTTCTGCATTTTTTGGTGCACTGGCAACAACGCTTGGGAGCATTATTAGTTATCATTACGAAACAATTCCAACAGGCCCTGCTATTGTTGTTGTTGCAACGATAGTAGCATGTGCATCGCTTCTAAAAAATTCGCGGAGATAATTATGAACTTGTTACATCTCGAGATTCTTATTATTGCTTCACTTGCTGCCATTGCCTGCGCATTGCCTGGTACCCTGTTGGTATTACGCGGAGCTGCATTGATGAGTGATGCTATTAGCCATTCTGTGCTCTTAGGTATTGCTGTTATGTTCTTATTTGTGCAGCGGCTTGATTCTCCACTCCTTTTGGTTGGGGCAGCACTGTCTGGACTTGGTGCAGTAATGGTGGTAGAAAAAATTATTGCATCGCAAAAGCTAAAAAAAGATGCAGCTCTTGGCCTTGTTTTTCCGCTCTTTTTTTCGCTCGGTGTTATTATCATCAGCAGTTACGCAAAAAATGCGCACCTTGATACTGACATGGTTTTGCTTGGCGAGCTTGCGTTTGCACCATTCACTCGATTGACCATAGGTTCTGTCGATTGTGGTCCGTATGCTGTGTGGATTCTTGTAACAGCTCTTGTGATTAACATGCTCATGGTGTGGGTATTGTACAAAGAATGGCATGCAACTTTATTTGATTCTCAGTACGCCCATCTGGTCGGGTTTTCGTGCGGCATCATGCACTACCTGCTCATGACTATTGCTAGCGTGAGCGCTGTTGCAACATTTAACATTGTTGGATCCATGGTTGTTGTTGCATTGATGATTATTCCTGCCGCAACAGCCTCTTTGTGTGCAAAAAATTTTAAAGAGATGATTTTGCTCAGTTGCGGTTTTGGTGTTGCTAGTGCGTGGGGAGGGTATGCTTGCGCAATTTTGCTCAACTCTTCAATTGCTGGATGCATTGCCATGGTTGCCGGATTTTTGTTAGGCATTGTTCTTTTAGCTTCACCGGGCAATGGGATTGTCTCTCGATTTTTTCAACATTATCGTACAAGACAGCATGATGCTCAGAATATCGTAAAATTAATGCTTGTAGGCAACGATAACAAGCCTTTATCAAGCGAGTATATTGCCCAGCAGCTTGGTTGGTCGTTGTGGTATACGCGGCGAGTTCTTAGCTGTCTTGATAAAAAAAAGTCATAATGGTTACTACAAAGCTTTAAATGCAGCAAGAGCTCTCTTGCGAGAATCAGTCAAATCAACAATAGGCCGTGGGTAATTTTTTCCTAAAATTACTCCTGCCGCGCTGAGTATGGCAGGCGTTGCTTCCCATGGTCGAAAAAGATGCGAAATAGGCATCTTGGTAAGCTCTGGAACAAACTGCTTGGTGTACAGTCCTTCTGGATCAAATTTTTTACCCTGGGTTACTGGGTTGAAAATTCTAAAATACGGCGCAGCATCGGCGCCCGATCCTGCTACCCATTGCCAGCTGGCGCTGTTATTTGCAAGGTCAGCGTCAACCAAATGCTGCCAGAACCAATCTTCACCATGATGCCAGTGGAGTAGCAAATTTTTAACCAAGAATGATCCAACAATCATACGGACACGGTTGTGCATGTACCCAGTTTGCAGCAGCTCGCGCATGCCAGCATCAACAATAGGATAACCTGTTTGACCTTGTTGCCAGGCTTCAAGGTGTTTGTTATTGGTCAGCCACTGAAAGTTATCAAATTTTTCTTGAAAGTTTTTTTTGGGTAGATTTGGGAAATGGTAGAGCAGGTAATACGAAAACTCTCGCCATCCTAATTCTTTTAAAAAGCAATCAATGTTCTTATGCAGAATCTTTCCCTTTAAACTTTTACTATGCAGACTGTGTCTGAGCTGATGAGGTGAAATTTCTCCAAAATGAAGATACGGAGACATCCGCGATACATGTTCTTGAGCCGGAAAGTTTCTGCCTTCTTGGTAGTCAGACAGACCATGTGTTACAAAATTGTTCCACTGTGTTTGTGCGGCATCTTCTCCTGTTGTCCAATATTTTTTTAACTTGGTAGGATCTTTGATCCGTGAAAGCAATTGTAATTCGGTAATATGTTCTGAAGAACTATCTTTGATGAGTTGTAGTTTTTGTGGAGCAGACAAAGGAGTTCGCGTTTGCTCCGAGTGCAATGATGCTTTTTTATAAAAGGGAGTAAATACCTTGTAGGGTGTTTTATCTTCTTTGGTTGTAGTCCATGGTTCCCAGAGCAAAGATGCGTTAAATGTTTTGCAATCTACGCCTGCTTTTGTAAGAGCCAATTTAATTGCAGTATCATTTTTAACACGCCATGGTTCATAACAGTTATTCCAGTAAACCGTATCAATTTCGTGTTCTTTGATAAGTTTCTGAATAATTTTTAGACTGTCGCCTTGATAGATGTTTAGGGCATGATGAAGCGTTTTATTGAGTTGTTGAAGGGAGTGATGCAACCACCATCTGCTTGCATTTCCCAGTTTGAAATTGTTGTGTGAGTCGTCAAAGATATAGACAGCAAGCACCTGTCCTCTTATGGCAGCTTCGTGCAATCCAGGATTATCTGCTATGCGTAAATCTTGACGAAACCAAAACAGCGTTTTTTTTGGCACAAAATTTTCCTCCTCAGAGTGTGTTAAGTACTCAAAAAAAATATACCTAAAAGCTTAATTGTACAATGATTTAATCGAATTAATTCAAACATATATACACGGGAGATGCTATATTACTCGCGGAAAACGCCATGTTCGCGGGTTCCAGTATTTTACCGGTGGCTCATCGGTGTCAGTATCGTCGACATTAGGTTCAGTATTATTAACTTGATTATTGTTCTGGTCGCCTATGTCTTCATCATCGGAGTTAAAGTCGGGATCTGAATTGCAATCAAAAAAATCATCATTCTCTTCAAGAGGTGCATGATCTTCAAGAGGTGTAGGCGGTGCACTCAACTTCGTAATCATTGTAGATACAAAAGACGCATTCTTTTTAAATTGGTCGAATGATGGGATGTTAAAATATTTACTTTCAAGATCCAATGAGCTGAGTAATCCGCTTGCCATGATACCTGTAATGACAATGGTTACGGTTGTTATTCCTAATGCTGTTTCTAGAAATGGAGGTTTTGCCTTAATTTCTAAAATGCCAAGGTTGCGAAGTCTTGTTTCGATGATGTCTTTTTTTTCGAGTAGAACTTTTATGATTTCAGATTTGTCGTGCCTATCAAGGTTGTTGATCCGAAATGTTAGGTCTTCTTCTAGATAGTGAAGAGTGTCCATAAGTTCTGCAAGTGTCATTAGTTCTGCGACGTTGGTGTCGTGGTTATCTATGTCGGTTATTTTGTCCACTTGTTCTTGATCAGATAATTCAATTCGTGGAGTCTGATGTTCAGAGGGTGTAGTAGTCTGTGGAATAAAACCTGAAAAATATTCGTTTGCATTGAGAGCGTTTTGAAGGAGCGTGATAAAAAAATAAGTACTCAAGAGAGAGTGGCTTGTTGCAGAGACTGTGATTATGTCCTGTAGCTTTAAACTATCAAGTGCAAATTCAGGCTGTTTTTTTGCTTGCTCAAGAAGGTTTGAAATTTGTTTGACCAATAATTTTATAGTGCGCGCATGTAGGTGGTGCGATGTTCTATGCGTAGGGTCGATGTTGGTATTATTGATTTCTTCTGCGGGTGTATTTATGTCAGGTAAGCATGATAACGTTGTCATGCTGATGATGATGTAAAAAATAATATTTTTCAAAAGAATACCTTTGAGCTCAAAGCTTCAATTTCTATGGACGTTAATTTTTAATTTTACCCAGTACAGAATTGTATTATAAACAGAATTAAAAGCAATGCTATGGCAACATTATGAAAATTAATTTAATTTGAAATATTTTTAATCTCATAAAGAGGGTTGTGCTTCATGTAAATACTTGTGTTTGTAGCTGAGCGATTGGTAGCCTAAAGTGTTTTATAATCAAATGATATGGTAATGCCTGTCTAAAGGTCAAGTAAAGGAGAGCTCATGATAAGTTTTAGAATGGATTTTGTACTGTTAGCGCTGGTAGCTGTGTGCTCATTGAATATGGGTGAAGGCTCAAAGCAAGGGAGTGTTATGCTTGAGCCTCAGTTTATGCCGCTTGAAGAAGGTGAAGGCAGTGTGCTTGCAACGGTGCATGACGAGACGAGTGCTATTAAAATTAAAGATGCTTCTTTTTTTGGACGAGTTTTGGTTGGTGGCATTCGTAGTGAAATTAATGATTCTATTCTTAGTTTTGATCTTTCCAATATCAAAGAACTTGTAGTCATCAAGCCTCATTATGACAGTAAACGTTTTAGCGACAAAGAATTTACGCTTGCCAAGGTTACAACCGCCAATGGCAAGACCATAGACAACTTGCTTGTTCCTCCGCACATTGTAATTTGTGGTATCGAGGTTGCAACCGGTTTAGAACGTGCTTGGTTTTTGAGTAAAATTGATAAAATAGTTATAGATCTTTTGGCCGATGAAGCTTCTCCAAAAATGGCTGATGAAAAAACAGCATCAAAAGTTTCTTCTGTGGATACCACTAAAAAAGAGACGTTAAAGAAGGAACAAATGCCAGTAGCTCATCATCAAGAAGACAAGCCTAAAGGCATTATAGAATCGTTTCTTGGAATATTAGATTCGCTCTATGACTTTTTTATGGCATTTATTCGTGGCATTTTTGGATTATTTAGATAAATTTTTTTTAGAAACTAGGGGCAGCTTATTCAATTGGTAGGCTGCCTTCACTATCGTCAGCGCTTTGCAGGGCCTTAAATGTTCCATAAAAAAGAGAGCGATTCCGCTCAAGGCTGTAGGTTCTCCAACGTGTGTGATAGAGCGTTGTCCAAAATGGATCATCAGTAATGTGAGCAAATTTTTTAGTTTCTTCTATGGTTGCAAGCATAGCTTCCCACAGCTCTGGTACATCAGTTGCCAGATACAGACAGTGTCCCAACTTGAGTTTTTGATGTATCAGTTCAAGAAATTGTGTATTCAAGACGCGCCTTTTGTGATGCTGCCGTTTGGGCCATGGGTCTGGGTGAAAAATAAACAAGCGATCGATACTTTTATCTTCAAACATATCTTCAAGGCCAAGTTGGCAATTGCCTAAAACAAGATGAATATTCTCTAGCCCTAGCTGGGTTATTCTTTCTTGAGCTGCTTCAACTAATTGTCGACGAATTTCAAAACCTACTATGGCACGCGTTGGATGTGCTTTTGCATACGATTCTAAAAAACTACCTGTTCCAAAGCCAACTTCCACGTCAAGGGTACCATCAAAATGTGGAAAGATTTTTTCCCATAGTTGTTTTTCATAACGTTGTAGGCAGTTAAATGGATTGAGCAATGTTCTGATGCGCATGATTCACGGGGTCTTTCGTTGTAAAAAAGATAGGTGCTTGTATTATTCGATACGCCTTGCCGAGCTCGGCATTCAGGAAGAGCTCGGCTAAACATTCAAAAATTTTATCATCTTACCCAAAACATTACTATGCCGTAGCTGTCTGAGCCTTTATCCACTTGTCTCGTTCTGTTGCCCAATGTTCTGTTTGCTGAATACTGGTAATTGCCGATTTAATGGCATGCCGTGCAAGCTCGTCACTCAGTTGCCTGTTTTTTTGCCTGCGGGCGTAGACGACCATCTCTTCGGCAACATATTTGATTGCGCGAGGAGCAAGCCCTTCAAGCGCTTCGCCATATCTGGCAAGATTTTTTTGAACAACAGGGTCAAATGTGACAAGCGCATCTGGGTTTTCGTGAGCAAATTTTTCAAGGTAGGTTGTAAGAATCTTGGTGCGCTCTGGTGCTTGGGGCAAGGTAAATTCAACACTGATACCCACACGGTTGGTAATTGCATCATCAAGCTTGAAGGGATGATTGGTTGCAAAAATAAACATCAAATTTTTCTGAGATTTTTCTGGAATGAGAGCTAAGAAGGTGTTAATAAAATCTTGTACGTTTTTTGAAGTTGTTGGGAGCTTACGGTTGGCAAAGAGTGATTCAGCTTCGTCGATGAAAATGATCAAACCCTTGTCCGATGCCATACCCCAGTCAAGCAGCTTGCGCAGTTCTTTATTCTGCAAGTTAAGATCAGTAATTTTTGCAAATTCTGAACCAGAGGTGAGTGCGTAGTCAAGGCCAGAGCAGAGTGCAAGGGCTTTGGCAAACGCAGTTTTACCAGTTCCCGGAGCGCCGTAGAACATGACGTTTGGTAAGTTTTCGTTGTACAGTTGGGCAGTTTGTACACGGTCGGCAATATCAAGGAGCTGGCTTTGCAGCTCTGGAGCAAAGGTCAAATCGCTCATTGCAATTTGTTGCGTTGGTGCTTTGTAACCAAACCAGCTTTTTTTAGATGTCTCGCTGACAACGCGTGGTTGCACCAGGTGGCTGATAAGAACCGGAATGCCATATTTTGTCGCGTAGATACCTGCAGCAGAGGCTACTACAAAAGTGCCCACCTTGAGCATACGGTCGCCATCTTTGGTGAAATCAACAATACCATTGCCTGCCGATTTAAAAAGATTGCCAACATTCTTCCACAATATTTTTGTATTTTTGATAGACGCTTTTGAATGAATTTTTGCAACCTCTTTGGCGGCATCTTTTTTAGCTGCTATCTCTGCCATCTTGAGGTTATGAGTGTTTATAATCATTTGTTGCTTGGCGGCGTAGCGTGCGTGTGCTTTTTGTTGTGCTGCATTAAGCGCCGCTTGTCTCATTCTGTTTTCATATTGATCATAGGTATCTGCAATAGCGTTTTCAACTCGTTGGTCTAGTTCATGATTAAGCCCTTGTATTTTATTATCGAGTGCTGCCATGCCCACCCCAACCTGGCCAGAGATACTATTAATGCCCGTTTGAACAATCTGTTCACAGGTTGCCCTTGTTTCATTGAGCTGATCGCGTACGTTATTGTTGTCATATATATTATACCCATTCATAGCCGATACCGTTTGCATGGCACACAGCGTTATTACGACCAGAAGCGATAATTTTTTTTGTTTTTTTACCATCAAATCTTTCTTTGTGGTTTGGTTTTTTTAAAGAAGAGAAGCTACCAATGTTGTTGGTAGCTTCTCCTATTACTTGATTTGTAGTTTTTAATTAATTGCTATTGTTTACTTTGCCGCAGCGGTTTGGGCCTTTACCCACTTGTCTCGTTCTGTTGCCCAATGTTCTGTTTGCTGAATACTGGTAATTGCCGATTTAATGGCATGCCGTGCAAGCTCGTCACTCAGTTGCCTGTTTTTTTGCCTGCGGGCGTAGACGACCATCTCTTCGGCAACATATTTGATTGCGCGAGGAGCAAGCCCTTCAAGCGCTTCGCCATATCTGGCAAGATTTTTTTGAACAACAGGGTCAAATGTGACAAGCGCATCTGGGTTTTCGTGAGCAAATTTTTCAAGGTAGGTTGTAAGAATCTTGGTGCGCTCTGGTGCTTGGGGCAAGGTAAATTCAACACTGATACCCACACGGTTGGTAATTGCATCATCAAGCTTGAAGGGATGATTGGTTGCAAAAATAAACATCAAATTTTTCTGAGATTTTTCTGGAATGAGAGCTAAGAAGGTGTTAATAAAATCTTGTACGTTTTTTGAAGTTGTTGGGAGCTTACGGTTGGCAAAGAGTGATTCAGCTTCGTCGATGAAAATGATCAAACCCTTGTCCGATGCCATACCCCAGTCAAGCAGCTTGCGCAGTTCTTTATTCTGCAAGTTAAGATCAGTAATTTTTGCAAATTCTGAACCAGAGGTGAGTGCGTAGTCAAGGCCAGAGCAGAGTGCAAGGGCTTTGGCAAACGCAGTTTTACCAGTTCCCGGAGCGCCGTAGAACATGACGTTTGGTAAGTTTTCGTTGTACAGTTGGGCAGTTTGTACACGGTCGGCAATATCAAGGAGCTGGCTTTGCAGCTCTGGAGCAAAGGTCAAATCGCTCATTGCAATTTGTTGCGTTGGCGCTTTGTAACCAAACCAGCTTTTTTTAGATGTCTCGCTGACAACGCGTGGTTGTACCAGGTGGCTGATAACAATTGGTAGTCCATATTTTGCGGCATAAATTCCAGCGCCTATTCCAACAACTGCGGTGCCAATGACAGCAAGTTTTTTTGGCTCGGTGTATTGATCAATGATTTCGTTTACCTTGTTCCATCTATTTGCAGATCTCTTCGTTTCCTCTTCTTCTTTTTTGGTTGCAATAGCAAGTTCTGTATCTGCTTTTACTTTTAGTTCTTTCTCGTATTCGTCAGGATTTTCTAGTTTCATCTTGAGCAAAGCTTTTTCAATTTCCCCCTTTGCTTCAGCCTTTGCTTTAACAAGAGGAATGCGCTCGTGTATTAATTTTTTTTCTGTTTCAAAGCGTTGTTTTTCCTTCTCTTCATGTGTCTTTAACTCTGCAGATCGACGTTTGGCCTCGGCTTCATCTTGTATCGCTTGTTGAGCTCGTGCTACTTTTGTAGCTTGATTGACTGCAGCATCTTCCATTTTCTTTTCTAGAGCGTTGAGGGTGTTTCTTATTGTTGTTTCTACATTTTTAGAAATATTAAATGCTTGATTTTTATACGATTCAGCATAGCTGCAGTGATTTTCTGCTTGTTTGACAAGGGCTTTAAGCTCAGCTTTTGCTGTAGCGGTTGCTTTATTTGCAGCATTTTGCGCAGCGCTATTTACTGCAGCTTGTACATTTGTTTGAGCACTTGCAGCTTCTTGCTTGAGTTTATTCAGACGTTTTTCAGCATCTTGTATATTTTGTAAACATTCTTGAGATTTTTTTTCTGCATTATTTGCACTGTTAAGAGCGTTAACAGATGTCCGATTTGCTTCCCCTGCCAACGAAGATTCAGATTTTTTACCAAGCATTGGCGATGCGCTTTGTATTCCAAAAAATGCTATGGCGAGAAGGATGAGTGATAATTTTTGTTTTGTTATCGGCATGTAATTTCCTTTGTTATTTTTATGTTGTAGCTGCTAGTTGTTCCTTTACCCACTTATCTCGTTCAGCAGCCCAAGCTTCGTTTTGCTGAATACTGGTAATACCGGCCTGAATAGCTTCTTTGGCAATCTTGTCGCTCAGTTGCTTGTTATCTTGTCTTCGAGCATAAACAATCATTTCTTCCGCAACATACTTGATTGCGCGTGGAGCAAGTCCCTCAAGCGCTTTTGCGTACTGAGGAAGATTTTTTTGAACGATAGGGTCAAGCGTCACAAGTGCATCTTCATTTGCGTTGGCAAATTTATTGAGATATGTTGACAAGATCTTGGTACGCTCTTCTGCTGCAGGCAATGTGAACTCAACGCTAATTCCTACACGGTTGGTGATTGCATCATCAAGCTTAAATGGATGGTTACTTGCAAAAATAAACATCAAATTTTTCTGAGATTTTTCTGGGATAAGCGCCAAGAAGGTGTTAATAAAATCTTGAACAGATTTTGATGTTGTTGGGAGCTTACGGTTGGCAAACAATGACTCAGCTTCGTCAATGAAAATAATTAAACCTTTATCAGAAACTTTACCCCATTCAATGAGCTTACGTAGTTCTTTGTTCGCCAAATTAAGGTCGGTAATTTTTGCAAATTCTGAGCCAGAGGTCAGCGCATAATCAACATCGCAGCAATGTGCAAGCGCTTTTGCAAAGGCAGTTTTACCTGTTCCTGGTGCGCCGTAAAACATGACGTTAGGAAGATTTTCATCATACAGGCGAGCGGTTTGTACGCGGTCAGCAATATCAAGAAGTTGTTTTTGTAGAGCAGGAGCAAATGTTAAGTCGCTCATGTTCATGAGTTCTGTAGGCGCTTTGTACCCAAACCAGCTTTTTTTAGATGTTTCGCTCACAACACGTGGTTGCACCAGGTGGCTGATAAGAACGGGCAAGCCATGTTTTGCTGCGTAGATTCCAGCTGCTGTTCCAATGACGGCAGTCCCAAGAATGGCAACTTTTTTTGGGTCGGTGGCAAATGATTCTAACCGACCAACAATATTTGTATAAAAGGCTAGCCTATCTTTATTTTTTTCAATATCGGCTTTTCTTCGTTCTTTTGCTTCGGTATCAAAGACTCCCGCATCTATTTTTTGTTTCTGTAGCTCGAGCTGTATTTTTCCGTCTTCTATTTTTTCTGTTTTTATTTTTTCTAATTCCAAATCGAGCGTAGCTTTTTTTACTCTTATGTCAGTTTCTTCGCGTAGCTTTTCAGTTTCTTTTGCAGTTGCTATTTTCTCATTTCTAGTAGCTATTTCATATTCTTTAGCTTTTTGAATTTTAATATTTTCTTGTTTTTCTACCTCTGCTGTTTGCAAATCGATTATTTTTTTTTGATGATTGAATTTATCATCGAGGATCTTGTCTTTCATATCTCGATATTTATTTTCAATTTTATTATCAACCTCTTTTTTTGCAGTCTTGAGATCGTTAATAAGATTAGTTGCTTCAACGTGGCAAGTTTGTGTGAAAGCGGCAACCTCATTTTTCTGTTTTTCTGCTTCATTTCTGTATGTTTTTGCTTGCTGTACAACACCCTGCAGTTCTTGCTTTAGCTCTCCTTTTGTTTCATTAGCAGCTTTTTTAGCGGCAGTTTCAGCTTTTTGTGTCATTGCCAGTTCAGCAGTCCTCACAGCATCATCTATTTTTTGTACGCCCCGATCTACTAATTGATTCGCCTGCGTGGCTTTGATGTATGCTTCGTTTGCCGTTGTCTCAGCTGCCTGTGCGGTGCCAATTGCTCTGTTGGCTGCACTCAGGAGGTTGCTAATGTCATTATTGTTATTATTGTTTCCATAATTTCCATACATCGGTGATGCGCTTTGTATTCCAAAAAATGCTATGAAAATGAGTAGGAGTGATAATTTTTGTTTTTTTATCGGCATGTAATTTCCTTTATTTATAGGATGTACCCTTACGAGCTAGTTCTTGTGGGGTATTATTATAGATAAATAAATAAAAAAACAAAGAAGAGTGCGAAGTTTTTGTTGTGGAATAAATATTTGAAATTGGGCTTCATTTAAAAGGAATTGTACATTTTGAATTAATTTAATGGAAAGTCGCTGCAAAGTCTTGTAATTTTCTTAATTCGGCGACGATGTTGATTTCTTTTTTATAATTATTAATATTTCTTCAATAGGATTTAATAAAAATCAGCATAAAATAATGGTTTTTGAATAATTGAAATTGGAGAAAGCGTGAAGTCACGAGTAAAGTTGGGTTTTTTAAAAGAAGAGCTGGATCACATCAGAAAAACTGCCGCTTTTGGCGCTACAGACGATGAGTTCAAAACATTTATGTATTTGTGCAGTATGTACAATCTTGATCCTCTTAAAAAAGAGATCTACTTTATCAAATATGGCGGCAGGGCAACCATCATTACGAGTCGAGATGGGTATCTGAAAATTGCCAATCTTCATGATGATTTTGATGGCATTGAAAGTGATGTGGTCTACCAGGGCGATGTGCTCACAAAGCGCGATGACGGGAGCTTGCATATTGCGTACGGCGCAGAGCACCTTGTTTTTGATAAATCAAAACTTTCTGGTGCCTATTGCAGTGTTTTTCGTAAGGACCGCGCCAAGGCAACAACTGTTTTTGTCAGCATCAAAGAGTATTACAAAAAAGAAGCACCCATCTGGCAGCAATACACCAATGCAATGATCTTAAAAGTAGCAGAAGCAATGGCGCTCAAGCGAGCATTTGCCATCAGCGGGCTTGTCACCAAAGAAGAGATTGAAGACAAAGACTCAGGCGACGTTGAGGTTATGTAAGTTTTTGACTTATTAGCGATTTTGTTGAAAGAGTGTCTCTTTTGTGCATTCATAAATAATGAGGTGGGCATCAAGATCTCTTGCAGGAGTTTTTTTATGATCTTGGTACTTTGCAATATTTGTAAATCCAACAGTCTTGAGCAAGCTGTCCATCTCATCAAACCGATAGAGATATTGTGTAAAGTTTTCTTCTTCTGTCTCTGTTACTAGGCCATCATAAATAGATTCGTA
Source organism: uncultured Pseudomonadota bacterium (assembly GCA_964493325.1). Lineage (GTDB taxonomy): Bacteria > Babelota > Babeliae > Babelales > RVW-14 > CAZBMD01. Next base: position 23,886 of record CAZBMD010000007.1, on the reverse strand, counting down.
CCGGCTTTTTGATGAAAACATTTGAGTATCGATATTGTATGACGTTATAAAATTGAGAACCAGTTGTGAGCCATCAGTTCGTGTATGGTCAACGTGTTTCCATATTCCTGTTGATTGAGGTGCTGAAGCAACCGTTTCAATTTCTATTACAAACTTTCCACCAGGAGCAAGGTGGTCATACATCCGTTGCAAAGCTTTTGTTGCATCATCTGGGCTTGTCATAAGGCCCCACGATCCGTAGGGTACAAAGATAAGCTTATAGAGCTTGTCAGAGGTAAAGTCCTGGGCACATTGCTGCCATACCGGAGCTTGCTGCGTGCTGATTGCTGCATACTTTTGCCTCAGAGCATCAAGCATGAATGGCGAGGCGTCAAACCCTTGTGCGTCAAACCCCGCTTGCAGCATGGGGATCAGAAAGCGTCCCGTGCCGCACATTGGTTCTAAAATTGCTCCTTGTGCTTGCTGTGCGTAGCGCATATAAAAAGGTAGGGCTTCTTCTTCGAGCGGATGCGGCCAAAGGTCATAAAATTCTGTGCATAATTTTTGATAGGTCGGCTGAGAAGGGTTATTCATGAGCGATTTTTCTTTTTATGGTGGCATTCGATTTCAATCATTATCCGGAGTTTTTGAGTTTACCATAAAATGACTGCATCGCGCAGTGTCGGTGATTGTAAAAATACCACTTCTATGTCCTGGATAGTAGGTTGACTTTTTGAATTTTTTAACTCAGTATAAAATATCAGTTTGAATATTAAGTGTCGCGATTTATTGGTTGGGTGGGGGTCTAAAAACATGCAAAAAAATCTTATTAAGGGATTGTGTTTGTCGTTAATGGTTTTGTACTCAGGTGAGGCAAAGCCGCTGAGTAAGGACGATGTAAAGTGGTGGTCAGTAGTTGGTGGCACAGGGTTTGGCCTTGTGGCCGGTAGTGTCAGTGCATATTTTTCTCAAGATATTCAGCTTGAAAAATCGGCTGTCGTGACATGCGTTGCTGCTATTAGTGTTGGGTTGCTGAGTCGATGGCTTCTAAAAAGGTACCTAAAACCGTTCATGCCTCAGCGTCGCTATGCGCGTGTACAAGAGCTAAAAAAATCTCTCAAGCCTGATCTAGAAGACAAGAATAGAAAGTCAACGAATAAGACATTAGCAGCTGTTCAGGAGATTCGTACCTTGCTTGAAGGTATTGTAGAAGAAATAGCTCATGACGTTGTTTTAAAAATTTTGCATGAAACCTGTGTAGATGAACTGAAAAAGATTGTCGAGCTTGAAGCAAAAATAAAGCAAAAAATTGACTATAACGATGCTATAAGAGGACTATGTCTTGTTATTAAATCTGAGTTGTTTAACAAACCAATGGTTACTGATGAAGCCCTGTTGTCGTATGCTCAAATGCAATTTGGAACAAATTGGCCGCTTATAGAAGTGCGCAACAGACTTAAGTCTTACTTTGATTTAGTTACTCAATCAAAAAGCACTTTTGAAACAATTATGCGCAATTCCAATTGTGGTGTTAAGATGAAGGCGAAATGCCAAAAATGCCAAAAAGAGGCATCTGCTTGCCTTCAAGAGGTTGAGCGTCTTATGAGGATGGTCTTGAATCATCAGAATTATGCTGAGCAAATAAAACTTCAAGAAGCAGATCGGGCTCGCAAAGAGCAACAGGCTTTATTGGAGAAAAAGTTAGCTCATGAAAGAGCGCTTGAGTATGAGCGGCAGCGTCTTCAAGATGCTCGTCAAGTGCAAATGCTCTGGGAAAAATGGCTAGCTCGGTGCGAAAAAAATAGACGAAAAGAGCAAGATCGTAAGCTAAAAGAGCGCATTTTACTTGGTGGCTCTAAGCCTCAGATACATGCTACTGTCAAAATTTGATTAAGATTGCGGTTATTTTTTACAGATAACTGGTTATAAAACAACGACTTAGACAATGTTTCTAACAACTGTAGTAAAAACGGACAGCAACTGTCCGTTTTTACTACAGTTGTTTTATAGAGCTTGGTTGTCGACTAGGAGTGTCATCAACAAGTCTAATTTCTATTCTTTCGATAGACTTGCCAGGGCGATCTCGTTTGAGCGTAACAAATCCAACTTCAGCTGTTGAGTTGACGTGTGTTCCACCGCAGGGGACTTGAGCAAACCCGTCTATTTTCCAGTAGCGTCTTTGCGTTGCAACATCTGAATAACCTTTTTCAATAACCCTATCACCTTTAATAATTTCGTTGTATTCGGTTAAAATTTCCTCAAACATAGTTGAAATGTTGGTATCTGACTTGAAGTCGATGCGCGATTTGGTTTCTGCGATGTGCGCACCAACTTTTTGAAGGTGAAATTTTTGAGTGACAATTTCAAGAATTAGCTCAGCAGCAAAATGTAAGCGCATGAGTTTATTGCGACGTGGCCAGTCGATGATCATGGTTACAACATCGCCAGCGGCAAGACCATGGCCTTCTGGAAGCGTATAAATAATCAGATTGCCTTCTATTTTTGAATCAATAACTGGTATGCCATTGACCGTTGCTTTGTCGCTTTCTTGTCCACCAGCGAAAGAATAGGCGATTGTTTCTGCAAATAAAACTTTGTCTTCATCAACAGATGTGACTGTGGTTGTTAGAGCTGTTTGATAGGGATTATTCCAGAAAACTTTTTGCATGATATTTCCTGTGCGGTTTCAGATACTGATTTGGTCCTACTCATTATTTGATGTAGGCAACAATTTATTGATAACCACGTTGAGCGTGGCGTAATATTTTGGAATTTCTTTTGCAAGAAAATCTGCAAATTCTTCTACGTAAATATGTGAAGTCATATTTCTGCTTTTAATCATGGTAATAATCATTTCGGCTTCATCTGATGAGATAAGGCCGTGAGATTTTGCTGTTCGAATAACTTCGCCTGGCACCTTGATATCGGGTGCTATGTTGGCGTTCTCGAGATATTTTTTTAAATATTTCCAAAAAAGATCAACGGTGTACTCAAAACGTTGAATAACAGAGTCTCGATAAGTGCTATATTCTTCTTCATAGGTCATGTGTGGGTTGTATGATTTACCTTCTTTAGCAAAGAGGGTAAAGGTCTGAAGCGCTTTTTCAAGGGTTGCAATTGCTTTGACTATCTGGTCATATTTTTGCGTTAGTTTTTCCATGCTATTCCTTCACGGATGATTGCCTGCTTAAAAGATTCTTGGATGCCATTGAGGTCAACCAGGTCAATTTTCATAGGAATTATAGTTTCATCAATTTCAGCAAGGATGGAAATAATCGTGTTGAAAGGGATTGTGGCTCCGGCATCAAGTGCTAGATCAATGTCAGAAGCTTCGGTTGCTTTTCCTGTTGCCTGAGAGCCAAACAGGAAAACCTTGCTGCCGGGTAAGTGTTTTTGAATAATGTTAAGCAATAAATCTTGGTATTTTTTTTTTACAATCATGTATCGAGCCCCTAAGGCTTATTCTACAAATTACGCTTTTTCGAATTTTAGCCTAAAGGATATTCGTGAATAGGTCAAACAGCAGGTGTGCTTTGTTGAGCAGCTAATGATTCGATGAAGTCTGCAAGAGGATTTCTGTTTGCACCGTCTTGGTTGCTCAGACTAAACTAGATCAAGCCTTCTGCTAGAGTTTCTAGATGCAATTAAGATCAAGAACTTATAAGAGAATTCTTGATCTTAATTGCTTGAGTGTTATTTATCTTCCGACAGCCATAAAAATGCATCATGAGAAATGGGGATCATAGCATTGCTGCACTCAGAAATTTTTTCTTGTTGCTGTTCTGCCCATTTCTTGAATTCTGTATATAGTTCTTGAGGTGCTGCATTGGCGGTTGGTGTTTGCTTTTCTTGAGCTGATTTTTCTGCTTCAATATTATTTGCATTATCAGGGGTAAATTCTGAGAGGTTTTCTTTTAACGCCCACGTAAAACGCAAGAAGTTACAAGTGATATCGTTGAAATCTTTATCCAACGGCTGAATAAGCTCATGTTGTTTTATAAAAAAATCCAATAATAGTTCTTCTGATTCAAGTACAAGTTTTTTATTCTCTTCTCCAAAGCAATCTATTTTTGAATAACCTAGTCTTTGTAAAAAGTCTTCAAGTTGCAAGATGTGTACTGATCCGGCAACCACCGCAATACGTTTATGTACTGCTTGATTTTCTATAATATTCCATAAAGCAAGCGCTTCAACTGTTTCGCATAGGTAGGATACAGTTATGATTGGGTTAGTAATTAAATCAAAAACTTTTTCATGTGCAGCAAATGTCTGTTCATCAATTAAAAGAGGTGCTACAAAATCGGTTAGGCCTACTTGAGTCAATAAATTTTGCCTTACTTTAAGTGTATCAAAAACGTTTGTTAAGATTGCTTTGAGTTCATCATTTGAAGTGCTTTGTATGCATTCATGGAGCGTTGTTAGTGGAGATTCTAGAAGATCACTGAGCCGCATATCTTTAAACGTGTTATATATTTTTTTATAAAACGTTTTGAAGTAGTTATAATCTTCTGCGTTAACAGAACTCATCAGTTCTGAGTCTTTACCGGAAACAATACGATAGCAGTCTAGTAATAATATGATATTGGCAATGTCTGAACGCATATCTATGTTTTTTGTTTCAACATGGGGGATCTGGTACTCTGGTTTGCGCCTGAACCATTTAATCCCATTCAAGAAAGTAAAATGGGGTTCCTTATCTACTATTTCCAGGCCTAGATTGCTATCAAACTTGTCTCCTACCATGTCTTCGCATAGTAGCAGCCATCTCTGGGTTGATGCTTTGAGGTTTTTGTAAAACGATCCAAAACTTTCATTTTCACAGGATCCAAAGAGCTTATGGGTTTCATGATCGTCAGCGTACAAGCAGACAGCTTGATCTCCTTTTTTCCATTTTGAAGCATAAATTACCCCTGCAGAGATGCTGCTTGTTAGCAGTGCGAGTAGAGTAACGATGGGTAATATAATTATTTTTTTATTCACAGTTTCAACCTTTTTATATTAATTAAATAAATTAACAGAAAGGTATATTTTATCATGCAATGTCTATTTATAATAATTTTAATTAAAAATCGTGAAAAATTCTGCGCCTTCGTTAAGCGAAACATGAGCGGTGCTGTTTTGGCCAGCTCCAGAGGTTAGATACTCCAGCCAAGGGGTTTGATTAACAGATGAGGGTTCTTGGAAGTTTGGGCGAATTTTCTAGTTTCTTTAAAATTATCGAAACCAGCTCTGGAATGGTTTTGTTCATGAAATGACCCTGGTCAGTAAATTCATAATAATCAGTAGAAAGCTTGCTTTGAATATGCTGCGGCTCTGCAATTGGAATGTAGGGATCATCGGTGGAAGCAAATTGGACAATCCATTGCTGATTATTTTTAATTTTATCCCACTGCCAGGGTGTATTGTAATATCCTGCAAGGCGTTCGCTTGCGTATCCCAAATCGGTGTAACAAGCGCTAACAAGAACGCTTCCCAAAAGCTTGTGTTGCTCAGCATAGCGCATGGCGGCAACAGCTCCTGATGAATGGCCAATAATAATGGTATTTTCATCGCATTGTAATTTGTCATGCATGTACGGCAGCCAGATTGATTTTTTAGCCTCAACATTATCGGGCATGGTCGGCGCAAGGACCTTTACCTTGTTTTTTTCAAGTTCAGCTTTAAGCCACGGCGTCCAGTGATGTTGACTGGTGCAGCCGCCATTGCCGTGAATAATTATGACTTTTTTCATGATATAGTCTCTTCTCATGCAACAAAAATTGTGGTCTAGAATAGGGCGCTTTGCAAGTTTTTAACTTCTTGATCATCGCTGCGTACGCTTGTGTGCACATCTCTTTGCGTGTTTTTTCCAAAATGTTTAAATGCTGCTACGAGTAGGTAATCAAGCGCCTCTCTTAAATCGCTGCTGCGATCTGAGCTGCTTGATGAGCACTGCCACACGGGTGTTTTATCATATGAGCCGGTATTGATTATATGTCTATGAATTCTACCATGCTGAGCATTGTGAACGTAGATTGTGAGTGTCTTGTGAAAGAAAGTCTGTTCTTCTGGAACGTAAACAGTGGATCCGAATGATTGGGTTCTTTCTTCATACTCTGTGCGTTTGCCGTCTTTGTAAGAGATCCCTTTGGTTGTTTTTATTGGGCCTGGGATATATTTAGGAACGCTTACCAGCGCTGTTGAGCTTGCCATAGAAGCTTTGAACCGTACGTAATAATCTGCGGATGCACTGTCGGTAACAAGATATCCTTTATCTTCAAGGATTCTTCCTATTTTATAAGAGACTTCTTTTGCAAGCAGGGAGTTATCACCTTCTGTTTTGGCAATAAAAAAAGAGCTTCCAATCGGCAATCCATAGGGAAGCAATTGGTTATCTGCAAAAGCGTTGCTTGTAACGGCGACATGTTTTGCGCAGGAGCCAAAAAGGAGGAGTAGGGGAAGAAAAAAAAGTTTTATGTTCATAGGAGTATCCAACGGTTGAAGGACCAAATTATTTTTTTTCGTATTTTTTCATCGCTTGAATGTAACTTTCGGCGATGAGCGGTTGCAATAGATCGAATGTTTTTTTTGATGGATTAATTACACAAATCCATGACATCCACCCATAAACTGGATGAGGCATGATAGTATTAACCTGGGAAAAGTCAAAGTCATTCAAAATAGTTTTGCCAGCTTTTGGACGGCTATATGTTCTGCCGAATAGTTTTATAAAACTTTCTTTAGAAATTCCTAGATTTAATCGATATAAACCACCCCGGTTTAACTTAGAAGAATGGTCATTTTCGCCATCCTTTTCTTTGAAGGTAAGGAGATAGATGCCTTTTTTTAGCTTGCCCTCGGGATTATAAAATAGTCCGAGTTCTCCCCAGTTGGTATTTTTTACCAAGCCAGCATGAGCTTTTTGCGTAACTTCAATGATTTCTTCGATTGTCATAATTTTCATTGAATCTCTTAGTTAAGATTTTGAACTTTAAGTTGAATTATGAGATGTTCGATCTGGGTTCTAATTTACAACCTTTTTTTAGAAAAAGCTCTGCTGGATGATGTTTTTAGGTAGCGCTCAAATTCGAACGCTTGTTGATGATCATTGAATGTAAGATAAGTTTTGATTTTCCATGGAGCATATTTATTGGAATGTATCTATTTGCCTTGATTATGTTCAGAAATTCGTCTTTCTAAGTCGGTTGTCGAGCCAACATAAAATTGTTCAGGGAATTCTATGCTCTGCAAAATGTAGACATACTTCATAGTATTATTAAGTGAAAATTTTAAGTGAGTTGCTGGTGGTAGGATTGATCAAGAGATTGCTCAGAGAGCCCGTCTACGTTTTACTACGACGCGGCATCTGTTTTCTTACATGTTTTAATTATTAAGTTCCTTTAGAATACCATCGCGTCGTAGCCTTGGCGAAGACGGATGGCTCCCTGAGCAGGACTCGAACCTGCGACCTAACGATTAACAGTCGTGTGCTCTACCAACTGAGCTATCAGGGAACTAATTTTTGAAAATTTCAGATTATCTGTACAAGCTTTATTTGAAGGGTTACTGCACTTTTGTGCGAACGGCCTGTCAGTCGTAGCTTTATGCGAAGACTGGTGGGCGAAACAGGATTCGAACCTGTGACCCCCTGCTTGTAAGGCAGGTGCTCTAACCAGCTGAGCTATTCGCCCTTCAAAGTTGCTTTACTCGAACCATATTAATGCAAAATATAATCGAAGTCAAAAGTTTTTTGCTGTCTGCTGCAGATAGTAAGGGGACTTGTGCAGCCCCCTTCATCAATTAGCTTTTGTAACTCATAACAAATTCAACAAGGGCTCGAATTCCAGCTCCAGTTGCGCCTTTGCCAACGTAGTTAATTCCAGGTACATCGTGCGCTGTTCCGGCAATGTCAAGATGCGCCCAGCGTGCCTTATCAACAAATGCTTCCAAGAAGCATGCGCCAATAATGGTGCCGGCAAGGTAAGCAGATGATCCCGAGTTGTTGATATCCGCTGTTTCGGAGCGGTTTGCTTCTTTAAAATCATCATGAAGCGGCAGTGGCCACATACGGTCGCCTGTTAGTTGGCCAATGCTTCGTAATTCGTTACCCAGTTCTTCATCACGGGTCATAACGCCGGTGTAAAAATGGCCAAGCGCATGAAGGCAGGCGCCGGTGAGTGTTGCGATATCGATGATAACATCAGGGTTGTAAAATTTTTCTGCATAGCAGAGTGTGTCTGCAAGAATCAATCGACCTTCGGCATCGGTGTTTTTGATTTCGATAGATTTACCGTTCATGGCAACGACAATGTCGTCTTGACGTGAAGCTTTGCCGCTTGGCATATTTTCAACAAGTGGGGTAAGCCCAATAACGTTGATTGCAGGCTTAAGTTGCGCAATAATTTTCATGGTGGCGATAACAGCTGCCGCACCGGACATATCAAATTTCATACCGCACATGGAGTTTGATGGTTTAAGGCTGATGCCTCCGGTATCAAAGGTAACGCCTTTGCCGCAGAGTGCAATTGTTGGAGCGTTTTTGTCCTGACATTTATATTCAAGGATGACAAATTTTCCATCTTGCTCGGATCCAGCATCTACTGAAAGAAATGCACCCATACCCAGCTCGCGTGCTTTTTCGTGACCAAAAATGGTGCAAGCAAGCTTGAATTCGTCAGCAACTTTTTGTGCTTCAAGGCTTAGTGATGTTGGGGTCATCAAATTTGCTGGAAGGTCAGCCCAGCCGCGTGCTTGATTAATTGCTTGGCCTATTAAGTTGCCTTGTGCAAGCATGTTGTTGCAGGCTGCAAGATCTTGAGTGGCAACATCGATAAAAAGGGTTCCTTTGAAAGATACTTCTTTTTTATCGCTTTTAAATTGTGCAAATTCATACAGCGCCATGTGAGCCGTAATTGCCAATTGCTTCGTCAGTTCCTGGCTGCTGATTTTAAACGGTGCAGCATCAGGAAGGCCAACAACAGCAGATTGAATTGAAAGTTTCTTGAGCAATTGTGTAGCTGTTGCAAACGCACGTCTAAGATTTTCAAGCTCGTGGTGCCATGAGCCGTTGAGCTGGCCCAGTCCTACAAAAATAAATTGAGCAAGAGCACCATCTTTCATGCCGGTCAAAACAAAGCTTTGTCCTCGTTTACCATTGAACTGATGTTTTTTTAAAATGTCTTGCAGGTGAGGGTAGTGATTTTGTTCAAGATAAGAAAGACTATCACGGTCAGAAGCCGAATCCATATTTTCTTTAATCAAGAAAATATAGCCTTCAACGCCGTTATCCCAAAATTTTTTATCGGTAATTTGAATAGACAACATAGCTTTTCCCTTAATTATTTTTTGTTTAAGAAATCAATAATTCCTTGCTGAAGAACTTGCAGACTCAGAAGTGCGCATTTAAGGCGGTTTGGTCCAAGCTGCAGTCCTATGAGTTTGATGATATCATCTTTGGTTAGCGCCATAATAAAATCGGTTGATGTGCCTTTGCACATTTCGGTGAGCATAGATGCGGTTGCTTGACTGATAACGCATCCAGTGCCACTAAATCCGATATCTGCTAAGGTTCCATTCTGGCTAATTTTCCCTTCCATGTAAACTTTGTCGCCACATGAAGGGTTATGATCTCCTGCTGCAAAGTCAGGATCGTGTAACTTTTTTCGGTTTGCTGGATTTTTGTAATGATCCATCAATTCGTCTTGATATATTTTGTCATCCATAATGGTGAGTTTATTTACTGAAAAGGTTAATTCCGCGCGCAAGGTGCTCGCAGAATGTAGAGATGTCATCGGCCGTTGTGTATGGAGCAAAGCTGACGCGCAGCAGTGCAGGTTGCCCGAGCATAGTTACAAGTGGCTGAGCGCACAAGTGTCCTGCTCGTACGGCAATATTGTCTTGAGCTAGGGCTGCAGCAAGATCATGTGCGTGAATATTTTGTGTTGTAAAACTGATCACGTGATTGGCTCGGTGGCTATTGAGCAGTGGGGTGACTTGTTTAATGTCCTCTACGCCATTTAAAAGTTGGTTTTGTAGCAGGGCATAATGTTCGCACAAAGCATGATAATCAATGTGTGAAGTGATGTAATCGACAGCTGCTCCAAGGCCAACCGCAGAAGCTATTGGAGGGGTTCCTGCTTCAAATTTATGGGGTGCGCGCGCCCAGGTTGCAGTTTCAAATGTGACTTCATGAACCATCGAGCCACCAAGCTGGTAGGGCTGCACGCTATCATGAAGATCTTTTTTAATAAAGAGAATGCCAATACCGGTAGGACCAAGCATTTTATGGCCAGAAAAAACAACAAAGTCTGCCCCAAGAGTTTGGACATCAAGCTTTTCGTGCATTACTGTTTGAGCTCCATCTATCAGCACTTTTGCGCCAACAGCATGAGCTTTTTTAATCAGCGTGCAAAGCGTTTGTGCGTCTTGCCACACGTTGCCAAGCGTGTTAGAACTTTGTGTGACTGCCACAATTTTGGTTTTTTGGTTTATAAGATCATCATGAAAATCAAGGTAAAGAGACTCACGGTTGAGCGGTATAAATCTAAGGATTGCACCTGTCTGGGCAGCAACGCGTTGCCACGGCAAAAGGTTGGCGTGGTGCTCAACGTGCGTAAGTAAAATTTCATCACCAGGCTGAAGGTGCTGTGCTGCGTAGGCGGAAGCAACAAAGTTAATGCCTTCTGTTGTGCCTTTGGTAAAAACAACTTCAGTTGAGGATGACGCATTGATGAAAGTTGAAATTTTGTTGCGAGCGGCCTCAAATTCAACGGTTGCGTCTTCACTCAGGGCATACAGCCCACGATGAATATTGGCATTTTTTTCTTGATAAAATCGGCAGAGAGCATCAATAACTGCCTGAGGTTTTTGTGCAGTTGCTGCGCTATCAAGGTAGACCAGCGGCTTTTGGTTGTGATGGCGAAAAATAGGAAAATCGTTTTTTATTTTTTTTATATCCATAAGAATAAATAATCTGATTGAGGGCCTGTTTTGTCGGCAATCGAGCCATATATCATCATAACTATACCATAATTTACCGGTTTACCCTACAGTCTTAGGTGGCTTGTATTGGATGTAATGGTTTTTAATCGTTTGACAGCCATGATTTGAATTAGATAAAATTATTCAAAGAATTAAATTGATTTTAGTTATTTTTTTCTATCTGAAATACCAGTATTTTTTGGAGGCACATGACCTTTTTTTATAGCTTTGCAAGCCGAGAGCTGCTTTTTTGTGTTTTTCTTGTAATGAGCTCATCGGTAGCTGCAGTTGACCATGTGGCAACTCTGCAATCGCATCCTCAATTTTGGTATCGCTTTCCAATTGAGGTTGTTCATGGCGCAAATAGGGGCTTTCAGCTTTCTCCCGATGTGGAAGCTCGTGCGCTTGAGTGGAATAACAGTCTTAATCTGTCGCGTCTTTTTGATACATCGCTGCTTTGCAATACAAAAAAAGTACGAGAATTCTTATTGAAAGAAAAACGTCACAAGGCCAATCAGGGTCAACTTGTTACGCTTCAGACGTCTGATGGCTTCGATATTTTTTGTACGTATTTTGATCGAGGCAGTAATAAATTATTGATTGTTGGAGAAGGCTTTACCAACGAGCGTGAAAAAGTTGCTCCGTTTGTTGATATGTTTCCCGATTATGACATTGTTTTGTTTGATTTTCGTGGGCATGGATATCGCCCATTTACCCTAAGCGATTCAGGCACATGGCCGCTTTCGATAAGTAAGTATTTTTTTGGCATTGATACAAAAAAAACAAAGCTTGGCGGCATAGAAGAGCTGGATGTTTTTGCGGTTGTTGATGGCTTCAAGAAGATAAAAAATTATGAGCAGGTCTATGGCCTTGGGGTTTGTTATTCAGCATTTATTTTTCTAAAGGCTCAGGCGTGCAGGCCAGATCTTTTTGATAAGCTCATTCTTGATGGTTGTTGGGTTTCTATTCCCCTGCTTGTCGAAAAAATAAAAAAGGATCCAAAGCTTATTTGTGTGCCACAAACGGGGGGCTTTTCTGATCACTGGTTGCTTGGTAATACGATGGTGAAAGATTTTCTGTACAAGATAGCCAAAGATTTGATGGGACTGCCTTTGAGCGATGGACCCTCTGTTATTAATTTTGCACATCAACTTCAAGAAATGCCAATTTTGATGATTCATGGAAAAAATGATTTGATGGTTGTTCGAAATGAGTTTGAGGAGTTGTGGGATGCGTTGCCTATCAAAAATAAGACAGCGCTTGTTACATCCAATCCTCATGTGCGGAATCATATCAAGCAAAAAGAGCTTTATAAACTGGTTTGCGATCTATTTTTTGAGCTTGATAGTGAGCACTTTTTAACCTGTCTACAAGATGTGCACGCATTGATTGAATACAAGATTGCCAAGATAAGGAAAATCTAAAAAATTTGTGCTACATTGGTCGCCTGAAATGTAATTTTCAAAACGTGATATTATCATCGTTACAAAGGGACCTTGGCTGTGAAATTGTGCGGGCCTAAAAAAAAACTTAAAAAAGTTCTTATTGCTAACCGGTCAGAAATTGCACTGCGCATTCAGCACAGTTGCCATGTGGCGGGCATTACAACGGTTGCAATCTATGCACCTGAAGATCGAGATAGTAGATTTGTAAGCAGCGCTCACGAGGCTTATGGTCTTTCGCTTTCAGGATCTGCTGCGTATCTTAATCAAGACGAAATAATTGGTATTGCGTTGCGTTGCCAGGCTGATGGAATTCATCCCGGGTATGGATTTTTGTCAGAGAATTGGCTGTTTGCTCAGCGCGTTATCGATGCTGGACTTGTCTGGATCGGACCATCGCCCGAGAGTATTCGTAGTATGGGTGATAAAAATAACGCTCGAGATCTTATGGAAAAAGCGGGCGTTCCTATCATTCCAGGCCAGCTTGTTGATCATGCATATGATCAATCAATTGAGTATGTTGCAAAAGTTGCTCAGCAGGTTGGTTATCCACTTATTCTCAAAGATCCAATGAGTGGTGGAGGCAAAGCTATGCGCCAGGTGCTCTCGCCTCAGGACCTTGAATCTTCGTGGCTGATGGTGTGCTCAGAGTCAAAAAAAATGACTGGGTCAAATCAGATGCTCATTGAACGGCTGATTCAAAGCGGTCGCCATGTTGAAATTCAGGTTGTAGGTGATGGTACAACGTGTATCCATTTGTATGAGCGAGAGTGCTCTATTCAGCGACGGCATCAAAAAATTATCGAAGAGACCCCATGTGCTTTTTTGTCGTCGGCAACGCTTGCCTCAATGTATGATGCAGCACTCAAAGCTGCTCGTGCTGTGTGTTTTGTAAGTATTGGCACCGTTGAATTTATTGTTACGCCTGATGAACATTTTTATTTTCTTGAGATGAATACGCGGTTGCAAGTTGAGCATTCAATTACCGAGTTGACCACAGGCATAGATCTTGTGGCTTTGCAGTTATACATTGCTCAGCAAGGTGCTTTGCCTCTTGCACAGGAACAAATTTTTCGAACAGGGCATGCCATTGAGTGTCGCATTTATGCTGAAGATCCTGAAAATAATTTTATGCCGTCTACAGGCACGTTGTATCGTTTCTTTGTGCCTCATGCTCCATTTATGCGAATTGATCATGACCTGGTTCAGGGCAAAGACGTTACGCCATTTTTTGACCCTATGATTGCAAAAATTTCAGCGTTTGGTGCTGATCGTGATCATGCAAAAAATAACATGTTGGCTGTTTTGCAAAAGACTGAAATAGCAGGTATCAAAACGAATATTTTATTTCTTCAAACCATCTTAAAATCAGATGCATTTGCTCAAGGGGCTTTTCATACGCAGTGGCTGAGTGATAAGTCTGTGGTAGCAGCATTGCTGTCCGTGCAAGATATTAAAGATCAAAAAATTGCTCTCATTGCAGCGTTACTTCTTGAGCAGCTAGGTGGTTCTTGCTCTCAAAAAGAACAGGTGCGTGTCGGTGCTGATAGTCTTGATTTGTGGGGAGTTCAGCAATGGCGCTAAAAAAATATATGGTTGGGCAACAGGTCTTCAATGCTCACCTTAAAAAAGCAGGAACTGGCTTCGTTGTTCAAATAAAAACAGATGAAGGAATAGAAGATTTTTCTGTTGATTGGGCATTGTATGATCAGCATAAACAAGTCCTACGATTTTATCTTGACGGGACTGTGTATGAAGTTTTTTCAAAAGATGTTCAAAGTAACTGCCTGAGTATCAAAGGACAAGAATTTATAGTTTCATCGATTGCGAATGACCAAGTTTTTGACGGAACGGCTAGTCTTCATTTTAGCCCAGCAACGGTCAATCGAGCTTCTGCAAATTTGGTGACATCGCCTATTGCTGGTCGCGTTATAAGACTTTTGTGTTCACCCAACCAGACGGTTAAACAAGGCGATCGCTTAGTGGTTATTGAGTCGATGAAAATGGAGAACGAAATATGTGCGCATCGTGGTGGTGTGATAAAAACTCTTTTCATTTCAGAAACCAATTTGGTACAACAGAATCAGCCGCTGGTTGAATTTGTTGTGAAAGGGGAGAGTGATGATTCAGCACCAAAAAGTATCGATGCACAAACGTCAGTTTAGAATTGGTGATCTAGCCAAAGAGTTAAATCTTAAAAAATTTATCATTCGATTTTGGGAAAAAGAGTTTAATATCAAATCAGATCGTTCCAGTGGTGGTCAGCGTTTTTATACACAAGAGGATCTGTCGCTCTTTCTTACCATTAAAGATCTTCTGTATTCCCAAGGATTTACCATTTCTGGTGCAAAAAAGCAGCTTCAGATGCAAAATTCGCAAGCCCCAGCGCCAGTTAAAAACGAAGTAGCGGCTGCAGTTCAAGAAGCTGAGTATGAATTAATTGAAGCATTGGCTGATGCCAATAATCTTGTTGATGATGCTGACCTGAAAGAAGCTTTGCCTGTACAGTTGGATGCGCATGATCAGGTGACCGAAGGAGCATTTGTTGATCAGCAGATGAGTGAGCCAGAAGTTGAATCTGCTCCATTTTCTGCCCAACCAGCAGAGGTTGATCGTGAGGATTACGAAAAACATTCACCAGCAGCACAAGAGTTTTTTAGTAAGCTTAATACGCTTAAAGCGCAGATTCAAAAGCTAGACGAACTTTTGGGTTAAATTGAGCCTGTTTCCGAAGTTTCTTCGTTGACAAGGTACAGAAGGTTGTCTTCAACGCGATAGATGAGCGGAACGATGATAATTTTTGGGTACTTGCGGCGCAATCGTATGGTCTCGCTGAGCACAAAATCTACCTCATCTCCAATTTCAAACTTGGGAGCAAAATGGGTGAAATATTTTTGAGCCTGTTCACGCTTCCATCCTGCACCATCAATAAGGCCCTGAATAAATTGTTCTTTGCGGGCAATCAGGTTAATCATGCCGCATTGTGTGTGTCCAATAAGGGCAACATATCGTACGCCGCCAACGGCAATGGCGTACGAAACTTTAAATCCACTGGAGCGCAGATTGCCTCCCCCAGCGCGCAACACATAGGCAAAGTTATCCGGAATTCGAAGGTTTTTGCGGTTATCCATGCACATGCCAACCATCAGCTGTGCTGTGGGGTAGGCTGTTTGCGAGCGATTTAAATTATGATATTCAAATAGCAAGCCGATTGGAGTGTTTTGATATTCCAAGGGAATATCGATTGTTGATTCAATAGTTTTTAATCGGTTCATTACAAACTCATTTCTTTTCTTGGACATACTATTTGTATGTTTAAATATATTTTTGGTCTTTCTGAATGAAAGAAAAAAGCCGTAGTCATGCAAACTACGGCTTTTTTAAAATTTGGTTGCGGGGGCTGGATTTGAACCAGCGACCTTTGGGTTATGAGCCCAACGAGCTACCAGGCTGCTCTACCCCGCGATGATTTCAAACATTATTATTAGAAAATTTAGTTTCTTCAACAAAACTATCTAACTAGTGCACTTATTATAGGGCTTGCATGATAATTGTCAAACAATATTCTTCATCTTTATTAAAGAATTTAGAATTTGATATGATTGTTTTATAATGTCTATTTTTTATGGTTCAATAATCGGTAACTCTTCAACGGTAGCCACTTTGTCGGCATCAGTTGTTTCTTGATTTTTAATAGAGATTCGTTCGCCAAATTTAATTTTGTATAATTTGTCTTGTTTCTCTGCTGTGATATTGCTTTGCCACGCTTCACTGAGACGCTTAATTGGTGCATCAAATGAGTCGGGGCCTAACCCAAAAGTTCCCCAATGCATTGGTATCAATAATTTTGGTTTGAGGATTTTATAAGCTTGCACAGCATCTTCTGGCCCCATGTGAGAATGGCACATGAGCTTACGAGGTTCGCATGGTCCAATAGGTAAAAGAGCACAATCAAGAGGTTTTGCATATTCTTTAATTGCTTTAAAAATATCCTCATTAAATCCGGTGTCACCGGCAAAATAGAGGTTTTGATTGTTTGCTTTTATCACCCAGCCGCCCCACAATGAGGTATGGGCATCAAGTAAAGATCGGCCTGACCAATGCACAGCAGGAACAAAAGTGAATTCTATAACCTGTCCATTGCGTCTGAAGGTAGACTTTTGCCACCAGTTATTTTCTATAACATTTTCAAAGCCGCGGTTTGAAAACCAATTTTTGGTGCCCTGGGGAACCAGCATGATAGGTTGGTGATGTTTAAGCATTTTCATGCTTTGTTCGTCTAGATGATCTCTGTGATTATGAGAGATAATGATAAAATCAATCTTTGGAACGTCTATAGGATCAATACCTACAGGGGTTTTTCGTGGGTACAAAACCCTATGAAGGTGATAAAACAATGGATCTGTAAGGATGTTGAAGGTATTTACTTGAATAAGAAACGATGCGTGTCCAATCCATTGCAGTTGTAGGTTGGTAGAATTTTGAACTACGAGGTCTTTTTTTATCCAAAGCGCTGGATCTGAGCTGAAATATTTTTGAGTTGATGTTTTGGTTGCCCAAAAAATATTTAACGCATCTCCCACGTGCTTTAATTTACTTTCTGTGTTGTTATTAAAAAACAGGTTATTTTTTATCACTGGTTGAATTTTGTGGGGTAGGGATTCTCTATCGGTTAGATCTATGTTGTTGTTTTGGTATGAGCAGATGGTATCGTTTGTTGGAATAGTTGCATTTACGGCTTGACCGTAAAATAGCGCGTGCAGAAGCGAAATAGTCATTAGTAGTAATTTCTTAGTCATAACAACTCCTTGATTTGAATACAAGACTATTTATTGAGATATAATTATAAATAGATTATCAATTATTAATAAATTGGTCAATCGGCCAAAATGTAGTATTTCAGACTGCGTATTATTTACATGCCTTAATCTATCGGAAATAGCGATCTATTCATATCTATTTTTATTAAAAAAATGAAAAACACAGTGGTTTGTTGTTGGTAAACTTGCGTTTAATAATAAGTTTTATACGTTCAAGATCAATTTCAGGATCATCCAATTCAGCTAATTCTACTATGGTTTTTGCTTCCTGTGTCCCTTCTGGGCTGTTTTTTAAAACATCTACTCGCTTTCTTAGCCACTCTAAGACTTCGGTATCGAGTTTGTGGGGCTTCTTGCTATAGTCCTGTAAACCGTCTAATAATCTTGCTGTGAATTGCGCTTTGCAATAAGCAGGGATGTTGTGAATCTTCCAATGAGGGTTGAAAGAGCAATCTTCAGTATCAATAAAAACCAGTTTATTCGATGAATTACGAATGATATTCACACGTGGAAAGAGGCTTAGGTCGCTAAACCCAGTTTCTTCGGATAATAAAGTTAGCTGCTGAATTTCTTTGAGTGAAAAATTTAAAAATTTGCATTCAGGTTCAATGTATTCTGCAAGAATAGTGAGCGATTCATCAAGGTTGTACGCATATTTTTGTGCTACTTCAAAACAATCAGCATTATGTTTTTTTATGCACGAGCGAAGGCGCTGCGCATTGATAAGTCTGGTAACATCAGAGTCTTTGAGGAATAGTGGATAGCCTGGAACTTTTTTATCATCTTCAGATAAAAAGAATTCTTTATTTTCTTCGATGAAGGTGCATACATCTGCTGGAGGTGCATATTTATCAAAAAATCGAGCAAGTAGCGCTTCGTCTTGAATCTCTTGTTCTGTTTGGCATTCCATACCCCAAAGCGTATTTTGAGCAGGTAAGAAAAATGCGGTGATCGATAGTATGATAAGGTATTTTTTCATACAGACAGAATCTCTAGTTTATTTGCTTTAATTTGTGTGAATGACCCTACATTATTTAGCGACTATCATTAAGCGTTTGCAGGCTGTTTTGTTGTTCAGAGATTGAGGGGACATTTGTTGAAGCAGCAACTGGTGCAGGATCTGGCTTTACTAGATTTTCGATATTTATTCGTTCGCCAAATTTAATCCTGTATAAATTTTTTTGAAGGTCTACAGGGATATTTTCAGCCCATGCTTGGTCAAGCCGTTGCATTGGAGCATCAAAAGAGTCTGGACCAAGGGCAAACGTTCCCCAGTGCATAGGGATAAAAAGAGATGCCTCAAGAATTTTATACGCTTCGACAGCTTCTTCGGCACTCATGTGGGAATGTTGCATAAGTTTTCGAGGTTCGCATGGTCCAATCGGAAGGAAAACGCAGTCAATTTTTTTTGTAAATTCTTTAATGGCATTAAATATATTTTTATTCAACCCTGTGTCGCCTGCAAAGTAAACCGTTCGATTTGCTGTTTTGATAACCCATCCTCCCCATAGTGAAGTATGAGCATCAGTAAGACCTCTTCCTGACCAATGAACGGCTGGGACAAATGTAAATTCTATATCTTTTCCATCTCTAGAAAAGCTTGATGTCTCCCACCAGTTATTTTCAAAGACATTAGAAAATCCTCTATCAATAAACCATTCTTTTGTTCCTTGAGGCACAAGCATGATAGGTTGTTGTTCGACAAGAAGCTTCATGCTTTGTTCATCTAGATGATCTCTGTGGTTATGTGAAATAATAACAAAATCGATGCGCGGTAGCTTTTCTGGTCTTATCCCCACAGGTGTTTTTCTGGGATAAAGTGGCGTTTGAAGGTGAAAAAAAAGAGGATCACTAAGAATGTTAAAGTTATTTGCTTGAATAAGAAATGAAGCATGTCCTATCCACTGGGCTTGTAAGTCTATTGATTTGTTCAATACGGTGTCTCTTCTAACCCAGTCAAAGTAGTCTCCTGAGAAATACTTAGAGGTTGATGTTTTTGTTGCAATAAAAATTTGTAAAGCATCACCCATGTGTTTTATTTTTGATTCTGCTTCGTTATTAAAAAAGCGATTATTTTTTATAATTGGTTGAATTGGATGATCCATCAATTTTCTTTTAGTAAGTTGCATGTCTCCAATAATTTGAAGATTTTCTTGCGGCTTCTGACAGAAACAAATAAAAACCATGCTAGAAATGAATACTAGTGTTAAAGAAATTATAAAAAAATGAGATCTTTGCATGAGAGTCTCCGAGTTTGTTTCTAAATTTTAAAATTTATATATATTTATTAATAATAGTAATAAATATTAGCAAAAAGCAATATTAAAAAAATGAGAATTAGGATTATTGGCTTAATGTTACAAGAAGAGCTTTAAAATCCTGCGGAACCGGGGTGCTATAGTTAAATTGTTGTCCTTTATATTCAAATGCAAGCTTCCACGAGTGCAATGCCTGCCTGTCTATTAGAGGTGTGGGGATGCCGTAGGTTTCATCGCCATAAAGTCCGTGTCCAATAGCTGCGCAGTGTACACGAATTTGGTGAGTTCTACCGGTGATGATTCTGACCGATAAGAGTGTTGCATTGTTGTATTGCTTGAGTGGCGAATAAAAAGTAGTTGCGGGTTTACGCGCAAACCCAAAATGGGACATTTTGTGTGCTTCGGAGGGGTGTCGTCCAATCGGGAAATCAATACGCCCATCTGTTTTGAGGTTTTTATGAACAACCGCAAGATATGTTTTTGCTACTAAATGTTCTCTGAACATTCGAGCAAGCTCGATGTGTCCAGGTGTGTTGCGAGCAATGAGCATGAGCCCCGAGGTATCCTTATCAAGACGGTGTACAATGCCTGGTCGAACCGATTCGTCAAAAGAATTAAGTTCTGCAAAATGGTGTAATAAGCCGTCCACAAGTGTTTTTTCTGTTGATGCTGCGTGTGCCATATGGACCAATAGTCCAGCTGGCTTATTAATGACGATAAAATCTTCTTGTTCATCGATAATTTGAAAATCGACAGGTTGAGGGGTTGCTCGAAGCTGCTTAGCAGGAGGGAAGTAGAGCTGTACGGAATCACCTTTTTTTAGAGAGGTACTGGTTTTGCTGACAGGCTTTGTATTTACTGTTACAATGCCACTACCAATGATTTGCTGAAAGTATGATCGAGAATATTCAGGGAATTGAGTGAGCAAAAATTTATCAAGACGCAACGTTTGCTCATCATTTTTGATCAGTGTGTGAATCGTTTTCTCATTCATAAGGGTACTTCTAAAATTTAAGCGATAGTAACAGCAGAGGCTATTTTTAGCTTTTTATAGCAAAAAACGTTTATTTTTAATTATATTTTATAGTAAAGTAAAGTCAAATAGACAAGTGATGACTCGGGAAATAGAACGGTTCGGGGTGTTCCATGCTCAGAATAAAAAAAATATTGTTTCAAATTGAAAACAACATCGAATCGATTATTAAAGAAGATACTGCACTTGGTCGAGATTTTTGGAAAATCCTTCTCGAGCAACACCATGCAGATATTGCAATGCTTATTTCAAAGCTTGATGCACCGCACAGGGTTGCCCTGTTTAAAAAATTGCCTCGAGATCTTTCAATCAAAGTTTTTGAAAAAGTAGCAGAACCGGTTCAAGCTGAACTCTTGGTTACTTTGGACATCGAGCATGCAGGTTCTATTTTAAAAAATATGCCGGTTGATGAACTGACCGATTTGTTCGACCATCTTTCCGATGAAAATCTTGAGAAATACCTTAAACTTTTGCAAAGTAAGCAGCGCAACAAAATTATTTCTTTGCTGACGTTTAATCCGCGCTCAGCAGGTGGCCGTATGAATAGTGATGTTCTTACGCTTCAAAAAGATTTTACGGTGCGCAAGAGCGTTGAACTTTTGCAACGGATTGGCCAGCAAAAAGTCCTTACTCAGCGTTTGTACGTGACGACGAGCGACAATGTCCTTGTTGGATATATTACCCTTGATAAATTGGTTCTTAATAAACCTGAAACATCGCTCTCGAGCATTCTTAATAAGAATGAATTTGTGGTCTATGTGGGTGAAGATCAAGAGGACGTTGCAAACCAAATGCATCACTACGGAGTAATGGTTGCCCCGGTGGTTGATAAGCAGCAACAGTTTTTGGGTGTGATTACTGCCGATGATGTTTTTGACATTATCAAACAAGAGGGCAGCGATGATGTTTATAAAATGTTTGGACTAATTCCTGTGCAACACAGTTACTTTGCAACGCCGGTATGGCAAATGGTTTGGCAGCGAGGTATTTGGCTTGTTGGTCTTTTATTATTCCAAAGTTTTTCCAGCGCGGTTCTTGCAAGCTATGATTCATTACTTAGTAAATATTCTATTATTTCAATCTTTCTTACCATGCTTATTGGTACTGGCGGAAATGCTGGAAATCAGTCTGCAACGCTTGTTATTCGTGGTTTAACGACCAAAGAAATGTCTCGCAACAATGCGTTTAAGGTGCTTTTTCGTGAATTTGGGGTTGCGCTTATTATGGCCTGTGTGCTTATTTGCGTAGGCTTTGTGCGCGTTTATTTTTCCCATCACGACCTGCTTAGTGCGATTGCGATTAGCTTTTCGCTCTTTTTAATTGTGATTGTTTCTATTATTTCAGGATCCCTAATTCCTCTGATATTAGACCGTTTTAATATCGATCCTGCGCATTCCGCAGCTCCATTTTTAGCAACGCTTATGGATATTCTAGGCGTTATCATTTATTGCTTCGTGTGCAGTAAAATTCTTGGCTAAGTAAAAAACGGCTTACGAGTTGCTGAAATTAATAAAAATAAAGTTTCTTATTGATTGATGGTTATGATCAGCGATATTGTTTTTTTATATTATTTTTTTAATTAAAAAAAGGTTGATATGAAAATTACAAATATCTGTAATCGTTTACTCAGAAGTATAATTATTTTTGTTTTTATCATAGGAAATGTTGTTGCTGTAATGGCAATGCAACAGGCCTCTTCCTCTGATGTTGTTATGTCAGAGAATCCAAGTAATAACAACAATAATAACGCAGAACAGCCTCAGAATTGTTCAGATTTACGCAATCAGCTTATGGTTGGGCTATCTTCTAATCATCCCGAGATGATTATTGACGCGATGGATAAATTTTTTGATTTTATTCCCCTGGCTTACAAAGTGGATGCTTCCGAGGCATTTTATCACTCATTGTTGTATGTTTTTTTCTTGAGTACAGGATATGATGTTCAGGCTGAGCGTCCTTCTGGAGATGGCTACTCGGACATGATGGTCATTCCGGCCAATAAAAGTCGTTATTATATTTTTGAGTATAAAATTAGTGATAATAGACAGAAGACTCCTTTGCTGAGAAAAGAGCATAATCAGCAGGTTATGATTAATGGAATGAGGCAGATCTTTGAGAATGATTATTATGGTATGTTGCATCAACATGGCAAGCCTTTTACTTTTTTTTCTACATTCTTTTCTAGCGTAAAATGGTTGGATAAGAACATAGTTAAGGAAAAAACTATTGATGATGGTTTTGGGAATATTTCTAGCCTTGTGTTGGGAGTTTCTCGTTTGCCTGTTACCTTAAAATTAACGAATATCAAGGCTTCCAATGAAATTCCTATTCAGATTCCATTTCAAGCAGCACCTCAAAGCGGTTCAGGCGTCAATGTAAAGCATACTGAGTATATGCAATACATCACGCTTAATAACTTTGAAGAGATGCTTGTTAAGAAGTCGGATAATTTTGATAACGAACTGAGTTTGCGTGGTGATGATGAAGAGCATGTTAATCTTAAAAATATAAGAGAGGCGCTTGAGGCTTGCGAGGTGCCAAAATTTTTAAAAAATATTGATTGCCTGCTAAAAAGTATCCCTTGTAAGTTGCGAGGAACATCAATCAACTATTACAAAGCTTTATTGTTGGCAATTTTTTATGCTGCAGGATTGAATGTGGAATTAAAATCAAACCATTTTCTTATCAAGGCTTCAGATAAGACATACAGAATATGGAGTGAATTTAGTTCCGGGAAAGCTCCCGATACAATTAAGGATGAGATGGAGCGTAAATTTCGGGATTTTGTTAACTCTTTTGAAGTTAAAGATGAGGTTTTTATTGGTCTTAGTGTGAATCAGCCTGTTAAGAGTAGTGGAGTAAAAAGGAAGAAGGGTGCTAGTTCAACTTACAATAAGACTAAAACTCAAAAAATAGAAAAAAGTGACCGTATGTCTTTATCTACTGATACCGATGAGGGAACTCCTTCTATTCCTAAAGTATCTTTGCATGCCAAAGGCACGAGTAAGCGAGAGTTGCGTGGCTATGCTCTTCACTATAGCGGTGAGAACTTCTTCTGTCTGGATGAAAATAAAACGCCATATGTTTTATCGGGCACTCAGACAAGTCTTCAGCCATCGAGCCCGATAACGCCGCAAAAGCCTCATCAATCGACTGCTTCAGTTTTTAGAGGTACCCCTAAAAAGCTAGAATTTAATGAGGAAAAAACAGGTTCTGGCGATTAATAGAAGTTTTTTAAGCATAAAATTTATTAAAATAATTAGCTTGTATTGATTATTACTTGACAAAATAGAGATATTTGACTAAATTTCTCTCATATCATCGCAGCAAATGAAAAGAGCCGCTAGCTCAGTCGGTAGAGCAACAGCCTTTTAAGCTGTGGGTCGTAGGTTCGA
>CAZBMD010000006.1:0-80879 GCA_964493325.1 uncultured Pseudomonadota bacterium | reverse complement strand
ACACAGAGATATCGTGCTTCAAAATCACTCTTTTGAAAAGTCAACAGAACCTAATTCTATCTTAGTTTCAGCTACTATGCCTTGAGCAGCAAGTAAGCTTGCCAAGAGCATTAATAATTTCTTCATCTTTCTCCCTTTCCCGAAAATGACTGACTTTTATACAACTTATCAAGAAGCTATCATCACTTTTTTTCTATGACAAGAAACAAGATTTTAGACAGAGGACTCTCCTCGTTCAAGCCACGCTTTTTGAACAGCAAAAATTGTCTCGGCAATAGCATTCATACTATCATCCCATATAACATGAGGCATTAAACTTGCTATTGATTCAGCTTTTAAAATAAGCGGCATTTGTTTTTTTAACTCATCAGTAAATTCATTTTTATGACGAGCATGAATGAAGCAAGCTTTCCCCTCATCAGGGACAATAATCAGAATTAAATTTTTCTCAGCTAGATTGGTTTTGAACGACGTAAAATCGAAACTCCACCTTGAATCATGATTCAACAAGAGCCACAGGTTATCAGCAACTTCGTTCACATATAAAGGATCTGACATGCACCCTTTTTCTACGAATATCTGTGGTAATACATTTTGAGATAACGTTATCGTGAACACTGATAACAGGAGAACTATTTTTTTCATCTACTCCCTTTCCCCCTAAAAGATGTGTGATCCGTCAAAGAGCTAATCTCTTATCCAATCAATAATCCATACAGACTTGCCGTCAGTTTTTGCATCTGCGATTGGTAATACGCAAATTTTTAAATCATTTTCATAAATCTGCAAAGCAGCCTCTTTATTGTGAAGAAAAAGCATCAGCTCAGAACGCGTATAATCATCATAGGCATCTGCCTTTAAAAAATTAAAGAGGAGCGTTTTTAATTCTGCTATCTCATTGTCTAAAATATTAGGACAAGTATTGATGGCAATATTAACGTTTGGATCATTAATATCAGCTAACAACCGACTTGCGCCACCAACACAAATAGTAAGTGCAAAAACAAACGGTGCAAAAAATCTCAATTTCACGCTGTTCCTTCTATAAAAAAATCTATCCTATTCAACAACATCGGCGTATTTACTACAGGTAATATGCTTATCAATAAACTCTTTGAGTTGGGCAAAATCATACTCAGCAAAAAAGAAAATTTCACGGTCATACTGGTTTAATTCTTCAAATTTTTTCTTATGACACTTCTTCATAACACAGGCCTGCCAATCAGAGGCAACAAATATAAGTAACTGTTTTTCTTTCAGATACAATTCAAGATTGCCAGCACCCTGCAAAGACCGATGCTCATTACTGGGCTTCTTATGCAAAACCAAGTGATAAAATTTTTGTATATTTTTAATATGATCTTTCAGCACATTCAAAGAACTCTCATCAACACACACAAAATCATGCTCTTGCAGGTTCATCGGCTTTATCGTTGAAAACATACAAAAGACAATCACAAAAAATTTTAACATCCATTCTCCATTACCTATTACTCAACGCATTACTCAACAAGCGCAATACGAATAATCTACACCCACAAAAAGGGTCATGATTCTAACACTAGCGACAAACTCATGCAAGAATAAAGTATCCGAAATAGCCTATTGGTCATAGTTATAACACATATGCGCAACTTTTTAAATCAGCATAATTTCAATTTTGATAAAATCTCTGTTCGCTGAATTGATACACAAGCTGTACTGTGCAGACAAAAGCTAGCTATAACTTGTGTGCTAGCATGCAAAAATTGCCGGGCCTGCGTCAACCTTTGGTGTATTCTATGGCGCTTTTGGAATGAGAACTTTATCAATAACGTTGACTATCCCGTTAGAAATTTTGATGTCCTTCTGAGTAATAGTTGCTCCATTGATTGTATTGCCCTTTACATTCACCTCATCCCCACTGGCGGTAACAAGACGCCCACGGTCTCCACACTGGGCAACAGTAAGCTCTCCTGGAACAACGTGATATTTAAGTACTTGTCGCAGCTTGCGCTTGTTTTCTGGCTTCATGTACTCAGCAAGGCCCTGCCATGAATTCAATGCAGCATCGGTCGGAACAAATATAGTAAATGGTCCCGGATGCTTTGCAATTTCTTCAAAAGCATTTTCTTGCGTCTTTAGGCACTCCAAAAATTTGTTCAACTTCATTGACTCCAATGTCTGCACAAATCCAGGTGCTTGCACCGCATGAGCCATGTACACAACCGTAGCAAGAGCAACCGCACTCATAACTCTGATTACAATTTTCATCGTCTCCCTTTCTCATAAAATAATTATTTGGCTTGATAAATATTTCTGTCTTCATAAGAGATTACACAGAAATATTTCAATCTATCAATATATTAACAATTCTCTTCAATAAAAGCTTTTCTTTTGAGACGGAGATCTTTATTTTTGGAGATGAATATCAATCAAAATCAGAAATAGAGATACGAGGTAGTTATGAAAAGCTCTGGTTCATTTTTGAAAAAATGCTTTTTTCTTGCTGTTTTTCTTGTTACTGGCATCAACAATCTTCAGGCCATACCGCCAACAAACAAGGGAAACGACAACGCATCCTCTAGCTGTTTTTTAAACGCCACCATCCAAGCACTTTTTCACCTAAAACCATTTCGAGAATTTTTGGAATGGGCAGAACAAGAAAAAATATATGCCGATGATTCAATGCCCAAGGCACTGATTGATCACATAAAAGAAATGGCAAAAAACACCGCTATAGTTAATCCATCAAGATTCCGCAAAAAGTTTGCAAGCTGCTCCACAAACCCAAACATAACAGATATGGCACACGGTCAGCACGATGCTGAAGAATTTTACTCAAACCTTGTCGAGCAACTATGGATTGAACACGCATCAATGAAGTTAGCAAAAGAGGCTTTTTATCATCTTTTTTACTCAAAACTAGATCAAATTCTAATCTCAAGATTCTGGAGTTCTCTTGCTGACAAGCCAGAAATGTACCTTGCAAAAGAAACAATAAAAACTAGGATTATTCAAAACGCTACAGATAACAAATTAGCGAATTTAGAAAACATTAAGACCACCATCAACGAAGATCTTAACTGGGATTCAGTAATTAAGCCATTTGAAGCGGTTTCTATTTTCAAGCAAAACAAATTGTACCCATTGTTTGGCAAGTCACTCGACCGAACAGTAAAGTGCTTAATTGATCCAACACATTTTCAGGTCTTTAATAAAATAGAAACAAATGAAAATACTGACTTCAGGCCATGGCTTTGGCCCCTTTTTATGGCGAATAATGAGACAACTTTTGATGAACTGATAAGAAAAAAAATAGACTGGAAATGTAAAAATAGAAGCTGCCCTGCCGCTGCAATAAATCAAACTCCTACCGAAGAACTTAAAATCACAGCAGCCCCAGATATTCTTACCTTCCAATTTAAACGGTTTATAAGTGATGATTTCGGCCGCACTTCTAAAATTAACAGGCTTTTTATAATCCCAGAAAAACTTTCATCAAACCCAAATACCCTTAGTTGGGATGGTAACTTTGATTATCTGCTCTCGGGAATTGTAATGCAAAGCGGGAGTCTATCGGGCGGTCACTACTGGGCTTACGCACGTTGGCACGATGATAACAAATGGTATTTTTATGATGATTGTGGCGATCGAGCTCGAGAAGCGACAGACCAAGAAATAAATGATTTGCTCAATCCAAAAAACTTAGCCAATGACGCAAAAACCACTTTGGCTACTCCGTATCTCTTGTTCTACGTCAAGACCAACCAACCAGAAAAAACGCCTGTTATACCTGACAAACCTTCAAGCATGCCACCAAAAAGTGATCCCAAGCCAGAGATGCCGGTCGATACTTTGGTTACAAAACTTACAGATCTTGCTAAAGATTTAAAAGAATTTAACGGTGAACTAACAGCGCTTGAAGACGCACTGACCAATCTTAAAACCGCAATAGGAAAACCATGAAATTTTCGCGTCCACTTTTAAAAGTGAATAGCTAAAACGATTAGCTTTCCGTTTAAAAACATTGGAAACTTTAATTAAAGCAAACAAGGCAACTAAAAATAACCAATAGGGTAAAAACTACAACCAAGAGATTAAAGTAGCGATCGATAAATGTTTTTATCTGAGGACCCCAGATAAAAATAGCTGACGCCACAAGAAAAAATCGCGCACCACGGGCAATGAGAGAATAAAAAATAAACGGAATAAACGAGAGATGACAAAAGCCAGCAGAAATGGTTACCGCTTTGTACGGCACCGGCGTAAAACCGCCAAGGAGCACCGCCCAGGTCTGATAGAGCTTGTATTTTAATACAAGACCTTGAAAGGTTGCTTCTGAAACAAGCCAAGTGACCAGCTGCGCTCCAACACTCTGCCACATAAAAGCACCAATAGCATAACCAAAGGCACCACCAGCAACAGAAGCTGCTGTGGCAAGTGAAGCGTAATACAGTGAACGGCGATTATTATGAATGCAGAATAGAATCAGCAGTGGATCAACAGGAATGATGAAGAAAGAGGATTCGATAAAAAATAGGACAAAAAGCCACATCTCAGCGTGCCGAGAGTATACTTTGGAGCCCATCCAATCGTACGTTGCGCGAACAACTTTCATCCTCTTCCTCCTTTAAAAATTTACTTCAGCAAATTATCCAAGTATTCGGGCAACCGATCAATAGCAACACGCTCTTGCTGCAGCGTATCACGGTTACGTGCTGTAACTTTTAGATCTTCAACGCTGTCAAAGTCATAGGTAAAGCACACCGGTGTTCCAATCTCATCCTGGCGGCGATAGCGCTTGCCAATCGAACCACCATCATCAAACTGCACGCGATAGCCTCGCTTTTTCAACTCTTGATACACAGCTGTTGCTTGTTCCTGCAATTTATTAGTCAAAGGCATCACCGCTGCCGTCACCGGCGCAATAGTTGGATGAAACTTTAGAACAACGCGCATCTCGCCATCTATTTCTTCTTCGGTATAGGCATCAAAAAGAAGCGTCAAGAAAAGACGATCAACGCCCACCGAACATTCAACAACGTGCGGGGTGTAAGAGGTTTTGGTTTTTTCATCAAATATTGCAAGCTCTTTGCCCGAAAATTTGCTGTGCTGGGACAAGTCAAAATCGGAACGATGCGCTATGCCTTCAAGCTCTTTCCATCCAAACGGAAATTCGTACTCAACGTCAACGCAGGCTTTGGAGTAGTGAGCTAGTTCATCAGAAGCGTGGGGACGCATACGCACTCTTGATTCATTCAAGCCAATCATGCGGTAAAAATTCTTGCGACGTTCCATCCACGTTTCAAAAAATGCATCAGACTCTTCGGGACGGCAGAAAAATTCAATCTCCATCTGCTCAAATTCGCGCATTCTGAATAAAAATTGTTTTGGTGTAATTTCGTTACGGAACGCTTTGCCAATCTGGGCAATACCAAACGGAATCTTTACCCGATTGCTCGACATCACATTTTTGAAGTTGATAAAAATTGCTTGAGCAGTTTCGGGACGCAAGTAAGCAACGCTAGAAGCATCCGCAAGAGCACCAAGCTGCGTTTGGAACATCAACTGAAACTGGCGCACACTGGTCCAATTTTTGATCCCACATGATGGACATCCTTTTTCAAGGTCAAGATCATCCGAGCGAAAACGTTTTTTGCAGTTCAAGCAATCAACCATAGGATCACTGAAATTCTCCAGGTGACCAGATGCTTTCCACACCTCGGCAGAGCCCAAGATGGAGCCATCAAGAAAGACAACTTCTTCTGGCCAGCTGGTCATACCCTTCATCCACAACTGCTTGATGTTGTGCTTGAGCAGCGCTCCCATGGGACCAAAGTCGTACACCCCGTTCAAGCCAGAATAGATTTCTGCTGATGGGTAAGCAAATCCACGTCTTTTGCACAACGCAACAATTTTTTCAAGCGTAACAGCACTGGATGCCATAGATAAATTCCTTAATCGAAAAAGTTCGTCTGTAAAACCAAGAAAACGGTATCACCTCTAATAATTTTTTGCAAGAAGTAGCCGCTGGATTAGAGGCTTAAAAAGGCGGCAAGAAGACCCATTGCAAGAAATAGTGGCGCAACAAAAAAGACCGAGTCAAACCGATCCAACAATCCGCCATGGCCAGGAAGCACGTTTCCAACATCCTTAAGGCCCTGCCGTCTTTTTAGAAATGACAACATAAAACCACCTAAAAAAGAAATGGTGGTCATAAACAAGGAAACTGCAATAACTCTGGGAACAGAGCTTGTCCAACATGAAAATGGAATACCAACAAGGGATGAAGCTATCATAACATGTGCTGCAAAGACAGCGCAAAATCCACCGGCAAAACCTTCCCAGGTCTTGCCTGGGCTAATTGTTGGACACATCTTGTGCGAACCGCACAGCTTGCCCACAAAATATCCTCCGGTGTCTGCCATCCAGGCTACAAAATAGGGATAGAGTGGAATGATAAAATTAATTGGTCTGAAATAATAATTGAGCAAGCCCAAAGAAACGATGGGAAGCGTTGGGTACATACATGAAATGAGGAAGAAAGAAAGTTTATTTGTTGGCACCAGCTTTGGCCATTCAAAAATCATGATTAATGACCACAGAGCAATGAGTAAAAATGAATAAAGCAGCGTTGAATGTAAATAAGCCCCGATAAAAACCGGAAGCAAAATTACTGTTGTTACAACTCTTTTAACAAATTCTTTACTGAACGTTATCATAGCGATACACCACTTTTCGCAGACACAAACCAGAAGCATCTGCCTTGACCAGCTTTTGCTCATGGTTTGGGTTGTTTAAAAGATCTTGAATATAACTTACCGGCAAATTGTCGCGCTGAGCAACGTCAAGAGCATAACCGATCATGCGTCTAATTTGAAAGCGTAAAAAAGAAGGGCCCTTGATAACAATCTGCACAGCACCCCACCGGTCGTAGCGCTTCATCTCAATGTGATGGATAGACCTGATGGTTGTTTTGTCTGCATCAAGCTTGCAAAATGAGGAAAAGTCGTGCTCCCCCAAAAAAAGTGGAAGTACTCTGTTAAGTTTTTCAAAATCAATGCGATCAATAAAGGGAGGATACCACCCAAAACGGGCAACAAACGGAAGCGGTCGGCGCGTAAAAATAGTGTACAAATAAGTTTTTTCATAGACATTGCGGCACGGATGAAAATCATCAGGAGCAATCTCTACTTCACGAACGACAATGTCATGAGGCAGCGCTTTATTCCATGCCTCTTTAATCACACCAGCATCTGCTCGCAGGTCGGCATGAAACCGAGCAACTTGGCCAAGCGCATGCACGCCGGCATCTGTACGCGAGGTGCCCACCACTGAGACGGGTTGTCCAAAAACACGTTCAAATGTTGCCTGTAGCTGAAACGCTACGGTCCGGTCAGTAGGTTGAACTTGCCAGCCATGGTACAAGGTGCCGTCATAGGCCACAATCATCTTAAATTTTTTCATGCAAACAAATTAAAAACCCCCATCCAGGCGAACGCCATAGACAGGGGAAATGGAGGTTATCTAAATAAATATATACAGAGTAAGGATACACAATTGCTTGAAAAAATCAACTAAATCTATCAAAAACTTTAGCTCCATCAAAGTTTTTAGAGAGGAAATAATTTTCAATTTCACGCCTTTTTCAACCTAATTGACGTATCTGAACCTGCAGTTTTTGAAAAACTAAACGAATTTCATCAACCGAAGCTTCATCTTCAAGCGTTGAAACATCACCGACCCCAGCGCCTTCAAAAACAGCTTTTAAAACACGCCGCATAATCTTGCCTGAGCGTGTTTTTGGCAGGCTCTCAACAAAATAAACACCACACGGCGTAGCAAAGGCACCAATATGAGCACGAACTGCTTGCGTGACCGCTTCTTGCAGTTGTTCATCAGCACAATACCCTTGCTTTAAAATTGCAAAGACAACAACTCCTTCGCCTTTGATTGGATGCTGAATGCCAACAGCCGCAGCTTCTGCAACGGACTGATGACTTACCGCCCCGCTTTCAATCTCAATGGTTCCCACACGGTGCCCACCGATATTCAAAACTTCGTCTGCTCGACCAAGTAGCCAAAAGTAACCGTCAGCATCTTTGATGGCATAATCTCCTGCGTAGTAGGCCCCTTTAAATTTTGACCAATATGCTTCCTTAAAACGCTCAGGGTCTTGATAAATGCCAATCATCATCCCTGGCCACGGTTTACGAATAACCAAATATCCTTTTGACCCACGCGGCACAGATTTACCTTGCACATCAACCACATCAGCATCAACCCCCGGCAAAGGCTCAGTTGCAGATCCTGGCTTGAGCGCCAAAAGATCAACGCCAGCTTGCGGAGATATCATAAAGCCACCGGTTTCGGTCTGCCACCAAGTATCGATGATAGGACAGCGCAAACGGCCAATATGCCTGTTGTACCATTGCCAAACTTCTGGATTAATCGGCTCACCAACACTACCAAGAATTTTGAGTGAGGATAAATCATGCCGCTCGATCATTCGAGGATCGTATCGCATGAACATCCGTAGCGCCGTGGGAGAGGTATAAAAAATAGTCACACCGTAGGTTGCAATAAGCTTCCACCACTGATCTGGAGCTGGATAGTCGGGAGCGCCTTCGTAGAGCACCATAGTTGCCCCATGCATAAGCGGAGCGTACACCACGTATGAATGACCGGTAATCCACCCAATATCGGCGGTACACCAATACACCGATTCATCATTCACATCAAATGCCCATTTGATAGTTGAGTAAACGTAGGTCAAATACCCACCCGTTGAATGAATAATACCCTTGGGCTTACCCGTGGTCCCCGATGTGTACAAAATAAACAAAGGATGATTTGATTCAACATTTTCTGGCTCAACAAAATTTTCTGTAGCCATTTTTTCATCCATGATGATATCGCGACCTTGCTGAATATTGCAGCCATCATCAAGACGTTTGATGACAAAAACATTATCAACAGAAGGCGATTCTACCAAGGCTTTGTCGACAACATCCTTGAGCCTAAGATATTTACCGCGACGATAGGTAACATCGGCAGTAATGATAAATTTAACGTGAGCATCATCAATTCTATTTTTAAGCGCAGTTGCACTAAAACCAGAAAAGACTACTGTGTGAGTTGCTCCCAAACGAGCAACCGCAAGCATGGCCGCTACAGCTTCAGGAATCATGGGCAAATAGAGCAGAACAATGTCACCTTTTTTAACGCCAAAGCGACGTAAAATACTGGCATACTGATTGACAAGCTTATACAGCTGAGCATAACTTAACGCCCGATTATTCCCTTGCTCATCTTGCCAGTAAATAGCTACTTTATTTTTTTTTGCGGTCTTTTGATGGACATCAAGACAGGCGTACGATGCATTGAGCGTTCCCCCTGCAAACCAATGAGCATAAGGCTCATCCCAAATAAGGCCCTTATCCCACTTAGAAAACCACGGTAATTGTTCAGCCTGTTTTTCCCAAAACTTTTCAAGTTCCAGCAGCGACGATTGGTTTTTCACACGCGTTCCTTTTCTTTTCTCATCAAAAGATCATTTTTACAATTATTTTTTAGCCCCTTAGTTTTACAGGAGGAAAAGAAAAAGCAACCGGTTTTTCATCAAAAATTAGTAGCCATAAAACAAACCTGTGTGCTAGTTTATTGAACCGTTAAAAAAACATCATTCACCTTGCCCATAAATTATTATGAATAAAAAACTCTTTACCTTACTCACATTGCTATTACTTGCCATCATACAAACCCCACAACTTTTAGCTGGCACTCATCACAACAAGGCAACCGATAAAAAAGTTATTTTAATCCATCCTGACGGTCATCCTGGCCAAACGGGACGAAAACTTTTTCGTGGAACTGAGCACACAATCACAAAAAATATCGCCGAATATTTGTGTGAACAGATTAACCAGCGCTCTTCTTGTGTCGCTGTTCAAACACGCACTAAAGCAGAAACCTTCCACTCTCTTCAACACGCATCATTTGCAAACCGCCTCAACACAGATCTTTTTATAAGCATTCACGCCTACAAAGAAGAATCTATGCAGCCAACAATAACGCTGTACCATCTTTTGTGCGACCCAATAACCGATCTGAGTAAACGAACTTTTGATGCTCATGCCTTTATCCCCGTACACATGGCTCACACAAAAAACATTGGATCCACTCAAAAAATTGCAGGAATCCTGGCTGAATCACTTCAACACGAAAAATATTCAAAAATTTTTCAAATCGCAGGCCCTTTCGGCATCCCTTTCAAACCCCTGCTGGGAATCTTAGCTCCAGCCATTGCAATCGAATTTGGACTCGGAAAAGAAATAAATCTGCCACCTCTTCTCGACCCAATTATCGATGCTCTTCTAGCTCTTAAAATTTGACCTCAAAAAATTGCTGAATAACCCGAATTAAAGAAGCTTTTTTACTTGCTGAAAATCCAAGAAAATGGTATACCTTGAGGATCTAACAAATAACGTTGTCCGAGGGGGATACGACTATGGCTAATTTCTTTTCTTTTTTATCTTCACTTCACGAACTTGTTCCGCAAACTAACGCCTGGCTTGGCTTTTTATGGTTATCAGGGGCGCTCATACTCTTGATTTTCGAAGCAGGCACCCCGGGGTTATTTTTCTTTATCTCATTTGCAATCGGCGCTTTTTGCACCGCACCGTTTGCCTTCATGGATTGCTCATTTATTTCGCAAAGCATTATTTGGGTGGTCTGCTCCCTAATCGCTCTGTTGATACTACGCAACCTTGGAAAAACAAGAGTTGTATACAAATCAAATACGGAAGCTCTTGTAGGACAAGAGGCAACGGTAATTATCGCAATAGAGCCGCACAAAAGCGGAAAAGTTAAAGTAAAAGGTGATGAATGGTTGGCGATTGCACGTAACGACCTTATTCTTCAAAAAGGCACTGTCGTAACGATAATCGGACTTCAAGGCAACAAACTCATAGTTCAGTAAGGATTTTCATGCTTATCATGTATGGCTTTTTAGTCGTATTTTTCTTTCTTGTTATTTTTCTTTTGACCGCACTTGTTAAAGCAACCTATTTGGTAAAACAAGCAGAAGTCATTGTCATAGAACGACTTGGGAGCTTTCACACAATTTTAAGACCAGGCATTCACTTTGTGGTTCCGTTTATGGATCAACCGCGACAGGTATTGTGGACATTTATCAAAGAGGATGCGCGTGGCAAAGCTAGCTATCGATTTAGTGAATACTTGGACCGTATCGACCTAAGAGAAGCCGTTTATGATTTCCCCAAACAAAACGTAATCACCAAAGATAACGTCACCATGGAAATCAACGCGCTTTTGTACTACCAGATTACCGATCCCAAAGCGGTTGTGTATGAGGTTGCAAACCTTCCACAAGCTATTGAAAAACTTGCTCAGACAACCATGCGAAACATCATTGGCTCACTCGATCTTGACGAAACGCTCACCTCGCGCGATCGCATCAACGAAAAATTACGAGCAACACTTGACGAAGCTACGGACAAGTGGGGCGTAAAAATAAATCGCGTTGAACTGCAAGAAGTTAATCCTCCAGGCGATATTCGCGCCGCAATGGAAAAACAAATGCGCGCCGAACGAGACAGACGAGCACTCATTTTGGAAGCAGAAGGAACCAAGCAAGCAGCAATTTTGGAAGCTGAGGGAGACAATCTCTCGCGCATAACTCGTGCCACCGGTGAAGCAGAAGCACGGTTAAGACTTGCCGCTGCTGAAGCTCAAACTAAGCTTACACTGGCCCAAGCTGAAGCTGAATCCATTAAGGTTATCCAGCAAGCGGTTCCCGGCGTTGATCCACTTCCATACCTGATAGCAATTAACTATCTCAAGACGCTACCTGAAATTACCAAGGACAAGAATGGCAAAGTCATCTTGCTTCCATACGAATCTTCTGCACTACTTGGATCTCTAGGGAGCATCAAAGAGCTTTTTGCAAAGCAATCCCTCGAGTAAAAAGTAAAAAATAGAAAAAAAGGAGAATCCCCATGACCATGAAAAAAATTAAAATCCCAGCAATCGTACTTTTTGTTACGATTTTACTTTTTGGTCATCTTGGTATTTTTTCAAAATTCACCAGCAATACGGTTCATACAAGCCCATCTCATGAGGATCTTTTTTCTGAAGACAGCTGCAACCAAAGTTTTGGAAAAGTATATTTGGATTTGGGAAGCCTTGCCGAAAAGCGCGGCGATTTGCGCAATGCTATAAAATGCTATCAAAGTGCTCTTGAACACAAAGAAGACTTTCTTCACGCTTACGACGCGCTTGGCAAAACCCTTGAACTTCAGGGGAAGAAATCAGAAGCTCTTAGCCTCTATTTCAAAGCAATGAGTATTGATCCCAATTTTATCGAACTACGATTTTGCGGATCAACACCTTTAAAAAAACTAGCGCACCATAATAGTACGGCTATGAAAAACATTCCTTCCTGGAAAGGTGAAGACTTGGCTGGTAAAACTATTTTTGTGTACACGGAAAAAGGGCTTGGCGACACCATTCAGTTCTGTCGCTTCTTGCCGCTCCTTGCTGCCCAAGGCGCTAAGGTTTTGATCAAACCGCAAGGTCCATTGACCTCGCTCCTTGCGCACGCCAACCTAGGAGCTGAAATTGTTGCACCAACCGTCGATCCTGCGACATTACAATGCGATTTTCATGTTTCGTTGCTCAGCCTGCCGCACCTTTTGGCTGCAACCCTTGAAACAATTCCGTCACCCCATGGGTATATCACCCCTGACAAAGAAAAAGTCTTGATGTTTAAACAAAAACATTTCTCAACAAAAAAACAAAAAATTGGAATATTTTGGCAGGGTGACCCAAGCCATGTAAATGACAAAAATCGCTCTGTTCCACTAACCTCCTTTTATGCCATCGCAAACCTTGATAACGTTCAACTATACTCACTGCAAAAAGGATTTGGGAGCGAACAACTTGAAAGTCTGCCAAGCCCGGTGAGCATAATCAACTTGGACAACGAGCTAGCAAGCTTTGAAGACACTGCTGCAATTATTGCAAACCTAGATTTGGTCATCAGTGTCGACAGCGCGGTGGCTCATCTTGCAGGAGCACTGGGCAAACCAGTTTGGATCTTGATGCCAAAAATCACAGACTGGCGATGGCTTGGTTTTTCTGAACCCGAAACTACCTGCTGGTACACAAGCATGGTCAAACTACAGCAACAAGAAGCTGGTAATTGGCAAGAAGTTTTTGATCGCATGATCAAGCAATTATCGAAAAAATAATACTTCTAAAAAAGGGAGAGAGTAATGATGAAGAAAATTTTTGTGGCTACACTTTTGTGTGCACTCACGCTAACACAGGCTTATGCTCGCTTTATACCTCTGCAATATCTTGAGCGCAGTACCATGGAGGCCGCAGTTGTTTTTTTGCAGCACATGGGCTATGAGCTGGGAGATATTCCTGTTCAATTTATTCGCGAATACAATTATAAAATCGAAACCGTTGTTTCAGAGCTTTCTGCTCGAGCTCGCCGTGAAGGCCGAACATCAATAAATGACCTTGAGCTATCGCAGGAACTTAACGCTCAGTTAACTCAATTCTGTAACAATTTAAAAACAATTGTACCATCCCATCTCCTTGATGCCCGCGCATCGGCTATGATCAACCAAGAATTTTCAAATTATGGTATCAAGCCGGATGCCATCCCAACATCAATGTCATGGGAATACACACAAAAAAGGCAAAATGTTATAACTGAATTACGAAAAGCCATGGACCGAGACGGTCGCATGTATGTTCGAATTAACGAAATTGAAAAAGTAATTAAAGACCATATCACACCATTTCTTGAAAAAGTTCGCGCAGAAGCTG
Source organism: uncultured Pseudomonadota bacterium (assembly GCA_964493325.1). Classification (GTDB taxonomy): domain Bacteria; phylum Babelota; class Babeliae; order Babelales; family RVW-14; genus CAZBMD01. The sequence continues at coordinate 67,034 of CAZBMD010000006.1, read as the reverse complement.
CAAAAGCAACATCCCTGTTTTCAAGTGCTGCAAGCGCAATTGGATCCTTCTTTGGCCCAAGCCCAAAGCCAACGGCACCAGCTGATCCAAACTCTTTCTCTCGCTACCAACTTGACCAAAAGGTCCTTGAAGTTGCAAACAAGCGGCTCACCGTCCTTGGCGTTGATGCAAACGATATCCCCGCCTTTGCAGTTGCTGAATACAGCGAAAAAATCCAAAAAGTTATCAGCACTCTCACAGGCCGCATGAGTTCAGCCGGCAGAGACTATGTAACCCTTGCCGAAATTGAACATCTTGTCAGACAAGAGCTTGAACCTTTGGCAAAAAAAATTACGGCTGGAAGCACAACCTGCTCAATCTGTCTTGATGACTACGTAAAGGGTGAATCTGCAAGCACACTCAATTGTGGACACAAATTTCACAATGACTGCGTTACAACATGGTTTATGCACAAACAGTCATGCCCATTGTGCAACCAATACCCTGCTATGATCTCTTCAACCAATTACATGTATTAGGCTATGATACAGTGGTGGCTTTTTTGCCACCACTGATTAAATTCAAAAAGAATCATTTCCACGACTATCAACTTATTGCTCCATCCTTTGTTCTGCAAAAACCTTTACATCAATGGGTTTTTTGATAGGATTACCCCCATAAAAAGTCACTTGTGAGATTCAATCACATTCATATTCATGTTTCCAAGGAGTTTTCAGCTATGATTTTGAGATTCAAACAATCAGGCACATTGTCAGCAGCCATTTTGTGCTCCTTGCTCGCAAGCTCGGCAGCTGCTGCACCACAACAGAAACAAGAACGAGTTGATAATAACATCTACAAAATCCTTGCTGATTATTACCTTCCATCTATGGCTCAAACTGCAAAAGCCGAAAAAAAATCTGAAAAAGAGCTTAATGAAGAAAATCGCGAAGCATACAAAAAATTTAAAGAGCGCCAAGGGTTTGCCGTTGCAAAACTCAAAATTCCTGATATTGGCAACGCTGAAAAAATAAAACTCATGTACTCATTGCTGGCTATGACACCTCCAGCAGATCGCCAGATAACTGAAGAGATCATGGGCGAAAACGTCTATCGTGACATGGAAGTATTTTCAGGAAATAACGCTGATCTTACACGCCACCTATTTGGCTCTATTGATCGCACCATCACCACCGCAGGCAAAATTCAGTTGCAAAAACTTTTGGCCACCCCAACAAGCGATATTACGCAACTACAAACCCGTCAGGCATTTATTGCAGCGCTGGTTCAAGACGAAAAATTGTTTACTGACCTTCAAAATCAGCTTAATGCAATTAGAGTCATTGAAAACCAAATTCTGTTGTTTTGGAAGACTCTTGAAACAGACCTAGAGCAATTTATCCAGCAGGCATATTTTAATTTTGGATTTTTACAAAAATACAACACGAGTACAATTGCGCTAGAAACCACAGCCCTGACAACGTTTCTGAGCCCAGTTTTCCTTGCTGCACTCCCAGCTGTCATCTTCACCGGAGCAATGAACGCAGAAGTATATGAGCAATACCATAGTTTTTTATCAGCAGAGGCCAACACCTCTCTATTTTTAGGCTGCACGGCTCTTATCATGCTGATTCAAGCTATTCCAGCAGCCTTTGGGGCCAATAATGTTTATGCTCCAGGAATAAACCTCAATAATATTACAAAGACACTTCAGGGCAAGATGATCAATACCGCAAGCTACACAAACGGCATTGAAAATATTAAAAATCTTTTAAAAAGCAACGCCCAAACGGCAAAACTGTTTCCCAAGATGAAAGATCTTGAAACTCAGAATCTTGCTTCTGATGACGCAAAAGAGCTTGCAAAAATGCTCAGTAAATCAACCTTTAAAGGAAGTCCTTCATTCTTCTCGTTCCACGGTAGAATTTTAGCTTCATTTAAACTGATGCAGCAACTGAAGCACCATTTTGTCAAAGCCATTGCTGCAGCGGGTGAAGTTGATGCTTGTCTTGCAGTTGCTCAGCTGTACAAAGAACATGAAAAAAATAGCAATGCACGCTACTGTTTTGTCGACTTTGTTGCAGAAACACGGCCGCGCCTTGAGGCCCAAAATTTCTGGCATCCTATTCTTGATTCAAAAAAAGTTGTGCCCGCAAGCATTGCATTGGGCGGATCTTCTGCCAGCAGAAACGCCATTGTCACCGGTCCAAACGCTGGTGGTAAGTCCACAACACTCAAAGCGCTAACGCTTGCGGTGTGGTTTGCTCAATCATTTGGCGTAGCACCAGCATCAGCGATGACCATGACTCCTTTTGCAAAAATTAACACGTACTTGAATATCACCGACAGCGAAGGTCGAGAGTCACTCTTTCAAGCCGAAATGCGCCGTGCACAGCAACTGCTCGACACCATTAAAAATCTTGAAAATAAAGGCTTTAGCTTTGTCATCATGGACGAAATTTTCACCGGCACCAACCCGCGCGAGGGGCAAGCTGGCGCCTACGGCGTTGCAAAACACCTTGCAGGATATACCAATAGTATTGCCATGATTGCAACTCACTTTAAAAAACTAACGGAGCTTGAAACGGTAACTAATGGCGCTATCAAGAACTTTAAAGTTTCAGTCATCAAAAACCCTAACGGCTCCATAACCTATCCATACAAATTGGAAGAAGGCATCACTGATCAGGCAATTGCCCTTGATTTGTTGCAAGCCCAAGGATTTAACGCTCAGATCATGGAAGACGCTTACGCTATCTTGAATGAGACACCTGAAAGCTTTTAGTTAATTTAATCTGTCTTACAAGAAGCGCCCGTTACAACGAGAATAAGGTTGTAACGGGCGCACTTAATTTTGGGAGAAAAGGAGTTGCCAGGGCTCCGTTCTCACGTTATAACTATAGCTGATAGAACAACATGAATTCGTGATTTTTGGAGCAATCCCATGATAGATATAAACCGCCTTCGAGAAGAACCTGACTACATAAAAGCACAAATTCTACGCAAAGAGCCATCATTTGACGTTGATACCATGATTGCATCGGAACAAAAAGTTCGTGCTGTGCGCAGCGCAGTAGAAATTTTACGCAAACAAAAAAATGAACTTGCCAGCATGGGCGCAAAAGGCATCACCGCTGAACTTCGTCAGCAAGCAATAGACCTTGGTGTAAAACTCAAAGCTCAAGAAGCCGAACTTGAGACTGCAGAAAAAGCTTTTAATGACCTGTATCTTGCCTGCCCAAATATTCCGCAAGAAGATCTGCCTGACGGCAACAAAGAAGCAAATGAAGTTGTTCGCAGCCACGGCCACAAGCCATCATTCTCATTTCCTATCAAACATCATCTTGACTTGAACGAAACGGCTCAATGGTTTGACCTGCAAATCGCCGCCCAAATGACCGGTGCCCAGTTTGTTTTTTACAAAACACAGGGCGCAAAAATTATCTACGCGCTTACCAGACTGATGCTCAAAAACAATGCTCAAAGCGGCTTTATGCCTGTTATTCCTCCAGCACTTGTCATGGAAAAAGCGCTCTATAATTCTGGCAACTTGCCTAAATTTGAAGGCGATTATTACCGTGTACCAAGCGATGGGCTCTGCCTTATCCCAACAGCTGAGGTTAACCTGACAAACTTGTATGCCGGCAAAATATTTCAAGCTCAAGATCTTCCCGTACGTCACACCGCTTGGACTAGCTGCTTTCGGCGCGAAGCAGGCGGTTACGGAGCAACCGATCGCGGCCTTATCCGCATCCATCAATTTGAAAAAGTAGAACTGTACTCCATCTGCGAACCAGAAGAATCAGCCGCAGAACTTGAACGCATGGTCACCTGCGCAGAAAAGCTTTTACAGCAACTGGGTCTGCATTACCGCGTTAGCTTGCTCGCCTGTCAAGACTGCTCATTCTCGTCAGCTCGCACGTACGACATTGAAGTATGGCTTCCAGGACAAGACCGCTTCTATGAAGTTTCATCATGCAGCAACTGCACAGATTTTCAAGCTCGCCGCGCTAACATCAAGTACCGCAAATCGACAGATTCAAAACCACAGTTTGCACACACACTGAACGCATCATCGCTTGCACTACCTCGACTGATGGTTGCTTTGATGGAAAATTATCAGCAAGAAGATGGAACAATTAAATTGCCATCCTTGCTCACTGATGTCATGAACGAACTTTGGTAACCGAAGGGGCGCCCCATGCTCACTCAAACCATGCGCAGTAAGATCAAAAAGATCAAAATTTACACCAAGCGAATCATGCAGACCACCCTAACTGGAGATTATCTGTCTGCATTCAAAGGATCAGGCCTTGAGTTTGACCAACTGCGCGAATATCAAATTGGTGATGATGTTCGCGCCATCGACTGGAACAGCTCGGCTAAAATGCACAAAATTATGGTCAAACAGTACATCGAAGAGCGGGATAGAACTATTATCCTTGCTATCGATGTATCACAGTCCAATAGCTACTCATCAACAGAAGAGCTTCGTAAAGATTATATGGCCGAAGTAGCTGCATCGTTGGCATTTCTTGCCGCAGATAGCAAAGATAAAGTTGGGGCGCTCTTTTTTTCTGACCGCATTGAAAAATGGATACCTCCATCACGCGGGTCTGCGCATGGCAGCATGATTTTAGAAACTATTTTTTCACTTGTTCCGCAAGGGAAAAATACGGATATTGCAACAGCGCTGCGCTTTTTGATTGGTCTAAAAAAACGGAATGCTATCGTTTTTTGTCTTTCCGACTGGATTGATGATACAACCCGCTTTTCAAAACTGCTCAAAGTTGCAGGCTTTGAGTATGACTTTGTTGGCCTTCGTTTCCTTGACCCATGCGAACTTGCGCTCCCTGACGTTGGACTGCTTGAAGTACAAGACAGCGAAAGCGGGCAGCGTTATATTATCGATACACGCAAAGCGGGTACCGATCAGCATAAGCTTTCTACTTTTTTGCGCGTCAGAGCGCTGGAACAGAAAAAACTTTTTGATAAATATAAAATAGATCTTCTCGACTTACCCCTTGATCAACCATTTATTAGACCTCTGGTAAGCTTTTTTCACAAAAGAATTAGGAGGCAGATTTAAGATGAATACTCAAATGGATTTTTTTGATATTTATGAATATTATGAGCCACCCATCTGGAGCAATCCATGGGTCCAGGGCGTGGCAATTGCTTTAGTCATACTTGGCATTGGCGCTCTTCTGAGTTACTTCTTCTTTTACCGTAAAAAATCCGCCATTTCGTCTTGGGAGTGGGCACGACGAGAACTCAATAAGCTTGCTGCACGAGACTACCTGACCAAAGAGGATTACAAAAATTTCTATTTCTCCATCACACAGCTCCTAAAAAAATACCTACACAAACGGTACCAGTGGAATACTGAAGACAAGACAGACGACGAGCTAATCGAATTCTTGCAGGGGCATGGGTTTGATGGTATGCTACTTGAGCGACTCAAAAAGATGCTTCAGGGGGCGGTTTGGGTAAAATTCGCAAATGAAGCAGCGCTTCGAACTCAAATAGAAACTGATCGACAGATAGTCACCACTATCATCGAGCAAACTAAGCCCGCGGACAAAAAATAGGATTTGTATCTCTATGTCAACGTTTTCAGAGAAATGCCCTGCGCACCTCTATGTCCACTGGCCTTTCTGCAGTAAAAAATGCCACTACTGCGACTTTGTAGCCTTTGAACAGCATTCATCATACCAAGATGCCTATCACCAAACGTTGTGCGGTGAAGTATCATCGTTCAGCTCAATGATCCACAGTACTGACAAAAAAATTGATACTATTTTTTTTGGAGGAGGAACGCCCAGCTTGTATCCACTGGATAGCCTTAAAGAATTTTGGGGCGTTCTGAATAATTCATTTGATCTTTCAGCCCTTCAAGAGGCATCGCTAGAGGTCAATCCGGCCGATGTTGATGAAGAAAAATTAGATACGTGGCTTGAATGCGGCTTTAATCGCTTGAGCATTGGCGTTCAGGCGCTTGATGACGATCTTTTATTAAAATTAAATCGCAGACAACGCATTCTTGATGTTCACAATACCATGAAGATTGCTCCTAAATATTTCAAACGCATGTCGGTTGATCTGATTCTTGGGCTCCCAGGCATTTCTGAAGCAGCTTGGAAGCGCACTCTACAAGAAGCTGTCTCATGGCCTATTCAGCATATTTCAATTTATTTTTTAACCATCCACGAAAAAACCCCTCTTTATTTTAAAGTTCAACGTGGAGATATTCTTTTGCCCGATGACGGCAATGTTGTGGGTATGTACGACTTTACAATCGATTTTTTACTGCAGCATAATTTTGCTCAATACGAAATTTCAAATTTTGCCAAACCAGGCTTTGAATCAACGCACAACCAAGCCTACTGGGAACGCAAACCCTACAAAGGTTTTGGTATTGGTTCATCATCATTTGATGGCAAAAATCGGTTTGTAAATGATAGTAACCTTGAGCGCTACATTGCGGCATATGAAAAACCAGCTCATCATATGTTTGCCACACAAGAGTCTTTAACCGCTGAGCAAGAGCTTTTGGAGAAATTAATGCTGGGGCTACGGCAGCCAAAAGGGGTGGGCTTGCATAGTGTGGTATACTTGTTAGGTGACGAAAAAAAAGAGCTGTTTTTAAACCAGGTTAATAAGCTCAAATCAGCCTCTTTACTTGCTGAAAAAGATGGTAAAATTTTTCTCACACGCAAAGGTATGATTTTTGAAAATGAAGTTGTCGTCGGATTGATTTAGTTGTATCATTGTTTGTTTTTTACGGTATACTACGTGTCCATTTTATCAGTTGTAATCTTATTTATTGTTTGAGGGGATATGGCAAAACATGTTGGGGTAAAATTACCCGAAGATTTGATTGAATACTTGAAAAAAGAAAGCTGTATCGGGATTTTGGCTACCTTTTCGGAAAAAGGCATTCCTAATACAACCCCTATTCAATGCATTTATCCTAAAGGTCAAGAAAGTCTTTTGGTAAGCATTCATAAAGAACACACCGGCTATATGAACATGGTCTGGCAAAAAAAAGTCATGATCTGTTTTATTGGTGAAGGGAATGTCTCGTACAGTGTTCTTGGTCGTGCTGGCGTTGTTCGCGCACCATCCGTTGTTCACCCGCTTATGAACATTGTTCGCATTGATATTATTGACATTAAATCTGACCGTTCTATTCTTACAAAAGTGGATCAAGGCGTCTCGTGGAGTTATACATCTTCAGAAGCCGAAGAACTCGTTAAAAGTCTTTATAAAGAACTTAAGGACCTTGCAAAAAGTTTGTAATGTCCTGTTTAAAATAACTTTTAAACAAGGTTGACCATGAAAAGGTGGAGCAAATCGTTGGTTTTGGCGTGGGGCTTGAATACTCTTTTCATCTGTAATGGAAATAGTATGATCACACCACCCGGTATGACAGCTGATGCGCAAGCACCGGCATCGCAAAACATTCCAAATATTTTTCCTATACCAACGCCATCTTTTCAACAACCTCTGTTCCCCACAGCTCAACAACAACCAACAAACATTGGATCAACTGAATCATCACCTGCAGCGTTGCCAACAACTCCAACAATACAAACTTTTGAAACGCTACCCCCGTTAACTATGACTGAAAACTTTGGTCAACTTCCGGCAGCACCTTCAGCTCCAATCGCTATTCCATTGCCAAACACAATCGGCATATCTGATGAAAAAATAGGCATTCAGGGAAACTGGATGAAAAAAAAAGAATGGCTCATTAAGGCCTATGAAGCTCATGATGAAATTCAAGCGCTCGCCATTGAAATACAAACCTCACGACGTAGTTTTAATGATAAATTTAACGTAATCGATCGCGAACTTGATACTTTTTATAAAACACTGGGTGTTGACCAAGGCAAATTACAAGAAACTTTTGCAAACATTATGCAATACCTTGAGAAAAAGAAAGCACGTGACATTGCTGAACTACAAAGCAAAAAAGGCACCGATACGCTTTCTGAACGAGAATATCAAACTATTGTTGAGCAACTAGAAATTGGTATTAAAACCAATAAAGCTGAACTTGAGCAACTTAAGCTTGATATCAAATCAATTGATGATCTTGACCGATCGATCACCGATCGTTTAAAAAGGCTTGATGAGCAAATTGAACGAGCTATGGGACTTGTAAAACAAGCCCACTCAACCGTCAGAGATATGTGGAACATCATTGATGATAATCTTGCTAAAAATCAATATTACCAGCTCAAGGGTTCTCTGCTCGAAACGTTACGCTCTATCAAAACCTATTTGGTTGAAGATCTGCCTCGAGACTTTGACAATGTTCTTAATACCATGCGCAACCAGATGCAAGCTGTTACCAGTGGAACTAAACGACTAGAATCTGCTGGACTTGTAATTAGGGATCGAACAACTCGTATTGATGAACTAAAGAAAAAAGCGCAAGAAGAAAAAGCCCGCCAGCTCGCAATTGATAAGGCAAAAGCAGAAGAAGCTGCAGCAAAACGTAAATTAAAAAAGGATGCACCTCAAACATGGTATCAATCACTGTATAATCGTTTTATCAATTTTTTAAGTAAGATTTATCGATTATTCGTTTCTGATTCAACAACTCAACCTGTCAGAAAAAAACGTACAGCCTCTGCCCCTCTGCCCGCAATTCAACCGATTAGTCAACCTGCTGCAGCTCCAACCTTACCAGTACAACCTGGGTTATTGCAGCCTGCTATCTCTACAAATTTTGCCCCCCCACTTCCAGCGCCATCGTCCACACCGCAGACGATGTTCCCCCCTCTCACACCAAGCCCATCACTCTGATTCTTTCAAAGAAATTGATTTCTTATTTTTTTGCTTGATAGTATCAAAGCATAGTTTAAGAGGTTTAACAGGCAGTAAATTATCTTGTCGTTTTAAGTCTGTAAACATCTCCAGTTCTTGAAAATATAGAAAAAAGGATCTTATGAATCTGTTGAAACTATTCTTATTTTTTTATGCGGCATCTGCCCACTGGGCCGTTCTACAGCCTATGCAACTCGAACCGCTTGCGCTACCAACTACAGACATGCCAGCATCAGATATTGCAGCTCTACCAGCAGCACTCCCAGAACAACCCGCCTTAGCAGCTGTCCCTGCACCATCTCAAGTTCTTGATATGAAGCCCCTGGGAACAACACCGGCACCAACAATAACGCCCCCTATACCCCTTCCAACACCTATTACTACTCCTACCCCCGCTTCAACAGAACCTATACCTACACCCACACCCCTTCAAGGGCCAGATGTTTTGCAGATTAATGAAGCGCAAGAAAGCTTAATAAAACCAGCCGGTCCCGTTGCCTCAAAAAATTTTGATGCTGTAGAAAAGTCTATCGCCGAGATGGACCAATCTTTTGACGAAATGAGAAAAAAATTAGCTGAGCATTCACAAACACTCTCCAATAAATGTCTTGAAATAGACTCATTTCTTCAGAAAACAGGACAAATTGTTGGGGAACTTACACAACGCCTTACCAACCAAACCACGCCTCTAACGCAGATGGAAACACCATCGATACCAACGCTTCCTCAGCCGGTGCCAATAATGCCCCTACCAGTCACCTCAGTGACGCCAATAGGGTGAATAGCAGATTATAAAAACAAAATAGATTGAAATAAAAAAAGGAGAATGATAATGAAAAAATTGATGCAGCTATGCATGGTCATCGTATTCCAATATTTCGCTCACCCTGCATTTTCAATGCCTACAATGCCAGAATTAACACCAAGTCCAGCACCTCTCCCAGACCTTGCAGCAATCCCTGCTATGCCAACTGCCGCAAGCACTCCCGATCCACTTGCCCTACCGCCACTGCCACCAATAACTCCTCCACAACCAGACCCTCTTGCTCCACAAGCGTTAGCTCTTCCAGCTCCTACAACTCCTGCAGCGCCCACGAGTGTCCCCATGCCACTTCCTCTGCCAGCCCCTACAGTTCAGCCTTTGCCTGCACCATTACCAGCTCCAGTTCCAGCGCCACTACCGGCCACAGCAGCCCCAATTGATACCAATAAGAAAAATCTTGATCTAATTGTTACTGAAATAGAAACAGTAGCGCGGCTTAAAGACACGTTAAAATCACAACTAAGCGAAATTGATACCAGACTTATTCAAGCTCAAAAAGACATAGCCTCAGCAAAAAAATTAAGTTTTGAATTACTCGGCAAAGGCGATGATACACTGGCGCAAGCATCTATTGAAAAAATTCATCAAAGCCTTAAAAACATAAAAAATTCTCAGCTCGAGATCGAAACCAAGGTCTCACAAGGTTTTAGCAAAACGGTCAATGACATTCAAAACCATATGACTTCTATCCAAAATCAAATCAAAGTCCTTGAAATGAGTACTCCAGCCCCAGCAGTAACTGTTCCTCCTGCAGCAATTACACCAACAGCACAAGGACCTCTAGCAATACCAGCCACTACCTCAGAAGGCACAAAATTACCAACCAGAAGACATGCTGTTCATCAACCTAAATCACTTATTCATCACATTTTTAGCAAAATAGCGGACCTTGTCTCTGGAGCTATAAATCTTATTATTTCAATTTTTTCTGGCATAAAAGAAATGATTGCTCCTTCAAATCCAAACATAGGCCTTGAGGCCTCTGTCATCACGGACGAAGGGCTTAAAAAAAAAGTCCCTAGCTCTCCGATAGCCACAGCGCCAACTGCAACTCCTGCAATCGATAGCGCTACGCCTAAAAATCTGGTTGCATTATCAGCCGATGTACAAGCAAGCATCGCATCAATGGACGATATTGTTCAAAAACTTGATGCACAAAAACTTGCTGTTAAAAAAATGTTCGGCGACGTCAAAGAGAAATCGCAAACATTACAACAGCAACTCAGCAAAAATCCTGAGCTACAAAAAAATGTTACGCAACCAGTTAATATTGAAGAAAAAAGTGGCATCTGGAAGCGAAAAGCTCAAGATCTTTTTGCAGCCTTTTTAGACACGGTTGAACAGGCAACAAGCTACGCCCAAGAATCCATTGTCAGTAGCTATAATTCACTGGCAAAACTTACCGGCAAAGTTGCAAAAGACGTCAAAGCAAAAGTCTTGGATAACGATGAAACAAAAAATGAAGACAAAAAATAAGGGGCAGCGTACACTCATTTTATGAGCATTTTCGTGTTTCATAAAAGGAGATTTAATGAAAAGCAATATATTTCGTGAATATGATATCCGCGGCATCGTTAACAATGAACTGATTGTTTCTGAAGTCTATGACCTTGGCAAAGCAATTCTCACTCATCTTCATGGTCGATATCCCGACATAACCCGCGTTATTATTGGCAGGGACGGACGAACACATTCTTCAGACATTCATACCGAGCTTGTGCGCGCGGCTATCAACCTTGGCTTTGACGTTATTGATATCGACGTTGTGCCCACCCCAACGCTTTATTTTGCTGTAAAAACCCTCCCAGAAGCTCATGGTTTGCAAATTACAGCCTCGCATAACCCCAAAGAATATAATGGCATCAAGATTTGGGGTGCATGGGGTGCTCATATTCAGGACATCAGGCAGATTTTTGAATCAAAAAAATTTTTAACACCCCTGAAAGATTCTTGCGGACGGGTTATACAGCATGACGCACTCACCGAATATATTGCATATCTTGTTGACCATTTCTCTGACCTAAAAAATAAAACGATAAACGCTGTCATTGATTGTGGAAATGCCCCCGGAGGCCTTGTCTTCCCTCGCCTTGTCAAGGCAATGGGCTGGAAAAACGTTCAGTTGCTCTTTACAGAACTTGATGGAACCTTTCCAAACCATGAGGCAGACCCAACAGTTGCTGAAAATATGACTTTTGTCCAACAAGCGCTTACCGATAACAGCTCGTTGCAAGTCGGAATAGGGCTTGACGGCGACTGCGACCGCATGAGCCCAATGACTAAGTCTGGAGTGCTTGTTGCGGGTGACAAGCTTTTGGCTCTTTTTGCACAAGATGTTTTACAACAAAGTCCTCATGCAGCGATTGTATGTGACATCAAAAGTTCGTCTTCTCTTTTTGAACTTTTAACCACCTGGAAAGCAACCTATCATCTTTCTCCGTCGGGTCATTCGCTCATAAAAGAGGCTATGATAACGCACGAGGCGCTCCTTGCTGGCGAGCTAAGCTGCCACTTTTTCTTCAAAGATCGCTATTTTGGCTATGATGACGGCATTTACGCAGGCTGCAGGCTCCTAGACATTTTAGATAAAACACAAAAATCGCTCGAATCACTGCTCTCAATCTTTCCTCACAAAGAAAGTTCGCCCGAAATACGTATTGGCTGCCGCAATGAAGAAGAAAAGGGCATTATCGTCAATGCTGTCAGAAAAATATTTGTTGATCGCAAAGATGCAGAGATCATCAGCATTGATGGCATACGAGCAGAGATGAGTTATGGCTGGGGACTTGTTAGAGCCTCAAATACTCAACCAGTTGTATCGCTACGCTTTGAATCCAATTCTCCTGAGGGGTTAATTCGGGTCAAAAATGATTTTTATGATATACTTGTGCCATTTTTCAACCCTGCCGAATTAAAGGAAAAAATTGGAATCTAACCAAGTTGGACTGCATCTACGCATTAACACAGACCTTGTAGCCCTCTTTAGGGATGCACAAGACTTGGCAATACCTCATTTTCAATTTTTCCTCACAAACCCGAAGAATCAGAATAAATATATTACGCTCTCGGACGAAGAAAGATCAACCCTTTCTGCCCTTCGAAACCATTTTAAGGGGGTTTTTATCCATAGTTCTTACTGGATTAACCCCGCCACCGGCAGCGAAAAAAGCTACGAAGTCTCAAAATCGCTGCTTATTCAAGAAATGACCCTAGCAAGCCAGCTCCAGGCCTCTGCAATTGTTCTTCACCCAGGGTCAGCCAAAGGGTACCCAGAGCATGAAAATGAAAGCACTAGCAGAAACCTGGGCATCCATACCGCAGCCAAGCTCTTAAATGAGGTTATGGAAACAATACCTGATATCAAGATCCTGCTAGAAAATACCGCGCACGGCAATAAGGCCATTGGCAGCAAATTTGAAGACTTAGCCGCCATCAAAACCCTTATTGACAAGCAAGATCGAGTAGGCTTTTGCCTGGATACAGCCCATGCACACGCTTATGGCTACAACATGCATAAAGTAGATGATTTTATAAGAGAAGTTGGCAAAACACTCGGTTTTGCCAATATTCACCTCATTCACCTCAACGACTCAATTGAGCCTATGGGCAGCAAAAAAGACCAGCACGCTCCCCCAGGACAAGGGCTTATTGGCAAAGAGCCTTTCAAATCAATTTTTCAGCACCCAGAGCTTGCATTGATACCAAAAATCGTAGAATGCTCGCTTTTCGACCTAAATCAGGCGAGAAAAATCATGTTAGAAACTAAAAACATATAGTGACTCATAAAACCAACGACCTGCAGAGCGTTTGCGAAATAATGCCAGTGGGGTATACTGGACTTATCGTGTAAGAAAATAAAGATTATCTGCAAATTGCATGATTTTAAGAAAAACAACAAAAACATGGTGTTTTTAGAAGATTCTACTCAAAAATGCAACTGCTTAAGATCTCATGGAGGATCATATGATGAAAAAATTACACAAACTTGCGCTCAGCGCTCTTATGACAGTATCGCTTCTTGGTAACGTACAACCAATGTTCAGTATTGAAAGTTTTAGTGCCATATTAACACTAGATGACGCAGTTCTTAACCAACTTAGTACAAACCCTGCCGGTATTTTTGACCCAAAAAAGCTAAGCTCCCTGAAAAAAGGAGTTTTAATGCTTGCTTGGCAAGCTAAGTGTTCATTGATTGAAAATAAAGAATGGTTAAGATTTATTAACCGTTTAGAGCCAATTATGGCGAAGTGCCCCGATATTCTTTTTGCTGTTATCAAAGAACTCAGCGAGAATATTCTACCAAAGCACGAAGCAACTATTATGAATATACTCGAGCACAGTGAATTACATGAACATCATGCTGACGCGCTTCTTAAGTTTAAAGAAAAATTAATGAATTTCTTTAAAGCCATAAAACCTCAAATAGCTAATACTCAAGTAAATACTCCTGCCAAAAATAGCAACTTAGAGAATATTAGAGCTTTGATCAAAAAGTGCCAATACGGCTTAATAGAGCCACTGCTTACAAACTTGGATCACAAGAAACAATTGAGCCCTGAACTAAAGGCTGTCTTTAATGACCTCATCAATGACATCACAATGGTGATAGAGCTAAAAATTGCAGAACACTTGAGCAATCAAGACATTCAGATAATTAATGATTTTATCAAAAGTGAACTATATAAAAAGCTTGTCGATCAAGGCTATATAAAGGTTTTAGCTCCGGTCTTTGATTCGCTCGATGTATCTTTTAAAAAGAGGATCGCTCCGGTCTATGAAAAATTAGCTGGACAACCTCTACCATTTTAATAAAAAAAATGAATAAAATAGTAGGTTTTATCAAGGCCACTAGACATAAAAATGAGCTTTGTTACACTACTTCTAGTTATTAGTAAATTAAGAAAATAAGCACCAGTTCAGTTTAAGTTTTGGCATTGCCGATCTGAAAGGCCTAATCATTATGGAGCGCGGACAAAAACCACACTTTGAAGCATATGCAATTATTCAAACCGGGGGTAAGCAATACCAAGCAATCCCAGGCAAGACTCTTGCAATAGAAAAAATTGAAGGCAATAGCGGCGACAAGCTCAGTTTCTCTGAAGTTCTTTTCAAGAAAACAGGCGAAGACGCTTATGACTTTGGTCAACCTCATGTACCAGGCGCTGCCGTTCAAGCAAGTATTGTCAAGCAGATGCGCGGTCCAAAAATTATTGTATTTAAGCACAAACGTCGTAAAAAATACAAAGTAAAAAAGGGACATCGTCAGCCAATTACGGTTGTACGTATCGAGAGCATCTAAATCGAAGCTCGACCTTTTTCGCTAAAAGATTAAAACCCCTGACTCTGTCGGGGGTTTTTTCTTGCCTGCCCCATTGACCCGCTCGCACTTCTTCGTTACATTTTTTGTAAAGATAATCCTTTGCGTAACCGGGAGAGTAACACATGAAGCTCAATGTTATTTTTATGGGCATAGCTGCTCTTTGCCTTTTACTTGCTATCTTTACCTCAAAACATTTTTTAAAAAAAACAGACACAAAAGAAGCATCTAAAGCTCTTTCAACTACTCCATTTGCTATAAAAAGCCTAACAAGATCTCAAGAATGGCTTAATGCATCGCAACCATCAACACCTCAAGAACTTGCCAACCGCATTATTTTGCTCGATTTTTGGACCTTTTGTTGCATTAATTGCCTGCAGACCATCCCTGAACTGCAGGCTCTTGAAGATCAATTTGGACCAGCCTTAACAGTTATCGGTGTTCATTCCGCAAAATTTATGAACGAAAAGAGCCCTGAAAATATTGCCGCAGCTGTACAGCGCTATGGCATCAAGCACCCAATTATCAACGATCATGATTTTAAAATATGGAATGCGTTTGACGTGCACTCATGGCCAACACTCATACTGCTATCCCCAGATGGACAGGTATACTCCCGCTACAGCGAAGAAGGCAACCGCGAAAAACTAGCAAAAGACATCGAGCAACTCATCAGCGCTTATCCTCATGCCATCACGTCAAAATTGCCCAATTTGCTTGAAAATCAAGAAAGTAAACAAGTGTTACGATTCCCCGGCAAGATTATTCATACCAAGAATTTTGATAATAAAGCGGCACTTTTTGTCAGCAACAGCGGCAATAACCAGATTCTTGTCCTCCGTCCTGACGGATCTTTGGTCAAAACTATAGGATCGGGCATAAAGGGCTTTTTAGATGGATCTCTTGAAGATTCTCAATTTAATAGCCCCCAAGGCCTGGCTTGGGATAGTGAAAAGCAAATTTTATATGTTGCAGACACGGCAAATCATCGACTACGTAGTATCAATTTTGCAACTGGCACGGTATCAACAATCGCCGGAACAGGTGAGCGAGGAAAGGCCAATCCAAAAAATGGCAAGGGGCCGCTTAATACAGCACTCGCTTCACCGTGGGATCTGGCGTTTTTTCCATCATCCAAGTATCTGACTATTGCAATGGCAGGCGTACACCAGCTTTGGATTTATGAACCCGAAAAAAATAGATTGCGCCTTCTTGCCGGCAATGGTATTGAATCCATCGTTGATGGCATGCTCCCCCGCTGCACACTTGCACAACCAAGCGGACTTTCAGCTCACAACGAGGGACTCTTTTTTGTAGATGCAGAAACAAGCTCACTCCGAATGTTCAAAAATTACAAAGTCACTACTCTCCTTGGATCAGGCCTTTTTGACTTTGGACTTAAGGATGGAAAACTATCACAAGCGCTCTTGCAACACCCTCTTGGTCTTTTTGCAGATGATTCTGGCATCTACATTGCAGACTCATACAATCATGCAATTCGAGTGGTTGATTTAAAAACAAATCTTATTTCGACACTGTGCGGCAACGGTAAACCAGGAAATACCATCGGCATGTTGAATGAAACACAGCTCAATGAACCAAATGGAGTCATCAAAATTGATAATCTTTTATACATTACCGATACAAACAATCATCGAATCGTCGTCATCGACCTAGATCACAACCTATCACGAAATCTGATTATTCATTAGATTCTGGAAAGCAAGTTTTATGGATAAAGAGAACATCCTTTTTAAAATTCTCCAGAAGAGCTATTCGATCAATTGCTGAGGAATTAACATGAAAGATAAAATCCTGCGTCAATCGAGTCAACTCGTTGTAATATAACTCTTTTATATCTAGCGAAATATCTGAACAAAAAATAAGTTGCGAAGCGCAAAACAACGGGATACATACAATTGACTGAATTACCCTTGGCATCTCATTTATATTTTTTTCATTATCACGCCAGAGTAGAATCTTATCCATAAATCCAAAAAGAGTTTCAAGAAAGCAAGTCCACAACTGCTCAACAGACGCATAACAAGGACTAGAAGAAGAAAGAGACGCGCATTCGTTTACTCCTAGCGTCAAACAATTACATAAATTTAATAAGACATCGTTCAAATGGTTTTCCTCTGAAAAATCAGCTTCAAAAGCATATTCCATCCCAGTCTTCAACATATTCCAATATTGTATCATGCAGAACGTAAGATTTAATCGCACTAATGAAGATTGTGTTGATACAGTGCGATTCTTCAAAAACAATCCCAATGAAAAATTGATTGCTTCGATTGAATCAACAAAACCAGAAATATCATCAACCTTAAACAGTGCTTGATTCTTGGAAAAGTCAAAATATTTACGGCAAAGTTCCTGAAATTTTATAAAAGACTCATACTCATCGAGAAAAGAACCCACACAACCTTCATTTTTTTTAAACAAAGGATTGTTCAAATAATTGGATAAACTCTCTTGTTCTTCTTTATATAAAGGCACAATGCCAGTATCTAAAAAGATATCTCCATATTCGCTATCAGCAGACTGATTATTTGTGGCCGACAAGTTCGAATTATTAACCTGTTTAGGAAACATTTCCTGAAGATGCTCTAATAAGACCACTCCAGCATTAAGCCACTCAAAAGCATTTACTACCTCTTCGTCTGTCTGATCTTTTGGAAGAAAGACATTCATTTGCTCAAATATTTTAGATATCTCTTCGCGAGAAAGAGCCTCATCTATAGAATTATTATTATTCATAGAATAAAGATTGCTGACTAAAAAAAAAGCGACTAAAAAAAAACATTTCAAAACGGCTTTCACTTATAAAACTCCCTATTAATAGACTTATCGCACACTAGTCACCAGCAGCCTCATTCTATTATGCTTTTAAAAAAGAAAACACAACTTTATTGAGCAGAAGCAAAAAATTCATGAATTTCAATAACTTCACGCTCAAAGTTTTCGAATATTTTTTGCAGTTCAATTACATTATTTATATTGCATTTTACAACATCTAGATGCTGAGCTATTTTTTGCAATAATATCTCACGATATTTCAGCTTCCTTTCTTGATGCATGCTTGAGCCTGAAAACAGCAAACACAGGCAACTTCTAGGAATAAATGCCATTGAACGTAACACCATACGTCTTTTGTCAATATTTCTAGAACTCAAAAAATTAAGACTCAAAGGCTTAATAGTCTTGAAGAAAACAACATAAAAAAAATTCCACAAATCGATCTCAGACACATACATACCTTTTGAGCGAAAAGACTCAGCCCATTGAGTGAGCCCATTAACTAAAAATTCACAAGAAACTCCTAAATTATTACGCAAAAAAATCTCATCTAAACTTTCACTTTCAAACACTAAATCAACTGTATGAAGTAAAACATTCCAATACTGCATTAAACAGGCAGCAAGATTTAATTTCTTCTGCGATGAAATAGATCTGAGAAAGCCACTTTTTAAAAATAAATTTAAAGAAAAATTAATAACCTCTATAGTCCTACAAAACTGCTGTAAATCTTGTACTTTCTGCAACTTTTGCCTATTTAAAAAATCAACAAAGGACCAATACATTTCAAAAAAATAAAAAGTCTCATCTCGAAGAGATAATTCAACCATAGAAGAGCCATGGTATTGATATTGATTCTGCAAATATTTTAAACTAAAAACCCCCTGTTGAAGCAAATCAAGAATAATATTTGCATCCTCTCTTGATATGTCGTACGAAACGAAAATACCTTTTTGGTGTAAAACATGAAAATGATTATCATTGTTAATAGGATAATCCTTTAGGAGATCTTTATTCATAGAATAAATATCACTCGAAAAGAATAAGACAGCTAATAACATAAACGCTCTTTGTAAGTAGTTATTCATCCCCAGCAATCCTCTCGTAAAATTTTCCAACGTAGCTGCACAAGCTCAAACTTTCTTATCCTTGAATTTCTAAAAAAATATAAAAATTCAATCGTTACTTGATTATTTCTATATTTTACGACATATTAAAAAAATAGTTTCAAAAATATGCAATCGGCTTGACCGTAAGGAGCCAAAGCCATGAAAATCTCTATCTTCATTTCTTAGCAAATTCAGTTTGCACTCTATTCATTCAGTCAGTTTTAGCCTGCCTTTATATTGTTTTTTTGCGCTCAACCTTTGAGTAAAAAAACATACCAAACTGAATTTTGTCCTCATACCAAATATTGTAATTTATCCTCACCTTTTATTTTCAACCCTTAGCTTGAAAAGGAACATCATATGTTTTTAAGATTTTTTATGCTCGCAGCACTGTTTTTTGTACCAGCATGCACAACAACAATTGTTAAGCCTGCACAACAACCAACAATTATAATTTTGAATGGCACGCCGTGCACAGGTAAATCGAGTATTCAAAAAGCACTACAGGAATGCTTTGATCGACCTTATTTAAAACTTGGAATCGATCAATGCTTTGTTGGCGTGTTGCCTGAAAAATTTTTGATGGGAACGGCTCAGATTAAAAGCCCCGAAGATGTAGTCATGACCTGCGCAACATCCACGGAAGATGCAAAGCCAATCTTTACCATTGAATTTGGACCTCAAGGCACCAGAACCATTCTAGGTATGCACCGCGCCATTGCCGGCTACGCAGCCGCCGGAAACAACCTCATAGTCGACTATATTTTGTACGATCACGCCTGGCTCAAAGATCTTTGCGAAATTCTCAAGAGTTTTGACAAGGTCTATCTTATCGGCATTAATGCATCGCTAGAAACCATTGAACAGCGAGAAAAAAATCGATCAACCTCACCGGCAGGCCATGCTCGCAGCATTTACAAAACCGTTCATCAAGACTGTCAGTACGATTTATTTATCGACAATACAGATCTTGATGCAACACAATGCGCTCAGATTATTAAAAACTTTGTGGAGCAAAACCCGCATCCACAAGCATTTAAAAAAAATAACCGTTAGGATTTTATGAATAATATTCTTATCGATATCAAAAATATCAAAAAACAATATGGCACACGAGAAGCCCTCAAAGGCATCTCGTTGACCATCTACAAAGGTGAAGTTGTCAGCCTTTTGGGCGTCAATGGCGCAGGCAAGACAACGCTTTCATCTATCATTGCAACGCTCAAACCTCCCACAGCAGGTGATGTTGAATTTGAAGGAAAATCGATTTACAACAATTTAATTGAATATCGCAAAGCTCTCGGATTTTGCCCTCAACGACCAAACCTTAACCCAATGCTCACGCTCGAAGACAACTTGCGCTTTGCTGGTCGTTATTATGGTATGACAGAAGATGCAATCACCGATCGCATCAATACCCTTGTAAAACAATTTGAACTTGAAACTTATTTATCATCATCAGCATCTGTTCTTTCTGGTGGATACAAACAGCGCTTTTTAATTGCACGCAGTCTGATGCACAACCCAAAGCTTGTCATCCTTGACGAGCCTACAGTTGCACTTGATCCTCATGTTCGGCATGAACTCTGGCAATATATCAGAAGTTTACGCGACCTTGGCATCTCGGTGCTTTTAACAACACACTATCTTGATGAAGCAGAGTTTTTATCAGACCGAGTGTGCGTGCTCGATCACGGCGAGGTGCGCCTTGTCGACACTCCTGCAAACCTAATGACCGCTTTTCAGAAAAGCCGGCTAGAAGATGTCTTCTTGCAGTTGATGAAAGAAGATAAACCAACAGAACCTACAAACTAATGAGGATTTACTTATGAGCATGCGATTTCAGCTGAATGTTTTTAAACATTTACTGCTTACCGATTTGAAAATTTATAAACAGATCATAAAAAATAAAGTCATTGACCTTCTTATTTGGGTAACAACGATAGCCTTTGTTAATGCTTATTTAATGCCAGCATTTGGCCTTCCTCAAAGCTATACCAGCTTTATGCTTGCCGGCTTGTGCGCCAGCGCAGGACTTTTTGAAGTTTGGCCAAGTATTGTTGCTTTTATCAATGATATAGAAGGTGACCGCATCATTGAATATTACATCACGCTTCCCATCCCCGCATGGATGATTTTTTTAAAATCAATCGTATCCTTTGTCATCAGCGCAGGAACCTTGATTCTGATTGTTATCCCTGCAGGCAAGCTGCTTCTTTGGAATATTTTTGATCTTTCATCCTTTAGCTTTATAAAGTTTTCAGCCATCTTTTTGGCTATGAGCGTTTTTTATGGGGCCTTTGCATTGATGGTTGGCAGTTTTGTCAAAAACATGTCCACCATTGGTAGCGTGTGGATGAGATTTATTTACCCAATTTGGTTCTTGGGCGGTTTTCAGTTTTCATGGACAGTCCTTTTTAAGATGTCACCAAAACTGGCGTATCTTAACCTGATCAATCCAATGACCTACATCATGGAAGCAATCCGCGGAGCCGTCCTTGGTCAAGAAGGTTATTTACCCTTTTGGCCATGCACAGGCATGGTAATTTTGTTTGCCTTTGCCTGCGCCTGGTACGGCATTGTAAGGCTCAAAAAGCGTCTTGATTTTGTTTAACGACAATAGCCCGGCAGCGATACCGGGCTAACACCTTACAAAAGCCAAATTTTTCAAGAAACCTCTCTCTTGGCACAGAAGACACCCCATGCCCTGTTTATTTATTATTATTGACAAACAGTCACTCTGTGATAGAATTATAAGAAATGGGTCACGTATGTCTTTGTCAAGGACCAAATGCGTGAACGTTGCCGAAGTACGGCAAGCTTTGTACATGCATATTTGGCATCTGAGACAAAGAATTTAATTCCCTTTTTATTCCATATATTCCATAAATACTTAAGGTTTTTTAATGAACAAAACAACGTTTGATTCACTATCACTTTCACCAGAATTGCTTAAAGCTGTTACAGACATGGGTTTTCAAACTCCAAGCCCTATTCAAGCTCAAGCTATTCCACACCTTTTAGAAGGTAAAGATCTTATTGGACAAGCACGAACCGGAACAGGTAAAACTGCCGCATTTGCGCTCCCAATTCTTGAAAAAATCGATGCAAGCGACTACAACGTACAAGCTATTGTTCTTTGCCCTACGCGAGAACTTGCAGTACAGGTAAGCGAGCAGATGATCAGTCTTGCTAAATATAAAAGAAACGTTTCTGTTCTCCCTATTTTTGGCGGACAACTCATTGACCGTCAATTTGCAGGATTACGCAAAGGCGCTCAAATTATTGTTGGAACCCCAGGTCGAGTGCTTGATCACTTGAATCGCAAAACACTCAAACTTGATCATGTAAAAATAGCTGTTCTAGACGAAGCTGATGAAATGCTTGATATGGGCTTTAGAGACGATATCGAGACAATATTGAGCAGCACATCAACCAACCGTCAAACAGTTCTTTTCTCAGCAACCATGTCATCTGATATTTTACGTCTTGCACAAAGATTTCAAAATAACCCAGAGATGGTCAAAGTTGCAGATGAAAAAGTACAAACAGCATCTATCGAAGAATGTTTCTACGCTGTTGATGGTAGTTCAAAAATGGCACTTCTTTCATTGCTTATTGAGCTTCATGAACCAACACTTGCTATTATTTTTTGTAATACAAAACGTAAAGTTGACGAAGTTATCGATCGTTTGCAAGCAAAAGGATACCCTGTTGACGGTTTGCACGGCGATATGAACCAACCAAAACGTACACGCGTTATGAGCAAATTTAAAAACCAAGAAATTAAATTTTTGGTTGCAACAGACGTTGCAGCTCGTGGTATCGACGTTAGTGGTATCGACATGGTTTTCAACTTTGATCTTCCTGCCGACAAAGAGTCTTATGTTCACCGTATTGGTCGAACTGGACGAGCTGGTCGAACAGGTAAAGCGTTTAGTCTTGTTTCTCATCGAGAAATGTATGACCTGCGTGATATTCAACGTTACACATCAAATCCAATCAAAGAATTGCCTATCCCATCACACGAAGATGTTCAGCAAGGCAAAGCTTTAAAACTTGTAAATAATATTAAAAGTGCAATGCTCGACAGCAGTATTGAAGAATATCGATCACTTCTGAGACAGCTTAATCAGCAAGATTTATCTAATGATGACATCGCTGCAGCTCTTTTAAAGATGATGGTTCATACTGAAGTAGAAAAAATTGTACCAGCAGGCGCACGCTCTGGCGGCGATTACGGTAACAACCGTTCTGGATCAGGACGAAGATACCATCGATCAGATAGATCTTCTTCAGGATCAGGATATCGCTCAGAGAGATCATCATCACCACGCGATTCTTTTAACAGAAGACGCTCTCCTCGCCGTTTTGACGAAGGCGGACAGTCTGAGTGGCGCGGTGTTCAAAAATAATAATTCATGATACACTCCCGGAAACTGTTAGTTTCCATAAAAAGGAGTAATCATGATAAAGAATTTTCAGGCTGTTACAATTTTTGTAGCAGCCTGTTTTTGTTCGGGATGTCTTCACTCAAAAGAAGAAAAAAAAGAAATAACACAACTCATACAACCAAAGGATCACAAGACTATGGACTTTGTTACACTTGATTCAGGCCTTCAGTATAAAATTTTGCAAGCAGCTCCTGCTGACGCAAAAAAACCAGTAGCTAAGCAAAAAGTAACGGTTCACTACACCGGATGGCTCAGCGACAATGGCAAACCTGGCAAAAAATTTGACAGCAGCGTCGACCGCGGACAAAAATTTGTCTTCACCGTTGGTGTTGGACAAGTTATCAAGGGTTGGGACGAAGCTGTACTTGATATGAAAGTTGGCGAAAAACGTCAAATCATTCTGCCCCCACACCTTGGCTACGGCACACGCGGCGCAGGAGGATTAATTCCCGGCAATGCGACACTTATTTTTGACGTTGAACTTTTTGAAATTGCATAAAAACTAGTGTATCAGCAGGGAAAATAAATCTTCGAGGCTAATGATGCCCTCTTGTACTTTGGCAAGAGCGTCACGCTGAAGAGTGATCATTCCCTGTCTGATTGCATACGTTTTTATTTCTTGATACGACGCTTTAGAAAGCATCATCTCCTTAATCCGATCATCAATGAGCAGCAGCTCAAACACCCCAAGTCGTCCTTTGTGCCCCAAATTAAAACAAGCAGAGCAACCATGAGCAACAAAAATTTGGGTTACCTGTTCGTTGGGGAACAATGCCTGCAGCGCTGCACGTTCATGCTCTGATGGCTCAATTTGTTGCCTACATTTTTCACATAATTTACGAACCAATCGCTGAGCAACCACACCACCCAGTGATGCACTGATCAAAAAAGGCTCCACACCCATATCCATAAGTCTTGTTATTGCTCCTGCAGCATCGTTGGTATGAAGAGTACTGACCACCAGATGACCGGTTAATGCTGCTTCAATAGCAATATTTGCAGTGGGAACATCACGAATTTCACCAATCATGATGATATCTGGATCTTGTCGAAGCATCGATCTCAAGCCATTTTCAAACGTAAACCCGGCTTTTACATGCACCTGGCTTTGGGTAATTCCAGCAAGTTCATATTCGATGGGATCTTCCATGGTGACAATATTTTTATTGGTCTTATTCAGCGCCCCCAAAAGAGCGTACAGCGTTGTGGTTTTTCCTGATCCTGTAGGTCCTGTGACAAGCAACAAACCGGTACTTCGCCGAACAAGCGGGAAAAATTTTTCTCGTAAATTTTCATTAAATCCTAGCATCTCAAGCGAGAGCAAGCGATAGTCACGGTCTAAAATACGAATCACCATTTTTTCACCATAGAGTGACGGAAATGTTGAAACGCGAAAATCGATAATCTTAGAGCTGCCATTATCACAAAAAACCTGTGCCTTAAATTTTCCATCTTGCGGAACACGGCGCTCTGAAATATCAAGCGCAGATAAAATTTTAAGGCGAGAGATAACTTGAGGTTTGTACTGTGCAGCAACTGCTTGCTGATCATACAAATTGCCATCAATACGATAACGAACGCGCAATAAATTTTCGTGAGGTTGCAGGTGAATATCTGATGCATGAAGCCGAATGGCTTGAAAAAGCATTGCGTCGATCAATGCCACAACAGGATCATCTTCTCGACGCAATTTAATTTTTTCTTCTTGACTGACAAGGGAATAAAGTCCTGAGAAAATATTCCCTTGCATCATATTTTTTTATCCTAATTTATAACCAACCAAAAAGCCAACGCTTGAAGCGATGAACAGAAGCAAATGATTTTTAATCCAATCAAAAAAGAGATTAAGCAGTGAATTAAAATCTGTGGCAGACTCAAGTCCAAACATAGCGCTCATCGCATTCCAGTCAATGCCGATAAGATGATTGTATTCCATAACTTTGATCAAAATTACTGAAAAAACAAGGCAGGTGATGACAATTTTACAATATTTTTTAAACAAAAAACCGGTACAAAAACATAGACCAAAATACATCGCAGCTTCGACAGCTTCTGACGATGATCCTCCAATGTCTTCTGACCACTTTTTCAGATCAACTTCATTCCAAAACTTTTTTACACTCTCAAGAAATGAACTAAGATAAGCTCCAACTGACATAGTCGTCCTCCAAAATTTTTTATACAGAAACTACTTTTTACCCTAACAAATGATTTTTTATAATTTCTACAATATTACAAAAATCTATCCCATCACAAAAGTTTTATATCCTTCAGCTATAAGATATCAGGCTATGTTCGGTCGCTTTTTAATTCTTTTAAAATATCTTCAATGGTCACAATTTGCTCAATTGGCCTTACCGACCACTGCTCAAGCAACCGTGCAACCAACGTAAAATGCTCTCTGCCATATTCTACCGGAGTCTTTCCTGTAGCATCAGACTTGTCAATAGGTACACCACTCTCAAGCAAATTTCTTACAACCCACAAACGATTTATATGTTCTTCTTCAGGAGTAAGATATAATCTACAGGTATGATCATACCCAACTTTTTTTTCTACAGCTTCTACAGCCTCGTCAGTCATTAATTGAGCCCGCCTGTCTGCAGAAGGACTCCACGAACGACCCCTGACTTTGTAAGATCCTAAATTGGGTAATCGCTTGCCTGCGGCATAATGAAGCGCGGTGCCCCCTCTGCCATCATCTATCAACTTGTCCATAGAAGGATTGTGTTTGAGAAACATATGCAACATATCAGCATAACCATATGCAGCAATGTAATGAATAGGAGCTAATTTGTAACCAGCTTCATAGCGCCACACATCAATTAATGCTCCGTTTTCAAGAAGAAGCTCTGCAACTTTATGCACAAAGTCATAATCATGTCCATAGTAGTGCAAAACATACACCAAGGGATTCCATCTATCATGAAAAGAGTCATTAATCACATCTGGAGATTGAATAAGCAAACGCTCTATCAAAGGGATATCTTTGCTATCAATCGCTTGATACAAAGACATATCACTCGCACTGCAAACCTCGTCATCCGAACTGGAATTGTCTTCAAGAATAGCAGCATTAAACCTATTGCAGACCATCATAATGACAATAAAAATCAAAAGCCGTAATTTCTTCACGAGTTTTTCTCCTTCACCTTATTATTTACAAATGTCCGCTCAATGTTATCAGAAAAGAGTTTCGTTTTGGTAGAAATTGCAAGATGATCAATTAAATGTGATTAGTATTGACAATAAGAACTTCTATTCTGTACGGTTGAGTGCAAATTTATATCCTGATATTTAACATAAAAAATATGTGCCGAGTTATAGTTTTTTATAAAAAAAGGAGTCGCCATGAAAACAATATTAATACTTTGCGCAGCCATTGGAGTCTTTGGCTCATGCACAGCTATGCAAGACGGCGTAGACAATATTTTAAAAAATGCACAGGTTGCCACCGTCAACGCTGAGAACATTCATGATTTTGACGCCAACATAAAGGAAATAATATGGGAAAAAATAGATCCCCTGTATCTTGCAAACAACCCAAAAGACGCCGAACATGCAAAAGCAAATATGCTACAAGAATTTAATGAAAAAAAGCGCGAAATAATACTGATGCTCGACGAGCAAAGCCAGTATCTAGCGCATATCTTTTTTGTCAGACAAACAAATGGCCACATAAGAATTTCAGCCCCTGGATACAGCGATAAAATCCTGGCCAAACCGTTTTTGCAGCAAGCACTTGATACGCTAGAAATTATTCTAAAACAGTCACAAAAACATGACAATATCGAACGAAAAATCGTTTGCACCTATCCACAAAATCATAGTGCAGCAGTTGACGATCTATTAAACTTCTTTCATTTTTTCCCCGATAACAACGTTGAAGAAGCAGGCTACAAAGAGCTGTGCATCAACGTCTACAAATATCCTGCTCATCTTGTTGAAAATGTGCAATTTTACTCGCGACAATAACCTGCTTAGACTTTTTTAAGGGGTGCTTGCTCAGGCAAGCACCCCTCTGCATTTTACGGAATTTGACAAACATGGTAGGCTGATCCCAGCTTTTTTTAGAAACTTTTTGTCCGTTTTGTTAAGATGCAAGGCACCCTCATGAACTCGTTTGATATCAGAAAAAAATTCCTCGATTTTTTTGAGCAACATAATCACACCGTTGTCCCCAGCTCATCACTCATTCCAGCAGAAGACCCAACACTGCTATTCACCAATGCGGGAATGAACCAGTTTAAAGACCTCTTTTTGGGCAAAGAAAAACGGTCGTATGTCCGCGCTACATCAAGCCAGAAGTGCGTCCGCGCTGGTGGCAAGCACAACGACCTTGACGCCGTTGGATTTACCGAGCGCCACCTTACCTTTTTTGAGATGCTGGGAAACTTTTCATTCGGCGATTACTTCAAAAAAGAGGCCATTGAGTTTGCCTGGGACCTTTTGACAAAGCACCTGCACCTTCCTCCTGAAAAACTTTTTGTCACCGTGTTTACCACCGATGATGAAGCCTATGAAATCTGGAACAAAATTGTTGGCATCCCGCCAGAACGCATCTTTCGCTTAGGCGAAAAAGATAACTTTTGGGCAATGGGCGAAACCGGTCCATGCGGCCCATGCAGCGAAATTTATTACGATCGCGGTCCTGAAAAACAAGGTCCGTTTGAACATGCAAGCCCAGGTTCTGATAGCCCGCGCTACATCGAAATCTGGAACCTTGTTTTTATGCAGTATAACCGTCAAACCGATGGAGCACTGCAACCCCTCACCCAAACAGGCGTTGATACCGGCATGGGTCTGGAGCGACTGTGCATGGTTCTGCAAGGCAAAGACAACGTCTACCACACCGACCTTTTTACAACGCTGATTAAAGCGCTTGAAGAGCTAACCGGCATTTCGTACGCCGCTGGTGATGACAACCTCAAAGCGGCCTTTCATGTTCTTGGTGATCACGTCAGATCATCATCGCTCCTCATTGCCGATGGCTGTAGCCCTGCCAATGATGGACGAGGCTATGTTCTGCGTAAAATCATCAGAAGAGCGGCATTGTTTGCACAAAAATTATCTGATGACCAGCAGCTCCTTGCCAAACTTGCTGAGCACTTTATCACTCACATGGGCATTATTTTTCCTGAACTTGTGACCAACAAATCACTCATCATCAACCTTTTGAACAGCGAAATTGAACGGTTTTCGGCCAACTTAGTACAAGGTCAAAATATTTTGGCAAAATTTGTTGAAGAGCAAACCAAAGCTGGCTCAACCATCATCCCGGGCGAGCACATGTTCAAATTGTACGATACCTACGGTTTTCCACCAGAGCTAACGCAGCTGATGGCTCAAGAACGTGGATTTTCCATCGACTTGCCTGCTTTTGAAACTGAGATGAAAAAACAACAAGAACTTTCGGGGAAAAAGAACAAAGAAGCAGTGCAAGATATTTTTGTAACCGAAAATGTTTCAACCAAATTTGTTGGCTACGAGACACTCGAAACCACCAGCCGCATACTTTTTTCAAGCATTATCGACAATGAGGCATGGATTATTACCGAAGAATCACCTTTTTATGTTGAATGTGGCGGACAGGTTAACGACCACGGCTGGGTAACCATCAATGGACATACGTTTGACGTTGTTGATTTGAAAAAAACCGGCGACCACAAACACCCCGCTATCGCTATCAAGTTGGCGCTCCCTGTAGGCCCAACGCCAGAAATTAACGTTGGTGACAGCGCGCACAGCAAAGTTAACGAGCAAACGCGTATGGAAACAGTACGCAACCACACCGCAACACACATGCTACAAGCTGCACTTATTGAAATACTTGGCAAGCAGGTCAAACAAGCAGGTTCACTGGTGTGCGCTTCGTATCTGCGCTTTGATTTTACGCATCACGAAGCAATGACCAAAGATCAGATTGAAGCGGTAGAAAACTTGGTAAACCAAAAAATTCAAGAAGCCATTCCAACCAACATTTTTAATACAACCCTACAGGACGCAAAAACACAAGGCGTGATCTCATTTTTTGGTGAAAAATATAACCCAGAAAATGTCCGCGTTGTCCAAATTCCTGGCTTTTCAGCAGAGCTATGCGGCGGCACGCATGCACACAACACCGGCATTATTGGTGCATTTAAAATCACCAGCGACACCGCTCTGTCAACAGGCGTCAGAAGGCTTTTTGCCGTTACCGGCCCAGAAGCGCTTAAGCTGTTTCAACAATCATTTAGCTCAACAAAAAAATTAAGCGAAGAATTTAAGGTCAAGCAAGACGACGTTGTATCAGCAGTTGCAAAGCTACAAGAAAATTATTCACATGCACTAACGCAGATTAAGCAACTGAAAAAGCAGCTGATAAAGTCACAATTGCCAGACTGGAAGCTTGAGATGAAAAATATTGGATCAGTTCCCTTTTTGTATCGTGAACTTGACGATGTACAAGGCGATGAGCTCAAGGGCATTGCAACAGAACTTGAAAAAATTGCACCAGGCTTTTACTGCCTTGTCACCAAACTTGATAACCGGTTTGGATTTTTTGCCTACGTTGCTAAGCAGCACGAAGCGCAGATTGATTTGAAAAAATTTGCAGAATTTTTAAAAGTTACCTGGAACCTTAAAGGCGGCGGCAGCTCAAAGCAAATTCAAGGTGGCGGACAACAACTCCCTGAGCAATTTGCCGAAAAAGTTGCACAGTGGCTGAGCGGGCTTGTTTAAATATACAAAAAGACCGTTGCTGATAACTTTGATGTATCAGTAACGGTCTTTTTAAAAAGAAGTTCTTTTGAAATCAGAATGAAATTTTTCACACAGGATCATCGTATCATTATCAAAAAAATTGGAATTCTTGCATTAAAAGATCAAAAAAACATTCAGCCAAATGTTTTTAAAGTTATTTCAAGATTTACGCAAAACCTCATCTTGAGCATAATTTTTAGTGAATAAAAAATGCTCAAAACAATGAAAACGTCGCTTTGAGCATAAAAATTGATTTTAGGATTTTTAATTTGCTTTTTCTCTTCAGATGTATTACGGTAATACTAGTAATACCAATAAGAAGAAGGGATTTTAAAAAATGGCCAATTCAAAATTAACCTCTAAGTTCCAAGCAACCATACCCAAAGAAATACGCGCTACTTTAGGTCTTAAAAAAGGGGATCATATTATTTTTGAAATCACACGAGACAATCATGTCGAAATCAGAAAAGCAACGGCAACCGATGTTATGTATCTTAAATCAGTAGAATCAACCCTGAATGAGTGGGACTCAAAAAATGACACCCAAGATTTTAGAGACCTATAAAGCGTTTGATATTGTCGTCGTTCCTTTTCCGTTTACCGATTCCAGTCAAACAAAACGACGCCCCGCTCTAGTCCTTTCGTCTCATAAAAATTTTAACAACGAGATTTCGCACTCAATTCTTGCAATGATCACCAGTGCACGCAACAAACCATGGCCACTCGATACGATCATTGAAGATTATGCAGCAGCAGGGCTCCCAAAGGCCTGTACCATCAGAATGAAATTTTTCACACTGGATCATCGTATCATTATCAGAAAAATTGGAACTCTTGCATTAAAAGATCAAAAAACATTCAGAAAAATGTTTTTAAAGTTATTTCAAGATTTACGCAAAACCTCATCTTGAGGATAAAAGTTTAAAACTCAAAGAAGCCTTCTCTCAAACATATTGCTAACCCGCGCAAAGCCCAGATCGCTTTAAAGAAGTTTGTGACGGACAACAACTCCCTGAGCAATTTGCCGAAAAAGTTGCACAGTGGCTCAGTAATTTAAATTAGATACAAAGGACTCTCGACAATCTCTTGAACCTACTTTTTTCACGATAGACTATCTTTGTAAAGATGGTCTATCGTGAAAATTGAATTATTTTTTCTTAACCTTAACTACTACTTCATGTGGCGGCTGATTCCATAGGTCAAAAAGATAGTCATCTAGAGACTTCAGACGATGCACTTTAAGTTTATAAGAACCAACGACATAAGATTTTAGATTACTCACATGATTTTTTAGATCTTCTGCCTTGTCATTGTTAAAGCCTAATCCAGATTTTAGCTTTTCTTCTTTCGATCCAATAAACGTTAGTAACGATTCAACATTGCCTATCATTGTATCTCTGTGAGACTCCTGAGGTGTTTTTCTGTTGCCCTCAAGAAGGGGAAATTCTATGCCTTTGATAGTATCGAGTATTTCTTTCAGAATTAATTTATAAGCACCTAGATCGTAATAAAATTTTTTAAAGTGTTTTTTTGGTTTTGTTATTCCGGGCTGCTTATACATTTCGCCTATATTGTTCAACGTCCCAAGACTTCTCATATAGCTGTATAGATCCATAAATCGCCTAAGCTTTTTAGCCTCTACTGCAAGCTGACCAGCGGGAGTTGCAAGCATTTTTTTACGAATCCAGTAAACAGTTAGCATAACACTTGCAGCAGCTATACCGCCTCCAATTAGCCAAGGTTTCCAATTCCTGCCCTCAGAGGATACCAACGCTGCGCCTGCAAGGCTTTCTACTTCTGGAACACTAGATGCTAACTCAATAGATGCTGTCGCAACAGGCTGACTGAATGCTTCAACTGTTTTTACAACCCAATAAGCTGGGTCTAATTGCTCAGGAATACGAGTTACAAGTTTAGAATATGCAGACCACTTGTCTGCCCACCAGGCGCCTAGAGCCGAATTGTTGGCTACTGTCGGGACCGTAGCCGAAACCGTCGGCAAACCCACTTCAACAGAGGACTGTGACAACGATGGAATCAAACGGTTTAACCCGAGATAATAAGCTGCCGCGCCTATTCCACCTATAGCTCCTACCAAAGCTTTTTTAGGATTATCACGTACGGCTTTGTATGTATTTAAAGCATAACGCAGCATTGTTTGATAGAAAAGCTCACAAGCATTAATGTTTTTATAAACATTTTTTATGAATTCTTTTGACTTTTCCTCATTATCGCCGAACTCTGAGCCGGCTTCGTAGTCTTGGTTGAAAATATTTTCGTCAAAATTAAGTCCACTTGGAGGCATCGGAAAGACTATTTCTTTTTCATTTTCATTATTATTATTATTCATAGGTTGGCAGCTACTACTCATGGTAGTCAATAAGGCTCCAATAGCCAATATTCTCAAAATTTTCATACAATCCCCCTAACATTCAATTCCTCATAATTGATAACGTCCCGATTAGATCATGGACACCATCAATTTACATAAATAAATTGAAAAATTGCAATTATTTGAAAATATTTATGGTATGTTATAAAGAAAAAGGCAAGGGGGAACTTTAAAATTTTACCCTTGCCTTTGGTATCATAGTACAGATATTTGATTTAGTTTCGTGCACCTATTGGATTTTTGCACCTATTAGATTAAGGTTCCTATGTTGGGAAGAAAGCTCTTCATAGAATCTACCACTCAAACCGACAAATTGGGTGCAACGATCCCTGAGACCAGGCAAACTCCTTACTTTCGCGCTAAGTGACACAAAATCATCAGAAATTTTCTTTGCAACCGCTAAGTGTGGAGTAAAGTATTCTCTTATTAGAACTATAAGAGCATTGTTATTGTTATCTAGAAAAGAAGCTAGTCCACGCATAGTAGATAAGTCCCTCACTTTTTTATTAGTATAAAAAAAACTTTTGTAGCTTTGGACCTCATTTTTTAACTGTCTGACTAAAGC
Organism: uncultured Pseudomonadota bacterium; assembly: GCA_964493325.1. Taxonomy (GTDB): domain Bacteria; phylum Babelota; class Babeliae; order Babelales; family RVW-14; genus CAZBMD01. The sequence goes on along the minus strand of CAZBMD010000006.1, from coordinate 34,017 downwards.
AGAAAATTGACGCTCATACCGCTGCGTCCATCGCCAAATCGCTATTACCAAAACCGAAAACCCTATTCCACAATACAACCACTTTGTATTAATTTTTTTTAGCGGCAGAATAGAAGGTGCCTTGCTTAGAACGCGAGAAGGAGCTTGAGGCAAACGCTTTCCAAAGACATCATGTTGTATTGCTTGCCACAAAGTTGGCTTTGCTCTAACAATAGTAGGTGATGAAACAACTTTTGGTTGCTCTGTAATAGCAGACAACAAACCTTTTGAAACAAGTTTTCCAGCTGTTAGAGCATAAGGCGCTGCATAAGATCCAATAGATAATAAATGATCTTTAAAAAGAAACGCCCCTCCTGTAGAAAAACTAGTGATAAAGGAAAATGTCCAAGGATTTTTAAATGGATAATCACGCACATCCTTAGCAAATTCAGTTAGTCTCTCTTGCCAAGTTTTCTCTTGTTCAAATGCCACTTCAAACTCTCTCTCAATTTCTTGATAAACGGGCGTATTGAATATCTCAGAATCGATAGTAATCCTAACCATGGGCAAGCAGGTAGCTCCCATACTCAGCATCAAGAAAAATATACTGTTTTTAAAAATTTTCATACCATTTCCCCCCGGAAACTCATGATTTAAATAATCTATTAATCATTACCAATTTAACCAAGCAATAGAAAAAATTGCAATTAAACTAAAAAATGCACTAATTTTTGAAGAATTTTGAAAAAATCACCCGTTCTCTAGTCAAAAAAATCTTTTTTACCATGTTAATTCGACATAAAACCCCAGTCTATTCGACTTTTATCCCTAGATAATTCGACATTTGTATCGCAATACATAGATCCTAAGGCACTTATTTTTTAGGATTCTGGGCTTGTCAGCCATCTTCTTCGATAAAATAAAGTTGATTTTCGATTAAAAAGATTTATTCAAGAATTTTCACGATATTTTTATTCGAATCTTCATTCGACGCAAGCGCACCCGTTATCCAGTCAAAAGAAACCTTTTTGAGCGATGGGTCGCGATAAAAGTGCTTTTTTGAGAGCTGAAGCTGCTTGTAAAAATTGATCCACATCGGCATGGTGGTTGACGTAGCAAAAACATTGTTGCCCAGCGGCTTGTTATCATCCCGACCAATGTAGATTGCAGTGGTAAGATCGGGCGTTGCCCCCACAAACCAGGTTTCTGCCGCCCCGTTGGTCGACCCTGTCTTGCCTATCGATTCAACGTTAATCCAATTTTTGTGCGTTCGCGCAGCCATTTTCATGCGCAGACCCAAAAGGCTCACCATTTGACTGGCAAGACGGGGCGAAAGAACCTGATAAGACTCTTTTTCTGCCTGCCAAAGCTTGTTGCCATGGGCATCTTTTACCCATTCGATAAGTACAGGCTTGACGTACACTCCATTGTTGGCAAAAACATTGAATGCCGCCGTGTTTTGCTCAACGGTAGACTCGACTATACCCAGCGCAACTGACGGATAGGGCAGCAAACCACGAGAGAGCCCAAAGCGACGAGCCATGGTTATCACGCTCTGCATACCCACTTCCATCAGCAACTTGATGGCTATCATATTATTAGACCGCGTGAGGGCACGAGCAAGAGTCATGGGCCCTTCAAATTTATTATTCCAATTTTTTGGCTTCCACACATTGCCGTTTGGCATTACCACCTCAACCTGTTCATCAACAAAAACTGAGTTCATGGGAACGCCAGCTTTAAGGGCACAGGAATATAAAATGGGCTTAAATGAGGACCCTATCTGCCGATAGGCCTGAAAAGCTCGATTAAACTGCGATTTTTTAAAATCCATGCCACCAACCACGGCGCGAATTGCTCCTGTTTGTGGCTGCATGGCTACAAGTCCACCATTCAGATTATCACCCATTTTTTTCTGCAACGGACCTACAACTTGAGTGAACGCTCGCTCTGCAGCATCTTGAACATCCAGGTTGATGGTGGTTTTAATTTTAAGCCCTCCCCGATACAAGCGCTCACGCCCCCAAAGACGTTCTGCCCACTGCCTAATCCATTCCTGGAGGTAGAGCCTTATAGGCCCTCCCGATTCGTCATCAACAATATCCAGCTTCTTATTCATGGCAACGGCACATTCTTGAGGAGAAATAATTTTTTGGTCACGCATGCTGCGCAGCACCACATCACGACGCCGACGGGCACTGAGTGGCGCGTTGAGCGGCGAATAAAATCGTGCCGACTTTGCAATGGCGGCAAGCATTGCCGCTTGCTCAAGCGTGACATCGGTTACCGATTTTTGCCAAAACCGGCGCATTGCAGCTTCAACCCCATAAATGCCTCGTCCAAAGTAAATATTGTTAAGATACAGTTCTAAAATCTGCTCTTTGCTACATTGCCGCTCAATCTGAAGCGCAATGAAAATTTCTTGAATTTTGCGCCACCACGTACGCTCAGAGCTTAAAAAAACCAATCGAGCAAGTTGCTGCGTGATAGTACTAGCTCCTTGGACCGCACGCCGGTAATACAAATTCACCAAAGCCGAGCGAACAATGCCTTTGATAGAAACACCGGGATGATGAAAAAAATCACGATCTTCGGTGGTTACAAATGCACTAATAATACTTTGGGGAAGTTTTTCGTACCGAATTGGCTCTCGCTTATCCTGCTCAAAGCGAGCAATCTCGCGGCCAAGCTCATCCACAATGACCGAAGGCACCGATAGCGATGAACGCTCAAGTGAAGTAAAATCCACAAGATCGGTGCTCCACAAATAAAAGGCTGCACCACAAAGGGCACAGCCACTCAAAACAGATATACAAAAAATCCAGCGAATCAGACGACCAATCATGAGAGACGACAATACCCCGCGTCTTGGATCTTACCTCCAAACAAAGACATCAGGCGCAAAGCTCCGCATCCAACCAATAGCCCAACACCCAACGCTGTGGCAATGGCTATCAAAGCTCCGTGGATTTGAATCATGCATCCAACAATGGCAAAAGAGATACCGGTTGAAATCAACATAGGCACTGCAAACGTCATCTGCGCCTTAACAAGATCCAAATGATACGCTCCTGCACTGGTTGCCGACATGAGCATAATGTCAGCAATTGGCGATAAATGATTACCCGCAACAGCACCCGAAATAATAGAGGCAATCATTGGTGCAAGCATGGGCAGTTGATCAAGGCTTGCAGGTACAACAATGCCAGCAAATGAGACCAACATGGGAACTGCAATTGCAATCAAAATGCCAATGGTTCCCCACGCAGAACCCATCATAGCCGAAATTAACGTTGCAATATAAAAAAATACAACGGGGAAAAAGGCTGTATCAATGTGTCCAATAAGCAGATCGGCAAGATATTGCCCTGATGCAAGATCATTTTTTAGAAGAGAGCTAAGCGTCCAAATGAGCACCAACACCATGATTGATGGCAACATCATCTGAGCACCCTCAGAAATGATTGGAATAATTTGTGAACTTTTTAGTCGTTTATTCAAAAATAAATACACACCGCTCACAAGCGTTGCTACCAAGCTTCCCAAGAAAAGAGCAATGGGCACCTTGCCAAACCCGAGCACAGCAATGCCAGCAATAACGCCACCAAATAGCAGTACAATTGGCAGTAAAAAGTCCATGACATGCGCTTGGCCTGCTGCGTGAGGAACAACCTCGCTCATGCGCTTGACCACTGCAATTTTTCCGGCAAAAAGGTTGCCCGTTTTTTGCGCCGCGCTTTCATGTTTTTTGAGTAACCCAAAAGATAATCGCCTGATAACGACAAACCAAATGCAGACAATAGTAATAATCGAATAAAAAAGAAATGGAATAACCGATAGGTACAAAGAAAATGGGTCGGCACTGATAAGCACACCGGCTTGCCCGTCAACTGACGAAATGCCTGATTGTCGAAGCTGCATAACAATATCGGCAGACCAGCTAGAAATAGGAAACAAAACAGCCAGCGGCGCTGCCACCGTGCTAATCAAAAGAGCAAGTTTGACGCGCGGAATCTTAAACTGATCGGTAATGGGCTGCATCACCGAACCGACTGTCAGGCTGCTAAAATAGTCATCAACAAAAAAAAGGAGCGACAACAGCAAACACGAACACTCTACATTTTTTTGACTCTTCAATCGCGCGGCAATAAAATTGCCATAGGCATAAGCCCCTCCAGCCTGATTGATCATAGAAATCATAATGCCCAAAACAATCAAAAATAAACAGATAAAAAGGTACCATGCCGAAAAAAATGCATGCCACGAGGTCAAGTACCCAAGCTCTGTAGAGCTCCAAATCCGTGACGCAACGGTGGAGACGGCCGGCATCACCTGAAAATTATGTAAAATGAGCGCAGCAAGCGTTATGCCACTAAGCAATGAAAAAACTATCCGCCGCGTCATGAGCGCCAAAAATACAACTAACAGTGCTGGAGTAAGAACAAGCCAACCAGTTTGCATAAAATCCTTTCAAAAACCATAAATTTAGAAATAAGTTCTGGTTGCTTTTTTAGATATAGATTATAAATCACAATAATGTTGTTGCTGTAAAAACACACACAACGACAGGTGTCATCCAGGCCTTTGAGCCCTATCCATGCGTAATATTTTATTTACTGGATCCCCGATCAAGTCGGGGATGACATCTTGCAATTGAATTTTTGATGTGCAAATGGCACGCTGTCCAAACTTAAGAAGAAGCCTATTATTTTTTTCTTCTTAGTCGTCATCTTATAAAAGCCAACCGAACCTAGTTTAACGTAAAAATTAAATACACCAAAAAATTCTAGTATTCCTTCTTTTACTAAATTTGTTGTACGCTTAGGATGTTAGTATTCATAAAAAACTTTATAAGGGCTTTTGTGGCAAAAAAGATTAGCGAACTACTCCCTGCACTCATCCCCGCACACCTGCATTGGAAAATAAAACTATTCTCTCATTGGCCGGCCATAATTGGAGACATGCACGACAAAGTGATTATCCAAGAGATCCAAGACTCATCGCTCCTTCTGGCTGTTACACACCCGGCTTGGGCTCAAGAACTCTTGTACCTTGGTCCAATACTCAAAAAAAAAATAAACGGTTATCTAGAAAATGAGTACATAAAAACGATACGTTTCAAGATAGGTATTGGAAATAGCGCTGCAAAATCGCTACAAAATCGTCGTCAAAAAACGAGACCACTTATTGTAAATAAGCCCTTGCTCGCGCATGAAAAAATATTTTTACAAAAAGTTGAGGATCCTGATCTACGCAGCGCTCTTGAAAGTTTTTTTAGCCGATGCAACGGCATAAAAAGGAGTAAAAACGTATGAACCGCTTGGCGCCTCTGTTCATTTTTGTAACATTTTTTGCACTACTCCAGCATACCGATGCCGCAACGCAACAAGACGCTTCAGCTCAGATCAGCTGTATCAGTGATGAAAAAGTAGATGCTGAAATGAAGAACCAGCAAGAGATGTACTACCTGTACCTCAAAGCAGAATATCAGCACAACCAGGCACACGTAGAAGGAGCTCTGTCATCCTACCACATGCTCTTTGATCAAAAACCGAAGATCTATGCTTATGATGGATACATTGGTCTTTTATTCAACATCGGAAATTTTGCAAAAATTGTTGAAGTTGTTGAAAAGCATCAAAAAGAATTTGATACGCTTCTCAAAAACCATACTGAACTACAATTGACAATTGGCCAGGCATATCTACACGTTAACAACGATGATAAAGCTGCAAAAATTTTCCTTGATCTTGCGCAGCGCAATCCTGATAATGATCAAATTGCCTACTACACGGCAATTGCTCAAATCAAAGGAAATAAACTTAATGATGCTTTAAAGTTTTTGAATGCCTGCCTTGAAAAACCTGGACTGAAACATCGGCATTTTCTTTTTCAGTTTCTAAAATCAAAAATATTTTTACAGCAACATGATTTTGTACAAGCAAGCCAGTGCATAGAAAAAAGTTTAGAACTATTCCCCAAATTTGACCGAGGCTGGCTGCTTAAAGCCATGCTGCTTGAGCAACAAGGTAAAATCAACGAAGCCATTGGGGGATATAAGCAGTTTTTGGACATTGTTGGTCGAGATGTTAATGTTGAAAAACAATTAATTCAGCTTCTGTTTGCTCAAAAAAAATTTCAAGAGGCTGCAGTCTTTCTTAAAAAAATAAAAAATAATTCTGCTGAATATTTCTTCGACCTTGCAGTTCTTGAGCAACGCTCCGGCAACTGTGACGCAGCACTCTCTCATATTGATGAAGCACTAACACGAGACCCAAGCTTTAAAACAGGGATCCTTTTAAAAATCGAGCTTCTGATCAACCAAAAGAAAGTCGATCAAGCGCTTGGATTTATGCAATCGCTCCTTGAAAAAAATGCGAGCGATGACTTCTCGTTGCATACGCTGCTTCTTCTACGCAAAGCAAAAATTCCTACCGAAAAAATAATCACGCTTCTTGAAAATTTGATACACCACAAGAAACACTCTTTCAAGACCATAGCAATGCTTGCCGATCTGTACATTGAAACCAATAAGTTTCATCGAGGACTTTTGTGCTGCAATAAGTTGCTCTCGGCCGCTTGTCAAAATGAACTCAAATCAAAAATTTTGTACCAAATCGGCTATATTTATTTTTGCACCGGCAACATAGAGAACGTTGAAAAAGCTTTAAACGCAGCAATTCGCATCAACCCAATGTATCCGCCGGTGTACAATCTACTTGCGTACCACTATGCCAAGACAAACCAAAAAATTTCTACAGCGCTTAACTTAATCGACAAAGCCATAGAGATAACTCCGGACTGCCCATACTCTCTTGATACCAAAGGTTTTATTTTGCTCAAGCAAGGAAACACAGACGATGCGTTATCGCTATTTAAAAAAGCGCTTGCGCTGGCACCACATGACAAAATTATAAAACAACACGTAGCAATGGCTCAAAAACCAACATGAACAAACCAAAGTCCTTATTCATTGTAGCAGCAGGATCGGGCGGGCACATTTTGCCAGCACTTGTTCTTGGCAAGCAATGGACAGAAATACAAACAGAAACCGCTGCAAAAGTTTACCTTTTTACCAGCACCACAACACTTGACCAAAACATAGCGCACAATCATCCTTTTGTAACAGAAGTTATTGGGTGCTCTCTTTCAAAATTTTCGGTCAAAAAATGGTGGCTCTTTCCTCAGATTATTTTTCAAGTCATCACGATTTTTTGTAAAACACTTATCAAAATTGGTCACCACCGCCCTGAAAAAATTGTCAGCACAGGAGGCTTGCTCTCTATTCCAGTCTGCCTGGCTGCATTTTTTTTCCGCGTTCCAGTTGAACTTTATGAACTGAATGTCATTCCCGGCAAGGCTACAACTATACTTTTACCTTTCGTAACAACCGTTTTTACCGTATTTGATACAACAAAAAAATTATGCCGGCTTCTTGGAAAAGATTTTTCAAAAAAATGTCAGAAAGCTGCCTATCCACTTCGGTTTTCAGCACAAGATAAAATCTTTGACCTCCATCAAATTCTTCGAGAAATTAACAAAACTATTGCCGCAACAGGGCAATCATTTTTACCTTGTCGCAAAACACTTTTTGTTATTGGGGGGTCACAGGGCTCTGCTCTTTTGAATAAGCTTGTTCGTAACGCATGCATGCATACATCGATCACCGGTTCTCAGGTACAAATTATTCATCAAACTGGCGCTGCTGACCAAAAAGAATGGCAAACATTTTATGCGCAACATAATATTGCAGCGCATACTTTTAGCTTTGATCCTAACATCGCACGATTCTATCAAATTGCAGACCTTGTTATCGCTCGCGCTGGTGCCGGAACATTATTTGAAATTGAATTTTTTAAAAAGAAATGTTTAGTGATTCCACTTGTTGCTAAAACAACAACCCATCAAGTTGATAATGCTGTTGCTATGGAAAAAGAGCATCCAGATTTATTTACGATGCTCCTTGAAGAAAAGATTAAAGAGAATGGAAGACTCTTTGATGCTAAAGTTATTCAGATGCTTGAATTACAAATTAAAACAGCTACTTGATTGATTGCTTGAAGCAAAAAATCCCCAAATCAACAGCCATCCGAAGAGCTAACGCCGCTCCTAAGCCCATAAAAGCACCGCTTGCAGCTTTTTTCAACCACTCAGTCACTGAAAGAGATTGTATGCTAGATTCATTGGCAAAATTTTCATGCATTACATGCTGCAGAATCTTAACAAATTCTTCCTTGCTACAATCATTCATCTTTAACTGTTGATATAATTTTGATACCTCATCAACCTGATACTCCGCATTAAGAGATTCAATAGTAACGGGAGCCGCAGCAACATGACCACAGACAAGTATCAATCCTAATAACTTTTTCAACATCAAACACTCCATGAAAAACAGATCAAATACAACGGAGGCAATGATATAAAAACAAGAAAAAATAGCAATAAAAATAGCTGGTATTTTTAGCTACAAATAAGCATGTTGTTGCAGAAAAAGCCTGCCAATCAAACGATTAGCGATAAATATTTTTTCTAATTAGTCTCATTTGTTTTGTAATATTGGCGAATATACTCTTTACGAGCCTCAATTGAAGGGTGTGTTGCTGACTCTTTGTTCTCATCAAGTTGGCTAAGCGCTAATTGTTTATATAAATTAATTCTATCGCTTAAAAAATTACCAAAGGACGGATGGCGCTGACTAAACGTTTTTACCTTATCCTCAAGATATGCAAATTCTTCCTGATAAATTGCAGCATAATCTCGATAGAATTGAGCAGTGCTATCAAGAAAACCAATCATTGAATCTGGATCATTGGTAGTTGCAAGAGCTGTTAAATCAGCCTCTTTTTCGCACCGACGGGAGAGCTTATCTGCTAGCACTCCAAGACCCAAACAACCTGCAATACCAACAACTGCGTACGCTCCATAATGCTTTTTTGATGGTTCAACAGTTTTTATGTGCTGATTTTTATAATTGCACGTCTCATATTCCACAGGCGCATCACCACACCATTGGATAAAATTGTAATACCCCCAAAGAAACAAACTCACAGCCCCAAGGCCAACTGCCATCTTTTTTACAACATGGTTGTGCTTGATGTGCGCAAGCTCGTGCGCTAAAACAGCTCGCAACTCTTTTTCTGAAAGCGTTGATACCATTTTTTCACCAACCGCAATAAGCGACAATGATGGCGAAAAAGAGCAAGCAAATGCATTAAAAAATTCTACATCTCCAACAACAAAAACTGCTGGATGAGGAACGTTCATTTTTTGACAAAGATCTGCGATGATACTATGCAACTTTGGAGCTTTTTCTGGAGGCAACAAAATAAGGCCTCTAAGCGGGGTTATGAGATTCAAGAAAAAGTGCTGAGTGATTTTTTCAAACGTTGAATGCTTGGTATCAATGTACTCACAAAGATCAATCAAACTCAAATAGTATTTAACATCAGCAGATTTAAACGAAAAACGCTTGCTAATATCAGGATCATTTTTTCTCAGGTTAACAAGCTCTTGCGCAACGGGGCTCAGCTCTTTTGTCGGCACTTCTTCATGTGCACGTAACCCACTAAACATACTTACTAAAAAAAGAAGTTTTAAGACTTTATTTAATCGCAACATTTTTAACCTTCATAAAATTCAATAAGAAAATAGCTATTGGATTTTAGTTAAAAAGAACAATAAACACAAGCAGCTTTAATTTTTCTGCCCTCAGAACAGAGCATTTTTTTGAGCACATTCTTGTATAAACGCTTGCTCCTCCAAATAAACCGAACTAAGCTGAAGACCTATTTTTTAGAAAGGATTAATTATGTACCCACGTCTTTTTCATCTATATGGTCCATTGTGGATTTATGGCTACGGGGCAATGATTGCTCTTGGTTTTTTGGTATTTTTACTCTGCACAATCAATCACCCGGTGCGACAAAAATGTCTCACCATGGAACAATATTTCAACGTTCTCTTTGCAGGCTTTTTGGCAGCCATCACCGGCGGACGATTTTTATTTGTCATAACGCACCTTCAAGACTTTGAGGGCCGATTTTTTGAAATTTTTTATCCATGGATTGGCGGACTTACCCTTATCGGCGGCGTTGTTGGAGTTCTGGTAGTGGTCCCCGCATACCTTTTTATTCACCGGATACCCGTTTTGCCCCTTTTGGATGTCTGCGCCATTTACGCACCACTGATGCAGGCCATAGCTCGCATTGGATGCCTTTTGTCTGGCTGTTGCTATGGAGCAATTGCCGGTAAAAATGCTTTGCTTTCAGTTGTATTTACTGATCCTGAAGGGTTCTGTCCATATTTACATGTCCCACTGCTTCCCACTCAGCTTTATATGAGCCTTGCCTCGCTACTTATTTTTGTTTCTATTTTTTATTTTTATCGATGGGCAAAATCAACGCCAGGGGCAAGCATCCTACTATTTCTTGTCCTTGAAAGCGCAGCTCGGTTTTTTATTGATTTCTGGCGCGGCGACCGCGAAGATCTTCAAACCTTCTTGACCTTTTTTGGCCAGCCAATTACCCTTTCACAGCCACAACTTTTTTCACTTGTGCTCCTTGTATTGTCGATAATTGGATTTGTTTGGACCATCCGTAAAAATCGTTAGCCAAAGCGTTATGTCTCTTTTTAACTATATAAAAAACCAAGTGTCGATTCTTGATGTAATTGGTGAACATGTACAACTCAAGCCAGCTGGAACCTACTGGAAAGGCCCTTGCCCTTTTCATAGCGAAACAGATGCATCATTTACCGTCAGCCCCGACAAGCAAATTTTCTATTGCTTCGGCTGCCACACCAGTGGCGACTTGATTGCTTTCACTGCAAAAAAAGAAAATCTTTCACAAATCGAAGCCGCTCGCCAACTTATTGATCAGTACAGCCTTAAAATTCCAGATCAACTTTTAAAGCAAAGCGCTTCGATGCTTTTAAACAGCGAAGATCGAGAATCCTATTTTCGCGTTTGCAAAACATTTGCAGAGTGGGCAAATGCGCAACTCTTAAATAACCAAAGCGCTCTTGCCTATCTTGCCAACCGTAAAATCGGCCCCGAACTTATCAAAATGTTTCAGATTGGTTACCTACCAGGCGGCAGCATGCAGATGAACCACCTTATTAAGGATCTTGGCAAAAAGAACATTTTGACTAAAGAGTTGCTGGAATCTGGCATTGTCATGGACGGAAAATCCGCTCTGTATTCTCCCTTTGAGGAACGCATTCTATTCCCAATCAGGGACAACATGGGACGCTGTTGCGGTTTTGGAGGAAGAATTTTTAGACCCGGAGACGAACGACCAAAGTACTACAACAGCAAAGAAAACGATGGATTTGTCAAAGGAAAGCTTCTTTTTGGCCTCGATTTAGCAAAAAAAGCTATGCAAGACAGTTCATTCGCCTTCTTGGTTGAAGGATATATGGACTGCGTAACCATGGCCCAACACGGCTATATCAATACTGTTGCCACCCTTGGAACCGCTTGCACGCAAGAACATCTCAAGACTGTTGCTCGCTACTGCGACAAGCTTTATATCCTGTACGATGGTGACCAGGCAGGCCAAAAGGCCATTTTGCGCATGGCAGAGCTTTGTTTTGAGGTTAACCTTGAACTGTATGTTATAAAACTCCCCGCAAACGAAGACCCTGCGTCATTTTTGAGCAAAGGCAGCAGTTTAGATGCAATGATTCCTCATGCTCGAGATATCTTCAGCTTCTTCATTGAAAGTCTTGGATCAAACTTTTTCACCAAATCCCTGGCCCAAAAGATGACGCTGATTGAAAAAATTCTCCAACTGATCGGCAATCTATCAGACCCTATCAAACAAGATTTGCTCCTCCAAGAAGCCAGCAGCATCCTACAAATCCCTTTTCAGTCGCTCAAAGGAGGGCTTTCTAAAAACTCTCAGCGCAAAAACCAACAGCATTATTATGAGGCACAAGCTGAGGGCAAAGAACCAGAGGTACAAACCGAAGCTTTGACTGTTCAAACAGGGGGAAATGAAATTTCTTTACTAGAAGAAAAGATCTTTTCTGCTATAGTTAGCAGTAGCCTTGGTGAAAAAGATAAGAGACTGACAATCGAGCCAGAATTGGTGCCGTATTTTTCACAGCACTTTCAAAAACTCTTACGACATCTTGACCTTTTGCTTGAACGCAGCCCGGACCGCAAAAATTTTTTTGGTTCTTTTCTTGAAACTATTGATGAAGAAGAAAAAGAATGGGTAATAAGGATCAGTATGCAATTCGAAGAGGTACTTTCTACTGAGCTTTTTAATCAGCTTATTTTTCACTTCTGTAAACACAACTGGAAGCATATCGTCAGAGACCTAAAGGCTCAAATGCTCACGGCAACAGAAAATGCCAATACCGTACGATTGAGTGAATTATTTAATTTATTCTCGAAGCTTAAGCAGGGGATCCAAACTAGGGGACTTGTATGACAAAAAATAAAAAAAAGTTAACTGTAAAAAAAACAGTAGCGAAAAAATCGTCTAAAAAAACCACAAAAAGTGCGGTTAAAAAAGCTACACCCAAAACAGCTGTTCGAACAACAAAATCAAAAAAGACAGCTCCTAAAAAGTTAGTTAAAAAAGCTGCACGCCCTGCAAAAACAGTAATAAAAAAACAAGCAGCTCCAGCTAAAAAAACTGCTGTAGCCAAAAAAATCATAGCTAAGCCAAAAGCTGCTGTAGCAAAAAAAATTATTGCTGCCCCGGTTAAGACAGTTGCTTCTAAAAGTACCGTTACTAAAAAACCGGCACAAAAAGCCCCTGGTACCAAAGCCGTTAATCAAAAAGAAATTACAGCTGCAGTTACAAAAAAACCTGTTACTACGGCCAAAGTAAAAACTCCTGCGGTTACTGCAAAAAAATCTGAAGAACCTACCGCAAAAATTATTGTAGAAAAAAAAGAAGTAGATGCTGGCAACAAAACTAAGCAGCGCGCCGGTGAAAGTGCAAAAAAGGCGGCATCGACTGTTGAAAAATTATCCTCACCAATCGATGAAGACAATCTTCGGCTTGAAGAAATTCCAGACGAAGCGCTCGTTATTGATGAATCGATCACCAATCCGCAAGAAGAAACTGGCTCTTCACTAAAAAGCATCGAAAAACAAATTGATGTATTTATTGAAAAAGGTCGCACAGACGGCGTTTTAACATATGAAGAAGTCATAGCCTTCAACCAAAAGCATAAGTTGAGCGAAGAAGACGCTAACGAACTTTTGCGGCTTTTTGAAAGAGAAAACATCGATCTGATTTCACAAGAAGAGCTTGATGCTGCTGGCGATGACTTTGATGTACTCATTGAAGGTGAAGAATCATCACGATTTGCAGGTGTTAAACCAGATCTTGAATCATCACTTGAAGGTGCTGAGCTTTCTACCGAATTATCAGATGATGATTTTTACGCTGAAAAAGAAGCCGAGCGACTTCGTGGCCTTGCCGAGCCAAGCCAATTGAATGATCCAGTAAAATTATACCTCAAAGAAATTGGGAAAATTCCTCTGCTCAATAAGGTAACCGAAAAAGTTATCGCAGATAAAATTGCTGAAGGCAAAAAAGAATCAATTGATGCTGTTGCTCAATTTCCCTTTGTAGCCAAAGAATTTATGGGCATGGAAGAACGCGTTTCGCGCGATCCAATCTTCCTTAAAGATGTAATTCAATTCTCTGATTTTGACGAGGACAACTCACCAAAATTTGAAGAAGAGAAACAAAAATTCATCGCTATGCTCACTAAAATTAAAGAGATCGTTGCGAATGAAGATAAAATTTATCGCTCATATCGAAATCTTCTTTCTCAAGAAGATAAAAAGCGAGAGATGCTAGCCAAAGTCGAAGAAAATAAAAATAAAATTGTTGATCATATTCGTGCAATCAAGATTTCGAATAAACAAATTCGTAAACTTGGCAAAAAAATTGAAAAATTTGTTGCCAAAGTTCAAGAAAAAGATGACGAAATCAAGGTTTGCGAAAACAAGTTGCAATTTTATCGCAACGTCAAAAAACCGACTGAAGATGATCTTGAGCAGATTGCAATTCTTGAAAGCACGGTCCGCAGCTCAACTAAACTTATTAAAAAGACAGAATCTGAATCAGGGCTTTCTAAAGAGCGCATGCTCAAACTTTATAGACAACTGCTCGTTGCTCAAAAGAAAGATAAACTTGCAAAAGATGACCTTGCTCGAGCCAACTTGCGCCTTGTTGTCAACATTGCAAAAAAATACATCAACCGAGGACTTCACTTTCTTGATTTGATTCAGGAAGGGAACATTGGTCTGTTGAAAGCTGTTGAAAAATTTGAATTCGAACGAGGATTTAAATTTTCAACCTATGCAACATGGTGGATAAGACAAGCAATTACTCGCGCGATTGCAGACCAGTCTCGTACCATTCGCGTACCTGTACACATGGTCGAAACCTTGAGCAAAATCAACAAGATCACCCGCGCCTACGTGCAAGAGTTCAGCCGTGAGCCAAGTTATACCGAGCTTGCTAAAGAGTTAAATCTTGATGAGAAAAAAATCAAAAACATCATCAAAATTTCTCGTGAGCCTGTTTCGCTTGAAACTCCTGTTGGTGACAGCGATGATACCTATTTGAAAGACTTTATCGAAGACGAGAACGACTACACGCCGGTTGATGCTGTTGTTAATGATGACCTCAAAGAAAAAGTACGAGAGGTTCTTAAAACACTCACTCCTCGTGAAGAAAAAGTCCTCAAGATGCGCTTTGGTATCGACGTTGCCTCCGAACATACTCTTGAAGAGGTGGGCAAAGATTTCTCGGTAACCAGAGAACGTATTCGTCAAATCGAAGTCAAAGCATTACGCAAACTTCGACACCCATCTCGTAGCAAAAAACTTCAAACCTTCTTTGAAAAAGAGTTTGATATTGCTCCAAACGACACACTTGAATAATTACAAGATCTGAATGAGAGAGAGAAGCCGGAAACTTTTCTCTCTCTCATCTTTTTGCTTTCAGCGAATAGCTACACTATGAAGATTGTTCACCTCATTTCAAGTCTCAAAATTGGTGGTGCTGAAACAGCACTCGTAAATTTTCTGACATCACTGACTTCTGAACAATCAGACCAACCTAAAAACACTCATACCATACTTTATTTTCATGACGGCCCAAATCGCCACCAGCTTGAACGTCTTGGCATAGCGACGCATCAGATCTCAGGGTTGCTGTGTAGGTTCGACCCCTGGGCTTTTTACAAAGCATTTCGTATGATTAAGAGCTTAAAGCCTGACATCATTCATTCATCGCTCTGGATGGCAAACATCTTTGGACGTCTCATTGGGAAAATTATAGGAACCCCTGTGATTTGCGACCTACATGGTAGCGCTACGGACGAGGGTTTTTTTCGGAATAGACTTGATGCTCTGACCGCTAAGTGGGCAAGTGCCCTTGTTGCAGTATCAGACTCGGTACAGCAAGCCTACCAAAAATCTGTTATCAATCGCATGCCTATCGCTCAACGACCAGCAATCATTAAAAAACTTTCCGTAATTGCTAATGGTGTTGATCAGCAAAAATGTCTCAGTATTGCTTACCACCAGCCGCTGGAACGAAAAGATTATGGGCTCTATTACGATGATTTTGTCATAGGTTCTGTTGGGCGGCTTGAGCCAATCAAATCGTATGATATTTTGATTATGGCGTTTTCAATGCTTTTAAAGCAGCTACCACCTAATGCTCATGTAAAGCTATGCCTTGTTGGTGATGGATCTGAATACCAAGAGCTTCAAAGTCTTGCACAAACATTACAAATCTCTGATAAGATTGTTTTTGTTGGGGCTCGGTCTGATGCAATAAAATTTTATCCACTTTTTGATTGTTTTGCGTTGTCATCGCGCAGCGAGGGGCTGTCTATTGCTCTTCTGGAAGCACTCTGCTTTGGACTGCCAATTGTCAGCACCAACCAAGGCGAGCAGCACGATGTACTTGCAAACACCGTTAATGGCTTACTGGTGCCACCCAATGACCCGCAAGCTCTTTGTAATGCACTAGAATGGCTTATTAAGAACAAAGCTGAGCGTCAAACTATGAAAATAAATAACGAACAACTTATTTCACACTATAATCTTGCTAGCACCGTGCAGCGCTATAAGCAGCTATATCAGTTGCTCAGCAAGAAGTAAGGACCTTATGAACTACAAACAAGTCTCAGTTTTTTTTCGTTTAATGCAACGTGATTTTTATGTTTTTTCGCGAGATTTCAAGGGAGATGTTCTCAATATGATCATCTGGCCAACATCGCTGGTTTTCACGTTTGGCTATGTGCTCCCAACTTTTGGCCTTGACGCTCAATACGGCTGCTTCATGCTGGTCAGCTCACTTGCTACCGGTTTTTTTTATCTTGCAATAAGTTTTGCATCCAATCTTCTTGATGATCTTGAAAACACCAGAAGCATTGAATCGTACCTTGTGTTACCCAACTTACCCCATTCGCTTTTTTTCTTCCAAAAAGCAACCACCTTTGCGCTGTATTCAACAATGCTAGGAACCACCTTGCTGCCAATTGGTAAATTACTTTTGGGAAGCAAACTTCAATTCGAGCACTTTAGTCTATACAAGCTTGTCCTCATCCTTTTTGCATCAGGTTATTTCTTTGGATTTTTCCATTTATTTTTGGGCGCGCTGATTAGCAACCACCGCATGTTTTCACATGTTTGGCGGCGCTTGTACACGCCAATGCAGCTCCTTGGATGCTACTGGTTTTCATTAAAAATGCTCAAAGAGTCATATCCAGCTATTGCCTACATTGCCATTTTTAATCCACTCACGTACGCCAGCGAGGGAATTAGAGCCGCCGTTTTTGGAGGAGAAGGATCTATTAACTTCTGGATATCTTTAACCCTTATGCTTGTTTGCTGCGGCGTGGCTGCAATCGGAGCTCACATTATCTTACGCAAACGTCTTGATTTTATTATAGATTATCAACCGATAAAATCGCATTAAACTCATGCTCGACAGAATCTGCAAGTTTCTTAATCTCATTGAGAAGAGAGGTAAATGCAGGCGTCTTAGTAAGAAACGTTGAACTCTCTCCAATAAGATTGAGGTATTCTCTAAAAACAGGCCAGACAGATTGAAGTTCTGCTCTGATACGCTTTTTTGATGATTCTAATCGTGGATTAACATCAACAACAGATTTAATATGCTCTTGAGTAAAGAACATCTCTTCAAGGACCATCTGACCATCTACCTCAAGCTGCAAAGCTATTGGTCGATTTTTTAGCTGTTTTATCATTTTGAGCGTCTTTAGTAATAAATTAGATACCGCTTGATTAGGAATGGAAAGAGATACATGCGGTCTTGTAAAATAAATTGCATTAAATTTGCTAACTACCCCGACAACGTGAGTAAATAAGTCTGCATGGTCTAAATCAGATTCATCATCTTCTTCATCTGAAGAAAATCCTGATATAACTTCGCTCATCTCTTGATCTGGATACGATTTGCTACCATTCACTAGATCCTGCAATATAGTCATCCATTCCTCCTCTGGGTTCTTATTCATACAATCAATTTTTTGAAAATTAAGATTACTCACCAAGATCCCCACAGCAACTGTTAACAACAATTTTTTCATAAAAAAACTCCTCTGTTTATGATAAAGCATATAAAAAGCAAATGTTGATGAAGGATAATGATGATTATAAGAAATACAACTATTTTTTTGATGTATAACGCTTATTCTATCTTCATGCAATGATACAAAGCCAAAATCGTTCGCCACAAGCACCCTATTATAAAACTCCAAACCATAGAACTCATGTCCTCATTTTGCTACTTATGCCTGAAATAAATTCAGATAGAAAGATGCTTTTAGCACTAAAAATAAGAATATGAGCTGGTCATTTGATAAATAATCTAGTTTTGATAAGCTGATTTTATCAAGTCTGAATATTGTCTTAATGCAAAGGAGCCCTCTGTTTGAAAAGTAAGTAAAAAACCCGCAGCCCGTAATGCGGGTGATAGTACAGTTAATTAGATAGTTTTTAGTCTTTAGAAAGAATTATAATGAAAATTTACGTAGGCAATTTAGCCAATTCAGTAACAGAGCAAGATTTACAGAGCCTTTTCGCAACTTACGGACAAGTAAAAGCAGCAAGCATTATCAAAGATCGTTTCAGCGGCCAATCACGCGGTTTCGGCTTTATTGAAATGTTTGATCAAAATGAAGCTCAAAATGCAATCAATGAACTTAACGGCCAAGAATTACAAGGCCAACGCGTTCGTGTAAGCGAAGCGCGTCCTAAACAAGACAGACCTGCTGGCGGCATGGGCCGTGGCGGTTTCGGTGGTCCTCGTAGCGGCGGCTCACGCGGCGGCTTCGGTGGCCCACGTGGCGGAAACGATCGTCGTTTCTAAGCTAACGATAGCTATTGAATAAAAGAAGGCGCCCGTAAAAAGGCGCCTTCTTTCTGTTTTTGTATTACTTATTTTGTACTTAAAAGTTAATCGCTAGCTGTCCACCAAAAGTAAATGGATTAATAATTCCCTTTCCTGCAACGGGAATCTTGAAAAAGAGACTCGCCTGAGGCTTGACCCACCACGACTCAGCTTCATCAAAAAAGTCGTAGTTCATCGAAAAAATAAAATTATGCATATTCCACTCAGAAAGAGTCCTATCAGTATTGACCACTGAGTAGTCAAAATCATTGTGGCGCGGAATAAATCTGTCATCGTCATGCTTCATGTACTGGTAGGCAAATTTAGCAGAAAACGTTCTGTAAAAATGATAGGCTTGTAGAAAAAGATTAAACTTCCATGTCAGCCCATGATCTTTGGTTGCATCCCCTTTATTCAAGAGTAAAAACTCGGTCTGATGTTCTTCTGTTTTTAGGCGTCTAACTCGAGACTCATCAAATAGCACAAAAAAGTCTACATCAAGACCAAAACGGATATTATTTACAAAATCCAACCACATGCCTGCACCAAGTGGCATACCACAGGCTCCATCGCTACCAAATGACAAACTAAACGCCTTGTCCTCATCATGCTTCAAACCGGTTGGAATAGAAACTCCCAAGCGAGCAAACAAAGTAACCGTTTTTAGATTTTCTTTGTCCTGCTTGTAACTATCCTGCCATTCAAGCATAGCAACAAGATCTCCAACCCCAGTTTCGCTCCATGCCCCAAGATCAGGTCCCCCCAAGCTTTTTATGCTGCTTTGAAAAACTTCAGCGCCTGTCAGCTGTGCTTTGATGTCAAGATCAACGGGAAGAATATTTTTGGTCTGATCGTCAACCTGAATGCCTTCAACCGATGCATGGCGAATTGGAAGAGCCATACTGAGAGAAAATTTGCCAGGAGCAAAGCTCAACGGCAACAAGTAGCGTCCATACAATGTCACATCAACTTGATCAAAGTCACCGTGAAATTTGAGGTGCCCACGCGTACCATCATCAAGAGGCTGTCCGGGATAAGCAGCAATCAATGATTGCAGTAATGTTGTCGCTGCAGGATTAGAGGAATTCATCAACATCGGAATGACTGCTTCAGACGCATTGTAAATATTCAAAATATTTGATTTATGGCCATGAATATCACGTCCATCATCGGTACTGCCCAGCTCAACATTCAAGCCAAAGCGAAACGGCGTTTTTTCCCAAAATTCAGGATCTTCCCAACCTGGAAGCTTAAGATTTACGTCGTAGGGAACAAAAAAGTTATTTGGTGCAAACGCCTGCAAACCACCGCTCACAATATTGCAAATGATAAGCAACGCTGCTATTTTTTTTATTGTCATGTCAGAGTCCTTTCTCTAGAGATTCGCTCGTGTACCCCAGTCGCCTGGCAACATCCATGCGCCCGAAGCGCTTTCACGAAGCGGTGCAGCAACATAGAAATTTTTATCAAAATCGATATCCAACATCGAAGCCAATGGGCTAATCCAGCTGCGATTGCTGACAGATGAGACTTTTAAATAATTTTCATCATCAAAATGCTTGCCCCGTGCCGTCAAAATTGACGCTCCATCAACAGTAAAGTTGCCACGAAATTCCTGAAGATCCATAAAAAGTCCATCTTTAATCGGCTGCACAACTGACGCAACCGCATTTGCTCCATTCACTGCAAAGCGATAAATTTTACCTTCTGATGGATTTTTGGAAAGATCGCCGGTCATCACATACAAATTACCCTGATCGGACGCTTTGCCCTTGGTATTCGACAAGTACTGCAGCTGTACCACCGGACCAAGGGATTTGCCGCTAATTTTTACTTCAGCAGAAGTAGCTCCATCTGTAACAAAAAGGCCTTTGTTTGTTGCTACAATCGCTTTACCCTTCACAACAAGACAATCACTGAAGAAACGACCTGTCTCACCTGGGAAAAATACCGTTTCATCTAACGGGTCTGGCGAGACTTCTTTAAACTTTCCATCTGAACCCATCGCTTCTATTTTAAAAATTTTATCACGCGTCATAACGTAAAGATTTTTGTCATCACATAGTATTTTACGAACATGATCAAGAGTACTGCCATTACTTGGCGTTAATTTTTTGAACGAAAAATCTACAAGGTCGGTAGAAAGATTTTGAAGATTCTCATATCCGGAACCATCCGCTTTGCTCAAAACAGCAATGCCGTTGTAGCCTCCAACAAATACCCAACCCTCTCCAACTACTGCTGAGCGCGACACGTCTGCAGCACACAGCGGACCAAGATCTTTAATTACCTGATTCTCAAAGGGAACAGTACTTCCTGCGGCTTGAAAATCAGTTTCGGGAATGAATTGATCGGCACCAACAACTTTTCCTGTTTGAACAAGCGCAACACGATCCAACCCAAGCGCTATCATCATAGAAAATTTTGATAATAAGAACCCCGGCGTCATCTCATCAAACGAGAACATTTGAAGCACACCACCACGGTCAAACGCAAAAAGCGATTCAAGTTTTTCTGACAAGTTTGAGATGGACGATGTCTTACCCCAACTAGTTACTTTAACGATATTCGCCGTATTAACAGCTGGAGTGGTAACTGCATTAAATTTATTCTGTTCTGTTAAAAAGAAAAAGCTACCAATATAAGGATCATACCCACCGCCAAATGCACGCTCCATGGAGCCCATCACCCGCTGCCATGGCGTCCATCCATTGATGTTGCCTTGACTATCAAACAATGCGGTACTCTGAAAAATACCTACTTCGTTACTAGCACCACCAGCAAGAAATAAAAATATTGAATCTCCTTCAACAAACAGTTCGCTCACATCTGCTTTGAAAAGAGGTTTTCCCCCAACAAGAACGGCCGCTTGCTCATCCTGTGGCATCTGCGCAACAAGCGTAGGCGATGCATCATCAAAAACACTCACACCTGTTACAGCATCAACTTTGGCAATCGTTCCAACGAGTTTTGGATCACGATCTGTTCCATCAGATTTTTTAAGACCAAGCACCGGAAGCGCATAGATACCCTTAGTTGGAGGAACATCCATCATGACCGGTGGTAATTTCTTTTCACCGTTCACAATCAAGTAATCCCTACCGGTCGAAGTGTGCATCATCCGAATTTTTTTAATTGAAAGAGGAAGTAGGTTGGCGCCATTGTTAGTATCATCAAAATAAAACCCAACAATACGATCGTTCACATTGACATTGGTACCGCCATAAAATAAGTCTTTTTTTGGCAAAGGCACAATCGGTTGAATATTCAAAACATCATTTGTGGTTGCTGCCGGATCCGCTTTATCAAGATATGCAACGGCGAGTGTCAATGCTCCACTTGCTTCTGAAGTTTCAGCACGATTTACACCACTCAGGCCAATGTACAAACGACTGAGTTTTTGATCCCAAAAGAGCGCTACCGTGTCGTCAATAGTTGGATCAGCTTTTCCACTAGCTTCGGCAAAGGCAAAGCGAACTTTGTCCGCATCAGCGCCCGTGGCATCGTACACCGTTAAATCAATTTTTGCAGCAGGCGTTTCACTTGCAGTTGCACTTTTGCCAGCATTCAAAACATTAAGAGCAGCAGCATCTTTTCTCAAAACAGCAAGACCACGATCTTTTGCCACAGGATCCATAAACATTTTGTCAGTTTGTGCTACCGCTGCAAAAATTTCATTACTCGAAGCTGCAAGCGCATAAATCTGCTTGTTCGTCGCATTATTTAGCGAGTTGTTCCCAGCATCTTTAATTTCTGATCCATTCTTAAGAACCTCACTACCACTATCTGAACGCGTCACCAAAAATGTATCAACACCGACCGAAACCGCTGGAATCGCACCTGAAACTAGCATTACTCCTGGAAAAAGTGTCAAATTTTCAATTTTAGCGCCATTTAAAGGATTTGCCGTATCAGCCGTGCCATTCAGCTTGGTTTGCGCAGGCGCAAGCGGCAATTTTGGAAGATGCACCAAGGCGGTTCCATTACTTCCAACCTCAAGCCGGGCAAGTACCTCTGCCGCTTGAACAGGAGTAGGGGTAGTAATCTCGTTAATTTTATCACTTGCAACAAACATAAAGATATTACCACTAGGACCGCTGCGAGGAACAAAGGCAGACTGTGTGTAGTTAGTTGCCTTTGTTGTTACCGTTGCATCAGAAGGTGGCGTTGACGAAATTGATCGTAGTAAAACATTATCATTGATGTTTTCGGCAGGAAGCATTAAATCCATTTCGTTCAGCGCTTGCGCTATCACCAGCTCTTGCTCAATGGTTAACTCTTGCTCGTTGGAAAAAACAGTAGCCATATGCAGCATGGATACAAAAGCTATTAATCTAAATAATGATTTTTTTTTGATCATACAAAAACCCTCGTGCTTTTTTTTGATAATTCGATGTAACTAAATTGCTCGCTCTATTTTTATAATAACTATTCATTCACACGCACACCAAAAGTGCCAGGAATATACACCGCACCAGATGCGGTATCTCGCACCAATTGAAAGCGAGAGATATTAATAGGAAGTTGTTTACCAAGAATAATAGCGCTATCTTTTTCAAAAGCTTTTTCAAAATAGCTTGAGAGCGGAACCATGGGCACCGACTGGGTATCAAAGTGGTTTGGCACCAGCGACAGCTCATCAAGATTGGGAGCAAACCCGGCATCAAGCGTTCCAACAGTGAAGAATTCTGGAGTTCGATTAGCTTCTATAAATTGCTTATTCACGGTATCAAAAGCATTACCCTTAAAATAAGGTTCGGTAAACGCACGTACCGGCACAAGCCCTTCTGTTGCTTCTTGGATATTAAAACGGTACATGGAAAATTTTTTATTTTCAGCATCGGTCGCCATCACCAAAAGATTGCCGTCAGCCTTGTCGCCATTAAAAACGCCAGATCGCTGCGCAGGAATAAACTCCATCCAACCAACGTGACCAAGCGGGAATGGAGCATCAAAGTTGTTATTAACGGTATTTGCCCAAGCAAGACTTTCAAGCGGCGACATGCCATTCACCGTACCATTTTCAAGTAACGTTTCGGTACTTTCCCACACCCCGACAGATGTTGCCAGTAAAAATCTGCGACCATCGGACGTACGATCGATCACCATGAAATCAACAATTTCTTCGTTCTCTAAAAAAAAGTTATCTTGGAAATCCTTAGATTCATCCACATCAACAATCACTTTTAGACGCGCAGCAGAAATAATCCCTTTGGTAAAGTCTAGTTTATCGATGAGCAATCGAAATACTTTTGAGCGCGTTACGATGTACAAATATTTGCCATCAGATACAAGTTTTCTGGTATTCTCAAAAATATTTTTAATAACCGGAGGATTTTTTTGATTCGGCGGGATGACTGGATCAGCTTTATCTTTTAATAGAATAAACGACCAATCCGGCTTATCATTTGTCACTTTTCCGGGAAAGTCCATGCCCGAAAGTTGATTCAATCCTGAAACAGCTCCGCCACGCGCCCCTGTTTGCCAACCAGAACCATCAGCCTTGCGCAAAACAGCCACTCCCCCAGAGCCGCCAACAAAAAGCCAGCCTTTAAACTCATCTCCGCTCCTGGATGAAGTGTTAACAGGAATGCGCGAAACTTCTGCGCAAGAAAGAAGCCCAATTTTTTTGAGCGCATCATCATTAAAAATAAAAACTGACTCATCTGGCGCAAACTGAACCGTTTGCCCAAAAACACCATCTATCGCCTGCCCAGTTTGAATCAAAGCAACTCTTTGATAACCGGTTGCAACCATCATTGAAAATTCTGGATAGGATTTTTTGATATCATTCACCTGAAAACCAGGGGTTTCGTCACTAAAATTAAAAAGGCCATACACAGGCCCAAAAACAGCATTATTTACGATGCCATCAAGCACCGATGAAAGTGGTTTTCCGTCATGCAAACCACCATCTGCAGTTGAAGCGTCATCACCCTTATTCCACTGCGTAATGGCCATCACATTTGCGCTAGCATCATCCTCACCCGTTAGATAAAAAAAGTTCTGAGTTTGCTCATCAAAACCAAACCCAAACACTGGTGTAATTTTGCCCATCACACGCTGCCACGGGGTCCACGCGCGAATGGCTCCATCCTGGTTAAATAATGCTGTGCTTGCAAAAATACCAGCCTCTTGTTTTTGCTCAGTCTCAGAGTCTCCATCAATGAGACGAGACCCTGCAGCAGAAACATAGACAGTGTCTCCAACTATTTCCATATCAGTAATCAGTGTTGGATGATTTTCAGCAGCTACTTTGCTATCAAGTGCATGACAGAGATAATGATGATCTGCGCCAACAATTGCGGCACGGTCTATTGCAAGGGTCATATCCCCTGTAACCAAAACAGGCTCGATAAGATCATCTCCAGATGCAGCCTCAACCTTTTGAGCAATTCTACCGATATCCGATTCTTTGTGAGCCGATCCATCAGATTTTTTTGTTGGAACGAGCGGCAATGCAAAAACCTGGGAATTTACCTTATCAATGAAGGCCGATTGCTCAACGCCGCCAACAACAACGACATAACTTCTACCAGTACTCGTGTGCATGGTACGAACATTCAAAAGCGATGCCGTGTGATTCATAGCATGCTTGCCCTGAAATCCAAAAATAAAATGATCTTTATCCACCGTAAAAATAGAAGACGCGATTTTGAGATCAATCATCGGCTCTAGGATAAGCTGTTTTTGTTTGGTAAGTCGACCAACCAGTAGCGCCTGAACGCCGCCAGATTTATTGGTTGCGCCTGAAGCCCCAGAAAGAGCAACAAACAATCGCTGTAATTTATTGTCCCACCACATCGCAACATCCTCTCCCAAAACACACGAAGCGATATTTGCTGCATTGGTAGGATCTGGACTAAATGCGCACTGCACTTGCTGATGTGTTTTAAGAGGAGCAATAGGGTACATTACGCCTGATTTGTGTGCATCTAAGTTGAGTTTATAGGCAGCTTCTTGTCCGACAAATCCAGTAAATTTAATCATACTCAATTGCGTACCATCAAAAACAAACTGCGCAAATCCAGAATTTTCGCTGCCAAACGTACCTCCACTGGGAGGAACGGCAATAAAAATTCTATCTTTCGAGGCTGCAAGAGCTGCTACGCCAGCATCAAGCACTTCGTTGCCTTCGGCATCCTGAATTTGATGTTCCTCGTTTGTAAAAACAATTTTTCCAGAACTGATATCTGTAACAAGAACTAAAGAGTTTTTGCTGCCATCAGCCGCTGCGGCGGCTTTGACGGCAGCAATAGGAGATCTCCCTGCCATAAGAGACAGAGCCTCAATTTGTTGATCTTTGAGAGGATGAGCAGCTTGGGCGCCATTTACTGAAACCATACCATCGGGCGCAAGCGCCGATGCTGTGGCATTATTTTCATTGGCTCCAGGAGTAATACGAAAACGTGTGAGAGAAAATATGCTTCCATTTGTATCTAATGACCCTGCAAACATATTGCCGCTTGCAAACGCTGTTTCAGCAAATCGTGCAGTTGTTGCACCATCTACTGCTTGACCTTCAATCGACCGCACGGAATGCGAATAAACTGACGATGAAATAAGCATAATTACAATAAAGCTCAACCTTTTCTTCACCAATGCTCCCCTTTTCTTACGTCATAGCGTCAGCACACTCAATGTCATTACTTAAACACCGGCAGGACCGATTGCCTGAGCTGGCTTAGGTTAAGAAACTTGCAATAAAATGTAAATAACTTTCTAAGCTATCACATTCTTCGTAGACAGAGTAAACGCTTACTTTATCGATCCAAAAAATAGACTCGAACCCCAAAAATTTTTCTGGTTAGAAACATGAGCCCCATAATAGCAACTGAAAGCAATCCAACAATTACCCAGTACCCTGCTCCTATTGCAAAAAATCGTTCCCAAGAGCTGCCAACAGCGGCGTGCTGCAGTACAACAAACCCGTAATAAAAAATAGCAACACCAAGAGCAACTTGCATCAGATACCTTATTAAAAAGTTGCCATAATTTCCTGCATAAAACTTGATATTGTGTCGTCTTTTTAAAAAATAAAAACACAACAGTGTCATGGTTGTCCCTGCAACAACAGTAGAAGCTGCAATCCCATAAATACCGAAAGTAAAGAGCGCAATAACGTCACCTAAAAGGTTCACAAGAGCTGACGCACCAGAAGTGAACGTTGTTGCCCACGTATCTCGTACCGAGTAAAACAGACTGAGTAATATTTTGTTCAAACAAAAGACTAGCAATCCAATCAAATAAATCATCAGCGTCCCTGTGGCCTGCGTTATTTGAACATCGGTCGCTTTGTTGCCCAGTAAAATATAGGCAAAAAAGTGATGTGATACAAAAATAAAAACCAGCGTTGCGGGCAAAATAACCCAGGTAACAAACTTGGTTACCTCAAGTAAATAAAAACTCAGCCGCTTAGGTGCATACAAAACCATGCGTGAAAAATGGGGCAACAAGATACTCGAAAGCGCTACCGCAAAAATACCCAGCGGGATATTCATAAATCTACTGCCGTAGTACAGAAGCGAGACTGACCCCTTGGGAAGATACGAAGCCACCATCCCACCTATAAAAAGATTAATTTCCATAATGCTCACGCCAAAAAGGCAAGGCAAAAACTTCTTCAAAACATTGCGAAATGCTTGAATCACGCTTGACGTGATAATACCAAAATGGAAGCCATTTCTGAAAAAGAAAAAAAGGTGAAGCCCGAGCCAGGCAAGACCTCCTGCAAGCACACCAAAACATAAAAATGCCGGCGGCAAGGTCAGATGAAGAGCAATCAAAAGCGCACTGACATAGACCATATTCCACAAGGCG
This sequence comes from uncultured Pseudomonadota bacterium, assembly GCA_964493325.1. Classification (GTDB taxonomy): domain Bacteria; phylum Babelota; class Babeliae; order Babelales; family RVW-14; genus CAZBMD01. Next base: position 6,811 of record CAZBMD010000006.1, on the reverse strand, counting down.
GGTGCAAATGCAGGTGCAAAGAAATGATTAACCGACTGTAAAGCTCCACCAAGCAGCGCGCTACTCGAAACAAAAAGAAGAAACGGAAACATAATTTTGAGAAAAGGGATAGCATGAGCCGCTTGTTCAGCCGAAAAACCGGGGGCTATAAAATTGATAACCAAATCAGCTCGAAAGAGCACAAACAGATATATCAAAAAAATAATACCTTCAAAAAATATAAACGAAATAGTCATAAGACCATTTGCCTCTTCGTGCCGCTCTTTTTTTACAGCACCCACAATTGCAGGAACAAACGACGCACTCAATGCACCTTCTGCAAAAATATGCCTGAAAAAATTGGGGATTTTAAAAGCTGTAATAAAAGCATCTGAGATAGCCCCAATGCCAAAATATTGCACCTGCAGCATCTCACGAATTATACCAAGAACGCGACTTAAAAAAGTTAAGCTGCCTACCTGAAATGTTTTACGTAAAATAGATTTTTTGTTTAAATTGTGATTCATCTGTTGGCCAATATTTTGCTTGGTTAAAAAATGTTCTTAAATTGCGTAACTGGTATGGTTCCACCAGCAGCTGAAAGTCTAATCGACGACTGACTCTTTTTCAAGGTCCAATAGACCATTGTGTAAATGATAAACAGTCTGCATCTTTTGATACACATCACGATCATGCGAACATAAAATAATCCCCATACCCCATTCTTTTTGGCATGACAAAAAAATATCAACAACCCGTTGCGCATTGTCAGCATCCAAGTTACCTGTTGGCTCATCAGCGAGCAAAAAAGCTGGCCTGTTCATAATTGCACGAGCAATAGCTACCCGTTGTTGTTCACCTCCAGAAAGCTGCCCTGGAAAATGATTCTTTTTATCTGCAAGACCAACCAAATCAAGTAATTCAATGCTACGTTTTGCTGCTACCTGCTTGTTGTCTCCCTTAATAATTCCTGGAAGAACAATATTGTCGATAATAGTAAGCTCTTTTACAAGGTAGTGAAACTGAAAAACAAACCCAAGATGCTGGTTTAAAAAGCTATCTTTTGCCCGCTCTTTAAACCTAAAAATATCGTAGTCATTAAAAAAAACGGTTCCTGACGTTGGTACATCAAGGCCGCCGAGAAGATGCAAAAGCGTTGACTTACCACTCCCCGAAACACCGGTAATGGCATAGGCATGCCCAGCATGAAACGAAATACTCACCCCCTGTAGAACATTTTGCAATTTTCCACCTTGGACATAACTTTTATGTAAATCTTTTGCAATAAGCAGCTGATTTTTTGTCGTTACCATTGTTCCCTTATTAAAAAATTGGTTCTTCAAAACAAAGACTTTGTGCGTCCCTTGAAGCACGATTGGGCAATATATTGTTTAACCTTGCCTTACGTCGATTTAATCTCGTATTATAAAAAAAGAAAGCTAAATACTGCTTTTATTTTGCATACATTAATTCAACAGATCAAGTACAACCAAGCAAAAGTCATTCATTTGGCAGGAGGGGACCTTAGCGGGCCTGCCAGGGGGGAAAGGGGAAAATCATGGATAACAAGAATATCAACCTTGAAACACAGGAAAGCACACAGTTGGTTCTACCAGTAGTTCCAACCATCGATGTTGTTGTATTTCCTCACGCAGTCGTACCACTTCTTATACTCGATGAAAAAATCACGAAAGGTGTAGAGCTTGCGCAGCAAGGATCTAAAAAGATTCTCTTGCTTGCAGCAAAGCAACAGAATGATGGGTATCAAGGGCCAATTGGTATTCAAGATCTACACAAAGTAGGAACTATCGGTACGATTATGCGTATTATGCACCTTCCTGAAGGTGGCATAAAAATTTTAACACAAGGCCTCTGCAAAGGATATGTAGAAGAAATATTGTCCGATCAAGACCTTCTTCAGGCACACGTCATCGAAGGACCCGCTTCAACATTAGACCTGTGCAACAAACAAGAACTCGATCTTCAAATGCGTACATTGCTGATGCTCATCGAAAGAATCGCTGCATCAGGCCGCATGTTTAGTCCTGATTTTCAAGCAATCCTCTCTCAGATTCAAGATCCTGAAAAAGCGGCTGATTTTATCCTATCACACCTCAACCTCAATGTTGAAACAGCTCAAGCTCTTCTTGAAAAAGATAATATCAACGATTTAATCAGTGGCATATGCGACTATCTGAATAATGAACTAGAGATTAGCAACGTACAAGAAAAAATTCGTACACACACTCGTGATTCTATAAACAAATCTCAGCGCGAATATTACTTACGCGAACAAATCAAAGCTATTCAAAAAGAGCTGGGCGATGATTCAGAATCCGATACCGATGAGTTTAGAAAAAAAATTGATGAATTACCTCTTTCTGACGAAGCACGCCAAGAGGCAACGCGCCAGCTCCGTCGACTTGAAAAAACGTCACCCGATTCAATGGAAGCATCGGTTATTCGTAGCCATCTTGAGTGGCTTTTGGGAATGCCGTGGGGCGTTCAAACAAAAGATCGCCTTGATCTTGATTATGCAAAAAAAGTTCTAGATTCCAATCACTACGGCCTTGAAGAGGTCAAAGACCGCATCTTGGATTACCTGTCAATCCGCTTTTTAAAAGAAGATTGCAGCACGCCAATTTTGTGCCTCTTTGGACCACCTGGCGTTGGTAAAACATCGCTTGGTCATTCAATAGCAGAATGTCTTGATCGTAAATTTTTTAGAATCTCACTTGGTGGCGTTTACGATGAATCTGAAATTCGTGGTCATCGCAGAACGTATGTCGGAGCACTCCCTGGCAGATTTATTCAAGCAATCCGTAAATCTGGTAGCACCAACCCACTCGTTGTCATTGATGAAATTGACAAAATTGGCATGTCCAATCGAGGAGATCCATCAGCTGCATTGCTAGAAGTTCTTGATCCAGAACAAAATCATAGCTTTTATGATAACTATCTGGGCGTTCACTTTGACATGTCTAAAACAATGTTCATCACAACTGCAAACGACCTATCAACCATTCCAGGTCCTTTGCGCGATCGCATGGAAATTATTCAGGTCAGCGGATACACTCGAGAAGAAAAGCTGCAAATTGCTCAAAAATATTTAGTCACAAAGTCGCTCAAAAGCTCGGGCCTTGAAAACAAGGGGTTTGAACTGAGCAAGCCCGTTTTAACCGAAATTATTAGCGGTTACACGCGCGAATCTGGCGTACGCGACCTTGACAGACAAATACAAAAACTATGCTCAAAATATGCTCGAGCTCTTGTTGAAACAAAGAAAAAAATTGAATTTACCAAAGATAATATTTCGCAATATCTTGGGCCACGAAAAGTTCCTTCAGAAAGCTATTTGAAAGCAAACCGCATCGGCGTTTGCAATGGCCTTGCATGGACTCCCTACGGTGGAGAAATTCTTCAAGTTGAAGCGGTTTTAATGCCAGGTTCAGGGAAGCTCTTGCTCACCGGACAGCTTGGCGATGTCATGAAAGAATCTGCACAAGCAGCACTCACCTACGCAAAATCTCACTCAGACTTTTTCAACATCAACAACACTCTTTTTAATGAGTTTGACTTGCACATCCACGTGCCAGCAGGAGCAATTCCAAAAGACGGTCCTTCAGCAGGCGTAACATTGCTTTCATCAGTTTTGTCGGCATTTACCAAGCGCGCAGTCAATGGCGATTATGCTATGACCGGAGAGCTGAATTTGCAAGGCAGCGTACTGCCTATCGGCGGAGTAAAAGAAAAAATTCTTGCTGCTAAGCAACACGGATTTTCTTCGGTTATCTTACCGCTACAAAATAAAAAGGATCTTGAAAACCTTGATAGCATACACGAGGGGTTAACGCTCGTTTTTGTTGATCACGTTGATGAAGTTTTAAATCATGTGTTGATGCCTCAAACTTAGTTCACTCGGGGGCAACGTTTGTTGCCCCTTCACAGTTATTCTTTTGCGCTCAACTTGTAATCACTATCTCATTCTTAAAAAAAATTATTCATCAAAAAAACTCCTCGCCTTGTTTCAATAAAAGGCCGTTTTTAATTGATTTTTTTACTGCTTTATCTATCATAATCCAACGTTTAACTGAATTGTAAAAAACATTTATTATTGGACAAAATTTGCATGTTTAAAAAAATTTTAGCCCTACTGCTCATCTGTACCCTTTCAACACATGCCATGACTGAGCAAATCAACGCAGGCAACACTATGTCTGAAAGTGATTTTAACTCAGCTCTCGAACTAATTGCCCACTCCAAAGACCTTAATCCTCAAGAAAAATCACGAATCACCAGAAACGCTGTTATCTGTTTTGCTGTGGGGGCAACTATTGGCATTACCGCCGTCGCTGCGTGCGCTTGCAGCTGTTATGGCTACGCTCATTATCAAGAATCAAAAACCCTCAATAAACTCAAAGATGACGGCAGTAAAACAAATAAAAATCTACTATTGCCAGACCCGCAACAAGACCTTCCGTGGATTTCTAGACTCAAAGATGTCGGCGTTGCATGTAAAGTCGGACGAGTAAAGGAGAACCTCAAAGAAGATCTCGATAGTCTCAATACGAAACACATCGATGAAGAGAATTTATTTAAAGGTGGAAAGTTTACATCTCTTCATTACGCTGCAAGCGACTGGGATGTTTCAGCTAAAGATATTAAAGAAGTGCTTGAAGAAACAAAAATCGAAAAAAATCACGCCGTTTTCAATCTACCCTCACAAGAAGACAAAGACACAATTGTCAATAATCAAGCTTTCGAAGTTTTAAAAGGAAGCACACCACTTGCTCTTGCCGCACTTGATCAGAATAGCGAAAAAGTTGCTCTATTTCTTGAATACGGAGCTAATCCCCTAGCTCAAGATGACCAAGGCAACACAGCTCTTCACAACGCTGTTTATCTCATCAATCCATCAGATTCTGAATACGCAGATCCAGGACGAGCTCAGCAAAAAGACATCGTCAACACATTGATTCAAAGTAATCCAAAAATCAAAACAATTAAAAATAAAGCAGGGTTTACGCCGCTAGATTATATGCGTGCAAGAGAACAAGTTCGAACAGAGAGAACGAGTAACTTCGATCACAAGAAACCACTATCAGCACCTGCCCAGAAACATTTTAACGAACTAGAAGAGCTCCTTTCTAAGAAATGATAGTTTCGCTAAAATCTAACGATTCGAATATTTATGTTGGATTTTTTCAAGATCTACAATACTTTTTTCGATAATGTGAAAGTAATACTTGAGGGCTCGCTGCTGACGCGCAGGCATTGCCTCTCGCGAATATCCCTTGAGCTCCCAGATATAATGCTGAAAACGCACCTTTTCCTGATGGAGCTGCTTGAGGAGATGCTTGAGCTCGTCCATATCAATTTCTTGTTTGTGCGCAAAATAAGGCGTGAAATTTTGATAAAATGTTCGCTTAATAGTATTACATGACTCCATAAGCCTTACTAACCGGCTAAAATTATAATGCACTCCACTCGTTGCAGCTTCATCTTTTGCTTGAGAATTTTGTTCTTCATGAGCATTACTGTTGTACCCAATGTATGCAGAGACACTCGAGACTTGTAACGCCATGACGCGATAAAACCTTCTGATCACCGTAAGAAAGATCAAAAGGCCCAGTGAAAAAAATAGAGCTTTTTTTAATATCTTCATTCTATTGCCTATTTTTATTTCTTCAAATTATTCACAAAATCGCGTATATATTTATTCAATAAAAATCGAATTAACATACATACCTATTAATAATAGTAATTAAAATAGTCTAAAAAAGCAATAACTCAGCCATTTTAGACCCATTTGACAGGAACGCATCTCTTAGTAATTCTTGGAGCGTTTCTTACTTTTATAATTTTCAAAGCAACCCAACAAGGAGCTCTCTGTGTCCCTATTTGTAATATTAAGCAGCGTCATTTTTACGATTCTGTCTGCTGCTATTCTTTCCTATATCTCGATTGTAACGATGCTAGGCCCATGGATGGCTCCTACCATTGCTCTGATTTGTGGCAGCTTACTGCGCCTTATTTCCAAAAACGAAGGCTCAGGTGATATGAATCGACGGGTCGCGGTTATTCAGGCTGTTGCAGCGGGAGGGGGAACCATTGCCGTAGGTGTTGGATTTGCTCTTCCCATGCTTTTTTTCTTGGATGCCTCTGCTTTCTCAATCCTCCTTGCAAACCCTCTTTCTTTTGCCCTAAAGCTTGGTATCTTGTGTCTATGTGCAGGCGGCTTTGGGATATTACTCGGATCGTCGTTTGCTAAATCCTTTTTAGAAACTCAGGCGCTCCCGTTCCCTTCTAGCAGGCTAACGTACAATGTCATAACAGCTCCGTCTCAAAAAGGACCAATGCGCGCCCTATTTTCAGGCTTTTTTGGCACCGCATTCTTTTGCTTTTTACGTGACGGACTGCTTAGCTTCAAAGGGCTTTTCCCCAAAATTATCACCCTATTCCCAACTACTTTTGGGCAAGAATTTTCTATCGCGCTGTGGCCAATGCTCTGGGCCCTTGGTTTTACCGCAGGCATAAAGATTGTTGGCGCGCTTTTAGTCGGGATGATGTCAAAATATATCCTTATCGAGCCACTTTTTTATGGCGCATCATTTTTATGCAACAGCTCAACAAGCCTTACTAAAGAGGGTCTTGTAACCGGGCTATGTTGTGGCCTTGTTATTGCTGAAATAATCATGGGGCTGTGGGGCATGTTCAGAAAAAAGCCTCTTTCAAGACCCAACACAACTTCCGAAACATCGATTCATAAATACATTTCAAAGGCAGTAGATTTAATACAACGAATTATACGCGATGTCAAATTAGCGACCAT
>CAZBMD010000005.1:65026-94224 GCA_964493325.1 uncultured Pseudomonadota bacterium | reverse complement strand
GCCCGGAAAGATAGGTACTGCCAGGATTAAATTACAAAAGCCCCTGAGTATAAAAACTCGGGGGCTTTTTTCTTGTTCACATGGAAGATTGCAATTTCTTTACTCTTTATTTTGATTCCCAGTTTCTTGTAGTTTCTAGGGTCGCGTGATACATCTTTAAGAGTGTCGACTGTCATCTTAACATTTTATGTGTCGAGGAGCGTTGTATGAAGTTATGCCCTTACAAATTGGTGTTGCTTGTTTCTATGGTAAGTGTTAGCGCTTTACAATCAGTGTTTACTGCTAAAATATTGTATTATGATGATACCGCAAATGCAGATATAGTGATTGCTCAGATTGAACAAGCGAATGATCAGCATTGGGTAGAAGCTCAAGCCTTTACCATTGCATCCCATGGAGAATCCCAACGAGAATCATTACTTGAGGAGTATGAGAGAGCGAGAGCGATTTTTGATAAAAATCCACAAGAGTGCTTATTTCTCAAGTTCTATGACGGAGAACGTTTGATTGGTATGGGGATCGTGCAATTCATTGAGGGAGAGTGGGGAGTTGAGGGAGGAGAAGTTGATTTTATTAGCAGTTTTTTTACTACAGTGTTATTTGCAAAGTATAACCTTGAGCAGTTTTTTGAAAATTATTTTCAGGTTTTACGCGGTCATTTTCCGACAGCAGAGAGTTTTGTTATAACAGCCTCAAAAGATCGTCCTGATCGTGGAGCCTTATTATTAAACTTAGGTTTTACACAAACGAGTGATGAACTATGCAATAAAATAAGAAAAAATATGGTTGATAAACTACATGTTTATCAGTTTAAATTTAACTAATACATTGAATTTTGCAGCTCTTAAAAGCTTAAGAGCTGCAAAAAATTTTAAGATAAGCAGTGTTTGAAAGCAGTATGCTTTAATTCAATTCTTCTGCGTGAAAATAATCGCTCAGTTTGAAATCTGATACTTCATCTCTTTCTGTTGATTCGATAGAAATATTGTAGGAAGATTCTTCAAAGGAATCATCTTCAGTTCTTTCAAATCCAAATTGTGAGAAAATTTTTAAAATTTTATTATCGCTATCTCGTATAAAAGCAAGAGGAGTGTGGTTGTCATTATTTCTGGTTCTTAAAGCAATGTTTTGTGCCGTTAAAGCTTTCAAGAGCAGTTCAAATATCTTAGTTGTTTCCACATGTGTCTTAAGATTTGTGTTTCTTGATTGTGTCCATGTTAATGCAGCAAGGTGAAGCGGTGTATTGCCATAAGCGTCTCCAGCTATAAGATCTGCGCTATTTGTTTGAATGATTAAATCTACTAGACTGATATTTCCTGCAATTATTGCTTTATGTAAAAAAGTGTATCCTACAGAAGGATTGATAGCTATGTTGAGATAATTTTTGATTTCCTGCATAAGCTCATTTATGGTTGGATTGTCTAGATCGAACTCTGTCATTTTTAATAAAGCATGCGCGATTGATCGATAAAAAGATAAATCAAACTCTTTAAAAAAATCATCCCCAAGAGATATTTTTATGAGATTGTCGTAGATGTTTGTTATTTCCTTAGAGCTGAAACTATCAGGAAAGCTGTATAGGTTCATAAAAGGAATAAGTTGCGCTATGTTTTCTTTGGAAATGGTATGAAGAAATGCTTGTTGCTCTTCAGAAAAAGTTGGTTGAATGTCATGTTTTAAAGATTCTAGTTGATTTTCATCAAGGACTGGCATTGTTGTTATAATCTGGGTTGAGAAAACTGAAAGAGAAAGCAGAATAGAAAGTGTAATATTTTTCATAGAATAAGTTCCTTGTGATTTATCGTAGATCTATACATTAAAATTCTATCTTAAACTAAGTTCATGTTAAATGTCTCATATAGATATTGCAGCAAAGGTTCTTAGTGAAAGCATTTCTCATCTTAAATTTGTGTTTGAAAATTGTAATTCCTAAATTATGAAGCGAAAATTGATTATAAATCTTACAGCACTGCTTTATGTCATTGCCGATTCGAAGTTTCATAAAGCAGATGAAGCAATTGGTTTTCGGGTTGTGGGTGAATGGCTTACCTTACTGAATATTGATCAAGGTGTGGTCAAGCATGTTCAAGAGATTATCAAGACTATTTCATTCAATGTATACAAAGCTATGTTGATACCTTTTTAACTAAGTGGCATGAGCAGCAATAGTTTGCTTGATTCAAATAAAACCAATGTGCGGGAGTAAGGCCTTCAAAATTTAGGAGGTAAGGATTTGCCTTTTTTGCAATCAGGACTTGCGCCGTTACAGGCAGATTGGCAGCTAATGCATAATAAAGAGGTGAGGATCCTTTAAAATCTTGCCTATTAGGATCACACCCTTTTTCTAAAAGCATAGTAAGAATACTAATATCTTCATGAATGTCTTTATTGTTTTGTTCTTGTTGAAGCATTTTTGTTTTTATTTCCGAAACAGCATAATGCAGTGGAGTCCACCCTTCACTGTCTTGGGCATTTAAATCAACCGTGCTGCATTGCAAAAGAAATTTTACTGTGTTTGAGCATTGCAGAATAATTGCATCATGTAAAAATGTTATACCATTAGATGGGGTACAAGCAATATTTAGATAGGTTGTTAGTGATTTTATAGATTCTCGATCTCTTTTATTTCCTGGCAGAAGAAGCGTTTCTTCATGTTCAAAAATAAGATCTTTGTGGTTTGATAATGTTGGTAGACGGTCTGCGTATGGTTGCCCAAAAATGATTGTGATAATGTGAGTATAAATATCTGTTATTTCTTGATTCGTTAGATTGGGATCTTTTTTATTGCTCAAGTATTTATGAGCATGAAGAGCTGGAATGAGTGTCGCTACAGATGTGTAATCTATGTTACTGAGAAAATCTTTTTGTGGTTGTGATAAAAAAGAAGATGCCTGAATTTCTTCTTTTGAAGAACATCTTTTTAATTGTTTAAGCGTTTCTGGTTTAAATACTTTCAAAGCAAAAAGCGGAGAAGATGCAAAGGTAATAGTGAGAAGAAAAATAGTAGCAAGCTTGAGCATGATTAGTCCGTGGGGCTTTTAGATGTTAAGGGCAAAGAAGGTTATAAACTTTGTAAACTCTTTCTTGAGCTTGGTCGTCATCATCTATTTCAGTCCATGCTTCTCTTGCACAATCGATAGGTGATTTGCCTTTTAGATTTGTTACCGAAGCGTCTGCGTTATAGTTTACTAATAATCGAGTTGCTTCCGGGAGTCCTGCCATGACGGCATAATGTAGAGGTGTTGATCCATAAAAATCTTGAATGTTTGGATTGGCACCAGCGTGTAAGAGCATGGAAAGTGTATAAATATTCTCATATGATGGTTCGTCATTTTCTTCTTGCTGATACACCTGGTCTTCAATATTTAGTATGGCATCATGAAGAGGTGTAAAGCCACTGCAGTCTTGAGCATTAACATCGATGTTGTTGTTGTTTAAGAGCAATGACAAGCAGGGACTTTGATTGATGACCGACTCATGAAGAATTGTTTTTCCATTGAGATTGTCACAAGCAAAGTTGATGTATTGTTCTATAAAATTAAGATTTATGGATCCTCTCTGATTATTTTCAATATTCAGAATTCTATCTTTGCTTTGTTGATAGATTTGTAAATACGTTGCATATTTTTCTCCAAAAATGAATTTGACAAGCTTGGTGTAGAGAGATGCAATTTCAGCGCTGGTAAGATTGGATGTTTCTTTCGGATTTAGTTTTTTGTGAGCATGTAAGATTGGAATAAGTTTGGCCACTGATTTGAAGTCAATAGACAATAGTTCAATTTGTTGCTCTGTAGTCAAAAAAGTTGAAGTTGTGTTGACTTCTGAATTTTCACAATTTTCAAGCCATGTGTGTAATTGGCGCAGCGTTGTTGCTTCAAACAATGGAACGGCGGTAAGTTGTGACAAAGCTAACGATGAGCAGAGAGCAATAGCAATAGCCAGTTTTTTCATAAATTATCCTTAAATGCAGTTTAGAAAATAATACAAGGGGGACGCTTATTCTACATTGGTCTTGAATGGTGTCAATAATGTTTTTAGTAATAATGTATTCTTGATGAACCAACTAAAAAGAGGTGATATTGACAATTAGTCTTTGGGTTGGTAGTATTTAAACGTCTTAATTAATTTTCAAAGTAGGAACAGTTTATGAACGCGCACCTTTTTTTTAATGCGTCGATACTTGTGAGGGAGCATTTTTTCAAAGCTCTTTCAGCTCCTGCTTTTCTTCTTTCTCTTCTTAGCAATTCCAGCTCTTTTATCATTCGGCGCGCAAAGCGCGTATAATTCTTTTCTCAATACCCATTCTTTAGTGTTGTGTGTATGCATGAATTCATTAAGCAGCAGCATTTCGTATGATGGTTGCGGTGTTTGAGTGTTGCTTACACTTTTTTATTGAATCTTAATTTTTTATAAAAATAAGGAGAAAACATGCAATCTATAGCATTGTTTTCATCAATTATGCAGTGGTTGCCTCCCTTACTGTGGGGTCTTTTGGTGACCATACAAGTGGCTATTTTGGCTTCATTACTTGGTATTTGTGCGGGCATTTTTCTTGGTGTGCTGCAATGCAAAAAACTTAAAACGCCCATTATCGGCAGGATCATAGAGGCCTATGTTTTAGTTATACGTGGCACGCCTTCGTATGTACAAATTTTAATAGTTTATTACGCGCTACCCGATCTTTTGGGAGTCAACCTTTCGCCATTTGTTGCTGGGGCACTTGCTCTTGGCTTGAATATGGGGGCTTATGTTTCTGAAATTGTTAGGGCCGGTATTGATGCATTGCCCGCAGGTCAGTGGCTTGCGAGTATGGCTCTGGGATATTCGCAATCACAGGCAGTGTTGCATATTATTTTGCCACAAGGTCTCAAAAATGTTTTGCCAGCACTGGTGAGCGAAGTTGTGATTGTGCTCAAAGAGACCTCGCTTTTGTCGATGATTGGGCTTCTAGAAATGACAAGAGTTGGTATTAACATTATTGCACGTAGCATGCAACCAATGACTATCTATTTGCTTGTTGCATGCTTATACCTGGCTATGACGACTATCATTGATATGATTGGTAAAAAAATTGAAAAAGGGCTTGCTCATGATTAATGGGAAAAATGTTTTGCTGACGCTTGGTGGCACACACATTTTACATGGCGTTGATTTTCACATCAAAAAAGGAACGGTTGTTGGGCTGGTTGGAAAGAGTGGGGCAGGCAAAACATCATTGTTGCAGTGCATTGCCAATTTGGTTCATCAGTATGATGGTACCATTTCTTGCAACGAGCAGAATGTCAAAGCGTTGGCAGCTGACAAACGAGCGCAGTCCATTGGGTTTGTTTTTCAGCAATTTTATTTATTTCCTCATTTGACGGTGCTGCAAAATTGTATGCATCCTTTGATGACGGTTTTAAAGATGAATAAAGTTGATGCTCAGCAGCAGGCTCTTGGGTGTTTGCTCTCACTTGGCGTTGATCATGTACAGAATAAGTTTCCATCGCAGCTATCAGGAGGGCAGCAGCAACGAGTTGCTATCGCGCGTGCGCTCTGTTTAAAGCCTGATGTTTTGTTATTTGATGAACCAACATCAGCCCTTGATCCTGAAAATTCAAAAATTGTTGGAAATCTTCTCAGAGAGCTTGCAGCAAAAGGATATACCGTTGTGGTGAGTAGCCATGACATGACGTTTGTAAAACGTACAGTTGATCATATTTATTTGATGCAAGATGGTCATATTGTTGGAGATTGCAGTGTGCTTAGTTCGTCAACATTAGTTAATGAATTTATGAATTGCGAATAATTGATTGAAGGAAAAAATGAAAAACATATCAAAAACAATCATAATCAAAAGCGTGCTGGCTACAATTTTTGTGGGGATTGCTCTTTTGTTATCTTCTTGCGCCGGCAACAAAAAAAATGAGTTAGAGCTTGTTATCGGGGTGAACACACCATTTCCTCCTTACCAAGTGCTCAATGATCAAGGAGAAATTGAGGGATTTGATATTGATGTCGCCCAGGCGATTGCTCAAAAGTTAAATAAGAAATTGGTAGTCAAAGACATGCCCTTTGATTCACTGTTTATTGGGTTAACTCAAGGGAAAATAGATGCGGTACTTGCTGGAATTACCATCACCAATGAGCGATTGAATGCTATGAACATGGTGCACTACCAAGGTAAGCAGTTGCATGAACTCCCCATTTTATTTTGGGGCAAAATTCCAGAAGGTGTTGCATCGGTTGAGGACATAAAAAAATTGGATATTAGAACCATCTGTGTGCAGCCTGGATCATTGCAAGAAAATGTTGTTTTAAAATACAGCTTTCTTGAAGTTAAGCAGCTTGATACTATTCACGATCTTATTATGGATTTAAAATATGGCAAGTCGCTTGCCGCTATGATTGAACCCGTGGTAGTTGAAGAGCTGCAGAAAAAATATCCTGAGATAAAAGTCATCAGTCATCAACTTCTGGACAGTGAAAAAGGGTTTGGTCATGGTATTGGCATAGCCAAAGAGAATGAGCTGCTAACTCAGCAGATAAAAGCTGTTGTTGAGCAGATGAAGGCAGATGGATCGTTGGATCAGCTTGAAAAAAAATGGTTTAATAAAAAACTTTAATAACAAGGAAGGTAGTATGGAGATGGGGCCTTTTATTCTTTTTGTGTTGTTATGTGTGGGCTGGCATGCTTGTGCGCCAGCTCAACATCCATTTTTTGTATGGATGCAAGAAAGCGATTCTTTTGAGTTATCGCAAGAATTTATTGGCCGCGCCCAAGAAAAACATTCCAACTTAAATGATAATGCTCAGCAAAAATATTTTTCACGTGACTATCTTTTGAATAATCAAGAGGTTTTGCAAGACATAAAACAAGAGTCAGGTGTTAGGTGGGGATATTATGCAACAACGATCGATGGAATTCGTGTTCCTTATTTTTATTTTGATCGAGGGAGTAACGAGCTCGTTGTTGTTGGTACAGGTTTTCCTGTACCCATGACAAAAATGGTTCCATTTTTGAAGCTGTTTCCCGATAAAAATATTGTACTTTTTGACTATCGAGGCCAGGGTCTTGATAATGGCCCCGGTTGGGCGGGGCTTTATCCTCCTCACTGGTTGGGAACTTTAACTTACAAATTATTTGGTGTTGATATGAATGTCACTAAGCTTGGTAGAGATGAGTCTCAAGATGTTCTTGCTGTGATCGACGCGATCAAAAAACATAAAGATTTTGAAAAAATATACGGTGTGGCGCAGTGTTATTCCGCATCGATTTTCTTAAAAATTGCGGCAGAGCTCCCAGATGTGTTTGATAAGTTAATTATTGATGGGTGTTGGCCGGACGTAACCAGCGTTATCAGAAAAATCGCAGCATACCCCTCGCTAACGTGCTCAGGAATAAAGCCCTGGTCACCGTTGCCGTGTGTGACGCAGCAAGTATGGTTTCAGGATGCTCTACAAAAGTTAACTGAAATTGTGACTGGCGTGCAATTTGATAAAATACCAGAATTAACAGATTATTTAGCACAGGTAAAAATTCCAATTTTGTTTTTTCATGGGCAGGACGATGTTTATTGTTCGAAAGATGTTTTTAAGACTATTTTTGCAGTCTCTTCTTCATTGAGTGTTGCAATCATAACGCCGTTTCCTCACGGGAGAAATTATCTGTGGGGTAAAGAGGTTTTTAAAGAAGTGAGCAATCTTTTTCTTGATCAAGCGTTTGAGCAATTTTGTTTGAGTATTGGGGTTAATGGGTAAGCATTCTTCACTTTTCATTGAAACTTTAATATTTATGGCATAGCTGAAATAATTTGTTTTTTCGATTTGACCCGTAGATAAAGCTATATTGAATTATAAGTTTTTTTTGAGTATAGTTGCTTGCAATCATGTACCACTCGTAATCAATATAGCATTTAAGGATTTTTTATTATGCACAAACAACCGTTAAAAAGCTTTTTGAACTATAGCTTGGCAGTTATTTTCTTATTTTGCCAATCATTTTCATTGGTATTAGCAGTCCAAGATGATACTAATGTTTCTGTATCAGTCAACCAGTCACGGCTTGAGCTTGAAGATGCGCTGATAGCTGGCATTGCTGGAGGATGTGGACTTATAGCAACAACGACAGCTGTAGCATTATTCTATAGGCCTTTGGGATTCGCTTTAAATGCATCTTTTAAGTTTGGTAAAGATGAGTCTAATGTAGCAGCTGGACTTCTCATAGGTGCTTCATCGTTTTTATTATCAACAGGTGTTTCTTATATTGCTATTAAGCGATTGATTAAGGACTTTGATAACAAAAAAAGAGAAGAAAAAAGAGAAGAAACATTTAGAAAGTTCAAAGATTTATTGAAAGAGTTAAATGCTGAATTATCTCAGGCTGCCTCTCTTTTAAAATTGGATGCTAGCGGAGAAGATTTCCAAAAAAGTACAGGTCTTGAGGTTGCATTCAAACATTAATAACTGAGGTAATCAACTTTTTAAACTTTAACAATTTTTTGTCAGCATCTTGAAAAAGCCCATGTATCTGTGATTTACTGCACTCATGGGTAAATAGGTCTCTATCGTAACAGAGAAGGATGTTGGATGAAGAAGACTCTATGGATAAGTGCAATTGCGCTTAGTTGTGTGATGCCGGGGGTGCACGGAGGATTGGATTTGGGAGAAGAATATGTTCCTCTGTTGAGTGAATATAGCTCTAGTGAATATAGTATTGGATACCATGCTCCCTGTGTGTATGGTTGTGAGCATGTGTACGGCAGTTTGGGGTCAGTGAGCAATTCTCAACAGTATTATGTTTCTCCTTATCCTAGCCTTCAGAATGTTGGTGATCAGCAAGTGACTTCTGTCGATATAGTTTCTGAAGAAGTATTGACCCTTGAATCTATCCAAAAATTTTTTAAGAACTTGCCAATGCTTCATACAGAGCGTCTTGTCTTGCGTAAACCTGAGTTGCAGGATACTGGTGCATTGCAGCCTCTTTATGCCTCTTATCAAGAAGCTGTCTTGGATATGGAAGAGATGTGTGCTCGTCTTGAGCAGGGGGAACCGGAGGTTTGGGTTGTTACTAGAAAACAAGACGGGGTTATTTTAGGACTTGCTGGGTTTGATACCGTGCATGTAGATGGTTGTAGAGGGGTATTATACCTTGTTTCTCTTCCAGGCGTTAGATCTGAAGAGGGCTATTTTCCTGAAGCGTTGCAAGCTATTGTTGTTTATGGGCTTACGATGTTGGGATTTAATAAATTAGAAATTGCGACTGAGGTTGCTACTGGTCAAAAAGCCAGAAACCCATATAACAATTTGGGTTTTGTTATCGAAGCTCGATTTTTACAGCACCATGGCCCTAAAACAGATACGCTTGTTCTTGGTATTACCAGAGATCTTATGAAGCAGCATCAAATAGAAGCTGCAGAAAGAGCCTCTCAAGAGCAAGAATTGGCGCTGGAATTTCTCTACAAGGCAAATCAGCCCGAATCTTTTACGTCTCGGGTAAAGCGTCTGTTTGGATTAAAAAAATAGATTTTAAATATTCTGTTGATGTAAGAAAAGGGGGCATCATGTTATACAGTGATGGCCCCTTTTTTATGGAATTATGGACCACTTCGAGGTTTATTGCAGTTATTGTTTTTTTTGTCATACTGATGATTCTAGTTGTATGATTTTTAATGAGATACCTAACACAAATGAGGACCTGTCTGTGGCTGTTAAAAAAATTGAATTGATCAGTCTTTCTGTAACTGACCTTGCTCAAGCAAAGAAATTTTTCACCCAGACGGTTGGTCTTAATCTTGTAAAAGACTGCCCCGAGTTTGGGTGGCTTGAGCTCTGTGGTACCGATGGTGGAACAACGCTTGGTATTGGGAAAAAAAATGAACAATGTGGTAATATGGATCAAAAGAACGCTGTGATTTCATTGACTGTTGATGACATTGTAGCAACAAAGGCTGATTTTGAAGCCAAAGGTGTAAAATTTAATGGCGACATCATGGAAGTTCCTGGTCACGTTAAACTTGCCTCTTTTGCTGATTCGGAGGGGAATGAGTTTTTTCTTGCTGAAAATCTTGACGGTAAATAAAAAACAGCCCTACGGTCTGCAAGAACAATACCGGTGTTTTTCATTAGGTTGCCGGTTGCAGTTATCAGTGACATATTCTAGGCTAAAGAAAGGCATATGATTTTAAAAAAGTTGGAGGCTATTGTGTATTCAGCGCGTGCACAGCGCATTCTTGGGTACTTATTTTTTGTTCTACTTTTTCCAATCGCGGCTATTCGTGGATTATCGGCCAAAAATCGACAATTTATTAAACAGCACGCTCTCCCTGCTGATGTTGCTGCAAAATTTGATGACTTCTTTAAAACTAACAAGCTTAACTATCGTTTGTTTAAGTCCAAGGGCAGTATTTTAAAAAAACGTCTTTTTGAGCTTGGCTTTGAACGTATTTGTGATGCAAGTAATTCGCTCGTCATGATCTGTCCGGCATCGCTTGGAAAATTTGTTATCAAGGGTCCTGGTAGTTTTCATCGTTTGACCATAAAAGAGCTGAAAAAGCCAATGGAAAACATATCCCGCATTCAAGGAGCAGAGCGCATCAATTCCTTTGTAATGCAACACGGTCTTCGTTTTGTACGAGCTGTTGATGAATTTTTGTACCATATTCCAGGAGCACCATGGGGTTTGAATGATTACAATTATTTGATTGTTGAACCATTGCTTGATATTGATTCAGAAAAAACTTTTGAAGATTTGACCGTTGCTCAATTGAATGAAGTTTTTATGATTATCGAGGGAACGCACTATGACGATGTTCATGATGGCAATATTGTACAAACTAAAAAAGGTGAGATTGTTTTTTTGGATGTTTCATTGCGTGAGTACCTTCACGAATACGGTGATTTAGATAAGCGGCTTAGATTTTCCATTCCAGATTCTGCTTCTGAACAAGATCCAGAGGCCGATGACGCTCCAGAAAAAACTATTTCGTTTGAAGAGCGATTAGCTAATATTTTGTGTGATGAATCTGATCCTCTGCTGAATAATCTTGGTTGGCGGATGCATAGCCTGTTTGATTTGTTTTTTAACGGATTTTTACCGCTTGCTAAAAGCTGCAAAGCAAGTAAAGCCAAGCAAAAATTGCTGAGCGCCTATATACTTGTTTTGGACAAAGAGTTACAAAAATTGCTCAGTGAGCTTGATACCAATGAATATCAATCATTGTATGTTGAGGCGCTCGACTCTTATCTAGATGATTATTTTTTTACCGATGTTATTATGGAAAACATAGTCAAAAATTGTGAGCTTGATGTCATAAACTGGAGTACCATCAAGCTTAATTCGCAATCAAGTGCGCAATATGCTGGTTGGCGACCATCATCGCTTTTATTTCTAAAATTTTTACCTCGCTATTGGATTCTTAAATAAAAAGGTCGAGCAGTGTCTTTTCTAGTGCGCATGTAAGATCTTTAGAAAAGACTATGTACACGGGCCCCACTTGGTATTCAAAGCCAAGTTCTGACCGCCAGGTATGAAGACCTGCAAGGGCGGAATTATCTTTTTTAATGTTTATTTTCATGAACGAACAGCTGTGATTTTTAAAGAAATGTTCAGCATATGAAGCAATAAATCGCTCAAATTCTTTGTTAAGGAATGCTTCTTGTATTTTGAGATTGGTTAAGGTGCCTATTGTGACAATATCATTTGATCTTGCGTTTAAGTTTTCTATGCGTACAGAAAGTGAAAAACTTG
Source organism: uncultured Pseudomonadota bacterium (assembly GCA_964493325.1). Classification (GTDB taxonomy): domain Bacteria; phylum Babelota; class Babeliae; order Babelales; family RVW-14; genus CAZBMD01. The sequence continues at coordinate 82,496 of CAZBMD010000005.1, read as the reverse complement.
CAATAGTAGTACGTACGTCGGTTTCTATTGTGACAAAATATGTTTGCGCATGCTGCGTTTGTGTGATGCGAATTGTTTCTCCATTAAATTCTCTTTTTTCTATAATATGCTGGTTGTTATTGTTGAGCATGCTCAAGAGTTCACGCGGGTTAAAAAAAAGTAAAAATGCCAGTAAAAATAGATATGTCCATTTCATCGTCAGCCCCCCTATGATTGAACGACGGTTGCCCCTAAAAACCCCCTTAATCCCTGGGGGATACTATCATAATGGGCTTATCAAATGCAATCATATCGCCTAAGATGCGTGACCTCTCGTCCAAGGGAGCCACGTTCTAGTAGAAATGGATATTCCATAAGACCTCCGGCATTTTTTGAGTCAGAAATTTTATAGTTACAGAAAGCCTCTGATTCATTCTCCAGATCTGTTAGTCGGTTAAAGTGCGTTGAAATAAGGCTGATACTATTTTTCAAGTTTCCAAGGTTCTTGGCCAAGCTATAAGCTGAAGATTCTCCTTCTTGTGGCGATGCTCCATTAAAAATTTCATCAAAGATTGCAAAGCCATATTGGTGTGGTTGTAAGTTGCTCAAAGAATCAGCTATTTCTTGTGCTCGTATTGTCGATGCTCTAAAGTGCGACTGCCCAGCGCCAACGTCATCTGTAATATGCAGTGCCGTTGCAATCAGTGAGAATGGGGTACATACAAAAGATCGTGCTGGCACAATACCAATACTTTGTGCCATGATAACGCAGGTTGCAAGAGCTTTTATGGCAGTTGATTTGCCTCCCTCATTTGGCCCTGTGAGAATAACGTTGGGACGGTAATTGCTTACTCCCAGAGCGATAGAATTTGGAACAACTTTTTCAACCTCAATAAACGGGTGCCAAAAATCTTCAGCAATAATAAGTGGGGTTTCAGACTCAGCAAATTCGGCAAACGAAAAAACTACTTTTTGTTGTGCATTTTCTTGCATGAGCTTTGCAAGCGCAAGGTAGGCATCAATTTTTCCCAGCGCAATAATAGCATCTTCCAGCTCTATTTTTACCTGATCGATAAGTTTGTAGGTACGTAAAATTACTCCTTTATTCGAAAAGTGTGTTGCCTTCCCCTCAAATGTTTCGCTTGATAAATGGCCAAGCAATTCTTGCAGCTGAGTTGATGCTTCGTTCGATTGTTTAAAAAATGTTACAAGTGGCTGAAATTCATTAAAATTATATAAAACTGGTGATGTGTTAATAAGATCGTGCATTACGCGGGCACTTTTAAAAAATTGAGCTATTTTAATCGTAAGTTTATGAACACATTTTTCTATTAAAAAGTAGCTGCAGGTTTGTTTGTAGTTTTCAAAAGCGGTAATCCCGCACCATGCTCCCGCTGCAAGAGCAGCAGCCGAGTGTACGAAGCGATTATCCACATCCCAGATCCAATTAAAAATGGTATTTAAAGCAAAAGAGCCGCCAGTTGTTTTGTTTTTGCTTACAAAATTATCAAGTTTTTCGGGAATTTCACAAAAGTTTGTTGCATAGATTGCCCCATAGCTTATCAGTGCGGCAGATGCCAGTCCTGCAATAACCGTTGAATAAGTTTTTGATGCATGGGCAGAAGAGCTTCGCACCAAAAGAGCTTCATGAGATTCGTTGAGGGATTTTAGTACCGTTGTTTCAAAGTAGCAGCGTCTCGTCGATTGTTTGAAGCCGCATTGATGCCAGAATGAAAGGAGCGCACTCTCTGGTTTTTGTAGGGGTGCTAGTTGTTGTACAAGCGCTTCTTGTAGTTGTTGATTTTTCAAAAAAGTTTTAATGACTTCTTGCCTGTTTTTGATGGTTGCAACGGAGGTTGTTGGCGCTGCAAGGAGCGAAAAAAGAGCAACAGTTCCCACTTCGGTTTGAGTTCGATTTATCAAACAGGCTAAATATTTGTTTTTATCACTGGATCCTTTAAAAAGATTGAGGTCTTTCCACGCTGTAGAGCCAACAAGATTTTCATCTTCGGTGGATCTTTTTTTTCCCTGTTCACGGAAAAGGTTGAAAGCAAGATTTCGTTTTCGTTTGTTGTGTGGAACCAAAATGCCCTTGAGTATTTTTTTTAAAAAAACATCAAATGTATCATGTTCATCTAACCATTCGTCTTCCCAGTGGAATGTTTTCATGTTAATAGCTGCAATTTTTTCAGTAAGAGACTGAGGTTGTATATCGCTGGATAAATGACATATCAAGAGAATCACCAAGAGGTGCATGATTATTTTCATAAAAAGTCCTGACATTAAAAATGAACAATTTTTAAGCAATAGTTGATAGCGTAAATAGAGCAAAAAGGTAATGTAAATAAAGCAAAAATATTCATTTTAGCTGTGGTTTAAAGATTGAATCACTCATTTATTTAATTGTCGTATCTTGCTTTCATAGGGCTGTTATGACAAGATATTGAGCAGTTGTATGTGCCTGAGGGGTTTTTATTCAAGGAGAGTAATGATGAAAAAAATCAGTACATTATTACGAGCAGCTTTGCTAGCTAGTTTGATGGTAGGTTCTTCAAGTTCAGTATTTCCTATGTGGCCTTTTGGTGGATCAGGTCAAGTTGAAGTAGAGACATGGGAGAAAAATAAGGATGTGCAGAAACTTGAAGGATTTCTAAAAAAAGAGAATTACCCACAATTATTTGCAAGTCTTAGCGTTTTATTGAAAAACCAAGATCTTGCCGAAAAAGCTCTTGATTGGATTAATAATCAAATTGAAGTAGGATATGTGCCTCTTCAAGATTTTTTTGTAGATCATTTTATTCAGTGTTCTCAAGAAGCAGAGGGCCTTATCGAACTTAAGGATCTTCATCGTGTTTTTTCCATCATGCTCCGAGCTCTAATTATGACCGACTTGCTTTGTTATTGGACTGTGCACAATAAGTGGCTTGGGCTTACTGAGATTATTCAAGATGTACGCAACACGCTCTGTTGCAAGTATTACGCATTTATAGAAAAAGCGTTCCCATTGTACAGACCGTCATATAAAGTTTTTTTGAAATCAGAAATTGATTTTATTACCACCTTTATTGATAAAGAATCTGTGCATAAGCCAGCCTGGTTTCATAATTGTATCAATAATAAGGGGGTTTCTGTGCTTTTCAATCAACCATCGCATGCTCAGTGGTTGTATATTTGGGATGCTCATGATGATAAATTCATTAATAAAATTCTCATAAAGGGTTTTGTTAATAAAATCACACCTCGGTACGAAGCAATTCAAGATTGGGATGAACTTTTCTCAGTTGATGTCTAGTAATTAAAGAATTTATAAAGGGGTAAGAATGATGAAAACAGTAAGATTGATTTTAGTAATTATCTTTGTAGGGACGAATATTGCATCAGTCATTGCGATGAATAATAACAACAATAATAATCATTATCATGATGTAGGGCAAGGTCCGTTGGTACCAATAGGCAAAAATAATAATTACGATATTGATGTTCTTCGCTCTTTCTACGATAGTGTTGGGCGTGATGATGTTGCTGAAATGAATAAGATTTTGAAATGCGAAATTATGGATAAAAACAGTGCTCGCATGCTTGAAATTTTAAAAAATGGTGTTAACGAAGGGCATCTTTTGTTTGCATATCGATATAACAGATATTTGCATGGCGTTTTATCAAGTCCTACAAGAATTTTTGCACAACACCATTTTAACGAAGTGCTAAAAACTATTGTACTTTCCTATATTCGATGCAAACAAGATATTGATTGTTGTGGGTCTTTTGCCAACCAAGAAATTACAACGCTTGCTGAGACTGGATCAAAAGCTCTGACTCAAAAATATTTGAAATTGTGGCAGGATTCTATTCGAAGATTCATAACTCATAACAAAACTCCTGATTATAAAAATATGATCAATCAGCTTGAGGATTTGTTGCGAGATATGGATTATGAATGCTTGTATCCTGAGGATATTTGCAGCATTGGTTTTGCAAGTAGGTTTAGCTGGACATTGCATTTTGAAACCCCATCTCCGCAAATGAGACAACGTTTCAATACTGTCCGCAATAAATTTCACGCAATTCGAGAAGCTACAATGGACCGTGAATTAGCAGCTCTTCGAGCTCTTGGTTCATGGGACAATTTCTTAAAAATGTATGCTGAATTAGCTGCATAAAATAATTAATTATGATAAAAATACCGGCAACTGCATTGACGCAGTTGCCGGTATTTTTATTTTTTATATTTTCTTGGTATAAGCAAAGAAGTAACCTCTTGCTTTTTCACATGACTCTTGTGATAAATTTAAGGGTGCATCATTTTTTAACAAACATATTTGTTATCTTGAGATTCGGAGGAAGGTTGTAGGATGAAGATTTTTTCATTGTCTAGACAAATGACGGCTTCAATGATCACCGTTGTTAGTATTTTTTTAATTCACCATCACATTTTGTCGCAACCGCTACCGCCGTTGCCACTGCCAGGCGCTCCTGCGCCGCTCGATCTTGGTTTGCCGCCATTGCCACCGTTACCTGGAGCACCAGCTATGCAGCCTCCTGCAGCCTTACCCGTACCAGCAGCGTTGCCAAGTGCGCCGCCTGCACCACTCGATTTGGGGCTTCCGCCATTACCACAGCTTCCTGGAGCGGTAACAACTCCAGCGGTATCTGCTTCAATCAATCCACCCTTGCCATCAGTTTCTGCTCCTGCGCCGGTTCCTCCGTTGCCAAGTTCGGCTCCAGCCCCACTTGATTTGGGTTTGCCTGCATTGCCACCAGCTCCAGGCTTGTCTCCAGCAATTCAGCTTCCTACTCCTCAGCCATTTTCTTTGCCTCCAACACCCGCTGCTCCGGCTCCATCATTGCCTATGACTCCTGCTCTTCCAGCTCCAATACCAAACATTCCTCCAGTAATTATGCCCGCTCCGGTAGGAGCTCCAGCTGTTGTGCCCGTTGTAGCTTCCACACCTCCTGCTACAACGCCTATGGTTCCTGGTGATATTCCTGTGGTCGGAAGTCCAGCACTTGATGCGTTTCCTCAAGGAACGCGTGTTGCTTTGATGGTTGATAAGGCCGGTGTGCCATCATTTTTAAAAGTTGATAGCGATGGCAAAAGTGTTAAGGCGCTTGGGGCAGACCCAAAGGATGTGCTCTGCCAATTTATTGTTCATCGTCTTGGTAATTGGGTTGGATTTAAATCGGAAGCTGCTTCTAATAATTTTCTTGTAGCAGATCCAGTGTCTTTTGCTGTTCGTTGTGATGAGAAAAAATTTGCAGATCCAAATGACACAGTTGCTCATTGGTTTGTTCAGTTTTCTCAACCCAACGATGCTCGTCAATTTGTTACGCTACAGAACAGAGCAACAAAAAGCTTTTTATCAATTTTACCAACTGGTGAAGCATCAGCTGCTCCATCAGGTTTAGCTGGTCAATTTAAACTTGCCAAGCTTGAGATAGCTCAACCATCTTCAGCTCCCGTTTTGGCAAGCAAAGGCAAATCTTTTTCATTTGAACCAGGTAAAGATAGTTCTGAAAAATTAGTGTATGCCTCTGATTGGCGATTGAAAAAAATGGGCTCTGGTTACGTAAAATTTGATGCTCGTTCCAAGGGTGGTATTGTTGTTGGATTTGCAGCAGATCCTGGTCAAAAAGATTTGTATCTTGTAACTATTGGTGAGAAAAATAATACGCAAACAACCTTACGTAAGCGTATGACCGGTTCTATCTTTTTTGCGCAAGATACTTTGCGAGGAGCCAATCGGAACAGTGTTGTTACCGGTGGGTTGCCCGATGATGGAACTGCGTGGGAACATTATTGGGTGCGTGTTGACAATGGAATAGTCTCCTTTGGTAAAAGTGAGCAGGTTGGAGATAACGAGCTTTTTACATGGCAAGATCCAAACCCAGCACTCCAAGTGGAGTATGTTGGATTTTCAGGATCCACCTATCCTGTAGAAATTAAAAATATTGATGTTGGTGGTGCTGACGAGAATAAAAATTTTGTTATAAAAGCTCCTGCTGGATTTTCGCATGATGGCGGAGGTATGAAAAAAATCTCTGTTGGTTCGCGCAGAAGTGGCGGTAAAGATGAGCTTGCATTATGGGCTGTTCGTACTGATGGCCGGCTGGCATTTTGGAAAGCTGGTCGTCTTGCTGGAGAACCATGGATGGCGCACGATGCTCGGGATGATCTTGGTAATGAGCTTAAGAATGCATCAGATGTTGCTATCTCTTCTGATGGTAATTTGTACGCAGTATTTAATGGCAAGCTCTACGCTCACGATTGGAAAACTGCACATTGGTCAGCAATGAAGCCGGCGCAAGTGATGGTAAGTCATATTGCTGCAGGCCGTGCGGGCAATGTGTGGGGTCTTGAAAAAACAACAGGCAAATTATACGAGTGGACACCAAGTGGGTGGTCACATCGTGAAGATGGCTGCGCAGCTATTGTTGTTGGATTTGATGGCAGTATTTTTGCAATCAATCAGCAAGGATTTTTGCATGAGTTTAATGGTAAAGTGTGGAATAAAATTCAGGTAGATATTGAAGAAAAACCTGAAAAAATTCTTGTTGATAGTAAGGTTTCAGTTGTTGCAATAGTAAACAGATCGTGGCTTATTGCAATCACTTCAAATGGAGACCTTATTCAGTTGCATCGTGAGCGACAAGGTGATCGTTGGCATTATGTTGCAGGTAGCGATGGAACTGGTCCTGCGTCAGGGTTGACTGATGTGAGTGCAAATGCTGCTGGATCTGTTGCCGTTGTGAGTGTTGGTGGAGATGTTTTTAGGCGTGGTAATGCTGGTGTCAGGACAATGATGGTTCCTGCTCAATCTAAGCGTCCGTCCAAGTCTTCTGGACAGCGCAAGCAACAAGAAGTTGTTAGATCAGAGGCTGTAAGCGCTCCGCATGTTGCTCCGAATGTAGCACCAGTTGCAGCTTCAGCAGGGGCTCACAAAAAAATGAAGCCTGCAGAGGGAAAGCGTAGAGAGAAAAAACGGCTTACGGCAAAAAAGCCACAAGCGGCGGTAAAACAGCTCAAAACGCGTAAGCGTCCAAAAAAGAATAAAGATAAAGAGGCTTTACCTGTGCAATAAATAATAAGAGTGGTGAGTTGTTGATGTGGTTATTAATAGGAAAGGAATTATCGTAGAATCTTAATAAAAATTTGCGTTTTTATTAATGGGTGATTTTTAATACAAGACTGTGTTATTAAAAATCAGTGTCTATTTTTAAAAAAAGGAAGGATGAGGGTTTATGAAAAAAACAATGAAAAGTTTGCGTCAAGCAGAAATGGCTTTGTACGCGATGATGATACTTGTATCATCAGTATCTCCAGCGCAGCAACCGCAACAAGCTAGTGCTAACCAATCTTCAGCGGCTGCGTCAGCTCCGGTGATTACTGATCTTCCTATGAGCGTTCCGGCGCCAGTTGTAAGTGATTCTCAGGCTGCAGTTTCTCCTGTTTTGGGTAATTATAAAAAGCAACAAGATGATTTGAATGCTCAAAGGAGGGCTGCAAAGGCTGAATTTGAAGCTACCCTAAAGACTGGAAATAAAGCAGTTATTAAAGCTGCATTCAAAAAATGGAAAGACCTTAATAATCAGGAAAGAAAGATAAAAAAAGATACGCGTAAATCTTTGCATCAAGAAAAAGGTCAATTTAAGAAGGCTGCAATGCAGCTTAAGCAAGAGTTGCTGAATGCTCAAAAGCAGCTAAAGTCAGCAAAGCGTGTTTTGGCAACAGCAAAAACTCCTGAAGCTAAGGCATCAGCTCAATCTCAAGTTGATGCTGCGCAAAAAGCTTTTAATGCAGTAAAAGCAAAAATTGCTCAGTTAAAAAATAGTGTAAAAGAGCATAAAAATGCTATTTCTGATTTTAGAAAGCAAGATGAAAGCTTAACTAAAACAGCTATCGATGCGGCAAAAAATCTTGTTGCTCAAAAAACTGCTGAACTTGAAGCTGCTGCAAAAGCAGGAACAGGTGCTGCAGTGGAAGCTGCAAAAGCTGCCGTTGATGCTGCAAAGCAAGCAGAAGTGCAGGCTCATACAGAACTTGGTGATATAGCTAAAGATAAAGTTGTTGCGGTTGAGAATAGTGCAGCAGCAGCAGCAACTCAAGCAGCTAAGCTTGCAAAGGCAGCTCAAGATGCCGCTGATGCAGAAGCTAAAGCTAAACTTGAAGAAAAAGCAAAGGCCGCTGCAGCCGCTGCAGATGAGATGAAAGCTCAGCTCGAGGCGCTTCGTAACGAAAAGACAAAGCTTGCTGATGTGGTACAAGAAAAATTGGCAGGAATTCAAGCTGATGCAAAAGCTGCTGTTGCCGCTGCAGAAGCAAAAGGAAAAGAGGCTGAAGCAAAAATAGCTGCACTTGAAAAACAAGTAGCTTCTGCTGTTGGACCAGCAAAAGACAGCCTGGTTGCATCGCTTAATAAAGAGCGTGGACATTTAAAATTGCGACGAGATAGAGCTCAAAAGGCTTGGAAAAAGCTCAAAAAGCATAATGATGCAATTCAGAATCAAATAAAAGCAACTCAAGACGAAAATCAAAAGCTTCGTGTTCAGGCTGAAGCTGATAAAGTTGCTGCAGCTCAGAAAATTGCAGAACTTGAAAAGCGTGAAGCGGCTGCAAAAGCTGATGCTGCAAAAGCTGCTGCAGACAGTGCTCGTTTGACTGGCGAAGCTCAAAAAGTTGCCGAAGAGCAAGCAAAAAAAGCAGCTGCAGAACTTAAATCTCTTCAGGATCAAAAACTTGCAGCTGAAGTAAAAGCGCAAGAGGCTGCAGATAAAGCAGCTGCTGCCATAAAAACTATTGATGATGCAAATGCTAAAATGAAGCTGGAAACAGCTCGAATTCAGGCTGAAGCTGATGCTCGAGTAAAAGCTGCAACAGATGCTTTACAAAAAACAACTGCTGATCAAATGGCAAGCATGAAAGCCGAACTTGAAAAAGCAAAAGCTGATCTTGCAGCAGCAAAGACTCAAGCTCAGAATGCGCAAACAGTTGCTTCTGTACCGGTAGCATCAACTCCTGTTGTTGATAAATTGCCAACGGTAAAGGTGGATGCTGCTCCTGTTGCAGTTCCTGCTGCGGTTGCTGCTGTTACATCTGCGGCAGCGTCATCTGCTACCACTGCAACAACAACGCCATCAACAGCTCCTGCTGTTGCAGCTAATCTTCCTCCTGGATTTACCGCAGAAGAAGGCGATGTTACCAAAGTTTCAGTAGGTTCACGTGATGGAAAAGCTGAAATGTGGGGTATTGGCACTGATGGTAATTTGTGGAGATACTCAGAAGGTTTGATGTCAAAAAATCCATGGGTTCGTCATGATGCTAAGACCGAAGCGGGTGTAACGCTAACTGGATTTACATCTGTTTCTATTTCTTCTGATGGTGAACTTTATGCTCTTGTTGGTGGCAAAGCTTGGAAGTACAACTGGACTACACAAAAGTGGACAATGGTTGATGCTGGAGCTGGTAACGAAGGTTTGATGCTTACTCAAGTTTCTGTTGGAAATGCTCAAAATGTTTGGGCTGCAGACGAAAAGAATAACACGCTGTATCAATACCAATTTACAGCGCCTGCTGGTTGGCAAGTTCGTTCGCAATATGGTAAGTCTGTTACCGTTGCGCTTGATAACACAGTTATTGGGTTGAGCCCAGATGGTGCTGCATTTAGTTATGCTGCAGGACAATGGACACCTGTAACAGCATCTACAGATCCAAAATTGACTTCAATTGCTGCCGTGAGCAAAGATATTCCTTTCATTGGTACAACCGAAACTGGAGCCATTGTTCAAAACACAGCAAAAGGGACTCAAGCAGTTGCTGGAGCTGATGGTCAACCTGCAACGGTTGGTACTGATGGATCTGTTGCTGCAAACGCTGCAGGAACTATTGTTGCTCGTACAGCAAAGAAAGTTCACGTCAATACTAAAAAAGGCGTAGCTGCAAAAGCTGCCGCTGCTGCAACCGCGTCACAACCAGTTGCTGCTGTTGCTGCTGCCTCCGGAACAGGTGATATGGTACCGGCTGGTACTGCCGTTGCAACGGGTAGAAAAGCAGTTACTGGCAAACGAGCTGGAACCAAAACAGCTAAAAAGGCTGCAAAAAAATCTGCAGGTAAAAAAGCCGCAAAAGGTAAAGCAAGCGCTAAGTCAGCAGGTAAAAAAGCTGCAAAAACATCGGCAAAATCAAAAGCCGGAGCTAAGTCTGCAGGTAAAAAAGCAGCAAAAGCACCAGCAAAATCAAAAGCAAGTGCTAAGTCAGCAGGTAAAAAAGCTGCAAAAGCACCAGCAAAATCAAAAGCTGGAGCAAAAGCTGCCGGTAAGAAAGCTGCAGGTAAGAAAGCTGCTTCAAAATCTAAATCAAAAGCAGCAAGTAAAAAAGGTAAAGCAGTAGTTCCAGCAGAAACTGATGCCTCAACGCCTCCTACCGATGCACCTGTGGCAGCAGAAGCCCCTGTTGTAGATGCACCTGCTGCTGCCCCTGCAGCAACAACTGCGTAATGTATTGTCTTAATAGATAAAAAATAATTTTTGGGATATGAAAGATAGCGGGAGAACATTCTCCCGCTATCTTTCATTATTTATACTTGTTTTCTGTTCAATAAATGAGCATCTTCCAATCCTTTGTATTTTCCTATTGTTTTTAAAGTCTTGCCTTTTATTTTTCTTGTTTTGATAGACTCTCTACAGTCTTTGCAGAAGATTCTGCTCATGCGTGTTGTTTGCTAGGAATAATATAATTTTATTTTTGAGAAGGAGAGTTCGTGAGGATACTAAGTAGGATTTTTTTTACTCTATTGGTGCTTATGTCTTTAGGGTCTGTCAGTGTAATAAGTGCTGCGCTAGTGCCGTTTAGGTATGCTAATAGAGCTGCTCAAATTGCAGCAGAAGCTTTAGCTTTGGCGCTTCAGAAAACAGCGCAAACAGCAGATGCAATTCGTCAACAATCTGCGGCGCAACTTGCTGCTGCTCAAGCAGAGGCTGAGCGGCAAAAAGTTGAAGCAGCCCGATTGCAAGAGATAGCGGCTGCTGCACAAGCTCAAAGAGATGCGGCGGCGGCGGCGGCTCAAAAGTCTTTGCAACTTCAAGCTGAGGCTCAAGCAAAGGTACTTGCAGCAATTGCTGATGCAACAAAGAATAATACAGATCAAGCACAGGCAATGATTGCTCAGGCCCAAGCGAATGCAGCAGCTGCTGCAAAAAGTACAGAGGCTGCGCAAGCAGCAGCTGCTCAATTACAAGCAAATCTTGATGCAACAAAAAAAGCGTCTGACGATGCTGTTGCACAGGCGGCAAAAGCTCGCGACGAAGCTCTTGCTGCAGCTGAAAAATCAAAAGCTGATGCTGCAGCAAGTTCTGCCAGGGCTCAGGCTCAAATTGATGATGCTAACAAGCAGGCTCAGGAAGCAATGGCTGCTGCAGACAAGGCGAATCGTGATGCCGCTGCTGCTATTGCGCAAGCTCAGCGTTCTGGTGATGAGCAAGCTCGAGCTGCAGCAGAAGAGGCTAAGCGTGTAGCTGCTGCTGCAAACGAACAGGTTGCTCAGGCAAAAATAATTGCAGATGAAGCAAAGAGTAATGCTAATCAGTTGGTTGCAGATGCCGAAAAATCAAAAGCAGAAGCGCTTGCCTCAGCTGAAAAAATGAAAGCAGATGCAAAAGCTGAAGCTGAAAAAATAAAGGCAGAAGCACAGGCCAACGAAGCAAGAGCTCGTCAAGAGGCCGCGCAAGCAACTGCTTTGCTGGAAAAGATGAAAGCAGATGCTGCAGCAATTCAACAACAGGCAGACCAAATGGTTGCAGCTGCAAATCAATCCAAAGATGCCGCATTGCAAGCAGCGGCAGCTCAGGTTCAAAAAACAGCAGACGACGCTGCAGCACGCGTTGCAGCAGCTCAGATAAGTGAATCAAAAGCAAAAGATGATGCTGTAAAAGCAAAAGCTGATGCTGATCAAGCAATAGCTCAAGAGCGATCGCTTGCAGCTCAGGCTCGTTCCGATGCTGAGGCAGCAAAAGCGAGCGCTAAAGCTGTTGCGGAACAAGCACAAGCAGATGTCGCTAAAGCTCTTGCTGATGCGGCTGCAGCAAAGACCAGGGCTGATGAGATGATTGCTCTTGCAAATCAATCAAAAGATGCTGCTGTTCAAGCTGCTGCTGCACAGGCTCAAGCTGCTGCAAATGATGCTGCAGCAAAGGTTGCTATGGCAAATAATGCTGCAGCAAAAGCTGCTCAAGAAGCTGAACAAGCAAAAGCAAAGTATGAACAACAAGTGGCACAAGCAAAGGCTGAAGTTGCTCAGTTACAATCTGCCGCAGAGCAAGCAAGGATACAAGCTAAAGCCGATGTTGATGCGGCAAATGCACGTGCTGCTGATGCGGCTCAAGCCTTATCTCTTGCTCAAGCAAAAGCAGCTCAAGCGCTATTGGATGCAGATCAAGCGATGACTGACAATGCGCGTCAGTATGCTATCATGCTGCAAGATGAAGCCAATAAAGCAAATCAGATTCTTGCGCAGGCAAACGCGGCAGCGGCAAGTGCTCAAGATGCGTTGACAAAGGCTCGTGATGATGCTGAGCGAGCGCGTGCAATTGCAATGGCAGAACTTGCTCAAACGCGTGCTGAAGCGGATAAACTCAAAGCTCAATCCAAGGCGGATGTTGATGCTGCAAACCAAAAAGCGTTAGAAGCAAAAGCTCAGGCAGATGCTGCAAACGCTCGCGCTGCGCAAGCAATAGCAGCAGCAGCTCAGTCAACAGATGCTGCACAAAAAGCGGCTGCGGCTGATGCACAGCGAGCGGCAAGTGAAGCAAATGCAAAAGTTGCTGCTGCAAATCAAAGCCTTGCAAAAGCGCAAGCTGATGCAGAAACTGCAAAAGCGACAGCTGATAAAATCAAAGTTGATAGTCAGGCTCAGATAGATCGAATCAAGGCAGAAGCGCAAGCGCTCTCTGATCAGGCTAAGGCTGAAAAAGATCAAGCCAAAGCAGTTGCTGAGCAAGCACGCAAAGATGCAGATGCTGCAAATGCTAAACTTGCTGACGCACTTGCGGCTGCAGCTAGAGATAAAACAGCAGCATCGCAGCAGTATGCTTCTCAGTTGCAAGCTCAGGCTGATGCAGCAAATGCCAAAGTTGCATCTGCAGAGGCTCTGGCGGCTCAAACAAAAATAGCATCTGCGGCTCAAGTTGATGCAGTCAAGGCTGCTGCTCGAGCAGAAATTGATGCAGCACAAGTTGCAGCTCAAGTTGCTCGAGATAATGAACAAAAAGCTCGTGATGAAGCGGCGCGTATCCGAGTTGAAGCGCAGCGAGCAATTCTTGCGGCCCAACAAGCAGCACAAGATTCGCAAACACAAAAAACAAAAGAATCAGAAGCAATGGTTGCGGCAACTCGCGCAGAGGCTGCAAAAATTAAAGCTGAATTTGATAAAGCTATGGCTGAACTTGCTCGCATGAAGGCTGCTGCTGAAAAGCAACAATTAAGTGCAGCAACTCTTGAAGCGCAGCATCAAAAAGATATTGAAGCCATTGCCAAAACAAAAGCAGATAAGCAGGCGGCTGATGCTGCAAAAGCTATTGCAGAAGCACAAGCTGCTCAATTAAAGGCTGAAGCTGATAAAACAGCTGCATCGCAAGCTGCAGCTGCAAAAGCGGCACAAGAGGCACAAGATGCTCGACTTAAAGAACAAAAAGCAGCCGAAGATCTTGCGGCTGCTACCGCTGCTGCGCAGCAGGCAAAAGCAGTCGAAGATGCAGCGCGAGCAGCTGCTGAACAAGCAAAGTTAGATCGAGCAAAGGCAGAGGCTAACGCTACAACATCAGGAGTAGTATCAGCTACGGCTGCAGCGGCTGTTCAAACAATAGCAAAAACGCCTTCAGTTGTTGATGCATCAGTTAATGTGCCAAAAGGCTTTACGATAGAAGAGGGTGATTTTGTTGATATCTCGGTTGGTTCGGTTAATGGTGTTGTGGATAAGTGGGCTATCGGACGTGATGGTAGTTTGTTTAGACAATCTGGTGCAGCGCCATGGGCAAAGCAAACAGCATTAGATGAAAACAATGCACCATTGAGCGGCTTTAACTCTGTTTCCATAGCATCCGATAGTGAATTATATGCGCTTGTAAATGGTGTTCCGTACCGCTTTGTATGGGCAACGCAACGTTGGAGTAAGGTTGCCCCTGGAGAGAAATACAAGACTGTAACGTTTGATAAAATTGGTGTTGGTAACGCAGCAAATGTTTTAGCCTTGGATCGCAAGAGCGCAACATTGTATCAACTAACACAGCAAGGATGGGCACCTCTTTCAGACGTTTGTTCTGATTTCTCGGTTTCGTTATCCAACAAAATTGTAGCGCTTAATATCAATGGAGAACCTTACGCCTTTGTTGGTGGAAAATGGATCCCTGAATTTTCTGTGATCGATCCGGCCAAGGGCACCATTGATGCACCAAAGCTTGAGAGCGTTACTGTAGTTAATGACAGCATAACGCTTGGTGTTACTCAGGCTAATAATGAAGTTGTGCAGCGCACCGATCAAGGTAAATGGGCGCCTGTTGCTGCCGCTGATGGCTCCACAAAGGCGCGCATCAGAAAAATTGCAAGTAACGCCGCAGGTACCATGGCTGGGCTTGGTACAGGACAAGACGGCAAGCCAAAAGTGGTTAACAAAGGGAATGTAGGCGTGCATCCTCAGGATGCCGCTATAACGCGTAGTGTGGCACAAAAAGCTACGCCAGCTTCTGCTGCTGCTGAAACTGTTGCTCCAGGCAAAGGCATGACAAAGCAAGCGCGCAAAACCAAGGCTCAAGCGGCAGCTGCTAGTCGCAAGGGAGCTTCTAAAAAAGGCCAAAAAGCTGCTGGTAAAAAAGGAACAACTAAGAAGGCAGCTGGAGGAAGAGCTGTAAAGAAAAGTGCTACAAAAGCATCAAAAGCACCAGGTAAGGCAAAAGTATCAGGTAAGGCAAAAACATCTACTGCTACTGCTACAAAAAAAGTAGCAGCAGTACCACAGGCGCAGCCAGCTGTTGTAGCTAAGTAATATTTGGCTAGAACAAATAGTAAGCAAAAAAGACAAATTAGCAGGAGTAATTCTCGCTCTTTTGTCTTTTTTGCTAGAACGGTTTTCATTTTGTTAAAGCCTTGATTTTTTACTGTCTAATTGTGTTAAAATAAACTTTAGAGATTTTCAGTTCATAAAGAAGTATGAATGAGGAAGGGGAATAATGAAGCGTTGTCTTATGAAGCTAGGCCTTCAAAAAGCTTTTTTGATAGCATTGGCTATGGGTTTTACGAGTAACGTATTGCCAATGACGCCTGTTTCTAGTGCTGCCGGAGCACCTCAGGGGACCGTTCCTCAAGCGGCGCAACCAGTTACTACGGTAGTTTCTACACCTGCTATTGTAGCGCCTGTACAAGCAGCTCCTCAACCTATTGCAGTGCCAAATGTTCAAGCTCCTGCTGCTGTTGTTCCACCGTCAACCTCTGTTCAAGCACCAGCAACGGTAACAACACCTGTTCAACAGCAAACAGTAGCAGTAACTACTCCTGTAGCTAGTGCTGTAACCCCAGCACCATTACAACCGGCTGTGCAACCGGCTGTAGCTCCGATTGCAGCAATACCTGCAGCAGCTACTCCTGCACCGGCTGCGACAACAGCTCCTGTTTCGACAACTCCTGTGCCATTACAGCCCGCGGCTCAACCAAGTACAATTCCTGCTGTGGTTCAGCCGCCAGCAACTCCCGCTCAGGCTACGACAACAGCTCCTGTAGTTTCAGTAACACCATCACAGCCGTTGGCTCAGATTGGTGTTGTTCCTTCGCAAGTACAACCAGCTGCAACTACGCAAGCAGCACCTGCTTCAACAACGCCATTGGCAAATCAACCTGCAGCAGCAACTCCGCCGCCAACTCAGCCGGCGGCAACAAATCAAGATCAACAAATTCAAGCAGCAGCTACTTCCGTGCAAGCAGATCAAAAAATACAAGATCCGCAAGCAGAGGAACAAGCTCTGCAAAAAATGGCACGCAACATTCGCTATGGTGATCGTATTATTTTAAAACATGCCAAAACAGGAATGCGTTTAGCTTCTCGTCTTGGTTACAATTTTAATCACAAAGGTTCATCTGGACAGCAGATGGTTTTTTGTAATGGTGACAGAATGAATATGAGTCACTATTGGTTGGTTAAAGGACCTCATGGCACAGCCCGTGACTACAAGTTTGGTCAAATGGTTCAGCCTGGAGATGCTGTTCGTCTGGAGCATTATTCTTCAAACCGTAATTTGCATAGCGATGCGATAGCCAAGGCTCCAAGTGGAAAAAATCAGGAAGTATATTGCTTTACAAAAAATCAGGGCGATGAAAATTGTAACTGGCTTGTGCAAGGCAATTTGAGTATCGATACACCTGTATCATTTAAACATCAAAAAACAGCAGTAACTCTGCGTTGTGATGCAACTCCGTTGGTTCAAGATAAAAAATCTATCGAAGTGTCGGCTGCTGCAACAGCAGATGATGGAAGTAACTGGGTTGTAGAACGCTCAGTTGCAACTCCAACAGTATATTCAGGAGCGCTAGAAGTTGTTTTTGGTCGAGGTGGTAATTTAAGTTCAGCAGATGCTCGATACATTAAAGATACGACAAATTTATTAAAAGCCCAGATAAAAGGAAATCGTCTCAAGCTTCCGCTTGCAGGTCAAAAAAGTTCTTTGGACTCAATTGGTCTTGCTCGTGAAAGTAGTGATGATAAGCGCGGTCTAATGTTTGTTTATAAGTTATCAGGAGAGCTTTTTGTCAGTCTTTCAAATGAATTTGATCCTATTGCAGTGCCAAATAATGACAAAGCAATTGCCCTTATTAAATCAGGACAGGGTCTTGGAACTGGCTTTAGATTATTACGCGCACTTTATGGTGATTTAAATAAAATTACCGGAGATAAACCTGCTCAAGTATATGACGTTACAAAACGCGTTCAGGGATTGTTGAGCGGTGGAAAAATAGAATTTGCAGAGGGAAGCAAGAGTGTTACGTTTGGGTTTGATCCTGCAAAGGGCAAAACAAAGGCGCTCTTAATTTTCTATAAATTTGGAAGAAAAATTTATGCACGTTTGATTGCTGATCTGGATAAAGCGACAATCGACTCTGCTGCGCCTGAAAAAGATGCTCAGTTGGTAGTTGATCTTGATGCAGCTCCTGTTTCAACTTTACCAAGCGCGCCTGCTGCCGTAGCTCCTGCTGCTACTCCTGCGGGAACTGCAACCGGTGTTGCAAAAGCACCTGCAAAGCAACCTGCGCCAGGCTTGGTAGGAAAATTGAAAAAAGGACGAGCAGCTGCAAAACGAAAAATTGTAAAAGCTGCGCAAGCAGTAAAGGGAGCTGTTCAAACAGCAATCCAAACAGTTAAGCAACAACTGCCAGGAGCAACTCCAGCACCGGTAGCCCAAGCTTCAGCGCCAGTTACTCAACCTACGCAACAACTTCAACAAGCTACGCAGACAGTAA
>CAZBMD010000005.1:0-64926 GCA_964493325.1 uncultured Pseudomonadota bacterium | reverse complement strand
CAACTCCTGTAGCAACAACTCCTGTAGCAACAACTCCTGTAGCAACAACTCCTGTAGCAACAACTCCTGTGCCAGCGGCATCTGCGTCGCCTGTAGCTGTGCCTCAAGGTGGTGCGCCAAAAGTTGATCCGCTTCCAACATTGGCCGCTTAAAAGTGAAAAAAAGTGAAAAAAAGAAGAATAATAGTTTTAGGAAGGAGAGTAGTCTTATGAAGGTATTAAAACGAAATTTGGCTTTGGCCGGGGTGAGTCTTGCGCTTGCTCTTGCTTTGGTTTCTGATGTAGCTCCTGCGGATGCTGGTACAGCAACTGAAGCTTCAAAAATAGCTACAACAAGTGCTGCTCCAGCGGTAACTGCTGCAGTTAGCGCTTTGCCTCAGGCTGCATCAGTATTGGTTCAAACAACTAAAAAAAATCCACTTGATCATTTTACCGACGGTCAAACCATTGTTTTATTGTCTGCTAAAAATGCTCAACTTCGTCCGATTAAAAATGAAGATGGAACTTTAAGCCGTGAGGATAAAAAAGATATTCCTCTTAATCATAGGGCGTATCAATTTAAAGTTACTCGCAAGGGTGATCAAATAGGGTTGATGTCTTCAAAAAGTGGTACTGCATTTCAACGCAAGGCTAACGGGTCATTAGGCTTTGGTAAAATAAGTCTGGTTAGCGAAGGTGGTGTAACACTATTCTTTACGCCAGAATTTTCTAGTGGTCCGTACAGTATTGCATCACTAAAAACAGATGATGGGCAATATCTCAGTATTGGCGATGACAACAACGCAATGCTTACAAAAGAAAAAACTGATGGATCAAAGTTCCGGCTTGTTCGTCTTGATGATAAAGTTCGAAGCAAGATTAAAGAACTTGCGAAAAAAATAGTTAAGCCTACAGACGTAAAACCTGCAGATACAAAACCAGCTGAAATCAAGCCTGCTGATACAAAGCCAGCTGAAGCGCCGGTAGAAAGAAAACCTGAGCTTGTGGCTGCGGCTGTAGCAGAAGCTGCAAAAGTGGCTGGTAGTTCAGAGTTTACCTACCACCCAATTTTGAACCGCAATTTGACATTCAGTGAAAGCTGGAAGTTCCCGGTAGAAGGTTCTGGATCGGTTGTGTTTGATGCTCGAGCAAAACGACGCCTTGCAATAGCGTTTTCGCCAGTTGCAAAGCAGCTGTCTTCGGGTATGTATCATGTCACCATAGGTAAGGATTTTAATACCAAGACGGTTATTGGTCATACCAAGAAATATGACATAATTGACAGAGAATTCTCATACGAGAGTGCTCCGTTTGTTGTTGATGTAAAGAAAAATGGCGATCCAAAAGCGCTTCTTTCTGGTGGTGAACCAGCCGATGGCCAAGAATGGGGCTCATACTGGATTCAAGTTGACCAAGGTACTGTATGGTATGGTCGTGGTCGAGAACTTGGCAAGAGCATTATTGGCAAGTTTGTTGATTCAAACCCATTAAAGTTTGTTAAATATGTTGGTTTTGGCGGTGGCGCAGTCAAGGTTGAAATAAAAAATATCGAGATTAAAGGCGCTGTAAAAATTGATGAGTCAGCAGCTTCGGCAGAGGTAACAACTCCTGCAGCAACCCCTTCTACTACCCCAGCAGCACCTTCTACAACAACTCCTGCGGCGACGCCTGCTTCAACTGATACAAAACCGGCGATTAGTGTGCCAACAGGATTTGAAGAAGAAGGCTTTAAAGGTAGCGACATGACTGTTGGTGTTCGTGTACGTGATGGTCAATCAGAGCATGTGTTCTACGCGCTTAAAGATGGTGTTCTTTTCTACCGTCAACCAGGAACCATGTCTAAAGATCCATGGGTTAAGCAAGATATGCCTGCTGGCGTAACCTTTAAACATATCAAGATGACAGACAGTGGTTTGACAGCGCTCAGTACAGATGGTCGTATCTTCACTTTTGAAGAACCAGTAATTGCTCCTGTTGTTCCGCTTGCAAAGCTTGGTGAAGTTGAAGCAAAGCCTGTAGACAAAGCGGCAGTGCTCTCTGTTCCTGGCGCTGAAGCAAAACCTGCAGTTGATGCAGTAGTTGCTCCTGCAAAAAAAGTTGTAACTAAAAAAACCAAGACAGTTACCAAGCGAGCTCCTAAAAAATCAGCAACCAAAAAATCAGCTCCTAAAAAATCAGCAGCCAAAAAGTCCGCGCCTAAAAAAGCTGTAGCGAAAAAAGCTGCATCAAAATCGGGTAAACGATCGGTAAGCAAGCGTCCTGTAAAAACAAAAAAAGTAGTTCCAACAACAGAAACGACGGCCCCAGCCGTAGAAACAAAACCGGTTGAACCAACAGCTCCTGTGGCAGCAGTTTCTGCCTCAGAAGCAAAACCAGCGCCTGAGACTGTAAAGCCGGCTGAAAAGCCATCCGCGGTACCAGCGTAGCTCGTGAATTAAAAAAGGAATAAAATTTATGAAAGGGATGTTCATGAGTATTAAAAACAATCGTGCACAATGTGCATGGCGGCTCCTTGCTGGAGCGCTTGCTATCAGCTTTGCTGGTAACTGCTTTGCAGCAAAAGGGTCTTGGAAAGAAATTTCATCTGACAATAAATTTGTTGGCTATGATGTTGCTGACAAAAAAAATATGATTGCATGGAAAGATTCTGGCGAAATTTTTCGCATCGATGGCACAACATGGAAGTTGATTCCAGGGAGCAAGGCAAAATCTGCTGCTATCGGCAACGATGGAACAATTCTTGCTGTCAGTGATGACAATGAGATATTTATGTTGCAAGGCGAAAAATGGGTTTCTGTTGCAGGAGCCCCAAAGCTTTCTAAGGTGTATGTCTTGAATGACAAGCAAATGTGGGGAACGTTTGAAAATAAGCTGTTCCAGTTTAAAGATGGCAAATGGATTCAAGCAGTTGCTGCTGATGGTAAGCCTGCAGAGGGGCTTGATAATCTCTCGCTTGCTAAAGGCGCATTGGTTGCACAGCTTTCTGATGGTCGATGGGTCAAACAAATAGATGCTTCTATTTTTAAAAAAACCGAAGCACCTGTTGTATCAGTTGCTGCAAAAACTGCTAGTACCGATGTAGCTTCAGCAGCTCCAGCAGTTGAAGCAAGTACAGCAAAAACTACAGCAAAAAAAGTTGTTAAAAAAACTGCGCGTGCATCAAAGTCAGCAAAGTCAAAAGCAACGACAAAAAAATCAGCTTCACCAAAGGCTAAAAAATCTGCAAAATCGCCAGCTAAAAAATCTACAAAATCTGCAGTTAAAAAGCCTGCAAAATCTGCGCCTAAAAAATCGGTGAAAAAGGTTGGATCAAAAAGTCCTCGTGGTAGATCTTCAAAAACCAAAGTAACAACGGTAACAAAAACAGAGCCGGCAGTTTCGGCAGCCGCTTAAAATAATGACAAAAAGGTCGGAGTTAAACATCCGACCTTTTTGCTTTTGAAAGGTCTGGTTTGATGGATGCGTTCAGAAAAATTATCCTGATTCTTTTAGCTTTCTGTATTTCTTCTGATGCGACATTTGCGCGAAGGAGACAATCAGGAAGTCCTGGACAATCTCCATCAAGTCAGGCTAATCCAGAGGGTCAAGATCAATTCGATAAAGTTTTTGGCTTTGCCCAAGAAAAAAATAAAAATCTTATGATTGATTTTGCTAGAAACAGAGGTGTTTTTAGCAAGTATAAAGCTGCGGTGTGTATTTTTTTGGATGATACTGAAACAGAACAATTACGTGCTATCAGCTGGAATTTTATTAAAGCGTTGTATCACAAGGCTTGTCCTATTATTGTAACGCGAACCTTGATGAAGAATGTTCTGACCTGTACGTCATCCAATAGACACCTTTTTACTTTGAAATATGCTTGGTCTTTATTTAAGAGTCGCAAGAATGATCCAAAAACTCATCCCGCATTTGCAAAAAGTCTACCATCTAACCTTTCTTTTCACGATAAAGATTGGGTAATTAAGCAAATTGGTGACTTTGGATATCTTTTGCTTCCTGTAAAATATCTTGATCACATGGGAATTTCTAGAAGTGTAGCAGAGGATTTCAAGTCTGAGGGTGGGGATGCTAACGACCATGAAATAAGATGCGGCTTTAGAATAAATCATATGCAGACGGTAAAATCCGTAGACATCAAAAATTTACCAGATCCTGAACGTAATAACGATATAAAAAAACCTCCAGTCTACGAAGAACATTTTTTAAAAGCACTTTATAACAATCAAACGCACTTAGGATCTTTATTTTGTTTTGAATCTCCTACTGCATGGTCGATATTCATTAATGGCCATGGCTGTATGGGAACTGATGAGACCCGAAAAATTGCTGGGTTATCTTTTCAGGGATATAAAAATTTTTTAGATTTTTTAAATTCAAAGATTTCATGCAGAGTGTTGATAAATAATACATGCTTTGGAAGTGGAGTAAATGCAAAGCTTACGTATGACGATCTTACTGATTATCAGTATGATATTATTTTACAGGGAACGGGGGACACTGTTACGCGGACATCTGCGGGCTTTCAAGGGGTGAATTCTCCTCATGCTAACTTTAAAGAATTTGTTAATGTAGTTACACAACAAAATATTGATTATGAAAAAGCAATCTTATCTATCAGTGACCCTCGTTTGAATATTTCAATGGTAAGAAGGTCAAACTCTAATAAATTTGAACCACTCTTTAAGAACGTGTTTGTTATCGTTGATGATGCTGTGGAAGGCAAAGACGAAAAAATAGTTATACCAAGCGATAGTACTGTGGTATTGATTGAGTTGGAAAATATTGATAAAGAAATTGAACTTAAGTCATCAGAATTGCAAGCTATTTTTATGTTGCATCCTAAGCCCGTAAACAGTATAAGAAAAATAGCTTGCAATATAGACGCCATAGACGTTGTTAAAGCATTCATGGCAATGGATGGGTTTGAAGAGACTGCTTTGAAAATTATTAAAATTGCAGAAATTAATGAGCTTAAGGATATTTTAATATTGTATAATCCTCGCTCAAAAGTTATTCAGGCGTTTTACGGAAAAGATGGTAAAAATTTTTATATTCAGAAACAACAGGGCTATGTTGATATTAAAAAATTAGTTGTACATGAGGTAGATGCGAAAGTTAAAAAGGATAGAGCTACTGCTGCCATGATCGAATATAATCTGAAAAACAATTTTAATTCATATAAACACAGACAACGAGTATTGAGAGATTTTGCTGCCAATAAAGGTGCCTTTAGTCAAAAACCATCAGATGATTTATCCCAGCCTCGAATTAAAGTGAGATCAGAATCTGAGCAAGTAATAGACGATTTACTTCTTGATGATAGTGAATCAGATGCACGGTCAACAATGTATGATCTTGACTGAGATGGCACAGTAACTGCACCATCTCAGGAGTCTTAACTAAAAATCAATATGTTTTGGATAACGAGGGAATGGGATAACGTCGCGAATGTTTTCAACGCCGGTTGTAAATTGAACAAGCCGTTCAAGCCCTAGTCCAAACCCTGCGTGCGGCACACTGCCGTATTTACGCAGTTCCAGGTACCACCAGTAGTTGGCAACATCAAGACCAGCTGCTCGCATTTTTTGTTCAAGAACGTCAGCGCGATCTTCTCGCTGGCTGCCCCCGATAATTTCTCCCACGCCAGGAACAAGCACGTCCATGGCTGCAACCGTTTTATTATCTTCGTTGATGCGCATGTAAAACGATTTAATTTCTTTGGGATAGTTAATCAGGATGATCGGTTTTTTGCAGTGTTCTTCTGCCAAAAAGCGTTCATGCTCAGATTGCAAGTCACAACCCCATGTTACCGGGTATTCAAACTTTTTACCTGATTTTTGCAAGATGTCGATTGCCTCGGTGTAGGTCAGGCGTTCAAATGGGCTATTGACCACGTGCGTGATGCGCTCAATAATCCCCTTGGAAATGTACTGATCAAAAAACGCCATGTCTTGCTCGTTGTTCTCAAGCGCGTAGGCAAGGCAATATTTTAAATAATTTTCTGCGCAGTCCATGTTGTCAAGCAGGGTGGCAAAAGCCATCTCTGGCTCAATCATCCAGAACTCGGCAAGGTGACGCGAGGTGTTTGAATTTTCGGCACGGAACGTGGGCCCAAAGGTATAAATGTCCGAAAGTGCACAGGCGTAGGCTTCACCATTCAGCTGACCAGAAACGGTCAAAAAAGCTTGCTTGCTAAAAAAATCTTGCTCGTAGTCAACGGCGCCAGCTTGGGTGCGTGCTGGGTTGTTGATATCAAGGGTTGATACAGCAAACATTTCTCCTGCGCCTTCGCAGTCAGATGCGGTGATGATTGGGGTGTGAACGTACAAAAAGCCGCGTTCTTGAAAAAATTTGTGCGTTGCAAAAGACAGAGCACTGCGAACGCGAGACACAGCGCCAATGGTGTTGGTGCGGGGTCTCAGGTGAGCGATGGTGCGCAAAAATTCAAGCGAGTGATGCTTTTTTTGTAGCGGATATTCATCACCACTACACAGTCCAATCACTTCAACATTTTCTGCTTGCAGTTCAAATGGCTGCTCAGCCCCAGCGCTTTTGATCAAGGTTCCTTCAACAGCAACCGATGCCCCTGTGGTGATGGTCTTGACAAGGGTTTCATAATCATTGATTGATTGGTCAATAATGATTTGGAGAGGCTTGAAGCAGGAGCCATCATTGACTGCAACAAAAGAGAAAGTCTTTTGGTGGCGAGCACTGCGTACCCAGCCTTTGACGGTGATTTTTTTGCCGATATCGGCCTGAGAGATCTGTTTAATTTTGATGCGCATAAAGCCTTACGTAGTTTTTAAAGCCCAGTAACGTTTTTTCTAGTTTAGAACATTGGGCTTGTGGGTCAAGGTTTTAAGCTCTTACTTTATTTTTTCCTCGATGCAAGGTAGTTAAATTGTTCTTTGAGTTGTTTCTCTTTTTCTATCAACGCTTTGAAGGTTGGGTCTTCGTTTTCAAGTTTTTTACCAACTTCTTTCTCAAAAGCTTCTTTTTTCGTTCTAAGTTCTTTTTTTAATGTTGATCGCTGATCATAATTCGTCCAATCTTCTTTGTTATTCTCGTCTACGACCATGTCACCGCCATACTCCCTACTCAGAGCTATATTCTCATCCAAGTCTTTCAATTTCTCATTGAGCTCTGCTATTTGAGTATTGATCGGTTCGAGCTCTTTGTTGAGTTTCTCTTCAGCTTCAGCATATTTACTAGAACTGATGATTGCGTTTTTTTCTTTTGTTAGCTCAGTAAAAGCCTTTTGGAGAAACTCTTGATCCTCTGAATAATAGCGGTTTTGTACGTCATTGAAGATTAACTGATGGGGAGTCCATTTGCGAATAACAGTAGGGCAATAGTCAGGAGCAAAGTTTACAACCGCTAGCGTTCCAACTACAGCAGCGACGGTAGCAGTAATTGCTGTCGCAATGATAATTTTTTTTCTACGCTTTTTCTTTGCTTCAATTTTTGCCAGTTCTTCTAACTCGGGTTCTTGTTGCTCAATGATTGTTTCATTGTCCTGATTAATCGCTGCATCATCGCAATTAATAGGTTGTGTGACGAGCGTGATAGTGAGTATTGCAGGGATTAGTTTTTTGAACATTGTTTTCCTAACTTTTTCTTCTAGATTGTAATAAAAATATTGTTGTCACAATGACGTTAGTACTATTTTTTTGTCAGAGGCTTGTGTCCGAGCCAATAATTTTCATTTTTTCCGTATGTATTATCAAGATTCATCGCAATCGTTTTCATTTGTGGAGCTAGTTGGTTTACAAGGTTCATAAATTGGGCGGAGTTGTTATTTTGCTTGAGTGTATCAATGTCTTGTAACGAATTTTTTAAGTGTCTGCTCAGAGACGATGCAAAGTTGGAGTTATTTGGTTTCTCGTTCAGACTTTTTTGATAAGAGAGTGAGTATGAAAGCTGATCATTAAGGTGATTACAAAGTTGTCTGTCTGCACCAGGGGCTTGAGACAGGGTTATTATTTCATTTTTTAGCGTGCCAATGAGAGTCTCCAAGTCTTCATATTGAAGTTCTTGTTCGTTGACAGTGGTATTTGTTGAGGGTTCGTTTGTCTCTAGATCATGCACGCTTTCGCCCTGCTCAAAAAAAGTGCGCGCGTCTTTCCTGAGGAGCCACGTGGGTGTGTATTTTTTAAGTACTTTAGGATAATGCTCAGGAGCAACGTTTGCTACAACAATGGCGGTGCCAACTACAGCAGCAGCTGTGACTGCCGTCGCAATAATTATTTTCTTTTTTCGATTTGTAGCTTGCTGCTTTTTTGCAGCAGGCGAGCTGATGGTCAATTCTGGCTGTGAGCCGAAAGTTACTTGCGTTGCAAGAGTGAATATTAAAGTGAATGAGAGTAGTTTTTTTAGCATCAAATTTCCTTATTTTTTATCTAGGTTTGGTTTTTTATCTGTAGATCGTCATATTTTTTTTTAAGGCTATCGACTTCTGGGCATGCTTTTTTTAAGCACGATTTTAGTGTTGTAAGGTATGTGATGTGCTTTTTTGTATCGGCGATAGGTTGCTCCATTAAAAAGTCATTGTTTTTTGCATATGTTTTGGCATCTTCTTCAAAGCCTTGAAGTACGTGTTGAGACTCTTCAAGGTCCGCTTCTACTTTATCAAGATTATCTTTAAATAAGGTTAATTTTTCTTTAATACTCATACACAAAAATTTACTGCATTCTTTTTTGATCAGATCTATCGCTGACTGCTGTTCCTCCTTGCTCAGATGATCGAACCTTTTCATAGTTGCGGTTTGTAGTACTTTGCTGCATGCGACAATTTTATTATTGATCGAATTGTCGATGTCTATGATTTGATAGGATTTTTGTGCCGTTTCGTTGATAAAAGCATTTGGAACGTATTTTCGGACGATGGTTGGGCAATATCCTGGCATGAAATTTGCCATTGCAAGAGTTCCTCCAATTGCAGCAAGTGCTGAAGTAATTGCTATCGCAATGATAATTTTTTTCCGACGCTTCTTTTTAGCGTCTATTTTTGCTTGTTCTTCTGATTCTGATTCCTGTTGATCTAAGGCCTCATTTTTTAGTTCAGTATTTGAGCAATAAAGAGAATGAGCTGCTAAAGAGATGGCTAGAGCGGCGATGATTAATTTTTTAAACAATTTGTTCTCAACCTGATATTTTTTTTAAAATACTAAACTGTTGCTTATGATAGAAAAATTGGGGGAAAAATCAATTGAAACAAGGGTTTTTGAGATCCATTTTTTAGCAAGTTGGCGGCACTGCCATATTCCTAAAATGGACTTTGATACTGCAGAAGAATTGCATCTGTTTTTACAATTTATTGATCTGCCATGATGATTCATGCTTACTGGATGAATAAGACGCAAAAGTTTTTTGCTCTTTGGGGATACGGAGCAATTTTGTAATTACGCCTGTTTATTATTACAAATCGAAAATATATTGACTTTTGCTACATGTGTTGTGATATATTCAAAAGTGATGAATTGTATTTTATAAAAAGGTAGGAATAGATATTTTTCCTAATAATTATCAAAAAAAGGGAGAGGAAGCGTATGGGAATCAAGAAAAATTTGCAGCCAAAAAGCAGCCTTGTGCATGTTTTAGCTGTAGCTGGACTTTGTGCTGGTGTGGGGTATTGGTTTTATGGGACTCTGTTTGCAGCTGAAGGGGCACCTACGGCGGCTTCGGCAAGCCAAGCGCTTTCAGTAAGGCAGTCCGTTATTCAGCTGTGTACCTCTCAGTTGGAAAGTAAGTTAGACTCTCTAGCTGCGCCTTTGTCGGGGATCAAGGCAAGCGCTATTGCTGAAATCGAAAATCAATTAAAAGATGTAATCAAACGTACCGGAGAGCTGAATTCTTCTCAACGATCAACCATTCAGCCGTTTATTGATGACCTGATGACTTTTGTAAAATCAATGGAGAGCTCACCAAACAGCCTTTCGCTCAAATCGATTGGTGATGCGTATGGACGTTTTAAAGCAATGAACGATAAGCTTGCTGGTTTTGGTAAAAAAGATTTGATGAAGCAGTCTCAAGATGTTCAAGAAGCGCTTCTTGATTTGCAAGACGTTGCAGCATCCAAGCTTAAAGATAAGCTGCATGATCTTGCAAAACCGCTACAAACTCCGCAGATTTCAGGTGTTGCTACTGCAATTATCAACCAATACATGCCAGATTTTAGACGTTTGCAAGATACTATAACAAAGGATCTTGAAAAAGAAATTGGGCAACTATCTCAAAGTTTCTTGAGTGAAATTAAGGGCTTTATTGGCGCAAAAATTGCAAAAATTCCAGGCCTTAGCAAATTTTTGAATAAGATCGATGGTTACCGCAAACAGTTGCGTGAGCTTAAAGAAGGTGCGCTTCAAGCTCCAGCTGCACAACTAGCAGCAGCTGCTCCGCAGACAATGGCACGTGTTGCAAGCAGGCCAAATGCGCCGCTTGAAGAGAAAATAGCAGACTTACCTGCAAATGTTGCCGTTGCAGCAATGTTGCATGAACTTTCAGATGGTTCAACTATTGCAATACGATCTGGCAAAAGCAGTCCAGGTTCAAGCCGCTATTTGTGCGTGCAAGATGATGGCTCTTTGATGCCAACTGGTAAAAATCGAAGTGATAAAAACTGTCAATTGCGTGTTAAGCGTTTTGGCCCCTACATTGGTTTTGAATACAATGGAAAACTCTTGCGCGCCGACGCTGCGTTTGGGTTGACCTTTGCAGGTGATGAATTTTATGCAGACTCGGCAAAAGCTCAGCACTTTACGCTTGATGGAGAGCTTGAAAAATCTGGGCTTAAGAGCCGCCTGACCGGTGGTTATTTGAGTGTTCGATCAAAAAGTGACTCATGGTCAAATGGTGGCAAAGCTATGACGCGTGATCATACGGGTAAGCCTGCTCCAAAAAAAACGTATGAAACTTTGACTATTGAGATTGTTTCTCGTCCAGAAGATCCTCTAGCAAAATCTTCTCCTGCTCTTGATATGTTGCAAGCGGGAACCTTGGTTGCAATAAAATCTCTGAATAAAGCGGCTCCAGGGTATGTGAGCGTGGCTCCTAACGGGGATGTTCGTGTAGGATCTGCAAAAGAAGCATTTTATATTTTGCGTCAAGATTATTGGGTTGGATTTATGACAGAACAAGGTTTGACCCTTGGAGCAGAAGCTGAATCACACTCGGTAAAATTTGGTAGAAAATCTGTTAATTTTGGTCACCCAGGAGAACATTGGATGTTCAAGCCTGTTGACCCAAATCAGCTTACAGGTTTCATTCAAAGCAGACTTTCAACAGGTAACTTGTGCTTCCCTTCAGAAGCGTGGGCTCTTGGAAAAGCATGGACTGCATTTGATCGTGATGTAAACCCTCTTCGTAAGAAATCAATATTTGGAGACAAAGCAGATATGCTCTTGCCTCAATTTATTATGGAACCAGCGGGTGACAGCGAAGCGTCTTTGTTTGCGATTGAAATTATAGAAAAAGTTCCAGCAGATGTTCGTCCTGGAGGTTCGTCATTCAGCTTTATTCCATCACTTGGTGGTAGAAATAAAGTTTTCTTTAGTGAAAATTGGCGCTGTGTGCCTGGCGAACTAGAGCTTGTTATAAGCGATATCAAGGCAACCGAAGATCTTTTCCTTGCGCTGTCAGCAGTTGCAAAGGTTACACCTGATACCTCGTTGCGTATCTTGCTTGGCAAAAATGACAATAGCTTGATCCAAATATTGCTTGGCGAGAAGGTACTCTTTGAAGCTGCAAGCAAAGCTGGCGTTTTATCAGTATCTTCAGCGTTTTGGATAACGCTCAAAGATGCAGTGTTGAGTCTTGGACAAGGTACAAAAATTGGCGACCAAAAAATTGGCAGTGTACAAATTGATCCAATTCTTGCTCAAAAGCTTGAGTACATTGCTTTTGGTGGTAGCGAAGTTCCGCTTAAGATTGGTTCTATCTTAATTAATAAACCAGAAGGAAGAGCTCTAGCTGGCGCATTTAACCTTCCTGAAGGATTTAAAATTGAATCTGGCAAGCTGATTACACCAGCTGTAAGCGGTCGATCTAGTGAAAAACTTGAAGATATGCGCGCTGATATGCTTGTTGGTGGAGAAGTTAAAGGTCGTATGCATGCTTTTGTGTTGCATGCTGGATCAGTTTTCCAAAGAGAGCATGAGGGCTGGGTTAGAATTGATACCGATAATTTTGGTCCAGTAGAGCACATCTCAATGTCGCAAGATGGTACCTTGGTTGCTGTGACATCGAGCGGAAAAATTATCAAGTACAATTTCCCAGATAGAGTTTATGTGAAACCAAAAGTGATTGAGAAACAGGTCATTGTTGAAAAGATTGTCGAAAAACCAGTGACTGTTATTAAAGAAGTGATTAAGGAAGTTGAAAAACCAGTAGCGGCTGTCGTGCCTGCAGCCCCAGCTCCTGTTGTTGCCAAAAAGCCAACAAAGAGTAAGCGTGTTGTAAAGCCTCGTAAGAAAGTTGCTAAGAAAAAATCGACAGCTCGCGGCAAGAAAACGGCATCAAAGAAAACGGCAACAAAGAAATCTGCTGGTCGTAGTAAAAAGACTGCCGTAAAAAAATCAGTGTCGACCAAGAGACCTGCCGCTAAATCACCTAGACGTGCAAGTCCCGCTGAAACAAAATCTACATCATCAGAATCTAACGCATAAGGGGTGATGTATGAATGTTAAGATTATTGATGTGAAAGGGACGATGATGTTAAAAAAAATAACGTGGATAATGAAACGGGTTGCACGATCGTATGCACTGAGTCTTTTGCTCTTTGGGCAAAGTGTTTCGTGTGCTCGAGTTGAGCAAAAAGTTTCTGGTAGCGGTTCGTGGACCGAAGTTGTAGCAGGGTCATCATTATCATTTGACTCGGTTGCCGTTGGATTGAACAATAAAATGCTTGCACTTGACCCCCGAGGTCAAGTGTACCGCTTTCAAGATGATCGATGGATACTGACGTCATGCCCTCCTGCAATTTGGGTTGCTGTGGGTAACGATGGATCAGAATTTTTGATTGATGGAAAAAATGATCTGTACCGGATTATTAAAGCAGGTAGCGGCTCTGGAGATACGGTGACCCGTGTAGATGGAGCGCCAAAAATGTCGACACTTGTTGTTGCCGATGCAAAAAATATGTGGAGCTCGTTTAAAAATAAGCTATCACAATGTGAAAACGGTGCATGGAAAGAAACGTCTATTGATGGTTCTTTGGTTATTCTCAAGGGAACAAAAGCAATTGCTATTAATAGTGCATCTGGACAAGTTGCTTTATTCGAGCGCAAAAAGCCTGTCGCTCCACCAGTGGTTGTAAAGCCAGCTCCTGAGGTTCCTAAAGCACCAGCTGCAGAGCCAGAAAAGCCTGCTCCGGTTGTTCCTGTAGCTCCTGTTGTTGAAATTAAAAAAGAAGAACCAAAAGTGGTTGCTCCAACAAAGAAAGCTAAAAAACCTGTAAAGAAATCGCGTAAAAAGGTTTCTAAAAAAGCAGCCAAAAAATCGACTAAAAAATCGACCAAAAAGTCGGCAAAGAAAAAGCCTGTTGCTCGTAAGTCTTCTGTTCGTAAAACTCCGGTAAGCCGCGGCTCAAAAAGCTCAGCTGTTAAAGGAGCGTCAGCTAAGAAGAGTGTTACAAAACGACCTGTTTCCAAACGGCCGGCAAAAAAGGTTATAAAAATCGATGATGAGTCTGAAAAATAAAAAAGAGAGATTTATTACATGAAGCATAAAATTGGGTCCTTTGCACAAGGACCCAATTTTTGTAAAGGGGGACGTTATGAAATTTCTCAAAGATTTTTGCCGGTGCTGTTTTCCTGCAGCATGCTTTGTCATGATTCTGTTTTTTTCTTTGACCCTTTTTCTTTTTGCTCGAAGTTCTCCTTTAGAAAAATCTCAGCAATTTGTTTCAAAAATTGATGTCAAACACTATCCAATGCATGACTTGCTTCCAGCAGGAACGTTGGTTGCTCTAAAATCTTCAGATCAAGAAAACCCTGCATATGTATATTTTGACGGGCAGAATCTTAAACTCAAGCCTGGGAATTTTGCCAAAGATCCGCATTGTCATTTTTTTATCATGCGTGCTGACAAGAATAAAGAGTTGTTTGGATTTAAAATAAATGGTTGGAACAACATGTATGACGATGCTGCGTCGGCATCGGTACGAATTGGAAAAAAAACAGAAAATTTTAGTGATCAAACTGAGCAGTGGGTTATAAAACCCAAAGATGCTTCGAGTTTGTCATCGGTGATATTACAAAATTTTGGCACCGGACGATTTCTCTATTTTTCATCGCTGGGCAATGCGCAAGCTACAGTACTTTCAGAAAATGCTGCACGGTTAGAGATTGAGGTCATCAAGCCTGTTCCTGGCGATATAAATCCTGGTGGATCTTCATTTTCATTTATCCCTGCAGTGCATAAAAAAAATAGAATTTTATTTCACGATAACTGGGATTTTACACCAGGTAAGCTGAAATTTCAGATAAAAGTTGCTGGTGAAAATAATATTTTTATTGTTCTTTCTACGGAAAAAAAGCTGAATCCTGCTATTGTGCGTATTATGATCGGGCAAGAGGGAAATACCGTAACAGCTATTTTTGCTGGTGAGAAAAAATTATTTGAAGCAAAAAATGAGCCTCAGTCGCTTGTTACTACGCCAGAGGGTTCTCAATTCTGGATTATGCTCGAAGGTTCTACGATAAGCTTTGGAAAAGGCAAAGACGTTGGGTTACAGTTGATTGCACAGGTTGATATTGATGGGGCGATTGCAAAAGAACTAAAATACGTCGGAATTGGTGGAGGGGGCAATCCTTTAACGTTCAGTAAAATTGTTATAAATCCAGAACCTCCTGTTGCTGTGCAACCTCATGCAGAACCAGCTCCTCAACCAAAGCCTGTGTTGGAGCCCATAGTTCCACCGGTTGAATTGCATCCCATGATTCCCGCTCAACCCGAAACTCATGTAGTACCTGCTGAACCAGAGCCTGTACCGCAGCCTGTTGTGGTGCCTCAGGTGGATGAAAAAGAGGCTGAGCCTGCGACGACCCCAGTTCGTCCGATTAAAAAACGACCGGTTAGAAGTAAGCTTGATCGTTTTACTCGTGGCAAAAAGCAGCCCCATGCGAAAAGTAACAGAAAAAAAGTGGCTCGACGTCAGAGTAATCAACTGACAAGTTCTCAAAGAATTCGTGCTGCGCTTAAAAAAAAGCCGGCTTTTATGAAAGAAAAAATTGAAAGGGATGATGATGAATAAACGTAAAGCAACGCATCCAATTAATGATCTATTTTTAAAGCGTACATCGCCGCGTGCCATGTCGGGGCAAGCGATTACACATGAAAAACTTTTAACGCTTTTAGAGGCGGGTCGATGGGCGCCATCGTCTTACAATGCTCAACCATGGCGTTTTATTTATGCTCATCGACAAACACCAGCATGGGATAATTTATTTTCATTACTTGTCCCGTTTAATCAATCGTGGGCAAAAAATGCGGCAGCTCTTGTGGCGGTTATATCTAAAAAAACATTTGAGTTTAATGGCAAACCTTGCCGCACTCATTCATTTGATGCTGGAGCTGCTTGGATAAGCATTGCTTTGCAAGGGAGTCTTGATGGTCTTGTTGTGCATGGCATGGAAGGCTTTGATTATGACAAAGCCCACCGTGTACTTGAGCTTACTGATGATTATTGCGTTGATGTAATGTTTGCTGTTGGCTGCCCTGGTTTGGTAGAAGATCTTCCGGCAGAGATGCAAAAGGGCGAAGAGCCATCAGATCGTAAGCCTCTCCAAGATTTGATTTTCGAAGGCAAGATGAAATAGAGCGCGGCATAAACGAGTGAATTTCCAGCCGCAAGCCCGATGCGCTCAACAGCTACAATTGGGAGTAGGCAGATCCAGGTGTTTGCGGTTGATGGAACACAAAAAAGCCAGATAATGGTTCCAACGGCGTGTGCAACAAATGAGCTTGCAAGAGCAATGGTAAAGATTGAACGGATATCAAAAAATGTGCGGGCTGCATAAGCTGCAAGCGGAATGAGCCAATATAGCGCATAAACCCATCCACTTCCCACGGCCGGATGACAAATAAAAATGGCCATGCAGGTGAGTGGGAGTAGAACGTGCATTACAAAATCTATAAGATCAGTAGCTCTATTTTTTTCATGTGTTGCACTAGCCCATGAAAGTAGCGAGCATAATGTTGGTAGCCCTGCCAAGGACAAGGCATTTCCTGCCATAAAAAATTTGAAGGCTAAAAATAGACCAGCAATAAAAGGCATGTGCTGCAACGAAACAAGTGCTCCGAGTGGTGGCAAAATAAAAAGCTTTGATGAAAAAATAATAAATGTTTTTGTCAGCCCTATCGTTGCAAACGTCATTTTGATTAGTGCAAGACTAAGCCCTGCAAGAATAATTGGTGAAATTTGTAGTAATTTTTTTGTGTTAATATTCATTGGTAGTCTTTCTTTTTTCGAGACGCTGATAAATAACAAGCTCAAATTCTGCATAATCGGTACGCTCTTTTTCTATCCACTGTGACCAATCAATGGGTGGAAAAAATACATCACCGTCATAGTCTTTTTTTATGTAGCTGATGTACATAAGGTCGACGTCATTAATAAATTGAGCATAGGTGTATGCTCCCCCAATAATAAAAATATCTTTTCCATAGCTGCTTGCAACGTGCAGGGCTTGATCAATAGATGTACAGACGTCAACATGATCAATAGCGACAGAAACAGCACTGAGAACGATATTATGTCTTTTTGGTAAAGGTTTGCCAATAGACTCAAATGTTCGCATGCCCATGATGACCGTATGATCTTGAGTCTGCTGTCTAAAATTTTTAAGTTCATCAGGAATATTCCATGGTAGCGAATTTCCTTTTCCAATGACACCATTTTTTGTCATGGCGGCGATAAGTTTTATCATACAGCAATCTCAAATTTAATGCTTGGATAACTGTTGTAGTTAAGGATTTTGGAATCCTGCGCGGTCCATTCAAAAATTGATGTAAACGGTTCTGTAATTATCTGAGGTAAGCTGTATGTTCCTGGATCTCTGTTGAGCTGTTCTGTTGCGCCGTTAATATGATTTTCATAGATATGAACATCTGCTAAAAATCCAACAAGTTTACCTTCTTTAAGACCTGATTCTTTTGCGAGTAGATGCAGAAGCAATGCATAACTTGCAATGTTAAATGGCAATCCAAGCATTACATCTACAGACCGTTGATTCCACAATAAATTTATCGTGTCTCGAATAACGGTCACTTGAAAGGTGTAGTGGCATGGTGGCAGTGCCATGTTTTCAAGCGCGAGTGGATTCCATGCCGAAACAATCATGCGTCGGTCTGAAGGATTATTTTTTAGGGTGTCGACAAGCTGCTTTAATTGGTCGATGCCTTGATTGGAATAGTCTGCATCAAATGAAGAATAGGTTGCGCCAAAGTGTCGCCACTGAAATCCATAAATTGCTCCAAGGTCACGTTCCTCAAGCATTTTTTGCTTTGCTTCAGAACTATGGCCGTAGGGAGCTTTTTTAGGATATGCCCATTCATCCCAGATATGATTATTTCGCTCTTGCAGCCACTGTTTATCGGTGATTCCTTTAATAAAAAATTCAAGCTCGCTGGCAACAAGTCGCAGGGGTACTTTTTTTGTTGTCAAAAGAGGAAAGCCTTTTGACATGTCGTGTTCAAACATCATCCCTGCAACGGTCAATGTGTTTATTCCTGTTCTGTTTGTTTTGAGAATTCCTTGTTCTAAAATATGACGAACAATGTTGAGATATGATATCATAAAAAGTCCCTTTTTATTTTGAAGTAACATCTATCATAAATATTTGTTGCGGAGTGTGCAACTGTGAAAAGGCCGTGTGTTTGTTGACAAAAAAAGACAAAAAAAGAGGAAATATTATGAGTATTAAAGCTGATAATTGGATACGTCGTATGGCCAAAGAGCATGGCATGATAGCGCCATTTGTTGATGGCCAAACACGTGGGCAGGGAACCGAGAAAATTGTAAGTTATGGTTTATCAAGTTACGGGTATGACTTGCGTGTTGCGCACGAATTCAAAGTTTTTACTAACGTCTATAACTCAATTGTTGATCCAAAAAATTTTACCGAAAACTCTTTCATTCAGCGTGATGGCGATGTGTGCATTGTTCCGCCAAACTCGTTTGCGCTTGCGCGAAGCATTGAATACTTTAAAATTCCTCGCAATGTTTTGACCATTTGTTTGGGAAAATCAACGTACGCTCGCTGTGGCATCATTGTCAACGTGACGCCGTTTGAGCCCGAGTGGGAGGGTTATGTGACCATTGAAATCTCAAATACCACGCCATTGCCAGCAAAAATTTATGCGGGTGAAGGCATCGCGCAGGTTCTCTTTTTTGAATCTGATGAACAGTGTGATGTTTCGTACGCTGATCGCAAGGGGAAGTACATGAATCAGGTGGGGATAACGTTGCCCCACATTTAAATAATAAGGCTGAATTAATTTATTCAGAACGATTCTAAAAGGTAATAGATTGTTATTGTAAATTAAAAAATCGAATGTAGGATGTCATCCCTGACTAGATCAGGGATCCACTTAGATAAAAGCATCAAATCTGGATCCCGGCTCAAAGGCCGGGATGACACCGTGTAATCGTTTTTTAATGTACAAATTGTATCTTACCAGATTGAGAATGAATACTATTGTGTTAGATCTATTTTCTGAGGCTGGTTATTGCCAGCTACAACGGTCCATGTTCCCCCAGATTCTGCAACAAGAGGCTTAAGAATCTCTTTAAGAGTGTGAACCTGTGCTTGACCTTGTTTCCATTCCTGCGCATCTCCGTTAGAATCATACCAGTTCAATGTTACATCTAAACCAGATTCTTCAATAATCGGCTGCATTTTTGCAATTGAAGCGCCAATATGCTCAAATTTATTTCCAAAAACACCGCCACCAATCAAGGTAAGAACTACCTTCTTCTTATTATTAACGAAAGCACTGCGAATTGTTCCTTCGTACGCAGCGTCTATAATTTTATTTGCCCACTCTTGTTGTGTTGGGTTTGGACCATCTCCGATAAACTGCCCAAGGTTTGGGGCGGCTGTAAAAACTTGGTTGATTTTGTTGATACTACCATTCTTGATGTGTGTATTGTTAGATAAATTAATCTTGCCATGTGTGACATCGGTATCGCTGTGAAATCCAATTTTGATGTTTTGATAAAGATCATCAGTTGGTGCTTTGAGATCAGCGTCTGTTAATCTAACATACCCGCCTTGAGACATTGTAACGTTGGTTTGGTTGTTGCAAATATCTTCCAAGAAATTAACTTGTCGATTACCATCTTTTGTTTGACCCCATTCAGAAACATCCTTATTTGGGTCATTGAACATAAAATAGCGGCGATAAATGAGTCCAGGCGCTGCAGAGATTGAGGCAAAAGGGCCTTGGGTCCAGTCGGTAATGTATGTTTCAACAAGCTTTGCTTCAATGTCTTCTTCTGCATTAACCTGTTCTAGGGCGTTAAAATTTGAAGCAACTTGAAAAACCGCATCTTTATATTCTGGATTAGACTGCAGAGCGCCAACATCAACAAATTTGGTACTTTCTCCACGTGGTGATTGCCCTTCGATTACGTTCAATTTGCCCCCTCCTGGCTTATTTTTCCCTTCATATTGTTGGCGAAGATATTGAATGGAAAGTTGATCAAAGGTTCCACAGTTGAACGTGTTTTCACCGCACACCAGAACATTGACGCCATCTTTTTTTTGCAGCATATTTTTGACCCCTGGATCGTTGGCTTCATATTTTGCTTTAAATTCTGTTTCGGTCATTCCGATAACATCTTTAAAAAAATCTTTTCGAGGAACAATGCAGTCCTTAGCGGACCACTTGTTACCCGTTTGAGATGGTTTGGATGATTTGTCTGCATAATGTGCATATGTACAAAAGCTAGCAGCGCTCAGTATAACGATTGTTGCGCCAACACCTGCTCCAATTATAAAGCTTATAGCAGAATCATTTGATGGTTTTTTTATCCAGCGTCGCTGTGTGTCTTGGTGAGAGGTTTGCTCTGCAATCATAGACATTATTACGTCAGTTGATTCGTCGTTTTTATATGCTTGAACGATATGTGAAAGATCTGCTTGGGAATGGTTTGGAAAAACATCGTGAAGAGTAGCTGTAGCAAGCGTGAAGCATAAAAAGTATTTAAACATATCGATATCCTTAAAAATTATTATAAATAACCATGCTTTAAAGTAAGCATATTATTGATAAAGTCAATTTATAAGGAAGCGCGATATATTGTATAGTCGATTATTATGATGTTTTTTACTCTGTTTGAATTTTTAATTCAAGCTTGGCGGATAGCCGCAGGCAAATAACAAATCACTCTTGCGGAGTGCTGCATCAATTTTTGCCCTGCGCCACGAAAGATATGCTTGTTCCCATGCTGTTTTTGCCGTACTGAGTTCAACTTTAGATATATCCCCAATTGCAAATCGTTGTTCACTCAGCTCTAGGTCATTTTTTGTTTTAATCAGTTCGATATCTTTAGCCTTGAGCGTGGTGACTGATTTTGATAGTTCTCGATATGCAGCTTCTACTTCAAAGCGAATTTTTTGAATAACACTATCTTTTTCTAAAATAGCACGCATTTTACTTGCTTCAGCCTTACCGGTTTTAAAATGAGTGAGTGCTCCATCAAAGATATTCCATCGTACGCCAATGCCAACTTGATGAAAACCGTTCATACCTGGCACTCCTTCAACTGAAGGGTTGTGAAGATGCGAAACATTGGCAAAGGCGAATGTTGTAGGCATGTTGGCTTGGCAGGCAATTTTAGCGCCATCGCGTGCTATTTCGATATTTTTGTCACCAATTTTCAGGTCTAGACGATGTTTAATGGCTGCTTGGTAATATGTTTCACGTGGTGCAAGTTCTATTGTTTGATGTTCATTCCACTCAAGTGTGGTGCGTTCTGGGGATGAGATCTTATTTTCAACAAGAGTTAGTTCGAGTGATTGCCCAAGCAAAAATTCAAGTTTGCGTTCAGCTATAATCATGGAGTCTTGGTATGTATCAACTTGGCTTAGCTCTGCAGCATGGTCGCTGGCGCTTTTGAGCCAGTCGCTTTTATTAAGGAGCTTTAATTCATTTTCGTGTGTTGCTTTGGCAAAAACTTCACGGGTTGAGTTGTATAATTTTTTTATCGACTCTTCTTGTCGTTGCAAAAGCCAACTTTGCAAAAAAGCTTGTTCAACTTCATGCTGAATTTGATTTCTTTCCGCATCACTTATAAA
Source organism: uncultured Pseudomonadota bacterium (assembly GCA_964493325.1). Lineage (GTDB taxonomy): Bacteria > Babelota > Babeliae > Babelales > RVW-14 > CAZBMD01. The sequence goes on along the minus strand of CAZBMD010000005.1, from coordinate 43,649 downwards.
TTCTTGTACGCGAGTGACTTTTTTTGCCTGGCGATATTTTTCCAAGGGACCGCCAAATTGGTATATGAGCTGCCGAGCTTCAAGTACGGTTGTGCCGCTGGGATTTTTTTCCCCGCGTGATTGTACATAGCGGCTTTCCAGCCCAACTTGTGGATAATATTCCGAAAGCAGCGCACGGGCTTCCATTTTACGTTCTTGAATAGCATGTTGCAAAGCGCAAAGATCTGGCCGATGCTTATGAGCAAGGCTAATTGCCGAAGAGATAGAAAGAGTTGTTGGGCGTGTTGGCTGAAGCGTCATTTTTACTGGTTTTTGGTGCTTTGCGTTACTTACTCCTGCACATGCTACAGCGACTAGTAACAAGAGTGACATGCGTCTTTGGATCATGGCGGAGCCTCCCCTTTGAGCATTGCTCAATTTCATATGTTATCTTTTTATTTTTGAAGCTTCTTGGTCATGCCAAGAATGGCATTAAAAACCTGCTCTGAAGATAGTTTATACATACAATTGTCAGCGTCGACAGTTTTTTGATTTTTTCCATGATTCTTTTTGTAGGTGTGCGAACATTCAACTTGAATTGTGTGGGTGACTGACAAATTGGTTAAAAAGGGTCCGTGGAGTTTTTTGCTTGTTGGTCCAAAGATGCCCACGGCTGGGATACCTAGGTAGTCAGCAAGATGCAATAGTCCTGTATCAGGGGCAATTACCATGCTTGCTTTGCTAAAAAAGTATGCGGTTGTGATAAGGTCCCACGCTGGTACAAACGGTAGCTGGACATTCATTGTGTCTAGACTGGTTGCTAGCTGCTTTGCGGCAGGGCCAAAAGCTGTTCCAACAAGAACAATAGAATATTCTGGAGAAAGTGTTTGAGTGAGTTTTTGTGCTAGGTTTGCCCAGCGTTCTGGGGGCCAATGCTTTGATGGCCAGGTTGTGTTGGGGCAAAGCGCAATGATTTTTTTTAGGTGATGCTGCGAGCAAAACAAATCAACAGCTATTTTGCTCTTATCTGGATAATGCAAAAATAAAGATTGCTGCAGTGTGCTAATGGCTGGGCAGGCGGTTATCTTGGTCTGGTCTAGAATAACTTCTGAGGCAAGAGCCAAGTTTTTTTGGATAATGTTTGTATATTCAGGTTCAATATGATGATGAGTGAACCAACTTGTTATGCTAGCGCGTGCGTGGGTTGCCGAAAATCCATATTTTTTTCCTCGTAGAAAAAAGAGCAACGCGGTAGCTTTGTGAATTCCTTGAAAATCAATAATAGCATCCCACGTATGTTTGCGTAGTTTTTTTATAAGCCTCCAGGTGTTTGGCAAATTTTGTAGCGCAAGAAATTTATCGGGGAGCACATGTACTTGGTCAATAAATGGTTGATCTTGAATGAGCGATGCAGCTTTTTGTTGTACTACCCAGGTAACGTGAGCGTGAGGAATTTGTTTTTTAATTAAAAAAAGAGCCGGTAGTGTGTGGATTACATCCCCAATTGCAGAGAGCCGGATGATCAGAATCTTCATTCCTTGTTCTTTTGATTTACAATTTTTAAACTGATACAAAGATGAGGAAAAAGTATACAGGGAATAGGAGTTTGTATGAAGATGTCGATAAAAATAAAAACAGCAGTATTGCTTCTGCTTGGAGCAGGAGCAGGAGTAGGTTTAGCTCTTTGGTGGTATAGGTCAAACATGATTACGATTGAGAAGCGTAAGTCGCGAGTGCAGGTCCCGACAGAAAAGATCAAAAAAGAAATTCTTGATAATGGCATGAAGGTGCTTGTTTTTAGTAGCCCTTCGGTTCCAAAAGTTTTGGTACAAATAGCATATGACGTAGGTTCCTATGTTGAAGAGTCGGGTGAGCGTGGTCTTGCGCATTTAATTGAGCACATGATTTTTAAAGGAACCGATCGCCTAGCAGAGGGTGACATTGACGCAATTGCTCGAAAATATGGGGCTAAATTTAATGCCTACACATCGTCAGATGTGACCAGTTATTATTTTGAATCGAATAAGGCAAACTGGCAGCCATTTGTAGAAATTCTTGCCGACTGCATGAGTAACTCTCGATTTGAAGAAGAGCATTTGGCTTCTGAGCTTAAAGCGGTTATTCAGGAACTTCGAATTGGTAAAGACAATTACTGGCGAATCGCTATGCAAAAAGCTGCCTCATTGCTTTTTCCTTCCAACCATCCATATCACGCTCCGGTGATTGGGTACAAAGAAGATTTGCTCAACATTAAAGCGCATGCGCTCAAAAAGTTTTATAAAAAATATTATCGTCCCGACCGGGCAACACTTTTTATTGTTGGTGATGTTGATAGTGATGAAGCAATTAGCCTTGCAAAAAAACATTTTGGTGGCATTCAGTGTGATGAAAAATCGGTTAACAAAGAGTTTCCGCAGCTTGTGCCAGAGCTTGTTACGCATAGAACCAGGCTATATGAAGATGTCTCCAAAGAAGCACTTGCATTTTATTGGTCCATTCCTGGTATTGCAGATAAAGATGAGATGTTTTCATCAGCCATAGAAAGTCTTTTGGGTAAGGGGCATAGTAGCCGGTTGTATAAATTGCTAGTCGAAGACAAAAAAGTTGCATCTTCGGTGTACATCAAAGCATCAAAATTTGTAAACGCTGGTATCTTTTTTATTGTTGTTGAACCAATTTTGGGCAAGATTGATAAATGCCGCTCACTCATTCAAAAAGAGTTGAGCCGTATCACGCACGAAGGTTTTACGGATGATGAACTTGAGCGCATGGCCAAAGGTAAGATTCGGTCATTTGTTCAAAAGATGCAGCATCAGAGTGATTTTGTGTATCGATGGATTAAGTCATTTTTTACAACAGGGAACGAATTTGATATTTTTGAGCGTATCAATCGCTACAACAGCATTACATCTGCGCAGCTTCAAGAATTTATTAAGACACACTTAGACCCATTTTTGATGAACCAGATTGAAATTTTGCCGCTTCCAGAAAGCCGCAAAGATATCAAGCAGGCTGCCAAAGAATTGTCAGACAGTCTTGATCAAGAAATTCTCAAACGGCATCAGCGAACAAGGCCTCTTGAAGACCTAAAAGCAGTGTACGAATGTTCAGAGCCAGTTCCTCTTGATTTTTCATTTCCAAAGCCGGACCGAGAATTTACTTTGCCAAACGGTTTGACCGTCTTGCTCAAGCAGAAAAATATTTGGCCGATTGTAACGCTTAAGTGTCAATTCAAAGATGCTTCGTTTTTTTCAAATACCAAAGAAGGAGCGCTTATCGATTTGATGATGGACATGCTCATCGAAGGTAGTGACGGGTATACAAAAAAACAGAATGTGGATATTTTTGAAATAAAAGGGGTTGGATACGGTTTTGGGCAAGGAGGCGGAAAGATATCTTTATTGAGTGAGGATATTGAACAAGTATTTGAACATTTCTTGCACGTTTTGCAGCACCCAACCTTTCCGAAAGAGGCGCTTGATAGGCTCAAAGCAATTACCATCAACTCTTACGAGCGTGCAAAAGATTCTGCGGCAAGTGTGGGCTCGCGTGCCTTACGCAATCAGTTGTATAACGGGACGCCGTACGCATGGACGTTTGATGAAGCTATTGAGCTTGTTGAGGGTGTAACAACGGATGACCTTGTAAAACTTCACAAGAAATATGTAACACCGTCAAGCATGGTTATGGCTGTGGTTGGAAACTTTGAACCAGAGCAGATGGAGCAAAAGATTAGAGATCTTTTTGGGCAGTGGACAGGTAGTGCCTATCAGCAAGCAACCTGGACGCCTGGGCAGTTTGAGCCTCGCAGAGAAGAAGATATTTTTATGGTGCGCGACCAAGTTGTTCTAATGATGGGGCAACCATCGCCTCTCACTATTTATGATCAAGATGTTGTCCCGCTTCGCATGCTGAATTTTATTACTTTTCATTCACTTGGTTCGCGTATTTATCAGTTGCGCGAAGAAAGTGGTATGTTCTATTCGGCATCAGGAGGATTTGCAATCAACGCCGCACGTCATCATGGATTTGATTATCTGAGTTCGTCGTTGAGCCTTGAAAACCTTGAAGCGGCAGAAAAACAGATGTGTCAGATGATTGATGATGTTGCAACAGGCGGTGTCACCGAGCAAGAGCTTGCCGCATCGCAGCAGCTGTACCTGAAAGAATTGATCGACCTTGTTGGAAGTAACAAAACTATTGCCACTATGTTTTGCAGCCTTTATTCCCTTGGTCTTGGCTTTGATTATTACGACAAGGTACTTGCGCGCGTTCAGGCAATGACCGTAAAAGAGCTCAATGAGATTGCAGCAAAATATCTGAAAACCGAAAATATGGCCCGTGTGCGCGTGGGTCGTGTGGGCAAATAAGCTGTTCGGTCATGGTTCCTGCCGCGCCATAGCCTTGGCGTAGGCGGGAGTGTTTTATGAATCATGAGCTTGTCGAATGAAGAACAAAATGTATCGAACCATTATTTTGTAGAACGTGCGATTGAGGCAGGAGGAATTTCTCCTGCCTCAAAAATTTAAGGCCTAATCCTCTCGTTTGCAAGACGAGTATAAGAATGTGCCGATTGCTGATGGTTCCCTATGGCCTGAATTTATAGTTTTTTTGATAGAAAGAATTTCCACCGCAGGTGCAGCATCAGAGCTGTTAATGGGTTGCACGAGAGCAGGCGGAGTGCGATACGTGGTATAGCCACAAAGAGTGATCGCTTTTGCAGTTGATAAGCTGCAAATTGAGAACAAGATATGGGGAAAATACAGACATCAGAGAGACCAAGCATTGGACGAATTGCTTGATACATCATAACCATAGTTGCCTTGATTTTAGATTTTATCTTTATCATGAGATTGATCTGGAGAGGTGACTAATGGAATGTGCTTCATTAAAAAACTGGTGAGTTGCTCAAAAGAGAGATCCTGTGCTTGTTTGTAGACAAGTACTGCCGAGATAACTTTGTGCTGATACAGCTGATTTTCGTAAAAAATAGCCTTGAGCCTACGACGAAGGCGGTTGCGCTGACATGCGTTGCCAGATGCTCGTGGTGTTACAATTAAAAGCTTTCCAAATTCAATAGGAGCTTCTGGTTGCGCTTGGAGCAAACGTAAGCCGCCAGTTTTTTTCTTGAGCTGAGCACGAGAAAAAAAACGAGTAATTTCGGAACGAGAAAAGTGAAAAAGAGTCGAGAAATTTTTCATGAGAAGTGTTCGTAGGCTTATCAAAATAAGCCTACGATAAATTAGACAGCAAGACGCTTGCGACCTTTGCTGCGGCGTCTGTTGATAACTTTACGACCATCTTTGGTGGCCATTCTTTTACGAAAACCGTGTTTTCTTTTACGTTTGATAACACTCGGTTGGTAGGTTACTGACATAGTAGCTCCTGTTTGCAATATTCATTTCCTGGCATGGCCAGACGAACGCTGTAAGTTGACAAAATTATAAGGTAATTGTCTTTAGTTTAGCCAAGAAATGAGATGAGTGCAAGGTTCAAACGTCTGTTCCTACTGAGAAAGTTGAAGGATCATATGGTTAAGAGTTTTTTCTCGCGTAACAGCTTGACCTAGAATACAAGCATTTATTGGTCGATCAGTAGTATCAATTCGCTCTAAAATAGGCCTAAAATAGACGAATTCTCGTAGGCGTTTATTATTAAAAAGGTGTAGATATTGCTGAATATCACGTGTGCTGCATTCAATGTTTTCTTGATATGCTATCTGATCGATAATAATTTCTTCCTTAAGTTGTTTTTCTGCGAGTAGTTCTATTTGTTCACCAAAGTCTTTTTGCATTTTGTAGACCTGATAGTCTGGTTGCTTCATAAGGGCAAGTAAAATGTCCTCCTGGCGTCGTAATACAAGGTGTTTGGGCACTTCAAATCGGTGTTTAGCAAGAAAGAGATGGAACACCTCTTCAATGATTGTCTTGCGTTGGGATATATCGTTGCGATAGGAAAAAACTTCCATCAGTTTATTGTGAATTTCTATTTTATTTTTCAATTTGAATAATCCCTTGAAGTGATCAAGGTTGAGCGTCATGCCCTTGGTGATTGCTTTGATTGTTATCAGAAAGTTGAATTGTTTTTGGTCGTACTCCCCAATAGAGTCGTCAAGTTCAAACGCGTTGGTAACAAAATGGTCGCCTTGGGTTTTATTTAAAAAGAGTGATGAAAAGTGGCTAGGCACATCTTTGGTTTTGACGCGGCACCAAAAAGAGCTGAACATCGATGAAGCAATTGGTGAGTGCTGTGCATCAACAGGCATCGCAGTAAAGCAGACCCAGTCGTTTTCTTCTATGACATTGTGGTTTTGTTTTTTTGAAAGGATAGCTTCGGCATCAAGAAAATATACTACTTGTTTATCAAGATCTTTGTATTTTTTCCGTTTGGGAGATTTGAACGCAAAATGTTTCCATTCTTTGAGCTCGATCTGATCGGCTGTGGAGATGTCAAAGTGATAAGAAATAGCTTCGGGAGGATTGTTGTCGATGCGTACAAGGCGCGGGTAGTTAGCGATAAGGATTTTGCGTCTAATAAGTTGTTCCGTTAAATAATCCAGAACGATAATCCGAAAAAAAATATTTTTTATTTTACTTTCGATTTCATTTTTAAAGTGTTCGAGTAAATATTCTGCTGGAATCATGAAGTTATCAAGTCCGTCGAGGCGGTTTTGTCCAAATAATTCAAGCGTGCATTTATGAATTTGCTTGATCAATTCATGGTTAATATCAATGGTTACGGTAAGAAGATGTGATGATATCGGTGATATTAAAAAGGAAAGATGGACTCCGTTGCCACTTGAAGTTGATTCAAGATCTCGATTAATTTGCCCAAATTCTTCTGCATCCAAAGTGTCTTGTGCGACGCTAGATAGCGTATCTAGTAACATGCGGACTCCTTTCCTTTGATAAAAAAATTATTGAGGAGAGTATTTTTCTCAAGGTTAAGAAAATTTGTCATGAGTGTAAAAAAAGATGTGTCGCGTTTAGTATAAGAATGAAATATGGGAAGAGGTCAAGTTTTCAGAATAAGAAACTTGGTGCAAGAGGGGGGACTCGAACCCCCATCCTCTTTCGAGGGCTGGCTCCTAAGGCCAGTGCGTCTACCAATTCCGCCACTCTTGCAAGCTTGCTCTAAGAAATAATTTTTTTCGATAAGTTCTCGCCATAGCTTAATAAAAGCAAGGGCGAATGGTGGGTCGCCAGGGACTCGAACCCTGAACCTGCAGATTAAGAGTCTGTTGCTCTACCAATTGAGCTAGCAACCCATCTAAAAAAAGACATTCAATAGATTAATTCAAGCCTTCTTATCTGTCTAGTGTTACCAGAAAGATTTTTATGATAAACTTTCGGATGGTTGTTAGAAAAACAGAAAGTGAGCACGATGAATTTAGATGGACCTATCGAATTATTAAGTTTACAAGAGACTCCAGAAGATCGGATTCCGGTATTTGAACCCAATTCTTTTGATGAATATCTGGGGCAGCGTGAGATCAAAGAAAAGCTTAAGGTTTTTGTTACTGCTGCCAGAATGCGCAATGAGCCCTTGGATCACCTCTTGTTATTTGGGCCTCCAGGGCTTGGCAAGACAACGCTTGCCCGCGTTATGGCAAAAGAGCTTGAGGGGAACATTAAAATTACTAGCGCGCCGGTTTTGGAGCGTATGGGGGACCTTGTTGCAATTCTTTCTGGCTTGAGTTCTCGAGAAATTCTTTTTATTGACGAAATCCATCGTTTACCAAAAAATGTTGAAGAAGTGCTCTATTCAGCTATGGAAAACTTTTGTGTCGATGTGATCATTGGTCAAGGGGCTGGAGCAAAATCAATTCGATTGCCGCTTAATCCTTTTACTTTAATTGGCGCAACCACTAAAACATCGCTTATCTCTGGCCCATTGCAGACGCGATTTGGGATTGTTGAGCGCCTTAATTTTTATGAACCAGACGAGTTGTCGGCAATTGTCATGCAAAATGCTCAGTTTTTGGGGTTACCACTTTTGCCCGAAGCTGCTTTTGCAATTGGCCGTCGTGCTCGAGGGACGCCTCGTATTGTTAAACGTATTTTGCGTCGTGTTCGAGATTTTGCTCAGGTACATAAATTTACTATTGTTGATGTTTCTGTAGTTGATCAAGCATTAAACTTTTTGGATATTGACGAGGATGGTCTTAACAAACTTGATCGCGTTGTACTTGCTCATATGATTAAAGATTTTGATGGCGGGCCCGTGGGGATTGAGACGCTTGCTGCCATGACGGGTGAGGATCGTGAAACGCTCGAAGAGGTTTGTGAGCCCTTTCTGATTCGTCAAGGGCTTATTCAAAAGACTGCTCGTGGCCGTGTTATTCCACCAAAGAAAATGCAGCAGTTGAAGCGTAAGCTTTTTGGAGATAGTAATTCAGCTAATCAACGGGATTTGTTCTAATATCGCTTCTTTGGTGAGCGTCGTAGGAGTAATTGGTTGCTTTGAGGTAGCAGTGGCATCTTGGTGAGATATAAGATGCAATCTACGCATGAACTGAGTTAATTGAAGTGTATATTTATCAGGTATTAGTTTTGATTGGAGTATTACTTGACAAGTGTGATATATAAACTTTATAAAAAGAAGATTTAATGCGGCAATTGCAAGTATTTGACTGCTAGCCATTATTTTTTCCATTAATTCCTCCTTTATTTTCATGCCTAATACTTCAGTTACGAATTGGTATCCGTCAGAGCCAGGGAAGGGTGATAATTGCATCAGGTTACCCACTATCTCATTATTAGATCTAAGAAAAAAGTATAATAAGCTTAGTTTTTTTAGGGTAGACATATTATTGTTATTGACAATTGAAGCATATGGATTAAATCCATTTTTTATGCCGCTTAAAAAAGCTTCTTTAAAATTTTTATTATTACGATATTTGGTATATCCTATCACCAATGATTGTAGTCCGTATAGCACAGCCATACCGGCAAAAGGCCCCGCCAAGGCGGTTGCGCCTTTTAATAATTTGTTAGAAGGTTCTCCGTTAGGGATGACTGACCCAGGGATCATCAATGGTGTTAAAAAACCACCGACAATTCCAAAATCTCTATAATGACTGGTAAAATGGTCGAAAAAATTGAATTTCCAAAATGAAAATAACTTTTTGTTGTGAGGAAAAAAACGAAAAAGCTCGAATTCCTCAATCTTATTGTCACCTATGTTGATACTTTCTATATCTATTCCTTGTGCTTTCAGAAGGACAGCATGTCCAGATTCATGGGCAGTTGTCGATATTAAAGGGGTGATGCATTGTATTGAGAAGAATATTATAGGTAATGCAGTTAGCATTGCAAGGTTTACTGTTGACTGCTTAAATGTTGAATATGTCTGATATAATGAGTTTAGACTGCGAGAGTAAAAAGATTTTTTATCGGTTTTTGTGATATTTGATTGGTTGTCTTGTTCTATTTGTTTCTGTTGCACCGGTTTTCTATCTAACGAACTACTGTGAGCTATGCATGTTATGAAGAACAATAATAAGTATCTAATGATCATAACGATATTCTTTCTTAGCGTAAAATTTTTGGTGAAAAACTTGATGAGCAAAGTGACTTATTTTAAAGGCTTATTTGTGTAATCTGCATCAAGTTGGTCTAATATTTTACTTAGCGTATTACTATCAATAGAGCTGTTAACTTGTTTATTCCGCATCGCAATTTTGATTGCCTGTATGATAGTGTCTTTGGCTTGTACTCCTGATTCGCGCATGAATGTTTCAAGATCTTTAAATTCTTGATCAGTGTACGTAAATTTCAGCGTAGGAAATGGTTTGAGGTTGGGGCAATAGACGATTACCGGTGCACTGCTATCGTTTTCATCATAAAATAAGCTAACTCTTTTCTTGTCGATGTCGGTGAAATTGATTGGAGGAAATGCATACCCTTTCCGTTTGGCGTAATTGCTTGCACCTTTTAGGCCAAGGCTAATGCTGGCTGATGCGTCTGTTACAATCATGAGCTCAACGCCTCGTCTCATAAGCGATGGAAACGACAAGTTAAAATCGATTCCAGCATCAAAAAGTTGAATGTATTTTTCTTTTTCAAAAGGCAATCCAGGTATTTTGTAACTAAGGTTTTTTACTTCTGGCGGAGAAAATTGAAGGTCCCTGGTAAAATTAGATTTATCTGAATTAAGAAATTTATCGAAATTTTTTAATATCATGTCTGTAAGAGTTTTTGTCACAATGTGAGGTAATGGCAGTTTTGCAAGCTGGGCTTGTAATGAGTTTTTCAGTTCTTGATACACGCCAAAGAGAATTTCATAAAATGGTACAGCATAGGCAGATCCAAACATACTTAAAAAAAATCCAAGCGGCTGTTCTGGGGCAGCATCGGTGCTTTGTCCGTTTTTAAATTTTTTTCCAAAAGCTGTAATTGGACACCAGATGTTTAAAAAGTCAGATCCCGCTTCAAAGGGAGATACTTCAAACCATTCGTAAGCATTGCCATTGTTTTTAATGCTGGCAAAAATAGGAAAAGGAAAGTTTCCGCGTAATATTTTTTCTTGTATCGATGAAAGTTTTAACGAATGTCCTCTATCTGGTAGATTGGAGAAAAAAAGCGCTGTTAAAAAAGTTCCAAAAATATCACCAAAGTTTATTGGTTGGTCATACGCAATTTTGGCTAAAATTCTATTTATGGTTGCTGCATAATCAGTATCTGTGAGTTTGATTTTTTTTGTAATATTTTTTTCTCTTAAGAACTTTCCTAATTCCAGAGGAGAGATTCCCTGAAAAAGCCATACCAGAATGCCCCATGTTGATCCTGAAAGTGATGATATATACTCACAACAATCAAGGACGCCCGTTTGAGATAGTCCTTCGAGAAGTCCTATTGTTGATATCATTGCGCGAGCGCCGCCACCACTTGTAACTATTCCTATTTTAGGGATTGATTCTTTGTCTAACCGTTGACTTAATAATTGTTCAAGAGCTCGATGAATTTTAGGTTGACGTCCTGCGATACTATTTTTTTCTTCTTTACATAAATCATTGCCGGTTCGTAAAAAGATAGGATCAATTTTTTTTGGTTGAGAGAGATGGAGGGTGGAGACTATTGCTTGTTTGATTAGGTCAAGGTGGTTAGAGCCTTGTTTATTATGTGTATCAACTGGTGATGACGTTTGTGCTTGTATCAAACTGATTGTTGCAAGAAGGATGAGCCCCGAAATTTTTATCACCATGATCACATTCCTTTTGATATGTAATCTTCATCAAGTTGGTCTAATATTTTACTCAGATCATTACTATCAATAGAGTTGTTAGCCTGTTTATTTTGCATTGCAATTTTAATTGCCTGTATGATAGTGTCTTTTGCTTGTACTCCTGATTCACGCATGAATGTTTCAAGATTTTTAAATTCTTTATCAGTGTATGTAAATTTCAGCGTGGGAAATGGTTTAAGATTGGGGCAATAGACGATTATTGGAGCTCTACTATCGTTTTCATCGTAGAACAGGTTTACTCTTTTTTTATCGATATTGGTAAAATCTATTTGGGGAAATGAATACCCTTTGCGCTTGGCATACGCCATTGCGCCCCGCATGGCATGGTCTGGTCCATCATTAATATTGGATGAAGCATCACAAACAATCATAACATCAACACCGCGTCTCATGAGTGGTGGAAAAGGCAGATTAAAATCAATGCCGGCATCAAAAAGTTGAAGAAATTTACTTTTTTCAAGAGGATACCCAGACATTTTGTACGTTAGGTTTCTTACTTCTGGTGGTGAAAATTGAATATCCTTAGTGAAATCAGATTTATCGGAATTGAGAAATTTATCAAAATTTCTAAGGATAAATGAACTCAAATTATTTGTGATCGTTTTAGGGAGAGGAAGTTTATCGAGACGAGCTTGCAACGAAGCTTTTAGCTGCCAATATATTTCAAAAAGAATTCTGTGAAATGTAACCGCGTATGCAGATCCGAAGACACTGATAAAAAAGCCAAGTGATTGTTCTGGGGCAGGATCTGTGGTCTGGCCTTTTACAAATTTTTTGCCAAAAGCAGATAATGGACACCACGCTTTAAAATATTTTGATCCAGCTTCAAAGGGTGAAACTTCTATCCACTCTGCAAATTGCCCTGAATCATTTTCTATGCAGGTGAAAATAGGCATAGGATAATTTCCCTCTAAAATTTTTCCTTGAATTGAAGAAATTTTTAATGAGTGGCCGCGATTTGGTAGGTCTGAAAAAAGAAGCGATGTTAAAAAAGCGCCCCAAAGGTCACCAAAACTAATGGGTTGATCATATGCCATTTTTTCTAAAAGACGATGAACTGTTGCTTCATAATCTTGTTTAGTAAGATTAACTGTTTTTGTGATCTGATTTTTTCTTAGAAATTTTCCTAATTCTAGTAGTGATATATCGTGAAAAATCCATGAGAGAATTGCCCATGTTGATCCTGAGAGCGTGGATATATATTGGCAACAGTCAACAATGCCGTTTTGCTGCAATCCTGCAAGAAGGCCAATCGTTGAAATCATAGCTCTTTCGCCACCTCCGCTTGAAACAATCCCAATGGATGGCATTGAGTCTTCATCTAGTGTTTGGTCATTGAGTAATTTTTGAAGTGCTTTATGGGTTGTTTTTTGACGTATTTTAATTGATTCTTTTTCTTCTTCACATAAATCAGTTCCTTTGCGAAGAAAAATAGGATCTATTTTTGTTAGTTGAGGTAAATGGAGAGCTGAAAATAATGCCTTTTGAATAAGGCTAAGTTTTCCTTCTTTTGCTTTTTCTTGAGGTTTAATTTGTGATTCTTGTTGAGGTTGGACTAAGGCTATGGTAGAAAGAAGCAAGAATCCTAAAATTAATTTTTTCATAGAATCGCTCTCCTTAAGCTTTATTGCATTAATTTGGTTTTGTTTTCAACTGATTTTTTAATTGCTTGCACAATTTTATCCTGCGCTTGTTCGATTTTTGTTTGCATGTGGGTACAGAGTGTTTCAAATTCTTGTTTGGTGTATTCATATTTAAAGGTTGAATAATTAACTTGATTACGCAGGTAAATGATTATTGGGAGAGATGGGTCCTTGTCATCGACAAAAATTGAAACAGAGTCTGTGTTAATGATAAGAGGAATTTCTGGAAGCTTAAATCCGTTATCAGATGCATATTTTTGGACATTACGCATTTCGTTAAAAAATGCATTATCGGTACAGTCAAAGACGATATAAATATCAATGCTTCTCCGCAGCAGAGGTGGAAAGGCGATGTTTACGCAAACGCCTGGATCGATGAGTGATATGGTTGGACGGTCTGCATAGAGGTGGTTTGCCATCCCATGAACTGGATTGAATACGGTTGGAGGGGGAAGTTGTCCTTCGCCAATTGTGTTTATAATATCTGAAATCCAGCCGCAGCAGCGAATTTCTTTGCTTGGAGGGGCGACAAGTTCTTCAATTTTTGTAAAAATTTCTTTTAAAATATCTCTAAAATTAGAGGCGTAGGCTGATCCCCACATGCCGAGTAAAAATCCTAAATTAACTTCAGGGGCAGCATCTGTACTGGTTCCTTTTTCGAATTTTTTTCCAAAGGCCCAGGTTGGAATCCAGGCATTCATAGTTTGGCTGCCAATTTCGAATGGTGAAAATTCAACCCAAGTATATGGTTTTGTATTATCTATGATCGAAGAAAAAAGTGGTATAGGGTGATTTCCTGATTGAATTTTTGGTGCGAGCGATGAAAGAAAAACATCTTGTCCTTGATTTGGAAGCCCTTCAAGCAGAAGGTCGGCAAGCAAGCCTCCCCAGAGATCGGCAAGATTGACGTACTGGTTGTATGATGCTTTTTTGATAATCGAAGAGGTAATTGTGCTCAGGTCAAAATCTTTGATATACAGATTTTTAGTTGTTTGTTCTTTGAGAAATGATCGAAAAGTGGAAAGTGATTCATCTCGAGCCAGCATTGGTGCGTTCATCCATGTTGATCCAGATATTGTTGAAAAATACATACAGGTATTAAGTATTCCGGTTTTTTCAAGTCCGAGCATGCCTCCAAGTGTCGCAATCATTGATCGATAGCCGCCTCCACTTCCTGCAATTGCAATTCGTGGAACTTGGTTATCGTTGAGTTGTTGGTTGAGAAGAATTTCTAAGGCAGCTTTAATTTTTGGCATGCGGTTTTTTTGAGTAATTAATTCTTGATTGCAGAGAGAATTGTTTTGTCGAACAAAAATAGGCTTTTGCAACATAGAGTGAGCTGAGCTCTGTACCTGTAGCGTGAGAGTTAAGATGCTTCCTGTTAGGATTAAGGAAAGGTGAGATAAGTAAACTTTCATTAGATATCCTTTATAAAAACTTTGAAAATGGAGGGCGTCGCCTATTCAAAATGTATGAGACTATGTTTTGAATTGACAAGATTTTTGAAATATTTCAATTCAATTCTTTCATCTTGCAAAAAGCTAAAAATTTTTAATACTTGAACGGAGGTCCAATTTTTTGCCAGCATTGGTCTCAGTTCTTTAGCAGACCAATGGTAAAAAGGTGAATTCTGTGTAAATGTTATCTTAGATTAAGAGAAGAAAAGGAAGAATGTTTAAGGTAATCACATAATAAATTGTGGAGAGAAGAGGGGATAATGAAGAATACTCAGGTTAGTAAGCAATCTTTATTGATGGCTGCGGTTCTCTGCTTGGGGTTTTCCCAGCAACTTTCTGCGACCGTAAATTTTCATAATCGCAGCTCTATGATTGCGATAAAGTCGACAAATTCTCTGTTACGAGTAAACACGGCATCAGCAATTACAGGGTGGAGCGAAGAGTCAATTGTTAAAGAGTTTGGAAATAATGCAGCAACAAGCTGGATCGGCACCTACACGGACGGCATTGTAGTTAGCCGTGCAGGCGGAGGAGCTCATACAAATCTAGTCTATTCAAATAGTAACGCTCTTCGTAATATCAGAAATAACAGTAATGCTCTTTTAAGGCTTACAAGGAATAATAGTAATGCTCTCCTAAGACTTACAAGAAATAATAGTAATGCAATTTTGGTTTGCTGCAAAAATCTGAGCAATGCGCTTTTAAGACTGACAACTAACAATAGCAACGCCATTATTGCTAACGGTCCTGGCGGGGCATCTCTTGCTGCGGCTACAAGTAACGCTCTCTTATATTTGACTAAGAATTTGAGTAACTCGATTATTGTATTAGATCGCAAAGAGAGAACAGATAGTAATGCTCTTTTATATCTGACAAAAAATCTGAGCAATGCGCTTCTTGCCTGCTGCAATAATAATAGTAATGCAATTCTTGTGCTCAATAGCAAGGAGAGAGCAGATAGTAACGCTCTGCTTTATTTGACAAAAAATCTGAGTAATGCTCTGCTTGCATGCTGCAATAATAATAGTAACGCTCTCTTATATTTGACCAAGAATTTGAGTAACTCGATTATTGTATTAGATAGCAAAGAGAGAACAGATAGTAACGCTCTGCTTTATTTGACAAAAAATCTGAGTAATGCGCTGCTCGCATGCTGTAATAATAATAGTAACGCTCTCTTATATTTGACCAATAATTTGAGCAACTCAATTATTGTTTTAGACCGCAAAGAAAGAACAGATAGTAACGCAATGTTACAACTGACAACAAATAACAGCAATGCGCTTTTGTCCTGTTGTAAAAATAATAGTAATACTTTACTAAGATTGACCACCAACAACAGCCAAGCAATTATCCTTTTGTTTGCTGGCACTGGCAACCTGATAATTCCTGGGCCAACATACACTCTTCAAAAGAATTTTGTGGTATCGGTAGACTCAACTGTTTCGGTAACAGGGCACACAGTTCTTGATGGTAATGGTCATGCTTTTGACTTTGCGCGTCAGGCTGGAAACTTTAATATATCAGCTGGGAAGAATTTGATACTAACAGACGTCGTACTTAAAAACTTTACAGATGGTTCTATCACGCTTGGAGCTGGGGCTTCTGTAGTATTTGGTGAAGGTACGATTATTGAGTTGCCAGACATGCAGACGTTAACAAGCAATATGACTTTTTCGGGAACAACGTTAATAGAGGGCTTTGGCAACAAGATTATGATGGGCAATTCTGTTATTACTGTTCGGCCTGGTGGTCGTTTAACAATGCAGGATATCTTTGTTGAAGGACTCAAGCAGAATAACATTCGATGCCAGGGAACAAGTGCATCTCTTAAACTTAAGAACGCAGTTCTTTGTTTATCCAATGATTATTCATTTACCTCTGGAAGAATTTTATTTGAGATGGATGTTCGTATGGTTGGAACCAATGTTTTTGGTTATCGTCCAACCAACGCTAGTTCAAAAATTCTGCCATGTTCACGCTTGATGATGGATATTGGAACGACGTTCAGCTATGCGCCAGTTTCTGCAAATCGAGACTTGCTTGGTATGGCTGATCGATCATCAGTATTTTTTCTTAACGGCTGTACAGTTCAATCAACAGTAACAGGTATGCGTTTGACCAATGGAACGCTGGTAGTTGATCACAAGAATCAGTTCTACAACACCGGTGCTTTAAGTGCTTCTGAAGCAATAGCGTTTGGTAATGGAACTGCTGCAAATGATCTGGCTGTAGAAATTTTACCAGGCGGTAAAATTCAACTGCAGTCTGGAGAACTTGTGTACGCTAACGCAAGCTAAATCTTGGAGCTGAGATAACATCACAAAGGGCGCCGTGAAAAATTTTTCACGGCGCCCTTTGTGATTATTTGGTTATTGCTAGGTTGTTTTCAAAAATTGACCGATCGGGCAATTTTTATTCAAATCATTTCCTAATTCTGAGTCATAGTGGTCGATTACAGAGCCTTTATCAATCAAATATGCATGATCAAAAACATTTCTAACAAAGTCCATATCGTGGCTTGAAACAGCTACGGTAAGTCCTTGATCGGCAAGTTTTTTGAGCAGCGCACATAGTAGCTTGCTGTTTGTAGGGTCAAGCGCTGAGGTTGGCTCATCAAGTATAAGTATTCGGGGAGATAAACACAGTGCTCGAGCAATAGCGGTACGCTGTTGTTGTCCTCCTGAAATTTGTTGAGGATAAACATTGGCAAAGCTTGCCATATCAACTTCCTTAAGCCAATGATGGGCGATAGCAAGAGCTTCGTCTTGAGGAAGCTGTTTTGTTAAGATCAGTGGTTGTGTGCAATTTTGTAAGACGGTTAAATGTGGGAATAGGTTGAATTGTTGAAAGACAAAGCCTATCAGCATTGCACGTTGCTTGCGTGAGCTTTGTTCAATATTCTGACCTTCGATGGCAATGATCCCCTGGTAATTGGTCTGAATGCCTCCAATGCAGCTCAACAGCGAAGTTTTACCTGCGCCACTTTTTCCAACAAGAGTTGTAATTCGGTTTTTTGCAAATTTTAAAGAAATGTTATTCAAAATTTGTTGACCAGTTACTGAGTATCGAAGTGATACATTATTGACGCTGAGCATGATTCAGTTTCCTTTCAATAAGTCTGGTTAGCCCCAAGATGAAAGAGGTGATTACAAGGTACATTGCCGCAATAATGAGATAAATAAAAAGTGGATTCATCTCGCGTGAAATGATGTTTGAGCCTACTTTCGTAAGCTCAAGGGTACCAATCTGTGATATGATTGAAGTGCTTAAAAGAACAGATATAAGTTCATTTGCAAGAGTTGGAATAGTCTGAGCTATAACTTGCGGCAAAATAATAAAGCGCAGAGCTTCTGCTCGCGTGTATCCTAAAACAAGGCTTGCATGCCACTGCCCTTTGGGAATTGCGTTAATACCTGCGCGAATAATTTCTGCAACATAGCTTGTTGAGCACAAACCGAGGGCTAGCGCTCCTGCGGCAAAAGGAGAGAGATCTATTCCGCATAGATTTGGTATGACAAAGTACATAATCAGAAGTTGTACAAAAAATGGGATGCCACGCATACAAAAAACATAAGCATCAAGAAGTGGTGCCAGAATTGGGATGCGAGAGTGAGTGCTCGTTAAAACTCCTACTACTGTTCCAAGTATAAGTCCGATTATTGATGAGCAAAGAGCCAGAATGATAGTTGTCCATAGTCCTTGCAGGAGCAAAGGCGTGAATAGATTAAGTTGTGTAATCATTGTGTTATGCATGATTGCCCTCTTGAATAAAGCCCCATCGTCGTTCTAACGCGGCGATTGTTCCATTGCTCTTGAGTTGATCAATCGCAGTTTCAACCTGGGCGGCAAGTATTGCGTTTTTTCTGCTTATTGCTATGCCGTGACCACGAGATTCAAAGATGCCGATTGGTACCTGAAGGATCTGGAGATTTGGAATCTTTTTTGCCATTGGTTCAATTCCTTCATCGCACAATGCAGCATTGACTTTGCCGTATTGTAGATCAAGAATAATTTCAGCGTAGGAGCCCATTGTTTTGAGGGTTATAAAATCAAACTGTTGCGCAAACTCCTCCTGGGTTGTTCCAGGCAAAACAGCAATGGTCATGTTTTTTCCACGCAAGTCTTCTATCGAGGTAATACCTTCCGGAACGGCTCCCCAAAAAACAAGAGGGAACGTTGATAAGCCGCTTCCTTGGTAGTGAACCATGTTAAATTTTTCCAAACGAGCTTGTGTGATGCTCAAGCCACACATCATGAGATCAATCTTTCCAAATTCAAATGCAGTCCACAATCCCGCCATATTGTACTCTTTGATAATGATCTCTTTGTTCAGAAGGTCACCAATTGCATGTGCTATATCAACATCAAATCCTTCGCATACTCCGTCGTTGTTGGTTGACATGAATGGTGCATCAGCTGGAAGCATCCCCACTATGAGTTGATTGCTTGAAGTGTTATTTTTGTTGCCACAAGAAGAGAATGCAAGCGTTGAAATTAGTACAAAAAATATGCAGTACAAGCGTGAATAACGATGATTAGGCATCATAATAAAATCCTCTAGATGACTCATCTGATGAAGTATTTTGCACAGCAAAATACAACAAAAAAAGGCATAAAGTTAACAAAAAAATTATGAGCTTGGCGCTTTGCCAGCTCTAACAAAAATAAAAAAATTAAAAAAACTATGCTGGCAGCGAGAGACCGTAGGTCGATCGTACCGAATTGAAAGGCGCTTCTTTATCGTTTAAGAAGGCCGCCCTGTTTTGAAAAGAATCGTTTTGAGAAAAAGGCAAATGAAGGGAACGTCTTAGCATCGCGATCATGAAAATGAATCGACGCCGGAATGACTAACATTTGGCAGGTTTGAGCCTGATATTCAATATATTGTAACATATATTCCTTTTGTAAAACCAATAACAATTCGCATCTAATATCTAAATAGTAATGAAAAAGCTAGAAATAATCAAGGCACTAATTTTTTTAACCGCGAAAGCGGAAATCTTGGGAGCTTGCTCCCGAGCTGAATAACTTTATAAACACACTTTTTTGTTTTCTACAGCAATCTTAATTTTCTGAAGGATAGCTTCATGAGCTTCAACTATCGATTTCTTCATAGATGAAAACGGCAATATAACAGAAAAAGCATTTGTTGATTTAATATCGAGACTATTCGCTAAGATAGCCAAGGGAGATAAGCACTCCTGACACAAGCCCAATTCCTCCAATGAAGAGTATGATGTTTTGAGTATAGGGAGGTGCGCTATCCCATATTTCATCAAGAAAATCATCGAGAGAGGGTCTTGTTAGTTCTTCTTCTTGTTCAGGATGTTGATAAATAAAAACAGCTTCTTCTGAAACAAAATGATAGTGGGGAACGTTGTTATTGGGAGAGACTTGGAGAAGTGAAAAGCTTGTGAAAAAAATAATTAAAGCGATTCTTGGCATTATAAAAACTCTTACATCTTAAGATGACAAAGAAAAGACTCGTGATATTTAGGCAAGATAACCAAGAAAGGTTAGTCCTGCAATAATAACAAATCCAGCGCCGGAGCTAGCTATAAAAAGTGCTTTGGAATCTGAAGATGCAAATTCCCATACTTCAGAAAAAAAGTCATTATCAGTGGCTAAGTCTTCTTTCTCTGAATAATTTAAATTCTTTAATTTATCTGGGATCGATATTGATACAAACTCTTCCTTATCGCTTATTTCTACTCTAAGGGCCATATTTGGAAGGTTTTCGTTAATTGGACTATGCTCGAGTAGCAACGATATACCTTGACTCAGTAAGTCTATAAAGTTTTTTTTCTGGGTAGAAGGCGTGTTTGTTTTATTAAGGTTGATATGAATTGAGAAGTCTAATTGATTGTCAGAAAAATCACCAAGGCTTGTTGTCAGCATATCTTCAATTGTGGCGTTCTCTTCAATATTGATATTTTTTTCTGCATTAGCGCATGCATTGGCGGTATATTTTTTAAAAGTATCAAGGCTCATAAATTCTTGATAAGCACTCCATTCATTGTGAAGGGTTAAATTCCCATGTGTTTTAAAAAAATCTGTGACTTGTTCGTGTGAAAAATGATAGCTAATAGATTTTTCGCTTATTTGCTGAGTTCCTATTGGCTGAATTGAGAAAAAATTGATGCATAAAACAATTGAGAACAAAATAGAATGTAATTTTTTTAAAGCCATCTTGTTATTCCTTTTTTATTAAAAAATTTATTATCACAGATAACGGCATTTAGTTTTAAGTATATTTTATCAATTGGCAAGACTAGTAGGTGATTTGTGATAAAATGTTTTCTAACAAATTTGCCAAAAATGCCAGGTCTATCGACAAAAAAAGAGAAACTCGTTACATTATTTTCACGGTTGGTACGTGAGCGTGGTTACTATCACATAGTCTGAAAGTGCTAAGGAGCTGGACATGTCTGGACATTCTAAATGGTCTACGATTAAACATAAAAAAGCAAAACTTGATAATGCGCGTGGCAAGGTTTTTACCAAGATAGTCCGGGAAATTACAGTTGCGGCACGAGAAGGTGGGGGAGATCCTGCTGGGAATGCAAAGCTCCGCTTAATTTTGGAAAAAGCAAAATCTGTTAATATGCCGCTTGATAATATTACCCGAGCCATTAAAAAAGGGACAGGCGAGCTTGAAGGCGCTCATTACGAAGCACATACCTACGAAGGCTATGGTCCTCATGGAACGGCTGTTATGGTTGAAACGCTCAGTGATAATAAAAATAGAACGGTGTCGGAACTGAGGCATGTTTTTAGTAAAAGTGGCGGCAGCCTTGCTGCTGACGGAGCTGTTGCCTGGATGTTTGGACACAAAGGTGTGATTAGAGCTGCTGGTAAGATGAGCGAAGATGAGCTGTTGGAAAAATTGCTCGATAGCAATATTGATGATGTTTCTATCCAAGATGATGTCATTACTATCGAGTGCCCTCTTCAAGACCTTGATACAGTAAAAAAAACAGTAGAAAAAACTGGGCTTAAAATTGAATCTGCAGAAATTGAATGGGTGCCAAAGAATTACGTTTCAATTACTGACTCAACGCAGGAAGAAGCTGTTTTTAAATTTCTTGAGCAACTTGAAGATCTTGATGACGTGCAAGATGTATATCCAAATATTGGCGACTGAACAGTTGGGAGAACGCTTGTGCTTTTAAGTATGACAGGCTATGCGAATGGTACTGATTTTATTGACTTTAAATCGGCTGGTAAGGTTCCTTGTACAGTCGAAATCAAAGCGATAAATTCACGCTTTTTTGAGGCTGTTTGCAAGATGCCAACAGCGCTGAGTGCGCTTGAGGTTAAGATTATTCATTTGCTACAAAAAAGCCTTCATCGCGGCAGGGTGTCTGTTGTTATAAGGCTGGGCAAAGATAATGAAATATTTGAATCTATCGAGGCAAGCCATCGAACCATTGAAGGCTATCTTGATGCCGTAAAAAATATTCAGCAGCGTTTTGAATTGCAGGGGCATCTTTCGATTAATGATGTTATTAATCTTCCCAATGTTTTTGTTTCTGAAAAAACAGAATTAAGCGAAGACGAAGAAAAAAGTATTTTGGTGCTGGTTGAAAAAGTTGCCAAACAGCTATGCCTAACGCGTCTAGAAGAAGGTGTCTCGCTAGAAAACGATTTACAAAAACGGTTTGTTATTTGTTCTGAAAAAATGGAAGCAATCTATAAAATTTCTGAAAAATTAATTAGCGATCAGAAAGCGCTTATTGCCCAGCATATTGCGCTTGTTCAAAGTGGTGATGAGACCGCAAAAATTCAACTAGATGATTTGTACGCGGCGCTAAATAAATTGGATATTCATGAAGAAATCACCCGTTTTAACAGCCACCTTGCAAGTATCAAAACGTTTCTTGTGACCTCAAAAGAAGATAAGGGGAAACGCCTTGATTTTATTGCTCAAGAGCTCTTGCGCGAAACCAATACCATCATGGCAAAATGTTCAAGCTTTGATATTAGTACGTTGGGTGTTGACGTCAAAGTGGAACTGGAAAAAGTTCGAGAACAGGTTCAAAATATCGTCTAGACCACAAGGGAGTTATGTCTAATCAACTTGTTCCGCATGATCTTTTGCAAAAAGCAGATAAAATATTGTTTGTTACGCATCTGGCGCTTGGTGATTTTACGTACATGCAAACTTATTTTGCCGCTTTTGCTCGGCAATATCCCCACATAAAAATTCATCTTTGGGTTGACGAGGTACGCCGAACACGTTGCTTTTGGAAGTGGGATAATCTCAAGCGGTATGTTCTTTACGATTGGGTACGAGCGTGTTCTTTTTTCCATAAAATTTACGACCAAACTTATTCCGTTTCATTGTTCAAAAAATCCATTCAAGATGCGCAAGCAGAAAACTATCCTATTGTTGTTTCGCTTTGTACCTTGCGGTCTGAAAAGTATGCCAAGCTTGCGCGGAACCTTAGCCCCAACGGATTTGTTGTGGGTGTACGTCAACCAACCAGGATGCTGCAATTTTTTACAAAATTAGCATACAAAAAATTGGATGCAGCTCTGGATGTGAAAAAATTTGCAAATCAGGGTCATATTTCAAATTGTTATGCTGCTTGGTTTTTGGAACTTTTTGGTCTTGAAGTCGCAGAAGGTAGTGCTCGTGCTCCGTTTGTGGCTATTCCTCGACAATGGATTTCGTTTGCCAAGCTACGCTTTTTGATGTGGGGTTTTGACAAGCGATCACAGCGATTTGGCAAAGTGTTTTTTATTAATGCCTTTGCAAAAAACGATAAACGATGTTGGCCGCTTGAGAATCTTTTTGAGGTTCTTACGCTGATTAAGCAGCACGATAATTGGGCAGATATAAATTTTATTGTCAATGTTGATCCTGCAGAGCAAAAGCGTGTTCAAAAGTTTTTTGCAAGCCATTCCATTAACAGTATTGTCTTTTTTTCTGCTCAATACCATTTTTTCCAGTTGCCTGCAATTATTTCATTATGCGATCTTGTTATCTCGGTTGAGACGTCGGTTATTCATCTGGCAAGTGCGCTTAAAGTTCCCGTTGTCGCCCTCATGCGGCAAAAAAATCCTGAGTGGGTACCATGGGACTTAAATAATGGGGAGCTTGTCATGTGCGCAAAGCGTAGCGACTGGATTAAAGACATTCCAGCAAAACAGGTTGTAAAAACTATTGAAGAAGTTGTTGGTAGATTAAGCTGATTGGGTGGCGCTTATGTCTAAAAATGGCTTTGCTGAATATGTTATCGATCTGCTGACACCGCTTGGTAATATTAAATCTCGCAAAATGTTTGGTGGCGTTGGCTTTTATAAAGATGGAATTTTTTTTGCTTTAATAGCAGATGAAATTTTGTATTTTAAAGTTGATGATGCCACCCGCTTCAAATATGAGTCGTACGGTTCAAAACCTTTTTCTTATGAGGGAAAAAATAAGAAAACAATTGTCATGAGTTATTGGGAGGTTCCTGCCGATATACTTGAGAATCCAGATAATCTTGCTGAATGGGTGCTTCTGGCTGTACAAGCTGCGAAGCGAGCCAAGAAAAATTAAGCAGCCATATGTTCCCTTTATCAAAATAAAAATCTATTGCTGAATTTTCTATGTTTTATTGACAATTAAGATCCTGCATAAGATATCATCAAACGCAATAGCTCGAAAATATCGAGTTTAATACCTAAATTAATCGATATTATTAAAGGAGTATTGGCGTGACGAACATAAACCGATTGAGCAGGAGTATTCTTTTTTCTTTCAAGATTTTTATAATTTTCTTTATTCCAAATGGATATCTTTACGCAATAGAGCATGTGAGCGATCAATTTTATATCGTGACACAGGACGAAAATCTCAGAGTGCTTAACGATTCATTTATCAAAGTAAATGCTGATCATAATGCCGATATTCGTATGACGGGTTCTGCCACTATATTGGGATTGGTTACTCTTCCTTCAACAGCTGCCAACGTGATAAGCGGTTCTCCGGTTGTTATCAATAGTGAAGGTCACTTGGGAGTAGGCAGTCTGGTATTGGAAGATGTTGACAACCTAACAACGAACGTTGGTATTGGAGCAAATAGTTTGAATAACTTAATTACCGGTACTGAAAATACGGCAATTGGTTATAATGCTGGATCTTCATTATTGTTGGGCAGTAATAATATTTACCTTGGAAATAATGGCGCTGGAGCTGAGGATAATGTTATGCGGTTTGGTTCAACTATCACCCATACGGGATGTTTTATTGCAGGTATTGCCGGGAAAGCTACAACGGATATTCTTTCCAGTTTGGCTGTTGTTATTTCTTCAGATGGTAAGCTTGGTACTATCCTATCTTCTCGTCGTTACAAGGATGATATTCAGGATATTTATACTCGAAGCAATAACTTAACAAAGCTGCGGCCTGTTGCTTTTGTCTACAAAAATGATCCTAAAAAAATAATTCAATATGGTTTGATTGCCGAGGAAGTTGCGCAAAATTTTCCTGAACTTGCCGTATATGATGAAGAGGGAAATCCTCTTTCTGTAAGATATGATGAAATACCTGTTCTTATTCTTAATGAATATTTGCAGCAAAAGGAGCAGTTGGCAGAGCTTCAAGAACAGCTTAAATCTCTGCGCAATGTAATTTCCCTGTATGACGATAAGTTTATAACTCAAGCGAAACAAATTAATGAGCTTTTTGCATTATTGAATGGTGCTTAAAAAATGTTCTATTTTTAGTTGTAGCCAAAAAAGGAGTATTATGGCTTATCATTCTGTGCAGGTTCTTATAAAAAAGCTTGCTGCGATCTCATTATTAGTTACAACATCATTTTCTTTGTATGGAGGTCATTGCGGTCTTCCATGTGAGGCTACAAACAATGATGTTTCGGTATGTGTGAATCTGCAATTTCCTAAATGTATTCATGATTTGCTTATTAGAGAAGATCTAACCGTACGCGGGACATTTTTTACCAATGAGATTGATCCATGCTGTCCAACGACAACGACATCATTTGGAGGGAGCATTAATCTTCCTACGGCAACAACAGCAAACAATGGGTCTTTGCAAATTGATGGGGCTAGATTCCTTCATAACTACGGATCGGATAATACTTTTGCTGGAGCCAATGCTGGAAACTTTACTCTTGACCCTGTTGACGCCTTTGGAAATACAGGTGTTGGTGCCTTTGCACTTTCCAATAATGCTTTTGGAGCATTAAATACAGCTGTTGGTGCGGCTTGCCTTGCAAATAACACTGATGGAAACAACAATACATCAGTAGGGCAGAGCAGTTTGACCAATAATATTTCCGGTCAAAGTAACGTTGCTTTAGGGGGAGAAGCTCTTTTAAATTCTTTCTATGGTGATGGAAATACTGCAGTTGGAACTCGATCTCTTCAAAATTCAACAGAATCATTTAACACAGCGGTTGGTTATGAAAGTTTAATCAACATGGTTGGCGGCTCATCTAATATTGCGCTTGGAGACTATGCTGGAGGAAATTTTGTAGAAGGAAACAATAATATTTATATTGGTAACGCAGGTTGTGGCCAAGAATATGGCGTTATTCGCTTGGGTACAGCTATGACCCATACAGGGTGTTTTATTCCTACCATTGCAAATACTGCAATTGTTGATGGAACAGCTGTAGTTATTGACACCGCAACGGGAAAACTTGGCGTTGGCACACCAGTCTTTGCGGAAGATCTTTCTGTTTTGGGTGATATTTATCTTTGCAGTGGAACTTTATTTACAGATCAAGTTAATCCATGTGCTCCTGAAACGGTGGTATCTGTTGGTGGGGGTCTTGGTCTTCCAAGTACAACAGCTGCAAACAATGGTTCTTTGCAAATTAATGGATCTTCATTTATTAGTGATTATGGGATGTACAATACCTTTGTAGGATCAAGTTCTGGTAATTTTTCATTGGATACAGGTAGTGCTTTGGGCAATACTGGCTTGGGGACAATGACATTGGTTAATGATTACACGGGTGCCTTGAATACTGCTGTTGGTGCTGGGTGCCTTGTAAGTAATGATGAAGGAAGTAATAATACAGCAGTTGGTCAGTCGAGCATGACTTACAATACTTCTGGTCAAGACAACGTAGCTTGTGGAGGCGAGAGCCTTTTCAATAATAGTACTGGCAATGGCAATACAGCTATTGGAGCATGGTCCTTACAAAATTCTGTTGACTCGGGTAACACCGCTATTGGGTTTGAGAGTTTCTTAAATCTTGAATCTGGTTCGTCTAATATTGGGCTTGGAGCTTATGTAGGCGAAAACCTAATAGCAGGAAGTGATAATATTTATATAGGCGCTGCTGGTGTTGGTCAAGAAG
Organism: uncultured Pseudomonadota bacterium; assembly: GCA_964493325.1. GTDB lineage: Bacteria > Babelota > Babeliae > Babelales > RVW-14 > CAZBMD01. The sequence goes on along the minus strand of CAZBMD010000005.1, from coordinate 17,000 downwards.
ATACAATTATACGGCTTGGTACGACGGCTACCCATACCGGCTGTTTTATTGCAGGAATTTCTGGGCAATCAACAACTGATGTGCTTTCTTCTTTGCCGGTTGTTATTTCAGCCGATGGCAAGCTTGGTACAGTATTATCCTCACGTAATTATAAAAAAGATATCAGAGACATATCTGAACGCAGCCGTTATGTGACAAAACTTCGTCCTGTCGTTTTTGCGTATAATAATGATCCTGAACAAACTCTTCAATATGGTTTGATTGCTGAAGAAGTTGCGCAAGTGTATCCAGAGATTGTTGCGTATGATGCTGATGGGAATCCTATCTCGGTCCGGTATGATGCAATATCGATACTGTTACTTAATGAGTATCTAAGAGGTGACGAAAAAATTAAGGCTTATTATGACCAGTTGGTTGAGTGTAAACAAACTCTTACTACTATTCTTCACTATCTGATGACGCTAAAATCTCCTCTGCAAAATGAAGAAATCGAAGCAGTGTGTGATTCTTTGAAAGATAGTCCTATTATGCAGCAGGCGTTGTTAGAAATGAGTGAAAACATTTAATCTCTTCTAATACAACAAAGACTGAAATGACTCTTACAAGAGTCATTTCAGTCTTTGATAGAATTTTTTCAGCTTTTTTAATTTGCTGGCATTTGCAAATTCTTTAAAAGCAAGATCTTGAGCTGCTTTTCCCATTTGTATACGAAGTAGAGGATTATCAACTAGGATTTCAATTTTTTCTGCCAAATCATCAGCATTATTATTTCTAAAAAGGTATCCTGTTTTACCATCAATGACTATATTTACAGCGCTTGTTCCAGTTGCTGCAATGAGCGGTTTTTGCATGAATGCAGCTTCGGTAAGGGCGATTGCTTGTCCTTCGCTGCGTGACGAAAGAACTTTAATATCTGAGTGATAGAGGATTGCGGGAACATGCGCGGTAAATCCAAGAAAATGAACATATTTTGAGATGTTTAAGTCCGAGCACTGTTTTTCTAATTCTGAGCGAGCGCGGCCATCACCAACCAACAGAACCTGGATATTTTTTTGTTTTTCATGAATGAGCTTTGCTGTGGCCTTGAGAAGAAGCGGATGATTTTTGTGATCAATGTTCGAGTATAGATTGGCAACCATGCACAGTAAGACAGTGTTGTTATCAACCGAAAGATTAAAATATTTTTGAAAAAAAATTTTTCTGGATTCTTGAGGATTGTATGAAAGAAGGCGTTCTTGATTAAAAAATGGGTAGATAGTTCTTATCTCATCAATATCGAGTTTGTACTGTTTGTTTGCGTGAGTAAGTAACTGTTCAATTTGTGGGCTGACTGCAATGATGCCATTGAGATTTTTAAGGACTTGCATGCAGCGAGGAAGCTCTTCATTGTGCCGAACCCAGATGACTTTTATTGGGTAATAAAGCTGAGCCTTTTTTGCAGCATATGTTTCTCGTTCGGTATTGCATTGTACGATATCAATTGGTTGTTTTTTATGAATTGCTTGAATATTTTTTGTGAGAATATATTTGTAAAGTTTGCTCATTTTTATGAATGATGCAGCTGATGTTTCGTAGTGTGGAATTTGAAACTGCTTGAGTTCTTGTTGGATAAAAGAATTTTTTTGGACAAGCATAGTTGCATTCATTCCGTGTGACAGAGCTTCTTTATAAAGAGCTATGCTGTGCGTTTCTGCTCCGCCAGATCCTTGAGTAACATGAACAAAAAGAACACGAGGTCCTTCTGATTGATTTTTTGTTGCTGTTTCAAAATTAACAAATTTAAGATTGCCTTGAGTAAAAAGAATATAACAGACAACTATCAGTGTGCATCCTATAAGAAGTGTACTCAACAGAGTAATTTTTTTAAAATTCATGATTCATTGAACAATCGAAAGATGTTGTGTAAAGGTGATCAACAGAAAAAGATTCGTTGATTTTCTCACATCTGTTGAAAAAGACAATGCAAACTTGGTGTAATTAATGATCAAATTTTAAAGCTTGATTGTTTTTTGAAACGATATACGATTGAAATTAAGGAGAGTAACACCAACTACAGGTGTGTAGTGTCTATACGGCACCTCATCACGCATTTGAAAGTGGTGTCACGATAATGCAAGACATAAAAAAGGGAGTTGAGTGGTGAGTAAGAAGTTCTTTCTAATCCTTTTCATCTGTTTATTTCCCCTACAAATTTTTGCTGTTCAAAAAGGCTCAGAGTCGATTTTATCGATTGAGCCTTATTTTGTTTTTCCATCAGCTGATTCTGACAATGCTATGCTTGCATTTGGTTGGTTCAAAAGTGGTTTTGGGCTTCAAGATGCAACAACAACGTGTACCTTTGGGTCGGCGTTTCCTGTTTCGGGTAACGTGAATTTACACGGAGGCCAGTTGTTTTTGGATACTGATCTGTCACTAAACAATCCATCGGAGCTCGTTACTCCTGGTTTTATTCGAGGCAATGATCATATTCTTGATTTGTGTGAAAGCATTACAGGGTTACCATCATCCAGTGATACAATTCTTGACAATACAAAGCTTTTTATAAATTCAGATATTAATCTCTCGGGGACTTTGCGTATTCGAGGTGACTGTGTGATTAATGGTCGAGGACATTGCCTTGTTCTTGACGGAGACGGTTGCATTTTAATCGATAACAATGCATCGTTGCGTTTAAAAAATATTGAAGTTGATGGAATATCAGGGTACAACATTCGCTGTCTAAACGACTCAGGATCTTTAATCATGGATGAGGTTCGTTGGGTACAAGATGATGATTATACCTTTTCACAAGGAAGTATTCGTATTCATAATGAAGTTGATGTTACAGGCCGATATAGATTTACCTATTCTTCTGGCTTAACGAGCACCGTGGCATCAGATTCGACATGGTTTTTTTCAGATTTAGCACAAGTTTCTTTTGGTCGAAAAAATGGAATTTTTGATCGAGAACCGTTATTTTGCGAGGATGCATCGTCCGTTTTACGCTTGGAACATTGCACGCTTATTATTACAGCTTCTGGCATGCAGTTTACAAGAGGAACCTTTTTGTGTGATCGAGAAGTAATTTTAGATATTGAGTCAACATCAACATCCAATGGTTTTATTTTGGGTAATGGGATAGCCGAAGATGATGCCACATTCAAATTATTTCCGAGTGCTGTCTTAAAACTAAATGAAGGACATTTTATTTATGATGTTGTTGCCGCTGAAAATTTTTTAACTGACGATGTAGAGGTAAAATTTATCAGAAGTGGTAATAGTGTTTTTTACTCGAAGCAAGATGTTCATTGTGATAACGTTTCGGTGTATTCCAATTTAACCAGTAGCATTGTTTTTATCCCAGGAAAACAGTTGTATTACGACAACTGCTTTTTTAGCTATCCTTTTGCCGATTTTAGGGTCACAGGCTTGCGATACTCGCCAGACGCGACACTTCTTTATGGAGGTTGTGAGTTTTACCTAGTCAAGGGTAATTACCCAGCAGCGACGCTTGTTCAAGGGCCGTATAATTTCTTCCTAGGATCAGGAGATATTTCCGGTCCAACCATATTATTGGATTCAACGTCCCACTTGTCTGTCGGTCTTGATGGCAGCTTTTTTTCAGATATTACGCTTGGAGGCGGAAGTGTTGCGTTGGAAAAAAATATTGTTTTTGGGCAGCATACCGGCTTTGTTGGAGCTGGTAGTGTGATCATGGGTACGTATGATTGTACTTTGGGTTCAAAAGATTTGAACTGGACAAGTTCAATATCTTGGAATGCTCAGGGATCATCAATTAATTTAAATGCTGATATTGCACTGTCTTCTGAGTGGGTGTTTTCTGGAAATTGCATTATTGATGGAGGTGGCAAGAGGTTTGCTCTTCTGCCTACAGGAAAGATAAAGATTGGTAGTGGTAGTTCGCTAAGGTTTAGAAATATTTTTATCACAGGCATTGATGGAAATAACATTGAGTGCATAGACGATTCTGCTTCCTTGATCCTTGATGGAGTAAGATGGGATCAAGATGATTCATTCTCTTTTTCTCATGGTAGTCTTAATTTTATTAACAGAAATGATTTTACCGGAACTGGTACGTTTTATTATGAATCTACATTAACAAGTTCAATCGGAATGAGTTCTATTTGGGGAATTCATGACGATATGGGTGTGGTTCTTGGACGTAATAATGGAAGAGAGCCGCTATTTTTTGAAGATACAACATCTGTGTTAGAGGTGGACTCTGGGACTTTTTCGGTTACTTCGTCGGGCATGAAGATCCTGAGAGGTATGGTCAAGGTAAATAAGAAATTAACGTTTGATATAAACTCTACGCATTCACATTATGGGTTATCTTTGGGTAATGGTATTAGTTCAGAAGATTGTAGTGTGAAATTAGATCCTGGAGCAAGTTTGTATTTGCCTAAAGGGCATTTTATTTATGCTTGTACAACAGAGACTGGAATTCAATCAATCACACGCTTAACAAGAGTAACGATTGATCCAGCTCTTCATATTGTGATTGATAAAAATGCTTCTTTTAAAAATTTAACGGTAGAGTTCTCTGGTCCATGGGACTTGGTAGTGGGCGCTGGTGCAGTTTTATCATATAAAGATTGTGCTTTTTCAGCTGCTGGTATTGAATTTTTAATTACAGGAAAGCGTTATAATTTTTTTACAACATTGCTTGATGGAAACGGAAAAATTACCGCACAGACAGGGGCGCTCCCCCTTTCAACCCTTATCGCGGGGTCTGGAAATATTATTAGTGGACCAGGGAGTATCGCTGCTCCAATTGTTTGTTCTAATCAATCAGCATCATTTTCATGGGATGTTGTCGGGGCTATGTCTAGTTATATATCATTGAATAAGAGCTCTGTAACGCTAACAAAACCTCTTCAGTTTTCGGATAATCAATTTTTCAATGGCCAAGGCAAGGTAAACTTATCTAATTTATCTGTCAGTGTTGGTGGTCTTAGTTTATACAGTACTAGTACTCTTGATTGGGATTCAAACAAAGCGTCTATAGTTTTACGATCAAATCTTCAACTTACGTCTAAGTGGACATTTAGCGGCGATTGCACCATTAATGGGGATGGAAATTCACTTATTTTTGGACCTACAGGTCAAATAGCAATAGGGAGAGGGTCTCGTGTTCGATTTAAAAATGTAGTAATTGATGGACTTTTGGATGGAAGTTTGTATTGCATTGATAATGCTGGCAAGTTGATTTTTGATAATGTTACTTGGTCTCAAGATAGTAATTTCACTTTCTCTCTTGGAAGTTTTGATGTCATTAATCAGATGGATATGAACGGTCGAGATTATCAGTTTTTGTATCAATCAGATGCTGAAAGCAGGGTTAAGTCTCGAGCAAGTTTATACCTACGAGATGACTTTACTTTCTCGTATGAGCCTGCGTCTGAGTCTCGTACCCTTTTATCATTAGCGGATGATACAACAAGATTAATTATGAAAAATGCGTCGATCGCATCGACGTCAACAGGCCTGCAATTGACCAAAGGGTACTTGGAAGTGCGAGGCGTGTGCAATTTTATTAGTGGCGCAGGATATCCTGCTGAGGGAATAATTATTGGAGATGGGCTTGACGAGACAAATGATTTGCGGATTGAGATTTTTCCAGAATCTCGGATTGAGCTTAATTCTGGTTATTTAGTGTACAAAAATCTTGCTTAAAAAGGGGGGAGTAATGAATAGAAAAAATATTATTTTTTTACTTGCTCTTTGCATGTCATATGCATCTAGCTTTGCATTAATAAATTTTAGAAGTACCACTGCTGGATTTCGAGTTGCTGAAGGTGCTGGCTTAGTTCTTGAAAAAACAATTCCAGAGTGCAAAGGGCATGTGACTAAGGAGAGTGGCGCGGAAATTTCGGGTCAAAAAATACAATTTAATAAAGGTATTTTTGAGGACTCAGGAAATAGAATGTTTTTGGTAGGAGCTTATTTACCAGGAACAGATAATATTATTCATCTTGATGGTGATAAGCGATTTAAAGGAACCGGTAAACAAATTGCTCAAGAAATTAACATTAAAAATGGCAACAATCGCTTAGAAGGCGAGATTTTATTGAGCAATAACATCATATTCTTTGATGAAAATGCAAGCTTAACGTGTGCGATTACGCGCAGCCTTGCAAAAAGTATTGAGCTTAATGGGGGCACCCTTTATCTAGAAGAAAACTTGAGTTTTGTTGATGGTCAAATGCTTCTTTGTCATGGAACGGTATTGTGCAACGGACGAAAAATTGTCTTAGGTGCTAAGGAGATGACATGGAACGGCTCAATTTATTTTGATAACGGGAATGATATTGAACTTAAAGCGACTCTCAATCTTGCGCAAACATGGACGTTTAGTGGTAGGAATAGCACAATTATTGGGAATGGCAATATTCTGAACTTAGGCAATTATGGGAACATTGTCGTTGAGCGCGGAGCTACATTATTATTAAAAAATATTATTTTACAGGATGTTGCAGGTTCAAATTTGCGTTGTCTTGATAATGCTGGAAAAATTATATTTCAGAATGCTGCCCTGGTGCAAAGCGGTGAATATACTTTTGGTACTGGAGCGTTTGAGGTCATTGGAACACTCGATCTAATTGGCTCTCAAACTTTTGTTTTTCAACCAACAGCTACCTGTACCGTCAACGCTAACTCTCTGTTACATCTGACTAATAATATGACGTTTAGTGTTGACTTTACAACCCCGAAGATTGATAACCTTGCTTTTGTAAATGATAGTTCGTCTATTTTTATGAGCAGTGGTGCGTCGCTTCATGTAACGAGTACTGGTATGGCACTGAAAAACGGTAAACTTGTTGTTCAGGGACTTGCCAATGTTTACGTTGAAATGCTCAGAGACCCTGTAAACTACAGAGTTATAGAGCAGGGGCTAACTTTTGGATCTGATGCCGGCGAAGATTTTTCCTGTGAACTATTGCCCGGAGGCTTACTTAGCCTCAATTCTGGATATCTGATTTACAAGAACGTAGCTCCATCATCTTGGAAAATGTATAACTCTTTGTCGACATTAACGGTTAATGCAGCATCGTTGCTTAAACTTTGTCAGCCAATGTATCTTGGTCTGGGTCGTTTACGCATTGAGCAAACAGCAACGCTCCTGCAAGCTGGCCCTAACTATTTGGACGGTTCGATTGAAATTTTTAGTGCAACGTAGGTAAGGATCGACGGTAATGAATTTTTTTAGGTCAAAAATTCGTTTTTTCAATAAAAAACAAAGAGTTCAAGCTTTGTTTTTTATGAGCGTTGTGCTTATTGTATCAAGCTCAGTTCAAGCTGTTGTTGTTGGCTCAAATTCAACACCGTCCAGTCAGACTTTTACGATTTTTCCATCAACAGACACAAATAATACAATGCTTGGTTTTGCCAAATTTGAAGATGGGTTCAAGCTTCAAGACCGAACAACAACCTGTACGTACAATGATTTTGAAAGTGTGTCTGAGGTTTTTCGTCTCAATGGGGGTCGACTTACACTGGCTCAAGACCTTATTTTAGATTCAGATCTTACGTTTATGACCGGTGGGATTATTGAAGGCAATAGCCGTGCCATTGTACTGCCTCAAAAAGTAACCGATTTCAATTTTGTAGAAAAAGATATGACCTACAACTTTGCTGCTAGTATTGTGCAAACAGGTGCACTGAACGCGCTTGATTGGGATGTGACCAATAGATATATTGCAAGTGGGTATGCGGTGAACGCGGGCCCAGAATTGGTCATTACCTATTTTGATGGTAACACCCTGACTAACACTCTTTCGGTTGCATCTACTGTTGCTATTAACGCTCTTTCTTGGCATCCAACGCTGCGCTATCTTGCTGTTGGCAGTAGTACTATTGCTGGTAATGAACTTATCGTGTATGAGCATCGCTCGTGGAATGGAACTATCCCTGTTATTAGCGGGGCAAGCATTGCAACGGGAGATATTACCGCCGTTGTATGGCATCCTGCCAATTATGTTGTTGCTGCAACAACGGTTGGAACAATTCTTACATATCCAGCTCCAAGCGGAGTACTTGGTTCGCCTGTAACTTTCATTGCAAGTCCAGTTCGTTCTTTTGCATCGATGTCTTTTAGCCCAGGTAATAATCAACTTGCAGCATCGGCCGCGGTAAATGCAGGTACCGAGATTTTAATTTTCTCGTTTAGCGGAGGATCTCTTACGCTCACCTCGTCTGCCGAGATAGGTCTTGCTGTTAATACGCTTGATTGGTCGCCATCAGGGTCATACATTGCGGTAGGCCTTGCAGGCGGAACAACGAATATTCGCGTGTACGATGCCTCTAGTGGAACTATTCAAGAAGTTCAGAGTGCTCGTGTGACCGAATCAAAATCGGTGCACACCGTTCACTGGGATCGATCAGGAACCTATCTTTTGGTTAGTATACTTACCGGCACTGGTCCTGAATTTGAACTTTTTTCTTTCGATAAAACAACCAAAAAGCTTACACCGCTTCGCGCTTTTGATGTTGCGGGAGATATTAAAGGGTCGCGCTGGTCGAGAAATAATAATTACTTTGCTTATTTTATCCCAACGCTTACGTTGCGCGTTGAAGAAACTAATCGATTAAAATTTGCACCACTGATTTTTAAAGATACAACGCTTTTGTGTAACAGTGACATTGTGGTAACAACAACGTTGCACTTCCAAGGATCATGCAAAATCAACGGCCAAGGTAAACGCATGGCGTTTGACCCTGGTAGCACATTAGTTGTTCGTCCGGGTTCAAGGCTAATTTTTGAAGATGTGATGCTTGAAAATATTAGTGATTTTAATCTTCGGTGTCTTACAAATTCTTCTGCTATCACGCTGCGCAACAGCTCATTAATGCTTTCTCGAGATTACACTTTTTCTTTGGGCTCAATTCTTTTTGATGAAGATGTTTTTATCACCGGTACTAATAAATTTAATTATACAACACGTCTTTCGAGTACCATTGCATCACAATCAATGTTGTTTTTAGATCAAGGTATTACTTTTAGTTATGCGCCTGCGCGAGCTCGACAAGATCTTTTAGTCATGGAAGATCTCTCATCAATTTTGTATCTGAATGGTTGTACGCTTCATACAACTCGTACTGGCTTGCATTTATCAACGGGTAAATTATTTCTTGATAACAAAGTAACGATGAGTAGTGAAGCAAAGCATAATGCAGAGAGTTTGCGACTCAATACAGATCTTGATATTCGAGTGCTCAGTGGAGCGACGCTTGAGCTGTTTGGAAAAGTGAGATATGACTCATGATAAAAATTGTGAAAAAAAATAAATTATCGCTATTATTTTTAAGCTACGTTTTAGTTTTAGGCTCGTCGGTTTTTGCTGTTGTTGTTGGTTCAAAAACAACTCCTTCGGTACAGAATTATGTTGAATTTCCAGCAAGTGATACCAATAATACGGCTCTTGGTTTTGCTTCTTTTAATAGTGGTTTTGGTTTGCAAGATGTAACAACGTCTTGTACATATAATAATTATCTACCTGTTTCTTCAATAGTTACGCTTAACGGCGGAACTCTCTACCTTCGGCAAGATCTTATTCTAGATAGCCAAGCTCAGCTTGTTTCAAGCGGCAGGATCTTTGGCAATAATTACTCGCTTGAGCTTGCCAAGCGACCTTTAGACTTTGATTTTCCGGGACTTGCTTGCATTGTACAGACGGGTGTGACTTCATTTGAAGTTCAAGATGATTTAACTTCGCTAGATTGGTCATTTAACGATGATTACCTTTGTTTTAGCACCTATAATGCATCTGGGCCAGAATTATATCTAGGTTATTTTAATGGAACGACTTTAACATCAACATTGTCTATTAATGCCGGAACAGATTTTCAATCTGTAAGATGGCACCCTACGCAGCGTTTTTTAGCAGCATCTCGACTACAGAATGCTGGTAACGAAATAATTACATACCAGCATAAGATTTTTAATGGGACATTATCGGTTGTTAGTGGGGCTAATGTTGGTGGCGATGTTAATGCCGTTTGTTGGCATCCATCGGGAAATTTTTTAATTGCAGGTACGGGGCTTGTTGGAGGTAACGGTCAATTGATTGTCTATCCAGCTTCGTCAGCCGTCCTCTCAGCAGGGACGGTGATAAATTTGCCAGCGTCAAGTTTTGTCAGTAGTAATGCTCTAAGTTTTTCTCCTGGTGGTAATATGCTTGCCGTTGGTGCTATTAATAATGCAACAACCAATATAAGTGAACTTTTGGTTTATTCATTTAATGGCGCTTTGACTCTTACCACAAGTTTAGACACTGGAAATACTGTTGCATCTGTAGATTGGTGCCCAACTGGAACTTTTATTGCCGCAGGATTGAGCGGTGGAACGTCCAATTTGCGTTTGTATGAAATAGTTGGTAGTGCATTGCGAGAAATTCTTAGTGCGCGTATACCAGAGTCTAGAATAGTTCAATCTTTGCATTGGAGTAAAAATGGAAATTATTTGGCAGTTGGTTATTTTGCTTTTTCATTAACAAAACAAGTTGATATTTTTTATTTTGATAAAATTAATAAACAATTCGTTCGTCTCTTGAAAGACTTTCCTCCTGTTACAGAAGGAGAACCAATGATTGTAAGGTGGTCTCACAATGATAATCATCTTGCTCTTGGTCATGAAACAAATGTTATACAAGATCTTGCAACTGTGATGAGCGTTTTTAAGGGATTTTGTCCCATGGTTTTTAACGACATTACCCTTGTTCTTGATTCCGATGTTAACATTTTGGCTCCCATAAATTTCAGGCGCACGTGTAAAATTAATGGTCGAGGAAAGCGCATTAATTTGACTGCAGGTAGTTTTATTGTGCGACCTGGGGCTACATTGACTATAGAAGATGCTGAAATCCAAGGGATGGGATCTTCAAATTTGAGATGTATGACAAATGATGGCGCTATAATATTACGAAACAGCATAGTAACGCTTGCACGAGAATATACTTTTTCGCAAGGGTCGCTTCTTTTTGCTGAAAATGTTGTTCTTACGGGAACCAATAAATTTAACTATACCTCAAAACTGTCGAGTACCATTGCATCGGCATCAACATTATTTTTGGATCATGATGTGACGTTTAGTTATGCTCCGCTTAGAGCTGTCAAAAATTTGCTGTACATGGCTGATGCAACATCTGAGCTATATCTGAATGGATGTACGCTCCATTCAACACGAACAGGATTGTCTTTGAGTGATGGCATTTTGACGCTTGATGACAAAGTAACCATGAGCAGCGAGGCAAAGTTTAATGCCGAAGCGCTGCGACTGAATTCAAATTTAGATATTCGTGTGAGAGGTGGGGCTTCGTTGGAACTGTTTGGTCGGGTGATTTATGGTTAAGACTTTTTTCTATAGCACGAAAATCGCCTGCTTATGCTTACTCATTTACCAGATTTTTATTTTCACGGTCTCCATTCAAGCGGTTGTTGTTGGTTCAAAAACAACTCCTTCGGTACAAAATTATATCGAGTTTCCAGCCAGTGATACCAATAATACGGTGCTTGGTTTTGCTGCTTTTAACAGCGGTTTTGGCTTGCAAGACGCAACGGTAACATGTACTTACAATAATTATTTACCGGTATCAGGCCCAATCACGCTTAACGGAGGGACGCTTTATCTAAGGCAAGATCTTGTTCTTGATAGTCAGGCTACCTTTGTCTCGAGTGGAAGTGTATACGGAAACACTTATGCTTTTGAGCTTGCAAAGCGCTCTTCTGATTTTGATTTTCCTGGGCTTGCCTGCGTTGTTCGTACGGGCTTGTCATCTTTTACGACAATTCTTGATGTTACATCGATTGATTGGTCTATTAACGACGATTACATAGCGGTTGGCACAGAGAATGCTGCAGGTTCTGATTTTTACCTTGGATACTTTGATGGAACAACGTTGACTTCAACGTTATCAATTGATATTGGGTTTGGAGTTCAATCGGTGCGCTGGCATCCAACACAGCGATTTTTGGCGTTAGGTCGTTTAATTGGTGCCGGCAATGAAATCATCACCTATCAGCATAATGTTTTCAATGGAACATTGCCGGTGGTCAGTGGTGCGAATGTCGTTGGCGATGTCAACGCGGTTATTTGGCATCCATCAGGGAATTACTTGATAGCGGGAACTGGACTTGTTGGCGCAAGTGGTCGGCTGATTGTATATCCCGCAACATCAGCTGTACTGTCTGCAGGAACAGTAACTAATTTGACCACTGCAAGTTATGTGAGCCGTGATGCTTTGAGCTTTGCTCCTGGAGGCAATCAGCTTGCTGTCGGAGCTCTGAATAATGCAACGACCAACGTGAGCGAACTGCTGGTGTATTCATTTAATGGATCTCTAACTTTGACAACGAGTTTAGATGTGGGCAATACGGTACAAGCTGTTGATTGGTGTCCTACAGGAACGTTCATTGCTGCTGGTTTGAACGGTGGAACAACGAATCTTCGTATGTATGAAATGGTTGCAGGAACTTTGCGCGAGATTATTGGTGCACGCATCACTGAATCGCGTATTGTGTGGTCCTTGCATTGGGATAGAACAGGTAACTATCTGGCCGTTGGACTTGATGCGGACCCTTTGCTTCGACAATTAGACGTCTATTATTTTGATAAAATTAATAAAAAACTTATTCGATTATTGAGCGACCATACACCAGAAATTGGTGGAGAAGTCATGATGGTTAGGTGGTCGCGTAACAATAAATATCTTGCTCATGGCTACGAGACGCTTGGCAATATCGATGTGGTTGCGGTTTCAACTATTATCAATGGTTTTTGTCCCATGGTTTTTAACGACATTACCCTTGTTCTTGATTCCGATGTTAACATTTTGGCTCCCATAAATTTCAGGCGCACGTGTAAAATTAATGGTCGAGGAAAGCGCATTAATTTGAGTTCTGGAAGTTTTATTGTTCGACCCGGCGCTACATTGACTATCGAAGATGCTGAAATTCAAGGGATAGGATCTTCGAATTTGAGGTGCATGACCAACAATGGTGCTATCACGCTGCGGAATACTATTCTTACATTAGCGCGAGAGTATACTTTTTCGCAAGGGTCGCTTCTTTTTGCTGAGAATGTGGTTCTTACGGGAACCAATAAATTAAATTATACCTCAAAACTTTCGAGCACTATTGCTTCAGCATCAACATTATTTTTTGATCACGACGTGACGTTTAGTTACGCTCCGCTTAGAGCTGTCCAAAATTTGCTGTACATGGCTGATGCAACTTCAGAGCTTTATCTGAATGGATGTACGCTCCATTCAACACGAACAGGGCTGTCTTTGAGTGACGGTATTTTGACGCTTGATGACAAAGTGACCATGAGCAGCGAAGCAAAATTTAATGCTGAGGCGCTGCGCCTGAATTCAAATTTAGATATTCGCGTGAGAGGTGGGGCTTCGTTGGAACTATTTGGTCGTGTGGTATATGGCTAAGAATTGTGCAGGAGAAAAAAGGGTTATGATAATATTCTATCTCTTAATTATGTTGTTCTGCATGAGCGGTCTTGAGGCTGTGTCTGTTGGTTCTAAAACAGTTGTCTCAAGCCAAGGACCAACAACATTCCCTGCTGTTGACACAAATAATACTATGCTTGGTTATGCGATTTTTGAAAATGGTTTTACCCTTGAGAGTAACGTCACTACGTGTACCTATGATAATTTTGAGCCTGTTTCCGGTGCAGTGAGAATAAATGGTGGTTCTCTCTATCTGTTGCAAGACCTTGTTTTTAGTAACACGCTGAACATGGTAACGGCTGGAAAATTTTTTGCAAATAACCATTCAATTGAATTTAGTAAAAATATTTCGACATTATCAATTCCAAATGCAGGCGCAGGATCTTCTTTGACTCTTGCAACTCTTGCATCTCAGGTGGCAGCTTCTTCTGTAAATGGCGTGCACTGGTCATTTGATGATCAATATATTGCTGCAGCAACTAATAACAGCGGTGGAGGGCAAGAGCTTAAGGTTTATTATTTTGATGGTGCAACAATGACAACCACTCAATCAATCGAGATTGGGCGACATGCTTTAGCTGTTGCGTGGCATCCATCAAAATTATTTTTAGCTTTTGGTCGAGTTGGCGGATCTACTGAAGAGCTGCGGATTTATAAATTAAATTTATACAATGGAACAATGCCTGTTGTCGATACTCGAGACTATGGCGCATCAACTTTGTCTGCGCTTGCGTGGCATCCATCTGGAAATTATTTGGTTGGGGGGAACACCCAAACAACTCAAGAGTTGCCTGTCTATTCCTTTAATCAGACAACGGGCATACTAACAGACCAAACACCATTCAATCTTAACCCCAATAGAACGGTGAGCAATGGAGCTATGTCGTTCGCTCCTGGTGGGAATTATCTTGTAATTGGAACCTCTAGTATAGCAACGGTTGGAGAAACTGAAGTTATCGTCTTTTCTTTTAACGGGACTTCTCTTACGATTACCACAAGCGCCGAGATTGGAAATACGGTTAATGATGTTGATTGGAGTCCAACAGGGACGTACGTAGCTGTTGGTATTAATGCAGGATCTCAGCGACTTCGTATTTATGAGCACTCGCTTTCGCCTCAAAATTTAAGAGAAGTTCAAACAGCTCGTGTGGGAGAAACTAAAGCCGTTCGATCAGTGCATTGGGATCAAACAGGTTCTTACTTGTTAGTTGGAACAAATTCTGGAATTTCTTCGGACATGAAGGTTTACTTTTTTGATCAAAGTAATAAAACGCTTAACTTAGTTGAGACAGTTGCATCAGCAACAAGTGTTAATGATGCTTATTGGTCACACAGTGGGCAGTATACTGTTCGAGGAGATAGTGGCCGTAATGTTATTATCTCTGGGCTTGCTAATCCAACTCTTTTGTTTAAAGACGCAACGGTATTGTTGAATTCAGATATGATCTTTACCGTTCCTACCTATTTTGTAGGGAACTGCAAAATCAATGGACGGGGTAAACGATTGACTATTCAAAGCAGTGTCTCATCAATGTTTGTTCGCCCTGGGGGGTCGTTGATTCTTGAAGATATCGAAGTACAGGGATTGTCCGGTTCAAATTTGAGATGCATGACTGATAATGGCAGTATTACAGTAAGAAGCAGCATCTTGTCGCTTGCTGCTGATTATACTTTCTCACGTGGTTCATTGCAGTTTGATGAGGATGTTATTATTACCGGAGCACATAAATTCGCCTTGGCTACACGCTTTACCAACACTATTAACGCTGCATCAACATTGCTTTTGAGTAACGGCGTAACTTTTAGTTATGCACCAACGGTCGCGCGTAGCAACTTGCTGTATATGCCCGATCAGACATCAATTTTGTATTTAAATGGATGCACCTTGCATTCAACAAGGACCGGTATACAGCTTGCTCAGGGTACGCTTATTATTGATGATAAAGTTACGTTTAGCAGTGAGGCAAAAAATAATGGTGAAGCAATCAGCCTAAAATCTGATTTAAACATTCGATTATTGGGGAATGCAGTATTAGATCTTTTTGGGCGTATAAAATTAATTTAAAAAAGATTATGCGAAGAAGTGTCTTAAGATCAACATAACGCGTAGTCAATTTGAGAAAATATTGACCATCAGGCATCAACAATTTTAGTCTTGGTAGGAAAATACGGCCATGAGCAATTGGCTGTATGATGATAATAAACAGATAAAATTAAGATAGAAACTGTAAAAGGGGAAGAGATGTGTAGACGGTTTAGTCTGTTGATAATGATCTCTATTGCAAGTACGTGGACATCGATTTTTCCGACTATTACATTCTCGCATCAAAATTCCACTATAAAAGTTGGGTCATCAAAGTTTATCGTTAATCAGCCAATTATTGGGTGGAATGGGACGCTTGAGCGTACAGGTGCTATTACTGGTTCTCCTATTTTATTCTCTAGTGGTATTTTAAATACGAGCGGAACTCCTGCCTTGATGACCGGTGCGTATGATGGCGATGCTGCTCGTCAAATTACGCTTACTCAAAATCAGCAGCTTCGTACTGATGCTGGCGATTTTGCTCAAAAAATTACTGTTATTCGTAATGGAAATAAGCTTGAAGGGCAACCTCTTTTTACGAATACAGATGCCATTAATCTAACTCATCACTTGAGTGAGCTGACAGTTTCTGTTCAAAGTGCTTTAAATACAGATATTGCTATGAATAACGGCCAAATTATTCTTGGAAGTAATTTGGCTCTTGCCGATGATAGAATGTTAACAGGTTCCGGACGTGTTAATTTAAATAACAAAAGGATCGCATTTGGCGGTAGCGATATGACGCTATCTCATGCTATTCATTGGATAGATGCAACTGATATTGTTCTTCATGCTAAAACATCTTTGACGGGTACATGGACAATTAGCGGAGCGGGTTCCGAAAAAGAAGCGCATATCATTGGAAATGGAAATATTCTTGATCTGAGTCTTGGCGGTACTATCTGGGTTAAAGCTGGAACAAAGCTTTATTTGACCGATGTAAAATTAAAAGGTCTTGGTCTTGGGCGCATAATTTTTGAAAATAAAAATTCACAGCTTCGTTTTACTGATGCCGAAATTGAAGTTGCACGAAATTATACAGTGACTAACGGATGCTTTTATGCTGAAGGCGAAACCACAGTCATAACACGAGATAAAACGCTTACATTTGCTCAATTAGGAACATTCTCTGTTGACGGTGTAACGGTTTGGTACGATACGCTTACGCTTCCTGATGGTAGTAATATTCAGCCTCTTATTGGAGCTGCTGGCAATCCTGGTGGTAAAAACGTTGCATCTGTAAATAATGGGCTTATTAGATATAGGGCTGATTTTGCGTCTCAAATTCGAGCAAACAGTCAAGCGCTTCTATATTTGAATAAAAATAACAGTAATGCATTATTGGCCTGTTGTAAAAACTTGAGTAATTCACTATTGTTTTTAAATAAAAATCTAAGTAATTCGATTTTGAATTTGAATAAGAAAATTACCAACAACAGCAATGCTTTGCTATTCTG
>CAZBMD010000004.1:0-102523 GCA_964493325.1 uncultured Pseudomonadota bacterium | reverse complement strand
AATCTAATCTACGAAGTGCGATAGCCTAGTACTTTTTCGCCTTCTTCATTTTTTTATCTTTTTTTCCTGATTGTGATTTCTTACCTTTTGTAGCGCATTTGCTTTTGCTTTTGCAAGATTTGTCTTTTTTTGCTTTATGTACACGAGTTGTTTTTTCATGCTTGTGTTCTTTGCGTTTGCAGCAAGCAGGAAGTGCAAGTGTGCCAGCAAGCGCTAGAAGAACAAGAAAATTTTTTCCGCTGATCATAATAATCTCCTTTATATTTTGGGATATTTTTTTACGTTATGAAGCATTTCAACTACATGTTAGCTTGATCTTTTTTTGCTTTGCAAGAGAATTGTTCCTAAATATTTATAATAAGCTGTTGTACGGCAAGGTCGCTTGCTTTTTTTTGTTCGACAACGGTTGGTTCAAATACATTACTTAGATTCATGAATTTCATCAGCGTGCTTGCCGAATCAACATTGCCGACCACATACAGAGCAGGTAGTACAAACTGAATGACGTCTGTTGCCAAAAAGTCACCCTCAGGGACAACAATGTTTTTTGGCTTGGTTAACAAGACTATGGTTAGCGGGCTTATTTTATTGTCTTTGGGCAGTAGTGCTTGGCTGACGGTCCAGTAGGTCTGCTTGTCTTCGCTTTCTTTTCGTTCGAATGTATACAAGGCGGTTTCTGCTACGTCAGGTGCCACAAATTCGTAGTGAGACAGGGTTTCGCCTTTTACCTTAACAGGTTTTATCTCGCTGGTGATGGCCAGGTATATTTTGGGTGTCACGTGTCTGAGTGGAAAAGAGATGAGGCCGTCTGTGTTGGAATAATCAACATATCCAGCGTAGAGAGCTGGAAAACCGCTTAGTTTTGGTACAATTCGCTGACGGATTGAGCCTTTTACCAATTTTTTTGATAGCTTGCTTGGGCTTTTTTGATCAAAGCGACCGAGCGAATCGAGTATTTTTTCTTGCTGGGCCTGAACAATAGTTTCATCAATAATCTTTGCAGGGGGGTGTTGTAGGTACAAAATGATGCGTGTATCGCCACGCACATGAACGGAGAATGATAAGCAGAAGAAAGCTGTTTTTAGGCATTTTTTAAAATTCATGGGAAACATCCCTACCGTACCGGTATTTTATTTTCTTCTAGAAACTTCTATAATAGTATCATATCACAGTGAACTTATAAAAAACTAGAGATTTAAAGCATCATTACCCACTGCGGAGATTCAGTCGATGAAATTGAAACAAAAAGACCCAGAGAAAGTATTTGTAGATTTTCAAAAAGAGACGAAACTGAGCGACGAGCATATCGAAGCTTTTGAAAAATATGCAGATCTTTTGATGACCTCTAACGAGGATTTTAACCTTACTGCCATTCGTGATTTGTCTGGCATCATGCGCCAGCATTTTCAAGATTCTATCTCGCTTGCCCAAGCAACAGATTTGATGAAAATAAAGTCAATTGCAGATATTGGTACAGGAGCTGGATTTCCTGCTCTTCCTCTTAAAATTCTTTATCCTCATTTGACGGTTTATTTGATTGAAGTGACCAAGAAAAAACAGAACTTTTTGCTAGAAGTTGTCAAGCTTCTTGGTCTTACCGATGTCCATATTGTTGATGCTGATTGGCGTACGTTTTTGCGCACAACAAAATATGACATCGATATGTTTATTACTCGCGCAGCACTTGATGAGGTTGAACTCATTCGTATGTTTCAGCCTTCTTGTTTCTATAAAGACCGGGAACTTGTTTATTGGGTAACCGATTTGTGGGAGCCTCATAAAAAAGCAATCCCATTTCTGACTCGTTGCTTTGAATATAAGCTTGCAAAAAAATCTCGCCAGCTTGCATTTTTCAAAGCTCCATAGTAAAATTTGGTCCCTTCTTGACATAGTGGCTTAATATAATTGAGTATTAAGCCATCCTAGAGGGTGTTGCTGAATTTTTTACTATTCTTTTATTTTGGAGTTGGACTATGGATCATAAGCTATCATTACCTCTATTTATAGCGATGTTTTTTTCTGGATCAGTTGCTTTTGCGATGAACGAAAATCCTTGGAAAGATATAAAAAAATGGAATGAAGTAGAGATTAATAAGATTGACGAAGATGACATGACTCCTCTAATGAGAATTATCATTAGAGATTCAGAATCTCCAAAAAATGTTAAAAAAGCTCTGAAAAATCCTCATATTGATATTAATATACACGATAGACATGGCACTACAGCTTTGATGTTTGCGGCTGCTTTGGGTCGAGAGTCAATGGTAAAAATATTGCTTCAGCATCCCGCTGTTGATATTAATAAACAAGATATATTCGGCAATAGTGCTTTGATTTTGGCTGTAAAAGCTGGGAATTTAGCTATTGTAAAACTGTTGCTTACAAAAAAGAATTGTAATTACAATTTAGAAACAAAAGGAAGTGGCTATTCAGCTTTATGTTGGGCTGATAAAATGGGCCATGGGGAAATTGAGTCTTTGCTTAGGCAGCAAAGTCTGTTTTCTCGATCATTTGTACATTCACCATCACCTCTCAAGTCTCTTAAGCATCTTTCTCTTCACAATCTTTTCGAGCGCAAAAATATTGATGATCAAGAAGAAGATGATGACCATATTATTATCAAAGAAGTCAACGATAACGATAAATAGAGTCTGTATTTTTATCGTTCGATAAGGGCTTCTACCGGATCAAGGCGTGATGCTTTGTATGCGGGGTAGTATCCAAAAAAGAGTCCGATAAATACAGAAGATCCTAAAGAAATGAGCAGCGACAGTTTTGAAATAAAAATTGGCCATTGCAGGGCAATTCCAACAATCTTTGCAATGGCAATGCCGATAGTTGCCCCCATTAATCCTCCTATCAGACAAATGGTAATAGCTTCAAGGATAAATTGATTGAGAATGCTTGTTGTTGTTGCTCCCAGCGCCATGCGAATACCAATTTCTTTGGTTCGTTCGGTAACTGTTACCAGCATGATATTCATGATGCCAATGCCCCCAACCAGCAACGCGATTGATGCAATTACCAAGAGTAAGATATTAAGTACAGCGCCAGCTGCATCAGTTGCTTGCGAGATGTCATCTTGGGTAAACAGCGTAAAATCATCTTCTTCGTGCTCTTGCAGGCGGTGCCGCTGCCTTAAGATTGATCGCACTTGTGATGATGCGGCAGACATACGCTCTTTGCTAACAGCAGACATCAGGAGTGCTGCATAATTTGTTTTGCCCATAATTTTTCGTTGCACTGTGGTGATTGGAGCAAGAATAGTATCATCTTGGTCCCGTCCATCAGGAGATTTACCTTTTTCATCAACAACACCAAGCACTTTAAACGGGAGCTTTTTGATGCGAATTGTTTTGCCCACAGGGTTATTAATCCCAAAAAGTTCTTTGGCAACGGTCTTGCCAAGAACTGCTACTTTGTTGCCAGAGCGAACATCCTGGTCGGTAAAAAATTCTCCAGCAGTAAGCTTCCATTGTCTGATATCAAGGTAATTTTCGGCAACGCCGGTGGTAAGTGTTTGCCAGTTAGCTCCTTCGGATACTATTTTTGTTGGTGTTTGCACACCAGGTGAGATCATGGCTATATCAAGGCACTCATCTTTGATTGCTTTTAAATCACCAGGTTTGAGCGTCAAGTTGCCCGAAGCGCCACGATGAATAAAATGTTTGGGCGCAGAGGCAAGGACAATAATAAAATTGCTGCCAAGTTTTTCTATTTCTTTGCTTACCTTGTATTTTGCTCCTTCACCAATGGACATGACGGCGATGATTGATACAACGCCGATGATGATACCCAGTGTGGTCAAAAGCGAGCGGATTTTGTGGTTGCGCAAAGAGCGCATAGCGGTTACAAAAAGGAGATAACTATTCATTAAGCTCCTACCTTTTTATCTGATTTTATTTTTCCATCAATAAGTTCAACGATGCGTTTTGTTTTTGCGGCAATGAGTGGTTCGTGTGTCACAATAATGACGGTGACATTATCTTCGGCGTTAAGTTTGGCAAGCATTGCCATAATGACGTCGCCTGTTTCAGAATCAAGATTTCCGGTTGGTTCATCGGCAAGAATAATCGACGGGTTGTTAATGAGCGAGCGAGCGATTGCAACGCGCTGCTGCTGTCCGCCCGAAAGTTGGTAGGGATAGTGATCAATGCGGTCGCCAAGCCCAACCATGGTTAAGAGTTTTTGTGCTTTTTCGCGAGCAACTTCTTCAGTTTCACCTGCATACAGCATGGGCAAAGCAACATTGTCGCGTGCATTCAAATCGGGAAGCAAGTGAAATTTTTGAAAAACAAATCCAATTTTTTTGTTCCGAATGCCTGCAAGTTCATTGCGTGTAGCGGTAGTAACATTGATCCCATCGATAAAATATTCGCCTTCGGTTGGTTGGTCAAGGCACCCAAGAAGGTGCATCAGTGTTGATTTGCCAGAGCCTGAAAATCCGGTCAGAGCAACAAATTCACCTTTTTCAATTTGCAGCGAAACGCCCTTGAGCGCTTTAAGTTCTGTTTCGCCCATCTTGTAAATTTTGATAAGATTGCGCGCGTCAAGTACGATCATAGGTATGCTCTCTATTTCAGAAAACTTATTTTCCAATACCACCAGGTTTTGCGAAGATAGCCTGGAGAACAACATTCTCTTTTGGTATTTCTTCAACTTCGGTGATGACCTCTGTACTTGCGGTAATACCTTCAAGAACTTCGGTGAACTTTCCGTCGTTTACGCCAAGTTTGACTTTGGTTTGCTTAATTTTTCCTGCATCCATGACCCAAATAAAATCTTGCATGGTTTTGACGTGCTTGCTTATTTCCTGGTCACCTTTTGCACTTTTTTTATTTTGCGATTTATCTGCAACATCGCATGCAATATTCATGGTTTTGGCCTGCTCTGTAATCGTCATAGAGCTTAGACGCAATGCTTTATTGGGGATTGATAATCCTTTTTTGCTTTTTGCAACTTTGATATCAACGTTAATTGTCATACCTGGGCGCAATGATAATGTTGGATTTTTAACACGAATAATGGTGGCATAGGTAACTACGTTATCGATAATTTTTGCTAAATACTGGATGCGATCAACTTTGGCCTTGAATTTGGTTTTTGGAAAAGCATCAACGGAAAATACAACGCTTTGATTTTCTTTGACCATTCCAATGTCTGCCTCGTCAACATCAATATATCCTTCCATATCGTTCAGATTTGGCGCAATTTCGTACAGAACGGTTGCTTGAAGAACAGAGGTGATCATTTGGCCCATGTCGATTTTTTTTGCAATGACAATGCCTTTGTCAGGTGATTTAATAAATAGATTGTTGAATGTTTTTTCTTCAAGTTCAAGTGCATACTTGGTTTGGTCAACGCGCGCCTTGGTGACTTTGTAATTCTGTGTAAATTCATCAAATTGATTTTGTGAGAGCTGCCCTGATGCGTGCAAATCTTGTTGACGAGCGTAAAATTTTTCTTGGAATTCTAGATTTGCTTGCGCCTCCTCAAGTAGAGCTTTCAGCTTCATGACTGCAGTGTCGCCAATGCCGTTATCCAAGATCGCCAAAATTTGATCTTTTTTTACCACGTCATTATCATCAGCTCGAATTTCAATAACGCGGCCAGCAACCAAACTGCCAACAGAAATCTGATTTTTTGCTTTGAGCGTTCCAGATGCGTTAACAAATTGTACCAGCTTGCGTTCAATTGGTTTTTCGGTAGTAAATGGATTTTTTTGATTTTGTGCCTTCGTAGAACGTTGTGTCAACCACAGGCCAATGCCGACTGCTGCAGCAACAACAACAAGAAAAGCTATTTTTTTTATATTCATCATAACACTCTCTTTGTATTTTTCTTACTTCATGGGTTTCAGTCTATCATGATTGAAACCATTTTCGTAGTATTTTAATGATCTATCAATGCTTGTACCGGATTAAGGCGCGAGGCTTTGCGTGCAGGGTAATAACCAAAAATAAGGCCAACAAGCACAATGGTGCCAAATGCAAGAAGTATGGAAATAGGTTTTATGGATACAATCCATCCGGTAAAATAGCTTGCTATCAGCGGGATAACCCCACCCAAGACGATACCAATAAGCCCGCCGATAAAGCAAAGAGTGAGCGATTCGCACAAAAATTGGCGTAAAATAAGTTTATCTGGAGCGCCGAGCGCCATGCGCACTCCAATTTCTTTGGTTCGCTCGCTGACCGAGACCAGCATAATATTCATAACGCCAATACCTCCTACAATCAGAGAAATAGAAGCAATAATCAGAAGCAGCAAATTTAAAACAGAAGAAGAATCTTTTGCCGCCTTCATCATCGACATTTGGTCGTAGATGGTAAAATCATCTGGATCGGAAAGTTCAAGCCGGTGTCGTGCTCGTAAAATTTGTCGAGTTCGCTTAACAACCAGCCCGACATCTTCTTTGTTGCGAGCAGAGATAGTTATGCCGGCAATCTTGCTTGCTGCATATTTTTTTGATTTTGCCAGATATTTTTTAGCGGTTGAGATGGGGATAAAAATATTAAGATTTGGATCTTTGAGTCCAAAAAAATTTTCGATTGATTGTAAGACTCCAATCACGGTGAAGGTGTTATTTCTGATTTGTATTGTTCTTCCAATCGGGTCTAGAGACTTGAAAAGAATTTTTGCTGCCTTGGGCCCAAGTACTGCAAACTTAGCACTTTTTTTAATATGGTGCTGTGTCAGGCCCATGCCCTTATTGATTTTAAGACCAAGAATGCTTATAAAATCTTCGTTGCCCGCTTTGATGTCGCTGTGAATTGATGTTCCCATGAACGTCACTTGCTCATCAAAAAACATGGTTGGTGAAATTCTGTTAATGCCTGGACACTGCTGATCCAAAGCATCAATGTCTTCCATGCGTAGGTACTGTGCATCTTTTTGTTTGGATGATTTTTGTATGCCTTCTCCTGATATGCTATTACCGGAGTGGATGAAAATATAGTTGTTACCCATGGCTAGGAGTTGTTGTTTGACGCGCTCTTCGGCACCGTGACCAATGGCGAGTGTGGCGATGATTGCTGCCACACCAACAATAATGCCAAGCATGGTCAAAAATGATCGGGCCTTGTGATGTTTGAGCGATTGAAATGCCGTTGCGATCAGAAGTGTGTTTGTCATTCATTAAAACTTTCTAAACCATTCTTTGTACAACTTGTCCATGTTATCTGGCTCTTCAACATCAATAACAAGGTTGCTTGCAAGAGTAAGTCCATCTTTGATTTCCCAATAGTTATCATCGGTGATGCCGACGTTAATCGCTTTTTCTACAAAGCTTTTTTTGTCGACAACCCAAACAAATTTTGTTCGTTTGTTATCGCTTGCTTTTAAGAGTCTACGTTTGTTTTTTGATGTAATTGGCTGGAACTCATAGTTCAGTCGTTTTGCAACTTTCTGAACAGTCTTTGGATTAACTTGAAAGGCAACCCCAGGTATGCTGACGGTGTTTGAGGCTTTGTCTACATGAATTTTGGCATTGACCGCCATGCCTGGTCGGAGCAGATTCTGTTTGTTAACAACCTCAACGGTTGCTTTGTAAAAAGGCGTGGAATCAGAACCAGCGCGTCCATTGTGCCCATTGGCTTTGGGTGTAAAGTTAACTGTTTGGATGGTGCCTTTAAAGATCATATCTGGGTAGGTGTTGACGGTGATGGTAACTTTTTGTCCGGCCTTGATGTGCCCAATATCGCTTTCGTCTATATCAAGAATGGCTTCCATCTCGGTGATATCGTGAGCCATCTCAAGTAAAATATTTTGGAAATCATTCAAAACTGCCATGCCTTTAGAAACATTGACGGCTGTGACAATTGCTTCTTCTGGTGCATGAATTTTGCTGTTATCAAGTTCCATGCGAGCTTTTTCCATCAGTGCTTTTTCCATTTGCATGTCATGAAGCGACTTTTGATAGTCTTTGGTGATGCGCTGAAAATTATCTTGCGCAATTTGTCCCAGTTTAAAAAGCTCTGCCTGCCGGGCATGATATTTTTTTTGATATTCATACTCAACCTGGGCCTTTTTAAAGCGATAGAGCGCCGCTTTAAAATCGGTATCCCCTTTGCCAATGTCAATTTCAACGAGTAGATCCCCTTGTTTAACCCGCTGATTTTCTTGGATGTGCACTTGTTTGACCGTTCCT
This sequence comes from uncultured Pseudomonadota bacterium, assembly GCA_964493325.1. Taxonomy (GTDB): domain Bacteria; phylum Babelota; class Babeliae; order Babelales; family RVW-14; genus CAZBMD01. The sequence goes on along the minus strand of CAZBMD010000004.1, from coordinate 94,374 downwards.
GCTACAAGGCTTCCAATTTTCATAACCTGCTTAATTTCTAGCGAACCTGAAGCGGTGATGATATGGCGAATGTTTCGTTTTTGGACTTTTTTGATGCTAAAAAGTGATGGGATTTTTGCCCGAAAAATACGAACATAGCCAAAATACATAGCGTATGTCGTTGCAGCGAGCAGAAGAAGTGCAATAAAAATTTTTCTAATCTTCATAGCTTCGGCCCCAGTTTTGTGATTCATGTAAAACATCTTGCACAGTATAAAACAGTGGCACTGTGTAAAAAAAGAATTGGATGTTATTGCTGCAAAAATTAACCATGGCATGAAAAATCTTGTAGGTAGAGGATGGTTTTTTACGTGATTAGATCTTGTATGAACCTAGTGGAATACGATTTGCTTAATGGACCTCTTCTGAAACCAGATAGTTCAATCTATTCATTAAAAATTCGATTGTAGGATGTCATACCGGACTTGATCCGGTATCCAGTAAATAATATATCGAGCGTGGATCCCGGCTCAAAGGCCGGGATGACAACGGTCGGCAACCTTTATATTCGACATAGAAAAAAAAGGTAGTTTCGAAAGGGGCCTATGATTAAGCAGAGTGGTTTCTCAAAAGGAGAAAGTAAAAAGAGATTTGTTGAGGTTCTTTCGGGAGACATTCTAATCTTGATGAGGGCAGGTACCATATTCTGATGATAAATGAAGGGGGCTTCATGAATGGTGTAGCAAAAGCGCTGATCGGGTTGTTTCTGGTATGTAGCTCGCTTGTTCCGTGTGTTGCGATGAATATGGAGCGGGGCAAAAAATTTGATAAAACTAATCTGCAAAGCAGAATTGATGCCCTACACGAGGGGCAGTCTTGGTTTGTAGACTCTGATTTTTTTAATGAACTTCATAAGGCGTGCAAGGCGATTGTGCAAGACCATGCTGGTAATGAGCATTGTTTGTCTGACAAAGAGAAAGCGTCTTTGATTGAATCTCAGCAGATGCGGCACGGGGCCGTAGAGTATGGGGTTGCAGATGGTGTAATGACGATTGTACTGCCGTGCAACCTTGAGTATTTTTCTATTCTACTCAACTACATGACGCTTATCCAGGAGCTCAAAAATCAGGGGTACTCCTACGCTGCAATTATCGCTGAGTTATCCGCATACGATTTTGCCGATGAATGTTTTACACAAATTCTGGAGCTTGCAGACAATTTTTTTGTTGATGCTGCAATCAAGGGCTTAATTCATAGATATAGCCAGTATGGTGACTTGGGGGCTCCGGATGTTGCGCGTTTACCTTATTATATTCTTCGCGAATTGCGTGTTCAGTATTTTCTTAAAAATCGAGCATGGTTTGATAATGTTGAGGAGCTCTTTTTTCTCAATGACTTGATTAATTGTCAGGTGATACCTTCGCTTGATGAATTTGGTAGTGAAAATTTGATTGAATTGCGTGACGAAGATGTTGCACTCGATTATGCGCGGCATAAGGATTGTGGTTTTTTTTATCATGATCTTCCTGATGGGGCATTTAAAGCTTGTTTGCGGCGAAAAATTATTGAGGTGTCTTGCGACTATGCTTATCGAGACGATTTTTTTTCCTGGCTTGTGCAGTTCAAAGACAGCGATCTTGTTAGAGCTGCTGTTGAGCAATTGGAAGCCGGAGCGGCTTGTTTTGTAGCACATTCTTGTTGCAAAGTGCAGTTTGCGCAGCTGCCCGAGGGGATTTTTAAAATGCTGGTCAGAAAGAAATTTTACCAAATTCATAAGACGTTTATCGATAATTTTGATGTGGCAAATTTTTTTGAGCGATTAAACAAAGCCTGTGGTAACCAGATGAAAGGGGCGGTTAATTTGTCATCCTGTGGGCTTAAGTCCCTGGACGCCTTGTGGGATTATCTGCTGTATTTTAACTACTGCATTTGCCCCATTACAAAATTACATCTTGACGATAACCAGCTGCGAGCGCTTCCCGAAAATATTGATGCATTATCAGAGCTGACCTCGTTGTCTGTGTATGATAATCGCCTTCAGGTTTTGCCTGCAGCTGTGTGTTATTTAAAAAACTTGAAAACATTGATGATTCAGAACAATGAGCTTGTAGCGCTGCCCAAGGGTATGGAAAATCTTAATCAGCTAGAGCGGTTGTATATTTCGCACAATAAGATTGCTCAGTTGCCTTCAGGGCTTGCACAGCTTGCCAACCTTCATAGCTTGTACATGAAAAGTAACTGCATCAATGACCTTAGCAATGAGTTTTTTGATGCTATGAATAGCTTAAAATTTTTGGTGCTTGATTATCATTTGATGGCGAGCGTGTCGCCTCAGGTGAGGTTGCGGCTGCAGCCGATGGATAGAGAGCTGTCGTGGTGAGCAATTGATTTTGTTTGTCGGTGTTTGGAAGGGCAACTGGGGCGTCAGTGGTAGAAAAGAAAGAAGGTGCGGGCAAAAATCCGCACCTTCTTTTGCAATTTGATTTGCTTTGAGTTCGATTGTTACTTGTTGAGTTCTTCTAGTTCTGCTTCAAGTTTCTTTTTTTCTTCTTCGTCTTTTTCGTCTTCAATTAACTTAGGAAGAGTGGCTTTGCGAAGTTCTTTAGCTTTTTCTTCTTTAGCTTTGGCTTCTTCTTTAGCTTTGGCTTCTTCTTTAGCTTTGGCTTCTTCTTTAGCTTTTTCTTCGGCTTCAAGTTTAGCTTTTTCTTCTTCTTGTTGCTTTTTAAGATCAAGTTCTTTTTCAAAATTGGTTATTTTTGACTTCGCTGCGGTGATTTTTTCTGATATTTCAGCGTATTTATTACTCTTCTCAATGTGCTTCTTAAGTTCTTCTTCAAGAGCTGCAATATCCTTTTTTGCTGCTTCGTATTCTTCTTTAGCTTTTGTTTCAGCTGCTATTCTTGCCTCTTCAGCGCGGGCAGTTTCTCTTTTTGTTACTCCATCTTTGCCGATGAGCCATTTCCATTCTGGAAGATTTTTCATGACGAAATCTGGCCACCAAGATTTGTGGGCTCCAACTACAAAAGTACCTGCAACAGCTGCACCAAGAACTGTAAAAGCAATAGCTCGTTTGTACTTTTTGAGGAACGCTTTTGCTTTTTCTGTTGGAGACAATGTTTTTTCTACTTGGGTTATTGCGTCGATAAGTGCTTGAGAATCTTCAAGAGAAAGATCTTCTGGGTTAGGCAAGCCTAAGGTAGCTGCAATTTCAATATCTTCAGTTGTCAGATCTGCAACGGTGCCAAGAGCTTCTAGCGCTTCAACAGCATTGAGCCCTTCGTTTTCTAGTACTGAGTTTTCTGCGTGTGCAGAGGCAATAATTGCAAGTGCAAGGATTGCTGGCATAAATTTTTTGAACATAATGTGCTCCTATGAAATTAAACTAACGACAATAAACTGACTCAACATTGTATCTTGACTATTTCCCTAACTTATTGTTTTTGCAGATCGCTACTCTTTGTTTCTATTGATATATTTTTCAAAGCCAGGGCTTAGTATGATAATCTTTTTTAAAAAAATCAATGTGATCAAATTGAAACTTTAAGCGGTTTATAATGATCTAGTTTTTTAATCTAAAAAAGTATACATAAAATTGCATAAAAATGGCCTATTATCAAGCATTTTATCATTAATTAATAATTATATTGATAGAGAACTTTTGAGATTTTTTAGGATGCACGTGAAATGTATACAATGCTTAAAAAAGTTTGCGTTATCAGTTTGGAGGAAGATTCATTGTTCTGAAAAATGAATCAATAAATATAATGTCGGGACTAATTTTTTTGATGTTTGTATGGAGGTTGAGCGAGTCGACAATTCACAAACTCATGTTGAGCCTGAACGTTGAAGACTGATAAAATAAAAAAAACAGACAGAAGGTTTATACCTCCTGTCTGTTTTTAGTTTGCTAAGAAAAAACGATCTTACTGCTTTTCTTCAAAGTCTGTATCAATTGGACCATTGTCTTTGTCTGGTGCGCTTTGGTCACTAGCGCCATCAGGCTTTTGCTCTTTTTCTTTGTACAAGATTTCAGCAATTTTGTACGAAGCTTGCATGAGCTCATCGGTTGCTTTTTGCAAACCTTCAGCGTCATCTTCTTTTTCTTTGAGCGCCACTTTGGCTTCTTCAATTGCTTTTTCGACGGTATTGATTTCGGCGATAGGCAGTTTTTCTTTGTTCTCAGTGATTGATTTTTCGATTTGGGTAATCATTGCTTCTAGGTGATTACGTTTTTCAATCGCTTCTTTTTTCTTTTTATCTTCGGCTTCATGCATTGCTGCTTCTTTTACCATGTTTTCAATTTCTTCTTTGGAAAGACCAGATGAATTGGAGATGGTAATGCGATGTTCTTTGCCGGTGCCTTTGTCTGTTGCAGAAACGTTTACAATGCCGTTTGCGTCAATATCAAAGGTTACTTCGATTTGGGGGACGCCGCGTTGTGCTGCAGGAATACCTTCGAGTCTGAATCGACCAAGCGATTTGTTGTCTTTGGCAAATTCACGTTCACCCTGAACAACATTGATGTCAACGGCAGTCTGGTTGTCTTCGGCTGTTGAGAAGATTTGAGACTTTTTGGTTGGGATGGTGGTGTTGCGTTCGATAAGTTTGGTTGCAATGCCGCCCATGGTTTCGATACCCAAAGAAAGTGGTGTAACGTCAAGAAGAAGCATGTCGGTAACTTCACCGGTGAGTACGCCGCCCTGAATTGCCGCGCCTACCGAGACAACTTCATCAGGATTTACAGATTTGTTTGGCTCTTTACCAAAGAAATCTTTGACCATCTGTTGAACTTTAGGGATGCGGGTTGATCCACCAACTAAGATAACTTCTTGAATATCGCTTGCATTGATGCCCGCGTCGCTGAGTGCTTTTTTGCATGGTTCAAACAATTTTTTGAACACATCAGCACACAGAGCTTCTAGCTTTGCTCGGGACATCTTCATGACCAAGTGCTTAGGTCCTGATGCATCTGCGGTGATGTATGGCAAATTGATTTCGGTTTCAGTTGTTGCAGAGAGCTCAATTTTTGCTTTTTCTGCCGCTTCTTTGAGTCTTTGTAACGCCATTTTGTCGTTGCGCAAGTCAACGCCTTGTTCTTTTTTGAATTCATCGACTAAGTAACCGATAATGATTGCGTCAATGTTATCACCGCCGAGCATGGTGTCGCCATTGGTTGATTTTACTTCTACAACGCCATCGCCTACTTCCAGAATGGAAACGTCAAATGTTCCACCGCCAAAGTCGAATACTGCGATAACTTCGTTGGATTTTTTGTCCATGCCGTAGGCAAGAGCTGCTGCGGTTGGCTCGTTGATGATACGTTTGACGTCAAGGCCGGCGATTCTGCCTGCATCCTTGGTCGCTTGGCGCTGAGCATCGTTAAAATATGCTGGTACGGTAATTACAGCGGCATTGACTGTCTCGCCCAAGTAATCTTCTGCAGCTTGTTTGAGTTTTTGCAAAACTGCTGCTGCAATTTCTTGCGGCGTGTACTCTTTGCCATTTAGTTCAATCGCCGTGTCGCCATTTTTACCCGCAACCATCTTGTAAGGAACAATTTTTACTTCTTCTTTAGCAAGATCGGTGAATTTGCGGCCAATGTAACGCTTGGCTGAATATACGGTGTTTTCTGGATTGGTAACTGCTTGCCTTTTGGCAATTGCGCCAACGAGGCGTTGATTATCTTTGGTAAATGCAACAATTGAAGGGGTGGTGTTTGCACCTTCTTGGTTGGGGATAACTTTTGGAGATCCGCCTTCCATGAATGACACAACCGAGTTGGTTGTGCCAAGGTCAATTCCTATTATTTTAGCCATGTTTTTTCCTTTTCTTGGTGACTGTTGATATCATTTTTATATTTCTAATTTGTACTAAGGTAAGTTTAGTGTCCCAATGAAGGAGTGTCAATATTTTTTTGAGAAAATATGAGTCTACTTCACTCATATTTCTATCGCAATACTTATTATTCTTCGCATAATAAAATATTATGTTAAAAAATAGGCACTCATCCTCCGGGGGCCACCTTTTTTCGGCTTTTTATCGCTCCGCGGGCATTATTCTGCCTTTTTCCCTTCATTTCCGCCGCCGCGCGACCCGGTCACTCCGTCTGCCACCCTCCTGCCCTTTACCGTGGGCTCGTGGGTATGGCACGGGGGTGTTTTAAACGAGGCAGGGGGGTTTTGACTCCGTGGGAAGGGGGGGGTGAATGGGTGAGGTGTTTGGGGGAGATAGTTAATAGTCATACTAGGTGCCTATGGAGTAAGGTAGGGGTTAAAGGGATTAAGGGATAGGGATAGGGGTTAAGGATGTAATCAAGGGATAAGGATGTAATCAATTGCATAGATATAGATATAGATATAGCCAATTACATAGTCGTATAATTCATAAGTAATAATATGTAAGTATTAGTCTAAGCATTAGTGTAAGTGTATTAGCCGCTGAATAATTAAAACAACTAGATGGGGTAATAGGTTATTTAGAAGGTAATTAAGAGTAGTTAAAATAGTAAGGTAGTAAGGTAGTGTAGTGTTGCAGTGTTGTATAGATAGTTGTGTTGTATAGATAATAGATATATAAAGCAAGAGTAGTTAATAAGTATAAGTAGTAGTGAATCGGATTAGTATCGTAGTAGTAATTGTAGTAGTAGTTATTGTTGTAATTTTGATAACTAATACATACGCCCACGCGATACACGCGTGCTATAAATAAAACAAACCAATCGAACGATGTGCGGCGAGTTGATACACATGAACCAATTGAACATTTATTTATTTCTGGTCATTTAGTTCTTCGAAAATCCATTTCTGGATCAATGTTTTCATTGTTATAAAAATAAATCAAAAAGGGGAAAAAGCGGCCCTGCCGCACGGTCTGTTTATTTTTGTGAAAACGGGACTACTTATTTAGAGAATAAGTAAGCAGAGAAGTGATGCGGCAAAGCAAAGTGCTAGATATTTTAGATTGGTCTTAAAATTGGGCATGATGCGCCAGAGATAGAAGGCGTTGATGGCTATGATGGATAGGCTCATAAATCGTATTATGATTACACTGATGAGCGTTGAGACGAGTGATAAGTTGTGGTTGAAGGCGATTAGGCCGTAGAAAATAGAAATTTCAAGAATCTTGAAAATAAATAATTTGTTAGACGCTTCTTCGATAATGTAGAACTGTTCGTACAAGATGAAAAAGAACTCGGTAAAACTAATAATAAGAAATAAAAGACCTAGAGATAGTGTCTTGCCAGTGATGTTTTGCGAATAGCCTAGACGAATAACAGCTTGATGGTTGATGGTTAAGAATATGATTACCGGTGCTACAACATGCATGAGTTTTTCTGAGATGAGCCTAAAAGCTTCTTTTTTTTCTTGCTGAGGGGCATCTTTTAGGTTTGCAAGGAGTGCTCCACCAGAGTAGCTTATAACAGCTTTGACGATGGATTGGGTGGTGTTGGCAAGTGTGCTTGCAAAATAGAACATTCCAGCTGATTGTAAGCCAAATTTTGAGGCAAAAAGAGGCGTTAGAAAGTTGCTGGTAAACATATTTCTGCTGACACGCAATAGGTAGTTAAATGTCTTAGTGGTAGTTAGTCGTTTGCCGATCTTTGTAGGCAAATCAAGTGGGGTTGTTGGCAGGGTTTGGCGATAACGGATAACAAGGAAAATAAGGATGCTTACAGCTAGAATAGAGTCAAGTAGATGGGGAAGGAAAATAAGGTTAAGCGTTAGTGGGTAGCCAAAAAGCCAATGCGGACCCCAGATTGCGGCAAAATAGCCGATCATGAGAGCGACTTCGACGATGACAGTTATCCTGCTCTGAAAAGTTGTGTGGAGGAATTGGCGGAGAAAGGATCGCATGGTTTCAAAAATAATAAGCCCAGGAACGATGAATAGGTAAGGTGGGGCATCAACAATGGTAAGTCGCTTACTCCATAGGAAGGTAAATACTGTTGCAGCGGCAAGAACAATTGGGATGTGTGGTAGCAGTGAATATTTGAGGAGGAATTGTTTTAAGTTGGATTGGCTGCGGGTGAATAGGCCGGAAAATGGTGGTATAGAGTTTGTGGCGCCAAAGTCAGCAATATAAGTTGCTAGATAGACTGTTGCAAAAAGACTACCCAAGAACCCGTAAACATGCGGCTGTAGGTTATTCAGAAGCAGGAAACAATGGAGCGCTTTTATGGATTCGTAGGAAATACTGCCAAAAAGGTTCCACTTAAAACCGGATAAGAATTTTGATGTTGCGCTGCTTTTATCCATGTTCATGGTTGTAACCCCTTATTAGAAAGTTTATTTCCTTCTGAGTATAGCAATGTCGTTAATTTTTAATAGATTTATGGGGGGAAAAGATGGGATTCAAAAGACAAGACGAAGGTTTTTATAAAATTTCTTACATGCTGGACTTATGATGTTGTAGATTAATAGTTGCAAACAAGGGGTTGGGGGCAATAAGAGGAACGAAAGTTGCCGCTTTAAGCACGCAGCTTTCGTGATTCTCTTTTTCTGAGAGTATCGGTGTTGGTAGTACTTGTTGAAGCTGCTATATAGGCAGAGATCGAAGATTCGAGTGACAATATCTTGTCAACATCAATAAGCGTATCTATTTTTCGAGAAGCAGCATCCGCTTTGATATCATGCAGGCGAACACGCAGCTTACTTAATTGCGCCAGGTTTTTTGTTTTTGATTTCTTAGATAGAAGATGAGCAACCTCTTCTATTTGGGCATTGAATTTATCAACAGAATCTGAAACTTCTTTTTCATCTGCAGTAATATGGGGCTTGTCTTTCTTGGTGTTGTTGCAAGATGTTTGGGTATTAATAGACAGAGAAAATAGGAGAATTATGATTAAAGATAGGGTAAGGTTCATAGGCTTCCAAAGATTTATTAATTTTATTGCAGCAACATTTATGATCGTAGCGACAAAGCTCCCTGACGTCAAATAGAACTCTCTTCTACTAAAATGTTGATAATATCAAAATGGCTATTTTATCATAGAAGGCACAGTAAAAACGTTGTCATAAATTAAGTTCAACACTTAAGAGAAAGATGGTTCCTTGGTGCAAAAATGATATAAAAGCTCATAATTTAATAGGTTCTTGTATCACAAGAAAAAAATCTGCTACTATGAACCGTTCTTTCAGAAAAATTGGAGGCGACCTGTTGTTTGTTCGTAAACCTTTGGAAGGGTTGCCATGAATACGCGGTTTATTTCTCTGGTTGGTATATTTCTTGTTGCAGGTGCAGTATGCCCCGTGCAGCAGAAAAAACATGCTAATAAAAAAATGCGCAGATCAATGACTCAATCTGACGCAAAAAAATGCTCCATATCGTTGAGTCAACAGAAAGCTCTTCTGTTCCGTGGGCATATTGATAAGTCTTGTCGATTTGTTGATTGTCTACGCGATACTTTAAAAGTTGATACGCGTGGCTTTTTGTTATGGCTTGGCCTCGGACAAGAAAATGTTGTTTCGGCCATGGTTGAAGAAGGCATTTTGTCGCAGCTTTTTGAGAAATTCCCTTTTGATCAGCTCATGGGTCAAGTAAAAACACTTGCGCTTAGAGATTGCTTGCAGGAAATGCAGGTCTCACATTGTTGTGATAAGTTATTTGCCTATTGGGATGCGTTAAAGCAGTTTGATTTTAGCAATACCAATAATAATCAAGAAAATACTTTATTCTATACAGTTTTTGCGCAAGATCTTGCAGTTATCAATCAGTTAAATCCAGAAATGACCGATATAGAGCGTAGCTCTATCATGGCTTACGAAAGTTTAAAAGATTTTCTTTGTGTTGTAGCAATCCTGTATCAATATTGCGCCAATGAAACTTTGATTCCAACCGATTCGCTACTATATGATTTGATAAATAATCTACTTTCAAGTCAGAATATTCCTATCGGGGATCAAGCTGATCCTGTACTTGCATCGTATGCTACAATTAGTTCTTTGCCCATAGATCAAATAATCGATGTTATAAATAATTTTATCGAACTTTTTGCTCAGTCAATTGAGCGGCTTGCTGTGAATCAAGATCCTGTGGTTAAACCCTTCTCTCTTGTTGATTGGGTTAAGGATCGCGTAGTTTTATTAACAATTTCAGCTAGTGTTTTTTTAGTGAAGATCACTGAATATTTTTGCCTAAAGAGCAGTAACAACACATCCCAGGAATAACTCGTCCACCGGGACGTTCTTAAAGGAACGGTATGTTTAAACTAAACGATAAAGTAATCTATCCAGGACACGGAGTTGCTGTCGTTGAAGAGATCGCCGAGAAGCGTGTAGGCGAAAGCGTAGTTTTATTTTTAAAGCTCGCGTTTCTTTTTAAAGATATGACTATTTTGGTTCCGCTTTATAATGCAGATTCTGTTGGCATTCGGTATCCAAGTGATCTTGAGGTAGTCTCTCTTGTGATGACAGAGCTTGCCAAGCAGCCTATTCGCAAACTTGAAAGTATTGACTTTACGCCGAGCGGATGGAACAGGCGGCATAAAGACTATCAGTCAAAAATCCAAAGCGGTAAACTTCTTGAAGTTGCAAAAATTTATCGCGACTTGATGTATGTTGCGCAGCAAAAAGATTTGTCGTTTGGAGAGAGAACGCTTCTGCAAACAACGGAAGAATTGCTTTTGCAAGAGATGCAGGTAATATTAAATAAAGATCGAGACTATGTCATTCAAGAGCTACGCAGTCCATTTAAACAATTTATCTTTCATGATCGTGGCTTTGGGGCATCGCAAGATGGTGCTACCTCGCAAGTTTAAAAATAGTTAAAAAGGGCTATGACAACACAATCAACATATCCATCAGTGCTCTTTATTATTGGGCCGACTGCATCTGGAAAAACGCAGCTTTCTGAAAATCTTGCCCGTACGCTGGGTGGAGAAATTATTAATATCGACGTTGGTCAGTTTTATAAACCGCTGACTGTTGGTACAGCAAAGCCTTTATGGAAAGAGTATCCATTTAAAGCGCATCTTTTTGATATTCTTGATGAGCCGGTTGACCTTAATGTTCGGCTCTATCGAACATACCTCCTGGACAAGGTCAAGGAGGTAATTGCACGCGGCAATGTTCCCATTGTTGTCGGTGGTTCTTTTTTTTATATTAAATCTATTTTCTTTCCTCCCAACGAATTCCCTGTTAAGGCCTCTAAAGAAAAAGAGAGTTCTTTTTTTGCTGAGGGTAATTTGTGGACACAATTACAAAGCGTTGATCCTGTAAGAGCTCAAGAGTTGCACCCTCATGATGAATATCGGATTAAGCGAGCGCTTGCTATCTGGCAAGCAACGGGAATGCCGGCCTCATCACTCAAGCCAGCTTTTGACCCCAAAGTTCGACCTCTATTTTTGTATCGACGACAAAATCGGGCCACCATGCTTGATCGAATTGAAAAGCGGACTGAAATAATGATTATGGAAGATCGCTGGGTTGATGAGGCTGAAAAACTTATCGGTAGTCCCTGGGAACAGTTTTTGATAGAAAAAAATCTAATTGGTTATTCCATACTGTTTGATTGGATAAAAGAAGGAAAGTCTGTTGCTAAGCTCCCAGAGGTTCTTGAAAAAATAAAAATCCAAACAAGGCAATATGCGAAGCGGCAAGAAACTTTTTGGCGGGGATTTGAAAAATTACTTGGTACACAAAATAGACCAAGTGATTGGGATTATCAAATTTTTGAAGTTGGAGATGATGAATCTCTGGTATTTAAAGCCGTAGATAGTTTTTTGCGGCAATCTTAAGCCAAAATTTCACCGAGAAAATAAATCAATAAAATCAATCGCCACGCATTTTTATTTGGATTAATTACTGAGGGTTTTTTCAAAATAGCCCAAATTTTGCCAGCAATACACCAATTGTTTTTTGCAATTGTTTTACATGTGTCGATTCAGTTTCTGTTGATTATGGGGGTTCTTGTTTTCGTCTTCTGATCGGCGCTCAGGCAGGCGCTTTTGGAGCTTTTTTCAAACTGATTCGCTTTGTTTAAATCATACGTGCTTTGTCTTGGAAAAAAGGTGTTTCTACGGTAAACTGCAATTCTTAAGAGATACCAACACAAGAATAGAAAAAATAAAGCAAGGCAAGGAAAGGATACTGCAATGATTTATATTTTTAGAAAAGAAATGAAAAAATGGCACTCTGTATTGTGGGTTGTTTTGGTGGCGCTTGCCATTGGTAGCGCCTATGGATTATTTATGGGTGGTGGATACGAATCTAAAATAGCCTCTGTCAATGGAGACAAGATAACCTACAGTCAATTTAGGCGAGCACTTAACGATCTTAATACACGAATAGACTCGCTCAGAAGTTACGCTCGTATGTATGGCGTTTCAGAATCAATGTTCATCACTAGCATTCTTGGCGGCAATAAACCAGAACAAGTTGCGCTTGATGCGTGCGTAAAAGAAAAACTAATTGATACAATCAAGGATTCTTTCGCTATTCATCTTGATTCAGATTGGTTCAAAGAAATGCTCGTTAAATCATTTCCTCAAGGCATTACCGATGCACAGGGCAATGTTAACATGGACGTATATCAAGGATACGTAAAAAGACTTGCATCTACTCCTGCTGAATTTGAAAAAGCAAAAGAAGAAGAATTAAAGCGTAAACTTGTTACCGAATTCTTACGTTGTGCAGAATATTCGTCTAATCATCACAGCAAGAGTGATTTTTTAGAAAATAGTGCATCAAAAAGCTTTGCGCTTTTGACGTTTCCTTTAGATAAATTTTTGAAAGAAGTTGAGCAAGAAAAAATTGATGAAAAAGAGTTGGAACTTTTTTACCAAAAAAATAAAGAAGCTTATCGCGTGCCAGAGAAAAGAAAACTAATTTATTGGAAAATTGATGCACAAGAATATGCTGAAAAAATTGAAATAGATAATCACATGATTCAGCAATTTTATGACAAAAATAAAACAGCACTTTTTAGGGTCCCACCCAAAGTGACGGTAAGACGTTTGGTCTTGCATGCTGATCAAAAAAATAGGCCTGCCATTTTTAAAAAGGCCCAAGAATTGAAAAAAGAATTTACCAACAAACCTGAAGGCTTTGTAGAAGCTGTTAAAATTCACTCTCAAGAAGCTTCTTCCAAGAATGGCGGCTTGATTACTATTGCTGAGCGAGGTCGATTGGATGTGGAAGTAGAAGCTGCAGCATTTAAATTGAAAAATCCTGGAGATCTTTCTAGTGTCATCAAGACACAAAAAGGCTACGAAATTTTGCAGCTCGTTGAACGCTTTAAAGCTGAAGAAAAGCCACTTGATGCTGTTCGCGACGAAGTGATTAAAGTTTTGAAGACCCGCCGAGCTGTGCACATGCTCAAGGGTGACTTAGAAATTTTAATGCATTCGCTTAAGTCCAATACCGATGCTCTTACAGATTTTGTAAAAAACAATAACTTAAAGCCACAGGAAACTGATTTTTTAAGTGAAAAAGATACAACAGGTGAAAGCTTTGAAGCAGCTCTTGCTAAGAAGGTTTTTTCAAATAGATCAGCTGAGTATGGATTTATCCTTCACGAAAATAAATACATTGTTTATCGTGTTAAATCGGTAGAAAAAACCTTCATTCCGACCCTAGATGCTGTTCAAGAGGACGTGGAATCTAGCTTCTATGAATCTAAGGCAAAAGATGCACAGCGCCTTGCTGTTAAAAATGCCAAGGAATCCATTCTCAATAAGAAAGCTACTATTGAGGATGTTGCCAAGGCTCAGGGGGTTAAGCTCGTTATTACAGAATCTATGAAAAAAGATAAGCGAGGCGGCAAGCTTAAAGGATTTGAGGGTATTGCAGGCCTAAGAAGCAAGCTTTTTGGCCTAACAGACGCTGCTCAGGTCTTAACCGTCAAGCATAAAGACGAGATTGTGCTTGGGCAGCTTCAAGAGGCTCAAATAGAAGAAACCTCTTTTGAGGCAGGCAAGAAGAAAATAATTAAAAAAGAGAAAATAAAAAAAGCAGACTTGGTGATTAATGCATTTATTGCATCTTTGTATAGAAATGCTAAAATAGAAGTCGACTCAAAGATACTGGGTGACTATGCTAGTGATACGAAAGATTAATAATAATGGCTCGAAAAAACGTTGAAGAAACGGTATTTACTGCTCAAGATGCAGTAATCCCAGCAACTTCTGATAAAACAACATCTTCGATGAACTCTGAAAAGCTTAAGGTTCTTGAAGTTGCTTTTGCCCAAATTGATAAGCAATTTGGAAAAGGCTCAGTAATGCTTCTAGGCCAAAAGGCTGATACAAAGATTGAAGTAATCCCTACAGGATCTATTCTAATCGATCAGGCGCTTGGTATTGGTGGTTTGCCAAGGGGACGCGTTGTTGAAATTTATGGACCTGAAGCTTCAGGAAAAACAACTTTGACGCTTCACGCTATTGCCCAGGCTCAAAAAGCAGGTGGTATTTGCGCATTTATTGATGCAGAACATGCTCTTGACGCGGGTTATGCGGAACGTCTTGGCGTAAAGATCAATGATCTTATAATTTCGCAACCAGATTTTGGTGAGCAAGCGCTTGATATTGCAGAAATGTTGATTCGCTCGAATGCTGTTGATATGGTGGTTGTTGATTCAGTGGCAGCTTTGGTTCCCAAGGCTGAACTTGAAGGCGATATGGGCGACGTTCATATGGGATTGCAAGCTCGATTGATGTCGCAAGCATTACGTAAGCTCAGTCCTGTTGTACACAAGTCAAAAGCTGTATTGGTTTTTATTAACCAAATTCGTAGCAAAATTAACACAATGCCTTATGGTGACAATGAAACAACAACGGGCGGAAACGCACTCAAGTTTTATGCATCAATTAGACTTGATATTCGTCGTGTTGCTACTTTGAAAAAAAATGATAAACCTTTCGGCAATCGTGTTGCAGTTAAGGTTGTAAAAAACAAAATGGCTCCTCCATTTAAACGAGTTGAAGTTGACTTGGTTTATGGAGTAGGAATTAGCCGAGAGCTGGACTTGCTTGATGCTGCATTGGCATTTGATATCGTACAGCAAGCTGGGGCTTGGTTTAATTTTGGCCCAGAAAAGCTCGCTCAAGGTCGAGAAAACGCGTTGAAGCGTTTACAAGATGAAGGCGAATTATTTGTTAGGATTGAAGAATTGGTTCGGAAAAAAATTGGTCAACCAATAGAAACACAGGGAACTGGTAGTGAATAAATTTGCAAAGGAACGAAATAACAGCGAAGCAAGCAAATATATTGTTAACGAACAAGTACGAGCAGAAACGCTTCTGGTTATTACTGATGACGGAGAGAATTTGGGAGTTCTTTCTCGAAGCAGAGCGCTTGCAGCAGCTCAAGAAGCGAGCCTTGATCTTGTGCAAGTAGGAGAAAAAGATAACATGGTCGTTGCTAAGATCATGGACTTTGGAAAATTTTTGTATGCAAAAAAGAAGCAATTAAGTGATTCTAAAAAGCATCAAAAAATTGTACAAATAAAAGAAATTAAAATGAGACCCAATATTGGCGACCAGGATTATAGAACAAAACTTAATCAAGCCGTCGAATTTTTTTCTGAAGGGAAAAAGGTCAAATTCACCCTTCAGTTTAAAGGTCGAGAAATAACCATGATGGATGATCTTGGGTTTAGATTCTTTGCACGAATTACCAATGATCTTTCTCAGCGTGATGTTGGGGCTCTTGTAGAAGAAAAAGATAGTAGAGCAGGATCTTTCTGGTCAAAGATCTATTTTGTTCGTCATTAAATTAAAATAAGTAAGCAGAGGTTACTATGCCAAAGGTGAAATCACACTCATCATCAAAAAAAAGATTTAAAAAAACTAGCAATGGTAAAATCAAGAGAGCAAAGGCTTTTCGTCGCCACCATGCTTGGGCAAAAAACTCAAAGCGTGTTCGTGACTTGCGTGGCGGAGCTTATGTTCATAGCGCTCACTTGAAAAACATTACACAATTGATTCCTTATTAATTTAAAATTCGAAGGTTAGAAACATGAGCCGAGTTAAACGTGGTACGGTTGTAAAACAAAGACACAAAAGATTATTAAAACAAACCAAAGGGTTTTGGGGCCAAAGAAAAAACGTTTTCAAGCGTGCAAAAGAGACCCTTATCAGAGCTCTTAAATTCGCTTACAAAAGCCGTCGCCTTAAAAAACGTGATTTCCGCTCTTTGTTCATTACGCGTATTAGTGCAGCATGCAAAAATCATGGTGTTTCGTACAGCAAGTTTATCAATCAGCTGAAGAATAAAAATATCTTGTTGAATCGCAAAATGATGAGTCAACTCGCTATTTTTGAACCCCAAGCATTTGAGCGTCTTGTACAGATTGCCCAAAGATAAAAAGTTATTGCTATTTACTTTTGCAAGCCGTTATTATTACATAATAATGTACATAATAACGGTTTTCTTTGTGGGAAAAAGGGAAGAGCATGAAGTACTTGGAAGAGCTTGAAAATAAGGTTTTTCAGATTATTGCTAAGAACAAAGATCTTACGTTGCAATTTGAAGCACTTAAACAAGAAAATGATCACTTAAAAGAGCAAAATCAACAATTTGAAGCTTCTTTAATGAAGGAATGTTCATTGTCCCAGACACTTGCTAGTGAAAAAGCTGTGATAAAAGATACCATAAAAGAGCTTCTAAGTAGTATTAACTCCTTAGAATCTTCTCGTTGAGAATGTTATGGTAATACAAAAAAATTTGAAGATAACAATTCTTGGGAAGCAATATTGTATATCTACAGATGAAGATAGCGAAGATGTCATAAAAGCAGCGCAATTAGTTGATAATTTGATGCAGATGAGAGTTGGCAACCCAGCAATGAGCGATGAAAAAATCGCTGTAATTGTTGCTTTGCAGCTTGCAAGTGAGCTGCACCAAAAAGCTCGGCTTCTTGAAAATTTAGAACAAAAGACTGAAGAACTTAAAGACTTGTTGGAATCAGAGCTTCAGAAGGCTTGCTGACCGAGATTGTTTTCTGCTTATCAATTGTATTCCTTATCACGAGAAGCTCATTATGTTGAGATAGTTTTTTCGTGTCCCTTCCTCATTTCTCTCACAAAGTAAAAAATTGTTTTTACACGGTTTACACACACGTGTAAATTTTTTTAATTTGTTAACAGAAAGAGCTTATTATGGTTGGGTTATTTGAAATCTCATTCCTTATAGGAGGCCTTGTTACGGGAATTGGTATTACAGTTGTGTATATCCTCTCAAAGCAACGTCAACTTTTGAAAACGCGGACAGCTGCTCAAGAAATTTATAAACGAACCAAAGAAGAAATTGAACGTGAACGTAATGAAGCACGGGTTGATTTAAAAAACGAAATCTACAAAAAACGTAGTGAAGCTGATCTTGAAATAAAAAAAATGCGTGTTGAGATTCAGCAACTACAAGCAAAATGTCAGAAAAAAGAAGATGCCCTTGAGCTTAAAGAAACAATGCTTGATGATCTTCGCAGAGAGTTACAGCAAAAAGAACGGGATGTAGCTCGAAGAATTGATATGCTTAGTTCTGATGAGGCTAAACTTAAAAAGCTCTACGATGATTTGGTTGTTAAGCTTGAACGCATTAGTGGGATGAAACAAAGCGAAGCTAAACGAGAACTTTTTGAATCTCTTGAAAAAGAAGTTAGACTTGCAAACCAAAAATGGCTTGCAAAAGTTGAAGAAGAGGCTCGTGAAACAGCAAAAGAAAAGTCTTCTGCCATTTTGGCATCATCTATGCAACGATATCTAACAGAACAAGTGACACTTCATTCCTCAAGCGTAATTACGCTTCCTAACGAAGAGATGAAGGGTCGTATTATCGGCAAAGAAGGCCGAAATATTAAAGCTCTAGAAATGGCAACAGGTATGGAATTTGTCATTGGTGATACTCCTGAAATCATCACCATCTCAGGTTTTAATCCGATTCGTAGAGAAGTTGCAAAACGAGCTCTTAATAAACTTATTCAAGATGGTCGCATCAATCCAACGCGTATTGAAGAAACTGTTGCAAAAATTGAGGCAGATCTTGATTCAAATATTATCGAAATTGGACAGCAGACTGTTCTTGAATTTGGTCTTCGCGGAGTTCATACAGATATTTCTAAATTACTTGGCAAGCTTCATTTTAGAACAAGCTTTACCCAAAACAACTTAGTTCATAGCAAAGAAGTTGCTTATTTTTCACGTATGATAGCTTCAGAGCTTGGGCTTGACGGTGAACTTGCAGCTCGTGGTGGTCTTTTTCATGATATTGGAAAAGCTGTTTCAGCAGAAGTTGACGGTCCCCATGCTATTATTGGTGGAAACATTGCCAAAGAATGTGGCGAAGAAGCAATTGTGGTTAACTGTATTGCAGCTCACCATGAAGAAGTTCCGCCAATCTCGGTATACGGCTTCATCGTTCACATTGCTGACGCTATATCGGCATCGCGTCCGGGAGCTCGCAAAGAAACTCTTTCAACATACATTAAGCGCCTTGAGCAACTTGAAGAAATTTCAAATAGCTTTGAAGGGGTTAAAAGAGCGTATGCTTTACAGGCTGGTCGTGAGATCCGTGTGATTGTTGATGAAGATCGCTTGACTGACGAAAAAGCAGAAGTTCTTGCGCGAGAATTGGTCAAGCGCATAGAGGCGGAAATGGCTTTCCCAGGAGAAATCAAAGTAAACGTTATTCGTGAAAAACGATTTATTCAAGCAGCTCGGTAATATAATGCACGCAAGGGCAGGGCACAGGTCCTGCCCATCATACTTATGAAACGGAATAAAAATGGCAGAAAAGTTACGTTTTCTTTTTATTGGTGATGTTGTTGGACAGCCCGGTATAGCAATGTTTCAAAAGCATATCCCACTTCTGAAAGAAAAACATAAAATCGATGCTGTCATTGTCAATGGTGAAAATGCAACCAAAGACGGACGAGGAATTTCGGTAAAAATCATTGAACAGTTCAAGCAAGCTGGGGCAGCTTTGGTGACCACGGGTAACCATATTTGGGATAACAAAGAGGTGTATGCGGCGCTCAATGAACGTACCGATGTTATTCGACCAGCAAACTATCCATCAGGATGCCCAGGCAAAGGATATGCTTTTATCACCGTTGGTGCCCACACTGTGGCTATTGCAAATTTGTACGGTAGAGTGGGGATTAGGGATGCACTTGACTGTCCTTTCCGATGCATTGACTCACTAGTTACCATGCTTAAAAATCGTACCGATATTATTTTTGTTGATTTTCATGCAGAAGCTACGTCAGAAAAACGGGCTATGGGAATGTTTTTGGATGGTAGAGTTTCTGGTGTTTATGGTACTCATACGCACATCCAAACTGCTGATGAACAGATAATGCCTCAAGGAACAAGCTATATCACTGATCTTGGCCTGTGTGGCGCTTTAAACTCGGTCATCGGCTTTCAATTTGACGCAGTTATTCAACGCTTTTTATATCACCCTAAAGCGAGCAAAATGTCGGTTGAAGTTCGAGGGCCTTTGGTTTTGAGTGGTGTGATGGTTGATATTGATCCAGAAACTGGACGCGCGTTAGCCATTGAACGCATTCGTGTAATTGATGATACTATCACGCTATAATGCTCATCAGTTTTTTTTTAAAACGCCTTTCTATAAGGTTTTTTTTATTTTTTGTGCTAATGCTTTTAATCTTAGCAACGAGCGATCTTTTTGTGCGCATACCCGTTATACCCAGTGTGTACATGATCCCTCACCTCGTTCTTGCAATGCTCCCACTTGTTGCGCTTTTTGCAGTTCCACTGGCATCATGCCTTGCCGTACAGATGGTTATTGGCGATCTTTGTATTGATGACAATTTGCTGCTCTTAAATTTCTTTGCATCAGCGCGAGCAAGCCTTTATAAAAGTGTTTTACTTTTTTCTCTTTTGATTCAATTATTTTTTATTCCTCTTATTTTCTTCTGGGCTCCTCAAAGTTATGAGATTGGTAAACGGATGCTCATAAGCTTTGCTCGCGATCACTTGCTACAGCTGGAGCCGCATATTTTTCATACTCCGCTTGAGGGGGTTACTATTTATTTTGAAGATAAAACACAAATAGATCATGGCGTGCAAGCTTTTCATCACCTGCTCTTGGTTATGACTACCAAGCACAAAGAGCAGTATTTTTTTTCTGCTAAGCAAGGGCAGCTTCATAAAGATCACCTTCTGATGAATCATGGCTCAATGTTAATGAAGAGTGGAAAACGATCTTATTCAGCTTGTTTTTTACAATCAAAAATTGACCTAGACCAATTGGTTGATTATGAAAAAAAGAATAGTGGGCTTAAAGATCAAAAATTTAGTACTTTGCCAAAGCTGGTCCATCACGCGCTTTCCCAAAAAGAAGCTGCTTTTGAGATTCATAAACGTATCGCGCAAATTATATGGCAACTACTTTTACCTTTCCTTGCGCTATTTTCTATTTTTTTATGGAGACATCGAAGGAAGAGTGGTACCCTGCTGCCAGGCATCCTCATGAGTGGTAGCTTGTTTTTTGCTCAGTATTCTATGCTAACGCTTGCTCAAGCGGTATCCAAATACGATATACTAAGTAAAGGGATTCTTTATGCCCCGGCTTTGACACTTCTTTTTATGTTGTATCTACAGTACAAAAAAATATTATAAAAAAAAGGCGCGTGATGGTTCTTGTTTTTATTTTATACGCAATCTTAGCAGCTACATTTTGGTTTGCGAAAAAGGGTGTTGAAACCGGAGGCCCCTGTTTTTTGATTGGCTTTCGAATGACGCTTGCCGGATTGTTTTTGCTTGCCTATCAGTGGAGGAAGAACCATCGTGTATTCTCAGAGATAAAGAAAAAAGATCTTTTGTCTTTATTTAACGCATCTCTTTTCTACGTCTATTTAGCTTTTGTTCCTGAGTTTTGGGGTCTGAAATATGTTTCGGCTGTTAAAACAACTATGATTTATTCACTAACGCCCTTTATTACTGCTATTCTGGCGTATGCTTTGTACAAGCAAAAACTAACTATACATAAGATATCAGGTATTTTATTAGGAGTTATTGGAATCACTCCTGTGCTTATTGCTCAGAGTAATACCGCTAAACAGGTTGCTCACGGCTGGTCATTTTTTCTACCCGAAATTGCCTTATTTGTAGCTGTTGCCTCTTCTGCTTATGCCTGGTTTTTGATCAAAGACTTGATAGAAAAAGGTTTTCCAATTGCTTTTATTAATGGAATGACCATGCTAATGGGGGGAATTGTAAGTTGGATTACTTCATTGGTCTTTGAAGGGCTCGTGCCGCCTATTATTGATTTTTGGCCATTTTTATTTTGGGTTTTTATGCTGATAATCTCAGCAAATATCATATTTAATAACCTCTATGCATGGCTTATGCGTCATTATTCAATAACGTTTCTTTCATTTGCAGGTTTTTTGTGTCCACTGTTTGCAACTTTTTATGAGTGGCTTTTAACTGGAGACAATGTTTCATGGCATTATGCTTTTTGCCTTGTTTGTGTTACGCTTGGCCTCTTTGTGTTTTACAAAGATGATCTGCGTTCTTTTCAGCAATAAAATCAATGAGCCTGTCATGAGTTCTATTGTTTTGTGATGTCTCTTACAGCTTAACTTTATAGACATTTTTTCAAATAAGGTAGTTTATGTTTCTTGTTTTTATTTTATATGCCGTTTGGGCAGCTACGTTTTGGGTTGTGAAAAAAAGTGTTGCGACAGGAGCTCCTTGCTTTCTTGTCGCCTTTCGTATGATTCTTTCAGGTATTTTTTTGTTAGCTTACCAATGGTGGCAAGATCGTCTTATTTTTACTAAAGTAAACAAAAAAGATCTCATCTCTTTTTTTAACGCTTCCATTTTTTATATTTATTTAACATGTGTTCCTAAATTCTGGGGCCTCAAATATGTTTCTGCTGTTAAAACAACTATGATTTACTCTCTGACTCCATTTATTACAGCAATTCTTGCCTATTTTTTACACAAGCAAAAGTTAACTGTTCATAAAATCGCAGGCATTTTATTTGGCGTTATTGGTATTATTCCCGTACTCATCGCTCAAGGATTTGCTGAAAAACAGATTTCTCATGAGTATTCAATTTTTTTACCTGAGATAGCCTTATTTATTGCAGTAGCAGCTTCCGCCTATGGCTGGTTTATGATTAAAGGGTTGATAGAAAAGGGTTATACAATTGCTCTTATTAATGGCATAACCATGCTTATGGGAGGTGTTGCAAGTTGGATCACGTCATTACTTTTTGAAGGCCTAATGCCGCCGATTATTGATTTTTGGCCATTTTTGTTTTGGTCTTTTATCTTAATAGTTTCGATAAACATTATATTCAATAACCTCTATGCTTGGCTTATGCGTCATTATTCAATAACGTTTCTTTCATTTGCAGGTTTTTTGTGTCCATTATTTGCAACTTTTTATGAGTGGCTTTTAACTGGCACTAATGTTTCATGGCATTACGCTGTCTGCCTTGTTTGTGTAACGCTTGGCCTTTTTGTTTTTTACAAAGACGAGTTGCGTTATTTTCAGCGATAGAATGACTTACGTGAGCGCTGCTTTTATAATTTCATGAATTTGAGCAACAGCCTGGTCAACCTTGTCATTCTTAACGTGATAATCAAACATTGGTGATTGTTTTTCAGCTGCTGTTTCTTGCTCAGCAAGAGATAGTCTATTTTCTAGTTGTTTTGAACTTTCGCTGTTTCGTAGGCTTAATCGTTGCCTGATAGTATCAATGTCTTGCACAAAAATCCAAATAAGAACGGCCCCTGGGATTAATGTTTTGAAGTGTAGGGCTCCCGGTCTGTCGGTAACAATTAAGAAAGATTTTCCAATAGCAAGGTCATTGATAATTGATGCCGGTGAACCATAAAAGTTACCTGCATATTCTGTAGTCTCAAGAAAAAACCCTTCATTGTTAAGCTTCTTAAATTCATCTAGCGCCAAAAAATGATAATCTTTACCATCTATCTCTCCCTGGCGTTGTGGGCGAGAGGTATAGGTAACAACTTTGCTTATATCAAAAGCGTCGTGATAGAGTTCCAAGAGCTTATTAGATATTGTTGTTTTTCCAGCACCTGAGACAGCTGATATTACAAATATTTTTCCTTGTTTTGGCCTGGATTGCATAGATAAATCCTTAAATTTATTGGTTTTTTCTTGTTACTTGCTAAGTTTATCGCAAAATTATAACTTATAGCCACTTTTAATTGATAGATAGCGCTTTTTTAAATACATAGGATAGTCACATGATGAAGATGTATAAAAAATTTTTGTTGAACCTGCTGTGTATAATTTTTGTGATTCAAACTTCTACATTTGCTTCACAAGGTAGGGTATTGATTGAGGCTTCTTCTTTGTCGTCTTACCTGCTCATCGAAAAAATTAAAAATTTCCTCGAACAGGATAGATCAATAGAGCAGAACGCTGGAAGTATGGCAGCTTTGCTTTTGGTTAAAAAATCACAATCTATTCTTAGAGATATTGTTGATGGTTTCAACCAAGGAAGTATCCACAATCTCATCATCGAACAAAAATTTATGCAAGCGTATGATGCTGGCTTGCCAACAAAGATGCGGCCCAAAGATTTGCGTTTATTCTCCAAAAACATTGTAGGCTTCGATCTTTTTCTTAATGATTTTACAAAGCAAAAGCGTTGGTCGCTTAGCTCTCAAGAACTTGCTTTGATTAACAAGATTCAACAACTTAACTTCTTGCTTACCAAAGGGATATTGCACAGAGACTTTTTACCTATTGAAACCGGTGATTATATTGCTGATGTTTTATGGCATAAACCCTGTGAGTTTGCAGTACGGCACAAAAAAGCCATTTTAAGCATAGTTGCGGTAGCTGCTATTGCAGGGATTTCGTATTATGTGGTGTATCCTTCATATGTTCGAAGAAAATTAAGAAACGAAAATATCGAAGGGTATGATTTTTATCAAATACCTGGTCTGATCCAAGAGGGAGGAGATTGTGCTATTTTTGCTCTAGTGCAAGCAATGATTCTGGCTAAGGCTGATGGAGATAGAGCTGAAGCTGAAAAAATTATTGCAGAGCTCAAAAAGAATTCTAAGTATAAAGAAATCATAGAAGAAATGACGGCAATTGTATCACAGGTGCAGGATGAGCGAAACAATAAAGCAGATCAAGACCGTATGAAAACGGAAACCATAATTGCTGAAAGAGTTCGTGCTTCTAACAATGAAGAAATAAAAAATATTGTTCAGGCCTATTCAGATGATATGCAGCAATTAGATGAACAAGGCATAAATGAAATAATCAAAAAAAATAATCTTAATTTGGGTAATGATCTAACTTTAGATAAGAAGAAAGAGATTCTTCTGTCTAAATTTATTACTTACGATAAAAAAGTAAGAGAAATAGCCAAAGCGAATGGGAAGTATGGATATGAAGGATACGATGAAAACCTTGATCTTGGGTATTCTTATCAATCGCTACAAGGTGTTGGTCGCCGTGGGGAATGGGCTGGAGAATTAGAGTTACAGCATCTGATAGATAATATTGATACCATACAAAGCTTAAAGTCAGCTGGATTGCTCTTAGATGAAAGTCAAAAACAGAGGCTTCGCATTTATGATGATATTTATAACGACCTGGAAGATGATGTGATATTAGCATTAAAACGAGATGCGCTGTCTCAAGATATAGCGCGAGGCAAAGCAAGCGTTATCTTGAGAACCGGTGGGTCTCACGATACGGCAACTCATTGGATTTGCGTGTATTTTCCTCATTTGAATGAAAATGGCGGCTCTGTTAATTTAAAAGATAAAAAAGACGCTATTATTCTTGATTCATTGTCGATTTCTAAATATTTTCCACTTTTAGGTTTTTACAATAGAACAAATAATAGTAATGTTAATAAGTTGTTTAGACTTTATAAAAATAATACCAAATAAGTCATGATTAATTTTTATAGAAAACAGTTGAAGACAACTTCCGTTATTTTGCTTTTATATACTGCTCTTAGTGCTCAACAGGAACCTGTTGATTCGGGTGGTGACATGCTGCGTCACGCAATTAGCCGTGAACGAACCGAGAAAATTACTGCAGCATCATTACCCTCCTATCAGCTCATTGAAAAAATTAAATTTTTTCTGGAGCAACATACGCTTGGCGATAGGGATGAGCTGGATTATTTTGAGAGCCAAGCTGCGCTCTCATTAGTTGAAAGAGCTCAGTGGTTATTGAAAAAAGCTGTGGCGGGTTTTAATCGAGGGATTATTCATAATCTGAGCGTAGAGTACAAATTTCTGCAAGTATATAATTCAGAGATACCTATCGATGTTCAGCCGAGGAATTTGCGTTTATTTTCTGAAAAAATTATAGAATTTGATCAGTTTATTAACGATTTTGTCAAAAAAAAACGTACTAGTTTGACGATAGATGAATTGTCATTGATTGATAAGGTTATGCAACTTAATTATCTGCTCACAAAAGGTTTGCTGCGCAGTGATTACTTGGATATTGGAACGCTTGATTACGCTGTTGATCAATTGGTTTACAAGCCATGGGAATTTGCAGTAAATCATAAAAAATCTATTTTTTTCGCCATAGTCGTTTTGGGTGTAGCGGGAGCTTCATATTATTTTGCCTATCCAGAATTTGTTCGTTGGGTTATTCATGGCAAGCGTAATAAAGATAATAACGATTATCGTCAATTTGTAGGACTATGCCAAAATACTGATGCTGATTCTGGTTATTGCGCTGTTTTGAATATGGCAGCACTGTTGCAAGCAAATGGCAATGAAGAAAATATAGAAAAAATTGTCGAAGCTATAAAACCGCATAAAAATATTATTTTGCAAGATATGAAGGTGGTTATTAAAAATCATCGAGGGAACAATAATAACGAAGAAGGATGGTTGAATGATGAAGAGGTCAGGCATCTAGTTAATCACCTTCCCAATAATTCTCTTAAATTGGCTGGAATTTTCTCTGAAAATTTTAATATTGAAGGAATTACAGTTATTAATAATCTAAATCTTGAGGATGATCATTTAAATCAATATGTTATCTTTCCGCAACAAGCGGGCGAGCATGCCCACTGGCTTGCCGCACAGGTCAAGCCTGGTGGTGAAAATATCCCAGCCCGCGCTTTGCTTCTTAATTCTGTTCATCGCAACGTTACAGATTGCCCTACTGTTCAACGCGTCCTAGCTCCTTATTTTCCTGCGGTTGAGGAGTGATAAAATAATTTGAAAGAAATTTGTATATTTTTGTAGTATGCTGCATGTACTGTTATTTCAAATAAGTTTTTCATTCTTGGTTTGCGAGATACGTGTATGAGTACATTGCCTGATGTGAAAGCACAATTTGCTGAGTGGTATCAAGAAGTTATTGTTGCTGCTGACCTTGTTGATTCAAGCCCTACCAAAGGGTGTTTTGTCATCAAGCCTTATGGGTACAATTTGTGGGAAAATATCCAAAAAACGCTGGATAAAAAAATTAAAGCCACAGGAACCCAAAACGCCTACTTCCCGCTTCTTATTCCAGAGTCATTTCTTAAAAAAGAAGCTAAGCATATCGAGGGTTTTTCACCTGAGCTTGCAGTTGTAACCCACGCTGGCGGCAAAGAACTTGATGAACCATTGGTCGTTCGGCCAACATCAGAAACAATGATCTATTATATGTTTTCACGATGGATTAAATCATGGCGTGATCTTCCTCTAAAAATAAACCAGTGGGCTAACGTTGTTCGTTGGGAAATGCGTACACGTCCTTTTATTCGGAGCGCAGAGTTTTTGTGGCAAGAGGGGCATACTGCTCACTACACGCATGAAGAAGCTGTTGCTATGGCAGAAGCTGCTCTTCAAATTTACAAATCTATTTACGAAGACCTTTTAGCAATCCCTGTGATTGCTGGGATGAAATCTGAGACCGAACGCTTTGCAGGTGCAGATCGTACTTATACGATTGAAGGTCTTATGCAAGACGGTAAAGCTCTGCAGATGTGCACATCCCACGTACTAGCACAAAGTTTCCCAGCTTCTTTTGAGGTGTTTTTTCAAGATAAAGATGGTGAAACCAAGACGCCTTTTTGTACGAGCTGGGGATTTACAACCCGTTCAATTGGTGCGTTGGTGATGGTACATGGCGATCAGCGTGGCATGGTAATGCCTCCGCGTGTTGCTCCTATCAAGGCAGTTATTATACCTATCTATAAAACAGACGAAGAGCGTGACCGTGTGCTTGAGTGTGCCAATAAGGTTAAGTCTCTTCTGAGCATTGAACACGGAGACGTTATAATTGACGCTGATACTCAAAAATCGCCTGGTGCCAAATTTTACGAGTGGGAAGTAAAAGGAGTTCCTGTTCGTATTGAAATTGGACCAAAAGATTTAGAAAAAAATCAGGTTGTTTTGGTAAGCAGAGTAGAAGAAGATAGAACCAAGAAAAAGTCGTTTGTCGCGCTTGATATTCTTTCAGAAAGCTTTAAAAACTTGCTTGAGCACATTCAACAACAAATGTATGACCGAGCCCTTGAGCGTATGAAGCTGCAATGGTATCAGGCTGATGAGCTAGAGACCTTTGGGCCGGAGCTTGATGCGAATAATGGTCTTTATCAGACCGGATGGTGTAACGCTGCTGAATGCGAGGAGCTTCTTAAGCAATTTAAGGGATCCATTCGTTGTCTTTTACCAGAGAAAAAACATACACTTTGTTTTTCCTGTAAAAAGGAAAGCGTTACCGATGTTCTTGTCGCAAAAGCATACTGATTTTTGAAAGA
Source organism: uncultured Pseudomonadota bacterium (assembly GCA_964493325.1). GTDB lineage: Bacteria > Babelota > Babeliae > Babelales > RVW-14 > CAZBMD01. The sequence continues at coordinate 66,708 of CAZBMD010000004.1, read as the reverse complement.
AGGAGCTAAGTGAATGAAAGAGCGGAGTGCCTTTGTCAATCATTTTCACGTCTATCTTTTGACAGAAAAACGAGTTGCAGACAATACGTTTGCCGCCTATCGGCAGGATATAGACCAGCTGGTTCGGTTTTTTGATGAAGAAGGGCTTGATCTGGCCTTGGTTAAGCCACAACATTTAAAGAAGTTCCTTAAAAATCTAAAAGATCAGAATCTAAAAGCAAAAACGCTTTCGCGCAAAATATCAACACTCAAACTATTTTTTGAGTTCTTACATAATCGTTTTCATGTTGCTAATGTTGCTCGAGGACTTGTTTTTCCCAAAGTAGAAAAGACACTTCCCAACTTTTTGACGGAGCAGGAAATTCAACGCCTTTTAACCGCAGCAAACAGAGACACATCATTAAAGGGTGTGCGCAACAAAGTTATGCTTTATTTATTGTATGCATCGGGAATGCGTGTTTCTGAACTGGTTAGTTTGACAGCTGACCAGATTCATTTTGATACAGGCTTTGTACATTTACTGGGTAAGGGAAGTAAAGAACGAGTCGTTCCCCTACCCAAAAATATCTTAGAAATGTTGCGTCATTATATTGATAATATCCATATGGAGCTTGTTCCTGCTAAAATTCGTCCAGCAATGAAACAAAAAAATTATCTGTTTCCTGCCGTGTACAACCATACTGTCAAACCAATTTCGCGACAAATGTTTTGGGGTGCACTCAAAAAAATTCTTGGTTATGCTGCTATTTTTAAAAATGTTTCACCCCATAGTTTAAGACACTCTCTTGCAACGCATCTTTTACGTAATGGTGCTGATATTCGTTCTTTGCAGATGCTGCTTGGGCATGAAAACCTTGCAACAGTACAAATGTATACACATCTTGGTAACAGCGAAGTTCGTAAAATTTACGATAAAAAACACCCAAGGGCGTAGCACATCAATTGGTAGTGCGCTATACTGATCTTTGTGTGTTGTTCAAAAGATTCGGCCTTCATACCAAATATGAGAAATGATTATGGAATGCAGATTTAAGACAGATCAAAAAGAGTTGTTATCGCTTCTTTCAGCAATGCAACCAATTTGTAATAAACGAACAACGCTTGATGTTACCGAATCAATTTTTTTCCATGTAGCTCCAAAAGAGCTAACACTCAAGTCAACCGACCTGGAAATTAGTTTGCAGTCGACTATGGCTATTGAAAGTGATTTACTTGATCCATCAAGCTTTCTTATTTCGGGAAAGCGCATCTTTGAATTGGTCAAGGAAATGGACGGAGAAATTGAATTTATCGTTGATGCAACTCAGTTACGCCTCAAATCTGGCGGCATAGACCTGGCTCTTAACATCAAAGATGCTTCTGAGTTTCCACCATTCCCAGAGCGCATCGAAAATTTGATGGATATAGAGTCCCATTTCTTGTTGCAGTTGCTCAATCGCGTTGCTTTTTTAATTCCTCAGAATAATGCAAACGCTGCCCTGAATGGGATGCTCCTTGAAATTGATAGTACGCACCTTTCTATGGTTGCAACAGATGGTCATTGTCTTGCAAAAATTGTTAGCTCTAAATATACGTTACCAGAAGAAAAAAAATGGTTGATGCCAAAGCGAGCTGTCTTGGAAGTTAAAAAACTGCTTGAGAGTAACACCTCCGGCAATGTTTTTTTGGGCACTTGCGGTAACCAGCTGGTATTTTCAGGTAAAAATTTTAATTTTTTTACTAAGCTTATTTCAGAAGCGTTTCCTCAATACAAGCCAGTCCTTGATAAGACAGGGTTTTTCGGCGCTCGGCTTGTAAAAGACTCGTTCCTTAAGACGCTTAAGCGGACCAATTGCTTGCTGGCTGGAAAATTTGTTTCGACCAATTTTCGGTTTACGCCAGGCATCATGAACGTCAACTTGCACAACAAAGAGGTTGGTAAGCTTGAAGAATCGGTTGTTCTTGATCAATATGTGGCAGACCCCGTAGAAAGCCGCTTTTATTCGCCATACTTGCTTAATGGGCTTCAAGTTTTCCCTGAAGAGCAAATTCAATTTCATATAAAAAACAGCATTAAACCTATTATTTTTGAAGCAGAGACATCTGAGTATACGTTAACGTATCTTGTGATGCCGGTTTCGATGACTCAGGCAGAGTAATTTTTACAAAAGGCCTTGTTTTTTAAAATAAGCAACAAGGCCTTTTGTAGCAACGAGATTTATGGTTTCAGCATGATAATTCAAAAACTGCATCTCAAAAATTTTCGATGCTTTCAAGATCGTGAATTTACATTCACCAGCAAATTTGTCGTTATTCAAGGGGATAATGGTTCAGGGAAAAGTAGCCTACTTGAGGCTCTTCATTACAGCTGTTACCTGCGTTCATTTAGGACGCATTTACAGCGCGACCTTGTTGCAATAGGCCAAGATCACTTTTTTACGCATGTCGAATTTGATCAAGAAATTACAGGAACGCATGATCATATCCAATCTGGGTATTCTGAAAGAGAAGGCAAGCTTGTTAAGTTTAACCAGAAACCGGTTCAATCATATCGAGATATTATCTCTTCGTTTCGAATTGTAACGCTTGCGGCCGACGACTTGGCCCTTGTTCATGGAGCCCCCGAATGCCGACGAGATTTTTTGAATTATTCATTATTCTTGCTTGATCCTGCAATTATCGCAACCTTTAAGCGTCACAAGCAAATTGTTGATCATCGCAATAGTTTGCTTAGCTTATTTGGACAGCAGGGCAGGCAATCTTATGAGGATGAAATGCTTGTTTGGTCCGAAAAGTTATGGGCTGAAGCGTTGATTATCAGAGAGGCTCGACGAGCATACCTTGCTCAGATAGAAGGGCGCGTTAATGATATGCTGCAAGGTTCGTTTGCTAGCGACGTTCAGGATATGCGTGTATCTTTTACATACGAAGCAAAAGGGGTTAAAGGCTTCGAATCCTTTGCTGATTTTTGGCAACAATTTAAGCAGGGTGGTCATCAACGAGAACTTCAAACGGGAAGAACGCTTTTTGGAGCGCATCTTGATGACTTTTTAATTGTTTTTCAAAATAAAAAGGCCCGAGTTTTTGCATCTCGTGGACAACAAAAACTTTTAGTTTTTTTACTTAAGCTTGCTCAGTTACAATTGACAAATGTTGGTGGAGAGCCTGGCGTTTTATTGCTTGATGATTTTATGACCGATTTTGATTCTAGTCGGCTTGAACGATGTATTTCTGTAATTAATTCTATGAATTTTCAGATTTTTATTACGTGTCCTTTAAAATCAGGATCTTTGCCTGCCATTCTACATAATTTTGAGAATATTTCTTTGTAGTAATTAATAACTATTTTTTTAACTACAAATGTTATCTATTTGATGATTTTTTCTTTCAAATAATTCTGAATTATTCCATTGTTTTTTTTGAAAAATTCTTTATAGTAATTGGGCCCTAAAAATTAATACACACACTCCCTTTTCTCAGGATGGCGAAAAGCATTGCGAGTCTTTTTAAATTTAAAAAGACTCTACTCTACTTTTTGTGTAATTAAATTTCATCTTTTAAATTTTATACGAAAACATGCTGCTAACTTTATTTTAAAAATCAGCTTGATTTTATCTATGAAGCATGTACAATACTAAAACACAAATTAATTAAGAACTAAAAGACTTCATTACTACTCTCCTTTCTCCTTTTCCGCCCCGTGGGATTTATTCCACGGGGCGGTTTTTTTTAATCACTATGTTTATGAAACATAGCGTGAGTGCAATGCTTGGTGTCTTTTTTATATATAAAAACATACGCCCCATGGTGATGGCCACGTTTTTTCTTGTTTCGCCACCTAAGAATCTTGTTGTGATCGACTTTGTCATTACGAAAATTATTTTTATTAATAATTCGAGCTTCAAGCACAAGTGCAAATTCATCCCTTATTAGAGCAATCTTAGGTTCTAAGTTATTATGAAAACTAAAATTCTTTATAGTATTTTTTGTTAGTTGGATTGCATGTGGCAAAAATTGCTCAATTATGGGGGGAATTATGTGAAAGCGGTCGTTTTTTTTACGGCCTCCACAACTATTGCAGACACATTTGATAATATCTAAGCTTTGGGGAGCTTCTTTTTTTATTTCGGTTAATGCTGCTTCGTCTAAATATAGAATAATCGTATCTGTTAATTGATTATTGGGGGTGTGATAAAAAATAATGTATTGATCTGTTTGTCTTATTACAGAAATTTCATCAGAAGAATATATCTGTGAATTGATTTCCGACATCGACAGTATATTTAGTTGGCAAACTAATGATGTAAGAGTCAATAAGAGTACTTTAAAAGTTTTCAAGCCCCCCCCCTTTTTTTTACATCTTTTTCCCCTAATAAAATATATGCGTAGATAAAAAGTACCGGAATAGAGCAATAAAGATCAATAATTCATCTAAGGCGATTTTTTTCTTGCAACAATCAATCCTTTAAGATACTATAAACGCCCCTATAAAGATGTTTATAAATTTTGATTATGCCAAAATACCCTTATAATTATTACAATATGTAATAATTATAAGAAATGCTTCGAGTTCTACGCAACAATTAAAAATTAGCTTGATTTTATTTTATAATCAGCTAGAATATGGGTATATAATTGAACTAAAAGACTTCATTACTACTCTCCTTTCTCCTTTTTCCGCCACATAGAATTTATTCCGTGTGGCGGTTTTTTTTGTTACCTGATATATTTTACGTCTATTTGTTAAGATAATCAGTCTAATTCTGTACGAGAAAGTATTTATGAATAATATGATTTTTTCAAAAAAGTTGTTGGTTGCTGCATCAGCAGCACTTTTTTTTGTTAATATATCGATTTTTGCTGGTGCGGATAGAAGAGATCCTCGAAATAGCTTATGTTTTGGGAAGCCGTTTGCTCCCTATAAAAAACCTTTAACTAAAAACCTTATTTCGGCTATTCAAAACATAGAGGTATCTGCTGTAGAAGCAATTTGTAAAAACAGTCCGGATCGGGTTAATCTGCCCAATAGGCGAGGTCTTTATCCAATTCATGAAGCGGTACTTTCTATCATAAAATCTCCTAAAGATAATGCATTTGATATTCTTATTTCTTTGCTGGACGCAAAGGCTGATATTAATACTCAATCTCTTGGTGACTGTTACACACCTCTTCATTTGCTTTATTTGCACAGTAAAAATGGAATAAACAAAGAGCTTCTGGACGTTCTTCTGGCTTATGGTGCTAATCCATTATTGGAAGATAAAGAAGGATGCAAGCCAATTGATTTACAGTATCATCCAGATGTTGATACCGATGAAGTTGACTATGATAAAGAGTAGTTATATTTTTTGGGTTCCTTCATTAGTACGTTGATTGGGTTATGGGCTTATTAAAAAAGATAACCGTTCAATTGGTTTGTATGGATCACATGAGATAATCGTTTTGTGGCGTATAGTATGATTTTTCTTTTTATTGTAAGAATTTTTGACAGGTAGACAGCATGGCTACGCGGCAAGATGCTTGGCCCTGGAAATGAGTTCTTTTAGGGGCTTACTTTCTCGAGCTTTCGTTGATTGGTATATTAATTTTGTTAGAACAGAATGACGTTCAATTGGTTTTGGGGATTTTTGTTTTAACGTTGTGAACGTGTTTCCTAGGGTAAATGCTGAAGATCTTGAGTTTGCAATGGTGTTGTAAATGCGGAAATGTTGAAATATGTCTTAATAGTCACGGTGTGATTATTCGAAAGGGAGAATGCTTAGGAATTGTTATGTTATGCGCGTTCAGCGCATAGGTTTCTAATAATTTTAATTAATTTTCCCTCTTACTTACTTAAATTCTTTTCTCTCTATCCCTAATTTAATTTCTAAAATCTCGGTTGAACCGGTAAAACCGGTTCTGCGGGATATTAATGTTTACATAATAACGATTATCAGACGCAAAAATTATGCTAAAATTCGACCTTTTTTTCTAAATTTGAATAAAGTTTTTTGATTAACGTTTGATTAACGGTGGTTAAGCAATCCTAGAAGCCACTTCTCTCGAATGTGTCCATGCAAGTGACCACTTAAAATTACCGACGGAACTTTTCCCCAAAAGCCTTTTTTATCCCTTAATATATCGATAATATCTTGGTGCTTTTTGAAAAAACCTGCTGCTGTTCGCGTATCCTCTGAACTAGAATATTGAACGGCAAATAGATCTGCGTTTTTTTCTGATTTAAGTTTAAATAGGACATTCGAAGCATAGCTCAGCAATAAATCACAAATACCCCACACAACCATACCAGACAATGCTGCAGCCACCCTACTAAAAGGCATAATCAAAACCGCAGTTTTAATACCAATAAATGAAGTAATGCATATAATGATCGCATTAACACAAAGTTTTTTCAGTGAATAACGAGCAACAACATGACCAAGCTCATGTTTAAATATAAAACGAAAAACAGCAGGATTTACTTCTTTTCGTAATTGATCAAAAACCGTCTTTTGTATTGATGAAAGCATAGGTTCGAACTGCAGGATGAAAACTTCTTTAACCCTTTCAGCCCCACGGTCTTCATTAAACAAATCGAACATCACCGGATCTACGATAATAGTTGTTCCGCTTGTAAGAGCTAGGCCCTCTGGAATATAAGCATATTTAATCTTTATAGATGAAGGATCTACACCACAATCCCTGACTAGTTGGTCTAAAAAATCACGCTCTTTGCCTGAAGGGCTATAGATTAGGCTATTATTTAATCGATCTATCTGCAGCTTTCCAATAAAATAAATGTAGCCTCCCAATATGACTGAACACACTATCTGCACCCACATGAGCAGCATAAGCTCTGGACATGCTAAGAAAAGAATAATGAGTGGGAATGATAGGTTTATAATGCCAATAACTTGTTGCTTAAACATATTGGGCCTTTCGCGAATAAGCAAAGAAACGATAGGAGAATCGACTAAGATCCTACATTTTAATTATGTTAATTGCAATTAATTGCAAAATTAACCCTACTAAGTTATGAATTGTTTAGCTTAGAGTTTTTATTTTTTTGAAAAAATAAATTAAGGGCCTTTATCATAAAATATCAATACCTCAGTGGATTAAACTTGCATCGAGCTAAAAGCGACTTAACATTGCATTTTTCTGTAATGACCACAGACCGCAAACAGAAATTGCCAATGCATCGGTGACGTCCTGTTTTTCTACAGCTCCCAGCTGAGTAATTTTTGGAAACATACGCAAAATCATGTGAGCCACCTGATCCTTGCTTGCTCCACCAGATCCGGTTACTGCTGCTTTGATTTCGCGCGGTGCAAACTCACTAATAATAAGCTTGTGCTGATCTGCAAGCAGATATAAAATACCACGTAAAAAGCCAAGCTTTAAAAAGGTTTGGGGATTTTTTCCTAAAAATGATGTTTCTAGAGCAACATGAGTAACCCCATGTATGGTAATTTTTTCTTGAAAGACTTTGTAGAATTGACCGGTGCGTTCCGAAAGTGATTTTGTTGAACTCATCTTAAGATAACCGCAGTCCAACAGCAGAACCTGTCGGCCTGTTGTTTTAAGGACTGCAAAGCCAGTGATCGAAAATCCAGGGTCAACGCCCAAGATTACTTGCGAAACCTCCATACTCTCTCCTTATCTCCTTAAAACTAACCTTGTGCAACCATTTCAATGATAGTCGCAATCCTTCGATTATTAAAATTAGGATTATCATAAACAGTATTGTCATACGCCTTATAAATAGCTGCACACCCTTCTATAAATGGAGCAACTAGATCTAGCTTATTGGGCTTAACTTTCTCTTCTTGATTCGAAACAGGAATTTTATAGCCCATAGCTAAAGCCCTTTTTTCTAAGATCTCAATCTGCTTTTTTTTATTTTTCTGATAAGACAGCTCCGTTGAAACTCTGTTCCATATACCCATTATTTCAAGGGCGGCAAAAATAAGAACTATGCGTATATCATCATCGCTATGATTCTTGTAGTGAAGCAGCCCATTTGCAAATCGAGAAACTTCTGCAAGCGACAGAGCTATAAGCGTTTTTTTTGAATGCTCAGGTTCATAATATTTAGCAGCAATAACCAAATGTAATCGCAATGCCGCGCAAGCGATTTCTGCTTTATTCCATTCATTCAAATCTGGCTTATAATCAGCTAAAACAGCATTATTTGTTATACAAAAAATCACAAGTATAACTACTGCTTTTATAAAATTATTGAACAAAGACTGCATACATAAGACTTTCGAATATTTTCCATAATTGATTATAATTCACCCACAGAAATATATATAAAGTCGACTCTTTTTCAATAAAAATTCATTTTAACTATAAAATAAAATAGTGCGGCTAGAAAAATTGTACTAATACTCGTCTGAATAATCCTCAAACTTGGTAAGCTCGCCTTTAAATCGTACGTGAAATGATCCAGTTGGACCATTACGCTGCTTACCAATAATGATTTCTGCAAGATCGGGATGCTCAGTATCTGGATTATAAACAATGTCTCGATAGACGAAAAAAATCACATCGCCGTCTTGCTCAATAGCTCCAGATTCTCGCAAATCAGAAAGCATCGGCCGCTTATCCATGCGATTTTCAAGCGAACGTGAAAGCTGCGACAATGCAAGGACCGGTATGCCAAGCTCTTTGGCTAATGATTTGAGCGAGCGCGAAATGGCAGAAATTTCTTGTGTTCTATTTTCATGCCGCTGATGAGAGTTAATTAACTGAAGATAATCGATTACCATCAATTTAATATCAGCTTGCGCCTTCAGCTTACGTGCCTTTGCTCGTAATTCCATAATGTTGAGAGACGGAGAATCATCAATAAATATTTTAGCTTCAGCAAGTCGGGCCGCCGTATTGGTCAGCTCCATCCATTCTTCTGACGACACCATTGCATTTTTTATTTTTTGATGAGGAATTTGTGACTCAGCAGATAACATACGCAAAACAAGCTGTTCAGATGACATTTCTAGAGAAAAAATGCCAACGCTATTCCCTGCATGCCAAGCATTGAGCGCAATATTCAAAGCAAGTGCAGTTTTACCCATCGATGGTCGTGCAGCCAAAATAAGCAGATCACCCTTTTGCATGCCGGATGTCATTTTATCAAAAGCCAAAAATCCGGTCGTTATACCGGTTACACCTTCTCGCGATGTTTTAACCTGGGCCAAATGCTGAAATGTTCGCTTAAGCAAAATATCCAACTGTACAAAAGTTGGCGCCGCAAGCTTATTTGAAATTTGAAATATTTTCTTTTCGGCAGCATCAAGTACCTCATCAATCCCATCAACATCTTGATCATAACAGGTGGTTATAATACCAGACGCAGAATGAATAAGATCTCGTAATACCGATTTGTCTTTAACAATTTTTGAATGCTGATGGATTAACCCAATTGCTGGAATATCTTCTTGTAATTCCATTAAATAAGCAATGCCACCGGCATCTTGTAGTTGCGCTTTTTTTTCAAGATGATCCTGAAGAACAACTAAATCAATCTTTTTATTTTCTTGAGCAAGATCAATAATCGCCTGATAGATAATTTGATGTGACTTAAAATAAAAATCTTGGCTCTTTAAAAGATCCGATACTAGGGTTAAATTTTCGTCGTTCAGGAGTATAGCCGCCAGCACAGACCGTTCGGCGTCTGTGCTGGTTGGCAAGCTTTTTCCAATTATTAAATCGGTTGAACCTTCTCGCTTTTTCGATCTAAAAGATTGGGATTCTGACATCAAAAGTCCTCTTATTCGCCAATAGAGACAACTTTAACTGTCAGTTGTGGTTTGATTTTTGATGATAATTTAATAGTAACTTTGTGTTCACCTGTTGATTTAATCGCTTTATCAAATTCAACCTGTTTCCTATTAATTTGAATATCTTTTTCCTTTAAAAGCTCCACAATCTCATCAGCTCCAACAGCACCATAAAGTTTGCCGTCATTGTGTGTTTTTTCTTTGATGGTAAGGTGAATTGTCTTAATGCGCTCAGCCATCATTGAAATTTTGGTTGTCAATACAACAGCTGCAACTTGTTGTTTTTGCTGTTTTTCTTGGTAGAAACCAAGCATGTCATCCGTCACCTTAACCGCAAGTTTACGAGGGAGCAGAAAATTTGCTGCATAACCATCAGATACAGTTATCAACTGACCAGCCATCCCAACATTTTCAACATCTTTGAGCATATAAACTTTCATTAAAGTCCTTTCTAAATATGCATATTTTACCTAAATACAAGCGTCTTTAAACACCCCGAGTAGTATACCAAAGTTGCGTCAAAATCATAGCGTAACCATGTTGTTCCTACAATACAAAAAAGCTCTCCTGATGCCCAACGTACACGAGCGGCAAACCCACCCATGCCGCTTGTAAGCGGGCTCGCAATTGCATAATTTTTTGAAATACAGGAGAAAACCAGCTATCGTTAACAAAAAAAAATATAACAACATATGCACTCATTGATTTTAGATTGACCATTTTTTGTAGATTTGTTCCGAAAAAAAATTCAGAACAAATCTGAGGAATTATTGCAAGTTCGTGATCAATCTGGAATACGCAGTCACAAAGATTATGATGTGAAAAACGTGAAAATGCAGTAAGGTCATGCTTAAAAATATCACGAGCACATGGCATTTTTTTCCAGAAGCGTGGAATTCGTTCAATAAATGGCACGCGGTGAGTTTTTACATAATTTTTTTTTATCAGACCGTTTTGGGTCCAAAAAATAGTTTGGAATAATTTTTTAGAAACAGAGCTATGCCCTCCCAATAAAAAATTAACCTTACTCGGTAATGCTTGTGACCAAAAAACTGGTAACTGCGGATAGAGATTCAGTGCAAAGGGAAAGCTACTCTCAGGACTGACAACAATCACCACTTCTTGGTCATTTATTTTTTCATTCAGTCCAAGACGCCACAGACGATGAAATATGGCTTGCCCCACGGCACTGGGAGTTTGAAGATAGGCATCATGCCGCCCAGCATGCTTGCTAACGACAGGAGAGCAAAAGACAATCTGATATCGCTCCGGCAGCTTTACTCCAAAATAATTAGGTCCATTAAACCACGAAGAAGCAATGCATACAAGCGCTATAAACCACCGTGAGTCTGCAAGCGGAATCAGCGGTGAGATAAAAGGGTACCCTTCTTGATAACCAACAAACCAAGCACCGACTTGTTCAAGTAGATAAAAATAAAGCGATAGTAAAATGGTCAAGCAGGTTAGTCGTTGCCATCTGCATGCAAAGCTCCGTACCAAACATTGAGCAATCACGGCAAAGCACCCCACCGTTCCTGCAAAATAAAGGGTAATGGCACAATACAAAACAGCTGAAACACAAGGCCCACACGCAGCAAAATTTTGTAACAAAAGCAGCAGCCACCACAGTTGTACTGAAAAAACAATAATTCCCCAGCACAAAGCTTTGAAAAATACCTTGCGCTCATCGAGCAGTAACACAAATAAAATCACTGCAGGAATAACAGCAACTCCACACACTTCAGGAATCAGAAATGCACAATCATACAGCAGAGCCGATAGAAACGTGATGCACCACCACACAACGTTGCTTGTTCCTATTAACAAAGCGCTCTCCTTTTTCAATCACACACGCAAGCATCCTTTTGGGTTTGCCACCATCATTACACAGTTGAATGCGCAAGCGATACTGGCCAGGCAAAAGCGTTGGCAACTGGTCAAATATAACAATCAACTGTATAGGCTTTTTCAGAAAGCTCATCAAAGACGGCTCGGGAACGTGAAAAGTGCAAGAACAGGCAATCGGTGGCGCAAGCTGCCCCGCCTTATAGAGCTGACAAATTGACTTAAAAGCAGTCTTGAGTACTAGCTCATCATGGTAGCAAAGCTCGCGCTCTTGCACGACATCTGCATACCTGCCAGCGGTCTTCCATGCACTGATTGCACACAGCGAGAGCGGCACCAACACAGTCAGAGCTATAATGAGTGCAAATGCAGGTTGTTGACTCTTCATCCCACCTCCGCACCAATAGTACAGCTCTCCTTGTATATATTTTTATCACCAACCAAAGACCACAAAACACAACACCGCGTTATGTCTCCAGATTGTTCATCACGCACCAAGAGCAAGTGTAAAGATGCAAGCCGTGCCGGTAATTTACTCACCACTCGGCGACGCCAACGACGAGCTCCAATATCATAATCACCTTCAACCCTTGCAAGTCCATCATTGTGGCATTCCCACCCAACAAAACAAGAGCTTACGTTTCCAGCTGCATCAATAAACTCTTTTTTAAATATACAATGCTCAGGTACATAGTTAATGGCAAAACGTGTTGCGCTAAATAAGTCTCGTTTAACCGCATCAAGAGCAAGCTCCAACTGCAACGTTGCGCAAAATTGCTTTCGCACGTTAATAAAATAATGATAAGTCTGCGATGAAAAAGTAAAAATAGTCAGCGCCAACAGGCTGCTACACCCCAGATAAACCATGCACTCAAGAAGCGTTGTCGCACTACTCACAACAAGCTTCATAGCTGTTCCTCACTCAATAACCCTGGCATTGCATCATCGTACACCACAAGAAGAAGTGGCATAGAACTCCTTATACTCGAACTCTTTTTAACGCCACTGCACAAAAACTGTGCTTCGACTGGAAGTTTTTGTATTACCTTGCTGCCCTTCACCTGCCGTCCACGAGCGTAGCTTAACAGTTGTAAACGCCCCAATGAGGTTGAATAGGTTTTTTCAATCAAACTCATCATCCGTCCAATGGTTCCAATTAAAATCATCACCACTGCAAGCGCCATCATAAATTCAACGAGCAGAAAGCCCTGTGAATAGCGATTTTTCGTGTTAATTGACATGTGAAAATAAATTCCTTTACAGTAAAAACAGTATCATTGATACCGTTACTATGAGGGGGCTGGGCATGAAAAAGAAGTTTTCTATTATTTTGATTGTTTTTCTTAGCTGCTGGGGCAGTCCTCGGTCACTCTCTTCCATGCCATCTTTTGCCGACATGTTTGGCGATGCAGACATGTCAGAAATGTTTGGCGATGGTGGTGAAGGCATGCCTCCTTTTGACATTGAAGCAATGATGAACGATCCTGAATTCCAACAAATGATGAACGACCCTGAATTTCAAAAAATAGTTGGTGAAGTTGAAAAAATGTTTGAAGCCCAAGGCATTCCAACCGACCTCCCACCAAAACTTGCACCACCAACAACTCCTCGTCCAGCACCAGCTGCGGCAACGACTCCAGGTTCTACTGAAAAGCAAACAGATATACAAGATAAGGAACAAGAAAGCGCCTCTGGTTATCAGCAAGACCTGGAAGCAGAATTTATAGAAGGAATGCCCAAAGAAACTCAAAAAGGACGAAAGCCCACCGATGCACTTCCTCCTCGCAAAGAAGAAGCACTGGATTATTGTGTCGACACCCTTGTTGAATTGCTGACCAACGTCGAAAATAAACTTATCTCATCCAAAAAATTTTCACCAACATTCAGGGATGTTGTTGGCCATTTTCGCAAAGCGATTGATGCAATCAAAACAGAACTTGGCATTATTCAAGACCAAAAAATTTATTCCGCACGCCTGCTATCAGATGAGTTTGCAAAATTGCGTACCACCATGATCAAAACAACTAAAGAACTTGCGCAACTGAATCAAAAAATTGTTGTTACCGAAAAAGATGAATCAGAAGACTCTCATGAAGATCTTTTACAACGACGCGCGCTCGAAAATTTTGATGATGATAATAATAGTAAAAACAAAAAAGCTCCCAACACAACACTGCAGGACCAAGAAGGAGACTTTGATGAATAGCCTGAGCTTGAAATTACTTCTAACAATCGTACTTTTTCATGCAGCTTCTTGCAAAGGGGCATTATCGCCTTCAGGTAAACAACGCGGCAGCTCAGATGATTACAATTCACAAGGCTCAGCACCAAAGGGTGCAGCCGCACAGACCCCAAGTAATTTCGCACCACAAATTTCAATTCCTCGCCAACAACTTTCGGCAGAAGAAAATAAAATTATAGATCTTCTTTCTTCATTCATTGTGCCTCTGGCTGACGGACTGACTCCCGTTAGACAGGGCAAAGAAGTTGAGAATGCTATTCAAACAGCAATCAAGGCAGGAGAACAACTCACACGCACAAGTGATAATAGACGCAAAATGCGTGGATCGAGCAGATACTCTACAGCAGGGGGCGGATCTCGTGGTTCATGGGGCAGGAGCAGCGGCTTTAGCGGTCGAAGCCCAAGTGGATATCGAGGATCATCACCAAGTAGCTATCGACCATCAAGCAGCAGAGGATATCGACCAACTGCAAGCAGTTCTCGTCCCTCAGCATCACAAAGCATGAGCATGAGCAGAGGAAGCAGGCCTTCATCTTCTCGAGGCGCCACATCAAACACAAATTCATCTACACCATCTAAAAAAGCAACAGCCAACGCAAAACCGTCCAAGAGGTCATCAACTACTGATGGAGATGACGACTATGCTCATTACAAAAAATTCATCGTTCAAGCACTTCAAGATATAACTGCTTTCATTAATCAATTTACCCAAGCTGTTAATGATGAGCTTGAAAAAATTAAACCATCAAACCAAAGCGTGAAACTAAAATTTGAAAAGAAAAACGAGCTCTACGCAGCATTTATTCAAAACGGCAAACTTGAACAACTTAATGAAAAAATCAAAGCACTCCGTGCCAAAATAGATATACTCGAAAGCTCCTCGTCTCGACGCAGAAGGTTCACCGTAGAAACTCCAAAATTAACGCCAGCTCTCAAAACCGCCTTTACATTATTTCTACCTCACGCCGCATTCCTTTTGACCTACAGCGACAATGTTGATCCAGCAAAAGTAGTACATCAAACTCATTTTGGGACAGCCCTGCAAGACTCATTCTTTCAAGCCTTACTTGAAAAAGAGGCGCTAGATAAAGTTCTTGCAAATGTTGATGCAGAGACTGAACGATACTATGGTGATGATGTAGAATCAAATATTAAAGAATTCAAAGGTAATAACCAAGAGAAAAAATTACCTGCAGAAGCATGGCTGCAAAGCGCAAAGACCATTTTTGACAGTATGTTGCAAAAATTTCCCGATGAAGAAAAAGCTCCCAAAATTAAAGCGCTTGCTCAGAAAATTGAAGACTTAAATCTAACAAAAAAAGAAATTATAGATCGACCAGACATTTTAGAGAAAGAATCATGAGGTAAGAAATGATAGCAAATAAAAAAATTATCATCGCAGTGCTGCTCTTCGGATCTTCAATCGGACATATTGATGCACGACGCGGAGGAAAAGCCCGAGGTTTATCTACTGTTAACAATGAGGATCAAATCCAAGAATCAGTTACTCAACAAAGCAAATCAAGCTGGCGCTCTTGGTTCACTAAAGCATACTGGCACAATAGGAGTGCATTAGGTTGGAACGTACTGAAAAATTGGTTCTATAGAAAAAAAGCTGCTCAGTATTCTACGAACTCTTCTCCAACCAGTTACAATACTGATGATCAATTCACGCTTCATAAGCACATTGAGCAAAAAAAATCCGCCGAAGTTATAAAATTAATTGACGAACTTCAAGACCCCCAAAAGCAAGGGTCTATCTTAGCAAAAAACAAAGATGAAAAGACACCGCTATACCTTGCCGCACAACATGGTCTTTTGGACGTTGTCCAAAAACTCGTTGAGAATGGGGCCCTTGAAGGAGATAACTTAAGAAACAATGGCTTGACGCCTCTTCACGCCGCTGCTGGGATGGGGCATCTAGATATTGTTCAATATCTTATAAAGCAAAAAAAAGAATGGCTTGCAGCTAAAACAAATGACAATTTTACTACGCCTCTGCACACAGTTGCAATGTTCGGACCAAAGAATACCTCTGATATAATTAAGGCTTTAGTTAATGCTAGTGCAAATGTAGATTCTCAAGCACAATACAACGTTACACCAGCCTATCTTGCTGTACAACAAAACAAAAAAGAAGCCCTCATTGCCCTTATCGAAAATAATGCAGCTATCAATATACCAGATGAAGGGGGCAACACCCCTCTTCACATTGCAGCTCATAATAATAATGAAGAACTTGTAAAACTGCTCGTTAACAACAATGCGGATGTAACAGCAAAAAATAACAAAAATCAGATACCGTATCAAGTATCAGCGAATTCAGAAACCCAAGAAATTCTTTCCCCTCAATATGAGCTAAAAATAGAAGGAGGTGCAAACAAAGAATAATCATGCAGGCGTGATGCCAGATTCCGACACAAAACTCAAATCATTGACCATTTGAACACTGACAAGATACAATCGTCATAGGGAGCTATAAATTCAGTCGTCAATTTGGGTAGGGGATTGTCATGAAAATAAAAATTGCACTTTCAATTATGGTTGTAGCAACCATCGCGCTGGTCAGTCACGTCCTGTTCGCTGACGAACCAGAACAAAAAACAGCAGAGAGTCACAAAGCCAAACTTGCGCAAATGAAAACAGCTCTGCAATCATCAAAAGATTACGTTGAAAAAAGTAAAGCTCAGTTTCAGCAACTAAAATCGAGCCATGATGCGCTGCGTCAACAAATTAAAACCGCACGAGAAAATTTAAAAAACACGATGCTCACGCTCAAGCAAACACGCCAAGCGGCCCAAGATGCCATTGGGCAAGCACGCGCAGCAGTTCGTAGTGCACAAATAACGGCACGCAGCACACCAGCCCTTGCCGCAGCAACAACCCTGAGTACCGGCATTGAAGCAACAGCGCGCGAAATTGAATCAACACTCACCAACCTTGAAACAATTGCTGGAAATACTGACAGCCTCTCGGCAACACTGGGCAATTAAAAAAAGGAACATGACAATGATTAACTCTCTACATAAATGTATGCTACTTATTCTCGTAAGCACAGCATCGCTTACCGCACAAATTACACCCATGCAACAATCCACCCCTCCTTCCACAACACAACCTACACCATTTGATACATGGCTTACGCAGGCAAATAATGCAATCTCTCAACTCAATAGTATGGCACAACAACTATCGGCACCCAACAATATTGAACGAATTAAAACCGAAGCAACATCAATCGCAAAGGATGTAACATCGCTGGGAACAATTGATCCTGCCCAAATTGGCAACATCACACAAGCCGTCGCAGCAAAAACTTTGGTAAGTAATTTAATTCAATCCACACAAACATTAATTTCAACGTCGTACACACGCTACTCAAATCCGTACAACGCAGCAGTCATTGCAGAGATTACACGATTAAATACGGTCATCCATGCCATTGCCAGCGATATAACGACTGCTATCACAGCGCTTGATCAAAGCGTCGGGCAAGTAACGCAAGCAGCAACCAGCGCAGGAGTTTCTGTCAACTTTAACGCACCAAGTACTGCTCGTCCAAACCCGGTCATGCGTTCAGACCTAAGCCCTCGCGTCAGTGGGGTGGCGGAAGTTGCATCCATTGCTCAAGCAGGCGCTCAGCTTAATGGATACCAACAAGCTCTTCGCACAGGTACAACCACCGCTGGAACACTGATAACAGCACTGCGCAGCATAGTTACAAAAAAAAATAATCTAATCACTCGTTATAACTGGGTTGTGCAAAACACTCAGCCTATAAAAAATGTAATCGCTCAGATGCGCACTACCTATCAAACACTTGCGCCACAAGCAAATCAGGCAATTTCAGCATTGCGCCAAGCATCAACAACAACCGCTCAATTGAACACTGCAAATCAACAAACAAGCACTCTTTCATCTCTTGCAAATCGCATCACATCTCAAATCACAAATTTTGGAACAGCGCTTACCAGCATCGACACCCTCTGTGCTCAAATTAATCAACGACTTTCGCAAAAATAGTAAAACCCCGACTTCATTGGTTAACAATGAAGTCGGAGTTTTTATCAATGTATTAAGATCTTGATATTTTACAAAATAACAAGCTCGCAACGCTTGCACAATCCAGCTTCATGCATACTCACACCCCACTGCCAACAGCGAGGGCATTTAACACCATCAGCATGCTCAACCTTTATGCGCAACCAGTTAAGATCTGTTGCTTCAAGATATTGGCCTGTTTGCGCAAATTCAACATGCGAAACAATGAGCCAATCTTTGAAAAATTTATACATGTCTTCAGATGACTTATGTTCTTTAACAAAATCTTCAAACATTTCATGCGCGCCATCTGTAAAACCTGCAAAAATAGTCACCTTAGATTCAAGCGAATGCTTTATGATGCCTGCTTGACGAAGCTTCTCAAGAGCTTTAAACACAGCACCGCGCAATTCTTGCAGCATCTCCCAAAAACCCTGCATTTTCACGCGATAGAGCGCATGCTCAGATTTGACAACACCATACACATGGGTCAAGACGTGCTGGTCCTCAAGCTTAAGCATGGACCAAACATCTGGAGACTGAACAAATGAACGCAGATGGACCGAGCCTTTTTCAGCTCCCACAACATGAGATGCAACTTCTTCTGCGGTAAATGACATGATTGGTGCCATCAAACGCGTCAAGACATCAAGCATGATGAATAGTACTGTTTGACCAGATCGACGTAACGGTCCATTTTCTTTTTCGCAATACAAGCGGTCTTTAAGAATATCCAAGTACATCGCACTCAGATCATTGGTGCAATAATTGTTGAGCAACTGAACAACTGCTGAGAAATGATACTGCTGGTAGGCTTCTTGAACTTTATCATTAAGTTCGTACAGCTGTGCTAGCGCAAATTGATCAATCATCAGCATGTCGCTTACATCAACCATATCTTTACTGCTATCAAAGCCATGTAAATTTGAAAGCAAGAACCGGCACGTGTTACGAATTTTGCGATAAATCTCAGCAACGTTTGCAAGCAATTTATCTGAGATAACAATATCATTTTCGTAGTCGGCACTGGCAACCCACAGGCGTAAAATATCGCGACTATATTTTTTTATTACTTCTGAAGGCTCAACACCATTGCCCAGCGATTTTGACATCTTGTGTTTCTTTTCATCAACTACATACCCATGGGTAAGTAGCTTTTTATACGGAGCTTTTCCGTTAAGAACCATGCCACAGAGTAGTGAACTTTGAAACCATCCGCGATGTTGATCCGAACCCTCAAGATATAAGTCTGCTGGTAAGCCCAACTTCTCTTCATTTTGAGAAAGAACGGCATAGTGGCTGATACCAGAGTCAAACCAAACATCGAGAATATCTTCTTCTTTGCGGAAATCTGCAAAATCTTCATTGCCACATTGTTTACAGCCAAACGAGCTATCAAGAACACCATCTTCTACAAGATCTGTAAGCGTAACTCTATCCCAGTACTCAATGCCATCTTGCGCAATTTTATCTGCAACTTTATTGATAAACGAACTATCCACAAACGTCCAGTTACACTTTCTGCAATGTAATGCCGGAATTGGCGTTCCCCACTGCCGTTGACGCGATATACACCACTCAGCACGATTGCCAACAAATGAAAGTAAGCGTTGCTTGCCCCACTCAGGAATAAATTCAATATTTTTTTCAATCTCTGTGAGTGTGCGCAAAACAAGATTATTTTTTTGTAAATCACAAAACCACTGGTCAGTTGCGCGGAACATCAGTCCGTTGCGACAACGCCAGCAGTGAGGATAAGAATGGGTGATTGATACTTTATGGAGCAATCGTCCTTTTTCGGTCAGCTTGCGCAGCACCCAAATCTGACCATCGGTCACCTTCATGCCCTCAAGTTCAGCCGGAGCAATGCCCAGGGTATACTTGCCATCATCCGAAAGCGGTGAAAAAATTTCAAGACCATGCTTAAGACCAAGCAGATAATCGTCAGGTCCACAACCAGGAGCTGAGTGAAGCACTGCAGTTCCCTCTTGTGTGAGCACAGATTCGTCAAGCAAAACCGGCACCACCATATCATCAATAAATGGATGACCAACCTGCTTGCCCTGAAAAATAACTGCATCAAATTCTGCAACAATATTTTTTTCAATACCAAGTATGCTACATACTTTATCGGCAAGCCCCTTGGCAACAATAAAAGCAGCATTAGAATCTGGCATTTTTACAACTGCATACTCAGCTTCAGGATTGAGGACAATCGCTCGGTTGAGCGGCAACGTCCATGGTGTTGTGGTCCACACTAAAAAGCTAATCTGAAGGTCTCTATGTTTTTCAAAGGCAAATGGGAAAGTCATACGTGCAAGCTGATCGGCAACCGGAAACATGACGTAAATTGACGGGTCTTTGCGATCTTTATATTCAATTTCTGCAACTGCAAGCACCGTCTGGCAGGATGCACACCACGGCACCGTCTTACCCTTACGCTCGATATAGCCGCCATCAACAAATTTCGCAAAAGAGCGAACAATGGCTGCCTCATACGATGGGCTCATTGTTTCATAATGTTCATTTTGATCAAAAAATATGCCTAAATCTTCAAATTCTTTACGTTGCACAGAAACCCATGAAGACGCATACTCGCGGCACGCAGCTTTTAAAACTTCTTTGTGCAGAGCACTTTTTTGTTCAGCAATACCAATTTGCGAAGCAACTTTAAGTTCGATAGGAAGACCGTGACAGTCCCATCCAACGACAAATGGCACATAAAAACCGGCCATACGACGTGACTTGCAGACAATATCTTTTAAGGTTTTATTGAGCGCATGTCCCATGTGCAAGTGACCGTTGGTATAGGGCGGGCCATCGTGCAGAACAAATTTTTCCTTACCTCGATTTTTTTCATTAACCTGCTGAGCAATACCAGCATCTTGCCATTGCTTTAAAATGGTTGGCTCCATTTCTTGCGCATTGGCTCGAATAGAAAACGTGGTTGTTGGCAAATTTAGCGTATCTTGAAACGGATTCTTTTGTTCTTTTTGAGTCATGGTCTTTAAACCTTATTTTTGAATGATTGCCTTTTTACAGGTCAAGGATGACCTTGCACCTACTTATTCTACCCAATTAAACAGCCTTCTACCAGCAGCGCCGGCGGGCTGCCAGCAAGTTTTTTTAACGCTTACCGACTAAAAACCCGCAGGCCGCATTCATTAGTTAGTTTTGATCAGCAGTGCCGGTCCACCACCTATGAATATTGATCAAGCACTGTTCTGCAGAATGGGGTACAAGCCTTTTTTTCCAACCGGTATCTGCCGGAGAACCTGTCGCTGGTGTCTGAAAAATATAAAAACCCAATTTGTGGTAAAAGTCCTTAGTTTTTTGTGGAAGAGCTTCGTCTCGTCCAACGGTAGACAGGCTTATGACTCGAACTCCTTGCTTTTCACAATCTCCAATGACCTCTTCCATCAACGCCGAACCAGCGCTAGCTCCTTGATAATCAACATCAACAGCAATATGGTTAATGTGTGCTTTTTGTGGAATATCGAAATCACTATATTTCTCAATGCATTTTTTGTAAAACGGGCTGTAAATAGTGTAGTTAACAAAACCAATCAAGGCTTCGTCTTTAAAACAAACCAACGTTTTGCGCCCAGCCTGACCATGGTCATCCAGAGCTGGAACAACGTT
The DNA here is from genome assembly GCA_964493325.1 of uncultured Pseudomonadota bacterium. Classification (GTDB taxonomy): domain Bacteria; phylum Babelota; class Babeliae; order Babelales; family RVW-14; genus CAZBMD01. Next base: position 45,195 of record CAZBMD010000004.1, on the reverse strand, counting down.
ATCAATCAAAGCTCTTTCTTCATTCCAGTCATACCATCGCAGATTGGTAAGAGCTTCTATGTTCTGCCTTGCGATAGCAAGAACAGCGGCTTTGTCCCTCCCAGGATTATACTCCCTAATCTGCAATCCTTTTACACGGGCAATCTCCGCAAACCTATTCTGCATCGCAAAAACTTTCTGTTCAAAACTACAAACTGCGATTAGAATCGCAAACACTATAAAAAAACGTTTCATAAAAATAGTATCCATAGAAAAAAAATAGACTATAACTATACGTATCCGCCCGATCTGCTGCAGCGACCAAACGATACTTTTCTATCATAACAAACCGTTTGTTATGATTTTTTTAAATCACAAAAGATAAACTCGTGCACAAGAGTTATTTTTGCAAATTTTAATTCAAAAAATGTATCTAAAAATAAAGAAAAAATTACTGTGCTAGCGCACAATAATCATTGAATAACCTACTAAAATAGGTAATAAAAGAAGTGATAAAGAAAGAATAAAAATAGTTGATGTAAAAAAAGATGATTGTATCGATCTATCAAGAAACCGAAACGTACGCGGTGCGGCATGAAATGTTATTGTAGCCGTTGCCATAATAAACCTTCTCATAAAAGAGAAACATACAAGATACTCACTACCCACAGCCTAACACTAAAATTAATTATTTCAAATGACCACATTAAGAGCCATACTTTTAATTGATTAATTACTTTATAAAAATTTAAATAACTTATATTAGCTTTGAGAGCTAATATAAGTTATTTAACAAAATTAACTACTTTTAAAAACTACGTGATTGTCAAAATACCTGTTCCCACCTTGCTCTGACCATCAGGATTGGTAACCGTCACATTCTTGGCACCTGTCGTTGCTCCAACGGTTGAAATATTCAGAGTCACTGATGATGGCGAATTATAGGTGACGCTATTCACCGTTACGCCGCCTGTTACAGCAGCCGAAATGTGATTGGCAAATCCAACTCCAGGATCAAAGAATCCAGCACCATTTGGCACGAGCCCGGTGATCGTAACATTAGTCGAAGGAGTACCCTGGGCAACTGACGCGGGTGAAGCACTGAATGGAGTTGCTGGCGGTGGAGCAAGCAATTTAATTGCACGCACACCCCAAAAGTCATCATCATCACAATATTCTTGAATGGTCCACATGGTCATATCATCGCTTGGATCAACAGAAGTATAAGAATAATCGCCCCAACGACGACCAAAGGATTCACCTTCGTCGCTCTCAGGATTGTAAGCACCATTCCCCTTTTGAGCAATAGTTACATCTTGTAACCTGCCAAGAACATCTCCTACAAGACGCCCAGCAGCAGCTACACCAATATAATCTTTTTTCCCTGCAAAGCTTGAACAGAGCGTCATATGACCTTGACCCGATGTCATAATAGCGGGAACCCAATAGGAGCGCCTATCAGTGGTATTCTGTTTTGATGCATCATAAAGCGTTCCAAACTGAACCAATGTTGGAGCCGGCGTACCCACATTAATTTCATACCAACGAGATCCATTACGCGTACTTGAATTAACACACACTCCCTTATTATTAACAGCAAGATTGTGTACGGTCCACAAACGATTATTACGAATATGCGCCATAAATAAGCGGTCATCGATACCGTCCATCAAACCAGTGCGCGTATTATCATTGCCTTTGTGTTCTACCTGAAGCGGCAAGCGAGTTGCTGGAACTGCAAGAGGAATGTTGCCGGATAAGGTTGGAGTACCACCTGGATTAGAAACACGACGCAAAATAAGACGACCAAAATAGGCATTATCAACGCCAATAAAATATCCCTCTGTGGCGCCCGGATCAAAATTATCTACGCCTTGTGGAACATAAGGCCCAACAGCGGTACTAAAATCAATCACATTATTAAAAACAGTATAAACAATAGGGCCGGCGCCAAGGATAGAACTTTTTTTGACAACAAAAAGCTTACCGCTATTAGTTTCACTAAACGTCACACCACCAATATATAGAGCATTTACATCAACTCCAAGCGTTGGGTAATCAAAAAAAGCATCTGATCCAACATCAATAAAAAAATAACTCCACACAGTTGCAAATGAAATGGTCCCATTGTCGCTCACGGCAATCATGATACGATTGTTCTCAGTGTCAGGAGTATTAATCATCAAAATAATCCATCGATCAGAAAACCGGTCGTATCGACATCGCGGATCGGTTGTAAATTCTCCATTACGAACAGGATTGAAAAAAGTATCGGCTTCAAAATTCATTACACCATCGGCAAGCCCCGTTGTTTTATTGAAGGAGCGAATGAGTCCGTTTATGGTAAGAAGAAATTGAGAAGGACCAACAGCCCCCATGCTATCTGGAGGAAAAATACCCGTGTCCTCAAGTGAGCCGGCTAAGAAAGAGGTAGATACCACCTGAGGTTTACGGGTTAATTCTCCATCGTATGATTGCTCAGGAACTGCAGGAAAGCTTGACACCTGTAAAGCTTGAGGGAATTGTTGAATCTCAGCTCGCAAAGGGTTGCGATAAACCGAATGAGACTTACGAAAAACATTATTACAACGCAACAACCGCGCTTCTTCATGCTGCTGTGCAATTTCGGTCATTGTCTGAGCAACAGCAGCAACGCCTGTTACCGTTGTTCCACGATGTTGCTTTGACGCTTTTTTCATCTCATCTTGTGAAATAAAATTTTGTTTGTAATCTGACCGAGCTAAACATGACTGAGAAACAATAAAAACACATGCTCCGAGAACACGAAGCACAACAAAAGCCTTCGACATACCCTCTCCTTCTTTTTCGAATTCATCAACTACATCTTATCTATCATCAAGAGGCGCTCCTTATATCGCCCTTCTTTAAATGTTGCGCCAAGCCAAGCATCGATCATTGCAAAGGCCTGCTCATGTGTAATAAAGTCTGCAGGAAGAACCAGAACATTGGCGCCATCATGCTGTTTTGCTCGCTCAGCAATTTCGGTCGACCAACACAGCGCTGCATAAATTCCTGCAAATCGATTGGCTGCAATAGAAATGCCAACCCCCGAACCGCAAATTAAAATACCACAGGAGGAATCTCCACGCTGGATATCATGGCAGACCTCTTTGGCGTACACTGGATAATCAGTACGCTCCAATGAATGAGCACCAACATCATGCCACGCATACTGCACAAAATGATCTATAATTGCTCGCTTGAGCTCAAACCCGCGATGATCAGCCCCAATAGAAATCTTCATGCAAACTTTCTTTTTTTATTTTTTTTTCAGGCTTTTCAAGCATCTTCCATGCCATTGTTGTTTTTTTGCTTGCCGAACAACAACCAAGTTTCATAACCGGTCCTTGATCAAGGTAAGGCTCGCCCGTCAAATCATGTGCAGGAAACTTAATAAGATACGATGACTTATGATTATTGAATCGGTGACCAAACAAATATTGGTACTCTGGCTCAATTTCAACTTCCTTGATACTCACCGGCTGAACACGTTCACCGTCTGAAAGCTCTAAATAAAAGGTCCAAGAAGCATTTTTTTCGCTCAGCGAGGTGTGATTTTTTTCTCTGATATCGGCAAGGATATAAAATGATATCCAGTGTTTATTTTCTTCAAGCTGACGACGAAGCAACGTCTCTCGGCCCTCTTCATCACGCCCAATACGCGCACCATGAAGTCCAACATAGGTTGTTTTCATTTCATCAGAAAGCCACATTGCGTCAAAATGAGCAAGCGTCTGAAACTGGTCATACACAGCCGTGTTACGAACATAACGCCGCATTACATCTTCTTCTGGCGAAAAATCTTCGCCCTGCGGAAATTCATTCTTTAAGACCTTGTAATATTTGATGCATCCCGACAAGGTCAGAACAATCAACAAACAAGAGAGATAGGAAACATATTTAAATACTCTTGATGAAAACATTGTATCATCTTTCTTCTTTTTTCTATGACACACTCTTTATTTTTACACAATTTGCTTCATTGTATATCATCAACTAGGCAAGGTGTAGTAATTTTAAATAAATTACGTAACACTCTTTAGTAATGTATACAAAGAATGTAAATCTTCAAAGATTAACCGTACTGCATACAAAGAAACGCAAGGGATTATGAGCACTATTCAAAGGGCAATTTTAGTCGTCAGCAATGATCAAGATACTATAGCCTCCATCCAAACAGCTCTTGCAGACGACTATGCTATCATGACTGCTGCAAGGCAGGAAGCCATAACCTCAATCATCGACCAGCACAATAACCTTGTATGCATTATTATGGATCAACAAATATTAGAAAGCTCTATCTCCATTCATACACTCAAATCTAATTTCAAGACAATCCATATTCCCGTAATCATTCTTGCAAAGAATGTTTTACCAAACGATATTGTCGATGCAGCAGAACAAGGCGCTGATGATTTTGTACAAAAACCCATTGACGCTGTCGCATTACGCGCGCGTCTACTAATGAACGTGCGCCGAGCAGAGCGCGACCAAAACGCAAACCCGCTTACTAAATTACCAGGTAGCAGCATCATTAATAAAATTATTACACAAAGACTTTCAAAACCGATAGCCATCTTGTACGCCGACCTGAACGATTTTAAAGCGTACAACGATAAATATGGTTATGCCATGGGTGATAGAATGATTCAACAGACAGCGCAAATCTTAACGCTTGCGCTTCAAAAAAATGGCCACTCAGATGATTTTCTTGGGCACATTGGCGGCGATGATTTTATCGTAATCTCGACCCCAGAGCACATTGATGCTATCGCTGACTACGTGACTACTCATTTTGATCTGCATACCAAGCAGCTCTACAATGAGCATGACTTATCTCGAAGTAAGATGATTGTTCGCAATCGACAAGGCACTCAGCACCTGCTTCCGCTTATCTCAATTTCTCTAGCAGTTGTCACCAATGAAAAACGACCACTTTCGTGCGTTCCTCAAATTGCTCAAATTGCAGCTGAACTCAAGCAATTTGCAAAAAATAGAGCACAAGAGGGCCAGCGCAACACCTACATCAAAGATCGCCGACAAGAATAAAAAATACGGACAAAACTTTTCTTCAAATAAATTCATCTCAACACGCAAATCTTTACACATCCCTTTCCATCGTACTAGACTGAGGAACCTATTGTTCCTTTGATAAAAATTTTTATTCGAATGCAGGTTTTTTATGTTCAATTCTCCAGAACTACTCATCGCCTGGCGCTATCTTTTTGCAAAAAACAAAGATGCCAGCATTGCGTTTATGACCAAGATTTGCTTTTTGGGTATCTGCATCGGCACATTTGCCTTGATGCTCACCCTCATCATCACCAACGGGTTTGAAAAAACTATCCACGAAAAAATGCAAGGCATCAACGCGAGCATCATTATAAGTTCGCCGGGCAACCGCCTTGACTACGAGCAGCTACGCCCAGCAATTGAACAAGAATGTGGAGACACCATCAGTGGCATCAGTGCAGGAGCAATCAAACAGGCTATCATCGAAAAAAATAAAAATCAGACCGTTGTTTTTCTCAAAGGAATTGATTCTGCACACGAGGGACTGGTCACCACGCTAGAAGAAAAAATTATTGCATGGCAAACCAATGAAGATCAAAAAAATAAGCCGCTACTCAAAAATTTAGTTACTCAAAATAATATTTTAATCGGTTCAAAGATGGCTCAAGAACTTGGCATAAAGATTGGCGAGCAAGTCTCGCTCATGATCCCTGAATCGGGCAACAAAAGACGCATTCTGTTGAAAAAAAAGACTGTCATCGTTGCCGGGATTTTTAAGATTGGACTTGAGGAGTATGATAATAACTTTGCCTACGCATCACTGGATTTTGTGAACAAAACGTTTGATGATGAGGGGGTAGATACGATCACCATAAAAGTTAAAGAGTCTTCTCGATCAGCCCTATCTACCGCATATCAGCAACAAGGACTCTGGGCTGTTTCTTTTTGGAGCACCTTTGGATCTCATCTAAAACAACGTTTTTTATACGCTCTTGGTGGCCCAAGCGACGAACAGGTTGTTATCAAAAAATTACAACAAAGCTTCTCGCATCTAACCATCAGTTCTTGGAAGGATCTATATCCAGCCCTGGTTTCATCACTGAAGCTTGAAAAATATGCGATGTTCTTTATCCTCGCCCTCATCACACTGGTTGCAAGTATGAACATGATTTCACTGCTTTTTATGCAGATCCAACAAAAGCGACGTGATATTGCCATCCTCAAGGCGATTGGCTTGGAGCGCTACCGCATCCGCCGCATATTTTTGAGCCTTGGCATGACCATCACCCTGCTTGCCTCGCTGGTTGGCCTTGGGCTTGCAGCGCTTGGAGGCTATATCTTAGAAAATCATGTTCGCATCGATCTCCCAGATGTTTATTACGTCTCATACCTGCCAGCCCGTATGGAACCGGAGATTTTCATTGTTGTATTTCTTGCAACGCTACTGCTTGGTTTTTTGGCAACCTTTATTCCAGCACAACAAGTACAGCGTATTCACATTGCTGATGTTCTGCGGCACGAATAGATCTAAAAAAAATGATTTATCCTTGTAATTTAGAAGTTGGACTTCCAAATTACAAGGATAAATCATTTTAAATATCTAAGCTAAAAACTTACTTACTCAATAAAAGTGATTGCTTGGCCAATCTTATTCGCTCGACCAGTTCGACCAATTCTGTGAATATAGTCTTCATGAGTCTGAGGCAAATCGTAATTCAGAACATGCGAGACATCGTCAATATCAATTCCTCGGGCAACAACGTCGGTAGCCAAAAGAATCTTGATCTGATTATCTTTGAACATCTCAAGAGCTTTTTTTCGCTGAGCTTGCGTTTTATCGCCATGAATAGCGGTAATTTTAAATCCACGCTCACGCAAACTTTTTGCAAGTCTATCGGTTGATCTCTTTGTTCTAACAAAAATAATAACCTTGGTAAATTCAGGCTTGATCAAAAGATCATGCAGAATTTCTATTTTATTTGTTGCCGTCACGTTGATGATGTCTTGGTTGACATTTTCAGCTGTTTGGCGCGTCTTAACGCTAATAGAAACAGGGTCATGCAAAAAGCGATTCATCAAAGATTTGATATCAGGAGAAATGGTTGCCGAAAAGAACAGTGAATGTCTTTTTTCTGGAAGTCGTGAAATGATATATTTCATATCATTGATAAATCCCATATCAAGCATGGTATCAACTTCATCCAAAACAATGGACGTATATTTTGAAAGGTTCAAATAACGCTGTTGTTCAAGATCTTTTAGTCGACCCGGTGTACCAATGACAAATTCAGGATCTTTTCTTAATTGGCTAATCTGAGGATTAAGGGCCATGCCACCAATACACAACACCGAATAAAATCCGGTTTGAGCTTTGAATCGCGCAAGTTCATCTTGAATTTGTGCAGCCAATTCGCGTGTTGGAGTAACAATAAGCACTCTGCTCGTCTTTTTTGTCAAAAGATTGTTCACAAGCGGAATTAAGAACGCTGCTGTTTTACCGGTACCCGTATTAGCTGTACCAATCACGTCTTTACCTTCAAGAAGCAACGGGATAGCTTCGTCTTGAATTGGGGTTGGCGATGTGTACCCACGCTTGGCAATGTTCTTCTTAACAAGTTCTTCGATTAAGAAATCAGAAAACGCATGCTTTGGAACATACACAGGTGATACAACTTGCTCTTCAACCTTTTTGATAAAATCGGAAGGGTTGAATTTTTTAATCATGCCGCCTGATCTGCCGCCGCCGCGGTTGGGGCTTGATGGGCGACTGAAGCCTCCGGACCGGCTTGGGCCAGCTGCTCCGCCAGAACTTGGTCTGCGTGGGCCAGATGAGCGATTTGAGCTTTCTGCATCACGAGGGCCACTGTAACTGCGCGGTCTATCTGATTCTTCAGATCCGCTCGAGCTATTGGGTCTATGCGGGCCATAACTTCTTGTTTGGCTTGAACGCGTTCTTTCTGGTCGTTTGTTATCTGATCGTTGCTCAGATTTATCGTATTGTGACATAAATTCCTGATTGTATGGTGATAGTAGTTCCAGCGGTTAAAAAGAGATATGTAAAAATCATACGCGTCATCTTGAAGATTGTGAATAAATATCTGTAATCCACCAAGAAAAAAGAGTATAAGTCTTTATTTTGAATTCAAATAGGATTAGCTAATAAATCCAAGAGAATATTGAGAGGCCGACCTTCTAGTCGACCCCTGCTACTTTTCTAAAAAATTTTCTATTTATTGTCAGCGGTGAATGGAACCGGATTCTTCCAAAGCTTATATTTCAAAAGCTCTAAAAAGACCGAAACGTTCCCCCCAATAGCAGCCAGCAAAAGAGCTGTGTGTCCCCCTGGGCCTTTAAGTTTAGGATCTGCGCCATGAGCAAGCAGCTTTCTTACCAAATCAAGTTTTCCAATGGATGCTGCAACATGCAAAGCCGCTCTATCCTGTTTATCCTGAATATTCGGATCAGCTTTATGAGCCAAAAGGTTTTCTACAATTTTGGTATCGCAACCTCTTGCTATGGCAAACATTAGCGCCGTCTGCCCAAAATCATCTGGGACGTTAGGATTGGCCCCATAAGCCAATAGCAGTTTGATAACTTCTGGATCGCTCTTAATCAATAATGCAAGCATCAGTACAGGCATACCCTGTTTCACATAATAGGTATTAGGATTTGCACCCAGAGCAAGGAGCTCTTTGACTTTATCCAGATCTTTGTCTATAATTGCAACCCGCAAAGCTAGGTCATGTATGTTATCCTGAATGGTGGCAGCTTCCGACTTCACTTCAACTTGTTGTGTAGCTTCGCTGCCCACATCAATTATAGAATCTATATCAGCCTGCATAGAGCCAAACGTAGCTAATATCGCAAAAAGTATCATTTTATTCTTCATAAAAACCTCCTGGGTAATAAAAATAACAGTATTTATTTATAATATAAATATATCACCTATTCTTTCAAATGAAAAACGCGCTATCAGTAAGCCAAATTAGACATTAAAATAGGTTTAGATGTTGAATCCGGTATCAGGTTGAGGGATCAATTGAAAAAATGACCCCTGCTATTTTTCTAAAAAATTTTCTATTTATTGTTAGTGATGAATGAAAATGGATTTTTCCATAGCTTATATTTCAACATCTCTAAGAATGCAAGGGAGCGTCCCTTTCGCCCACCATCACCAATAGCCGTGTTTTCTTCAGAATCCTTAATCTTAGCATCAGCACGAAGCAAATCTGTTTGGCCATCTTTATCGTGACTATTAGGATTCGCGCCAGCAGCAAGGAGCTCTTGTACCGTTTTAGAAGAGCAGTTTTTAAGAGCTTTGCCCAATACCGTATTTCCATCATTATCTTGAAGATTGGGATTAGCACCATGAGCCAACACTGCTTTTACAAGGTCAATCTCTGTTTGTTCATCAAGAGAGAAATAATAATTGCTTCGGCAGCCTCGACTAACAATTTTATGCAAAGCATTTGCAGCATCTTTATCTTGAAGATTTACGTCAGCTCCATGAGCTAAAAACGCTTGCACAACACTCATAAAATTTTCTTTCCAATCATCACGCCCACGGGCAAGAATTTTATATAAAATCAAACAACCCTCTTTATCAACAGTATTAGGGTTTGCTCCATAGGATAAAAGCTTTTCTACCATTTCAAGATTCTTCTCTCCAACCGCCACTTGCAAGGCAGTTTCGCCACGCCAGGAGGTGTCTGCCAATGCTCGCCCATTAACATCTGCGCCATATTCACACAAAAGATCTACAAGTTCTGTATAGCCGTCATAATACACAGCATGCAATAGCGGGAACCAACCTTGATCATCATGCATATTTGGATTTGCCCCGCGCATCAAAAGTTCCCTTATTTTTTCAAAATTTTCCGATGACCTGCCGCCGCGTTGAATGGTTGCAGACAAAACGGTCTGACCACGTTTATCTTGAATATTTGGGTTTGCTCCTGATGCAAACAGCTCTTTTAGGAGAATTAATTCATATCCATCCATGTAACCAGTATGGCAATTAATCAATGCATGCAAAGCCGTTTCACCGCAGGAATCCTGAAGATTTGGATTCGCCCCGGCAGCCAAAAGCTCTTTTACAATATCTATGCGGTCTTCTTCTCTATAACGGTGAGAAAGAACCTCATGCAGAGCGGTTCTGCCCTCATTGTCCTGAATATTTACATCAGCACCACGCTTTAAAGTTTCACATATCGATGCAAGCGGCGCATAGGTAACAGCACAATGCAAAAGCGTTCTACCATCTTTACCTTGAGTATTAGGATTTGCTCCAGCAAGTAGCTCAGACGCACACGTGCACCAACGAGCAACAAGTTTTCCATCATGGTCTTTGTTCTGAGTATCCACTCCAACTTGGTGAACATGGACTAAATATTTTTTTAATGAAGGATCCGAATAATTGCTATTAAAAAAAGCTATCATGCCTTTTTTGTCTGGAATATCAAGATCAGCTCCGTACTTTATAAGCTCTCTTGCAATACTTAAATTGCTACATTGAAGCGCTCTTAATAAAGGCGTCTGACCATCAAATGCAACAAGATTGACATTGATGCCCTTTCCACCAGTTAGAATAGCATCAACAAGAGGACAATGTTCGTTCCAAACAGCGAGCAACAACGGCGTTGATTCAGATCGGTCCTTAATGTTTGCATCTGCTCCGTGCACTAAAAGCTCTTTGACTATCTCAAGGCCCCGAGACTGGACAGCCATGTATTTAAAGCGAGTCACCTCATCCCAATTCTCTTCGTCTTCAAAAGAAAACTCACTCTTAGTCATGTATTCAACTGCATCATGCAAAGCTGTTTTACCTTTCCAGTCCTGAGTATTAGGATTCGCTCTCTGAGCCAATAACTCTTTTACTGTTTCAAGATCACCCAACCGAACAGCTTCTTGCAAAGGCGTTGCGCAATGTTTTTCTCGAATACTCGCATCTATCCCATGATCCAAAAGTGCATTTTCTATTTCAGAATCTCTATAATCTTGAGCACAATATAACGGCGATTTACCATAATCATTATCGATACCAACATCCGCTCCATGAGCTAACAACTCTTTTACTATTTCAAGATTTTTTGATGTAACGGCTTGATGCAACGCTGTTGAGCCATAGCTACCCTGAAGATTTGTATTAGCTCCATGAGCCAAGAGTTCTTTTACTATTGCAAGTCTTTTAGACTCAAAAACCTCATCCAGCAGAACATTGCGAGTAATGGGGTCCGTGTAGTGATAGTTATTGCAAACATAAATCAACGGAGTGTTTTTGCTATAACTATCTTGAATGTTGGGATTCGCTCCATTGACCAAAAGTTCTTTTACCTTTTCAAGATCAAGAGCGTCAACAGCACGATGCAAGGCTGTTTTACCTTGTTCATCTTGAACGTTGATATCTTTCGAGTTAGTCCCAGCTTGTTGAATAGCCACAGAGCTCATCTCTTCTGTTTGGATAGAATCAGCCTGCATAGAGCCAAACGTAGCTAATAGTGCAAAAAACATCATTTTATTCTTCATAAAAACCTCCAAGGTAGTAACAATAACAATATTTATTTCTAATACAAATATATCATGCATCTTTTCAAATGAAAAACGCCCTGTCAGAAAGCATTTCCAGCCATCTATCAGCCACTATTACCATCTTTTGATGCTTTTCGAACTGTAGTGGCCAATAATCGATCTGACCGTATTTCACGGGTCTGCTACCGCAAAATCGACGTATTCTAGAAAATAGCCTCTGTGTTTGGTACTGTTGAGCAACAGAAAACAACAAGATACGTTTATTGAATTGCAGGAATTTTAGCTGCTGAACAAATATATTTAATAATCTATAGGTTATAATTATAAACTTTTATCTCTTGTTAACCATAGCAGTTTGAATGTACCTAATTCGCTCTTGAATTGACGGATGTGTTGAAAAAAGCTGCTCTAACCAAGAATTTTGTCTTTTGTTAGACGACAGAAGACTTATCAAGGCTTTTCCGCTTCCCAAGATTTTTACAGCAGTCAAGTCAGCTTCTTTTTCACGATCACGTGAAAACAATGTCTTATTCAAGAATTTTTGGCCGTAATAACCAGTCACCCCCACAAGAAGGCCAAATCTAAAATTCCACTCAATAGATTTGCCTCCACAGCAAGCAAGAGCGTATGCAACAATACCGGCCAAGAGTGCAGTCTGCACAGACCCTTGATCTACCGCACAATATTCTTCGGAATGCTTAAGTGCTATGTGGGCTAATTCATGCGCCATAGCGGCCTGAATCTCTGCATCAGAACAGTTGCAAAACAAATACTTCCCTATTACAAGCAACTTTTCATGTTTTCCCGTTGTCATTTTAACAGATATAACACTAGCCCAGTCATCTTCACCAAAAGAAACAACTATATTTCTTGGCATATCAATGGATAATCGATAAGCCAATCGATGTATCATTTCAAATAGATTAGGAAAATCCGCCTTACTAATTGTTTTCATATTATCAAATCTCGTTGAAGGCTCTTTTATCAGCGATTTATAATAACCAGAATATTTAGTTAGAAAATCTTTATTTTTAGCTACATAACCTTCAAATTCACGCCGAAAATCGAAAGATGCAGCCTGATCATCAGATTTGCAATAAATAGATTCAACACAAAAGATTGATGCAGTTGAAAAAACAAGCAAAAGTAGCTTTGAATCTCTTTTAATAACCATATACCCCCCTATAATTTATTTGATCATCGAGACATTGATAGGCTTCTTCCATAGCTTGTACTTCAGCAGTTCAAAGAACGGTAAAAATCGAGCCAAACCAAGACTGACTACAAGTAGCGGATAATCAAATGGTTCTCGTATACTTTGATCAGCTCCGTAAGCCAAAAGCTCTCTTACCACAGCAGAATTGTTTTTGATCAAAGCAAATGTCAAAGCCGTTGCACCATTTTTTGCTTGAATATTTGGATTTGCACCTCGAGCTAGAAGTTCTTTTACCACTTTAAAGTTATTATATCCAGCTGCAACACATAACGCGGTAAGACCATATTTATCGCTTTGATAATCAACATCAAACCCGCAATTCAAAAGTAGCAATACTCCCTCATAATCATTCAAAACAATCAACGAGAAAAAAGTGTCTTTATGAACAAAATCGACAGATGCTCCATGGGCCAATAATTCCCGAATAATCGCTTCATTTCTATTTCTAACAACGGCATATGTAAATGGCGAAAAATCATTGTTATCCATGATATTTGGATTTGCACCCTGAGCCAAAAGTTCTTTTACTTTTTCAAGATCTCTAGCTGCAACTGCCCTATGCAAAGCTGTTTTTCCATCTTCATCTTGAAAATTAATATTTACAGCCGAAACAGTTGGTGCTGAGTCAGTACCAGCTTGCATAACACCAAACGTAGCGAACAGTGCAAAAAGCATCATTTTGTTCTTCATAAAAACCTCCTGGGTGGTAAAAATAACAATATTTATTTCTATTACAAATATATCATTTATTTTCTCAGATGAAAAACGCCCCACCAGTAAGCCTTTTCAGCTATCTATCAGCCACCATTACCATTTTTTGGCGCTTTTCTAACTGTAGTGGTCAATAATCGATCTGACCGTATTTCACGGGTCTGCTACCACAAAATCGACATATTCTAGAAAATAGCCTCTGTGTTTGGTACTGTACCCAACAAGACAAATTTATTGAATTGCCCTATCTTCAGCGGCTAAGCTTCAAAACAATATGGATATCAATATCAAAACATGTGCTTCTGAATTGATATATTTAATAATCTATGGATTATAATTTTTATAATATTTGATAATCTATAGATTATAATTTTTATAATATTTGATAATCTATAGATTATAATTTTTGTTAGATTTAATAATTTATAGGTATGTATGAAGAAAATATTTGATAAAATAATGCGCCAACAGCTGCAAGAAGGCTTTGTAGATCTCAATCAATTAGCCAAAAACCACCCCCCCAAGTCAGGATGGATTAAAGCTATCCGTCATGTTCTTGGATTATCAAGCGCTCATCTTGCTAAAAAAATGAAATGTACTCAACCAAATATTACAGGTTTGGAACTTAGGGAACAAAAAAAAACTATCTCTCTTGAAACTCTTGAACAAGTTGCTCAGGCAATGGACTGTCGACTCGTCTACTTCCTTATTCCAAACAAACCATTTGAGCAAATTCTGCAAGACCAAGCTCGACTCGTTGCAAAAAAGCGCCTTAGGTCAGTTGCGCACTCTATGGCTCTAGAGCTCCAAGGCCTTTCCGCTGACGAAAAAAAGAAGCAAGAAAATGATCTTGTACAAGAGCTACTGCAAGGAGATCCTAAACATCTCTGGGAGAATGAGGATGAAATTTAACTGTCCAGAAGGCTCTACCCCTCTTGAACCAGAAGAAATTTTTGATTTAATTCCAGTTCACATTACCGCCCAAGCGCAACTTAATGTCTGGGAACAACGCAATATTTTACTTGCTGAACAGTGGGCAAAAAAGAAAAAACAGAATATCGTTTCTGTTGATTTTATACAAAAACTTCATAAATACATGTTTGACCAAACATGGAAGTGGGCAGGAAAATTTCGACGATCTGGAAAGAATATTGGTGTTGATTTTCATATGATTTCCATCGAGCTCAAGAATCTTTGCGATGATGTTAATTATCAATTAGAACACCATTCATTTCCTGATGATGAAATTGCTATTCGGCTGCACCATCGACTGGTCTGGATTCACCCTTTTCCAAATGGTAATGGTCGACATGCCCGCCTAATGGCGGATCTACTCATCATGCAGAAAGGGCTTCCTCGCTTCAGTTGGGGAGCCACTCAAGATTTGTATAAAATAACACCCATTCGCCAGCAGTACATCGAATCACTACGTGAAGCTGATCGAGGCGATTATTCAAAACTCATGGACTTTGCACGATCTTAAAAACAGTAGCACATGTTTGATTTTTCGACACCAATTAACAAAATCATGGTTGTTTTTTGAGCATCAAACTTAAAAACATGTTTGATTTATCGACTTTGTGCGACAGGAAGCTGGTTTTCAAAAAACTTAATAAGTAACCGCTAACACTCACGCATTCTTTAGCCGCAAAATCGATGGATTCTAGAAAACAACTCTTGCTTTTGGTACGGTTGGTCAACAATAAGAACCAAATTAAGGAGCATGTATGATCCCTCTTATCCAATCGCTTCACCTTGAAGGAAAGCGCGTTTTATTGCGCGCAGATTTAAACGTCCCGGTGCAAGACAAGGTAATCATTCAAGACCACCGACTTCGAGCACTATTACCAACCATCGATTACATCCTTGCTCACGGAGGAAAGGCTATTTTGATTGGTCACATTGGCCGACCTCAGCCACAGATTTTTGATGAAAACTTTTCAACCCTCATCATTGCTCAGTGGCTTAGGGATCATGGTTATCACGCTGATCATGAGCTTGACCTAATGAACGCAATTGCCAGAAGCCATCAACTGCGAGATCTCATTTTGGTCTTTGAAAATCTTAGATTCTTTCAAGGAGAGCGAGAAGTTAACGATCATTTTGCCGACTTACTTGCTCAGCTGGGCGATGTCTACATCAACGATGCCTTTGGAACCATGCATCGACCAGACACTTCAGTTACTTTGCTTGCCGAAAAATTTAGTCCCGAAAATCGAGCATGCGGCAAGCTTGTTGAAAAAGAAATCGCAGAGCTCTCACACCTGCAAACAAGTGCCGAACAACCGTTTGTCATGGTCCTTGGTGGATCTAAGATCGACGATAAAATTGGCACCATCGAACAATTCATTACCAAAGAGGCAGAGCACCGCGTCACATCAATTTTAGTTGGTGGACTTTTGGCACAAGCATTTCTGCAAGCTCAAAACCCCAGCTTACGAAATGTCGAAATTGACGATTACGCTGTTAGCAAGGCCCGTCAAATCATCGATCTTGCACAACAATTTTCGGTTGAGATTGTGCTGCCAACCGATTTTTTTGCAACCCAATTTGATCTTGGCAGCTCTCCGCTTCAGTTTGCAGCAGATGCAATACCACAAGGCAGCCGCTGCGTCGACATTGGACCTGCAACCGCACATGATTTCTCTATGAAAATTGCAGAAGCTAAAACAATCTTTATGAATGGCACCATGGGTATTTATGAATACCCCGAGTATGCTTCCGGCACGACAACCGTTTTGAATGCCATTGCATCAAGCGGCGCCCACACCGTCATTGGCGGTGGTGATGCAGTAGCTGCAACCTTTCAAAGCGGGTTTGCTGAAAACATAAGTTTTTTGTCTACCGGCGGCGGCGCAACGCTGGCGTTTCTTGCTGCTGATAACCCCTATCGCAAACTTCCAGCTCTCAAAGCGCTGTGTAGTAATGGTGAAAATGTTCTTGATGCACTCGAAAGGCATGTATGACCATCAAAGATTGCGTACAACTAACACCCGAAGAGCTGATCTCATCGCTGCAAAGCTCTGAAAAAACAGGCCTCTCTGAACACGAGGCGGCAGAACGATTGAAAAAATATGGGCCCAACGCAGTAGAAAGCACAAAATTTTCATGGCTCTCTATCATGACTCGTCAGATTCACACTCCATTTATGTACTTGCTTCTCTTTGCTGCGGCACTTTCATTTTTTCTGCAAGACAAGCTTAATAGCGCCATCATTATGCTTTTTGTCGTCATCTCGGCCGTCCTTGGTTTTTATCAAGAATACTATGCAGAACGAACGATCCTACTGCTCAAAAAATACCTTGCTACAACCTGCAATGTTCTGCGTGGTGGCTCCTTGGTACGCATATCTGCCGACCAGCTAGTTCCCGGCGACATTATTGACATGGAAGCAGGAGACATTATTCCTGCTGATCTGCGCTTTCTTGATGCATTACATGTTTGGGTTGATGAATCTACCCTTACCGGCGAATCGATTCCTGTCCACAAAACGAATGAGCCGACAACTGCAGAACAAAGTGGAACAACGCCTCCTGTTATTGGACTTTGTGGCTCGGTTGTTTCGAGCGGCAAAGCACGCGGCATTGTCATTGCCACAGGCAGCAAAACATCGTTTGGGTCGATATCGCTTCTCAGCAGGGACATCGATCGCACCAGTCTTTTTGCCAAAGAAATTAGTCGATTTAGTAATTTTATGCTCTTGTTTGTTCTTACAACCATTATCAGCATCTTTTTGATTCATATCGCGGTCAAAGGGAGCTCAATTTCTATCTCGCAACTAGCGCTTTTTGCCATTGCACTTGCTGTATCCATTATCCCGCAAGGCTTTCCCGTTGTGATGACGTTTGCACTGTCATACGGAGCTCGAAAGTTAAGTAAAGAACATGTTGTCGTTAAACGACTTTCGGCCATCGAAGACCTTGGTAGCATCGATATTTTGTGCACCGATAAAACAGGAACCATCACAGAAAACAATTTGACCATTGTTCAAATTAACAGCGCTGACGAGAATACATTACTGCTCCACGCTGGCCTTACCTGCAAACAGGGCCAGAGCGTTGCAAATCAAGCAGCAAACGCTTTTGATCGGGCAATCTTTGCAGCACAAAAACCACCACAAGCACAACTACAGCAAACGTACACAACAGAGGAAGAGTTTCCGTTTGACCCCATAAAAAGATTCAGTGCGGTTATCACACAAAGCCCCCAAGAGCGACTTTTAATCATGCGAGGTGCGGCCGAATCGGTTATTTCGTATTGTTCTTTGGATGCACCCCATGCACAAGAAATTGCAGCCTGGGCCCGTAGCCAAGGGCAGCAAGGCAACCGAGTTCTTGCTTTTGCATCAACGGTTCTTGATAACAACGACAAGATCGCCACTGCTCAACTTCAGCAAATAAAAAACTTAGAACTTATCGGCCTGCTTGCTTTTACCGATCCAGTAAAAAAGACAGCAAAACAAGCAATCATCAAAGCTCAGCAGTTAGGCCTTACGGTCAAAATTATTACTGGTGATGCACCCGAAGTTGCTGCATCGGTAGCACAACAGGTTGGGCTTATTCAATCGACCAGCGGGGTAATGAGTGGCGACCAATTTGCAGCGCTATCTGTACCCGAACAAGAAGAGGCATGCAAAAATGTTGCCGTGTTTGCACGTACCAGTCCCGAACAAAAACATCTCATTATCGAGCGACTTATCAAACATGGTCGTGTTGGCTTTTTGGGAGAAGGTGTAAATGATGCACCAGCGTTGAAACGAGCCCACATTGGACTTGCTGTGAATAACAGTACCGAAGTTGCCAAAGAAGCTGCAGACATTGTGCTGCTCAAAAAAAGCCTGCTCGTTATTGTCAACGGCATCGAAGAAGGCCGTCGCATCTTTGCAAACACATTCAAATACATTCGTGGCATGACCACTTCAAATTTTAGTAATTTTTACGCTATCGCCTTTATCGCACTTTTCATCGATCATCTGCCAATGCTACCACTTCAAATTTTGCTCGTTAATTTACTCTCAGATTTTCCGCTCATCTCAATTGCTACTGACAACGTAGACACCGAAGAACTAGCAAGGCCGCGTATTTTTAATATCAGAGAGCTCGCTCTCATGGTCGTCTGTTTAGGCCTTATTAGCACATGTTTTGATCTTATTTTCTTTGCACGATTTTATGCAACACCGCCAAGTGTGATGCGTACCAACTGGTTTTTGTACTGTGTCTTGAGCGAGCTTGCTTTTTTCTATTCAATTCGCACGAAGAAATTTTTCCTCAGCGCTGTAGCACCATCAGCACAGATGGTTTGCCTATCACTTTTTGGCTTGATAATGACAATGACACTACCATTCATCAACGCTGGTCATGCAATTTTTGAATTTGTCACGCCAACAGCTCGGCAACTGTCGTGGACCATCGGTATTGTCGTTGCCTATTTTGTTTGCATGGAAGCGGCAAAGTTGTGGTACTACTGGTTTTTTTATAATCGAAAAAAAGTTCAATAAAAAAAAAGAAAGGCTCCACTGTCTAGTGGAGCCTTTCTTTTTGAGATAACAATATTTTATTAAAAACTTGCAGGAAAGACAGGCGTCACAGCAAGAGGCAACCCTGTACCAGGCAATGAGACGTTTGCACCCTGCACTCGCTGATCGTTAGTTTCATTAATCATTTTCGCATAAACCTTTGGTAACGCATCTTGCAGCAAGACCTGCAACCGCACCAAACTTTCATCATCAAGCGGCGCCGACATAACCGCTCGATCATACTGATATGACTGATGAATTTGGTTCAGCGATACATCATCATTAATCGCATGCGTAGGTAGCTTCCAAAAAGCTCCAAAAACTGTTACATGCGGCTGCCCATCTTGCAAATGCATAGCAAAGATTACACGTAACGTTGCATCAAACAATTTTCCTTCAACTTCGACCGGCGTTGATGGTACATATTCTTCAACAATAAATCTACCGTTTGGATCATGCGACCACCACTCAAGCGCTTCACTAAGCAATATGCGTTGAGGAGTTTGCTTATCTACAAGAATGGTTTTGAGAGTTGAATCAAGATCTTCTTTGGTTACAAAAATAATTCCCTTGCCGTACTGAGCATTCAGGGGCTTGATGACAAACATATCGCACTTCATTCTACCAATAATTTTCTTTGCCAAACTTTTGCGATAACGCTTATAGCAGACCATGCACTTTGGTCGATATTGCTTAAGTCCTGGCTCGCGAAAAAGAACATCTGTGCGATATTTATCAAAAACAAAATGATTAGCAGTTTCGCAAACAAAAGTTGCTTGTGGCAATTTTGATTTTAAAAAAGTGTACATAGGGAAGTATTCTTTGTTCGTTTTGTTGATCAAAATAATGCCTTTATAATCAGGAAACGAACCATCTGCTACCGGTTGGTGCTGTACGCTAATCTGAGTCAAAAGATCATGTTCGTTCTCGGCAAAGCGACCCCCATATTTTAAAAATGTATCAGTCGCAATAAAAGCTTTTCTTTTTTCATCTCGCGGTTTACGGATATACCACATAGGCAAACCAAACTGTGCAGCGCATTCCCAAAATCGATGCCACGTATAACCATGCCAATAAAGATTATCATGACCCTCAAAACCAGAACGATGACCCCCTCCAAATTCAAGAATTTTTAAACCATTTTCATTAAATTTGGCATCAATAATGTTGAAATCAAGCAGCAGCGGATGAGTGGTTTGAAAATTATTTGGTAAAACCGCTTCTGCCTGAACAGATCCAACACCAAAAATCAACGCCATAATAAAACAAGCGCCTAAAAGCATACACTCTCCTTTTCTTAGTAAAATGAATGATTGCCGTTTTTATAAAAGTACTTTTTAGTATGAAAGCACTCGTATAAAAAATGCAACAAATCACTACTCAGAAAAGGCTTGATACATACGAATAGTGAAAGAGTCTATTTGTGGACGCTTGAAAAAATGCTGCAAAGACCAGTCTTGAGGATTTTGTGCCGTTGTCAGCATAATAAATGAATGCCAGCCGGTAATTTCATCAGATGCGCCAAGAGTATAGACCATGCCACTCCACTGGCGCACAACGCCGTTGTTGCGCCGAATAAGTGAAAGCATGGGAGCATGTACGCCTTGATCTGCAATTTCTTCATCAAGATGCTGGTGGCCACGGATAACACCATGCACACAAACTTTTTCTGAAGAACGATTTTGAAGCAGCAATGTAGCCAGTTTTCTACCAAGGTACATCGTTCGACGGCGTAATGAAACGCCAGCCTCAATAACCCCATCCTGATCTTCAGTTAAAAAATTGTTCCATTGCTCACCAAGGCGAAGATGAAACGGACTTTGAAAAGAAGAAAAATCAATCGATTCTTTCTGCTTATAAGAATTTACAAAACTCTGAGCTGTAGGCTCTGCATCTACTGTGCTAAAAATTTTATCCAATGGTACTACCAAGTTTTCAGTTGATTGCGCAACTCGCAATTCATTAAAGACAGCTGCGCGATTCATGGTCATAATACGCATAAAAGAACTTTTTGCGTCAGCGAGAAACGGTGCAAAATCAACCCCAACTTCAAGTCCTCCATGGCACGCACTGACAAAATGAGTAATGCCGGTTTGCTCATCAGCAGAACCGATATAAAGAGCCATTGGTAAATAGTCAAACCAGTACAAAAGATCGGGATAGGCGTAGCTAGATGATTTTTTATAAAGCTCTCCAATAAGCGTCTCTTGGCCCAAATGCGTATCTTCTCCACGTCCTTGCAAAAAGCGTTCATGAAAATACTTACTTGTTGACGCATATTCATGATTACCGCGCATCAAAATTACTTTGCCTGGATTATTAAGCACAAGCACTGAAAGAAGGTACATAACACTCAAGCTATCTGGGCGACGATTGACGTAATCTCCAAGAAATACCAGATACAGTCGCTCATCAATAATTTGAAAATTTTCATTAATTAATCTGCTTTCAAATAATCTGCCAAGAATAGAAAGCAATACATCAATATCACCGTGTAAATCGCCAATCATCGAAATTTTTGAATCGGCAGGTACAACCATTTTTTGAACAAAATAGGTAAATAGTGAACTTACAAGATGATCGCCCTGAAGCGTATAAGATGAAAGATCAGCATTAAGAAAAATATCCTGGGGTAACAGATCATCACTCCAAATAGATTTTTTCATGTTATTCGCAGTATTACGCACAAATAAATCAATCAATTCCTTGATCTGATCATACGAA
Source organism: uncultured Pseudomonadota bacterium (assembly GCA_964493325.1). GTDB lineage: Bacteria > Babelota > Babeliae > Babelales > RVW-14 > CAZBMD01. The sequence goes on along the minus strand of CAZBMD010000004.1, from coordinate 23,488 downwards.
AGAAGTCGCAGCTGCTTTTTCATGCTCTCTAATGATAAACCCAGCTTTATGCCCTCTTGCTGATATGTCTGAAAATCTTTCATGAAATGCCCCTGGAATACCTGAATTATTTATTGTTGTGTCTATTTTCAGTTTATGAACTCAATATTAGTCTGTCAACGTAGCGGACAAACCGCTTGCTGTCCAGATTGAAATTGCTTAGGCTATTCTGATAAGCAATTTCAATCCACCCTCCTAATCACAGGATAAAAGGAATTTAATAAAGAAAATAGATATCAAACAACTTGCCCTCTGGTTGACAATTAACACTATCCTACTTGTACCCGTGTCACCCATGAACACACATATTGAAACTGATAGTGAATCGGATGGTGAATTGAATATCGATGAAGATGATGAGGATGAATTAGACGAAGTGAACGACGAACTAGGAGACGATAGTATAACAAAGACACTAATCAGCCTTGATGATCAAAACATCATCTTACTCAAAGAAAATGGCACAATACAGCTGTACAATATTCTACAATGGACATATCAAGTTTGTGAACAACGTGAAGTAACGACCACATTTAAAACTATAAAAAGAATAACGAATACTCTCTTTGCAACACAGGGGGTGGACGGCCATATCTACCTGTGGCAACTCAATGAAAATAAAGAAGACTGCGCTATGATCAAAAAAATAGAGAATGCACATCTTCTTGATGATGGTCTTTTTTACAAAATTACAACGCATAAGAGAGCAACTATTGAGCAAATCAAAAACGACGGCAACTCCCTACCCAAAGGCAAACTAGAAGCACAGAATCTGCTAGAATATCATTTTACAGCTTTATCCAACGGACACATTGCAGCTCTCTCAAAATGGAATACTTTTGACATTTTTAAGCAATTTAACGAAAGGCCTAATCAATACTTGTGCGATGCTGGACCTATACGCCCTTACACTCGTAACGTGTTGAAAAAGCAAAATTTTTCGGTCTATCTACCTCATGAAAATTACTTCATTATTCAGAATTTGACCGATAATCTCATAGAAATTTGGGAGGCTACTTACACATCTATTAACAGGCTTTTGAATTACAAACATTGCACCACCATAAAAGGTAGGTCAATCATTCATCTTAGAGATACTATTTTTATTCTCGATACTGGTAGCGAAATAGTCGCACTGGAAATTGTTGACGGTACGCTAAAAGAGTTAAAACGTTATAATGATTCACAGAATAACCACGACCACTCGAACCTTATAACGCTTGATGCTTGTCGATTTGCATTTTTATGCAATACCAAGCTAATCATCAACAGTTACGACATGTAGGATAGCGGGCTGGAAAACAGCCCGCTATAAAATAAGAACATATTAAATCTGATTGAGCTCAAGTCCGCGAGCAATAACCGCATTAAGTGAAAGACCAAACTCTTGTTTTCCATCAACATGACGCAGTGTTACAGTATTTTGATCCTGTTCTTTTTGACCAAGAACCACCATCCAGGGGACCTTTTCTACTTGAGCTCGACGAATTTGAGCAGAGATCTGATCGCCCGATTCGTCAGCCTCAACGCGCAGGCCTGCTTTGGTGACCGCATCAAAAACTCCTTGGGCATACGCTTTTTGCCCGTCTGTAATCTTTAAAACTCGAACCTGTACAGGCGCAAGCCAAAATGGTAGATGACCCTTAAAATGTTCAAGTAAAACACCTAAAAAGCGCTCAATCGAACCATAAATAGCAACGTGCAAAACCACTGGGCGCTTACGCGACTGGTCAGCATCGATGTACTCAAGCTTAAAATTCTCTGGCTGTGTAAAATCAATTTGGCAAGTGCCGCATTGCCATTCACGGCCCATAGCATCAAGAATCTTAATGTCTATTTTTGGACCATAAAAAGCACCGCCGCCTTCATCAACTTCATAGGCTAGACCCTGAGCTTCAAGCGCATCTTGCAGACCGCTGGTCGCTTTTTCCCACGCCTCATCGCTGCCCATAGACTTTTCGGGCCGTGTTGACAAGAAATACTTAACCGAGGCAAACCCAAATTTTTTGTATACGGTGTCAGCCAAATTCAAAATAGACTTTGTGACCTCGCCAATCTGATCAACGGTACAAAAGGTATGAGAATCATCCTGAGTAAAACCGCGTACTCTAAAAAGGCCGTGCAGCACGCCTGAAAGTTCACGACGGTGCACAAACCCAAACTCACCCAAACGGAGCGGAAGCTCGCGGTACGAACGTGGACGCTCTTGATAGTGCAAAAAGGCACCGGGGCAGTTCATCGGTTTAACGCAGAATGGAACATCTTCAGTGCTGGTGAAAAACATATTGTCGCGATAGTTATCATAGTGACCAGATGTCTTCCACAGCGATTCATGCAGAATAAAAGGAGTCTTAATTTCTTGATACGCGCTACCGCGAAGCTTGCGCATCAAATCGATAAGCCGGTGATAAACAATCAGTCCTTTGTGGTGGAAAAATGGGACGCCAGGCGAAACATCATGAAATGAAAAAAGCTCTAGTTGCTTGCCAAGCTTGCGATGATCGTACATCTCAGCTTCTTCAATCCGCTTAAAATACGCATCCATGTCAGCTTTAGTTGCAAACGCTACGCCGCTAATACGCTGCAGAGCAACCCCTTCGCGGTTGGCTCGCCAGTATGAACCAGAAATTGCGGTCAACTTAAAATGCTTAATTTCACCAAGCGCCTCAACGTGGCCACCTTTACAAAGGTCATAAAAATCACCTTGGTGGTAGACGCCAACCGTAGCATCCTGAATACCATCGATAAGCTCAAGCTTAAATTGATTCTCTTTAAACATGGGCCGCGCTTCTTCTTTTGGAATTTGGCCGCCCACAATTTTGTAATTCTTTTTTGCAAGCTCACGCATTCTTGCTTCGATGATGGGCAAATCATCTTCCTTAAAATTTTTTACCGGAAGAAAATCGTAAAAAAACCCAAACTCAGTCACGGGACCAATGGTTAGCTTAGTTCCTGGATGCAGCTCTAAAACTGCTTGGGCAAGCAAATGCGCTGCCGAATGACGAAGATTATGAAGATAGACTTTGTCTTCCACGATAGATCCTTTCCATGCTATCACAGGGTAAAACTTGTCACGGAGTGCCCTTGTGGGCTATTAATTCTGAACAAAAATAATGGGTGATTATAAAAAATATGTACTGCCTTTAGGCAGTGGTGATAGTCAACGACGTCGTCGTTACTGAGAAAATGAATGTAGAAGTCAGGTATTGTGCTACCATGAAAACCTTTAGTATAAAAATCGCTAATGTATCCTGTCAAAACTACTCAGAACGGTGCAAAATGTCAATAAATGAGCTTGTCGCACGCTTAACTTGAATAATCTACTTCATACCGATACTATTGATGGATAACATCTGAATATCTTTATTTTCATGCTAAAAAAACTATAAATATGGCATACTTTCCTAATTTATTTCCAGGTACACAACTTATCGATTTAACCCACACACTCGGCCCAACTATTCCAACATGGGAAGGAACATGCGGCCTACAAACGGTATGCACCAACGATTATGACAATATTTTTCGTGTCCAAAAAATCACCCTGAACGCCGGCCTTGGCACTCATATCGACTTTCCTGCCCATATTGTCCCCGGCGGTATTGATGCTAGCCAAGTTGGATTTCATGATCTTCAAGCGCCATGCACCGTCTTCTATGCCAATGCAGATGACAATGCAGAATTTATTTTATCCAAAAGTGATATCGAAGCGTTTGAAAAAAATCATGGGGTCATCAGACCTCACAGCTGGTTTATTGTCATGTTCGGCTGGGGAAAGCGTTGGTCTGACCCGGCAGGCTACCGTAATATAGACACTGCGGGCATAATGCACTTCCCCAAAATTGATGCTGATGCGGCACAACTTCTTATTGATCGTCAGATTGTGGGAGTTGGCGTTGATACCCTTTCACCCGACGGTGGCGATGAAAAAGCTCAATTGCTCCATCAAGCTTTTTTGCCCAAAAAAATTTTTATTCTTGAAAATCTAAAGTTCCATGAAGGCCTGCCCACTCAGGGTGGCCATCTTCTGGTCTCACACCTTCTCATCAAGGGAGGCACTGAGTCACCAGCACACGTAATCTTTTCATTCCAGACAAAAACCTCTATCTGATACTCAAAAATTGATAGGCCATTACTGAACTTCTTATTTTTCTGGTAGAATCTTATCAAGACAAAAATATGAATTAAACCCAAGAAAAAAAGAAGTATCATGATGATGAAAATATATAACAAAATGGTAGAAAGCTTTTACAAATACAACCTTGGCCACCTTGCCTACGTTATTTTTGTATCAGCCCTTTTCCTCATAATGCTAACTTTGCACGCGCACCAAACACTGATGTACATCCCGCTCGTTCTTGCGCTCATTCCCATTTTTATAGACGCAATCAAAGATCTATTCGAAAAGAAAATAACTACCGAGCTTTTTTTAATTTTTGCAACAGGTATTGCACTGATCGCCCACGAAGAAAAATCAATTACCGTTGTCCTGCTGATCATGCTCATTGCAAAATACATCGAAGAATTTATCAAAGAAAAAACCGGAAAAGCGATTGAAAGCCTCATTCGCTTGGTCCCCTCCAACGTGACCGTTCTTGTGAATAACCAAGAGGTGGTTATGCCCATGGAAAACGTCACACAAGGCATGCACATCTTAATCAAAACAGGTGAGCAAATTCCTGTTGATGGGCTAGTTATCGATGGACAAGCAAGTATCAACGAATCATTTTTAACAGGTGAAAGCTTGCCGGTAGAAAAAAATATTAAAGACCCGGTGTTTGCTGGAACCTTTGTCGAAGCAGGTGCTGTCATTGTCACCGTTAACAAAGTAGGATCTGAAACTCATTTTGGACGCATTAGTCAGCTTCTTGAAGAAGCTGAAAAAGAAAAGGCCAAGATTATTTCCATTTCCAATCGAGCTGGACTCATTATCGTTCAACTGCTAATCATTTTTATTGGCATTGTTTGGTTTTGGACAAAAGATCTCTCGCTGGTTGCCACGTTACTCGTCTTTGGATCACCAATCGAACTTACTATGATCACACCACTTGCTATGCTTGCTGGAACTGCAGCAGCGTTACGTGCTGGCATTTTAATCAAAGGCAGCATCGCTCTTGAACGATTTGAGTCCATTAATACGCTCATTTTTGACAAAACGGGTACGCTGACCATCGGCGAACCAAAAATTATAAATATTGAGTCTTGTAATCCATCGTTTACAACTGACGATATTCTCAAAATTGCGGCCATGATGGAACGACGATCTGGCCACGTTCTTGCAAAAGCAATTTTACAAAAAGCAGCTGAACACAACCTTGAAATTCCAGATCCTCAAACATACGAATCGGTAACCGGTCACGGCATCGATGTAACCTACAACAACCAACGCTACCTGCTTGGCAGCGAACATTTTATTGCTGACCCTGAACACGGCAATGTTCACATTCCAACATCACTAACCAGTTCAGAAAAAAATTGTACCGAAACCTTCTTTTACCTAAGCTGTGACAATGAGCTTTGTGGTCGCATTTGTGTTGCCGATACCATCAGACCTGATGCCAAAGACTCGATTAAACGCCTTAAAAATGAAGGTATTAAAAATATCATACTCCTGAGCGGAGATCGACTTGAAGTTGCACATCACGTTGCGCAGCAACTTGGCATCGAGAATGTTTTTGGCGAAGTTGATCCAGATGAGAAACTACAAATTATCAAAGAGCTCCAAGTCGCCGGCCACCGCGTTGCCATGATTGGTGATGGCATTAACGATGCACCAGCACTTGTGCAAGCAGACGTTGGCATTGCCATGGGTGCGATGGGCATGGAACCAGCAATCCAAGCCGCAGACATTGTGCTGATGGCAAACAACTTACAAGGAGTTCTGTTTATCCACGCACTTGCTCGAAAAACCCTGCGCCTGATAGCTCAAAACATATTTATTGGCTTTGCTGCAATTCATCTTTTTGGCATTATTTTAGCACTCCTTCATCTTGTTAGTCCCATTCAAGCTGCGCTCTTTCACGCCGTTTCAGACATTCTGATTCTTGTAAATTCTGCACGACTTATCCGATTTAAACTGGACACTTGACCTCTTTTGAGGCATTTTTGCGATAATAGAAAAGAAATCATGCTATCAAATTAAAGAATTCATAAACCAAAGGATGCCATGAAACTCGCAAGGGTAATAATGCTTTGTTTAACTACACTAAGCCTTTACCTCCCTAAGGCTCATGGAATGAGTGAATTTTCACATGTAGTCGAAAAAAAATGCGATAACCATCTTAAAAAATATGATTTTGCTCAACTTCGTAACATTCTCTACCAATACAGCGGAAGCCAAGCATGTGTTGAATGGATGGATCAAGCCGCAAACAAAGGCCATGGCCCAATCCTGTACATGCTCGTTCGTGATAGCTATTATCGTACAGGCGCCGGGCAACTAGAAATTGTAGGAGAAAGCCTAACAACAACGCTTGAACGAATTATGAAGTTTATTATTCGCCTAGAACAAGATATAGCATGCTGGGAAGAAACCTTGGGTCACTCAATTGATCCATCTATTCTTATTAATTTTAAAAAGAAAATTAACAGCTGGTTTTCAAAAACTATTCGGGGAAACCGCCTTGAGGAATTTCACCAAGCTCTACAAAATACCAAAGATTGGTTTGCTCAGTTTTCAGATTATTCACCAAAAGCAGATAGCGATGATGATCTATTTCAAACTTTTAATAACAGCAATTGCTCGCGCTACCAACAAATAGAATCGCCTTTTGTGAACTGCGCCCCACCGTTGGGCTATTATGACCGCAAATCACTGGTATTACCATCTCCACTTTGGATCAAGTTAATCACATGGGGCTCATTTATCAACTTAGACCCTAACACCATTACCTACCAACCTGTTGATGCAAAATTAAAAGAGATTTGTTCAAAACAAGCTACTCAAAAAGAATTTGAAACTATAAGGGAAAAAATACTTCAAAATAAAATACAAGAGCTCGAAAATACAGCAAGCGCTCAAGCTTTTATCGCTCAGCTGAATATAGATACCCAACAAAATAATAATGCACTCACAACATACGTACCAGCAATAGCAAAATTCGCTGGGAAAGCAGCTCTATCTTATTTTTTGGGGACTCCCCCTTAAAACAAGCACGAACCAGATAAGCATTCTTCTGGGGTCACCTTTTAAATTCAATCAATCATTGCAGCATCCTTTGACACCCTGTTATGCTTTGCAATTAATAACCATAACCTGTCATAAAAAAGGATGTTTGATGAAAAACAACCACAAAGATGAAGTTTTGGTGCTTCCTCAAGAGCAACCAATACCCAATAAACAAGAACAACCTACCCTTCAAACGCAAGAGCAAGCTCAGACAAACAATCAAGACCTACCTGAACAACAAGAGCTTCCTCAAATGCCTCAAAATCAAGAAAAATCACAACCTAATAAACAAGATAAAACGCTACCTCAAGAGCAGGAGCAATTCATAGCTAACAAACAAGAGCAACCAACACCAAACCTAAACCAAACACAACAAAATCCACCCACTCAGACTTTACGCCGCGATCGCATGTTTGTTCTTGATACCAACGTTTTACTACACGATCCCAATGCTATTTTTTCATTCAGGAGCGTTATGGTTGGGATCCCATTTATCGTGCTGGAAGAATTGGATACGTTTAAAAAAGAAAGCGGTGAAAAGGGACGCAATGCACGCGAGGTAATCAGAAATCTTGATGAACTACGTGAACGCGGCAGTCTTGGTACAGGTGTTGACCTCAATCACAATACAGGTGGCGCTGTTCTGAAAGTTCTATCCACCCCTCAGTTAGATGACATACTTACCGATAATCCGCAAAGCATCAAAGATAACTACATCCTGCAAACAGTACAAAATTTAAAAAAAGAAAACTATAAAGTAACACTCGTTACCAAAGACATTAACGCTCGAGTCAAAGCCGACGTTCTTGGCCTTGAAGCCGAAGACTATACCAAAGGTAAAATAAGCTTTACAGAGTTTTACAAGGGCTGGACAAGCATTGCTATGCCAGCAATTGACGTAAAAAATATGACGACTAAAAAAATTGGCTCTGCTCTTTCAAATATTGAGCTTAAACCCAACGAGTTTATTGTTGCTGAAAGCGAGAACAATGCTCAAAATTATCGCCTCTTCCGCTACCTTGGTGGGGCAATTTTTAAAGAAGTTATGCCAATTACCCTCATGAGCAGTTTTACCGCAAAAAATTTACAGCAACTGATGGCTCTTGATCTTTTAATGGATGATCGTATTCAATTACTCACACTTGTTGGTCCAGCTGGAACAGGTAAAACATTTCTGACGCTGCTTGCTGGTCTTTATAAAGTTGCCTATGAACGAATATATCGCAAATTTTTGGTCACACGGCCCGTCATTGCACTTGGTGCCGACATTGGCTATTTACCGGGCGACGTGCAAGAAAAACTTCACTACTGGATGCAACCGATTCACGATAACCTTGAATTTATTTTTAGCCAGATGATGCGCGGCAGCGAAGAACACTTTATGGGCGGCAGAAAAAGTCGCAAGGATCATGGCAAAGAGGGCGAGAAAAAGGCCCCTCGTCGAGAACATTCGGCGCAAGAGTCGCACACCGTTGAACGTTTGCAACAAAAAGGTATTTTGAGTCTTGAAGCAATCACCTACATGCGAGGACGCTCAATTCCCTATCAATTTGTTTTTATCGATGAAGTTCAAAATCTAACACCGCACGAAGTGAAGACGATTGTCAGTCGAGCAGGAGAGGGAACCAAAGTTATTCTTGCCGGAGACCCCTATCAAATAGATTCTCCGTACCTAGATTTCACCAGTAACGGCCTAACCGTTACCACCGAGAAGTTTAAAGGACAATCAATTTTTGGAACCGTATTTCTTGAAACGAGTGAACGCTCTGAACTTGCAAAACTGGCTGCTGATATTTTGTAGAACATCTATCAACCACTACCAACAGAAAAAACAAGCTGATTTTAACGTCAGCTTGTTTTTTCTGTTGATTCAATTTTTTCGGCAATGGCTTCAATAGTCTGGTTAAGCGTCATGTCCGAATTATCAACTATCACAGCACCATCTGGAACCATTAGGGGTGCGATAGTTCTTTCCATGTCACGTTTGTCGCGCTGTATAATTTCTTCTTGTACAGCTTGAAAATTAAGTTTTGTTGCCTTACGCGCTGCATCAGCCATCACGCGCCGCGCCCGAACATCAACTGAAGCTGTCAAAAAGATTTTTAAGTCAGCCTGAGGAAAAATAACGCTGCCACAATCACGGCCATCAGCAATAACATCATGTTGCCGAGCGACTGCTCGCTGAAAGTCAAGAAGCGCGTTACGTACAACAGGATCTGCACTGACAAGTGAAGCTATTTGGTCCAGTGAAGCATCACTGAGCAATGCAGTGATATCATCGCCTCGAAAAGTTACCGATGCCGCGCCCTGGTTGTATGAATACACAATTTCACGAACAAAATATAAATCTTGTTCAGAGGCGGCAAATGGAAGGTCTGAATTAATTATCCGATTTTCGTATCGCTGCAAAATAAATGCCACAGCGCGGTACAGCAATCCAGTATACAAATAAAATATATTAAATCGCTGAGCAAGAGCTCTTGCAACAGAACTCTTGCCGCTTGCTACAGGTCCATCAATTGTAATTATCATCTAGAAATCTCTTTTCAAGCTTTGCATTCGTTATGCTGTTTGGTATTTCGAGAAAAATGCTACCTACAGATGTCATACCGGACTTGATCCGATATCCATCTTCTAGCTGATCGATCTTGAGGTGGATCCCTGCTTAATGGCCGGGATGACATCTTCTAACCGTATTTTTAACTTACAAATCATAGCTAACCAAGCCTCAAAAATGTCTTGCATAGTTACGAAATCGCTTGTTATAAAAAAAACCCAAACTCATCATCTGAATCATCGCCATCATACACATTAGAGTTGTTTTTAAAACTATCTGACTGAGTTAATTCTTGAACCAAAACTACTGAATCAACTTCTTCAATAAATTTAACAGTATCTACTTCATCAACACTCAACATTTTTAAAATAAATTTAGTGGCCTTAATTATTCTTTCACTTAAATCTTTTCTCAGCTCATCACCATTTTTTCCAGAACTACTTCTACGAGGGCTAATCAAAGGAGAAAACCCTCTTAATGCAGGAGCTGATGAACTCAGCTGCAAAGCTGAACGTTTAAACGACTTTTCAACCCTACTTTCTTGATCCATTTTTTCAAGCATTTTGTCTGACGCTTTTGATACAATATCTAATTGCAACTTACATGCATCTTTTACGTCTTTGATTATCTTTTTCATCTTTTTCGACGGGAGTTCATCAAAATCATGAACAGGTTTCAAACCTAAAATCGCCCAATGCACTGGCATTGCCGACACTATACTACCTACAGCAATGCTCACACAGGCAATAATCAATTGCTTTTTAAAATAATTCATCAAAATCCTCTCTGTTTGACATGATAGCATATTAATTACATGCTTTTTTTTAAGTCTCAACATGATAAGTATCTGGAAAAAATATGTCAAAAAAATGACCTACTTATTTTTTCATGGTATTTTGCCAAGCACAGCCCCGTCACATAAAAAATCATGCCTCATTATTCACACGCATTGCAAACATATGAACACAAATACAGAAAAAAATACCCCTTTAATGCAGCAGTACTTCGACATCAAGCAGAAATTTCAAGACACCCTGCTTTTTTTTCAAGTCGGAGATTTTTATGAACTTTTCTTTGATGATGCCAAAATTGCCTCATCATTCCTTGCCATCACGCTGACCAAGCGCGGCAAGAATAAGGGTGAAGATGTTCCACTATGCGGCGTCCCTGTTCACGCACTTGATCACTACGTTACCAAGCTTATCAAAGGTGGTTTTAAAGTTGCCCTGTGCGACCAAATTACCAAACCTCAGCCTGGCACCATGGTGCAGCGGGCCGTTACCCGTGTTTTCACACCGGCAACGCTGACAGAAGCAACGCTACTTGATGATAAATCAGCTTCATACCTTCTCACGTTTTATCCATACGAACAACAATGGGGTGTTGTTTTTGCCGAGCTTTTGACCGCACAGATTTTTGCAACAAGCCTGCCTGCCGAAAATTATCGCATGATGGAGTCTGAACTTATTAGATTTTTTCCTGATGAGATCGTTCTACCGCAACTTAAAAAAATGAGCCCCTTCGAGCAGTATTTTAAAAAAATGGGGTACTGCACCAGCTTAATTCAAACACCAGATCTCATTGATGACTCATCACCATTGCCATCTTCCGTGTGGATTGAAAATCAATTTAATAACCAGCTGGTGCAAAAAATTCAAACACAACCTGTTTTTGAAAAAACGCTTGGTCTGCTGTATCACTACCTTAAAAAAAATCAGGAAAAGTCGCTTGATCAATTCAAATCAATACAATTTTATGCGCCCGAAGATTATCTTATCCTGGATGCAGCTACGCAGCGCAACCTAGAAATTGTCAAAAACAGTCAAGACGGTGGGCGCAAAAATACGCTTTTTGCGGTACTTGATCAGGCAAAAACGGCAATGGGCTCACGCGCTATAAAAAAATGGATCTCACGGCCCCTCATACAAAAAACTACCATTTTGCAACGGCAAGAAGTTGTTGGCATGCTGTGCGCACAGCCAAGCATCATGCAATCATGTGCAGAAGCTCTCTGCCAGGTTGCTGATATTGAGCGCATCATCGGCCGCATCGGGCTCAATCGGGCTGTCTTGCATGATTATCTTGCGCTCAAAAACTCACTCGCGCTGGTGCCAACAATCAAGACTCTGGTGCTCAACTTACAAACAACTCAGCTCATCGATTCACTGACAAGCAAGCTAAGCGATTTTGGTCAGCTTATTGAACTTTTGGAATGCAGTCTAAATGATAACTCAGAAGACAAAATCATTATAAAAAAGGGCTTTCATCAAGAACTTGATAGACTCCGCTGCTTAATCTACAACGGGCAAGAAGAAATGTTAAAATTGGAGCAGCAAGAAATTGCCCGCACCGGCATTGCAAGCCTTAAAATTGGCTACACCAACCAGTCTGGGTACTACATCGAGGTTACTAATCCAAACTTGGAAAAAGTACCTACTGATTTTATTCATCAACAAACTATGGTCAACCGTAAGCGGTTTGTCACCCAAGAACTCAAAGCGCTTGAAGCTGATATTTTTAAGGCTACTCATGATATCGAACGGATTGAACAAGAAATTTTTGAGCAAATCAAAAGAGAGGTAGAAGCCTATCTACCACAACTCAGACTCCTTGCTCAAAGCCTTGCCTACCTTGATGGCCTGCTTGGCTTTGCCCTAGTTGCGCACAACAACCGCTACACCCGCCCTCATCTAAACGACCAGAACGATATTATCATCAGACAGGGCAGACACCCAGTTGTCGAAGAAAAGCTTGGTCATCAATTCATCCCCAACAGCACCGACCTAACAAACTCAAATTCGCTCTGGATCATTACCGGCCCCAACATGGGCGGCAAATCAACCTACTTACGCCAGGTTGCGCTGATGTGCATCATGGCGCAATGTGGCAGCTTTGTTCCGGCAGACGAAGCATCTCTGCCAATTTTGGATCGTGTTTTTACACGCATTGGATCGGGAGATAATGTTGCAGAAGGCAAAAGTACCTTCTTGGTAGAAATGGAAGAAACAGCGGCCATCTGCACACAAGCAACGACACACAGCCTTGTTATTCTTGATGAGGTTGGGCGTGGCACCAGCACCTTTGACGGCATCGCCCTTGCGCAAGCTATTATTGAATATATTTTTACTAGCATCAAGGCAAAGTGCCTGTTTGCTACACATTATCAAGAATTAACCGACCTTGCAAAGCTGCACCCTGGTATTAGCAATTATCACATGGCCTGCCACCAAACAACGGATCGCCTGCTCTTTTTACATAAAATTGTTCCGGGAATTGCCCCTGGTAGTTTTGGGCTTGAGGTTGCAAAACTTGCTCAGTTGCCGTACACCATCGTCAAGCGAGCACAGGTTATTTTACAAGACTTGCACAGCAACCACACGCCAACAGCTAGTAACCAGCGTCTGTTAATGAACAACGCACAGAACGCAGAACAAGAACAAGCAATGATCATTGACTCGCAAAGAACGTCTCATAAAGCTGTTACCGATCTGATTAAAAATACCGATTTTGACAATCTGAGTCCACGCCAAGCCTTTGATCTTTTGTGGTCGCTAAAAAATCAGTTGATTGAAAAATAACTTTTATTACCGATGCTTAGTAACGCCAACCTTTTTGCACAGATGGCTTATCGCGCACCCGCTGCATTTGGGCGAAATGGGCACACAGATATTTTGCCCCCACATGACCAAAAGCTTATTCCAGATAATCCAATCTCTCTTGGGTAGTTCTTTTTCAAGAGCTGCTTCAGTCTGCTCCACTGTCTTGGTTTTTATGAGACCCAAGCGGTTAGAGATCCTGTGCACATGGGTATCAACACAAATACGCGGCACATCAAACGCCATCCCCAGAACCAGATTGGCCGTTTTGTTGCCAATGCCCTTGATTGAAATAAGCTCCTCAAAAGTTCCGGGAACAACGCCCGCAAATCGCTCTAGGATATCGCGCGAAACTTCACGTAGCACTTGAGCTTTATTTCTATAAAACCCAGTTTTAAATATGATTTCTTCAAGCTCATGCAGGGGGATTTCCAAAATTTCTTGCGGCGTTTTTGCCCGAGCAAACAGTACTCGACACACATGAATGGTGGTCAAATCTTTAACCCGCAAGCTGAGTAAGCAGGCGATTAAAATAATAAAAGGGTTCTTACCAAACTCATCAATCATGGAGTTGATAAGTGGCGGTGCGTAGCCCTGCGTATGTTTTTTTAAAAGAGTAATAATTTCTTCTCTATCCATATTCAAATCTGTCAACCTCGTTAGCAATACGCAGATCTTACACGAAATGGGCGCAACAACCGCTTTTCAAAGTTTACAGCAGTAGTATACTATCCCCCATTCGCTTTAGTCTGAACCGCGTGTGCAGGAAAAACTTACTTCTCATCAACCAATGCCGTACCAAGGAGCTCCTGACGATGAATTTAGAGGTGTTTAAAGATAAAATAAAGGATTTTATCGCCTTTTTGGAAATCGAAAAGAATTCATCGCGGCATACGCTGCGGGCATACCAAAGCGACCTACACCAAGTTGAAGAATTTTGGCAGCAAGCTCAGGCCAAAGAGCCTAAAATCCCGCATTCATTCGATCGGATGATGCGACGTTACGCTCTGTCGCTTTTTTACAAAAAAATATCAAAACGCTCGCTTGCTCGCAAACTATCTTGCCTTCGTTCGTTCCAGCACTTCCTTAAAACGCAAGGCATCAAGCTTACCCTAAACATCAAAGCCCCACGTCTTGATAAAAAGCTACCAATCACTCTAAGCATTGATGAGGTTTTTTATTTACTTGATTCTATCCCCAATGATACGCTGCCAACAAAGCTTCCGCTCCGCGACAAAGCAATATTTGAGCTTTTGTACGCCACCGGCGTCCGCTGCTCAGAGCTGGTCAGCATCTTACTGCAAAGGATCAGTTTTGAAGAAAGATCCATCAAAGTAATGGGAAAAGGTCAAAAGGAACGATTGGTCCTTTTTGGCAGCAAGGCAGAAGAAAGTATTTACCGCTATCTTCAGGAAGAACGCCCTAAACTTGTAAAAAGCGACGACGAAACCCACCTTTTTCTCAATAATGGGGGGGGTCCTTTGACAAGTCGCTCTGTCCAGCGTATCGTAGAGATGTTTAGAAAATTTTTAAAAGTGGATCGTAAAATTTCTCCGCACAAAATTCGTCATTCGTTTGCAACACACCTGCTCAATCAAGGCGTTGACTTGCGCATTATTCAAGAACTCCTTGGACACAAAACAATTGCAACAACCGAGATTTACACGCATGTGTCGAATAAACAATTGGCAAAAATGTGCGACGAAAAACACCCATTAAACAGTTTAGATTACCTAGTTTTGGATCAAGAATGATTAAAATACTCACACCCATTCCCCTTAAAGAATACGAACTTATCGATAGCGGCAACGGAAAACGACTTGAACGCTTTGGCGCAAACATTCTTGTTCGCCCAGACAGCAACGCAGTCTGGAAGATAGAACATACCCCTCAAACGTGGGAAGAAGTTCAAGCAGACTGTACCAAGGGTGATCAAACCTCTTTTTCTTGGAAAAAATCAAAAACTTTTAAAGATCCATGGTTTGTCAAAATACCGTACAAAAATTATAAACAACAAGGATCCATCGTCTGCTCGCTCAAATTGGGATCATCAAAGAATATCGGATTTTTCCCTGAAAGCGTTGGCCATTGGCCATGGATATCGTCACAGCTTGCAAAAGCTCGTCACTCTCCAAAAGTACTCAATCTGTTCGGATACACCGGCGCAACATCACTTTTCATGGCGGCTCACGGTGCACAAGTTTGTCACGTAGATGCCTCGAAGCCATCGGTAGAATGGGCTAAGCGTAACCAAGCGCTAAGCAAACTGGACGATGCCCCTATCCGTTGGATTGTTGAAGATTGTGCCAAATTTATACAACGCGAAATCAAACGCGGTGTACAATACGATGCAATTATTATGGATCCACCCGCATTTGGACGTGATCAAAAAGGCAAAGTGTTTTCTTTTGAAAAAAACATTCAAGAACTTCTTGAATTATGTGTGCAAGTTCTACGACCATACCCACTCTTTTTCATTTTCAATGGCTACTCAATGGGCTACTCGGCAACTGTTCTTAAAAATTTGTTGCAAGACCATTACCCTCAAGCTTCAATTGAATTTGGCGAATTGCACGTAGCACAAGAAGAAAGCGGCCGCACACTTCCATGCAGCCTGTTTGCCCGCTTCTCACATATGAAATAAGCGCAAATCATTTTATTAAGTAACTGTTATAAAAGGCTCTCGATTAACTTCGAGGGCCTTTTTTCTGTTTATGCATTTCTTAACAAAGCTGGTTTTAATTGACTTTTCCAACAACTTTTCTATCCTAGGCAACCACTTTGTTCTACTGCTATTTTATGCTATTTGTACATCAAGGTGTTTTGCTACTCAAAATAGAAAAAAAATCACAAGCAATAACAATATTTTGCTTTAAGAGCCTGACAAAAATAAGTAAATTATCTACACTTCCCTGTGTTGAGATATAACCTTATGAAAAAAATATAATGCCAAAAAAAATTTTTCTGGTGCTGACTTTCTTATTATCGATATCAATCCTTGTATCTTCTGCAGCAATTGATACAGGCAATACAACCTTTGCAGTGCGTCTCTTACAGACACCAGAGCCTGGTGATGAGATTCTACCTGAAGAGCCCGTAATTCAGTCTAAAAATTCAAAAAAAAATAAACTCATAGCTTTTTTGTTAGGGTCAGCCGCTGGATTAACCCTTATTGCAATGCCAGTCTGTGCGTTTTATACCTACGCTCGCCAGAAAGAAACAAACGACCGTTACAATAATCACAATAAACCTATCGCAGAGCAATTGAATCGACAAAAAAAGAAACAACGAAGAAAAGCTGAAGAAAAACGCAAACAAGAAAAAAAAGATCTTAAGCTTGAACGAGCTAATAAAATAAAATTAGAAGCAAAAAGTATGATGAATCAATACAAAGATTCTCAACAAACATATAAAAATGTTGCAAGCTCTGAACGAAAGCAACTGAAGGACAAGAAAGTAGCTCTGCAAGAAGACCTTCGCATAAAGCTCCTAACAGCTGAAGGCATCTTCTTTGAAGAGAAAACTAGTAGTGGACAGGAAGAACTATTACAACAATTAGAACAAGAAATGACCGTACTAAAACAACAGATTAGAGAAATAGATTATAAGCAGAGTATTTTCAATCATGTCGATTGTGAAATGACACAATATAACGCTAACATTGGCCCATATCATCCAAGTAACAAAAAATCTTAAGGATCGCAGAATGTTCAAACTTTTTTTTAGCCTACTACTCACGATAAGCTGCGCATCTCAGTGTTCCACAATACCCATAAATCACTGGAACACCATTAGCAAAGAGAATATTGAAGCCGTTCGTAAAAAGCTCTTGGAGCAAGGATACTCCACGCAAGAGATACTAGATGCAGCAAAGAACAATCCTAAAATGCTAGCGGGCTTACATGCTTATGGAGAAGACGCTACTCATGGTGATAACCAATTGAATCCAAAAAAAAATACATCGCTCTATGTGACGATTGGCGCGGGGGTAGGACTTGTTACCGTTGCCATCTGCTACGCATGTCTTTATGGGTATGCATACTATGAAGAATCTGATGATTTAATTATTAAAAAAAATACCGATCGAGAAAAAAACAAAGAACACAAGCTAGCTGAAGGTGAAAAGTCAGCAGACAAAAATCAAAAAAAAATCGAACCGATTCAAGAAGAGGTCGACAATACAAAACAAGCTATAACAGAAAAATCGCAAAAAAACCAAAAAGATCGTCAAGAAAATATCGCACAGAACAAAATTGAAGAAGAGTTCAAGCAAAAACTTAAAGAAGAAGACGAAGCCCGAATTCGCAACGAAGAAGCTCGATTAAAAAAAGAAGAAATCGAACGAGAAAAGAAAGAACGGGAAAAACGATTAAAACAAGAGTACGAAAACCCGTACAGCAACCAAAAATACGATTACGAGCCAAATTATCAAGGTCATAATGACTATGATGAGCAGGACACTTGTACCATATCATAGCCAAACCTCAGTCGAAAGAAGACTAATGTTAAAAAAAATATTATTCCTGCTTACACTAGGCCTTGCAACGCATATCAACACAACATCAATTAAGGCTAACAATGCTATTGATCAGCTTGAACATGATGCTTATCATGAAATAAGTGCAAATCTATTAGAACTCAACTGCACAGATCAGGAAATAGCTGACTTAATAACGAATGGGTCAGAAAAAGAGGATTTGTGGCGCAGCCGATTTGAACTTCCTCAAAAAAAGTCAAAAAAAAGAGACTTTTTTTATTTTGCAATTGGAGCCACTGCTGGCATTGCAGCTGTAGCACTGACCCTTGGAGGTTTTTATTGGCACGCCCATCTTGCAGAAAATAAACGCTTGCTAGCAGAAAAACCTAGCTCTGATGATATACAAAAATCCAACGCTCCGGGATATGACAATGAATCAATTAGCGAAAAAACCAATCCTGACAAGCAAGATACTGACAAAGAAGAACCTCTTAAAGACTCTATTAAAGAGATAATCCCGGACCTAAACGATAAACAAGAAAGCATATTCCAGAACGATCAAAGTAATACACAAAAAGACGTTCAAGACGAGTTAAGAATACAAGCACAAGATGAAGCAAAAAAAATCAGTATAAAAGCAGTTGGAATAATAAATAATATTACAAAAAAATATTATGAATACGTACAAAACAACGACTTAGCAACTTCTTCATATGACAAAGGAACAAAACAAACTGCTACTCAAAAAACAATTACTATAAAAAAAGAGATACAAACTCTAACCGAAGAATTCAGAGAGCTCATGAAAGAGCGTTTTACCTTTATTCTAGAGGGAAATAAAAATTTTAAAGGCAACGGCAAGTTTATTGATTTTATTGGGCTTAAATACATTGAAAAAGAACAAGAATTTGACGCATCAGCTGCAGAAAAAAAGATAGCACAATTTAAGAACAATCTTGGTATTAACACACGGTAACAATATCTTTATCTCAAGTAACCAAACGGCTCTATGATAGAGGGCCGCAAAAACGGCCCCTGCATCAATTTACCAATTTACCAGTAATTAATCTTCATCGCTTGTTTTACCTCAGCAAGCGTCTGATTGGCCACTTCATTTGCGTGAGCTGTGCCCAGACGCAAAACTTCGGTCACAAAATCTCTATTCTTTGCAAATTCAGCACGCTTTTGTCTTATTGGTTCAAGCACACCCTGCAGTACCTCGATAAGGCGTTTTTTCAACGTGACATCACCAAGGCCACCCCGCTGATAGTGTTCTTTAAGCTGAGCAACCTCATCCTTACGCTCATCAAAAATATCAAGATAAGCAAAAACGGTATTGCCTTCAATTTTACCGGGATCGGCAACACGCAGATGCTCTGGATCGGTGTACATACTCATCACTTTTTTTACCACTTCGTCAGCTGGATCTGACAAGAAAATAGCGTTACCAAGCGACTTGCCCATCTTGCTTTTTCCATCAGTCCCAGGCAACCTGCCCGCGTCTTTGGGAACAAGCGCTTGAGGCTCAATAAGCACAGGCTTATAAATGCGGTTAAATCTGCGCACAATATCAAGCGTCTGTTCAATCATTGGCAGTTGATCTTGACCTACAGGGACTAAGTGAGCTTTGAACGCAGTAATATCTGCAGCCTGGCTAACTGGATAGCACAAAAAACCGGCAGTTACGGTATCACCATAACCCTTTTGTCTGATTTCTTCTTTGACTGTTGGGTTGCGCTGCAAATGAGCAATGGTCACCAAATTCATGTAAAAAACAGTAAGCTCGGCAATGGCACCAATCATCGACTGCACAAAAATTGTCGTCTTTGCTGGATCAATGCCCACGGCCAAATAATCCAGTGCAACTTCATGAATATTTGCACGCACTTTTTCAGGATTTTCAACGTTATCGGTAAGCGCCTGCACATCGGCAAGCATGACAAATTGCTGATATTCATCTTGCAATCTAACGCGATTTTGCAATGATCCTACAAAGTGCCCAATGTGCAAAGGGCCTGTTGGCCTATCACCGGTCAGAATAATTTTTTTGGTCATACGATCTTTCGTCATAAGTACGTCTGTCTATTTTTTGACCATCTTATCACAGATCGAAGACAGGTTCGATACTATTTTGCCCTCTTTAAAATTATCCAGTTCTCGTTACATTGGTTTACTGTAACCACCGAGGAGAGAAAAAAATGTATTATCTTTATCGACTCAAAGAGCTTGGGCTTTCTGGCCTAAAAACCGTTGTTATCAAGCGTCTACACAGCAAATTATTCAAGTTCAAGCACCAATCAACAGCTCAAACACACAGTTCAAACAGTTCATGGACATCCCTATCTCACCGGTACCGCATTGCTATGCCCTTTGACCAATTATTGCATCAGCTAAAAAATAACACTCAACTTGAAGCTGTCTTGTTGCACGAGTTGTGGCAAAAACACTGCTCGCCCCAGCAATCACCACAAGAACTCATTGCTCAAGCAAATAAATTTACTGGCAATAGTTTTGAATTTTTTGGCACACCATACACGTTTGAACAGACCATCCCTTGGCACCAAGATTTTAGAATTAACTCAAACTATTTTGAACAATTTCGCTACACCTTTTATCAGAACATTATCGTTGAACCAAAAGCTCAATTGGAAACAGAAGACCTGCCTGACATCAAAATCCCATGGGAATTGTCTCGCCTTCAACATCTTTTTATTCTTGGAACTGCCTACCGACAAACAAAATCTGTAGCGTACGCGCAAGCATTTGAGCAGCACGTGAACAGCTGGATTGATAATAATCCCTACTTGCTGGGCATTAACTGGCGCTGCCCCATGGAAGTTGCGATCAGGGCATCTAATCTTATCTGGGGATTTCATTTTTTTAAAAATGAGCCTACACTTTCACAAGCCTTTTTTGAAAAGATAATCTGCTCGCTTCTTGAGCACCATGAATACCTCGCTTGGAATTGGGAAACATCAGACAAACCCAATAACCACTACATCGCTGACCTTGTTGGCTATCTATATTTGACGCTATTTTTTGTTAACATAAAAAATATTTATCAGCAACTATCGTGGTGCATAAAAAAACTGTGCACGCAGCAAAACCACCAAGTTCAACCAGATGGCAGCAGCTATGAAGGCTCAACAGCATATCATCGACTTGATACCGAAATGTTTTTGCACGTGCAGATATTGTGCGAAGCGTACAACCTGCCGCTACCAAAAAAATTTACAACGCGTACTGCTCAGATGATTTATTTTTTACAGAATGTTCAGGATCAGTACGGAAATTTTATTCATATTGGAGACAACGATAGCGGCAAATTTTGTACAGGCATCACCGTAGCCCCTGTCCAAGAACATCAAAAATCTTTGCAGTATTTTCCTGATTTTGGCCTTTCAATCATCACTCATCCCTCGCTTCACCTAACCTTTCGACACCCACGGTTTAAACCACACCAGCCATCAGGGCACTTTCACCAAGATGAATTGGCTTTCACACTCAGCGTTAGTGGCATTCAGCTTTTTGTTGATCCGGGTTCGTTTCAGTACACCGGCAACCCATGGTGGCGTAACCGTTTTCGAGAACAGACCTACCACTCAACCTTTGCAACACACTCAGTAAAAAGCTCTCACAGCTTTTTACAATCACAGGATCTTTTTCAATTACATCGAAAATCATCAGACCATAAGCCGCTCATGCAAGAAAAAAATGGAGAAGTAATTGTTGAAGATTTTGCAGAAAGTTGCGAAGCGCAACGAATTTTGCACCATCGCCAGATTTTGAGTAATTGCATCACGCGAGAAATTGTAATCACCGATTGGATAACCACAGAAAAAAGGACGCCTCACGATAGTGGAACGTGGGCATTTGTATGCGGCCCCCTGATAAAACTTTATCAGGAAAGCAAATCTCTTTGGATTTTGAAGTTCAATACCTCAGAAATCGCTCGACTGCAAACATCGCTACCGCTTGAGAAAAAAGAAGGATACCTGTCACCGGGCTATGCCGTGCGAACGCCATGCGCTATTCTCACTGCAACAATACCGGTAACAAGCGACAAGTATCAAACTATTATTAGCATAAACTAAGCAGCGCCGTAACTTTATTAATCAGGTCCTTTTGGCGAGCAAGACGCTGGTCATGCTCTTCAAATATCAAAATACCGTGGTTACCATGCTTCATATTCCACACACAACAGGATGGGTTTTTAATCCCAAGTTTTTGACCCAGTAGCGCTAGCGACTCAGGTGTATGTTGATGGTTTTGGCGAGAAATAGAGTTATCACTAAATTTTTTCATCAGTTGATGAAACTCTGCGCTAGCCATGTCTTGGGCAAACTCATGCGGCTTTTCCCAAACGTCTGCTTTGTGGAATTTACACTCATCCCGACAAAACCCAGCAACGCCACGTAGACAATCAAAGTCAGGATTATCAACAAGATAAACAGCCTTATTCAGCCCAAAATGATGATCATGACCTAAGTCATGCAAAACTATTGGCGATAGCTCGTCACTGTCATGTGACTGCAAAATACGATGCGGCAGATCAATCAGCGTGTGCAAAAGTCTCGCGTCAAGATCACTCCCACCGGTGTGCAACTTGCTCATTAACTTCTCCTTCTTTCTCCCTATTCCTATTCTTTCTCTAATTTCAAGCTACCCCTTTTTGAGAAGCAGCTCAAGAGTTGAATTATATCCATCGCCAAACAAATTTAATTAATTGAAAAATAGGAAATGAATAATATAGACTCGAAGGAGAAGATTTTAAGATTTTTAAAAAATCGAATAAAAAATAAAAAAGGAATACCATGAATATTCTACGCAACACACTAACAATAACGCTGATAGCGCAACTCCTGAACTGTGGGTCAATGGTTCACGCATTCTCGCAAGAAAATGTACAAAGCTCTTTTGAATGGCAAGAAGAAGCCGTTGCTCCCAAGCAAAATAAAGACACCGACCTAACCAGCTTAACTCAACCACCAGAAACAGGTGCTTTTCAAACTAAAACAGCCAATATTAATGGTCTTACTCAAAGCATCGCAATCTTGGCCCACCAGACAACTGAGCAAGCAAAAAAAACAATTAGCGAAACACCAAACCCAGAATTAAAAACATTACTTCAGACGCTCGGCGTTCAAGGCATAGCTGTTCTTGCATGGCAATCAGGAGCAATTAAAAATATTCTAGAGACGCTACCATATGGCTCTGTGATTTCACCAATGGTTGAGAGTTACTGCTTATCACAAAGCAACATAGACGTTGCAGCAACAACCATTCTAACACACAATGCAGCAGAACTTTCATCAGTATTCAATCACCCAATTTTTAGTTCTATTACTTATGCTTTAATCTATGCAATCATCACCGGCAACACATCTACAGATATGCTCTTCGATGCAATTTTAAGCGGTGCAAAAACAGGCGTAGGATCATATGTTGCTTCCACAAGTATGTCATATCTATGGAAAAAAATTTCGCCTTTTTTCAAAAGTATTCCAGAACAATCACATTCGCCTCTGCATCTAGCCGCATTACATGGCAATCTTGAGACCGTTAAGTCACTCCTTTCAGAAAAGGACACCGATGCTAATGTGCAAGATGAATTAGGCAACACTCCCCTGCACTATGCCTTACTCAACAAA
>CAZBMD010000003.1:17680-129618 GCA_964493325.1 uncultured Pseudomonadota bacterium | reverse complement strand
TAGGGTCGGCAAGCGCTTTAATACTTCTTTTTTCTGGTTTTTCGCCCGTTGCAGCCATCAACTTTTTGACATTTACGACTGCTGCAACCTACTATATCTGCCTTATCAGCGGACACATCGGACTTGTACAATTTGGTCGTTTTTCAACATTCATCATGATCCCAATGATGCTCTTGTTCACACTTTCACCTCTCCACATAACCATGATTTGCCTATTTTTTCACATCTGCGCGGCAACGGCATCTGATTACCTTTTTGATATCAAAATTTTTTCGATGGGGAATTTTTCGAAGAAAAACTTGGAGCTCATGCAATGGATTGGCCTTTTGATCACCGCATGCAGCCTCGGGCTCATCCTATGGCTTCTTTTCACTAATTTTCAACTAGGATCCCCGGAATTATTTGCCCAGCGAGGAAAATCTAAGGCCCTTTTGGTCCAAACACTTCGCTTTGATCCAGTAATTTTAATCATCGGCTTTTGTTATGGATTCCTGCTTAAAAAATTCAAAATCAGTCCAACCATGGTTTTGGGAGGCCTTTTGATGCCCAACAGCCTTGTAATCAGCTTGGTAATGGGGGCTATGATGACAAAGATAACCAAAAACACTGAGAATTTTATGCCTCTGTGTGCTGGTGTTTTTGCAAGCGAATCCCTGTGGATCATGCTATCACTCTTAGCTCGCATCATTACTCGATAAAAAATACCTACGCTTAATTTTGTATAACAATCCTATTCGCTAGAGCTTTTCTATGCCCTAGCGAATTTTTTTTGTCG
This sequence comes from uncultured Pseudomonadota bacterium, assembly GCA_964493325.1. GTDB lineage: Bacteria > Babelota > Babeliae > Babelales > RVW-14 > CAZBMD01. Next base: position 128,843 of record CAZBMD010000003.1, on the reverse strand, counting down.
CAAGTAAATTATTAACTTGACTAATTGAAACATTTAATTAGAATTATAATATCTTATTTGTCACAATAAATGACTAGCTATTTAGGGATTAAGTTGCATAGCAGGTGACTTTATTAGAATTTAAATAACTAACAAAACATATAGTATGGGGGGAACCATGAAAGAAACTCGCTTACGCGTCAAAGAACTATTACGTGAACGTCGATGGACAATGAAAGTTCTTGCGGAAAAAACCGGCATATCAGAAAGTTATCTTACTCACATCAAAAACGGCACACGCCGCTGGAACGAAGACGCTCTGCAAAAACTTGCTGACGCCTTTGAAATGAGCCCTATCGAAATGTTTGATCAAGGTAAAGAGCGAACAGATGCAATTAAAACTCAGCTGGCAATGCCTGTTCTTCCAGAAGGGGTGCAAGCCACAATATCGGTCGATTTAAAGCTAAAAATTGTACCGGTTGTTGGTGAAATACCAGCCCATCCGTCAGATTATAACAATCAAGTCACTCAGCTTTCTACAGGCTATAAAGACCAATTTATACCTGTTTTTAGCAAAGATGATAGCCCAATGTTCTGTCTTTGTATCGAAGATAGCACCTATGCTCCAAACTTTGTAAAAGGGGACTACCTTGTTGTAGCTCCTGGCCTCTGGACAAGCTCAGGAGACACGGTTGCTGTTGAGTACGGCGATGAAAATCCTGTACGAGCAATTATGCAGATTAATTTTGTGGATGACTTGATCGTTCTTGAAACGGTTAACCACAAAAAAGCTCCTTTAGCAATTGTAAAAGGCAAGAGCAACTGTCGAATTATTGGAAAAGTAATTTCCAGATTCCAAAAGCTTGCATAAAGCATCAAATAAGCCACTCTTCTTGCGAAAAACTTGTTATTTGATAGTATAAAGGTCGATTTTTGTACAAATCGAGGGTTCCGCTAGCAACGCTTAAAAGTGTTGCTATCTCCCCCCTTTTTTTAAAGCACGAAGGTGCAGTTTAAACACTTTATTCGGGAGAACCATATCCTATGTTACGTTACGAAACGCTCATATTATCTCGTCCAGAGATTACTGAGGACGAACTGTCTCTGATCGAACGTCAGATCGATAAACTTGTTACTACAGCCAACGGCTCAGTATCAACGTTCGAAAAATGGGGCAAATATCGCCTCTGCTTTCCTGTTAATAAAAATGAGTATGGGGTTTATATTTTGGTTCGGTATAACCTACCAGAACTTGCACCTGCTCTCACATTAAAGGAAATCGAAAGCTTCCTTAAGCTTAAGTGTAATGAGTTTGTTATGCGCTTTGTGCACAAAAAACTTCATAAAAATGCACCTACGCAATATGCAAAACCAGATGCAATCGATATGAATAGACCAACAAATCTTGATTCTTTCCTTAAAGAAAATAAGATGGAAAATTTGCTCAGCAGCGAAGACTCATCATACAGTGACGAATCTCACGATAAAACTGATGATCTTGACGCTGATATCGATACAGAAGCTTAAGTTTTAGACAATTAACCAAGGATACCGCACATGTCAAAAATCAAACTTAAAGTAAGTTCCCGACTTTTGAAAAAAAAGATTCGCAAGCAATCTTATTTAACACCTAAACACTGCAGATTTTGTGGCAACCCTGATCAAGAAATTAGCCTTGATTATAAGAACGTCCCGTTGCTTCGTGTTTTCTTGACAGAACGTAACAAGATTCTTCCGTCTCGCGTTTCCGGTAATTGCTATTACCACCAGAGACAGCTTGCCAACCAAATTAAAATTGCCCGCAGCATGGCTATGCTTCCATTCTGTGCTATGCACGCATAGTGGCGTTTTATAAATAGAATGATTGGTGGAAGGATTATAACTGAATCCTTCCACTTTTGTTTCTTGGTACGCAAGAATCAACGAACATCATGGTTTGCATCAGTAATGGTTTTTTCATACCAAGAAATTTTTGTAACATAAAAAAGGTATTATATGAGTTTTAAACAAAGATTAAATTTACGTAATATTGCCATCATTGCACACGTGGATCATGGCAAAACAACACTCGTTGACGAAATGCTCAAGCAGTCCGACACACTTAGTGGAAGCAATTCTGCATTAAGTGATCGCGTCATGGATTCTGGCGATCTTGAAAAAGAACGTGGAATTACCATTTTGGCAAAAAACACATCTATCCGCCTTGCTGACGCAACAATCAATATCGTTGACACCCCAGGCCACATGGACTTTGGTGGAGAAGTTGAACGAACATTGCAGATGGTTGAAGGTTTCTTGTTGCTCGTTGACGCAGCAGAAGGACCATTGCCAGGAACACGTTTTGTTCTTCAGAAAGCTCTTCAGCTTAACCTTAAGCCGATTGTTTTAATTAACAAAATCGATCGTAAAGATGCTGACATTGAGCGTACCGAAAATATGATTCATGAGCTCTTTCTTGATCTTGCAACAGTAGAAGAGCAACTTGATTTCCCAATCTTCTACGGTTCATCCCGCATGGGTTTTGCATCTCAAGATCCTACTCTTATGTCCGGAACAATGAAACCTCTTTTTGATGGTATCTTGAAACACATTCCAGTTCCAACACAAGAAACTGATGCATTGCGCCTTTTGATTACCAACCTTGACCACTCAGACTACCTTGGTCGTATCGCTGTTGGCCGCATTTTTAGCGGCGAAATTAGCATGGGCAAGCAAGTGATTCCTTGTAAAGGGGACGAAGTTGGCTCAGCTACTCGCGTGACTAAGCTGTATAAATTTGATGGTATCAAACGTGCTGAAGTTGATTCTGCTGAATTTGGTGACATTGTTGCACTTGCTGGTATCGATGAAAACATTCAAATTGGTACAACCATTTGCGATGTTGGCAGACCTGAACCAGTACCATACGTAGCAATTGATGAACCAACACTTTCGATGCTATTTTCGGTTAACGATTCTCCATTTGCTGGTAAAGAAGGTAAACTTCTTACATCTCGACAAATTCGCGATCGCTTGATCAAAGAACTTAAAACAAACCTTGCTCTTCGAGTTGAAGACACCAGCTCTGCAGACACCTTTAAAGTGTCTGGACGAGGACAACTTCATCTTGGTATCTTAGTAGAAACAATGAGACGCGAAGGCTTTGAATTACAGCTTTCAGCTCCTGAAGTTATTATGAAAACCATTGATGGTCAAAAATGTGAGCCGATGGAACTTTTGACTATTGACGTTGGCGAAGATCACCAAGGTGTTATTATGGAAAACCTTGGCAAACGACGCGCTCTTTTGCAAAACATGGAACATCATGGAACCCAGAAAGTTCGCTTAGACTTTAAAATTCCAGCACGTGGGCTGATTGGTTTTAGAAGCCAATTCTTGACTGATACCCGTGGCACCGGCATGATGAATCACCGATTCATCGGTTATGAGCCATACATGGGGGATATCCCATCAAGAACTCGCGGCGCTATGATTTCTATGGAACAAGGCACTGTTACTGGCTACGCTCTTGATGGCTTGCAACCTCGCGGTATTCTTTTTGTTGCACCTGGTGACGAAGTGTATGAAGGCATGATTGTTGGCGAACATAGCAGAGATAATGACCTGGATGTTAACCCAACAAAAAAGAAAAAGCTGACCAATATGCGCGCATCAGGAACTGATGATGCTGTCAGACTTGCTCCTCCACGCGTCATGCTTCTAGAAACTTCTCTTGACTGGATTAACAATGATGAATTGATTGAAGTTACACCAAAATCGATTCGTTTGCGTAAATATCACCTCAAGCCAAGCAACCGCAAACGCACCTCTTCCCGTGATGATGACTAGAAAATAAATTCTTGTAATTATTAAAAAAATACCGGCTCAATAGATATTGGGCCGGTATTTTTTTAAGTATCAAAATTATTCAGATAAAACGCTCTTTACCATTTCATCAACCATCTGCCACGGCATAACCGTGCCATTTTTCCATAGTTGGCGATCTGACCCGGCGTACACAACAAACCCCTTTGATGGGTCAGCCTGCGCAAGTTCATTCCAAAATGTAAGACCTTTAAAAAAGTCTGTCCCAATTGTCATGCCAGATTTGATTTCTATGGGAATCAGCGTGGTCCCATGTTCAATAATACAATCAACCTCATGTCCAGTATGATCTCTCCAGAAATAAATATTTGGACGCATGCCCCTGTTATAAAATGCTTTGTGCAGATCAGCAAGAACCATATTTTCAAACAAACCACCGCGCAAGTAGTGCGATGTAAGCTGTTCGGGGGTAATTTTGAGCAATGAGCAGGCAAGACCGGTATCGTAAAAATATAATTTTGGAGATTTGATAAGCCGCTTGCTAAAATTTTTATGATGTGGTCTGAGTACAAACAGGATATAACTTGCTTCAAGTAGAGAAATCCATGATTTTGCCGTGTTAACTGATATGCCACAATCATTTGCAAGCGATGTAAGGTTAAGAACCTGACCAATGCGACCTGCGCACAGCTGTACGAATAACTGAAAAAGACTCAGATCAGTAACAAGCTTAAGATCTCGCACATCGCGCTCAAGGTACGTTTGAATGTATGACGAAAACCATCGCTCAGGCACTACCTGCTGAACATACAAAGAAGGATAAAAGCCTTGGTACATGGTTCCATACAAACCACCCAGATGATTACTTGCTACAAGCTCGTCAAGCGACAAAGGTAACAACGTGTGAATAGAGATGCGGCCTGCAAGCGTTTGTGTAATTGCCTGATTCATTAAAAAATTTTGAGAACTGGTTAAAATAAAAAATCCAGGACGATACTCCTCATCAACAATCCCCTGAATATAAGAAAGCAGTTCCGGAACTTTTTGAAACTCATCAAGGATAACACCCTGCCCCTTGCAGAGCTCCTGTAAAAAATTACGAGGATCGGTTTGTGCACGCAAGCGAGTATCTGGATCTTCGAGCGATGCGTAGTTGTAATGAGTGAAGGTTGTTCGAGCAAGGGTTGTTTTGCCCGATTGTCGCGGGCCAAGAAGAGCTATGACCTTAAATCCAAGAGCGTCTTGCAAAAGCGCAGGTCCTAGTAATCGAGGAATATTCATGGAACCTCTAAGAGAATAAAAAGCTTTAAAACAGGCGTCTAATCATGAGATTCATTAATTCTTACAGATATGCAATTGGATTGCATATCTGTAAGAATTAATGAATCTACCCGATAAAATCAATAAAAACCACAGGGGCCCTCCTGCCAGCACCCCTAGGAATACCAGTATTTTTAGAAAATTGGGTATAAATAGGCAGTTTTTAATCTAAAACCTCCTATTTATACCCAATTTGAAATTATTTTATAAACCTGTACCATGGATAGTAGGTTGAGTAGTTTTCAGATTAATTGTCATTACGGAGGATTTTATTATGACAAAGCAAAATATAAAACAAATACTCTTTCTTGCTCTGGCGCTCACTGGATTTACAGGCGCTGCAAATCTGCAAGCAGACACTGAGGCTCAACAACAAGTTCAAGTAAAAAGTTCTGAGGGCCTTACATCAGACCAGCAAAATGCAAGCACATTTTTTAAAAAAAGCCTCAACAATGCTGTACGATGGATTAAAAATCATAAACAAGGATTAGCTCTCACTGCTTGCGGTATGGCGACATGTGTAACCGCAGGCTTCATATTCGGCCAAAAAATTGGATTTGATAAGGGTCGTGAGTTTGGGAAAATACTTGGAGCGGCTGATGCTTTAGAGGAAGTTTTCGCGCTAATTATCTTTGATAATTATACCACAAACATGCTCAAAGAATGGATCAACAGATATTTCATCAGTGTACCCAGCCACTACAAGAGATTATACAACCATGACCTTTAATAACGGTCAAGCTGGCAATTGATTCCAACAAAAAAGGCAGTGGATGCATCCACTGCCTTTTTTAATTTTAGCAAGCTTAAAACTTAGATAACTAAGTCTTTTAATTTTTTGCCTGGCTTAAATTTAGGTACTTTTTTCGCAGCAATTTTCATCTTATTGCCGGTCGCTGGGTTGATACCAACGCGTTCTTTTCTTTTCATCACGGTAAAAGTTCCAAAGCCAGTAAGTACTACTGATTTGCCTTTTTTCAAGCTTGTTTCAACAGCTTTAATAACTGATTCGAGTGCATTTTTGCAAACAGTTTTAGGCAACTTTGTCTCTTTGGCCATGTGCTCAATCAAAGCAGCTTTGTTCATAGGAAACTCCTCATCCTAAGGTGGGGGTTTGAAATTAAACACTACACAACACAAGTCAACACAAATAAATCTATTTTCTTATCACAGAATTGTTCATCCAATAACTTTTGTCAAGTCTTCTTATAAAAAAGTCATGAAGAAATATGCCCTTAGACATAATGTTATTGAAAAACTTGAACGCAAAATAAAAATTTATTTTATGGTGCCGAGGGCCGGACTCGAACCGGCACGGGCTTTTGGCCCGAGGGATTTTAAGTCCCTTGCGTCTACCTATTCCGCCACCCCGGCATACACAAAATTGGAGGCGGCACCCAGAATCGAACTGGGGATCGCGGTTTTGCAGACCACTGCCTTACCACTTGGCTATGCCGCCAATTTCTTTTTGCTTACTTGAAAGTATTTCATTCGCGACAAACACTGCCTCCATATTTACAGGACCAGCCTTGTCTATTCGAAGATCTATAAAAGAACCTATTAAATTATCATCGCCGTCAAAAACAACTCTGATATTTCCCTCAGTTCTTGCTAAGAGTTTACCATTTGTAAGACGTTTTTCAACTAAAGCTTTCATAGTTTTACCAACATGCCGTAAATTTTGCTCCAAACAGATTTCGATTTGCCGTTTTTGAAGCTCCTCTAGACGTCGAGTTTTCTCTTCTGGAGGGCATGAGTCTTCCATTTTAACAGCTTGAGTATACTTGCGAGGTGAATAAATAAATGAATAAATTAAATCATAGCGAACGGTTTCCATCAACTGACGTGTAGCCAGATAATCTTCTTCTGACTCGCCAGGAAACCCAACAATAATATCTGTTGATATTGTTGCATCAGGCATAAGATCTCGAAGCCATCCAATTTGCTCAAGATACTGAGCCGCTGTATAGTTGCGTTTCATCATCTCTAGCACCTTATCAGACCCTGATTGAACAGGAAAATGAATGTAGGCTGTTAATTTAGGCCTATTTGCAGCAATAACTTCAAACATTTCGCGCGTCATATCTTGAGGATGTGGGCTGACAAAGCGCACCCAAAATTCACCCTCAATCTGAGCAACACGACGAAGCAACTCTGGGAATTTTTCATTAGATTCTGGATCAATATATGAATTAACATTTTGGCCAATGAGTGTTACCTCTTTTGCACCGTTCAAAACATCGTGCTGAACTTGCTCCAAAATCTGCGTCATTGGATAGCTTACTTCACGACCCCGCGTAAACGGAACAATGCAATACGCACAATACTTGTTACATCCAGTCATGATGTTAATAAATGACCGTTTTAATTCTAGCGGCTTTGTAGCGATTGCAGGTTTTTCTTCAACCTTTTTCTTTAGCCCAAACGCACCAGATACACTTGGCGTTTTGAACAAGTTTTTAAGCTGCACAACTTTTTTCACATCGCGATCTTGACCACCAGAATGAGTAACAGCTTCAGGATTCGTTTCATAAAGCTGCTTAGTTGTCTCTAAGCTCACGATAAGATCAGCAAGATATGCCTTTAAGGCAGGAATCTCTTCGCGTGCCCCATACACAAAATTGACCTGATCAAAGCGAGTGTAAATTTCATTTTTTTTGTAACTTGCAACGCAACCAATAACCCCAAGCTTCATGTAGGGTCTTTCTTTTTTCATCTGGCCCAATTCGCCCAGGTAAGAAAAAAGCTTTTGTTCAGCTTTGTCGCGAACCGCGCAGGTATTAACAATAACAAGATCGGCTGCCGCTTCTGACTGAGCTTCACTACAACCAAGTTCATCCAAAAACTGAGCAAGGCCTTGTGAATCGGCAACGTTTGCCTGACATCCATATGTTCTAAAAAAATAAGTAACCATAGCACCTTCAAGAAGCGTAAAATGAGGATGTAACACTGTTTTTTAGTATAAACCAGCTATAGAAATGGGCAAGGTAAAGTAAATTTAGAAAGATTTTTGAAAAAAATCCCACCTACACAAGAAATTGTAGGTGGGATCTAGCGTTTGGGCTATGCAAGTCTATCGTTCAGAAGAAAGAAGCCCTATTTTACTAAAAGCAAAAGCCTTTGTTTTTGCTCTAAAGAAATGGCGAGCCAAGTGTTCTTTTTTTGAACTGATTCCTTCATCTTGCTCCTCTGCTTCAAGAAAGAAGATGTTTCCACTGTTTAAATCGGTCTCAACTCGATCATAAAAGTTAAGAGGCAGGGTGTCTCCAGTCAAATCAAAGAAGAAATTAAAGCGAAAAACAAGCGACCATAGCAAGTCATCAAGATCGTCCATGTGAGTAATCACTCCCTCGGAGGCAAGATTTTGTAAGCTGCTTGCAATTTGAATAAACGACTCCCAGGCATCCAGCGGCATTTGGGGGTTCCAAATAGCCTTATTAATAGAAAGTTCAAAAAAGCGAATAACCACCTGTCTAAGGCGTTCGGTATATTCTTGCGTATCCATTTCTCGCTGCACACGATCAAGCTCCCGTGCAAACTGCTCAGAAATGTCTTGCGCCAGATTTTCGACAAAAAGATCTGGTGTATTTTGAAATTCAGAAAAATTATTGGTAAAACGAGAGAGGATACTGTTTTCAATATTTTTTTTCATGAATCTTAGGTTACTTACCGCACTGCTTTCTTGTTGAGAAGAAAAATATCGTGAAAGCAATTTAGGAATTTTTTCAAGCAGCTGCAAGATTACCGTATCATCAATGAGCTCACAGCTTTTAATTTTTGTATAAAACAAACGCATCCAAACGTAAACACATTCAACGTCCATATCAAGTTCAAGGCTCAATTTTAATAACTCCGCAATGTGCGTGCCATCTTGTGACAACAAATCACGATATTCTTCACAATTATAAACCTGCGCAACATAATTTTTTAGAGCATCCTGAAATTGAGGGGCTTTGACCGACAACGGTTCTCGATCAACGACAGAAAGCAATTGCAAGTCTCGCGCTGCAAAAAAATCTTTTAGACTTCGTGTACTAAATTCTAGCGGAGTCATGTTGTCTGCAACAATAGACCTTGATGCGTCATAATCATGAGACATAGCACCTTCTGATTCTGCATTACTCTTGCAGCAAAAGAAAAATAGTTGCATAACAAGAACAATCGATTTTTTTATTTTCATAACTGAACCCTTTCTGATAGAGTACGAAATATAACTGAGAAACAATGCGTGGAAATTAAAACTACGTGAAGATACCAAGCTGCATTCTTATTTGGCAAGTAAATTTTAAGATCTGATTCACTCTACCATAAGGAAGGCACGACATGCCCCTTTATCAATACGACTCATTTAATAGACGCGGCACAAAAGTGGCCGGAACCATCGACGCATCATCTGCTCAAGCAGCAAAAGAAATGCTCAAAGGCCAAGGGCTAATGCCAACCAGTATTGTTGAAGTGCAATCTGACGGAGGAGGTTCGTTTCTTGGCAGTCTTTTTGAAAAGCCAATTGATGCAAAAACCAAAGTAATCTTTACGAAGCAACTCAGCGTCTTGCTACGATCAGGTGTCCCGCTATTGCAAGCAATTGAACTTTTGATTGAACAATTTGAAGGAAAATTTCGCCGTATTCTTATCAAAATTAAAGACGGCATCAAATCGGGCGAACCGCTTGCAAAAGAAATGTCAAAATATCCAAAAGTTTTTTCCAATGTGTACATCCAGCTCGTCAAAGCGGGTGAAGCAAGTGGTAAACTTGATTTCATCTTGGAGCGATTGACCTCCTATCTTGAAAAAAGCGAAGAAACAAAAAAGCGTATTAAAAAAGCAATGTCCAACCCTATCATGATGCTCTGTTTTATCGTGCTCATTGTAACTGGTCTGCTCACCGTGGTCGTCCCAAAAATTTCTGTCATGTTTGAAAAAATGGGCAAAGAACTTCCTGCCCCTACTAAATTTCTGATCAATGTATCAAATCTTTTTTCTAACCATTTTCTACTCATTGCTGGTGGCGCTGCAGGTATTGGCTTATTATTTTCGTACTGGAAATCAACCCCTGCAGGCAAGTACCGACTTGATGATATTTTTTTGCGCTTTCCCATGACTGCCTATTTTTCGCGCACCAAGGCAGTTGTTCAATTTAGTAAAACACTTGGCATGCTGCTTGATAGCGGCGTCAATTTGTCAGAAGCTCTAGAAATTGTTTGCAATATTGTTGATAACAAAGTGCTTGCAAAGCGTCTTAACGAAGCCCGCGACAAAATTATCAAAGAAGGTAAAATAGCTAAATATTTAAAAGAAACAGGGATATTCCCGACCATCGCAAGCTACATGATCAGCACCGGTGAACAATCGGGCAAGCTTGGCGAAATGCTCATGACCGTAGGCACTGACTACGACGTAGAGCTAACCGAAATTACCGATGGCCTAACAGCAAAAATTTCACCAATTATGACCATGCTGATTGGCGTCATTGTTGGGTTTATTGTAATTTCGATATTCTTGCCTATCATCAGTTTGAATGATATGCCTGGATAAAAGTAAGAGTCAAAAATTAATCACGACGTTTTAGGTACATTAATTGAAAGGATCGTATGAATTATATCAAAAAACAAAACGCGTTTTCTCTGATGGAAATGATGGTCGTTTTGTTTATCATCGGACTCATTTTATCTATGATGGGCCCTCGAATTATGGGAATGTTTGGCAAAGCAAAAGTAACGGGCACAAAGGCCATTCTTTCACAACTTAAATCATCCATTACTGAATACAATATGGATATTGGCCACTACCCACGCAAGGACGAAGGCGGTCTGAACGCTCTAATAGAAGCACCATCCCGACCAGAAATTGCACAAAAATGGGAAGGCCCATACACCAAAGAAGATTTCTTGCGCGACAAATGGGATAACGAAATTATTTATAACCACCCCCCTGAAAAACATAAAGATAAATTCAAAAATTTTGAAATAATCTCATATGGCGCAAACGGTGAAGAAGGCGGCACAGGCCAAGATGCCGAACTGTACGACGGAGCATAGATTGGTGATGATTCATCGCAATGGATTTTCTCTCATTGAGATGATGATTGTCATTGCACTTATTGCGACAATGGCAACACTCATTCTGCCACGCATGATAGGCAGACAACCGAGCACAGAATGGCCAAGCATTGTTGATGATTTGAACAATCTGGTTATCTTTGCTCGGCAAGAAGCAATTTCAAGCCAAGGGATCTACCGTCTGACATTCAAATCTGTTGTCGAAGGTAGAGACCTTGTGCTGATTGAACAAGAAAAAAAAGATCCCGAAAAACCCCAGCAAAAAATTTATGAACAGGTTTCCTCTTCTTATTTAAAGACGCGGTACAAGTTCCCTGAGGCTGTAAAAATTAAGGCGCTTTACGCTGGCAGAGAAGAGATGCTCAGTGACAACAAAGGCATTGGTCACTGCTACATCATTTCTGACGGCCTGGTGCAAGACGTATTTTTGCACCTCACCCGAACACCTAATGAGAAAGATAAAAAAGAGATTAACGTAACACTTAAAATGATGCCTTTTTTTGGGCGCTTTGAATTACTTGATGGCTTTATTCGTCCGGGGCGAGAATCGTGAAAAATTCCTCAGCATTTACACTTCTTGAAGTTCTCATTGCACTATTCATTCTGACATCAGCTGTTGTCATCACGGCTGATGTTCAATTCCGCTCTTATTTTCGCGTTGCAGACCACCAAACAGCCATTGAAAATCTTTTTTTAATTAAAAAAGAATTATACAAACAGCTGCTCACACCCCCCGCACCTGGAAAGCGCATCACCGTTCAACTGGAAAAACCTAATATCAAAATAGCCTCCGAATCAATTGAAATTAATAACAAATCAAGTCTTAAAGAACTGAAAGACTCACTGCATTTTATTCAAACCGAAGGCTTGTGGAAAAAAGATGGTGCAGTCAAAACAACTAAGATGATATGTTTTGTTTTTAAAAAACCTGAATTTCCGGATAAAAAATCATGAAGAGGATGCACGCTTTTTCTCTTATTGAGCTGATGATCTCGCTGTCTCTTTCAAGCTTCATTATGCTTGGCATGATGCAGGCATACCAAAATGCTGCAAAGTCACTTGAAAATGTTCGCGGCCATATGGCTACCACACGAAAAGCTTGCCTCCTCTTTAACCAGGTTGAACGCGATTTTTCTACAATGTTTATTCCATTTTTAAGCGAAACTATTATCCCAGACAAGGAAAAAAAAGAGGCCCAAGAGGCAAAAAAAGAAGAAAAAGAGGCTGAAAAAAAACCTGAAGCTGATAAAGGTTCTGAAAAAGAAAAAGAAACTGAGAAAGAAAAGCGCTCTGACAAATTAAAAATTTTTTTACAAACAACTATCTATGAAGATGCCACAATACGCATTGACGGCAAACGATACGAGCTTTTCAAATCGATCAATTTTATTACATCCAACCCTCTTCAAGTGTATGGTGAAAAAAAAGTACGCATGGCTCGCGTCATGTACGAGCTTGTTCCTGATAAAGCAAAAAGCAAAGGCGATAAAACAAGTTACAACTTGTATCGTAAAGAAACAATCGATCTTGAAAACGTAAGTATGAAAGAGAATGAGGACGATGTTGCACAAAACAAACAACCAAGAATAACAACGCATCTTGTAACCGATAATATCAAAACAATGTTTATTGAAATGGTTACAGAAAAAAAAGAAGATCCAGAAAACAAAGAAAAACAAGAACCAACAGAAGTAAGATTTTTTACGTGGGGCGACAAACCCGAAACAAAAGGTGTTGTCCCTAAAACCATCGAACTAACTGTTGTTTTATGGAACGATACACTTCAGCGCGAGCGCACGTTTCATATCATGACACCTGTATTTTCATACCCAACGCCATTTGAGCCAGAAAAAGAAGATCAGGCCACTAGTGCCAAGGATTCTGAGGGTAAAGATAAAAACCAGCAAGCAACTGCTATTCCTGAAACATCCTCGCCTACCGCAACACCTCAACAGCCAGCAACACCTCCAAACACGGGAGGATTATCATGAAGCGTCAACAACCTGGATCTATCATGATTTTTTGTCTGCTCATTCTTGCCGTGATTGTAATTTTCACCGAACAACTCTTACGCAATGTTCTGGTTGGATCACTTTTTACCAAAACCATGATAGATCGTGAACATGCCGAAATGCTGGCTCTAAGTGGCGTGCACATTGCAATGGCAACAGCACTTGTGGACGAAAAAAGAGAAAAAGAACGTGAATCTCAACAAGCGTTCACTCAACTGCCAACCGAAAAAGACAATGATCAATCTACCGATGCAAAAACAAAAAATGCGCGCACCCTGCTTACCCGCCTGTTACCGAATTTAAACCGCTGGAAAACATATGACCTGACTGAAAAAGTTGAGGGGTTTGATGGCCAAATCAAATTTTGCATCAGTGCTGAAGATGGAAAAATTAATATCAACAACGCTTTTGATTTTAAAAAACAAGAATTCAAAAAAGAATACCAAGCGTTTCTTCAAGGACTTGAAATTCCTGGAAAACTCAAAGCGGGAGAAATTCTCAAACGCCTCACCGAATTTTTATCCAAGAGAAAAAAGCGACTTGATGATATCTCAGAACTGTCGCTCGTCCCAGGTCTTGAGCAACTAGATATTTTTTATAGCCCACCTCAGTCGGCAGCAAAAAATAAAAAAAGTGAACCAAATGCAGAACTCATGCTGCAAGATATTTTTACCATCTGGTCAAGCGGTGATAGCATGGATGTTATGGTGCTCTCTGATGCACTGTGCGCAATCTTGGGGTTACGCCGCCCAGCTGCTGATGACGCATCGAAACTCAAAAATGTATTCAAACAAATCACGAGCTCTTTTAACCCTCAATGGTCAAAAGATTGGGAAAATAATTGGAAGTCAATTGAACCTCTTTATGGAGAAAAACCAAAATTTTTAAAAGAGGTGAACCGAATTTTTTCTAAAGAATTTGGGCCTCGCGTTTATTCTGTGCTATCTTGTGGAAAAGTTGGTCACGTTGAACAGAAACTTCTGGCCATAATCCGTGAGATTACGGAGAAAGATCCTCAAGCTGATAAAAACAATCAGCCGCAAGATCAAAAAAGTATCAAGGATGATAAGGCTTCGAGCCAAGGGAATAGTAGAAAGCAACCTCCTGCTCAGTCTAGAAAAAGCTTCAAAATCGAGAAGATTTACTGGCTTTAAAAGAAGGTAATATTTTGTGAAATTAGAAACACGCGTTGGACTATTTATCCTCATTGCCATAGGCACATTTCTTTATCTCAGCATTAATATTCGAGCAATTCGTCTCGATAAAAATCAATACTACACATACAAGGCCTATTTTGATGATACAGGTGGATTGACCATCAAATCACCCGTAAAAATTGCTGGTGTTGATGTCGGTTGGGTTGAAAATATCGAACTTCTTGATAGCGGCAAAGCCGAGATTGTCATGCGACTAAGCAAGTACAACAAGCTTGCCAAAAATGCCTACGCAAGAGTTATTCAAGAAGGTTTGATAGGAACAAAAAGTTTGGAAATTGATCCAGGTGATTCATCAACCGGTTTACTACTTCCAGGTAGCGCTCTTTCTATGCCGGGCAAAACACCTGCCAATGTTGGCGAACTTTTGGACCAGTTCCGAGACATCGCAACAACGGTGCAAGATATCGCCTCGTCATTTAAAAATGTTTTTGCAACTCGACAAGGCGAAGACAATATGCGCCTTGCTCTAAACTCAATTGCAAAAGCGTCCGATCGCATCGCTGATTTTTCGACCATTCTACAACGAACATTGCATGCGAACGAAGAAAATATCAATGTGATGATTGGTGATTTTAGAGCAACCGCTGAGTATCTCAAAGAAGGCGTACCAAGTATTACCAATAATGTGCGCGATGTTTCGCTCAACATTCAAAATAATGCTAACAAACTAACTGGCGACATTGGTGCAACAACTAAAACAGTTGGAAGTGCGTTTGAGCAAGTTGAAGATACGGCAATTCAAGCCCGCGACACCTTTAAAGAAGCTAGCCAAGTTATGGAAAAAATTAACACGGGCAAAGGTGTTATTGGCAAGTTAATTAACGAAGACGAAACCTACTCAGACCTCAAACGTACTATCAGAGGACTCAAAGATTATATCGGCCGCACACAGGCCCTCATGCTGAATATCGACATGCACTCAGAAACTATGCTCAGGAATCCAAATGCAAAGGGTTATTTTGAATTGAAGCTTCGTCCAAATTCGGACTGCTTTTACATGCTGCAACTCGTGAGCGATGAAAAAGGCAGCATCTCTCGTGATGTAACCACATACACACGAAAAGACATCAATGGCACTGTCTTGGTACCAAGCCAGCTTGATATTCCAATAGAACGTAAAGTTGAATTTGCAGAGACTGTTGAACGCGTTGTTCAAAAGAAAAATGATATCTTATTTGGTCTTCAATTTGGTAAACGCTTTGATCGCTTAGTTTTCCGCATAGGCCTGTTCGAAAATACCTTTGGTGTAGGCTGTGATTACTACGTACCACTCAAAACCAATTGGGTACACTGGGTCACTTCACTAGAAGCATTCGACTTTGCCGGTGTTAACCGACTTAACGATACACGACCACACGTTAAGTGGATAAATAAAGCATTCTTTCTTAAGAATCTGTACACCACATTTGGTGTTGATGATATCTACAGTAAAAAAAGCGCTAACCCTTTCTTGGGTGGAGGCATCCGCTTTAGCGATGATGATCTCAAGTACTTTATTTCTTACTTACCGCTTCGTAAATAATAATCGAGGAGGATGGTGTTACATCATTCTCCTCGTACTCTTCTTCCTGTTCTTCTTCTGTAAAAATAAACGATATTGTGTGAGTTGGGACATAGATCGGCTCATATCCCGATTCGTATAAACAATGCCAAGAAGCATTGCCAGATAAATTATTGATGTTGAGACGTTCCATTGAGCAGGCCTTTAAAAGTAGTATATTTCTATCATTTTTTTTGTTAATACAATAGAAATATAGCCCGCGATTTAACTTTATCAATAATATTTTTATTTATTTTGATTATTATTCAATTTGAATATTAAAAATAAGTAGGCCAATGAAAAAAGTCTAAGAGTCTAAGAATTCAAGCTCTTACCTAAAGAAGGTTCAATCATCCCATCACTCTCAATAATCATTTTTATTGGCAAGAGCGAATCGGGACTCCTCTCAGATAAAGTTCCGTAGGAATAAAAAAGAACCTTTGAATTACGCTGATACTCAACAACGCCCTTTTTTTTCTGAATAGGAGTCAAATACTGCACCCACACAGCAGGACTTGGTCTTCCACCAATTGCATGATAACCCTCAGCAATCAAAAATGTGCATTTTTTAGTTGTAACCTGCAGGTACTGTCCCAGCTCTTGTTGTATACAGGTAAAACAAGTATCAGAGCGAGGCACAGTAATTGAAGGCACATCTATTGATGAGTTAGGAGCAATCTCAATCACTGATGAGTCAACCCCCACCAAAGAAACCATCACTGCAACATTTGACTTGTTTTTGATCTTAACAATGGTGAGAGTAGAACAAGGTGTAGCGTATAATAAAAATACAGCAAAAAATAAAGCTGATGAACGTATGATCATGACCCCTCACTTGTGGTTATAAAATAATGTCATATTAATAAGAAGATTAAATAATTTTCTGAACGCGCTGCAAGAAAAGCTTCATTCTGCGATAGTCATTACCAATAAGCAACGAGAACGTCTCACAGAATAAATCAAGCAATTTTTGCGAAAGAAGGTTAGATTGCCCAAGTTGCCTCAAGATAGCAAGTAAAAGTTCATCAATGTTTTGTATCTGATGAGCCCCTGCAAAAAGAATGTGTAAATAATCGGCCTGTTCAAAAAAAATATTTTGTAATAAAGGATCAGCGTGCGAAACAAAGCTATGAATCTTACACGGCTGTGGCGGAACCAAATAGCGAATACTTTGTGGCTCATGCACTTCTACATACCCAATAATATGTACTTTGAACATAGTCTTTAAAAATTCAAAAATTTGAGGCTGCTCTTTCATGAGCTCCTCTTCTGTTTTTTGATAGGGAAAAGGATAACGCAAAGGATCCATTGACCCTGTTTCAACATGAGAAATGCACCCAAAAACTATACGGTCTTGTGTGATAACTTGGACCAATGATCCAAACGCTGGAAAATAATCCCACTTCCAACTTTGAGCAATAAAATGATCTAACTTACTTTCAATCACTTCGGCAAACGGAGGCATGTTTGTTTGTAACTGTTGCCAGGTCACACTGCTCTCAAAAAATGGCTTGCTGGCTTTCATGATTTTCTACCTTATGTTTGATGTTCGAAATAAAAGAAGCACGATGAAGTAAAGAAGGCCCATATTCAAGAAGCGTGTCAATATGTGCGGGCGTCCCATACCCTTTATGTTTTTCAAATGCAAAAGTAGGGAACAATGTATGCATTTTTGATATTAATCGGTCACGTGTTACCTTTGCAACAATTGATGCTGCAGCAATTGATTGCGAAACAGACTCTCCATAATTAAAATGGTGCACCTCAAGCTCGTCATGCACAAAAGGTTTTTCAAGAACCAACGGCATTGCATCAACAACAACAAAACGCACATCTTCAATATTGTGATCAAATTTTTCGAGTAATGAAATGTATGATTTTTTCATCAAACTCAACGTTGCTTGATAAATATTCATCTGGTCAATTGTATAGTTGCAGGAAAATACAACCTGATACCAACAATTTTTTATAATCCAGTCATACGCTTTTTCACGATTCTTTTCATCAAGAACCTTAGAATCTTTAAGCAAATTAGATGACGAGTTTTGAGGCAAAATAACAGCTGCAACAACGAGCGGGCCAGCAAGACACCCTCGCCCAACTTCGTCAATACCACATACAAATGATTGTTCAGACCATGCCTTGGTTTCAAAAAAATTTGGAGGGAAAGCTAATTGCTTTTGCTTCATATCCATGTTCACTTTATGCGGTTTTTAAAATCTTTTTTAACACTACATATGATAGCAAAAAAAAGAAAACTTCGCATGAAGTTATCATGTTGAATATTTTTACCAGTAATTTGCCTCTATGAAAAATATTTTTTTTACATTCTTGTTGTAATTTTTAGTAGCATTTCAATTTGACATGGTCTATATTAAGGGCTACATAAGTACCGGTGATTAGTACACATAACATTCCATGGAAGGAGTAATTATGTCATCAACTGAGCTTCGTGTGAAAGAATTGCTACGAGAGCGAGGATGGACAACTAAAGTTTTGGCTGAAAAGACAGGTATGTCAGAAAGTTATCTGACCCATATCAAAAATGGCACTCGTCGCTGGAATGAAGATGCTCTAAAAAAGCTTGCAAATGCTTTTGGCACTCACCCAGTGGATCTTTTTGCTCAACGCAGAAGTCGTACCGACAATGTTGATACGAGCATCAAAATGCCCGAGACTGCTGCTGTGGATTTGCAGTTGAAAATCGTCCCTGTCATGGGAGATATTCCTTCCAATCCATCACCATATAACAATCAATTAACCCAAGTTACTACGGGATACAAGGATATTTTTGTACCTGTATTTAACAGCGCAGACGAGGCAATGTTTTGCCTTTGCGTAGAAAACAACGGCATGGCGCCTAACTTTGTTAAAGGTGATTATTTAATTATTTCGCCTGAAACATGGACACGGTCAAGTGACATTGCAGCTGTTGAGTATGGTAATGACAACCCTATCAAAGCGATCATGCAAATCACCTACATGGAAGATTTCATAGTCCTTGAATCGGTTAATCACAAAACTCCTCCTGTTGCACTCATTCGGGGTAAAGACCATTTCAGAGTTATTGGCAAAGTGATTCATCGCTACCAACGCCTCGGCTAATTAGTCTTTGCATTGAAAAGATTATAAAAAAGGGTCAGTATTTTTACTGGCCCTTTTTTACATTCTATAATTCACACAAACCTACCGCGTACAAATCAGACGCACAATAGCATGATACATCATCACACCCAAGTCGGTTAGAAAGTAAAAACCCAAACCAATAAAAAGAATACCGGTTATCATCGAAATTTTTGATAGTCGCTGATAACTCATTGCACTACCAAAACGGCTTGCAAGAAAGGCAACAATAGTAAGCGCAGATAAAGATCCACATCCAACAGCAATAGTTGCACTAATAATTTGATTAAGCGGAAGCGTACTCTGCCCTGGAGGCAAAATATGCACACTACCAAAGATGAAAAAAAAGACAGCCAGCGGATTGAGCATCGTCAGAATAAACGATTTCATCGCGGTAAGAAAAAGGTTATCGTGTGAGGCAACTTTTTCTTTAACAAATTTTGGACTGCGCCGCAAAGTCGAAATGCCAAAACCAATCAGCAACACCCCTCCAATAAGATGCATAAAAAAAATAGCGCGTGGCGAACCTTCTAGAATACTCAACAAACCAAGAAGCCCCATAAAAAAAAGAGCCCCATCTCCAACCGCTGCACCAACCGCTGTAAAAAATCCTCGCAAAAAACCTTGAAGAGCTCCTCGATGAGAAGTAAGAACAAAGATTGGCCCAACGCCAGAAGCGGCTGAAAGACCCAGAAGATAACTTTTTAAGAGAAACACAATATTCATTGTAAGCCTCATGACTCGTTAAATCTTTTGTGTTATTTTAACACAAGGAGTACAATAAGAAAAATATCTTATTTTCTTATTTAATATTAATGAAAACATAAGCGGCAGGGGTGTTCCGTGAATACAAAATTGAGTTTTGGAACCGACGGCATTCGGGGTCACGCTGATGGGCATCCATTCACATCAAAAGCTCTTTTTGATCTAGGTTGCGCCATCGCCACATGGGCCCAGCAAAAATATCATAACGAATCGCCTAAAATACTTATCGGGGGCGATACGCGCGCTTCATTCCAACGTATTAAGCGAGACCTCCTTAACGGTCTTTTGTCTCATCCCTCATCTGTTTTTGATGCCGGAATTATCTCAACACCAGCGCTGTACCAATTAATGCACTTTGATAAAAGTTTTAATGTTGGAATTGTTATCTCAGCATCACACAATCCGTATCATGACAATGGCATTAAAATATTCTGCTCTGGGTCTGGAAAACTTTCAACACCAGATGAAATAGAAATCACTATGCTGTATGAAAAGTTTGCGGCATGTGATCAAGTAACACTTCCTCTCATTGGAAAACATTTTTTGTGGGCAAGTGCCACCAGAGAATATAAAAAAAATCTTCAAGCAATGTTTCCTGCTGGTTTTTTAAAGGGGCTTACCATTGCACTTGATTGCGCAAATGGAGCAAACAGTTTTATTGCAGCAGATATTTTTGACTCACTTGGAGCCCGCGTCATCACCATCAGCAGCTCACCTAATGGATACAACATTAATGAACATTGTGGAGCTTTGTATCCTGCAGAACTTCAACAAACCGTCTACGCATACAATGCAGACATTGGCTTTGCATTTGATGGCGATGGAGACAGGGTGATTGCGGTAAGCAAACATGGAGCTATTAAAGACGGGGATGACATTCTTTTCACTCTGCTCACATTGCCTGAATATGCTAGCCAAAAAGCTGTTATTGGTACAACTATGTCCAATCAAGGGCTTGAATTTGGATTGCAGCAAATTGGTAAAAAACTTATTCGAACACACGTTGGGGATAAATATGTATCTGCCAAAATGAATGAAGAACAAGCTCTTCTGGGAGGAGAAACTTCAGGGCACATCATCGCACAAAATTATATCCCTTCAAGCGATGGAATCTTTACGGCTTTAAAAGTTGTACAAAGTCTTATTTTAAACGAAAACTTTGATTTTAAAACATTTGAAAAGATGCCTCAGGTCATCATCAATGTTCCGGTTGTCGTTAAAAAAAATCTTTCGGAGCAACCTTTTGTTGCAATTATCAAAAATCAAGAAGAAGCTATCGGCAGCGGCAGACTCTTGGTGCGCTACTCAGGAACAGAAAACATACTTCGCGTCATGGCCGAAGCTCCCGCTCAAGAAATTGCCGAAACCGTTGCACAGCAACTGGCAAGTCAGCTACAGCAGGCATTAAGCCAGAATTAATTTTTTTATAGGAACATATAGTATGAAAATATTTCAGCCTTTTTTTAGAGCGCTCAGCGTCCTAAAATCTCTTTTCTTGAGCGGACTATTTACCGTTCTTCCTATTGCAGCAACATTGTTTTTCATACATTTTATGTACAATTTAGTTATGAGAGCTCTGGAGCCATTGCACCACATTGCTCCTCCGTTTTTACATGATATTCCTGGCTCTCAATTTATTATTGGCACGCTTGTTATCTTGCTCATTGGCTCAATTCTCAAAGTAGTTATCGCTCATTCTATCATCGCCTATGGCGAATCGCTGGTTTCACGTATTCCGTTTGTTCGCATTGTGTATTCTTCGTCAAAAACTCTAGTAGATTTTTTTAAAGTTCCAACTAAAGGCAGCACAATCAGCAAAAAAGTCGTCCTCATTCCTTATCCTAAAAAAGGGCAATACCATCTTGCTTTTCTTCTTGAGCCTGCCGATGATAACTACTCTAAAATCATCCCTGATAATTTTAGAAGCTACCCAGGACAAAAATACTGCAAAGTTTTTATGCCAAACTCGCCAAACCCTTCAAGTGGCTATTTCTTCATCATGGAAGAAGACGAAATTATCCACACAAATCTTTCATTTGAAGAAGCACTCAAAGCTCTTGTTTCGTGCGGCCTTATAACCCCAGATTCACTAAAATAGGATCAGCAGCCAAGCTGAACATAAAACTGCATGATTTTTCGGCGCTATTTTTTAAAATGGTTTTTCTTGTACACAGTTTCCATAGCGTTTGTCCTTGGATTTTTGCTCAACGTTATAGAGTTTTTTGAAAAACTTATGCGTACGTCAGGAATTTCGCTTTGCACCATTCTGACATTTTTAGGGCTGCGCCTTCTTCCATCTTTTTTTGAAACACTGCCTGTCGGCAGCTGGCTTGCCCTGTGTTTAATGATCAAAGATTTTATCACCGAGCATGAATGGCATACCATGCAAATGTTGGGAATCAGTCATAAAATTCTGATTCGTATCGTTATTATTGCAGGGCTAACGCTTACAGCTGTTACGCTGGTAACCAAGGAACTATTAATAACACCGCTTTCATTCAAAGCAGAACAATTTAAAACAGAAAAATTAAAAAATCTTCAACTGGATTTTATTGCCAATAAATGGCTGCAGCTGAATAATAACATTATGTGTCATATTGGATCTTTGGATATTGCACAAAAGCGTGGTCTTAACATAACGGTGATTTATTTATCAGAAGACTTTTCAATAGAAAAAACAATAACAGCAAACGAGTTTACGCTGATTCCAGAATCACAATCACTCTGCATGCAGCAAGCACACCTTAATGATGCTTTGGCAAACCAATTACACGTGATTGATAACCAAGAGCTCAAAGTGCCTCAATTATTCTCATTTTTAGAAATGGAGCAAAAATCTCCCTCTATTATAAATCTTTCAGCAAGTTTAATGAGTACAAAAAAAATTATCCCAAAAGCATTATTCAACAAAGCATTGTTTCAATTATTTAAAAAATTCATTTTCTATCTACAGCTTTTGTGTTACCCCTTGCTTACACTTATTCTTTTTCTTCTTCTTGAAAAGCATGCAATTTATCGCTTAGTTGGACTTTTTCTGCCTTATCCTATTATCCTTTTTTCTGATACTTTTTTTGATTTTTTTGTTGGTAAGGGAGCTGCTGCAAGTATAGTTTTTGTACCCTATGCAATACTCCTTTTGGGTGCATTGATTGTTGAAAAAACATATATTAAATAAGCTTTTTCCTTGAAAAAAAAGAGTATTTAACTACAATGGCTCTAGGTTTGTTTTTGCTCGTCAGTGTGGTTAACGAGCAAAATTTTGGTAAGTTTCCACATCTTCATGGAGAAATCATGAAAATAAGATTTTCTATCGCTGCAGTTGTCTTAGCTGCATCAGTCACAGCGCCGTCGTATGTTTCGGCAGATCGTCCTGAACTTACAAATTTTGATCAATCATTTGTTTACTTCAAGACCATGGGTAAGTACCCTTCGCTTACATCATACAACCCTGCA
Organism: uncultured Pseudomonadota bacterium; assembly: GCA_964493325.1. Lineage (GTDB taxonomy): Bacteria > Babelota > Babeliae > Babelales > RVW-14 > CAZBMD01. The sequence goes on along the minus strand of CAZBMD010000003.1, from coordinate 105,571 downwards.
ACCAACACGCTCAAAAACGCACTTTGTGCAACACTTGATAGTGAATCAAGTAAAGTACGCACCATCAAATCGGGAACTGATTTTGAAAATCTTGTTGTCGTACGATCCACCGATAAAATATTTGATGGCGGCATCCAATTTGATAAAAAATTCGAAGGCTACCGTGACGCAAAGCTTGCGCTTGCTATTCAAGCAGCATTGACTGTAGCAGGCCTTATTCCTGCAGAATCATCATACAAAGGCACCGTCCTTGTTGATGAAGTTACACAGGGCTTGCCAATGCGTTGGGTTTTGAATAACAATGATGAACTCAAGGGCATCTTATCCTATCTTGAAAAATCAATTACCGAGCCTTTAGCTAAAAAGCCTGTTTTGGTTCTTGATATTTTAACCGGTAACCTTGATGAAGAAACTGCTGCTCGTTTAAGCAACCTATTTGATGTTGTCGATCGCAACGAGGCGGAAGCTTCTGCGTTTTTCAACAACGCGCGTGAAACGTTGAATGGTCTTCCTGACGGCAAGCTTGATTATGAAGGTGAATCATTTGGCGAAACCGTGCTTCGTGAACTTGAAAGCAATAACTACAAACTTAAAGCTGTAAATATTGCAAAAGCAGCAACGGTTGCTGCGGCAACTGGATTGACCTTTGTCATCGCCCAAGAGCTATGGAAAGAATGCTTTAGAGATCGCGTAAAGGGAATGATTAAACCTTACTTGCTTCCTAAAGAAAAGAAACGCGCATCTCTCGATGATGTTGTGGCTACTCTAAGGAAACAGACTACCTATGATCCCAATCTTTGATTTAAAATAGAGAAAGGCGCGTAAGCGCCTTTCTCTCAACCCCTCTCTCCAATCATTCTTATTTTGAGTCTCTCATGTTGAAAAAATTTATTCCTGCTCTTCTTACTCTAGCGCTCGTTGCCTCAGTGCAGGCTACCCCTGTAGCAGAAAAAATCACACTAGAGACAGAGACTCAAAATAAAAAGATGAAACAACAAAAACGCGATTATAAAAAATACATCATTGCAGCTGCCATTGTAGCAGCCGGAGCTGGCGTCGCAACAGCCCTTGCGTTGGTAAACTATGCACCAAACTACTGCCCCACTGCTCTTAAAACATGCACACCTGATTGGTGTATCAAAAACTCAGCAAAAATTGCCTACCTTACCATGGAGCAGCCATCTATCGAGGCGGCAATCAAATCAACCGCAGAAAAAGCTCAAAAGAAAAAAACAGAACTACTAGAACTATACAATAAAATGCAAGTCACTCACGTCGAGCTACAACCGCTTATTAAAAAGATTAATGAAGATTCAACAGTCTTGGCAAACAATATAAACGGATTAGGATCATCTTACTGCAATCTTTCTAATGTTAATGAGTATGAATTTTCAAAAGTAATCAAGAAGCCTTGGCGCCATGCAGAAACGCAGCAAGCGATAGCTAAAAACACTCGTAAACTACAACAAGAGATTTCTGACTATCAAGATGAAATTGATGAGATAGATGATGGTTACTGGAATCAACAAACTAAAAAAAAACTGGAAAGTCAATTAAATCGAATAGATACTCCCTTTAAAGACCTACAAAAAATCGTAGAAAAACAAGCAAAATTGGCTGACGCATTTTCTGATAATTTATACGAGTATCACAATCAACTCAAAAACGAAAAAGTTCAGATCCACCGACTAGAGCAAACGTACAGTGACCGTTTTAGAAAGTATAAAAAGCTCCAAGGTCAAGAGCCAAACCCCTTTAATAACCATGAACTGCACCTTTTGATTAAAACGACCAAAGAAGAACTTAAGGCTCTACCGTCGTAATTTTCTTTGCACCAAATATATGAGTCTTTATTCTTTAGCCACTGGAACAAAGTACGCCAGAAACTCAGTATTACCCGAAGCTGCACCCTTAACCGGCGATTCCATGACATCTACCATTTGGTAGCCACATTCGACCATACCAAGTCTAATTTTTTCAATAACTTTTTGATGCACCTCTGGACTTATCACCAAGCCTCCTCGGTGAATGTCCTGACGGTCAGCCTCAAATTGAGGCTTAATTAGCGAAATAATCCGCGCCTCAGGCTTTAGTAAGCCTTTCACCGCGGGCATAACCTTGAGCAACGAGATAAATGACAAATCCAAGGTCACAAGGTCGATGGGTTCTGGCAAGCGGTTGAGCAACCGCAGATTGGTTTTTTCAAGCAAAACCACACGCGAATCTTGAGCTACTTTTTCGTGCACCAGGCCAACACCAACGTCAACGCCGTAGACGCGCTGGGCGCCATGCTGCAAAAGACAGTCGGTAAACCCACCGGTAGAGATGCCAGCATCCATGACAACAAGACCAGTAACATCGATACCAAATTTTTGGAGTGCAGCTTCAAGCTTAAACCCTGCCCTGCTCACATATTTTGGTTCAAGAATAGCAAGTTCGATAAGGCTATCGGGCCGCACTGATGTACCAGGCTTAGAGATGACTACGCCCTCAACCTTTACCTTGCCTTGAAGAATAAAGCTTTGAATCTGATTGCGCGTGAGGTTTGGATGTTGCGCCTGGACAAGACTGTCCAGGCGCTGCTTTGGTTTTTTTTCCATATCGTTTATTTTTTGTCCGTTTCTTCTTGAGGCAAGCCTTCAAGTTCACGACACAGCGCCGTTTTGGTGCTGAAGTATCGCTTTGTCAGCATTGCTTCTTCTTTTAAAATTTTATCAAGCGACAGTACTGCATACAGCTTATCAACCGTACGAATAGTCAAATAGCGTGTTTCTTTACTCTTTAATGCAGCAGCTCTAAAGTCGGCAAGCGTTTTAATTGGCTGACCATTAAGCTCTTCAATTATCTCTCCTGGCCTTATCACGCGCGCTTTGTATGCCTGCGAATTTGGCTGAACATGCGTTACAATAACGGCAGGCTGATATTGATTTTCGGGACGACCAAACCGTACCAAGTCTGGCGAGCGAGAAAGCAGCATACCTATGTGATTCAGCGTCATTTGCATGACAACCATACCACCAATAACTTCAAAGTCTGTTGCTTCTGATTCAAATTCTGGATACGCATGACGCACAGGAGGCAAATATTTATTCTCGAGTTTAAAGTTAAATTCTTTGCGCGTTCCCTTGCGATAAATCACAAAATTGATGGTGTCACCGATTGTTGCTCGGTTTAACAGCTCAAAAAGTGAAACTTTGTCTTCGCTCCATGGCACATTAATTTCACCGTACATGTCTAAACGATGGCCATTGACTTCGTAAAGCATATCATCTTCTTTTACGCCGGCTTCTTTAAGGATGGTGTTTTCAAATACTTTTGCAATGTACCACCCACCCGATCCTGGATTGCCAAGATATTGAACCATCTCTGGCGTTGATACCGTAAAAATGCACCCAAGCATTGGCTTGCGGAGCAGACGTACTTTGTACAAATCGAGCAATGCACTTTTAACTTCGTTTATAGGAATGATGTATCCAACACTTTGTGCTTCTAAAATACCACGATTATTAATACCAATAACGCGACCTTCGTTATTGAGCGTTGGACCTCCAGAATTGCCAGGATTCAGCGGGGCTGTAATTTGAATGTATCCAAAATATCCAAGGCGCTCACGGCCACTAACAATTCCAAGCGTACTTTTAAGACGTGTCTGACCAAGTGGATACCCAAGTGCAAGCACCTCTTGAGAGCGTAATACCTCATCAGAATCACCTAACTCCAAAAACGGAATAGTATTTAATGTCTGCTTAATTTTATCTTTTGCATCCTGTGTCAACTGAAGCAACGCAATGTCTCGCTCGGGACTAACACCCACAATTTCAACATCAAAGCGTTCCATGCCAAACGATGGAATTTGAATTTGCACACTCCCTGCTTGCGCTACCACGTGATAGTTGGTAACAACATCTCCTTCATCATTGATAAAAAATCCACTGCCAACACCTTCGTTTTGATCGGGCGTTTTATAAGGCTCAAGCCAGTTAAATTCGGAAGCTTGTGAAAACACTTGCACAACAGTATCTTTTACCTGCTTTTGCACGTTCAACCAGCTTGTTCCATTTTTTAGAACAGCTGCTTGCGGCACACCACTCAAAGGCTGTTTACTTGATGATGCATCAATTCTTTCTGCAAACTCCTGAAGCTGCGTCACAGCATGACGGCTATTCCAAGCAAAATAGCAAGCAAAGCCCGCTACCACAAGGCACATGCCCGTTAGAAGACTGATAATTTTCTTAAAAAAATCCATAGATGGTCCTTTTTTTATGTTTTCTACAACTCGTACAAACTCTCGACCCAGTGTAACAAACCATAAAAAAAATAGCTAAACGAAAACCCCTTATAACTAAACCGTTATTTGGAGAAAAAACGACGAAAAGCGCCAATCAGCCCATACAAAAAGTAAAGCAAAAAGAGGCAAAAAAGAACTTTAATAAATCCCATGATAATGGTAAATGCTACCAGCATAAGCGCACTGAGTTTGTAGGTCTTTTTTGTCAGCTTCTTAAACGCTGGAAAGGCGATTGAACTAACCATAAGAGCCGCAAGACAAATAACAACAACCCCTATCAGCCCCACCGTAACCGGCCTGAGAAGAGCCGTATGCGCATTAAGGATAACTGTTGCCAAAAAACATCCAGCTATTGTTGTTGGCACACCGGTAAAACTAATAGACTGCTGATCATGGATCAGATTAAAGCGCGCAAGACGCAACAATCCTGCCAACAAAAATAAAGCACAAATAAGAGCCCCAATAAACCCAAATTTTTTGAGCTGCCACCAATACACTAGAACAGCTGGTGCAAGGCAAAACGAGATTGCATCACACAGCGAATCAAGTTGCATGCCAAAATCACTGGTCGCGCCAACGTAGCGAGCAATTCTACCATCAAGAGCATCCATCAGCGCTCCAAGCAAAATCAGATAAGCTGCGGCAAAAAGATCGCCATTGGCCGCCAAAATAATCGAGCTAAAGCCAAAAAAGGCATTCCCTAGCGTAAAAAGATTTGGAACTAAGCGCATCTGACGATGCTGCCTTACCCTCAAAAGCATACGACTACGTCTCAAACGAAGTTGCTTCATCTGTTCTTGAATCCGATTGGTGATAACCATACTAGCTCCCCCTGCGCTGAGTAATCTCTTGCTTAAGACGGAAAAATATGGCGGTTGTATTGCAAATTCGATTGCGTGATGTCATCCCAACCGCGCCTGTCCGTCACAGAATCGTAACTCGCCGAAGTTTTAACGAAGATGGTTTGCAAACAGGCAAGTCAGGGATGATAAGTTGTAGTCATATTTTTAATAAGCAAATCGCCTCAGGTTTCAAAAGAAACCCAATGTCTTATTTATTTAGCCACACTCACTTGAGCATGTTTAATAACTTTACCTTTAAAGCTATATCCTTTAAAGAATACCTCTACAATGTTGCCAGAAGCTTTTTCACTGCTCTCTACACTTGCCAAAGCTTCATGAAATTCAGGATTAAAAGCTCCTGAGGCATCTACCTCTTGTACCCCAAGATCACTAAGGGTTTTAAGAAGGTTTTTTTGAATAAGCTTTATTCCATCAAGCCATGTAACCGAATCGGCAGTTACATTTTTTTGGGCGATTAACAGCGCTCGATCCAAATCATCAACAATAGGAAGAAGTTTTTCGATTACCATACTCTGAGCAGCAGTCATCCACTCTGATCGCTCTTTTTCAACGCGACGTTTAAAATTATTTAAATCAGCTGTCGTACGAAGAAATTGATCTTTATAATCGATATTTGTTTCTGACAGAGAAGATGCAGGTTGCGTTTGCTCTGACTGATTTTCAGTATTGATTTGGTCTTGCTCATTAAATTTTGAATTTTCCATGAAATTGTTCCTTTTTAATTATCCGTTGATATCGTATTCTGTAAGAAACACAATTTTAATTTTGTTCGAAACATGCGACAATTATATCATAAAAAATTTTTTATAGAAAATAGTACAAAATGGCTAAATTATTCAAACAGCTTGCAGTTTTCACCCTTTGCCTTATTTCAGCACCTGCTCTCTCTCAGTCGAATTCACAACTCATCCGTGAAAGTTTTTTTGAGGCCATAAGGCTTGGAAATATTGAAGAAGTTAAGCAGTTCATAGCTACCTATCCAGACTTGGTACATGAAACATACACCACCGAGTACTCACTTTTATATTTTGTTCGCACCCAAGCGTTACCCGACGTAAAAAGGCAGCTCATAGATATCATTTCGGCAAAGCGATTACAAATTCGCCTTCAAGAAATTGCCAGTCTTGGCTGGCGCTTTAACAACTAAGCACAAGCAATAACCTCGTTCAAAAATCTCAGAGACCGTTAAAAAGGACCTCTCAGCCTACTCTTTTTTCGCTTCAATCACCATAAACCAGCCCACCCGGTGCCACCCAAATATGGAAGCAAGGATATACGCCGCCAATCGAAACGGCCACGTTTTGTAGGTCAGTAAATCATGCTGCGTTGCTGGAGCTGCTATGCTTGTAATCGAGACTGGAAACTGAGCAAAAAGCTCACGCGCTTCATCAAATGTATAAGCCTTGGTGCCGGGACTTTCTTGATGCCTAAAAAGAATTGATTTTCTCGACCTGAAGGGACGAGCTTTCATGAGGCCATGCGCAAGGTAGCGATAGAATGCAAATAAAGAATTCCTGTTATAAATCATAATTTTGATCGTCCCACCAGGCCTCGTGACACGAACAATTTCACTCAAACATTGTCGCGTATCGGGAGAATGGTGAATCACTCCCCAGGAATACACAATATCAAAAAAGTTGTCTGGATAGGGAAGTTGCTCTGCATCAGCAACCAACAACTCTTGCGCCTTAAGATCATAAAGCTGTAGCCGTTGCTGAACATTTTCAATAGCTTCTGGTGTTAAATCAATACCATAGGCAATTGCCCCAGCTCTGACCCATTGAATAAAATCAGATCCCGCTCCAATGCCAACCTCCAAAACTTTTTGTTTGTGAAATCGAGTGAATTGAGCGAATGCAAAAATTTCTGGTTCACGCATGTAACGGTATTCTTCAATCGCCTCAAAATAATCGCGCGAGAATTTTGGCTTATCGATAAATTCGGTACCGCAACTGGCCTGATTCCAATAAAATTTTACTTCCTCCTTGAGCTTCTGCTTATCCATGCACTTCATCCTTTTTTTTAGAAAATAGCTGAGCGTAAATTAACTCTATTTTTTTTGTATGAATATCTAAAGAAAAATGTTGTTTACAAAAAATGTATGCAGCGTCACCCATTGCTTTATTCACGGCCTGGTTGGTCAAAAGCAAAAATAATGCTTCAACCCATGCCTGCTGAGCAGCAAGATCAATCAAAAATCCAGTCACATTATTAACCACCAACTCATTGAGCGGAGCAAGGGCCGAAACAACAACCGGTTTATTCATAAACCCAGCTTCGATAACGGGTCTTGCAAAATGACCAACCGTTGCGGGAAAAACAATCACATCACTTGCGGCCATGGCTGCCGGAATATCAAGAATGGGCCCAAGTAATTTTACTGAGTCGCCCAATTTTTTGACAAGATGCACTGCCTGTTTATGATAATGCGCCTGGTCAAAGATCATGATGCGAAATGTGCTTGCAACAGATAGATCAAAATAGCCAGCAATCAAAAGTTGTGCTTGGGGCAAACGTTCCAGCAACTGTGTAAAAATTTGTAAAATTTCAAGCGCACCTTTTGAGCGACCATGTCCACCAACAAACAGAATTTTTGGTCGCAACTCAGAAAGATCATAACGCGCCAGAAAATCACTCGTCTTTGCTCCAGGCACAAAAACATCTTCATGCACAGCATTGTAAACCACCTTGGTTTTGTCGCTTGTTGACCATGGCTGTGCATCATTCTTGCAAATTGGCACAATTGCATCTGCATGATGCTGAATACTCCATTGAATAAATTTTCTACGCAAACCAAAATACCCTTCAGCAAGAGGTTCACGGATGTGCCACACAACCGGTATTTTTTTTTTGCGCGCAACAATCGCCCATCCAACAAGCGAGCTGGTATTCAAGTGGATAACATCAGGCTTGATAAAATCAATCCACAAAGCTCCAAGACCCCACACTGTTCTTAATGTCCCCCTAGCAGCTCGCCATAGGTGGTGAATATGATACCAAGAAAACCACCAAATTTTGGTGTGGGCAAAATCATAGACATTAGCTGGGCCAAAAACCTGAATACCCTTGCTTTTATAAAGATCCATAACTTCAGATTGATGAAGAAAAAGAACAACTGGATCGTACAATGTTCGGTCCAGAGATTGAATAAGGTATAAAAGGCTGAGAGGCGCGCCACCCAAACCTTTACCATGATGAATATATAAAATTTTTTTCTTCACCGGCGCTGCCTTTGCTTTGTACTTATGTGGTTAAAATATCTCCTCCACATGGCACATACAACGGCGAAACCTGTTGAGCGGTGCCAGCTCTCCCCACTGAGTGATACGTAATGCCTTGCTCGCTCATGCGGACAGGATCAAAACAATTGCGACCATCAAACACAACTTTATCTTTAAGGGCCGTAAAATCCTGAGGCTGAAATCGTAGAAACTCTTTCCATTCGGTCAGCACCACAAGACAATCAACTTTTGACAATAATTCATCAGCACTTTGAGCGTAACTGATCGTATCTTGGTATAACAATTTAACAAGCGGCATTGCAACAGGATCATACACATGCAAAACGGCACCTTTTTGCAAAAGCACATTAATTGTATCAAGAGCGGGAGAACTTCGAATGTCATCGGTTTCTGGCTTGAAAGCAAGGCCCCATATTCCTATTTTTTTGTTTTCTAAAACATGTCCGTAATACGTCAGAATTTTTTTGATAAACCACTGTCTCTGAGAATCATTAACTCGATCAACCTCTTTTATAAGGCTCATTTCTAACGCAAGTTCGTTCCCCATATTGATCAGTGCTTTGACATCTTTGGGAAAACAGCTGCCTCCATAACCAATACCAGCATTTAAAAAATGGGCACCAATGCGCTTATCTTTTGACATGCCCAACTTAACCTGCTCAATATCAGCACCAACAGCATCGGCAAACTGAGCAACTTGATTCATAAAGCTGATGCGCGTTGCAAGCATAGCATTGGATGCATATTTGGTAAGCTCTGCAGAGACTACACTCATCTTAATAATTTGAGCATCATTGCTCACAAACGGGGCATAAAGACCAGCAAGTTCATCAAATGCTTTTTCGCTCTCTGTTCCTATAACGACTCTCTCTGGAAGCAAAAAATCATTAAGCGCATCACCCTCTTTAAGAAATTCTGGGTTTGATACAACATCAAATGAGCTCAGAACACCACGCAAATCAAGTTGCTCTTGCAATACAGCTTTGACTTTCTGAGCAGTCCCAACAGGAACGGTTGATTTGTTAACAATAACACAATAGGAACTAAGATGTTGACCAATTTCTTTGGCAACCTGCCACACATACGAAAGATCTGCCGCACCACTCGGTAGCGATGGAGTACCAACACATGAAAAAATAATGCTTGGATTGTAAGCTAAACTTGCAGCGACATTTTCAACAAAAATCAGAGTACCTTGTTCAATTCCTTGTCTAACAAGATCATCAAGTCCTGGCTCATAAAAAGGCACATGTCCTTTTAAAAGTTCCTGAACTTTTTCTGCATTATTTTCAACAACAATAACTTTATTATTTTTTTGAGCAAAGCAGGCACCTGTTACAAGCCCTACATAACCAGCTCCCACAACCGCAATCGTCTTCACTATGATCTCCTTTTTTTATAACTTCATTACTTTTGTCAGCTTATCACGTGTTCGATTATTTTGAATAGAAAGCGCTCATCAATTCAGTTGTTGTTTTTTACAAATAATTATGGAATCATTATGCGAAAGTTTTTCTACAATAGCATCTATGGGAGATAAAAATGAAAAGATTTAAATATGGCATTACGCTTATAATCGCCTGTCTTAACATTACCTCTATTCATCCACAAAACAATATTTTTAAAGCCATTCGCTCAAACGACAGTACGTTTTTTGAAAAAATTCAACCTGGCGATATCCGCGTTTTGACTTATGAAAAAGAAACAGGTTATGCACCGCTGCACGTAGCAGTTTTACTTGATGATGAAGCCGAAGCGCTACATTTTGTTCAATTACTTATTGGTAAAGGCGCGATCATTAATCAACCAAACGCTAAAGACGGCAAAACCGCACTGCATTATGCCGTTGATCAGCAAGATTCAATACTCGCATACTATCTACTTACACAAAATGCCGATCCAAAGATAGAAAACCAACACGGTTTAAATGTTTTCCAGTACGCTTGTACATGCAATCAATCATCAATGGCACGATTCATTCTCTTTTTTTATAAAAAACGTCTACAACAATACGTCAATATGCCCAGAGAAATTATTGACTTCTTGTACCGCACGATAGCGGCACAAATACAGAAAAAACAGGCTATCAACCAACGCGAAAAAGCAATGGAAACTTTTGACTTCAATCAATTCGATTGCTACCAAGAAGCTGTGCAAAGACAATACACGGCAGGTATTCGATCAAATTTATAAAAAACAAAGCCATTTAAAAACCGTATCAGTTCTGTCATGCACAAAAAATCATACAAATAAGAAAAATTGGTAACAAGAAAAATAACTATCAATCAGACAATTAAGAAAAAAACATCAATCTGTATGGAATTTTTCAAAAAATAGCGTTACTCTATCTCGCGCTATCCATGAGTGCTAACAGCACCATTAAAATTAATATAAATCACACAACTCTCACAAGGATTCCTGATGAATATTTCTCTTAAAAAAATACTGAGCCTTTTGTTAATATCTCTTGTTACTTGGAATACCTCAAAAGCTATGAATGCAGAAGGAATTCGCCTTTCGGGTGACGAAATGACTGGTTTGGAATATTTCTTTTATGATCTTACTGAAGACCTTGCAGCATTAACCAACCATCTTAAAAATAGCGCCGAAGCAGAGCAACATATCGAAGATATTACACGTCTCATGAATAATATAGAAATTGCCTGTAAAAATTTTTTAGGCAGAGTAAATACAACGCACCCCAATAAGGAACCAGTAGGAAAAGATAAACATCTGATAAGCCACAATTTAAAATGCAAGGCACGGGAATTTTTCCTACGTTTAACAAAAATCAAACAACGATTTAAGCATCTCAATTCGGAAATTTTCAGCAATAAACAAAATACCCTTATTGAACAACTCAATTTATTCATAAAGTCACTTAAAAAATCACAGGAACTTATTATTAACTATGATTTTCTTGATTATTTTAAAACAATCCCCGACATGATAGAGCAAAAATGCATAGAAACAAACTTTCATAGTAAAAAAAGAGAATGGCCCGAATATGATTATTATTCCATACCTGAGCTCCCTGCAAATACAGAAATTATTATCGAAGAATCAGAGAATATGCTTTCAGAGAATATGCTTGTAGATACAGAACCTGTATCTACATACCCACCACATAACCTTCCTCAAGATTTTCTTAATGAGTTAAACAACCTTTACACAAAGATTGATAATTGTGAAGCAGATGGATGCATAGAAGTAGGGAGCGCAAATGATCAAAAAAAGATAATTGAAAAAGATATAATTGAAATTTTAAATAAAAAACAAGAAATAAATAATCAAACAGCCGCTCTAAGTAAGCTTATTAAAGATTGCACAGCATGCTGCAAAGCAGCCAGTCTTTTTGGGAAAGAATTCTTAACTATTGAAAAATTTCTAAAAGGAGATGACATGGATCATTTTCTCAAAGAATTATCGATATTACTTAATAAAATACCTGAACAAGGACTTACTAAAGATCTTATTGCTGAAATTAAAAGCTTTATTAATATATGGACACCTCGTTGTATTGCAGATATAGCGCAAGATCTTCAAATAAATTTAGAATTTCAAAATTTAGGATTTACATCGATATACTCAAGGCATAACATTACTTCAAATATTATTAAGGAATTAATCAAAAATTTTTCAACTGAAATTTCAGATCAAAAAAAAGTACCCATACAACAAATAGTCACACTTAACGATATTATTAATGGGTGGATAAATTCCTACGAAATAATTAAACTTTTTGGAAAAGATTTCTTATTAATTGAAGAAATATGTCCCCCACATGATACACTTAATCTTTATCAGGAACATCATGAATTAACAAGAAAACTCAACATTCAAACAATTAATGAGCAGGATATTGCTGAAATAAAAAACTTTGTCGATAGATGGATTAATAAATATAAAAAGCAAGACCTTCAGACCGCATATACCCACACTAATGCTGAGGCAGAAAATTTTGAAAATCTTACGCAATTGTATATAAAATTCAAAGACCTTAGCTTGAGACTTAATGAAAAAATACAGAATTATGCACTTCTAGACTACATAGATTATGTGGACGCAGAAGAAGAACTCAACACAATAAAACAAGCCATCGATACAGGTATAAATGATCATAAAGAGAAAGTAACTCAAAGTACAAGTATGGAAGAACAATTGATGATGCAATTTGAATTATACAATCTTGTAGGGCAAGAAATAATACATATTCAAGATATACTTGAGGTTTTTAAGCAATCAGCTTTATCTCTCCAATTTAAAAACGAACACAACAAATTTAAAGCGAGAATGAGTAATCCTGATTCTATTAATAAAAACCTAATTGGTGAATTACTAACTTGGATTATTTCGTGGAATAATCGTATATATCCTTATGAAAGCTCTGGCAACAAACTCATGCTCATTCGGAAAAAAAGTTCTGCATCAAACAATAATACGATAGATCTGTTGTTACCTTTCTATACGGATACGTTTGATGGAAATTTAGATAAAATCAATTTACTAAACCAATGGAGTGCAGAGTTTAAGTTAGAAAATATTAAAAATTTTTGGGAAGAACCGCAAACCCATATATCACATATCCAAAACATTCTTAAATCCATGGAACAATACGATTTGCTCAACATATTGGATCAAGATGTTCAAAACTCTAACAACATCAACGATTTACTTACCACGTGGAGCAACCGAATTTTTGCATATGAAGGAATTAGCCGAAGGATCATGTTTATTCGCCAAAATCTTAAGCTCATTCACAAAGAAGATCTCCTTGCAAGCGATATAAAAAATATTGTTGATATAAAAGAAGATATCCTTAAAGAAACGAATAACAACATCCCCACCTACTTAAAAAAAGAACCTGTAATATCAAGATTAAATAAACTGGTAACAAATTGGACTACTCAATTGAACAGTGGCTCTCTTAGAGAGGAACTTTTAGAGGCTATTCTCCAAGAAATTTCACCACCAAGGTTCAATGATTTCACTTTATTGAACAAATAAATTCTTAATAAAATTTTAACCTAATCAAATAAGAGGTGCCGAATACCTAATGTCGACACCTCTTATCAATCAAAACCTTCATCGTTGCTCGAGCTATCGCTTCATGCGAATATAATTCCATCGCGCGCTCATAGCCTTTTTCGCCAAGCGACTTTCGCTTTTTCTCATCGCACATCAGTAAGCCTAACTTTTCACACAAATTAATCTCATTTTTTTGCTCGAAAACAAGTCCCGCATCTGAAATCACGTGGAGAATTTCGCCACCGGTGCTACCGACTACTGGAATCTTACAGGCCATTGCTTCGATGAGCACATGACCAAATTGTTCTTTCCATTATAGCCGTGATTTTTAACCATCCATGGTCGAAAATACAATATAATTTTGGCCATATAAGGCCAAAAATCAAACAAATTGAAGCCTTTTTGCTGAAAATACATTACTTTATCATACTTTATAATAAGAAAACTTTCTCCTATTTTTTTAACTCATTAATGCTATTTGACAAATTTATTAAAAAGGGTAAACTTGAGATAATTAGAGTAAGTTTTCTTTAAAATGTGAGGTTTTATATGAAAAAGATACTGTTTTCCCTAATCCTCCTTCTAACCGGCAGTCAAGCAACACAAGTAAATCCCATGATTTGTGGACCAGTCATGGATTCTATGAAAAAAGACGGCCCAAACGTTCTTGCTTCAGTTGATAGAGTAAAAGCAACATACGAGAAAGAAAAAGAAAAGTACCAATATACAAACGATAACGCAAAAGTACGCGCTGCATATGATACTTTCTGTCAGTCAAAGTTTATGACCGAACTTTCTCGAAAACAGCCTAATAAATATGTGACTCAAAGCGATCTTAGTGATAAAAAACCTGCAAGCAACTATATGAAAAATATCCTTAATCATGCATACAAAGCTTTGGGAATTAACCCTGAAAACCAACTTCCCTTATACTCTTTAGAAGAAATGCCTTCTACATACTCTGTAGAAGGCATTTCTTCTACAACAGTCGGAGAGGCAACTTTCAAGGGAATCTATATTAATGAAAAGGCTCTGATGAATAGAAATATAGAACACTTTACCATATATCATGAGGCCAGCCACGTCAAATATAATGATATGGCAATCGGCGTACTCCTCTGGAAATTTCTTCCTGAGTCAAAACTTAAAACATTCTTTCTGCAAAAGAACGATGAGTACACAGAACGACGTGCTGACCTTTCAGCTCTGACTATTATGAAATGTGGATGCTGCTCAGAAAAACTCGGGCACTTGCGTTACGGCTTGTCTGGCAAAGATTATTTAAATCAAAAGCAAATCTATGCTATCGCTGAACAACAAAAAAACAATGGAAAAAAATGTGATTATCATTCAGATTAAAGAATAGAACAAATAAGAATTCGCAGCAGATCGCATCGACGAGCAAACCAATAATTTATTGAGGGGCCTAAATTAGGCCTCTCTTACTTTTTGCCACACCTTCATCGCTGCTTGTGCTATCGCTTCATGCGAATATAATTTCATCACCCGCTTGTAGCCTTTTTCACCAAGCGACTTTCGCATTTTCTCATCGCACATCAGCAAGCCTAACTTTTCGCACAAATTAATCTCATTTTTTTGCTCAAAAACAAGTCCCGCATCTGAAATCACATGCGGAATTTCACCACCGGTGCTACCGACTACTGGAATCTTACAGGCCATTGCTTCGATGAGCACGTGACCAAATTGTTCTTTCCATTCAAGAGTATCATACGATGGTAAAACAAGAATATCAGCGCTACGCAACAAAGGCGCTATCTTCTCGTGAGAAACGGGGTCTTGGATTTTTACCGCATCTTCAAGCTGTAAACCTTGAATCTCTTGTTTAAGTTTTTCACAATCAGGACCTTTGCCCACAAAAACTAATTGCCATCCTGGTTGCTGCTTACTCAACAAAGCAAATGCACGCAGCAGAAGAAAAATGCCTTTTTCTACAACAAGACGACCGACGTACAAAATTTTATGATGACCAGCAACATTAGTCTCAACGGCCGGATAAAAAATTTTGGTATCAACACCAAGCTGCGGAAGCACGGTAATCGTTTTGTGAAAACCATTTTTTTGTAAAATCTCTTTTGCTTTTTGATTGCCTGCAAAAGCGCCGTCTGAAAAATATGCATTAAAACGCTCCACCCACTGCCAAACCAAACGACGAGAAAGCGACCGCTTAACTTCCCAGTTAATCCAAGTAAAAAAAATAAAGCGGGATTTTAGTCGAAGCAACTTTGCAAAAATAATAACCTGAAGATAGCTGAGCGCACACACCCCTTGCTCAACCTGAATGACATCCGGTCTACATGATTTTAAAACGCGTAATAACTGGAAAAATGAATAAAAATATTTCACCTCATTCCCCGTCCAAAAAGCAGGAAGAGGGATAAAGTGGCAATTTTTTAAATCATCAGCTGCAACATCAGCAGCCGATACCCGATGTGAAAAAAGGCACGATGGCCAGGTGGTGGGGCAGACTACCGTAACCTGAACATCAGGATTGCACCCTGCAAGTACGCGCCATTTTTCACGATTGATTGCAGCAATGTAGGTATGACTAATAACCAGAACGTTCATTCATCATCAACGGTACAACGGGTTGCGTCATATTATACCCTTGAGACAACGCATCCTGATTGTTCTTATCGTATGTAGCAAAGAGCTGCTGAAGCTCGGGATATGTTGTAACCAGTCCTTGCTTAAATTGATCATAAATTTTTTTCTCCGAAAAAGACTCTTCAATAAATTGCAACGCATTACGCGCCATCTGATCATGCAACTCTGGCGTTGTAAATATGTGAAGCGCCTTTTGAGCCATCTTTTCATCATTATTTTGATCCACCAGATAACCAGTATAATCATTAATAACATAATCACGCGTCCCACCACAGTCTGTTGCTACAATGGGCACACCACGGGCAAGAGCTTCAAGACCAGAGATGCCCAAGCCCTCTTGATACGATGTAATCAGCATGAGCGATGCCATGTGGTACATCTTGTTAAGATCGGCCTGGCTGACCTGCCCAGTGAATGTTACCTGAGGGGCACAGGGCAACGCAGCAATAGAACTGAGCTTATCCTCTGACGGTTTTTTACCAATAATGAAAAGCTTTGCTTTGGGTATCTGCTGATGAATTTTTTCAAACGAACGAATAAGCATATCAATATTTTTTCGCGGATCGCTAAACCGACCAACGGCTATGATAATCGGTTCGTTGTTATTTTGAAAATTGGTCAATTTGTTAGCAGTAATAGGATAACCACAAATGACCATATTTGCTCGAGGCTTACCCAAAATTGAGGAAAATTTTATTTTTGAATAGGTACTCAAAGCAAAAATATAGGAGGCCTTTGTCAAAATGCTTTTCTCAATGCGATTCATAAAAGGATTTGCTAACCTGTTTATAAAAGCATAGATGCCAGAAAGCTGTTTCACGCGCTCAGCACGATCTTCGTTATAGGGAGTTGAAGCCCACATCACAAATTTTTTATCAAGCAGAACCAGGGGATGCGCAGCAATACAGGTCCCACTCACCACAAAAAAGTAATCAAAGTCCTTGAGCAACACTTTCCACTGCTCAACGGTAAACGAATAATGACCAGGCTCCCAAAAAGCCCACCGAGAGCCAATTTCTACACAATTCATACCAAAAAAAGTGAGTGGTTTTGTGGATGAAACAAATTTAAAAGCACGCAAATTTGCAGAGATTTCGTGATCGAAACCAAGAAAAAAAACAGTCGGATCAAAATACTGAGAGCAAAATTTATGCACTTCTTTAACTGATGAAAAAATGCCTCCATAGGTATAGGAATTGCGTAATGTTATAATGGCAATTCTTGGCTTTTTATCAATGGTTTTCATTTGCAATCTCTCCTAAATTTTTCTTGCGGGCAACGAACAAAAGGTCTGATGATAAACGCTTTGTGTTAATCAAACCAATGCGTCGCAGCAACCCCACCATTTTTTTTACACCAAATTGTACCATTGAAGGGAAGAACTCTGCAATCACCTGAGGCGACACTCCGCCTTGCTGATCGATACAAATAACTTCAAATCCAGAATCTTTTAAAACTTTTTCAAGCGTTTGCGGAATGTAATACCGCTTATGCGTCAAGTCACTTCGATGATTAAACGTCAAATTATACGCTGGAAGAAAACCATCATTATCATGTGGAACAGAACCAAGCAAATAACCCCCTGGCGAGCACAGCCGAAAAAGCTCTTTTACAAATTGCGCCTCGTGCGAGATATGCTCGATGATATCAAAAGCAAAAATAGTATTAAAATTTTCTGAAGGCAAACCAATTGGTTCTTCCAAATCCATCTGCAAAAGTTTGATGCCAGGAATTGGTTCCTGCTCCAACCAATCAATAGCCGTAATATTCAAATTTTTATCAAGATCAAGCAGCCACTGACCGTAGTAACAACGACCAGCTCCAACGTCAAGAATAGCTTTGCCAGAAAGATACTCAGCAATGTATTTTAATTTTACATCAGAGAGCTTAGATTGATATAAAGGGTTTGTCATGAAAGCCTCCTCTACTTTTCGGTTGAGTAAAATAAGTTGTTTCTCGCTCCGCGAAAAAATTTTTTAATAATCTGGTAAGACTAAATTGCTGCACTACGTTATATCCACAATCAATAATAGATCGTTTTACATGCTCGTTTTTATCGTCAATAAATTTCTCGATTTTCACAATAAGTTCATCTATCGATTCAAAACACTCAATACTATGTCCTTCTTGAAAAAGCTCTTGAGCTTGTTCTTTTGTTCTTTGAGTCAGCAAAAAAGCCTTGCAGGCAGGAACCTCAAACGTCCTCATGTTGTGAGCAGATGCATTTTGTTGCCTGATAAAATTGAGTACAATTTTTGATTGCTGAAAAATGCGAATCATATCGGTGCCATAAATCGCGTTACCTCTAATTTTTTCATACAGAATATGCCCAGGCTTGATATGCACGCTCCACAAATCCCCCCAAATGGCAACTGCAAGGTTGGGCAGGCGCTGACAGACATCGCTCAACCACCGCTCACGCTCAGGCTCCCAAGTGCCCACAAAACAAACATCTGTTTGATAGCGATCAGAGGGAATGGCAATAGAATCTATGGCGAATAAATCATCATCAAACCCAAGTGGAAAGTAATGAACACGCTTACATCCAGCACTTTCAAGCACGGGAACCAGCATTGATGACCAGATCAAAAAATCGTCATAGTATGGCAACGATTCTAGAACGTTTGTATTTGAATTACCGTTCCAGAAAACAAATGGGTTGTCCGGATAGAAATTTATCAGCCGCACTGTAGGATCTGTTTTTTTTATCGCACGCAATGTAGAACTGAAAATATTGTCAGCTTTGATCAAAAAAATGATCTGAGGTTTGAGTTTTTTTACGGTACTGAGCAGCTGTTTATTAATCAGATAATTATTCAAACGAGTAAGACGATTGATGCTGAATGGCAATAGCTTCTTTTTATTGTTAAAAAGAACAACCGTGTTGCCAAGTTTTTGTAGAGCCCTTGCAAACGAAGGAGCATACGTGTACTGCGCTGGATTACTACTAACGGCTCCAACAAGTAAAATAGTCTTATTCACAAAACCTCTATCGTGCCGTTTTTGAGATTAACACATGAATCGATGATGTAACGGTGCGAGGAAGCGTTATAAAAAAAATAATAAAATCCCGCAATCCACACTCCAAGTCACAAAAAACGTCTCGCCAAAAAAGCACAGCAGCTATTGTTAACATCGCACTAATCGCACAAGCTCCGCCAAACGCTTGTAACTTAAGAACAAGTAAAGGCCCTAGAAGCATAATAATGCACGACTGCAGAATTTGACTTTTGGTCAGTACCCACGGTTGGCGCAGGCCATACAGATAGATTGCCGGTACATCATCAAAAAATGCACGCGCAATGCCATATACCGTCATCATTTGATAAATAGGAATCATCGGAAGCCATTGAGCCCCAAATAGTTTGGGGATCCATAGGTGCGCAAAAATACCCATAGCAAGCTGCGTGGGAATGAGAAGAATTATTTTAATTCCTTGCGCGTTCACAAATATTTTTTTCATCTCTACACGATCAAACTGATATCGTGTGTAAAGCGGCACAGTGAGGCGTGCAAAGATTCCGGTCAACATAACGGGAAATGTTGCCATAGAAAATGCTTTTGCGTACAATCCTGCCTGCGTGGTATTGCTAAGCATACCAATCAAAAAGGGCATAAAATCATAAATGGTCAAGCTAAATATACCGCCCAGCCAGGTTGGCAAACCATAGGTCTTAAAAAATAGTTTTGCCACCTTACAGTCAAAATCAAAGCCTATCTTCCATGGGCTTGCAAAAAAGTAGGCAAGCGAGATCAGCCCTTTTTCGACAAGTCGTTGCAGCACCAAACTATACACACCAAATCCATGAAACGCTGCAATAATTGCAACAATATAGCTGCCAACCGTAGTAACAAATTCAAGACCTGCAAGCATATCAAGTCGATACGTCCTTTCAAGAATAGTACGATACGTTAGGCCAAGCTTTTCCATCCAATAAATGCCGGCAAGCGGCAGAAATAAATCGCCATGCTGCATAAAAGAATATTTATGAAAAAAAATGTAGCCGACCCCAAACGTCAACAGCGGCACCAAGCCCAAAATACAGCGAATCCAAAAATGAGTACTAGCTGCTTTTTCAA
This sequence comes from uncultured Pseudomonadota bacterium, assembly GCA_964493325.1. GTDB lineage: Bacteria > Babelota > Babeliae > Babelales > RVW-14 > CAZBMD01. The sequence goes on along the minus strand of CAZBMD010000003.1, from coordinate 85,445 downwards.
GAGGAATCTCTTTGTGAGCCATAAAGCCTTGCTCCCAGCCCCATTCAACAATCCAATTAAAAAAAATAAAGTAGAAGAGAGCGATGGCGAGCATGCCAAACTCTTTGGGCGAAAGAATGCGCGTCAACCAGATGGACAAGGTAATATTACACAGCATCCCGCCATACTGCCCCAAGCTGAGGGATATAAAATTTTTTATTATTTTTTCTTTGGCTATTTCATTCACGATGCTTCCATTATGTTTTGGTAGGTTGCGTAAACGCGTTCTCCATACTTATCCCACGTGTACGATTGAATGTGATCGTTACCCTGAATACCCATGTTTTGTGCCGCTTCTTGATGGTGATAACACCAGGCAATTTTTTCAGCAAGCGCATCTGTACTTGCTGATTGTACTACAAAACCATGCATGCCATCGACAATAATATCTTGTCCTGCCGAATGAGCAGTCGTTACTACGGGTAATCCGGCAGCCATTGCTTCTCCCAAAACCATGCCAAAACCATCTTCGATAGATGGTAGAACAAGTAGCGAAGAACGATAATAAAGTTCTCGCAAAGTTGCACGATCACATGATCCGTAGACCCTTACGTTACACATCTGCGGTATTTTAGACATCACTGCTGCCAAATCTTTTTGAAGAGCTCCAACTAAAATAAGCTCGGTCTCACTTTGAGGTAATGCCACATTTTTCCATGCTTGCAAAAGATATTGCACTCCCTTGCGAATACTCAAAAGCCCAACAAAAATAACAGTAAATTTTTGAGGAACTTGTATCGGAAGGCTTCGATTAAAATATGCGACGTCAACACCGCAAGGCACCAAAAGTAACTTTTCTGCAGCAACACCCTGACTCACAAAACTCCTAAAGGCAAATGAAGATGGAACAATAATGTAATCTGCGGCATCATACTCGCGCAACATTTTTTCATAATTTTTTTGATGAATGGGAGGATACGGCAGCTGAAACTTTTTATATTCATCCTGCAAGAGCTTCTGCTGCTCCAAAATATGACAAGACCCTGATTCGATGATAATTTTTTTTGACCGTTTTTTGATGATAGGCAAACTGTTAAAAACGTAATGGGCCCACCCAACAAAAATATCAACGGGAGGCATAGATTGCACACACTTACCAACAAATCGATCGAAAATATTATCTTTAACCACATTGAATGATGAAGATGTTATCAAACGGCCAAGATGTAACTTGAGAAACGCTTGATCAAGAAATTTGCACCGTTTACTCTGCTGGACAAGATGGCGAGGAATGTTCTGTTCATCATGTTTAGAATAACTAAACGTGATCAGCATCTCAAGGCTCTGCCTTTTAGCAAGTTGCTGAGCAAGATGCATCGCATGGAAGCGACCCCCTGCAGCAATCGCTACCTTCATAAACTATCCTTTAATAACGCAAGATGACTACTATCTAGTGTTACAAACGACCAGCTTACAGGGTCAAACGTCACAAAAACTGCAGTCCCCACGTTTAGCCGTTCTAACCATACATTACTGAAAATAAATGAGATATCGTACGCCTTCCAGCTTGCTGATTTTGCATTAACACACATGCTGCCCATCGAAAATGGCATGACATCGCCCTGATGCCAGCCATGCGGAACCATAAAAAAAAGATTGTCTGGGTCTGGCGAGATAAAGCGGTACCCACGGTCAATGGGTTCAACTATAAACGGTTGCTTTGGAGAATTACTTACACAAATTTTTGCCTGCGTAACGTGAAAAGCCTGCAAATTTTTATTATCAAAAAATAATCGTGCTGCCTGACTCATGCCCTGCTGCATCAAAAGCGTCTCACTTTTGTAACAGTGCAGCGTACCAAGCATCACCAGGTTAAGATCTTTCTCCTTGCCATATCTTTTTGCCAACTCATGAAATGCCTGATCTCGTTTAAACGTAAGATCTCCGCGCTGCCCAAGGGCACCATGCGCGTGCACAATTCCCCACGCAATCAAAACACTCATCACAGGGATAACAACGGGCACAGAAAGTCTTTTTTGCAACCATAAAAGTGTATCAATAAGCATCAGGCCAAGGCAGGGAATTGCTAAATAAAAATAGCGGCCATCACCAGTAACAATGCTTATTGGCCACGCAAAAACAAAGAAAGCTATGCCCAAGAAAAAAATCTTTTTTCGCGCTCCAGGTTCCATTAAAAAGTGACTTACAATCAAAGCAAGTAGTAAAAAAGTCAAACTTGCTGGTACCACCTTTGAATAACCTTGCATCCCCCAAAATGGTTTGATGGCCTGATACCAATTATTGATTGCACGCATCAACAATTTCATAGGCGAAAAAAAAGAAGTCTCATTGCTACTCGCACCGCCAAGTAAACAGATACGCGCTACTGCGTACCCAAGTAAAGCAATAAAAAACAGATAGGTTTTTTTTACAGCATTTTTTCTATCAAACATGACGTAAAACAGCAGCAAAACAAATGGAAAAACGATGACAATTTCGTAACACAACAGCGATGCAAGAAATAAAAAAGCGGCAAGAATATACCAAACCAATCGATGCGTTGCTAAAAAAAAGCGATAAGCAAGCAGCATGCCAAAAAAGAAAACATACGTTGGAACAACATGCGATGTTACCCCAACATAAGAGGTAATGAGCGCTGGGTGAAAAGCGAAAAAAAGCGTCAGAAGCGCAGCAAGACCAGGCGAGAAAAGAAACGAATAAAGAATAAATAAAAAACTTGAAGTAATGGCATGAAGCGCGACATTACAAAAAAAATAGGATGTACCGTTAACGCCAAAAACATTGTAACTCAGGTAATGAAACAAGGTCATCAAAGGTCGATAGTACGTCAAGAGACCTTCTTGATGTTCACTCAGGTCGTTGAGCGACACATACGACGTCTGAATTGATTTACCAAGATGAACAAGATGATCCCAAAATCCATTACGGAGTGAGCTGAAAAAAACTAATCCAAAACAATCAGAATCAAATCCCATATAGGGAACAAAGAAAGCCAAGGTACAAAAAACAACGATTCCCAAAACCAAGGCACCTGTACATCGGCCGTAAAACTTGAACGATTTGATCCAGATCATTGCTCCTCATGGATTATGAATAACAGTTCTACGATGACTCTTTGTGATGATTTGCAAAGTTTGATCGTTTGATCTAGGATTTCATTGTTGCATCTCTTTAAATGTAGTGATGCGGGATTTTTTTTCAATCTATTTTTTATAAAAATCTCTCTTGTGAGAAAGGATGTAATGAAGAAATACATGTTATTGATGGTTGCGATAATTTTTAGTCACCACTGCCAAGCGGCGCTTTGGTACGATAGTGTTTGCCTAGAGCATCTGGAAACCTCTGCTCATGATGCTAACAATGAAAAAGCATACAAAGAGGCTCTTAACGCCTATCAAGATTGGATGAACTCATTTGGAGAACAAGCATATAAACACTCTTTAGACCCTGATAAATATGCACCAATAAGTCATGCTCGTTTTTTTATCGAATGGTATAAAATACTTCAAACATACTGCAAAAAAACAACGCCCTCTTTCAGAGATGCAGATCAGGAAACTGAAAACAAATGTGCCGCTAGATTTGCACAGAAAATTCAAAACGACCCTAAATTTTTTTTAGAGGGGAAAAGGCTTCTTCTTAGTATGTTTCACATAACAAACTTTGCCCAAATTCCAGGTGAGTTTATAGAGTCGATAATCGAAGAAAAAGAGTAGCAACGCAAATTGCTACATTAATTTCGCAAAATATTCTATCGTTTTCTGCAGCCCATCATACAAAGAAATCTGCGGCTGCCAAGATAAAACTTTGTTCGCAAGTGAAATATCGGGTTTGCGCCGCGTAGGATCATCAGCCGGCAGCGGCTTAAACATAATTTTTGAAGAACTGCCCGTCAGCTCAATAATCTGATGCGCAAGTTCAAGCAACGTGAATTCTTGATCGTTGCCAAGGTTCACCGGACCGACAAATGATGATGGTGATTCCATCATGGCAACAATCCCGGAAATAAGATCATCAACATAGCAAAAAGAGCGTGTTTGTAACCCATCACCATACATGGTAATCGGCTCACCTTTGAGCGCCTGTAAAATAAAATTGCTGACCACACGCCCGTCTTCTGGATCCATATTCGGACCGTAGGTATTAAAAATACGAATAACTTTTATATCGGTTCCACGCGTGCGGTGATAATCAAAAAAGAGCGATTCGGCACATCGCTTGCCTTCATCATAGCACGCCCTGATGCCAATCGGATTAACCGCCCCCTTGTATGATTCTGGTTGAGGATGCACCTCTGGATCACCATAAACTTCGCTGGTTGACGCTTGCAAAATTCGTGCTTTATTTTTTTCGGCAAGTTCGAGCATATTCAGCGCACCAAGCACACTGGTCTTGGTAGTAAAAATTGGATCTTTTTGATAATGCGGTGGTGATGCTGGACACGCTAAATTAAAAATCCAATCAACACCAAGCTCAATTGGCTTAATAACATCATGGTCGATAACTGAAAATTTTGAATTCTTTTTGAGCGGCTCAATATTTTGAATCCTGCCCGTATAAAAGTTATCAAGCGCCACAACCTCGTGTCCTTGCTGCAACAAGTGCGCGCACAAGTTACTGCCCAAGAATCCTGCACCACCGGTTACCAAAATCTTTTTTTGCTGTGCGACATTGTTATTCTGCAACATGATACAGCCCCTTGGGAACAACATGCGCACGCGTTAGGTTAATCCCGTCAAGTTTTTTGATCACCTGAGGCAGAATCGCTTGCCACGTCAACCCTGATTTTTCTTTAAGGTAGGTGCGCGATCCAACTTCGTGAAAATAAAAATCTTGTATACCAAATGCTTGAAATGCAATTTTTTCGCCGTCTAGCTCTGCAAGCAGACGACCAACAGCATCACCAAGCCCACCAATCACACTGTGCTCTTCGAGCGTAAAAATGGCTTTACACCTGTTTTTGCGCTGCACAAAAAATTCAACATCAAGCGGCTTGATGGTTGGCATGCTGACAAGTCCCGCATCCACACCAAGCAGTTCAAGTTGTTTGACCACCTGATAACCAAGATCGAGCGCATTGCCGGTGGCAATAAATAAAATTTCATCGTGAGGAATAATTTCAACGGCTTTGCCAATCTGCAGGTTTATATTGTCTGGGTAAGCGCACAGTTCATCACTCGTTGCAAGGCGCAGATACATTGGTCCTTGATGCTGTGTAATTACAGGCATCATCTCCTGCAGCTCTCGCTTACAGCCTGGTGCAATCACCGTCATCCCGGGTAACGCACGCATGATTGCAACATCTTCAAGCGCATGATGCGTCACACCAGCCTGCCCATACGAAAATCCACCGCCATTACCAACAATAGTAACTGACAAATTTTGGTAACACACATCAATGCGAATCTGCTCAAAACAGCGCATGCAGGCAAATGGTACAATGGAGTAGACGTATACTTTTTTGCCAGCCATGGCAAGGCCAGCCGCATACCCAATCATATTTTGCTCAGCCACACCTGCGTTGATGAAGCGCTCTGGAAACCGCTCCTGAAATTTTTCAACAACCGAAAACCCTACATCTCCTACAACCAAGTAGACAAGTGGATCTTGTGCAGCCAACTCAATTAAATAATTTATTAAAATAGTGCGCATGATTAGCAAAGCTCCTTTTGAGCTTGAATATACTGATCGGCAGAAAATGATTTATAATGCCACTCAATTTTATTTTCAATAAAAGTAACACCTCGACCTTTGGTTGTGTGAGCGATAATCACATCAGGTTTATCTGTTTTTCCAACATGAGAAAATGCAGTAAATATTTCGCCAACATTGTGTCCATCAATTGATGTCACGTTCCACCCAAACGCTGCAAACTTATCCTGCCATGTTCCAGGTACCAAGTCATCGGTTGCATCAAGTCCTTGCAAATTGTTGTAGTCAACAATGAGCACAAGGTTATTAAGTTTAAATCGGGCGGCCATCATAATTGCCTCCCACATCGAACCCTCCTGACTTTCTCCATCGCCAACAAGCACATAAATCTTGTTTTTAAGCCCGTCTACTTTTGCAGCATACGCAAGACCAACCCCCATAGAAAGTCCATGCCCCAACGAACCGGTACTCGACTCAACACCTGGCAATGACCCCTTCATAGGATGTCCGCCAAGAACACCGCCATCCGCGTAATACGATTTTAAAATTTCGGCAGGAATAATATTCACTGAAGCAAGCGTTGCATACAAAGCTGCAGCACTGTGACCCTTACTCAAAATAAAATAATCTCTGTCCGGAGCCTGCTGAACAATAAGATCACGATTAAGAAAGCAATTGTACAAAACAGTCAAAATATCAGCAATTGAAAAACAACATCCCAAGTGGGAGCTTTTTGCTTGTGTAAGCATCGTCACAATAGAAGAACGCACTTGCTTGGCCTGTGCGTGCAAATGCTCAGTAAGCTGCTGACTGCACAATGTTGTCTGGTTTTGGTTTTGCATGATGCATTTGCCTTTCAGTATACAGATGAGAATTTTGCTGGAACCACTTCATTGCACGGGCAAGCCCATCAGTCAGAGAATATTGAGGCTTCCACTGTAAAATTTCTTTACTGCGCGAAATATCTGCAGCCCAGTGCGTTGGCTCCCACGGACGAGGTACATGCTTGCCCCAAATAACTGCAATTTCTTCTGGCCACCACGTTTGAATTGCTTCAATAACGTCTTGTATTGTTGATTGAACGCCAGTCCCTGCATTAAAAACAAAAGCCTCACGTGGTTTTTTATTTTCAAGAGCCAGTAAAGCGTTAACCATATCATCAATATAAATATAATCCCGCACAAAATGTGGCGACGAAAGTTGAAGCTGTTTGTGCACAATTAAGTTTAATAAAATGGTTGGAATCAAGCGCGATTGTAATTCGCGATCACCGTATACAGAAAACGGCCTTATTGTGTAGACCGGTAACTTGTTTGACATTGCTTCTTTAAACAAGAATTGTGTGAAAGCAGCCTTCGCAACAGCATAATCACTGATCGGCTCAAGAACCAAATCTTCGCTCATGGGAACATCTTTTTTTCCATATTCAGAAGAACTACCAGCGTTAATAAAGCAATCAAAATTTGCTTTTTTGCAGGCATTAAATAAATTCATGGATGCGTAAAAATTAACTTTAAAAATTGTCTCTTGGCTAGTTTCGTCAGGCATACCGCCAAACGATGCAAGGTGAAAAATAACTTCTGGCTTGATCGACATAACAGCTGCCGAAACAGCAGTCAAATTTGTCAAATCAATATAGTGAACAATTATATTGTGTACGATATCTTTGATGCGCCACAAATCATCATTTGGCGAAACAAAAACGTGGATAAGATGTCGAGGTGAAAGAAGTTTACGTATCAGATTTGATCCTATAAATCCAGTTCCCCCAGTAACTAGATACGTCTTCATACTGCTCTCCTTTTAATTTTTTGGCCCTTTATGGAGAACCTCGCTAATTAAATATGTAGGTCGTCCCTTGACCTCTTGAAAAATACGAATCAAATACTCGCCAATGACACTGAGCGCCAGCAACTGAATGGTTCCAAAAATAAACATCACCATTAAGAGCGTTGAAAATCCTTGCGGGGATCCATGCTTAAAATGCAGATACAAATACACCATGGCAGCAATAATGGTGACAACGACAGCTCCAGCTGCCAGGCGAGAAATAAATTCAAGAGGCTTGTACGAAAAATTAACAATTGCTTTTTTGACCCAAGAAAAATTGGCAAAAAAACTGTTGCTCGATTTTCCACCAGCTCTGTCCTCACGCGTATATTCAATACCCGTTTGTCGAAACCCAGCCCATGTACGCAAGCCGCGAATATAAAGATCTTTTTCGGGAAGCTTGGTAATGATATTCAAAACTTTGCGATCAATCAGGCAGGTATCTCCGGCATCAAGCGGGATATCAAGGTAAGAAAGCCATCTGAATAGACGGTAGAAACAAGTGTAGCCAATCCGACGAAGAATGCTGCCTTTACGCTTTTTTCGGATACCGTAAACAACATCAAACCCTTCTTCCCATTTTTTTACAAATTGGGGAATCAGCTCAGGAGGATCTTGCAAATCACCGTCGATTGCAATGGTACAATCACCGTGAGCATAAGTCATACCAGCAAAAAGGCTTGGCTGATTAGACCCAAAATTACGCGACATCAAAAGAACATGAACCTTGTCATCCTGCTCTGTAAGCTCATCAAAAATAATACGCGAGTTGTCGGTACTCGCGTTATCAATAAGCACCAGTTCATAATCGTATGTCGGCATATTTTTCATAACCGCCGAAACACGCTGATGCATTTCACGCAGGTTACTTGCCTCGTTGTAGCAGGCAACAATAATCGATATCTTTTTCATAGCCCGATGCCTCCTTGCATCATCTGAGCACGAGCTGGCTGAATATTTTTGGTCGAGCTTGATGCTGCAAAAAAGTTACGGTACCAAGCGATAGTCTCAATAAGACCATTCTTAACACCATAGCGGGCTTTCCATCCAAGCATTTTTTCTGCTTTTGCGGAAGATAAATGCTGAGCAGGAATTTCGTTACTGGTATTATTTTGTACGATTGGAACAAGATGCGATGCCTGCATCAGATCAAGAATTTCATCTACAATTTCAACCACAGCAAACGGTTTATCGGTGCTAAAATTAAAACACTCGCCAACAACTGAAGCATCATCCATTTTTTCGGCAAGCGTCAAATACGCATCTACCACGTCTTTTACATAAATATAGTCTCTAATAAATTTTCCGTTTGATCGAATGATCGGCGCTTGTTGCTGCAGCACAGCCTGAATAGTCCCCGGAATAATGCGGTTGTAATGAAGATCTCCACCTCCAAAAAAATTACCACATCGAGTCACACACACCGGCAACTTGTAGGTGTGAAAATATGACTGAGCAATAAGGTCAGCGCAACTCTTTGAAGCATCGTAAGGATAGCGACCCTGTAATGGCGACTCTTCTGTGTAGGGCAAATTTTCTTGCGCGCCATAAGCCTTATCACTCGACGCAACCACAACACGGCGCACCCAGGGAGAAAGTCTACAACTTTCGAGCAGATTCCACGTCCCTTCTATATTGGACTTGAACGTAGAAATAGGAGACCGATTAGCAACGCCGACAATGGCTTGTGCTCCCAAATGGAAAACAGACTCAATCGCGTACTCATTGAGCACCCGCTGGAGCAGATTAAAATTATCAAGGTCACCGTAAATGATATTAACCTTTCCCGCAATATCGGGCAAAAAGAAAAGAGAATTGGGAATCACATCACGCACTAATGCAAAAACCTGAGCCTCTTGATTGATCAATTCAGCAATGAGCCATGGCCCCAAAAGCCCTGTGGCGCCGGTAACAAAAACGGATCTATTTTTCCAAAATCCTGGCTTAAGTGAAGTTGCAACGGTCATGAACTCTCCTTTTCTGCAAAGACATCTTCTTTATGACAAAAAAGGCTTCCATCAAGATCTTTGGTAGCCGGTGTAAAGTCACGATCTTGCCACACTTTCCACGGAGCTCCGCTCTGCCACAACTCTTCCAGTTTTTGATGCTCACGGATGGTATCCATACACTGCCAGAATCCATGGTGCTTATAAATCATGAGCTGTTCATCTTTTGCAACCTTGCGCAACGGCTCTTGCTCAAGAATACAAGACGAGTCAGTCGATAAATAATTTAAAAATTCAGACTTGCAGACAAAAAATCCACCATTAACCCACTCTTCGGTTAAACCCTTTTTTTCCGAAAATGCGGTTATAGCGTCTCCTTTGAGCTCAAGGTTGCCAAATCGCGATGGGGGATTAACACCTGTTACCGTCACAAGCTTATTATGGGCCTGATGAAACGCAACTGCTTGCGCAATATTAACGTCCGCAACGCCGTCACCGTAGGTTAATAAAAAATTTTGAGTATCTATATATTTTGCAATGCGTGCAACACGACCACCGGTTAAGCAATCCTGACCAGTATCAACAAGGGTTATTTCCCACTCATCTTCGTTCACATTGTGCTCGGTAATTGCACCAGTTTTGGTGTTGATAGTAAAATCTGCACCATCAATATGATAGTTCAAAAAATACTCCTTGATCATTTCCCCCTTGTAGCCCAAGCAGACGATGAATCGATTAAAACCGTAGTGAGCATAGATTTTCATGATGTGCCAAAGAATAGGTTTTCCACCAACAGGCACCATTGGTTTTGGTCTAAATTCGGTCTCTTCTCGTAAACGAGTTCCAAGACCTCCTGCAAGAATAACAACGGGAATAGAGAAATTTTTCATTACCAATCTCCTTTGTTGCACATGGCAAAGATGTGCACTCTTCGTGCGATCTCCTCTGTATCGGATAACGTTATCACGAGCAGTAGTTAAGTCAAGAGAGGCCAATTGACTATTATCCATCTTCTGGTAGGATTATGTAGTCCTTTTTATAAAGCTTTTCCGAACCATTGTATGCTAAAATTCATCGTGTCTGCTCTCAGACACAGACAAATTTTTTTATTTTTGTTGAATACGGTAAATGTTCGGTAAAAGCTTTTTATTTTTTATACACTTTTAGGGAATTTTTTTTACTATGTATCATAAAATTGTTCGCATCCTATGGGGCGATCTCAGCAAAGAAGATTTAAAAAAGTTTAGTCTTTTAGCAACCGGTTTCTTCTTCCTTATTGGCGCCTGGTGGCCTCTCAAGACACTTAAAGATAGCATTTTTATAAACATAGTCGGATCAACATATATCCCAAAAGCAAAGATAGCTTCACTCATTCTCTTTTTCCCCTTGGTACTTATGTATTCCAAGCTGGTGGACATTGTTTCTAAAGAAAAATTAATCTATCTCTTTATAACATTTTATGGGGCTATCGGCCTTGCCCTTGTGTACTTTTTGTATCATCCAACAATTGGCCTTGCAAATCCAACCGTGGATCCATCTCGATGGCTTGGCTGGATACTGTATCTGTATGCAGAAAGCTTTATTTCTCTGATGCTATCGCTTTATTGGTCGTTCATCAATGATGTAACAACACCAGAGTCGGCAAAGAAAGGGTATGGGCTTATTATTTTTGGAACACAATTTGGCGGCCTGTTATTCACCATTTGGGGTAACATCTTGTCCTACGACACCACGCGCTATGCCCAAACAGCCCCTTTTATTATCCTAGTGTGCGTCCTAACGTTCTTTCTTGTTGGCTTAATCGTCTTCATTCTTGAACGCTCTGTTGATAAAAAACAACTTGCAGGCTATCAAGATCGCTCTGGACAAGATAAAATAACGCAACCAGAAGCTATTATTGGGTTTTTTGATGGACTCAAGCTTTTGTTCACCCAACCGTATGTTGCAGGAATCTTTGGCCTTATTTGCTTTCAAGAAATTATATCAACCATGATGGGCTTTCAGATGAATCTGTTGGTCTCTCAAACATATTCAGACCCTGGCATGGTCAATCGGTTCCTCTTTAACTTCGCCTTCTGCGTACAAATTATTGCTTGTCTATTTGGCCTTGTTGGAACCTCCTTCTTTCAGCGCATATTCGGCATTCGTTTTTGTCTTATTTCATATCCAATACTTCTTGGGCTTTCAATCCTTGGGTACCTTTTCTATCCTACCCTTGGATCAATATTCTGCGTTATGCTTATTGCAAAAGCACTTAATTACGCACTCAATCAACCAGCAAAAGAGGTGCTCTACATTCCAACCTCACGCAATATTAAGTACAAATCAAAAGCATGGATTGACATGTTTGGGCTCCGCTTTGCAAAAGCAGCTGGAGCTACCGCAAACGATTGGGTTGGAACCTTTGTTTCTTTGACCGGTGGCCTAGCTCTAGGGCTGATTGCTGTTTGGTCTGTTATGGCAGGCATTATCGGTACAAAATTTAAGAAAACAGTTGATCAAAATAAAATGATTGAGTAAGTCTAGTATGCCGTCAGATATATTCTTTCTAACTGAAAACATCGATTTTTCTTACTATTTTTTTAATTTTGCTATACTGAATAGTAATAAAAAGCCAGATGCGCGTAGATTTTTGAATATTTTTATATCGCTTTTTAATTCATGAAACGTATTAATTTGTCGTAGTATATCGTTAACATATTTCACCATTTTTTAGGTAAGGAGTTTTACTCTATGCTGTCTAAGTCATTGCAATATCTCTGGGGCGATCTGTCAAAAGAAGACATAAAAAAATACGGGATGCTTTCCCTGACCTTTTTGTTCATCATCGGTACCTACTGGTTGATGAGACCGCTGAAAGATGCTCTTTTCATGAAAATTGTTGGAAAGCTCTGGATCCCTTACGCAAAAATGGCTTCCTTCGTTGTTGTTGCAACACTCATTTTGTGCTACTCAAAACTTGTTGATATTTTCAAAAAACATCAATTGTTTTACGTAATCTGCTCATTTTATGCGCTGGTGTTCTTTTCAATTGCTTATTTCCTTACTCATCCAACCATTGGACTTGCTAATACAGCTGCAGCTCCAACACGAGTTCTTGGCTGGATTATTTACTTGGGAATTGAAAGCTTTGGCTCTTTGACAGTTCCTCTATTTTGGTCCTTTGTCGCAAGTACCTCTGATCAATCATCTGCAAAACGCGGCTACTCGCTGATTATTGCTGGTGCTCAGGTTGGCGCAATTGCAGGTCCTACTCTTGCAACATACGCAGAAATTATTGGTATGCCACAACTTGCAGCAATCGTTGGTATCGGTATTGCTACCGTTGTTCCTTTGATCGTTATGTTCACAAGAGCTTTTCCAAGTTCAACAGTTGATAGCGTTGCTGATAAAAAATCAACAGGCTTTCTTGAAGGTTTAAAACTTCTTTTCACCAAGCCTTATCTTATCGGTATCCTTGGTGTAGCAACTTTGTACGAAGTTGTTGGAACAATTCTTGATTATCAAATGAAATTTGCGGCTGACGAAGTGTATCACACACCTGAAAAAATCGCTCAATTCCTTGGCCTATTCGCACAAAGTGCAAATACCCTTGCATTGTTGTTTGCTTTAATCGGTACATCATTTTTCATTAGACGTTTTGGCTTGACCTTCTGCTTGGTTATGTTCCCAATCGCTGTTGCAACCGTTGTATTGTACGTATGGCTAAGCCCTCCTTCACTATGGGCTCTTTTCGGCGCCATGGTTACTATCAAAGGCTTGAGCTATGCGCTTAACAATCCATGTAAAGAAATTATGTACATCCCAACAAGCAAAGACGTTAAATATAAAGCTAAAGGCTGGATTGACGGATTTGGTGGACGATCTGCAAAAGCAGGCGGTTCATACGTTAACTCTTTCTTTACCACAATGACCGATTTGATGTTCTTTGGATCAATGATCTCATTGGGAATCATCGGTATTTGGATTCTATTTGCTCTTTATGTTGGTAGAGCGAACCAAAAGCTTAACGAAGAAGGCAAGATTATTTCATAATCCATTGCTTCAGATTTTAAAAAAGGGTCGGTACAAAATACCGGCCCTTTTTTCTTACTCACCATCCTGCTTATCAACCCATCGCAATCAAAGTCATTTAAACAATTCAATTATCGCCGGTTCTATCAAAATAATTTTGAAAATTTGCAAGGATTAGACAATATAGCACTTGCATAGTTATTACACTCGAAGGGACAGGAGCTGTTCGCATGCTAAAAACCGCTCCAATCAAGCACGCTACCAAAGCATAACAACCATATAAGGCAATATCAGGATCAGTATGATAAATTGACCAAAAACCTGCTTGTACTAAAAAAGCAATCGATCTCCCATGTAATATAACTGTACGCGGCTCTATCCATGCAACACCTGCAACAGCAGGCAATAAATTCCCTGAATAATGATCGCGATCTACATTATTCATAAGCTCAACCTGCTGTAAATTCTTATTAATATCTTGCAATAAGGGTTTTACAAGCTTAACCGTTGTCTGCAACAAAAGATGACAGTCTGCACACATTTGATTGCTTGAGCCAACACAATGTTCATGAACATTCATAACAAACCGGTTCAAAGCTGCACCCTCATCTGGATACTCGGTCAAAACTTCATTAAAAACAACGTCTTGCAACGCAAGGAGCGGCTTGATTTTCTCAATCATCTCAGATTCATAAGCCACACGATCATCGTTATTGTGCATACCGACAAGCAGACTAGGAAGAACCAGTGCAGCTGCTAGTATAAGTCTTACTTTGTTCATGATTTATCTATTATCTTTCATGGGGATAGAATGCTTGCTACCTCAATGGTGCCATCATACGGTCGTACATACCAAATATTTATATGCGGTTCACAGGTACGATTATTTCATAATCCATTGCTTCAGATTTTAAAAAATGGTCGGTACAAAATACCGGCCCTTTTTTAATTGCTCACGATAAGGCTTCTGGATAAGTTATTCTGATAGACTTACTACAATCCATCTGTTTTTAAACCTATCATTCATCAGCATAATCAAATTGATTTTGAAGCAATACAACACACAAGGTTTGTATTCCAACAGTCTCCATAAAATCAGACATTGTCAAACCTAAGCCTGACCGAAACAATATCAATAACGACATGCCCATATGTAATGCCATACAGCCATAAAGCGCAACCTCTGAATCGCCTTGTATGCAAGCAGCAATCAAAACAAATGCAAAATAAATCAATGTACCAACCTGAATTATGCGTGCATTGCTCAATAGATTTTGGTTCTGAATGCCAACGACCAAAGAAGTATTCTTTAACAAGGGCTTTACAACATCGACTGTTGTTTGTAACAAAGTAAGGCACTCAGAACACATTGAAGTTTCTGAAGCAAGACACTTTGTATGCATATCTTCTCTAAATTGCTTAATAGCCGCAATTTCTTTAGGATGGCTTTCCAACCAATTATTCAGCTCTTCACTCTGCAACGTAATCAACGACTTTAGAGCTTCAATCATCCTCGACTCATCAGTCACAATAGCCTCGTTATTATGCATACCTTCAATCATACTAGGAGATAAAATACCAACCGCTAGCGCAAAAAATAGTTGTTTTAGGTTATTCATGATTTGTTCGTTGTCTTTCGCTAATACAAGTTGAAGGATTCTGAAAAATATCAAGTAGGTTCACTGGAAGAGATAATGTCAAATAGCTCAAGCCCTTCATAGACAATTGCAAGTATTAGCAACGTGCCAACAACCACACCAACTTCAATAAATATTTTCCGACAGCTTCCCTCTTGTAATTGATTGTTAACAACCACGACAGGCAGTACTGACATAGATTTTTTGTGAGGGTTAAGAAGAGGCTTTAAAAATGGAGTTAAGTTTTTGATAGTGCTTTCCAGAAGAATTCTGCATTCGCTACACCGCTGTGTTTCTGATTTAACACAATTAGGATGCATGTTGGTTATAATGTTTCGTAAACTACGACTAAAGACTTTCTTTGATTCCGGATTTTTTGAAAGCACACTTTCAAGGGCTGAATACTCAATCTTTATCAGTCTCATTATTTTTTTGATTTTATCAAAGTCGTTACAGGCTCCTCCTTGCACGTTAAGCAGCTGCATTACATCTTTAAGCTTTTTATTTGATGGATTACTGCTACTGCGCATACTAAGAAGCTCCCCTGGCAACAAGGCACTAATCGCAAAAAAAAACAAAAAACGTCTGGCTATCTTCATTTCTCTTCCTCTCTTGTTATGAATAATGAACCTCAAGAATATGATCATAACAAAGATGAGGCCCAGAAATAGTTGTAGGCCTCATCTTTTTATTTTTTAATAATAGAACTACTAATCAAGCGCTAGATGGTCCCCAAAGAGAAGAGCTACGCAGTCTCTAGAGCCCATGATCACATCATCAAGAATTGGCATGTAAATATGACGAGGACTATTAAAATCAGGGTCTGACAACAAATAAAAGGCTCTATTGTACACAATATATGAGGCAAGAATGGAGAGTAATTGGGGCATAGTTAGCATCCCCCACCTGTCCGCAGCAACAGCTAAGGCAATGCCTGCAATCAGCACAAGTAGACCACCATTAGCCGCAAGTTGAAGCTCTGGGTAGAGAGGAATACAAACATCGAGCACAACAAAAACAACAAAACTAATAACATGAATGCGTGTTGTTAAAACTCTTTGATGGTACGTTGTTACTATGCGGATCAATTGCTCAGAAATATTTTGCGCATATTTTTTGCAGTCACTGCATAATGTTCCTTGTGAATTCTGCAGACACGTTGGATGCATTTTATCAATAAAGCCCTTTATGACAACTTTGAGCTCAGGATGTCTTTTAATAATTTCTTCACACTCCGGGATAAGTTGAGCAGCTATAGAACCAATATCCTCAGGCTCATTGTTATTATTGTTCATGCACAAAAATTGACTCGAGACGAGCAGATTTGCTGCAAAAAATAGAGATACTACCTTAATATCCATGGCTGGGACTCCTTTTTTTAAAAATGTGAAAACATGGCAGGATTCTACATGTTTTTAATATTCTTTGCTATACTGACAGAGGCTTTTTAATAGTTTTCTCAGTCAGATATCGGTTAATGTTATGAATGAATCACTCGTCGAAGGCTTTGAATCCTTTCTAGAAACGCAACTTAATGAGCATCAAAAAGCAGCCGTTACCCACAAACAAGGCGGCGTCCTTGTCATTGCTGGGGCTGGATCAGGCAAAACACGCATCATTACCGCTCGAATGGCTAATTTGATCTTAAACGAAGATGCAGCTCCTCGCTCTATCGTTGCACTCACGTTTACCAACAAAGCTGCTGGTGAAATGAAAGAACGGCTTGAAAAATTTTTGCACGGCGAATATCGGCTCCCATTTGTTGGCACCTTTCATTCATACTGCCTACAATTACTCAGAACCAATTCATCAAATCTAGCCTTCCCGCAATTTTCGATTCTCGATTCAGACGACCAGATAGATATCATCCGAAAAATTATTAAGAAAAATAACCTAAGTAAATATACCTCTGCCTCTCAACTGTGTTATCAAATATCTAATCTAAAAAACAAGGCTTTTGGCGGTATTGACCAAGATAGCTTTACCACACCAATGGTAAAAGAAGTGTACTTAGAATACGAGGCAGAAAAAACAAGTGCACGTTGTTTTGATTTTGACGACTTGATTCTGCAAGTACTGACGCTCTTTAAAAACAATCAAGAGTTCAGAACCAAATTTCAAAAAACAGTACGCCACATCCTGGTTGATGAGTACCAAGATACCAGCCATGTCCAACATCTTTTACTCAAATACATGGCGCTTGATCACTCTCAAAATTTTACCATCGATTCGCTATGCGCAGTGGGAGACGAAGATCAATCCATTTATTCCTGGCGCGGAGCAACGGTCACCAACATGCTCAAATTTGAGCAAGATTTTGCACCGGTGACCATCGTTAAAGTTGAACAAAACTATCGGTCTGTTCAGCCTATTTTGGATGCAGCCAATACACTGATTACTAATAACAAGCTCCGTAATAAGAAAAATTTGTGGTCTGAGAAAAAGGCACACAATCGCATTGTGGCGGGCAAGTGTCGCTCTGCTGACCAAGAAGCCGAAACAATCGCCCACGTCCTCAAATCTCTACCTGCAGGATACAGGCTACAAGACGTTGCAATATTGTATCGCACTCATTTTCAATCACGACACATCGAAGAAGCTCTTATTCACCACACCATCCCGTACAAAATTATCGGTGGCATCAGGTTTTATGAACGCAAAGAAATCAAAGACCTACTCGCATACCTGCGTCTTATTGCTAATCCATTTGATAAAATCAGCTTGATGCGCGTTATAAACTGTCCACTGCGTGGCCTTGGTGAAAAATTTGAAGAACAGCTCCTCCACGAGTGGCACCAAAATAATCTCTTTGATTTCAAGCAGCTGCTACACTGGATGCTCACACGCAAAGACAATCCCATCATCGGCGTAAAATCACAAGCAATTAAAAACTTTCTATCCATCTTTGAGGGACTAGAGCAAGAGCACTCTCCCAGCGACTTAATCGAAAAAATTATCGAACGCTCCGAGTATCTGCAATACCTGCGCACAGCCTTTGAAGACAAAGAAGCTGAAACAAAAACAGAAAACGTTCGCGAGTTTATAGAGTCTATTGCCCACTTTGAATACAACCACGTCAATGAAACCAACCCCGACGAAGCACAAGGTACATCACTTGAAGCATTTTTAAATTCTGTTGCGCTGCTTCAAGAAAAAATTACAGACCAAGAACAAAAAGACCATGTTCAAATGATGACACTGCACGCTGCAAAGGGCCTTGAATTTAGACTTGTTATCATTTCAGGGATGGAAGAAGGATTGTTGCCAAGCAACAAATCTCTGAACGATCCAAACGACCTTGAAGAAGAACGACGTCTTTTCTACGTTGGCGTCACACGAGCAAAAGAATATTTACTACTGCTTCACGCAGGTTTTAGAAACACCTATGGTCAAATTGTTGATCAGGTATCTTCACGCTTTTTATCTGAAATTCCAAAAAATCTTATCCAATCAGTTGAACTTGAAGGCATGCGATCATTTGAAGTCGCTTCGTTTTTGACCAGCTGGTTTGGAGGCACACCTCTTGTTACGCGTCAGGTTATGACTTTTCACAAGCCGTCAACTCCTCCAACTTTTCAACGCCGCACAGCCCCTCCAACGTACCTTCGGAATGCACCGCCTCAAGCAATACGTCATGAAAAAAAACCATTCGTTCAAGCACCCGCTCCTTCGGCCCTCAATGCTGCAAATTCTACAACCTGGAGCAAAAATCAAACAGTTATGCACCCAACGTTTGGACCTGGTATTGTTATAACGGTTGAAAAAGCAGATGGTGATGATTTTTATATCACCGCTATTTTTAAAAAAGGCGGACAGAAAAAGATTCTTTCAAGTTTTTTAAAGCGGGCGTAAAGGTATCTCCCTTGCTAAAATCATTTCTATGCTTTCTCATACCGCCGTCAGCGTCATTGACAAATACGCAAAACGCAACTACTTTTATCTGCGTAATATATAAAAACTACAAAAAAATATAATCTATTTTGAAAATAAAAATGAATGAAACAGCATTGATCTTTAAGCCATATACATGGCTACTATTAACACTCTTTATTATTTCTCCGTTCATGATTCTTGCTGACGTAGATCAACTAAACGACTCAGAATCTATCATTGCTGAACAAGGGCTTGAAAAAAGTGAGTCGTACCCTACAAAAGAGAAAAAAGAAGCTGCCAGCATCCTGGAAAGTGACCTTGTGGTAAAGGCAATCTTCACGCTTTTTTTTAGTGAAATTTTGATGTTCAGCGCAACCGAAAATGAGCAAGAAACACTCCTAAAACAACTCACGCCACAAGCGCTTGCAACAAACCTTCTTCACACCTACTCATCCAATTTCATTGCAACACTCGCTCATGAATTGGGTCATGCTCTTGCTGCAAAATTACTCAATGGCGATCCCATTGACGTTCACCTGGGAGCAAACTCAAGCTACACCGGCAAACCAATGCTTAAAATTGGCGGGATTTGTATTGATGGGATCAGTCCGATAAAAGGTTACGCAAAGCGCAGCCCCATCTATAAAAATGAAGCAGAAAAAAAACAAATCGAAGAAGCTTTAAATCAAAAAGTTCATGAAATATCTGAAGCTCTTGCCCTCAACCAGTCCGAAGAGAAGGTGCGTGAAAAAGTACTAGAATTAGCGATTATCGCTAAAACCAGAAAAATTAACAAACCCAAAAATGCTATCATCGCACTTGCCGGCGGCGCTTCTGGAATTATTGCCCACTTTATTATGAAATCACTGCTTCATTTCATGTGTAACAATAAAAATAAACCCTGGAGAGAAAAAGCAAAAACAGCCGTATGGAAAGGGGGTTTTACCATTGATGATATTTACACCCATCAAATAATGAATATGCTAGTCCCCTACACGACCTCATACAAAGAGGAATCTGACTCTCTTACCTCTGACAAACAAACGCTCATTAATTTTGTCATAAATCTTTTGGAAGAAGATAAAAAAAGCGACGGTACAATGTTTTGGGAAAAATGCGTTGGATTACCACCTTCTGTAATGAGAGCAGCTGAATACGGAGCAGTTCCCATTGATTTTGCAGCCCCATGCATTGCAGCATACAGAGAAGCAACAGCTGCTCACAAAAAAAATAAAAACTATCAATCTTCACTTATTTCTCAGTGTGCCATTGGGCTTATTAACCAAAATTTGCAAGGCTTTCTGCATTTTCATGTTTAGTAACTGCATCATTTTTTGTAAAAACCATCGCTTCATTAAATTCTTTCAAGAAGCCATCAATAGTTTTTGCCTGTTGCTCAGACTTTAATGATTTCCTATTAGCTTTTACTTTAAACTGTAAATGAACACCCAATGGCTGACCTTTGTAATTGAGCACCCCGCCATCAGCTATCAAATTTTTCAGTGATATTTTGTGAGACAACTTAATATCTCGTCCCAAAACCATACCATTGGGTAACGATACTCCGTTCCCGGGAACTATAAAATATCCTTCATCTACTGACACAATTTCGTAACAACGGCCACTCAGGCGGGGCGTATTTTTAAGATAGGGCCCCTTCCATTTTTCAGGAAAAGCAAGATTAAGACACCCAACTTCTGAACCTAAAAACTTTTCTACCGTTAAAAAATCAATAACTCCACGCTCCTGCGTAACATTCATAATGTTACACTCAGCATCAATCTTATGAAGAATCTTGCTTAACTTTGCTAGATCTTCATTAATCACAGATGCCATAAAATATGGTTTATTATTAATCACACGAACAATAAAAACCGCCAAAAGAAGCAACAATAAAGTTGAACTAAAAACCGAAAAATACTTCACAGAAACGCTTTTTATCGCATTAAAATGTTTGTCAACGTAACGATCTACGCTCCTAACTATATCATCAAATTTTTTCATGAGCATCACCCTCCCCACTCCGTTAAGACTTATCCACACCCTATTCTATACACAGGACGATCTAAAAATAAATGTAATACAAAAACGTAATAAAAATGACCCTAAAAAATATCAAACTCTTCATCATCTTCTTCATCTTCTGACGAATCTTCGTCATCTTCGCCATCTTCTGAAGAGTCTTCTCTATTTATTTTTTTTCTAACAACGCTATTCTGCTTGTCAGAATTGTACAACAAATTATACAGATCATCGTCTGAAGCTAAAGAAAGTGGCGTATCGCCCTCATTATTATTCTGATGAATAGAAGCTCCATGTAGTAGTAATTGTTTAACGCAGCGAGTATGCCCTCGTAATACAGCACAATGAAGCGGCGTGTTGCCACAATTATCCTTAAGATCAAATATTGCTCCAGTATTGAGCAAAAAAGTTAGGACGTTTAGCTTTCCTTCTGCCGCAGCACAATGAAGAGCTGTATCTCCATCATAACCTCGCCCATCTATCTCTGCGCCGCTTGTAATTAATTTTTCTATAAATAGCCGGTACCCGTAAAAGGCAGCAACAAGTAACGGCGTATCTCCATTATTATTCGCTGCATGAATATTAACGCCATGGCCGTTAAGAATATTACAAAAAACGTCATAAAGGCCCCACCGGCAAGCTACATGCAATGGCGTATCGCCTCCTGGCAAAGAAGCGTTTTCAAAATTTGGAAATTTTTCAAGCAACTTAAGAACCTTAGCCCCAGAGAGCTCTCCTCTTACTTCAGACATCTCAAAATATCCACAAAATATCGATGTCTGAATCGATAAGAGAAAAAATATTCTCGAAAGTATTTTATTCTTATAGATAAAAGCGTTCATCCTCAATCCTCTCAACGCTACTCACTAGAAAAAATTTTGTAACAACCATTCTGAGTGTCCCACACTACGACGACAGTGTTCTCATCAAACCACTGCTGATCCAAAACAAATGAAACATCAGTCAGGAAGAACTTGTCATACAGCTGATTAATTTTAAATGTACCAAGAGAACATGGATACCAACAATCAATCGCATATTCATCAGAAGACCATACATACGCCCTGTCTTGAATTGACCACCGTAACGGGTGATCCGAAAATTTTATCCACCAACCACAATGCTCAGGGTCTAAAGATATAAATCGCAAACCGCCATCAATCGACTCGATGCGCGACTGCACGTTAATGGTACGATAGTCTTTGGTGCACCCAAAAATCCCCTTCTCGGCAAGCGTTGCAAACGGCTCATGAGCAACGACGACTGAAAAATCGTTCAGATAAGTTTGAAAAATACTCTGAATATCTGAAACAAATGGTGAACTGAGCACCACAAACTTGGTTCCTGGTTTGAATGTATGGTTGCTAAAAAATTGGTCGAAACGATCTTTGTATGCAGCTCGTGCAGCAGCTTCGGTTCGCAATCCATAACAATTATGACACACTCCGTAGCCAATGCCCGCAACCAAAACACAAAACGTTGCAGCCTTGAGAATACGCTCTGCCAGGCTACGACCTAGGCGAGCAAAACCAACAACAATCATAACAGCAACAATTGGGTAAATTGAATTAAGGTAGCGCGGGCAGGGATAGGCCATAAAACCTGGCCAACAAAAAAGCCCAACACCCAACAAAAAAACACCCAAAACGCCATATGCTTTGTTATAGCTTTTCCAGAGAAAATAAGTGAAAAAGGCAGTAAGCCCTACCACCAACAATTTACCGCCTATCTGGCGAGCATCAAGCGAGAAATATGACCCCGTCCACGAAAAAAAACTATCGAACAAGCGCATGAACATGGTCCACCGTGACTGCACAGTATCAACAACCAGATTCGGCATCGACTTGAAAATGGGCTCTGCAGCAGCAAGGACAACTTTTTTTTTAGGAACACTAAAGAACTGCGAAAGCATTGGAAAACGAATCAACATGTTTGATAGCGTTCTACCAAGCGTTCCCACGCCAAAGGCCCACAGCCGCAGCAGCCAGTACAGGGCAAGCGCTGCAAAAAATATCCAGGTAACGCGCAGCGTATACAAAAATCGCTTAACTCGTGATTGAGCAAGCTCGGTGTACAAAAGGTAGATGGCGGCAAAAATCCACAACGGAAAAACAATGCCATTTTCACGCGCCAGAAGCGAAAGAAAAAATAAAAACCCTGCACCATAAAACCATGCCCAGGCTCTTTTTGTTCCTGCAAAAAATTGGCTGTACGCAAGCAAGGCGGCAAGCATAAATAAGGTTGATAGTGTATTTTGCGCCGTTGCAATCCAAGTCAGCCACGAGACATCGGGAGACACAGCAAAGACAAGTGCTGCAAGAAAAGCATAACTGAGCGGCAACAGGTGTGCACATAAAAAATAGAGCAATACCGCATTCATGGCATGGAGCACAACGTGGACTTCATAAAATGCTCGAACATTCAAACCAAAGCAAAAGTATTCCAGCGAAAAAAGAAGATGTTGCAGCGGACGTAAAAACCCTGACAGAACATTAGGCTTAGAACGATGATAGTTAACCGGGCAAATAAAATTACGAACATCAGTAGAAAAAATTTTAAGAAGATCTTCCCAACTTTTAACAATGCCGTTAATAATGGTTCCCAAATCATCTTCGCGAAACCAGATAGCCCCAACCGCTCCACCAAAAATAACAACGACTATCAAAAACAAAACCAGCGCAAGAAGATATTTTTTACGAGAGTTCATGGAGCCTTCCTACCACATCTTTTACCGACTCAACATCATTTTTTGATACGATTAAAAGCGCGTCATCAGTTTCGATAACGCACAAATCGCTCACACCAACACAAGCAACAATTTTTTTCTTGGACAGCACAGAATTATCATGACCATGAACATTAATCAGGTTATGCACCCCTTGCATACCGTATTTTTGTTGAATATCCAAAAAAGTTCGTACATTCCCCACGTCAAACCAATCACCAAAAAATGGAAAGACCACCAAGCGATTACTTTTTTCCATCACCGCATAATCGATAGATATCGATTGCAGTTGATTGTAGTCCACAGGAGCCATATTCGACTGTGACAGCGATGCAAAAAGCTGCGGCACATACAAAGAAAATTCTTCCAAAAAAACAGAAACGCGCCCTGCAAAGATGCCCATATTCCACCACATATCACCGCGCTCAAGGTAGGATCGCGCTGTTGCTTCATTTGGTTTTTCGTGAAATTTTACAACAGCGTAGCCCCCAAAAAGCTCATTATACTGGGCTTGCACATACCCGTATCCTGTGGCTGGATAGGAAGGTTTTGCGCCAAGAATAGCAATCTGATTATGATTTTGTGAGAACAAAACCGCCTGCGCCAGTGTTTGTAAAAATCTTTCTGACTGCGGAACAAAATGATCAGCCGGGATAATAATAACCTGCGCATCTTCCCCTTGTTCTTGAATGTATCGAAGCGCAAGCAGCACGGCTGGAGCTGTATTTTTGCACGCTGGTTCAGCAAGAATACGCCCTACCACATGACCCACATGTTCTTTGATAACCTGCACGTAATCGCTGTGCGTCACGATAATGACATTGTCTTTTTTTGTCAGAGCACTCACCCGATCGAGTGTATGCTGCAACAGCGATCGCCCATCCAAAAATTGAATAAGCTGCTTGGGCGACTCTTTGTGGCTCAATGGCCACAGGCGCTGCCCGCTACCTCCAGCAAGAATTACAACAAATGGGAATCTCATTACTACTCCTTGTTGCACGAGCAAGATAAAATTTTCAACGGCGGCTAGCGCTGATCACTCTGTATCCGCTTTATTTTTTTGAACAAAAGAAACGCTATCGACCAGCAGCAAACTATTCTTATTTTCGCAAGAGGTATATTTCCAATCAGAATTTTTCACGATACCAAGCGCCACAAATGTCTCACCCTGAGGAGTAGTAAACATTTTCATAGACTGAACCTTGGCCTTAGGATGGTTTTTTATAACTTCCTCAAAGACGTTACTCCCCCAACAAGCATCTAAATCTTTTTCAAAAAAAGAAAAGTATAGCCTATTCCTACAGCTCATCAGCAATACATCACATGGAGCGTGAAAATCCTGTACCGTTGCTTGAACAAAAGAGCTGAGATTTCTGCGGTAGGAGTACTCATGCTTACACGTTGGTGCGACTGTTGCATCGTAAATATTATATTTCATGAACTTATCCGCACCAATGGCAACAAGATACGTATTGCCATCTTGACTGTCAAAAACATGCACACCGTTGAAATAATCTATTGGACAATCAAACCATTTATCGATATCACCATAATCAAAATTAAGAAGGCTTCTTGCACGGACGCCCTTATCTTCTGGATAACCAAAAAGAAGCGTATCACCTCTACGCGTTGTAAGAACTCTAAAGCCATGTATTTTTCGAAAATCATTCAATTCCTTTTGACGCTCACCTTTAAAATTATACAATACTATACCATTAAACTGGTGCGATAGGATTACCACCTCATGATCAACTGTTTCGATAAAAGCAAGAGACCAAGCAAAATCACAACCATCAAATGATCTAACAAGATCACCTTGCAAATTCCAAATTTTAATAACATTGTTACCATAGTCCTCCTCACCCAAAGCCGAAATAATATACGTTTCTCCTTGCGAAGTTGTAATAGCATCAAGCGAGCTAATTCTCGTACGGCCATGACTCATTACATGCTTATCCGATCCATCTGGTCGGCAGGTAACAATGCGACTATCCTTAAACCCAACAACAAGGTAGATATCCCCTTGTGCTGTTGTCACCCATGTCATAACACAAGGGACTGTGCCATCATATTCTTCAAACAAATAAGTATGAGCGATGGGATTGGATGCGAAACCTTCCTGCTGATTTTCCATTGCTGAAAGGTTGAAACAAAAGCTTGCAAAATACATACCCAAAACGAGAAAATTTTTCATACCAGTTTCTCCCTAACTGTTAATGAATTCATTGAGTTGATTTATACTTATTTGTTCTACACAATCATGCGTAAAGAAAACTCGCTTGATGATCAAGGTGCTCCGCCTACTTTCGGCTGGATTTTTGACAATACCAAGCGCTGCAAAAGTCTCACCCTGGGGTGTTGTAAACATATGCACAGACCAGCACTCAGCGTTGGGGTACATTTCTTTAATCATCACGAGCTCATGATTTTCCATAAAAACTGAAACATTATCATCAAAGCACACAAACCCTATTTCATCATCAAAGCTTATAAGAAAAGCATCGAATCTACCGCTAACATTATCCACAGCAACTTCATTAAAGGAAAATTTTCTAATTCGCTTGTGATGCGGTAATTGTATGGTCTTAAGAGCACCATCCTGCAAATTCCACTTTATCACTGCATCCAGATTCCATTTTGTAATCGCGCCTTTTCTCCCAACAGCAATAAGATATGCATTCCCATCATCGCTATTGAAAGCATGCAACCCCAGCAATGAAGCGCTCGGATAGTTAAGCTCTACAACCTTTTTTACTTCTAAATCGTGATAACCATCAAAGCGCTGAACTCTAATAACATCACCAGCATAATCAGCAGTAATAATAAACGTATCGCCGTGCCGCGTAGCCAAAGCTGTCATATGAGATGAAGCATAGTCAGCAGATTCAATGAACCCACTATAGTTTATGTCATCAACGTATTCAGCTTTATCTTCTAATACTCCACTAAACGCATAGATACAAGTCCCCCACCGAGAACCAACTACAACTTCTGGGGTGTGCACATTCCCTTCTTCAGGCCATTCTTGCTCAAACGAGAACTTCGTCTCTATACAAACAAGCGAATGAGTATGATCATTACAATCAAACGAATCTATCAGCTCACCATCAACCTTCCACACGTTGATAGATTGCCCTGCATCCCTTACGGCCCGAGCCACAATATAAGTCTGCCCTTGTGATGTTGTAATGGCGCTTAGCGATTTAATCTTTTTCCCGCCATAATTCATAATACGCCAGTCGGAACCATCTGGTCTGCAAAGCACAAGATCACCATTATCAAAGCCTACTACTAAGTATGTAAGGCCGCCTGCCGTTATCACTGATGTCATAGCACAAGGAGCAGAATCATATTCTTCTCGAACAACCTCAAATACTGACTGAACGTCTTTGAAGAACGAAAAAATATCGTACTTGTCCGGCTGGTTTTTCATCGCGATGATTTCACCATACAAACTCACCAAGCAAACAACCAGAGCTAATATTTTTTTCATAAAACACTCCCCCTAATAAGCTAGAAAACAATTAGCTAAAACGAACTCTGTTAATAATAACCATGCTTCTGGTACTATTCTCAGGATCGATAGCAACGCCCACTGCTAGAAAATTTTCATGCTTGTTCGTTGTAAAAAGAACTTCACAGCGACAATCAAAAGTTGGAAACTTATTAGTTAGAAAGCCGCAATGAATAGCGTCTTGATCTTGAAGAAAATTAGTCAGATTAAATAGATAAAGATGTGTATTGTGCCTTGATAGTAAAAAATTTTCACCGTTGCTCATTTTTTTGAAAGAGAAAGACCGCAGGCGCACATCGGTAATGCCATACTCTGCAGTAGCATTACCCAAATAATCCTTGTAATGAAAACTTCTTTTTATATCATCACCCAAGATCCAGGTTGTAACAGTCCCAGACTCAGAGCCAGCTATGATGTAAATTTTGCCCTGCAGATTGCATGAAGCAAGCCCAACAATTCTGTTGTCACCACATTCTTGCAATGTTGTTTCAACCTCTTGCAGAAGCTCGCCGTCAAGGCGCCATATTTCAACAACACCATTCTCTAAACCAGCAAGAATACATATCTTATCCTGTTCGGTTTCTACTGTTGAGATGACGTTACACGCAACGGAGTGTCTCAACTTCACACGACAACCATTATCGTTGCTCAATCCAAAAATACCATCGAAAAGATTAAAAATGTAAGTTTTAAAGTTTGTTCCAGCCATTATCCACGTGCCACCATCCTGGAAATTGATAAGCTTAATCGTATGAATAGAGGAATCACATGCAAACCCTCCAACTAAGCCTCTCTTAAAATCCCACACTTTAATAGTTCCATCAGATGCTCCAGATACAAACCACAAACCTGCATTTGTAACTACTTCAACAGCAGTAATTCGAGCGCCATGCTTCACTTCAAAAATTTTAGAGCCATCCATCAAAGAGACATTAATATGACCTGAATTAAAACCAGAGATAACGTACGTCTGTCTGCCTTCTGTAGCTGTTGCAAAACAAGATAGACTTCCGTTATACTCATGAAAATAGTCCATTCTAATACGTATAGCCCGATTTGGCGCTACCTGCATACTTCCCAAAGTAAACGATACAAACGCAACCAATAACAAAATCTTCTTCATGAGCATTTTCCTTTTCGCTTCAACCATAGAACACAACAGCTCAAACCAATTGCCATCAGCACAATAAGAACAAATTCAAAAAGCATACGAAACCGAGCACAACCATCGTGACCAGTAACCATTGAGAAATAAAAAAGATAGGCAGCAAAAAGATACAAAAGACTCCAGGCTCGACGGCGAATAAACCAAAGAATAGCAATGCCGCAGAAAAAAAGGCGTACCACAGTCCACACACCTTCTGCGCAAGCAACGGCACACAACCACAATCGCTCGGTTCCGGTAATCATGTAGCGATAAATTTTTTTGAAGCAACTACCTTCAACCCTAAAAAAAGAGATCGATCCACCTGCTATTGTCGGTTCAATAAGTACCTTGAGGTTTGTACTAAAAAGACCAAGCCAGGTCTTTGCAACGTTCTTCATCCAGACCGTTATCATGGTGAATGGGTGGCCAAAAGCTTCTCGCTTAAAATATGCCACAACATCGTCACGAGACATCGCACGCAATGTAATTCGCTCTTCATCAGAAGTTGTTCCGTGTTCATGCGCAAGCACGTTGGGGAAAAACCAGTACAGCATGTTTTCTGAATCAAGACCGCTCAGGTACCAATGCCCAAAAACCATTTTGTTGTGCCCCATGTACAAGGCGATAGGGGATAAAAAAACAACAAGCCAGAGTGTGGCAAATCGCAAAAATATACGGCATCGCCCATGACTAGCAACAAAAAATAATGGAACGAGCATGATAAAAAAATAGAGTGCTGCCGGTTTGACAAGAACCGACAAGCCAAGCGCGCCTGCTGACTGCATGAGAGTTTGAGAAGATTTATCTTTTACAAAGCTGACAAAGCGCTCAAAAAAAAGCAGGAGCAACAGAGACAACAAAATCTCGGTCAAATAAAATTGAACAAAAGTAAGGTACCCAATGTTGATGGCTAAAAGACCTACTGCAATCGTTCCCACCCTGCGGCCGGCAAGCATAGTGCCCACACGAAATAATAGCAACATAGAAAACAAGGCAAGAAGCACCTGTAAAAAAATAACAGCGGCGTCAGACTGTCCAAACACTTTAAAAATAAGTGCAAGAAAAAAAGAATAGCCCAAAACGTAATACGGACGACCAGGTGCCTGCCAGGCAAAGCTATTATTTGCAGCAAAAAGCTTTGCATTAGCTATGTATGCCTTGGAATCAACATCGCAATGCGGCTCCGGTTTATCAACCTGAAGAAATAAAAAGTAAGACAGCACTGCAAAAAAGAGTGCCGCTACCAGAACCACAACAGTAGAAAATTTCATCGAAGAGCCCAGATATTTTGCAGAATCCACTGTTGAACAGACAGGCTTGCCTGACTTCCATGATAGAGCTTATCAAGAGAAGATGCTGCAGGCATGAAAAAATGTGAAGACCTATTCTCCATACTTAGCTGCTTAAAATATTGAGGGAAATATTTACCTGACGTAAACCAACGCGTTGTTGGTGCTGCAAAACCAACTTTTTTTCGATTCACAATAACATCTGGTAAAACACCTTGACAGACCTTTTTTAAAAGATACTTGGTCGTATTATTTTTAAACTTCAATGCACCTGGAACATGTAACATAAATTCAACAAGCTTATGATCCAAAAAAGGCTCTCGGGCTTCAACACTTGCAGCCATCGACATCTTGTCTGCTCGCATGAGTAACAACTCCGGTAGACGATGTTTAAGTTCTAAGTACAACATCTGTTTGCAAAAATCAGCCTCAGGATCTAGATGCTTTAATTTGTTCAGGTGATAGTCAACAATGGCGGAAGCATCGTACGTCTGGCGCAGGCCTGGATAGATCTGATTAATAATGGGATCAAACGACGCCTCATGGTGTTTAAATATATTGGCCTGGAGAATATGTTTTTTTTGAAGTTCATTAAAACCAACAGCACCACTCCAAAAAAGTGGACGACTGCTCGACCAATTGGAAAGTACATCAAGCCGTGCCAGATTTGAAACCAGAGGCTTGCTGGCTCTAAAAACAGCTTTTTTAATAAAATTGGGGATGAGTTTTTGTGAAGGATTCCACAAGCGATCGTAAACTTTTTTGTACTGAGCATACAGGTGGTAACCAAAAAAAAGCTCATCAGCTCCTTCACCAACTTGCGCTACGGTCACACCCATTTGCTTTGCCAGTTTAGATACGAAATAAAAAGGAATGCACACCGAATCAGCAAGCGGTTCATCAAGGTGATAAACCATTTCCTCGTAAAATTCAAAAGCCTCTTTTTCAGAAATTACCAGCTCATGATGCTCGGTCCCAAAGCGTTTTGAAACAAGGCGTGCCCACTCCAGTTCATTGGTTTCATGACCATCATCAAACGCAACCGTAAACGTTTTGACCCGGTCAACAAAACGAGACATCAACGCAACATTCAAACTTGAATCAACACCGCCAGACAAAAATGCGCCAAAAGGGACATCAGAAATCATGCGCTTTTCAGTTGCTTCAGTCAGCAGTATTTCAATATTTTTTGTGCAAAAATTTTCATCCGAAAACTCTCGTTTTTCAGCGTAACTCACCTGCGTCACCGGCGTATACCATTCGGTAAACGTCACTCGCTTTTGAGCATCAACCTTTACAAAAAAACCTGCTGGCAACTTGTATACCTGTTCATAGATGGTGTATGGAGCTGGCGTAACCATAAAAGTCAGATAATGATAGGTTGCTATGGATGAAATTTCTTTTGCAACCCATGGCACTTCCCAAAGAGCCTTAATTTCTGAGGCAAAACAGAAAGTTCCCCCCTGAAGCGAAAAATATACTGGTTTTACCCCAATACGATCACGCACCACAAAAAGAGCACGCATTTCTAGATCGTACAAAGCAAAGGCAAACATGCCTTCAAGTTTGTAGACCACATCAATGCCCCACTCTTTATACCCATTGATAATAACTTCGGTATCCGAGTGCGAAAAAAATTTGTGTCCAAAGCTTTCAAGCTCTTTTCGCACTTTTTGATAATTATAAATTTCGCCATTAAAACTGATGATAACCGATTGATTGAGATCCATCATGGGCTGCATGGCAGCATCAGAAAGATCGATAATTTTCAGTCGATTAAATGCAAGCCCAACGGAATGATCATCAGATTTCCAGGTACGATGAGCATCTGGACCTCGGTGAGCAAGCCGTTCCTGCATGCGCGTAAGCATCTCATCAGAAACTGAAAAACCTTGTCGAGAAACATTGATGATACCTGCAAATCCGCACACCGCTCACCCTTTTTTCGTATAAAAATTTTATCATTCTAAATCATAAATTGAGACTCAACCTGCATACCGCCGTGTGGCATAAAAACATCTTCTTGGGCTATTACTTTATCAACAACTTCCATAGCAGATAACATTGCAATATCCATGTTGTTATAACGATGCAAGCCATTGCGACCCATCAGATGCAAATTGTCAAACTGAGCAAGGTACGACAAAACAACATTCAGATGTTGTTTGTAATTTTCATCATAAATCGGATAGGCCTCTGATGTGCGCATGACCATGCCATCAACCACTGCGGCTGCTTTGACAAGGCCAATTTTTTCAAGCTCTTGCTTGCCAATTTCAACAAGCTCATAATCTGACTTAAACCAAAATTCTTCATCAACAAATGAAAAATATTCAAGACTCAATGCTGTATGCGAAGGATCGTTAACCATCTTAGGCGAGAAGTTATTCATGTTTCCAATGCGACCCATTCGGACATCTTTTTCGTGAATGTACAGCCAATGATCAGGACAAATTTGCGTCTTATTTACAATTAAATTAACGGTAATAAGACCTCGATACATAAGCGATTTTGCAGCTGAAATCACAACCTCTGGCGGCAACGGATCCATGGCCAAAATAAGCTCACGAAGCGGCATAGTTGAGAAAAAATGTTCTCCTGTATAGTCAATCTTCTTCTGCAATCCGCCTGATCGCTTTTCTTCTTCGCTACAAGTCGAGATTGATAAAATCTTTGCCCCATCATGCTGAATTTTTACAACACTCTGCTGCATCACAAGACGACCATCATCATGGTTAACAATTTTCAAACTTGCTTTTGCCCACAAAGCTCCAGAGCCAAGCGATGGATAATAAAAAGTATCATTAATGGTGCGTGGCGCATTTTTTTTAAAAAAACGACCAAAGAAGGCATAGAAAATTGCTTTAGAAAGAGAAAAGCCTTTGATGCGCTGCGCTGACCAATCAGCCGAAATTTTATCGCACGCAATACCCCATACTTTTTCGGTGTATGTTTTAAAAAAGATACTGAATAAACG
Organism: uncultured Pseudomonadota bacterium; assembly: GCA_964493325.1. Taxonomy (GTDB): domain Bacteria; phylum Babelota; class Babeliae; order Babelales; family RVW-14; genus CAZBMD01. The sequence goes on along the minus strand of CAZBMD010000003.1, from coordinate 52,819 downwards.
ATAACCAAACTTGTTGGTCACCCAATCCTGAAATGACCGAACTTCAGTGATAGGAAAAAATCGATAGTAAATATAACTAAAAATACTGCGAGCACATTCAAAAAGATTAAGCCCTATAACTACGTTAAGCGGCTCAAGGGGATAATTGAAAAAATGTTTTTTATAGTAGATACGGGTAAAGCGCTTGTGTTTGAGAAAGTCGCCTTCCATCAAGTCTTCCCACCATGTCTGAATTTTACTCGAATCGGTAATAAAGTGGTGAGGGCCAATATCATACTTGCAACCTTTGTAGTCAGTTGTTTTTGCAAGTCCTCCAACCACCGCATCCCGTTCAATAACAGTAACTTCAAAATTGCCTGTCTTGAGCAATTCAATACCAGCGGTAAGGCCAGCAGGACCGGCACCGATGATAATAGCACGCTTCTTGATCATACTCCCTACCTCTTCTACCTTTTATTTTTTGTAAAGATCAATCCAGAACTTACTCGCTAACATAATTAAAAAATGCTCTATTGGCAAACGAAATCGTGCAAAACCACATGCAAGCGAAATTCCCAAAAAGAGAACCACAAAGGGTATAACCTGTACAACAATTTTCATTCTTTTGTTATCGCGTAATGAAGCAATTAAAAAGCCACTGCAGCCAAGAGCTATGAGCATCCAGATAAAAATTTCGTACCATATCCACCAACAAATCAACCAAGGCATTCCTGCAGGAATAAGAAATTTTTTTACTTTATTAATCCAGCACGTCCCAGCTTCGTAGTTAGGCAAAGTACCCTGAGCCTCAATCACCAAGAGCTCCGATGAATAGAGAGCGCAAGCGGTCTTTATGATATTTTCACAGAACAACTTCAGCGCAGCGCAATAATTTTTTGCCATGTACCGTGCGGCTTCTTTTTCCATAACCAAACACTCTTCTATTTCCAAAAGCGGTCGGTTTTTTTGCGTTACTTGCTCCTGAATTTTTTGCTCAACTAGATGATACAGGTGATCGCGCGCTTGAACGTAACTACAATGTTCATGCGCCATCTCCAACTTTATTGCCACATGGTTGATAAAGTGAGGCCCCGAGAGTGTGTGAAAAAACAAATACCCTGTAATTAAAAAATTACGCAGCAACCAAACTCCAACAACGGCAAGCCATCCAACAAAAATAGCTCCTGATGCTAAAATTTTTTCTACCACCAATCGATGATAAAAAAAGAAGATATAGCCAATTCCAAGGAGCAAGACAAAAATACCAACAGGCCTTACCAGTGAGGCCAACCCCAAGATCAAACCGGCAACCCCAAAAAGTAACCCTTGGTAAATTGCACGCCTTTTGTTTTCCAGAGCATGAAAAAAAACAAGACAGAACAAAATAAATAAAAAGGCAAAAAGAGTCTCGGACATCACAAGCCCAGCATAAATTATGTAGCCAGTGTGCACGCAACAAACAAACGCTGCAAGATAGCCAACAGCAGGAGCATCCTTGAAAATAAGCCGCGTCAGAAAAAAAAGAATAATTGGTATGAGCGCACCCACAAACGCCTGCACACACAAAGCAGCAACGGGATGCTCCCCAAAAAAGTTGTAGCACGCGGCCAAAAAAAGTGGATATCCTGGCAACCGATAAAAATAAGAAGCTCCATCAGCACCAACATACCCAAGGCCTTGAGTAAGACGTACGGCAAGCGCATGATAGTGTCCAGCATCGTAGAGCAGCATGCACGGGTTATATTGAAAATAGCCAGCAATGGCAACGATGCGCACCGAAAGAGCCACAATAAAAAGAAAAAAAGAGTTACAGGTCTCTGACTTGCTAATCACACCTTATCTCATTATCACTACTCAAATTTTGAGAAAACACATTATCAGAAAAAAAATATCATTCTTTAATCTTGATGGTACCAGCCTTTAATTAGAGCCTTAAAGGTCTCTAAATCAGACTTTTCAAGCAACGCAACGATCTTGTCAACTTTGCAAGGGTCAGAGACTTTATTAATTTCTCCGCCGTACAAATTATCCGGATATTGATACATGGCAAGACTAATCAGTTCTTGCTTATATTCCGGATATGGATAGGTCACTTTTGCTCCGTATTTTAAAAGCTTTTTTGTCATTCTTAAATCTCTCTGCGCAACAGCTAACCTAAGCGGTGTTACCTTAAAAACCTCTTCCCCACATCGCTTCTCAGAATAATACACGTTTGGGTTAGCTCCCGCTTTGAGAAGTCCTTTTACAATTTGTGCGTTGCGATTCCAAAGAGCCTTAACGAGAAGCGTTATCCCATCATCATCACAAAAAGCAACATCGTCTTTGCACATTTTAATAAGGGCTTCAAACGCCGCCGTGTTATTAAGTGCTACCGCATACCAAAGGGGCGGTTTAGAGGAATCTCCCACTCTGTGTATTACATCATCAGAAATGTAATCAAGTAAAATATCTTCTGGCGTATCCTTTTGTAAAAACCAAAACCCCGCTTCTTTTTCTGCAAAATCTATACTTTGATTTTTAATCAGACGTTTTACTTCTGAAGGAGTGCAGCCAATTTTTTGAGCAAGTAAATGAAGTTGTTCTTTGAGCAGCCATGAACGCTTATGATCGTCAAACGATCCATGAAAGCATCGATTTTGAATTTTAGGAAAACTATTTAAACCAAATTGTTTTTGCTTAATCGACGCAGGTTTTAGTGTTCCAGCAAAACGAATCATCATTGGCATAACTTCATTTTGAAGACAAAATACAACAACGACCATCGTGCACGAAAATCGTAACCACTTCATCCGTATCTCCTTTTTATAGCTTATTAATTTTGCGAATCAAAACAGTGAAAATACCTGCAAAATCATCATATCCAGCAAATTAATTTCTGCAACATACAAGTTTATTAAGAAGCCCAGCATCTAATATCTAATAAGAAGCTATACGCTAAGAATAACTTGCATGTACTATTAAATTATGAAATAGTAAGCGAAAATTATTACTAACGCTGATTTCAAAATTTCAAAATACGGAATTAAACATGGCTATTTCAACCCGACTATGGATTATCTATTTCTTTCTCATCGCAACAACAAGTATGCATGCTATGCAAAAAGAAGCTAACCAGAACTTCCCAAAGTACTCTCTTGTAGGTGAAATAACACCAACGTTTGCGGTAGGTAAGATTACTTTTATTAAACAACTCTGGAATAAAACCATTATTTTTTTTGATAACCGCTCCAAAGGAGAACTATTTGATAGCTCCTATAGGCAGATCAATCATATGTACGGACCTGAAACATGGTGCGTCTACAATGTATGCAAAATTCTAGATGATGATAATAATTTACTTATCATCGCCCAAGGAGGAACAAAAATGGCATTATACAACGAGACTCACCATGGTTTTTTACAGAAAAAAGATCTACTCATGAATCAAAAAAACCCGTTTAGTTTGTGGCAACGCTCGGATTTTTCACTGTTCATAAGGCCATATCGCCAAGATGTTGAGATTAATATATTCCCCAATTTTGAAGACAGTCTCAACAGTCTTTGCAAAACTGAGAACATTGCAAAGGCGGTTGAATCTTCTTACTGCCTTGATGAAGGAACGATTGTGCCTGCAGTTTGGCTTCAAGGAGAAATCATAAGCCATTTCTCGGACGATATGTTTGATTTAAATCGTGAACAAAATCATTTCTCTAATACGATCACCTGCTACCACCAAACTCGTGATGGCTTACTCTTTTTGGGACATAACAGTGCTGTTACAATTTGGAGACTCTCTTAAGATCAATAAACTATATTCAGGAATTACTCTTAAAGCTGCCATTACAAACTATTGAGAGTCAAAGGCTAGATTCTTTGGAAAGATGCTCTCGATGGTTAAAATTTAAAAAACTACCAGCTCTTAATAACAAGCAAATAACCAAACACCCCTTAGCATTTTACAAGGTATTTGGTTATTTGCTGCATTCAAAACTGATAAAAAAATTTTAAATAGAGTTAAGGTTTAACTGATAACCTTGATAATACTCAGCAAGCGATATTGGGTATGAAGGATCGCCGTAATAATCCCTAGGAGTTGCAAGATTTGGATGGAGATTATCAACAAGATTAAATTTACAATCTCTAAAAAGCGGCCAATAAGTTTCTGTAAGTATTTTTCGAGCTGCCCATAAAAAACATTGTGAATCAGGCGCAAGTTCTTTTTTGACAAATCTAGAAAGTCCCTCTAAAAGGCTGTGAAAACTATATCTAGCTAAATCTGCTTGTGTTTCAATAACAAAAACATCTCGGTCTATAACATCAAAAATTGAGTATCCTACAAATGTATCTTCATCTTTTAGAACAAAAAATGTGTACTTTTTATCAACAAAAACACGCTGATAATGTTTTGAAAATTTTTTATTTATCAATTCTTCAATAGTTGAAAATTCTTTTTGATCGGGTGGAATTTGATCATAGGTGGCTTTAAAAAAATTCAAACAAAATTCTTTTGCTATTTCCCAATCTTGCAGCGTACCAGGAACCACTGATAAAGTACGCTTGGTATTAAGATCATCAAACTGAAACGTTGCACCTAATGGGCACGTCATCAATATTGATACAACAATAGCACAAAATCTCAACCTATTCATCAGACTCTCCTTCTTAAAAACACATACTGACGCTTTGACTCAAAATAAATCTTCACGCTTTGGTGTGGATAAATTACCCGGCCTTACAAAATTAGCTTGCTTCAAACAATATTGATTTGGACCGTACAAGCCAGTCCCAAGACCATCAAGCACATGACATTTTGCCTTTTGTAATATGATCAATAATTCATTAACATGACACACCTCAAAAGCATAACGAATCACTGCCACCACAGCCTCCTTGATAAGCTCATCATTGGGAGTAGACATGTTCACAATAATACTCGCAGTTTTTTTATCTGCAGATATTGACTCAAAACCACATAGCCCTAAGATGCTCCCATCATCATTACCGATCACCACCCATGGAGCAGGAACGCCCAGACGAATCTTTAATCGAGTCCACTTACTACGAATAATACTCAGCCAATCGCACATCGTGCATGTTTTCTCATAGTAAACACAGGATTCACAATCCTTGTGAAAAGGCTTCTTTTCACCAGAAACCGAAGGCCTTAACAGCAAATGCTCGGTACGCAAGACCGGCATTTTTTTAACCGCTTCATTTTGAGCGGCTTTTGACATCGAGACGCTCAGAGCAATAATTATTAAAAATATACATTGTGGTTTCACGGGTTCCTTTTCATAAAAAATAGATTTATCTTTCTATTTAAACAAATTTTTAGTTCATTTATCCAGAAATTTATTGACTATCACGCATAATAAATGGAAGGTGCGACCAAAAATAAAGTCCAAAAATAAGGAGAAAAGGCTCAACCGGCAAACGCAAGCGCGCACAGCCATAAGCACACGTTACTCCAATGAGCAGAAGAATAAATGGCATGGTCTTTAGAAGCGCAAGCTGCCAATGACGATAGTAAAAAATACCCCACAATATAAAACCTAAAAACCCAATAAACAAAAGCAGTGAATAGGCTATTTCAACCCGTACTAGCGGAACTAAATACCAGGTCTTAACGTGCGGGCATAAATATTTTTCAATTCGCGCTTTCCAATTTGCTTCTGTTGTGTAAGGCGACCATTGCTCCCCGTCAGAAAAGACCATTTGAGCAGAATAAAGGCCCAAACATGTTTTCATTACTTCTAAAAAGCAATGCTTAATAACCATAACCGGCCTCTTGAAAAAATAGCGTAAAGCAATACCTTCGGCTACGACACAGCGCTCATACTCGTTGAGCGGACGCCCTTTCGCTTGAGATTCATGTTCAATAGTCTTACTCCATTTCGCCATAAGGGCCCCACGCGCTTCAACATAGGAACAATCTTTAACCTCCATAACCACCTTGGTCGCTCCATACTGAAGAAAATGCAAACCTGGAAGCGTATGAAAAAACAATGCTCCAGTCAAAATATAGTTGCGCAATAACCACCAAGCAACAATAGTCACCCAGCCACCCAATAACAAGCCGCCGCTTTTTATTTTATGCCATGCACTGCCAACAGCAGCAAGAATCATCAACAATGCAATAAAAAGGATAAAATGTCCTACAGGCCTTATAAGCGATGCAACCCCAAGCATAAGCCCCGCAAAAAACATCCGCGAAACATCTTCATCATGATAACCATGATCTTGAGGCTCAACATCAAGCCATCGAAAAAATTTTAAGTTGGGAAGGAACGCTATCAGAAACAGAAGAAAAAAGAGAACAAATAAACTTTCGGTTGCAATCATGCCTGAGTACAGCACAAAACCCAGATGAAATATCCCGCAAACCGCCACTCCTTTGGCAAACGGCACATGCCCAGGAAAAAGGATAAGCGCCAAGCAAAAAAGTAACAATGGAATGAAACTACTCAAAAAAATTTGTACCCATAAGGATGTGTTAACGTCTTTACATCCTTGCATAAAAAATGAAAGAAATATTGGATAGCCAGGAACTCGATAGAAATTGGGCGAACCATCTGCCTTGCAAATCCCTTTACCACTAGTAATTCCTTGTGCAACTTCTTGGTATTGAGCCGAGTCAAAATAGACCGAACAGTTCTGGCCGTGACCAACAAAACAATAAAAAAGCAAAGATCTAACAAAAAATGCTGCACAAAAAACAATAAATAAAAAAAAATGCTCATGAACAAGATGATGCCGCAATAACATAATCTACTCTCCTTTTACGTGATTAATACGTTGCTGCCACACCACGAGCAGCCATAGAAACGTTGCAACACAAAATAACCAAATAATATTGCACCATGCAGACGAAGCACCGTAGAGCGGCACTAAATAATTGCCAACGAGTTCCGATGGATAGTAAAAAATACGCTCAGCAAAAGCTTGTTGAAACAGCCCAGGAATATCAACGCTTCGATAAACCAACATCACAATTGCAATTCCTACGGTAGTCATGAGCATCAGCGCAAGATACGAATTTTTAAAAAATTGAAAAGCAGGCAACTTTGAAGCTTCTTGCACACGTTCAAGGCGTCTTACTCGTCTAAATAAGCGCTGCACAACACACCACATCACCACCCAGCAACTGAGCGGAATCAGGTAGTTGCCTATCATACGATTAATCGGGACCAAGCTCTGCGTCGTCAACCATGCAGGTGCAACTAGCCAGTCACAAGAGGCAATAGTCCCAAAACACATGCTATACATGTGGCTCCATGGCTCAGAAAAATGGTTGCTGTAAAAAAATAGATAAAATACAGTTGATGTAAGCGTAAAAAATCCCGCTGCTCGATAAAATTGACAGATAAAAATGAATGGCATTACCCACATCATGTAGTTGGGACACAACCCCGAAAATCCAACAATAAGCGCAAACGAAAAACAAAGTGCCTCAAAAACATTAATCCTGCGCTGATAATAAAAAAGTGAAAGTAGGCCCATCACGCCCATAAGCCAGATTCGATTTTTTAAAAGAATAATAAACGGCTTATGATTAAACGGAAATGCCAAAGGCAACCCAAAGAGCTGAACACCGTGATTGCAGTAGCGCAGGATGGTATCACACAGCTTAAAAATATTAAATCCAAGTAGCACAAAAACCACAAAGCTCGTGGCAATCACTAGTTTAAGTCCAATAATACTCGCAAGCTGACAAAGCAGGTAATGACGCGTTGAAGCAGTATAGCAAGACCACTGGGTTCTAATAAACCAAGCAAACAACAAGACGCTGACCAGCGCACCCCCAACGAAGAAAACTTTCCAGTTAAAAACAAATTGTATTGCTAGTTTTACCAGCCCCATCAGATCAAGTCTAAGATATTTAATGATAGCAAACCCACTAAGCCCAAGAGCTACTACAGCCCCACCAATCACACCTAAGACAATACCAAGTCTTCCAACCTCTCGCATGATACCGACACGGGGCATGAAGAAAAAAAACAAAAATCCTGCACTAATTGGCTTAACCAAAATTGAACAACCAAACAATATCCCAAAGATAAAAAATTTAAAAAATGAATCGGCAAAAAAATCGCGAACATAAAAACTGACAATCAAAAAAAGAATAAAAACCGCGTCCCACTGACCATGAATACTAGTAACCATTAGAGGAACTGGGCACGTTGCATACAGCAATCCACAGATAAACGCTCGCTCCGGTTGATATTTTTTTACTATTTCAAAAATAAGCACGGCAACCATAACGTCGCTGAGCATGGGGATAAGCTTAAGACAAAAGGCGAAGGGCAACGGCGTCATGGCGGCAAGAAATCCTGCAAACCACAAATAAATTGAAATAGAAGGAAAGTAATTCCACCAGTGAAAACCCGGCAAATCATTGCTCAGCACAAAACCAATTATCTGTGCGATGTTATCAATATCACAGCTTCCATAAAAAATGTAGCCCAGTGCTAGCCGAATCATAAGCGCCACCACCGCAATGGCTACACGGGGATAAGTAGACAGCATTGTTGAAATTATCACTCTTCTCTCCTCTCTTCACATGTTTTGTACCACGCCATTTTGTGCCCTACCGCAGCATCAAATCGCACGACAAGGTTTGCCTGATCAACAACAAGCCAACAAAGACCAACTCCACAAAAAATTACTGTAAGCACTCCGATATAACCATTTCTTAATAAAAAAAATTGCTCCTTTTTTCTTTGAGGGACCTCTGCAAAAGCGCCGCAGCTAAAACCATGCCACGTAACCCCAATACAAAAAAATGGAATCCAATAATTACCTAGAACAGAAAGAACACTGACAAAATAATCCTGCGTAAAAAAAGGAGATGGCATGAGCCATGAAAAATTACGAAGCGCTGCAAAGCTGAGTATATTTTGATACGGAAAGCGGCCGTTAGATAGTGGATGCACGCAAAATAAAAATAGGTAGGCCGTAGCCAAAAGATTATAGATCACTGCTGAGCGATAAAATTGTGCGAGCAGAAAAAACACACACGGCCATTGTAAATAAGGTGCGTAGATACCAGCAAAGCCAAGTACCACGGTGAAAGAAAGCAATATTGATGTCCACAAATCAAACCTTCCACGATAGTAACGATGTGCAATACACCCAATAAGAGCAAGCAGCCACACTCGATTTTTTAAAATAACACTCAGAGGAAAGAGTGAAAAAGGAACCGCAAAGGGTAACCCGCACTGCGGGGCTCCTTGATTGGCGTAGCGTAGAATAAAATCAACAATGCCAAGAATTGAAAACCCAAAATAATGCAATACAATACAAACAACAACTGCGCAGCTCAACGCTCCAACAACGGCAATCGCCTGCAGTCCAAGATATCGCACAAATTCATCCGGCCACTCTCGCCACGGACGCAGTTTAACGAGCACAAAAAAGATCCACGCAACAAGGGAAGCAAATACAGGGGCGACATACCATAATCCCTCAAAAAGAGATAATCGCGTCGTTTTAAAGACTATAAAAAAGAGTACACACGCGACAACTCCAATAGCTGCAACGCACATGCTATGAAGCCACAATCGACCAAGAGTTACTCTAAAATTTTTGTACGGTGTAAAAAAAAACAATCCAAACATTGCTGCATACGGCTTAAAAAAAAAGGCTAGCGCAAAAAATATGCCAAAGCATAGTTGCGTCAGCCACGATGGCACAAAATAATCACGGAGATAAAAACTGAAAACGAGTAAAAAGAGAACAATGCTATCCCACTGAAAATGAATTCCATTGACCAACAAGGGTACCGGCGCAAGCGCACAAGCAAGTCCAACAAAAAATGTTTTTTTTTTACTTAAAGATATTTTGGCAATGTCATACACAAGCAACACAAGAAGAATATCAAAAAAGCAGGGTATTAATTTGTAGCAGAAGCTGATAGGCAAATTGGTCACTATGGTCAACCAACCACTCAGCCACGAGAACATGCCAACAAGAGGAAAATAGGGATAGGGAAGAACAAACGGACCACCATCGTGCGCAAAAATAAGTCGCGTGATAGGCAGCTCATTTTTCATATCGGCACTACCAAAAAATATATACATGAGTGGAAAGCGAGCCGCAGCAGCAATAACAGCCAAAACAATTCGCTCCATCAAAAGAAATTTTTTATTTTCTTTTTTTTCGTCGAGACTTTTTTGTTCGATGCCCATGCTCACTCTTACCGCTATTTCTACCTTGCATTATTTGCTCTTTTTCTATCAATCGTCTTTGTATCTTAACCCAACCCCTTTTCTCTGCAAGCATAATTGGAGAAACATCGCTGAATGAAATTGTAACGTCGATACAGCGAATTTTGAGAAGATTATTAATAAGCTGCACAGCTTTTTCATCAGTTGGATCAGCATGAGCGAGTGCATACAAAAGAGGCGTCTGACCTACACGATTACATTGATTAATTCTTGCACCAGATTTAATCAATACAGGAATTATTTTTTGAACATCCATGTTCCATCGAATAAAACCCTCAATGGCTGCGATCAAAGGTGTAAACCCTTCATCGTCTTCTTGATTAACATCAACGCAGAACTGATCAACCAATAATTTTGCAACATTAACCGATCCGCAAAGCAATGCATAAATTAGCGGACTGAAACCTTCAATATCTTCATACAATAATACATTATCATGAGAAAGAAGCTCTTCTACCATGTCGACATCATCATAATCTATTGCATATTTTAAAGACGGTTCAACATCGATATTGTTTATCGGGATAAAATTGAAATCAATGAGTAGCTCTTTTAAAAATTGCATCCCATACAGATTGCTCCCTGTAGATAACGCCAAACATGCGGCACACATGAAACCAAAAATCAATTTTTTATGGAATGAAAACATATACTCCCAATTTCAAAAATAATATCAGCACCTTAGAACTCAACTTAAGTTGGCCAAGTTTACTGTTTTATAAAGAAATTGGCACGTGTAAAAGCCTTTTGAAAAGACCACAGAGAGAGGATAATTAAAAAAGGTTCAAGCGGCAGACGCATGCGAGCATAGCCCCCAGACAAGGCAATAACAACAAAAAAAAGCATATAGGGCAACACCTCTAGCCATACCGCAAAATCTGGTTGCTGAAATGAGGCCAAGCCACATCTAAAAATCTTTAGACCAATCTGATATAAACCAAGCGCAAACCCAAGTAGAATGAAAAGAAAAAACAGCATCTCACAATAGATAATCAATCGCAACGACCAACTATCGGTTGGGGGGAAAAGATAGCGGGTGACCATCGACCACGGACCACGCTGCTTATTAAAATAGTCCACTTCCTGCCGGCCAGACTGCAGATACAAAAGCTCTGCCGAATACAGCGAGAACATGGTACGCGCCATATCGGTACACCAATTTTTTGCAGCGGTTAGGGGTCGCATCTTAAAATAGGTAACCGCTAAACTCTCGTTAACCAGACACTGCTCAATTTCATGAAGCGGTCTTCCAAGGGCATTTTCTCTTTGCTGCATTGCCGTGGCTGCTTGCTGCGAAAGCAGTCTGCGCGCTTCTTGGTAACTACAATCATGCTCATGCATTGCCACCCGCGCAGCCGAAAGGTATAAAAAATGCCCCCCCGGCAGCGTATGAAAAAACAGATACCCTGTAAGTAGGTAATTACGCAGCAACCACCAGGCGACAGGCAGAAACCATCCAAGCGTAAGCCAACTGATGCGATAAAATTTTTTCAGGATTCCTCCTTGCTGCAAAAACAACAGGACAAGCATCGTCAGAATAAGAAGATAATGACCAACCGGTCGCACCATGCCAGCTGCACCAAGAAAAAGCCCTGCAAAAAATAACAATCGCACCGTTGAAGGTCGCTTGAAAAAACAAAGTGCAAACAGAAGAAATAAAAAAATGAACAGCGACTCGGTCATAAAAAACCCACTGAACAATAAAAAACCAAGGTGGCATGCAGCGTACAGACTGGCACAACGCGCAAGCAGAACCATCCCTGGAAACAACGTTAGACTGAGCAAAAAGATAAGGATTGGAATGATTGATGCAAGCACCACCTGAACCCAAAGCGCTATTTTTTTATCAGAGCCAAAAAAAACGTAACTTGCAGCAAGAAAAAGAGGATAGCCTGGCACACGGTAAAATTGTGGTCGACCATCAGGATGAGCAACTCCCTTACCTGCGGCAATTGATTGAGCCATCAGGTGATAGGTACTTGAATCCACTTGCCAAAAATTTTCGTTTTTACCAAGATAGCTCTGAAAAATTGCTGCACGTAGAAACAGCGAGAGGAGAAAAAGCCCAGTCAAAAACCATCCATGCTGCTTACAAAAACTGGTAGTCACACCTGACCCTTCTCTTTGAACGTTGAACCTTCAGCTACCACTGCAGGACGTTGCTGCCAGGCATACGCAGAACGCAAAATCTCATGTATATCTCCATGCTGAGGTTGCCACCCAAGCATCACTCGGGCCTTGTTTGCATCTGCAACAAGCACAGCTGCATCACCCGGTCGGCGAGCTACAATTTCTGTTAATATCTTTAGATCACAAGATTCTTGAGCAGCCTGAATGAGCTCTTTAACGCTGTACCCGCGGCCCGTTCCAAGATTGAGAGCAATTGATAAAGATCCGGCATTAAGATATTCGTATGCTTTTAGATGGGCATCAGCGATATCAACAACATGAATATAATCACGCACACAGGTGCCATCAGTTGTTTGATAATCATCTCCAAAAATTTTAATAGGCTTGCCGTCGCGCGCAGCCGCAAATAGCAGAGGGATAAGGTGCGTCTCGGGATGATGCTGCTCACCAAGACCAAACTCGGGCAAAGCGCCCGCAGCGTTGAAATAGCGCAGCGAAACATATCGCAAGCCGTACGCCGTAGCATAGTCCTGAAGCGCAAACTCAACCGCTAACTTAGTTCGACCATAGGGGCTTACCGGATTAAAAGGATGATCTTCATTCATGGGAATTTTTATCGGATTACCGTACACCGCGCAGCTTGAAGAAAAAATAAATTGCGAAACATCATAAAGGCGCATTACATCTAAAAGTTGCAGCGTGTTTGTAAAATTATTGTGATAAAAATCAGCAGGCCTTATGACCGATTCACCAACTTCAATGAAGCCGGCAAAATGCATCACCGCTGAAATGTGATAACGAGCAAAAATGGATTCAAGTTGTTTTCGATCACCAAAATCACCACGAATAACGGTAGCCCAAGACATGTCAAGCACTTGACCATGAACAAATGAATCCAGGACAACAACACGGTAGCCTTGCTGCGCAAGCTGGAGCGTTGTGTGCGAGCCAATGTACCCTGCCCCACCAACAACTAAAATTATTTTTTCATTCACTACCATCTCTCCAAAAACCTACATCAGTGAGCCCAACACCTCATACGCAGCGCCAAAAAACAAAAGAGTTACTCCTAGCCCCACAGTCATTAACACAGCTCGACCGTCACATATTTTAGCATGCAGCCAAGGATCTTCTTCGTCAAATTTGCCGCCACGACAACTAAGATCTTCGTCAGCACCAACCTGTCGAATGCCATCACTAAAAACATCTCCGTTAAAAAATTTAGTTGGCAATGTTTTGATGATAATTTTTTGACTCGTAACATTTATGAGTATGTCAAAACAAGGTACATCAGAAAATTCAGAGGCACTCTCTTGAGAACACTGATAAACAATTTCTATAAAATGCTCCATAGCCACTTGTGCTAACACCTCACAAGTTTCACTAAGGTGTTCCTGCTGATAACCGCGAATAATATGCCACTCTTTAACATACAATTTTTTTTCTTTAAAAAGAGTTTGAATACACGCCATTCGATCTTGATGGCGTTGAAGTAATTGCTTGGATGAGCCATACGCAAGCTGTTTTATGAATTCTTCTAAACTATCATTAAATTGGTCATCTTCTGGAAAAATATGCTTTAAAAAAATATTTTTCACTTCTTGGAAAGCACTTTTTGCCTGAACCTCAAATAGTCCATATCTATCTCTAACATCATTCGGGAGGTCAGTCTGAATAGCCAAAAGGTCAAGATTCCCATAGGCCTTAAGCACTCCTGCTACACAACCACTTGAAATAAGATACGTCCCCTCAGCAAAAATGGGACAACAAAACAAAGCCTTTACCAGAAAAAGAAATAATAAACGCACAAAAACCCTAGCTGTATTTTATATTAAACATTCTAATCAGCTTACTGAGTGGGCAAAATCAGTCAACGAGCAATTCTTAAAGAGCGGCCCCATGTGACATTTTAGGCTAATTCTTGTAGACTGATTGTGGGGTTTTTTCTCAATTTGTACAAGGAGTTTGCTATGATTAACAGAGTACGCGGTACCGAAGATCTTTTGGATCTTACACTTCACAATTTTGTTCTCGAAACAACCAAAAAGCACCTTGCGTGCCACAATTTTGGCGAAGTTCAAACGCCCATACTCGAACATACAAACCTTTTTGTACGATCACTTGGGTCCGAAACCGATGTTGTATCCAAAGAAATGTATACGTTCCAGCAAAGCGATGGCGAAAGCATCTGCCTGCGACCAGAAGGCACAGCTTCAGTTATCAGGGCGTACATTGAAAATGGCGTTCAAGTGCAACCATGGAAGGTGTTCACCTGGGGGCCAATGTTCAGACACGAACGTCCTCAAAAAGGTCGCTGGAGGCAGTTTTCTCAAATCAGCATGGAAGTTGTAAATAGCAACTCAATTATGCAAGATGCGCTCTTTCTTAAAATGCTGGATGATCTTTTTACGCGCATACTTCACCTTGATACGTACGTTCTCAAGCTCAATTTTTTGGGCTGCAGTGAAGATCGAAAAAATCACAAAGCTCAGCTACTCGCTTTTTTAGAAGATGCTACCGATAAAATTTGTGCTACGTGCATGACGCGCAAAGATAAAAATACATTGCGTGTTTTTGACTGTAAAAATGAAGATTGCAAAAAGCTGTACACAAAAGCTCCAACACTCCTCAATTGTTTGTGCCAAGAATGCCAAAAAGAATGGGACTTTTTAACCGAAACACTCCAGATGTTATCGGTCAATTTTGTGATTGATCCTATGCTGGTAAGAGGCCTTGATTATTACAACAAAACTGCTTTTGAATTTTCGTCCCGCGATCTTGGCGCGCAAAATACTTTTTGTGGAGGCGGCAGATATGCTCTTGGTAAAGAGCTTGGCAGCAAAGAGGACATTCCTTGCATTGGTGCTGCAATTGGCCTTGGTCGCTTGCTTTTACTTGTTGAAAATATTAAGGGCAAACTCCAGATGACGCAAGCGCCGGCGTTGCACGTCATTATTCCATTCACACAAGATCAGATTCAGCTGGCACTGCTTGTCGCTCAAAAACTGTCCCTTGCTCAATTATGCTATGACGTTTTATTGGAAGGATCTTCGGTAACCAATATGATGAAAAAAGCAAACAAGCTGGGTGCAAAATATGCTATCCTGCTTGGACCTGATGAACAGGCACAGGGAACGGTGTGTGTGAAAAATATGATTAAGGGCGAGACAGTTACCGTAAAACAGGTTGACGTAATCACCGCCCTTATCTAAAAATTAAGAAATTAATTCTTGATTATTGGTCTTTGGTTTTTGTGAAACAATGAATTCAACGTACTCAACACGCTTCATTTGGGACTGAAAACCAAAGCAGAAGCGAGAAAAACTTATTGCAAGATCTTTTGACACGTCTTTAACATATTTTTTAACAAATCTTGTTCGCTCAACAATAAATGCGGGGAAATCTTTTTCTTGGGAACCAATAACCGAGAAAGTTTCTCCGTTATTTTTTTGCAAGACAGATTCATACAGATTTATATCTCGATCGATTTCAGCCGTAATATCATCAAGAACTTTTGCGTACTGGTGCACACTGACATCAGATCTATTAAACTCATCTTCATCAATCTTGATGCTTCCAGTATCAACAAGGGAGCGTACTTTGTCGCGAATTTTCATCCCGAGCATCATAGTGTGTTCTTTTTTAATAGCAACGTCAGATTTAAGACGCTTTAACTGCTCAACGGCCTGAATAAAGGCTTGCCTTGATACATCGGGAATATCGACAATAACAAATTGAACCGTCAAGCGTTCAATAAATTGTTTGTAGGCTTCTTTACTGTCCTGATCAATTACTGTTGTATCACCCGCTGATGCTGCAATTTCATCTACCTGAGAAGAGGTCTCTGGATTCACAATCTCTACGTTCATATCTTCTACTGTATTTTTTTCTTCAAAATTATTCATTAGTATACCCAACCGTAATGTTCAGATTTTTAATTATCATTCTCACGCATTGACCAATGTACAGTTTACTTGGTCAGCTCAAAATAGTAAAACGGGGTATTAGGTAAATTTTTTAAAAATAAAAAAAGAAAGATACCCATTTCAAGAAAAATAATGACCATGCTTTTTTTGCCTTATTTTGCAATCAATGGTTCATAATGAGTTTCCATTTTTTTATCAATAACAAGCAAGAGCTTAAAATAATTACAGAAATGGTAATTTCTTAAATCAAAAATTCAAGGATAACCCTACTAATCATACTTTTAATAAAATCATATCCGCACAAATTTTAGTGTTTTATTTTTTCACAATAACTCCAAATTGAAACGTTAGGTTTTAAACAATATGAAGAAAAATTCGCTATCGTAAAGGCTTATCTTTTGATCAAAGAATAATTGCTCACAACTTTGTTGGTAACTTGTTTTTTTAGCAATTGATACAACGAACAGATAGCACATTCAACAAAATGTATCGATTTGATACAAAATCAAAAACATCGACCCAATCGTCGTTATCAATCGATTAACATAATATAAATCTTACGACGTAAAATATGATTTTTTACACAATTTGAACAACGGGTAGACGGTTGCTATTATCAACTT
Source organism: uncultured Pseudomonadota bacterium (assembly GCA_964493325.1). Classification (GTDB taxonomy): domain Bacteria; phylum Babelota; class Babeliae; order Babelales; family RVW-14; genus CAZBMD01. The sequence goes on along the minus strand of CAZBMD010000003.1, from coordinate 35,956 downwards.
GAATAGTAACCATAATCCAAACCGGATAAAAAAAAGGATTACATGTTTTTTTATTTTTTTAAAAAACTTACCAGTATTTTAGGCCTCTTTCTTGTAATACAACTGATGCCTTTGCAAAAGTCCATTTTCGCCGAATCATCTCCCAATGAAGAGACACTTCTTAACAGCTCAAAAAAAAGTAGCTTCTACTCCTGGGTAGACTCCGTAAAAAATAAAATTAAACGCTACGACCTTGATAATGGATTCTCAGTAATTTTTTATCCAACAGCACCAGAAAATCAAACACCAGAAGTCGTTGTCATGCTGGCATTTGATGTTGGATCGCGCGACGAAAAAACAGGTCAATATGGCTATGCCCATGCGGTTGAACACATGATCTTTAAAGGCACAGATTCTATGTCCGAGCGCGATCTTGATGCTATTGCCGAAAAATTTTGTCTCAGTCAGGGTGACTACAACGCAAATACACGTATTGATACCACACGTTACTACTTTAAAACTGATAAAAAAAATTGGCCGGTATTCTGTGGCATTCTTGCTGACTGCATGCAGAATGTACGATTTGACGAACACCACTTTGCATCAGAAGTTAAAGCTATCATCAACGAACTTAAAATGCGCAACCAACGTCCGCATACCAAAATTTACGATACCTTGGGGTCTGTCCTTTTCCCTTCTAACCACCCTTACCACCATAATATTGGCGGGTTTAAAGAAGATCTTTTAACATCAAGCGCAGCTCAACTCAAAGATTTTTACAAAGAACATTACACTCCCAATAATGGGCTTTTGGTTATTGTTGGTGATGTTAATGAACAAGAACTTATAACAGCACTAAATCGCTACTTTGTACCTATTCCTAAATCAAGCAACGCATCAAAAAAACCGCAGTTCATGGTTACTCATCAAACTCAAGAATTAGAAAAAAAAGATATCACTTTTTATAAACATATTCGCAATCCACTAATCTCGCTATGCTGGCAAACACCCGGAGAAGACAATTGTATGCATGTATGCGGAGATGTAATCGATTACTGCTTGTCTAAACGGCTGGAACGCATACTTCAAGATGAACTAGATATCGTACTCAGTGTGGAAGCCTCACACCTCTCGGCTCTTCTTGGCGGCACGTTTCATGTATCATTTGAACCCAAGGCTTCTGCTGAGAAATTAAAAGCAGTACAAAAAAAATGTAAGTGTATCATCCTTGAACAACTTCACGATATTGCTCTTCATGGCCCAACAGAAGCAGAACTTTTTTGTTTTAAAAATTCTTATCACGCTCGCTTTTTATCAACATTTGAACGATGCTCCAGCATTGCAAATTTTTTTGCAAGCAGCTTTTTTCAACAACGCAATCAGTTTAGAGAATTTGATTATCTAACAATCATTGACACTTTAACAGCTCAAGATATTCAGCATTTTTGTTCAACCTATTTAAATAAAAACCAGATGCACAAAATTACGTGCCGACCGATCAAAGAAGAAAAACTGCAATCATGGCTCACGCTGCAAGAATCTATAGATGCCGTTGATGAAGAATTAATGAATGATCGCATTCGAGAGTCTGCGCTTGATGAAGTCAGCAAAATGAATAACTTGCCCGAACCGCAGCTCATTGATTTCACCTTTGAAAAACCAGATCAAGAATTTATATTAAGCAACGGGCTACAAGTTTTTGTCAAAAACCGCAAAGGGTCACCATTTACAGCGCTTTCATGTAACTTTAAAAACAAACCAGCGTTGGCTCTGCATCTTGCTTCAACCAACCAAGCAATGCTTGAACCTCTTGCAATGAACCTTTTGCTTGAAGGAAGCGTTGGATTTTCCAAACAAGATCACCAAGAATTTTTTGATGGCAAAGGAGCACGTGTATGGGCCAAAGGACTTGTTTGTCTTGGCGAAGATTTTACATCAGTTGCTAATCGTTGGTTGCGCATTCTTATAAATCCTACATACCCCCAGGAAGCATTTGATCAGTATCGTATCAACGCAATTGAAGCTATTTTGGCAAATACCCAGCAATGCTCTTATGCTGCAGAAACAAAAGGCGATGATTACCTTTTCAAAGATTATTGGTGGAGAAAAAGTGATGCTGAAACGATCGAGTATCTGCACAATCTTTCACGCAACACACTTGTTGAATTTCATCAAAAATTTATCTCACCCAATATGATGTTTTTAACGCTCGTTGGATCTATCAACCCACAAACAATTCAAAATGAACTAGAAACTGTTTTTGGATCGTGGCACCCTCAACAAGAACAACCAACAATAGCATTACAGTCCATTCCTGATATTACAAATCCTCCAGCTGCAATGCTTTCAGAATTTCTTCCAGAGGAACAAATTACGCTTAATCTCACTCGACTAGCTGACTATCCTGACAGCGATGACAACCTTGCTCTTGGAATTTTATTGCAATACATTAATAAAAAATTGTATGAAGTCCGCGAACTCACCGGTCTTTTTTATGGTTGCTATGCATACGCAGCAAACTCCTGCCGCTATCTTAAAAGCCGCATAACTATTTCTACCACCGTGACGCCCTACAATGCTCAACAAGCAGAGTCTGCTATTCGAAAAGTCCTTTCAGACATTGCAAAAAAAGGCATGATACCTGAACGGCTATTTGCTTTTAAACAAGCAATATTAATGGGCCTTGCAAAATCATTTGCAACCAACCAAGAACTTGCTGCAACCTATGCGCGTTTATTTTCCAGCAAGCGGCCATGGTCATATTATGATGACTACCTTGCCCGCATTCAGGCAATAACCATCGAACAAATCAACGAGGTTGCACGCCGCTACTGCAACCCAGATACCTGGACGTGCATTGTAGTAGGGCGCGTAGAAAAAACAAATGCATAAGTTTACAAAATCATTGATTTTTAAATCTCCGAGCAGAGAATCTATACACTGTTGCACATAGATTGTAGGTAATCTACTCGGAAATTTTTCATGAAAAATATAATGCGCATAGCCCTCGTGGCACTATCACTAGCAATAACTTATAATCAGCTCAAAAGTGACACCAGTATCATCGCGCGCAAAGGAACCTTACAAGATTGGGATTTTGTAACTGATCTCTCTCGTACCACATACATACCACTCCTTTCAGAAATCAAACAGCAGCTGCCAATTAACGTTCGTAAAGAGATTAATCTTATGAATGCAAGGAAGTATACAAATAGAAAGCTGCTTGAAGAGAAACAGTGTTTAATCGATAAAAAAATTGAATGCGTAATTTTTTATAAGTTCGATGACCAAGATGGTATTTCTACTCCAATTGGCTTTATCTCATTTTCTGTATTCAATGACAAGGAAAACCTTGCATTTTTAATTCGATACAGTATCATCCCGGGGACAAATATTGCCGAGTTGAAAAAAGCATTTTTAGATTACTTAGCTACTGAGCACTATCAAAACCTCAGCTACTTACTAGCAGTAGATTACTTCCCTGGCACAAAGGGGCCTTTTAAAAAAAGTTACTCTCAATATTTGCATGACTTTGGTTTCGAATTATCTGAATGTTTGCACAATTTTGGACTCCGATTAGTAGGTTCTTTTCCATACTATGCCCTAAAATTGAAATAAAACCCATCAATCATCTCCCTTGTATAACTATAGCTAAGTTCAAAAACATAGAGCATCATTATAAACTAAATAATCTTGAACTTGTTTAGTTTATGATACACTTTTCAAAACAATATATACCTGCCCAATAACCAAAAGAAGCCAATATCATGAACCTACCAGCTATCTATCCCGTTACCTGCAACACCAAATACGTTGGCCCTGGATCGACATTTGTTGCCATCAAAGGACATGCTGTTGATGGTGCAGATTTTATTCCTCAAGCAATTAAGCAAGGTGCAAAAAAAATTGTTATCGAGCATCGAAGCAATGACGCTCACATTGTATCTCTGTGTGAAGCTCTCAATGTTGAAATCGAGTTTGTTTCCGACGCACGCAAAGCACTTGCAACACAGGCAAGCAGTGCCCTTGGACATCCAACAAAAAAACTCAAAATTATTGGCATAACCGGAACCAAGGGCAAATCGACAACAACATATCTTATCGAACATATTCTTGCTCAATCAGGGCATAAAACGGCCCTCCTGGGAACCATCACTAATAAAATACATGGGCAAGCTCTTGAGAGCACATTGACCACTCCTGATAGTGATTATCTGCACATGTTTTTTGCAACATGCGTTCAGGAACAGGTTGAGTACGTAGTCATGGAAGTTTCGTCACATGCACTTGCGCTTGATCGCGTTTATGGTGTTGAATTTTCAACTGTTGGATTTAGCAACTTGTACCCCGATCATCAAGATTTTCACCATTCAATGGATGATTATTTTGCAGCAAAATCACGTATTTTTTCTCAGCTACAAAAAGGTGGTAGCGCTGTTATAAATATCGATGATGAGTGGGGGGGGGAAGCCGATAAAGCTTGTTCACAAAATGCAATAGAAACTATCGCGCTGAGCCTTGATAAAACCTTTTCTATCATAAACAACACGCTCTCTCAGATATCTATCTCCATTAAAAATGGCTCCGAAAATAATACCTTTTCTTGCCGCGGACTGTACGGCTCTTTTAACGCCTACAACCTTGCCATGGCGGTGTTGGTCTGCCTGAAGGAAGGATTAACTCCCGAAGCAATAACGCAAGCGCTCGAAAAATTTTCTGGCGTCCCAGGGCGAATGCAGCTGCACCAGCTGCGCAACGGCGCCCACGCTTTTGTTGACTATGCTCACAATGCAGCCGCAATGACCGCTGTTCTACAAACCTTGCGCCCATCAACCGATCACTTAATTGTTGTGTTTGGCTGCGGAGGCGATAAAGATAAAACGCGCCGACCAACTATGGGGCAAGCTGCCGCACAATACGCAGATCTCATCATTTTGACCGATGACAACCCGCGCAGCGAAGATCGACAAGCAATTGTTAATGATATTCTTGCCGGTATTAATGAATCTAAAAAAAATATAGTTCGGTGTGAACTTGATAGGCGCCAAGCAATTGCACAAGCCGCACAACGTGCGGGACCTGCTTCCGTGATTGCTCTGCTTGGTAAAGGGCATGAGAATTATTATATTATCAATGGTCGCACTGAACATTTTGATGATTTTGAAGAAATTTCAAAATTCTGATTTTACAAACCGTGACCTGCAAAATTATCAAGTGCTTTTTGAATGCGCGCTGACGCAAGCGGTCGCCCAGGAACATCCAGATAGCCAAAGCGATGACGGTGCACCGTTTTGCTCAGCGAGATGCGCAAGTAATAAAGCCAGTAGCGAATTTCAAAATCATTGGGCAAGAGCTTTTCTTGGCAATACCCTTCGAGTAATTGTGACCGATAATGGTCGCGGAAAAATGTTCCCCAGTAGGCAAGATCAAAAATAGGATCACCGCTCATACAATCTTCCCAATCAATTAATGCCGTTATCTTATTTCCATCAGCAATAATGTTGTGATTACCAAGATCACCATGCAAAAGAAACCCTTTTTTAATAACAAGAAATGAAGCAAGATGATTAAAAAGGTTTATGATGCGCTCTGCCTCTTGTTTAGAAATTGTTCCAATGCGACGACAAAACTCAACATGCTCATAAAGATTACAAAAAATGTAATCCTTCCATGATTTATGAACACCACGAACATTCACCTTGCCTTGTTTAACCGGCACAAGCGATCCCACATGAATTGGTCCAAAATCTGTTATCGGAATAGTATGAACCTTTGCAAGCATCTGCCCAAGCGATGAAAAAAGTGTTGGGGGAAGATATTGAGTCACAGGATCTTGCAAAAGACTTAATTGCTCTCCTGCAGCATACTCAATAATTTCATAATCGAACGGAAACTCTGTTCGAGAAAGATCAACAGCATACACCGTCAGATGAGCAAGCCCTTTTGCTTTTAAAACACCGTAGATCCATTGATCAATCAAAAATTCGTACGATGGATTCTGTGCTTCTGGAATATTGAGGCGTACAACATATAGTTTGTTATCGCAATCTTGCACACGATATAAAAGATGAAAGGTTCCTCCACTCGAAAGAGGAACCACTTCTTTGATAGCTTTTTTAAAAACTCGCTGGCACAAGAGTTGTACGTCTGGAATAAAAAATGGACGTAACTCTTGGCGCTTTGTTTTTAAACCTGTAAGAACCTCGTCACTCATAGTGATGTCGGTTTTTGAATAAAACTGACCACGCTTGAGCTGTGCGTGCTCAAGCATGCTTCTGTTGTGATTCATGAAAAATTACAGGTTTTCGTAGCCAAGCTGTTTGAGCATCACTGCTGATGTAATACGAATTTCAGCTTTTTCATCAGCTGTTAACTCATTCATTGTAGCAATGTTTGCATCAGTTGTTGGGATGCGAACCGTACCCCATGGATAAACCTGATCAAGCTTTGCACCGTTCCATGATGGGTAGTGTAATGATTCTGATTCAGAGAATCCCATCTTGGTGCAGAGAGCTGGAAGGGTTGCTTTATTCTCAACAATGTCTTCAAAACGAACCAAGTGAAAATTATTTGGATACGATTGAGCATAGGTTAATGCCATGTGCTGCATGATGTTCCATGTCCACGCATATTTTTTAAGCGATAGAGGAAATGGACGTTTTTTTGTATCGGCATAACCAGAATAAGGGTTACGAACAACATGAATAATCTGAGCAGTAGGAAAGTCTGCTAAAATTTTTTCGGTATCAAGCGCAATAACAGGGCTGTAGCCAACGTATGCTTTTTCTTGGCCCGTACGGTTATAATTTTTCCAACTATCAAATGTTGAAACAAAAAAAGCTTCAACTAAATTGGCGCGGGATCGTTCTTTGCCTTCTAAGTAAGCGTTAAACAAAGCCTTGCGCTCTGTTTCGTTGATATCCATCTTGGCATGATTGAACTTGCTACGAGAAGGAACACGCAAAAGCGTTTTCATTTCTTCATCATAAAAAAGTTCATAATCCATAGCCGTTTCGCCTTTGATTGGAAATTCAGGCCAACAATAACGGAAAGGAACAAGATTTTGTAAAAAATTGGTGGACATTGATGTCCCAAGTTGAGATTCAAACGGATATACGAAAAGCTCAGGATGACCATCTAGAAGACGATGCGTTGTATTTCCTCCATTTTCGTACATAGCTGAAATCATTACCAGTTTAAATGGTTGTACACTTGACATGACTCTCCTTAATCCAAAAACACCTAGTGAAAACACGAATGAATTTTATCCAGAATAGTCATGAAGAAGTTATGAGTCAAATGAAAGAACTACTAAGAGTCGAGCAAAAGAGTTGCTTTATTTTCAATCACACGAAAAACACCGCCTTGGACGGCAAGGACCGTTTCTGCTTGATCTTTTTTTTTATACGTCACTTTACTCAAATGTTTAACTATTGAAATAAGCGCTGCGTGACCAGGCCCAACAATAAAACTGCCAGTAGGCGATTCAATTTCTATCCACTCAATTTCAGCGTTAATCACCGATGTTGGATAGATAATCTTTAATTCAAAAACACCTATGTTTTGCATATTAGGGAACCGTAATTTTGCTCTTTTCACGCGCCTCTTCGAGCGTTCCTACCATGTAAAACGCTTGCTCTGGCATATTATCACATTCACCGCTGATGATTTTTTCAAAATCAGCAACAGTTTTTTCGCGCTTTACAAACCGTCCAGGAAGACCTGTGAATTGCTCTGCTACAAAAAGTGGCTGTGTTAAAAATTTGTGAATCTTTTTTGCCCGACCAACAATAAGTTTATCAGCATCAGACAACTCATCCATACCAAGGATGGCGATAATATCTTGTAATTCTTTGTATTTTTGCAAGATAGTCTGGATTGAACGTGCGACATGATAATGTTTGTCGCCCACAACGTTTGGCTTAAGTCCATTAGAAACCGATTCGAGCGGATCGACAGCAGGATACAAGCCAGCTTGAGCAATCTTACGAGACAGTACGGTACTTGAATCTAGATGCTGAAAAGTTGTAGCTGGTGCAGGATCGGTATAATCATCTGCGGGAACATACACAGCCTGAATAGATGTAATCGATCCATGCTGAGTACTTGTTATGCGTTCTTGCAGCATACCCATTTCGGAAGCAAGTGTTGGCTGATAGCCAACAGCTGAAGGCATACGCCCAAGAAGAGCCGAAACTTCTGCTCCCGCTTGAACATAGCGAAAAATATTATCAATAAATAATAACGTGTCTTTGTGTTCTTCGTCTCTAAAATATTCAGCCATGGTAAGACCGGTCAGCCCAACGCGCAATCGAGCTCCTGGCATTTCTCCCATCTGGCCAAATACAAGCGCCGTTTTGTCGATAACTCCTGATGACTTCATTTCAAGCCACAGTTCATTACCTTCTCGCGTACGCTCTCCAATACCAATAAATACCGAGTAGCCGCCGTGTTCAATTGCAACGTTACGAATAAGTTCTTGCACGATAATCGTCTTACCCACGCCAGCACCACCAAAAAGCCCAATCTTGGACCCTTTGACATACGGACACATAAGGTCAAGAACCTTAATTCCGGTTTCAAGAATTTCTTCACTTGTTTTTTGTTCAATCAAACTTGGCGCGCTGCGATAAATTGGCCATAATTTTGCATTTTTTAGTTGAGGAGTGCTATCAATTGTTCTCCCAAGAACGTCAAACACTCTGCCTAAAACCTCTTTGCCAATAGGCACCATAATAGGTGAACCAGTATTAGATACTGGCAACCCTCGAGATATTCCATCGATTGATTCAAGAGCAATACATCGGACGATACCGTCACCTAAATGTTGTGCAACCTCAAGGCTGACATCACGCGCTAAAAAGCTGCCGTGACCGTCGGATGCCGGCATGTGGATAATAAGTCTATGCAAGATATCTGGAACACCCTGCTGATCAAACTGCACATCGACAACAGTCCCACTTACACGTAGTACTTTGCCTGAAAAATTTGATGCTTTATTGGAAGATGCATTGTTCATAACAAGAACTGCTTGGAGATAAAATTTTTTAATCGCTATAAATACGTTCTAATGTATTCAAAGTATTGAAATAAGCTGCATTTGTAAAGAATGTATTGAAGTTTTTGCTCAGCTTGCTCCCAAATATTTTCATATGACGCAATATTTGTGCTACATTGTTTTCAATCAATGTTGGATACCATGTTATTACTTTTGTGCACTGCAAATACTGACATGCTCAATAATGTGAATTAAAAAGTTTGTCTTGCACACGGTGGAGCTTATTATGATAACAAAAATTCTCGCCAAAATTTTCGGCACACAGAATGAGCGTGAACTCAAACGCATTCAGCCTCTGCTGTTCAAAGTTAACAGCCTGGAACCTCAAATGCAGCAACTATCAGACGCTGATATTGCTACGAAAACCAACGAATTTAGACAACGCATCCAAGAGGGGCAGCATCTTGATGACATTTTGCCTGAAGCCTTTGCTCTTGCTCGAGAAGCTGGTAAGCGATCACTGGGGATGAGACATTTTGATGTTCAAATTTTGGGCGGCATTGTTTTGCACCAAGGAAGAATTTCTGAGATGAGAACCGGTGAGGGTAAAACATTTATGGCAACCCTGCCGCTCTATCTGAACGCGCTTTCTGGTAAAGGCGCACACCTTGTCACTGTTAACGACTATCTTGCTCGTCGAGACGCTGAATGGATGAGGCCTATGTTCCAACTCCTTGGCATGGAAGTCGGCATTATTCAAAACCACATGGGGGATGAAGCTCGCAAAATAGCATACAATGCGGATATCACCTATGGTACCAATAATGAATTTGGCTTTGACTACTTGCGCGACAACATGAAATTTGACCTTGAAGATTATGTACAGCGAGAGCTCAATTTTGCTATCGTCGACGAAGTTGACTCAATTTTGATTGATGAAGCTCGAACACCCCTTATTATTTCGGGTGCCGGCAGTAAAGGGAGCGATCTGTACAAAACAGCAGACCGCGCCGTAGCAGGCCTTACCAAAGAAGATTACGAAATTGATGAAAAAGAGCGCAGTGTTAATTTGACTGAAGTTGGCACAGATGCCATTGAACACGTTTTAAATCTTGAAAATTTATACGCTCCAGAGAATATCCTTATATTGCATCATGTAACCCAAGCACTGCGTGCTCATACGATTTTCAAAAAAGACGTTGATTATGTGGTCAAAGACGGCGAAGTACTGATTGTTGATGAATTTACAGGCCGAATTCTTGCTGGCCGCCGCTATAGTGACGGGCTCCATCAGGCACTGGAAGCCAAAGAAGGCGTCAAGGTTGAACGTGAAAATCAAACGCTTGCAACCATCACCCTGCAAAATTACTTCAGGCTCTATAAAAAACTTGCAGGTATGACGGGAACTGCAGAAACAGAAGCCTCTGAGTTTTATAAAATTTATAAGCTCGGCGTTAACGTCATCCCTACCAATAGACCAATGATCAGAGAAGATCAACCAGATATTATTTTTCTTACACGAGAAGACAAATATCAAGCAGTGATCGAAGACATCAAAAATTGCTATAAAAAAGGACAACCAGTCCTTGTTGGAACCATCTCAATTGAATCATCAGAACTCTTGAGCATGCTTCTTGCGCGCGAAGGCATCCCTCACAACGTTCTTAACGCTAAGCAGCACGAGCGTGAAGCTGAGATTGTTAAAGAAGCTGGAGAAAAAGGACGCATAACCATTGCAACCAACATGGCCGGACGTGGAACCGATATTAAATTGGGTGAAGGCATTCGCGATGTTGGCGGACTGCGCATCATCGGTACTGAGCGACATGAAAGCCGTCGTATCGACAACCAATTACGCGGCCGAGCAGGTCGACAAGGCGATCCAGGATCTTCAAAATTCTACATTTCGCTTGAAGATGATTTGATGCGCATTTTTGGTGGCGATCGCCTGAAAAAAACCATGGAACGCATTGGCATGAAGCCAGGTGAAAGTATTGAACATAGCATGATCTCACGCAGTATTGAAAAAGCTCAAGAGCGTGTTGAAAAGCAAAATTTTGATTCTCGTAAACATTTGCTGGAATATGATGACGTCCTCAACCAACAGCGTAATGTTGTCTATCAGTACAGACGAGAAATCCTTGAAGGCTCAGAACATATTATCGCTCTGATTAAAGAAATGATTGCCGACGTTGTTCATTCAACGTTTGCAACCTACTGCGCAGGACAATCATGCGACAGCGAAGCGCTTGATCAACTTCAAGAAGCTCTTGAAAAACTCACCGGCATCAAAAAAATGACGTTCGAAGAGTCAGAATTTATTAAACAACACACCGCTGACCTTGAAACAGCTATCACTGAATTTTTAATCTATGAATATGAGTTGTACCGCAACTCACTACCAGAAGATATCATTGCCCAAGCTGAAAAATGGACTCTGCTAGAAACTGTTGATCAAGCATGGAAATTGCACTTGCAAAACATCGACCAACTCAAAGAAGGCATTGGCCTACGAGGATACGGACAAAAAAATCCACTCATCGAGTACAAGCGCGAGTCATTCATGGCATTTGAGCACATGATCGGTCAAATTAAGTGGGATATCACGCACCGCATCTTCCGCATGAGACCTGAAGAATTCTCAGCCTCTGCAATTGAAACTATTGAAAAAAACAGAACGAAAGAGCTTGCGGCAATACAAGTTGGCGGAGATAGTACTGCTGTAGCAGCCCCTACACGCCGAGCAACACCCAAGGTTGGTCGCAACGAAGCATGTCCTTGCGGTTCTGGCAAAAAGTATAAGCAGTGCTGCGGCAAGGAATAGTTATGGTTATGAAGAAATTCTTGCTACTACTTGCCCTCTTTGCAAGCTCATCATCGACGCATGTATTTGCGATGCACTATATTGAATATCTAAATAACTATCAAGGCTATAAATGCTTCGAAAAGATAGATAATCAATATGAACGCGTGGGTAATTCCCGCATTCAAGAAGTATTTAGAGAGGTCGAATTCAGATGCAAAGAGTTAACGTTCAATTATAAAAGAGATGACCTGTGCAAACTAACCGCGAATAAATTTAATTTTAAAAAGATGATCGAATCGCTTAATCTAGAAGACGCAGAACTCGAAAAAGCTCTTATTGAATTGAGAGATTCAATCTTTACCGAAGATCATTATGCTTTTAGTACAGAGCTATTAAAATTAAACGCAGATTTTTACGCGCAAGCCGCAGAAATTGTAGCACACCCCGGCTCATACGCAAAAGCCTACGTAAAAGCCTACGAGCAACCCGTAGAAGTCGCAGAAATTTTAGGACAAACACCATGAACATGGCAATTGTATGCGATATCCTTCTGTGGATATCGCAACTCATTTACTCAATCTGCTTAGTCCCTCAAATTTTTACCAATTACAGAGAAAAATCGGGAGCTGGCGTCAGTAGCCTCTTTTTATTTGGCTTTTTCAACCTGTATTTCACCATGTTCGTATTCATCGTATGCCTTGATTTGCCGCTGGCGTACAAGCTATGCATCCCTTTTCAGCTCCTGGTAGCATTTATTCTTATTTTGCAGCGCCTGCATTATGATACATGGAAAAACTGCTGGTACCTGTGGCTTGGGCTTGGAGCTAACATAGTTCTTTGCATAGGCACTATATTTTTGGCCGTTCTTTATCCAATCGCGGTTGGTAGCGTTCTTGGCTGGGTTGGGCTTACCATCGGGAGCATCAATCAAATTCCCCAGGTAATAAAATTATACAAAGAAAAAAGTGTCCATGGGTTTAATTTCTCATTCGTCCTTTTAATTGGGGCTGCAGCTTTCATCGAATCTATTTCTGCCATCATGCTCTGCCTACCGCTTCCAACAGTTTTCAGCGCACTTCGCAATATTGTTTTTGTCACCATTTTCTCGATTCAATTTGCGATCTACAAGGACTAAGTACCATGCTCAACAGGGAGCTTTTGGCTCGCGAGATGCACGACGCTGCAGAAAAAATTTTTTCAAGCCAAAGTTCCCTACCTTCAATGACTGCCGACGCGTGGACAGCCCTTGCCTCCCACCCCATGTTTCTTGCTCAAATTGACGAAGAACGATTCACCCGTTCCCTGGTAACATGGACCGAGCACCTTGCCCTAGCACAAAAAATTCCACCACTTCATGAAAATTATTCAGTCATTGCTGTAGACGGCTCGCAGGTCTATCCAGACAGGCACCTTGCTGGCGTATCCTGCTATCTGCTCAACGCAGGAGGATGCATTCTGCGCTATACACAAGAACGAGGCAGTGCTCATTTTTTTACGTTCCCTCGCCTGGGCGTCCCTTCTCAAGATGCAGAAGAAGCTGAGTTTTCGGTCGACCTTGTTGACCTAGAGCGAGAAGGCTACGAGTTTGAAGTAGCACTTGAGCAGCTTGCAGCAAACACAGACGGTCAGCAACCCATTTGCCTTGTTGATGGCAGCCTCATTTTTTGGCACCTAGAAAGCAAAACGCCTGCCATTCGTGAACATTTTTTGCAATTATATCTGCACTACCTTGAGCAATTCATGAATCGAGGCATCCTTGTTGCTGGCTACATCAGCCTTCCTAAGAGCAGAGAACTTGTTCACTTACTACAGGCAGGATTGTGCTCATATGAAGCCTTTCCATCCTCTCCCCTTGCTGGATATCAAAAACAGCACTGCGCAACGGCTCATCAACTTACCGACACCACTATTGCTCAGTGGTTCTTGCCACCACAAGCACGCTCAACGCTTTTTAGAAGTACCTCTCAAATCACAAAGCAGTACCCTGAGTCACTCAAGCCTTATTTTTTTTATCTCAATGTTGGGCAAGAAATCGCACGCATCGAAATTCCAGCTTTTATAGCACAGAATCACCAATTGGTGGAAAAAATTGCTCAGGTCTGCGTTGATCAAAGCATCAAGGGATATGGATACCCCGTGGTGCTTGCCGAAGCCCACGAACAAGCGGTTATCAAGGGTCCTGATCGCGATTTTTTTTATCACCTCATCTGCAAAATAGGTATTGATCAGCAAAAGCGCATGGTCGTATCACAAAAAAGCATGAAAAAACGATCCATGGGACTTTGAATTGCATTTTGTCTTTTAATTAATAATCTATTAGACTTATAGGAGTGGAGTCGGCAACTGCCGCTCTGCAAATATTTTTCGTTAATTTGCATGCAATGTTCAAGGATATTCAATGATTTTAGGCAAAGACCTCTGTCTTCGGTTTGGCGACCGAGACATCTTCGACCACCTCTCTTTTTCATTTTCTGAAGGTGAGAAAGTGGGACTTGTTGGCCGCAATGGTGCGGGCAAATCAACCCTTCTTAAAGCTATTGCAGGATCGTTAAAACTCGATTCAGGAACAATTAGCATCGAACGAGATAAGCGCATTGCCTACATGCCGCAAGAAGTGGTCCTTGCTTCTGAAAAATCTGTTCTTGACGAAGCCTACGCAGCATTTGATATCGTTGTTGAACTGCAAGATGAGCTGAAAAAAATTGAAGCGCTTATCGAACAAGGCCTGCCCGAAGAAACAATGCATGACACCCTTGAACATTACGCTCACGTGCAAGAACAACTGCAACATTTTGATACATCATTGCTCTGGGTAGAGACAAAAAAAGTTCTACAAGGGCTTGGCTTTACACAAGAACGTTGGGAAAAACCGGTATCAGCACTGAGTGTTGGCTGGAAAATGCGCCTCGTCCTTGCAAAATTGCTCCTCGCCAAAGCAGATTTTTATCTGTTTGACGAACCTACTAACCACCTTGATATCGTTGCCAAAGATTGGTTTGTTAAATTTTTGAAAGACTCTTCATTTGGGTTCCTTCTGGTTTCTCACGATCGTTTCTTTTTGGACAACGTGTGTGAATACATTTTTGAAGTTGAACGCGGCATTGGTAAAATCTATGACGGTAACTACGAATTTTATGTAAATCAAAAAAAGCACAACGAAGATTTGCAAATTAAGGCTTATGAAGAGCAGCAAAAAGAAATTAAAAAGAAGATGGAAATAATCAACAAGTTTAGAGCCAGCGCTGCTCGTGCAAAAACTGCACAAAGTATGCTCAAGGCTGTTGAACGCATGGAACTTGTTGAACTGCCTCCTCGCTCATCAAGCGTTAAGCTTAGCTTTTCTCACATCCCGCCTGCCGGCAGAATTGTCTTGACCGTCCAAGATCTTTCGAAAAAATTTGGCGATCAGCAGATTTTTAAAAACGTATCTTTTGAAATTCCAAAAGACGAAAAGGTGGCAATTGTTGCTGCAAACGGCGTGGGTAAAACAACCTTGCTTAATCTTATCAGCGGCATATATCCACTAGAAGGTGGCGAAGTTACCATGGGGTACAATGTTAAATACACCATGTTTGAACAAGACCAAGACAAAGCTCTCAACCCTGAAAAAACTATTTTACAAGAAGTTGAAGACTCTTGCACAACCAGCAAAGCTCGCCAAAACGTGCGCAGCTTTTTGGGCGCATTTCTTTTTTCGGGAGATGATGTTCATAAAAAAATTCGCGTCCTAAGCGGTGGCGAAAAAAACCGCGTAGCCATGGTTAAAGTTCTTCTAGTTGAATCTAACTTTCTCATTCTTGACGAACCAACTAACCATTTGGATCTTGAATCAAAAGAAATTTTGCTCAAATCGTTACAGCAATTTTCTGGCACCATGTTGTTTGTATCTCACGATAGAACGTTCATGGATGAGCTTGCAACAAGCATCATGGAGCTAACTCCCAACGGTGTGCGCATGTACAAAGGTAACTACGAATCTTACTTGTACCAAAAGTCAGTACAAGACGGAACAGCTCAAGCTGCTCCTGCAAAAAAAGCAGCTACAGTGGTTGCTGTTGAAGAAAAGCCAAAAGAACAAGTTGGCGGAAAAGAAGGGTTTGAACTTCGTAAAAAAAGCAAAAACTTGGAGCAAAAAATTGAAAAGCTTGAAAAGCAACTTGCCGAACTTGTTCAAGCAATCAGCGCTGCTGAGTATGGATCTTCTGCTCATAAAAATTTAGTCACTCAAGAGAAAGAACTTAAAGAGTCTATTCAAAAAACCCAAAAAAATTGGGAAGAAGTTTTGGATAAATTGTATGGCAGAAGCTCCTAAAACCCTTGTCTATAATTTTTTTATAAAAAAAGCTCCAGCAAAATTTGTTGGAGCTTTTTTTTGCATATTCCATTAATAGATTCGAAACTTCACATCTACAGCGCCATGATTTTTGCCTTATCATTTTTCACAATAGCCTCCTGCAGCAAGCTCGCCTATTCAAACATGTAAACAGTCAAACAATCACCATCATAAATATCCCCATCTATTTTAAAATACAATGTAGACTTACTCTTGTTTTTTAAATTGCACATTATATAATTGCAACTCACAAGTTATACCACTAATACCTTTTACGAAACTACTGTATGAAATCTCAAAAAATTATTGTCTTTTTACTAGTCTCTACGTTTGGATGCCTATTTCCATCATCAATACTCATAAAAGATATTGAAAGTGCTGTTATTGAGGGCAAGATTGAGATAATCGAAGATTTATATCAGGATGGAACGCTTCAATATATCGCAGAAGAAGAACCAAACCTATTGCATCAGGCAATACGAAACAGGCATTATGAGATTGTAGAACTTTTACTCAAAGCAAATTTTAACCCCAATACAAGAGAAATTAGAAAAGATGACTCTGGGCGATCACCCATGTATTTGGCTGCAGAATCCAATAACAATGCAATCGTCAACTTGCTTAGACGGTACGGGGCTTTTGTTACAGATCTTGACATCACTCATGCAACTTTATCCCATCGAATAAACAGAGAGATGGTCCTCCGAAATTTACGACTCGTACAACTCACTCAATCATCATGATAACAACAAAGGCATACTCTCACATCCAATGCTGCCTCTATCTGTCGTCATTTTTTTAACCACAAGGCAAACACAATCTTGTCTCTATTCTTCTCATGAAATGTATGATAGATTAACCCAAAAATAATAGTGTCGTATAGAAAACAATATTAATCATTCATTTATAAAAGGAAATTTTTATGAATATTCGTAGCAACGCATGTGCGCTTGTAGTTCTTGTATCTGTTGGTGTTTTCCAACAAAGCGTAGCTCCTATGCAGAGAAATAATAATAATAATAACCAGATCGCCGCAAGAAACAATACCAATGCAGTAGTTACACAAGGTAGCAACAACTTCCTCTCTACATTAACTAATCTAGTAACAGATCCTCGGCTAATAAATACAGCAAGCGTAATTATTAATAACCATAGTCACCAGCTTAAACCATTGATAGCTAATGCCTTAGGTGAAGAATCAGAAGAGTTGGTTAACGCCGCCTATGATTTAGCATTAATAGTTCTTGATCCCACCAAAACTCCTGCACGTAGATTAGAAGCTTTATTCAATATATTGTCAGTAAGTCATAACTATCAACTACTACAAGTAACTGAAATTGCAAATCTCATTCCATTCCTTGCTACTGCATGTAACAAAAGCCTAAGCCCATTAAGTTTGGATATCATTCAAAAAGCTGGAAACAAGAATGATTGCTCACTAGGTATGTTTTTTTTGGCAGCAGCAAGTCTATCTAAAGATTTCAAATATTACATTACCGGCATGGACGAAGATACTGTTGATATGTTCTTAATAGCTGCTACAAATGGAAAAAATCGACTTACAGACTCTACAAAAGATTTTACACGTCTACTAACAAGCGCTGAAAACTTTGAATATTTTATCAATGAGAATATGCTCGCGATAGCTGACAAAATATCTGAAATTCAATAGCACAAAAACAAATTACCATCAGAGCGCCTGTTACAACAGGCGCTCTGATTTTTAGAAAACGAGGAGAATAACAGTGAAAAAGCAAACTCTCTTTAGCATGTTGATTCTTATACTCGCCATGCATGCAAATATCGCAGCTACTTCAACACCTGATATCGATTTCTTTATTGATAATAATGACGAATATAGTGAGCTTCTCGCAGAGGCGATTAAAATTGCTAACGAAACAGCAAATCACGCAGGAACAAGAAGAACTCTCCGCAAAAAAAAGATTCAACAATACTTTCAAAAATACAAAAAACAAATTCTTTTCGCATCAGCTGGTCTGGCAGTTGCCGGAGGAGGGCTTCTGATTGCAAATTACAACGATACCGTCCGAGACTGGTGTCAAGAAACGCCTTTGATTAAGTTGTTAATTTGGAATAAAAAACTTAATCAGAACAACAATCAGAACAACAATCAGAACAACAATCAGAACAACAATCAGA
>CAZBMD010000003.1:0-17580 GCA_964493325.1 uncultured Pseudomonadota bacterium | reverse complement strand
ATCAGAACAACAATCAGAACAACAATCAGAACAACAATCAGAACAACAATCAGAACAACAATCAGAAAGCTGTAAAGCAAGAAGATACCTTGCGAGAAAAAACTGAAAAAGAAAAAAAAGAGCTCTTAAATAAATCAAATCTCTGTGTTGCCGATCAGAAGAAGCTCTTAGAGGATGAAATTATAATAAAAAATGATGATCTAAAAAAATTAACAACCGCTTGTTTTGTAAAGAAGACGATAACAAGAGAAAAATTCGACGAAAATAAAAAAACTATCACGGCCACAATTGCGAATCTAAAAGAACAGATCGAAAAATTAGAGAAGCCGGTTGGAAATCTCTAACATTGACAGGTTAAAGGAAATTTTATGAAGATTCGAATAAATACCCAAATCATGACAGCTTTTGTTTTTGTTTTGGCGATCCAACAAAACGCAAGTCCAATGAACTGGGGCAATATTGCACAAGGCGCTTTGAACGCGGCACTGGCATTTCAGAACTCAAATCTGTCTATGAAGCAGGCGAAAGAATTTGCAACACAATTTGATGTTAGCGATATTGTTGATTTTGCTAAAGCCATAAACCCAACCATTGTTGATACCGCGTTGGAAAAAATACAGGACAGGTTTGATCCAAAAAATCCACAGGCTCTTGAGTACGCGAACATAACAATCAAATGGCTCAAGTTCGCAAGGCAACACTGCCCCGGAGCGTTACCTCGTATTGTTGTTCTGATTCAATATATAGCAAATGAATTGAATCTTGAATTTTCTACAGATACCTTAGAAAAATTAGAGCTTCTTAAAACAGCTCCTGACCTTGTCGACTTGGATACCCTGTGCTCAGATATTCAGGAGGTTTTTAATATTAATCAATCAGAGACCCAAGAACCTGCGCTCTTAACAGAATTCAGACTTGTGTTTAACAATAATCGAGAGAACCTTCCTAGCGTTATTCAGAAAATCAAAAACTCAGGCGTTACATTTTCTGAAGATACGAATGCATTGTATTTGCTTGAGATGCTCGAACAAGATCCTTACTCAAAAGTTGGTATAGAATTTTTATGCCAAGAGATTGCAGAAGCTTTTAGAAATCACCAACAACAACCAGTCAACTATAGTGAGATGTCTAACTGGATTGATGATTTTTTAGCTCAACAAGAATAGATCGCGAGAATAGACTACAATTTTAATCAATTTACAAATGGAGTTTTCATGAATACTCGAGTACGCATATTTGCCATCGCAATAATTATATTTTTTGGAACATGCTCACAAAACATGCTGGGAATTCCTATGCTATTTACAGAAGAGAACGTCAATTTAATCCAGCAACAGTTATTGGATGAAAATTTCTCAGAAGAAGAAGGAACAATGCTATACAAGATTAAAAGTTATCTTCACGAATACAATCTTAACCCTGATGTTTATATGTATGATGATCCACAGAGTCTAAAAGAATGCCTATCTGATTTAGCCAAAATATCGTGGGCAAATTTTTATGTATTCACTCGAACAACACAGAATTAGGTCAAAAATAGGTCAAAAAAGAAGGGACGCTCTTAAAGAACGTCCCTTCTTTTTTTTTGTTTATCTTAAAACGTACTTAAACGTTAAATCTGATATTGAGCAAGTCGCCATCTTGAACGATGTAATCGCGTCCTTCTGTACGCAATTTACCAAGCAACTTAAGCTGCTGCTCGCTACCCGCTGCAAAAATATCTTCACAGTTATACACTTCAGCACAAATAAAACCGCGCTCAAGGTCTGAGTGAATTTCGCCAGCTGCTTGTGGAACCTTGGAACCTTGCTTAAGACTCCATGCATGCGCTTCTTTTGGGCCACAGGTAAAAAAGGTAATCAACCCCAAATTGCGGTAGGCCTTGGAAATAATATTATCAAGCCCTCTTTCTGTGATACCCAGAGACTCGAGCATTTCGTTCGCTTCGACGTCGCTCAACTGTGCAAGCTCAGATTCAATTTTTGCAGAAACAGGAATAACTTTATCAGCCCCAAACTTTGCAAGCAGCGCCTGATAATGAGCATTTTGCGTGTAGCGCGTGCCTTCATAATCGTCTTCGGAGACGTTGGCAACAACAAGAAAATTTTTTGCAGAAATAAGAGGAATCAACTGCACGCCTGCATCTTTTGCTTCTTGCGTAAGCTTTTGAACAAGCGCTTGATTGCCCGCATCAAGAGCCGGGAGTACTTTATTCAAATAATCCATTTCAGCTTCAAATTCTTTGAGCTGTTTTTCTGGACCGTGCTTGTTTTTTTTGATCAGAGCCTCAAGGCGATCTTTTCGCTTAGCAACCGATTCTAGATCTTTGAGCATAAGCTCAGCACAAATAATTTCAAAATCATCAACAGGGTCAACGCGATTGTTAACATGAGTGATATCGCCGCTTTCAAAGCAACGAAGCACATGCAAGATAAGATCCACATCCATAATATGGCCAAGAAACTGGTTGCCCAAACCTTCGCCCTTGGAAGCACCTTTAACAAGTCCTGCGATATCAACAAACTTAACAACCGTTGGAATGTTTTTTTGCGATTTAAATATCTGAGCCAAACGCTCGAGCCGCACGTCAGGAACGTTGGTAATAGCAAGATTTGGATCAAGCGTGCAAAAAGGATAATTTTCTGCAGGAATACTCGATTTGGTCAGCGCATTAAAAAGGGTAGATTTTCCCACATTCGGAAGCCCAACAAGCCCCGCTTGAATTGCCATAACAACCTTTCAGAGTCATGTGTAACAGTTAGCATTTTTAGCTTTCAATATACACTTTTACGGTCAATTAGGCAAAAGGCTATCCCTGCTGTGCCGGAGGACAAGTGACCGCAGTTTGGTCTTTTCGTCAACAACTATTTCGTAATAACCCTCTGATGAGTAGGTTTCTACAATCTCACGATCGTGGCAAATAATAAGGACCGTAATGCCTGTAGCTTTGACTAGCTCATCCAAGAACTGCATCACCATTTTGGCATTCTGCTCATCAAGCGCAGCAGTAGGCTCATCCAGCAAAAGAACCTTGGTGGGCTTTTGGAGCGCCATCAAGATAGCGAGCATCTGGCGCTGTCCGCCAGAAAGCATCTTAACCGGAACATCGTGATTGATACCAAAACGAGCAATAAACGCCGGTAGCGGCTGGTGATCTGGCAACCGGGTAAAATTTGGGTGCACACCTATGTTGGCGCACCTCAAATTTTCGATAAATGAAAATCGGTCAGCAAGCATCAGGTCAAACTTCTGTTGCACCAGTTTAATTTGGCCAACAAAACTGGCTACTCGAGCATCGGAAAAATTATGTCGCGCACCGTGCAGCTCTATTGAGCCAGCTATGATTTCTTTCTGCTCCAGCCGCCCCTGAAGAATTTTAAACAGCGTTGATTTGCCAGCTCCATTCTGACCGCGAATAAAATGAATTTTTTGCGCAGGAAAGGAAACAGATACGTTATAGAAAAAGAATGGATTTTCTTCTGAAAATTTAAAATCTACCTGATTAAGCTTGAGAGCAATATTGTTGTTCATGGTCATACTCCCAAATTATCGACAATTGATTCGGTAGAAGAAACGGTGCGAAACTGCCTGATGAGAACACACATCACAATAATAGATTGAACCATGGTAAAATATTTTAAATTAAATCCTACCTTGAGAAGCAGTTGCTGCAACAAGCAATACACAATGATGCCAATAAGTGGAATGGAAATTGAAAAAAGACGCTTTGATCTGACACAGGTCTTACCCAAAATCAGGGACGTGATACAAAAAAGCGCCATACCAAAACCTGCATTGATATCGGTAAACCCACTTGTTTGCGCAACCAGATAACCAGAAATACCAGCAAGAGCGTTGCTCAGCATGATGCCAACCATAAACACAAATTTTTGACTGATATGATAGTGATCAAAAAAACGTGGGTTATTACCGTACACTGCAAAAGCAAACCCAAGTTGTGTGCGCAGCAACAGATACCCAAGCGCCAGCAAAACAAATCCTAGTACTGCAAGTGTAAAAAATTCAGGATTCCTTGGAAAAACACTCTGCGTAATCAGTGGATTATTCAAGTGACTGATAGATAAACTAGCGGTGCCAAGCACCAACTGATTAAGGCCATGAAAAATACCAATAGTTAAAATACAGGAAAGCAGATGAGGTAAGCGAGCAATTTTCGTAAGAGCACTAGATAAAAGACCCACACAAGCCCCACCAACAACAGCAGCAAACAAAACCAATTTCAAGCTGACCAGAGATGGCAAATTGCTGGTAAAAAAAAGCATCCGGGCCCCAAAAATTGATCCAAATACGTACGCAGTTTCGATGCTCAAATCGGGCACTTTCATCATGGCAATATTAATGTAGGCTCCAAGCACCAGCGGCAAATACAAGAGCACTTGCTCAGCAATGATCATCAACGTTTCACTTATCACAATAATCCTTACAAACAAAAACGAGTTATAACATCGAAAATAATGTTACACCCTAGCTCCAAATCTGTCACACGCACAGCCTCATTCACGCCGTGTATATTCGGTTTTATAGTAAAGGGTGTAAATCCAAAACCTTGAATGCCATGGGCAAGATAAAAACGTAAATCGGAGCTGCCTTCCGAAACCATGGCCTCAGCATGCAAACCTTGTGCCTGAATTGCATCAACAAGTACCTGATATATTTCTGAAGTTTTATGAGCATCAACCTTAAAATAAAAATCATTTGATTGTGCTTCTATCTTCATTTGAATTGTTGAAAATGGTTTAAGGATATTTTGAATAAAATTATAAGCCTCATCCATCTTCATCTGAGGCGGAACTCGAATGTCAACCGTTGCCTGCGCAACATCGGGAATAGCATTAATTGCAACAGCTCCATCTTTGTGTACACCTGCAGTTAAAGAGGTCACATTGGTGGACAACAACAAACCAGCCTCATAATTGTTTAAAAGCACTCGTTGATCTTGCTGAAATGAAACTAGTTTCTCTAAAAAAAGTACCAGATCATGATTAGGATTCTGACTTTGCAAGCGAGAACCATGCCCCATCTTTCCCTGCGCGGTAAACGTTACATGCATCGCCTTGCGCTCAGCAATGTGAATATGCAATTTTTTTTCATCACCAGAAGCACATCCTTCATCTAATACAAAACCAATGTTGAGCGATTTAAAAAAATCTGTCTGGAGTAAGAGCGGAACTCCCCCAAAGCCACCACGCTCTTCATCGGGAACCATAAGCAAATGAATGGTTCTTTTTGGCTGAACGTTTTGAAGTTTCATCCTGCGCATCGCTGCGTAATGAACAAATCCAACACCTTTCATATCCTGCGTACCACGACCAATAATAAGGCCATTCTCGCATACTCCTGCAAAAGGATGATGATCCCACCCAGAAGGGTCTGCAGGAACCACATCTATGTGATGGTTCAAAGCAAGAGCGGGCAATGACTCATCACTCCCCCTGTACGTTATAACAAATGCAGGAAAGCCTGACGGCAACTCCACAGTATTAAATTCAAACCCATCGCTTTGTGCTTGCTGCTCAAAAAGCTTGCCCGCTTCGTGATACAAAGCTCCTGGGAATGTGGTGTCGATGCGAAGATATTTTTGAAAAAAATCGATTATCATGATTATTTATTAGCTCCTAACGTCTCTTTCGAAACTATTTTTTCTTTCTATGTTCAATAAAAACTTTGTCAGCCAATGTCATCCCGGACTTGATCCGGGATCCAGTTAATCAATTGACCTAGAAGTGGATCCCGGCTCGGAGGCCGGGATGACATCCTACAGCCGAATTTTCAATCAACAAATTGGATTCTCCTCGTTACAGAGGAAGTCTATTGCTTCAAACAAATTCAACTGAGGTTGCAAGAAATTGGGTGTAATCATCAATCTCAAAATTCTGCACCTTCATCATCTTGCGATTGATGCGCAATTTAAAAAGCGACGCCTGCAGCACAGGAACATCAAATGGCTTTTTACCCTCAGCCAAAATTTGATAAGCAAGGTCAGCTGCCTGAGATCCATAGTCTTCAGACGCTATGCCAAAGCCTGCAACAGCACCTTTGGATACAGAATCAAGCTCACTCGTGTAAAGCATAATTCCATGACGATTACACAACTTGACAAGGCTATCAATACCCGAAACCACAACATGATCGGTCAAAACTAAGACAACATCAACGTCATCGAAAAACGCTGAAACCTTGCCATAAATTTCATTAGTTTTATAAATTTCAACAGTTTTAAACTCTATTCCCAGATCTTGCGCAACTCTCTGAACATCATCACGCACTGCAGCTCTTGATGGGCGCGTAGGGTCATAAACAAGCAATAGTTTTTTCATGCTTGGTTTAAGTTGTTTTAGAATCTCAATTTGCAAACGCTGATTATCAGAAGCAGAGATACCGGTAAGGTTATTCCCTGAAGACTGCATTGACTCAACAAGATTTTGCCCAACAGGATCTGCAACAGCGGTAAAAACAACCGGTATCGGCTTATTTTTTTTTGTTGAAACTTCTTTGACAATCTTTGTTGCACCTTCGCCGATGGTAAAAACAAGATCATACCCCTGTTGCACAATTTCCTCTGCTTGCGCATGCATCAAAGGACGACTGCCATTTGCATTGAACAAGTCAAATGAACAATTCAAACCATACTTCTGCTGCAAGGCAACCTTAAACCCTTCTTCAATTTTTTCCATAGAAGAATGAGATGCAGGCACTAGAATAGCAATTTTTTTAATCAAATCAGTCGAGTTACTCTGCTCACTAGAGACCATAGAGAACTGCTTGAGGTAAATAAAAGAGGCAAAAGCTCCCAACGCAACATTGGCAAACATACTCACTATCAATAACTTTTTCATAATTTCCTTGTTAAATAAATAGATGCTGCGATGCTATTTTTACTGATTTATCTGGTACAGGACTACATTTCCGTAATCATGATTTTTTAGATCTATAGGCGGCACAACAATTATCTTGCCATCTGCAAAAATCAATTCAGGCTTAAAAGCCTTAAAACGATAATGATAGATGCCTGTTACTGTAGCTAATGAATTAAAAATTTTATTCATACATTCAGCAAATATTTTAATCATAAATTTCTGCCCAGAAGCGCTGCGAGCTTGCCCGTATACCAAAACAATCTCTGACTTCTCATAATTTTTAAAATCGTTACAACAATCATTAAGTCCATAAGCAAGAAGATTAGAGCAAACCAGTTTATTACGAAACTCTGGAACCGTATAAGCTCCCCCGTAGTAAAAATACACTTGATTGTCATGATATATATACGGAGCAAAAGCATTATGAGCACTGCCTAATGAATGGTTTAACAAGTCATTCACTTTTGGAACATAAAGCACCTGATCAACCGGCTGAGCAGTATCGCCAATACAACAAACCTCGTTACACAAAATATCCAACAACTCATCTTCGCCTATCTTGAAAAACTTGATGAATCCAATAACCTTTCGAGACTCATCATCTACAGCGACATAAAACCGCTTTTTTCCAATATTATCTTGAAGCACCTCTCTACGAACCTCAATTGGATAAACAACAAGGTTTTGCCTATCTTGCGAAGCTTGTTCGATATTTTCGTAATGCTCTAACAGCGCATCAACATCAGCCAGTTCTGCCAACCGATAACAGGGCTCACTGTGCAGAATATGAAAAGATAAATCAACGGCAAAAACAGCAAGCGATATCAATAGGATTTTAACAGAAAAATTCATGGTCTTTCCCTTTCAGGATTTTTATACAAGAGACAATACCTGCTTTTTTATACAAAAAATAAGCTAGATGTCATAAAAAATGAGTCGAATAAAAACAATCAATCAATGTTTTATCGACAACAAAATAAAAAATATATCTGGATTATAATAAGATTAAGCGCGGAAACGCCAAGAAATGATAGGAAAAGAAAAATGAACAGCTGTAGTAGCTGTGAGTAATGATACTGTTGAAATTTTTTTAGAAAAGCACAACGGTACGATTAAATCGAAATCCTGTGCTTTTAAAAATACCTTGAGCATGATGCCTCCTATGCCATCTCTCGGTGTAAGAAAATATAACGACACATAATTTCCATAATTCTAAGATAAAAAAAATCACTCGTCAAAAGCAAATTCTATTAATGTTCAACAAGCGCCTCGACTGGATCGAATAATGAGGCCTTACGCGCAGGGTAGAATCCAAAAAAAAGTCCTATCATCACTGTCATCAAAAAAGAAATAATGATGGGCGGGATCTCAACGATAGCAGGCAGCTGAGTAAAATGTCCCAATAGGTAAGAAATACCAATGCCCACCGCAACTCCCAAAAGACCTCCAGAAACAGACAAGACAACCGCCTCAATTAAAAATTGTAACTGAATAATGGTACCAGTAGCGCCAAGCGCAAGTTTGATACCAATTTCTCTGGTACGCTCTTGCACAGCAACAAGCATGATATTCATCACCCCTATACCACCAACGAGCAACGCAATGGACGCGGCAATCAGTGCAAATAACGCAATTACCTTACTACCAGCTTCGGCAGCTTCTGCCATCATTTGTGTATCAAAGATCATAAAATCATCTGGATCATTTTCTTCTAAATGATGTGATGCTCGAAGAATAGTGGTAATTTGCTGCATCACCGATGGATTATCTTTTTCGTCAAACGTGCTGAGCGTTATTCCGCCAAGTACGGCGCTTCCACGCCCGTAGTCAAAATAGCGTTTACCAACCGTAAAGGGTATGAGCATCTTGAGCTTGCCAAGGTCCCATCGCTGCTTAACTTTTTGCTCAGCAAGAACACCAACAACAACAAACGGAATTTTATTAAGTCGTATGGTGGCACCGACAGCACCTCCCCATGGGAAAATCGCTTGACCTGCTTCGTGGTTGAGAACAACAACGTTCTCCTTGCGCATAACATGTCCCTGATTAAAAAAGAGGCCCTGTTCAAGCGTTAATTCATCAATATATAAAACATTTTCATCAACACATGAAATATCAGTAGAAAATTGTTGCCCAGCTCTCTCAACAACAACATCATCCGCGTACATTGTTGGTGATGCATATTCAACTTTATTGCACAAACGCCTAATAATTTCAAGATCATCAACCGTCAGCGGTACGGGTGGTTTTACCACATTTTTTGCAGCAAAATTACCAAATCGTATAAACATAGATTTTGAGCCATACGCAAGCATTTGATCTCGTGCTTTTTTTTGAGCACCTCGACCAATAGCGGTTGTGGCAATAATGCCAGCAATTCCAATAACAATACCAAGCACCGTCAATAACGAGCGACCTTTGTGATGCCCAACAGCTCGTAAGGACATGCGAAAAATCAAATGATAGTTCATCAAAAACTGCCTTTACGTGCTTAGAGCCCACCGCCAACTAATTTTTTCATAAGAGCTTTCATCTCATCAGAAGGCTCAAAGCCATGAATAATATCTTCTTGCTCGGTAACACCAGCAATAATTTGAAAATAAGCATTATCGGTAATACCAACTTCAACAGCTTTTTCTATAAACGATTTATCTTGAACAACCCATAAAAACTCGGTTGTCTTTTCGCCTTTGCGTTTGAGGAGCTCTTTTTTGGTTGCTGGTTCAAGCGGCTTAAATGCATACCCACTTGCTTTGGCTATTTGTTCAAGCATTTTACTGTTCATCTGAAAAACATAGCCGGGCAGAGATAAAGCAGCCTTAGCTTTTTCGACCGTAATTTTTGCATGAACTGTCATACCAGGCCTTAAAAGCTTCTCATCATTCTTGATGGTCATCAGCGTTTTGTAGGCAATAAACTGTTTTTGGGCCTGAGTCCCTAAAAATGGTGAACTGCCAACAGAATCGATCACACCCTTCCACATACGATATGGATAGGTATCAACAGAAATTTTTGCCTTTTGACCAATTTTAATTTTTCCAATTTTATTTTCATCAATATTGAGCGTCACGCGCATGACTGTTAAGTTTTTTGCTATTTCAAAAAGAATGCTGGGAACTGACGCTATTGGGGAAACGGCTTCGCCCTCCTTCATCGAAGAAAGAATAGTGCCATCATGCGGTGCAATAATTTTGGTGTTTTCAAAATTGACCACCTCTTCGTCGTACAAGGCCTGTTGCAAGGCAACATCAGCTCGCGCTGTTTCATAATCGCGGCGCTCTTGTTCAAAAATATCAGGCGCAAGCTGTCCAGATTCAAACAATGCTTGTCGCCTTTGAAAATGAGCTTGAGCAAAGTCCCATGCAATCTTTGATTTTTCCAGAGTCGCAGCTCGCTGACGCACACGCGTATCTCCGCCATAGCCATTATCAAGAAGCGCTAGGAGTTTGCCCTTTTCAACAACATCACTATCTTGAACAAAAATATGTTTAATTGTGCCCGTAATCAATGGACCAAGCTTGGAAGACCCTTGTGCTTCGAGAAAGCCTTCGGCCGAGACAATATTATAAATATCTCGCTTTTCAATTTTTTGCGTGTGAAATAACGCTTTTGGGTGAGCGGTAAAAAACTTTTTAAAAACCAGCCATGCACTACCAGATACTAGAATAAACAGGCCGAGGATCAAAAAAAACTTTAACTGTTTATAAATTTTACTGTAATTCATATGTTAATCGAAAGAAAAATATTAAGAAGCTATGTGTTGTGCCAATGCTTAGCAGATAAAGAAGCGTACAAAGAATTCGTACAAAGTACAAGGGCACAACACTCTCATGAGATTAAACTAATCGCGTCTATTACCAAGAATTCTGAGTAACATTAAAAATAGATTCACAAAATCAAGATACAACGTCAGCGCACACAATATTGAAATTTTTGTTTCTGAATCGCCATTTTCTGCAAGCGACCTGCCAATGAGTTTTATTCTTTGTGTGTCATAAGCAATCAGACCGGTAAAAATAGCAACGCCAACAAAAGAAATAATGTAATCAAACATTGTGCTAGCTAAAAAAAGATTAACGAGCATTGCAATGATAAGACCAAAAAGAGCCATAGTCATGATTAACCCAAAGCCTGTCAAATCAGCGCCGGTGAAATAACCATACAAAGCCATACACGTAAACATCCCTACAGTAATGCCAAAAACCATAGCAATAGATGGCAGCTGATAAACTGCAAAAATCACAGACAGCGTAGCTCCTGATAAAACCGAATAGGTCACAAAAGATAGAGCCGCCGTAAAAAAATTCATCTTCTGGATTCGAGCCGAAAGAAATATCACTAGAGCTATTTGCGCAATAAATAGGCCAATAAACAGAAACCGAGAGCGAATCATTGCCTGAAACAGTTGCTCTTGACCATAAATACCGTAGGCCGTTGCAGCAGTAATTCCAAGCGAAGCCGCCATCCAACCATAAACTTTGTGCATAAATAATGACACAGGCCTTGTAAGCGAAGAATCTTGATGAATCATGACACCCCTTTTCATAAAAAAGTTGAAAAAAAATAATACAACACAGGATGCTACCTCAGGCCTAATCAAAAATGAAATAGTTCGATTAAATGTACATAAATCATTGATTTTTAGAAGATATCAATCATAATGTGCTCCTAAATTAGAAAATCACTATTTACACTAAGTGGAGATATTATAAATGTTAAAAAAATTAATGCCTGTCCTCTTTTCGTTGGCACTAATCTCGTCAACACAAGCACAAACTACAAAATACAACATACAGAACATCAGCAACCACGAGTTAGAAAAAATTATTACCGCTGTACGCTCAGGTGCAGAACTTAAAATTAATGACCAGCAATTATTAGGAGGCCTTGAGCTGGTTCTTGAATACGGTAATAGAGAAATTATTATTGGTGTTGTTGGCACTTTCGCATTCTTTGGCGCTGTTAGCCTTATTCTCACCAACCGATCTGATGTTAATAAAATTATAGAAACTTGCCCGCGAATATGGTCGTGGGGTAATGACAAAAAAAAAGTAACTACCTACGATGGGCAAGATACTGCGCTGCAGGATACAGAGCTATCGTTTCTTGAAGACACGCTCAATAATGGAACCGATGATACGCTGATAAATTTATTAGAAAAAGACTTGGAGCTTGACTAAGCTCCAACCGATTTAAATCAGTTGTTCTTTGCATCTTACGACCTTGAAATGCAAAGAACAACCTATACTCAAGGTGTTCTCTCACTAATGAATTTATTCCGTTTGTTATTTTTTTTCGTTCGTGTTACGATGAATCGTAAAGGCTTGAAATGTAATTCTTGTCTTTGCGGGAAAAATTCCGCTCAAAATTAAGACCTTTCTTTCCGGTCTTTCTCGTGCCTCTAGTCTTTCGCGCGTTCAGGATTATACAGGTACACATGCGGAACTTTTCCACAGTGTTAACCGGATTTGTCATAAAAACAAGACAATCCCTGAGTGCTCTTTGTACTCAGCTGTATATTTTTTACAAGCGAAGGACAATCATGGTTTCTATGATTATGCGAACCCTTTGGGGTGATATTTCTCGTGAAGAGTTCAAAAAATTTGGACTTCTTTCAAGCGTTTTCTTTTTTATTATTGGCGCTTACTGGATGTTGCGGCTGATGAAAAACGCACTATTCACACACATTATTGGCTCAAGCGGTCTTCCATATGCAAAGATTATTTCCATAGTATCTTTGCTACTCATTGTTCTGTTTTACAACAAGCTTGTCGACTGGCTTGAAAAAACAAAATTGGTATACCTTCTTGCAACTTTCTATGGGCTGCTCTTTTTATCATTCGCCTATTTTCTCACACATCCAACCATTGGCATGCCGAACAGCGTTGCAGATAAATCAAGAATCTTTGGATGGGTCATATACATTGCTATCGAAAGTTTTGGCTCTCTAGTTATTGCAGCCTTTTGGTCATTTGTTGCAAGCGTCATGGACACCGCATCTGCAAAAAAGGGTTATCCTGTCATTGTGTCGGGCGCTCAACTTGGTTCGATAACAGGATCAGTGCTTGTAATGCTTCTATCAACACGACTGGGAATGCCAGCGCTCATGTGCATCGCAACAGTAAGCGTTTTGATAGTGCCTTTTATGATTAGAATATTTGCACATCATTATGAATCTGTTCCAAGCCCTCAGGCTGTAGAAAAAAAACAAGCAACCGGCGTACTTGAAGGGCTCAAGCTCATCGCATCTCGACCTTACTTAATGGGGGTTTTAGTTGTATCAACTGTTTACGAAATTATTAGCACCGTCTTTGATATTTTGCAGACTACATCAGCAAAAACAACATTTGGTTCAACCGAAAAAGTTGCAGAGTTTTTGGGAATATATGGTCTTGCAACCAATACACTTTCATTTTTATTTGCGCTGATTGGAACCAGTTATTTTATCCGCCGGCTTGGATTAACAGCATGTCTTGTAACCTATCCATTGATGGTTGCATGCCTTGTTGGAGCTGTTTGGATACACCCAGTTCTGTGGACTTTCTTTGCGGCTCAAGTAATTATGAAGGGCATGAGCTACGCGCTGAATAATCCTTGCAAAGAAATTATGTATATTCCGACCAGCAAAGATGTAAAGTTTAAAGCTAAGAGTTGGATTGATGTTCAAGGCAGCCGCTCTGCAAAAGCGCTTGGCGCCGGAATTGTTGCCTTGTCACCACTGATTGCTTTTAGTTCTGTCATCTCGCTTGGGATCATAGGACTGTGGATTCCTGTTGCATTGTTTGTTGGCCGTACGAACAGCAAACTTGTACGTGATGGCAATATTATCGAGTAATAAAAAAGGTTGTAGGGCTTACAACAATATAAGCCCTACAACTTTAAAAATATAATAACCGTCTCAATTCAAACGCATTCTGGTAATCATCTTGATTCTATTCCCCCAACAAACCTAACCTCTTTAATCATACTCTTCGCATTATTGGCTAGATATTGATTAACAGCCTGAATCTCGATGTGTAATGATTCTTTAGAATCACAACCAAAAATTCCAGCTACAAGTACTGAAAATGCAACAGTAGAAAGATCATGCTGATCAGCATGATTTCCGGGCTCCTTCGACTCGCGCCATACTGCGCTTGCTCAGGATAAACTCCACCAGCCAGACTTTTTAAGCCGACGCTACTTTTTATTTTGAATGTTTCAAGCTCTCAAGCAATTCAAGCTTCATCAGCAGCCATGTAAATCTACAACAAGAAAAAAGCCCCCGAGTTTTTACACTCAGAGGCTTTTGTAATTTAATCCTGGCAGTACCTATCTTTCCGGGCCGTCACCAGCCGAGTATTTTGGGCGCGTTATGCTTAACTGCTGTATTCGGAATGGGAACAGGTGTTTCCATAACGCTATCGCCACCAGGAAATTTTTTATTTACTTCCATATCTAGTATTATATCATTGTTCATAGATTATGACACGTTTTTTTTATCAAAAACATATCGATTTGAACAATGTTTTTCCCTAGATTGGGTAAACATAATTTATTTCAAGAATTTTTTGTGATCCGCGCACAGATGGTTACCCATCTGCACGCTATAAAATATAGCCTGTTTCGTCGTTTGATTTTACTAAGATCTTGTTAGAGAAATTTAGCGTAAATAAAACTTTCGATCTATTAGTATTGGTTAGCTACATACATTACTGTACTTACACACCCAACCTATCAACCTCGTAGTCTTCGAGGGATCTTAATGTACTTGCGTACGAGGTATCTTATCTTGAGGTGAGTTTCCCACTTAGATGCTTTCAGCGGTTATCTCGTCCGAACCTAGCTACCCAGCTTTGCTCTTGGTGAACAACTGGAACACCAGAGGTTCGTCCATCCCGGTCCTCTCGTACTAGGGACAGCGCCTCTCAAATACCTTACGCCCACGATGGATAAGGACCGAACTGTCTTACGACGTTCTGAACCCAGCTCGCGTACCGCTTTAATTGGCGAACAGCCAAACCCTTGGGACCTTCTCCAGCCCCAGGATGCGATGAGCCGACATCGAGGTGCCAAACCTCCTCGTCGATGTGGACTCTTAGAGGAGATAAGCCTGTTATCCCCGGCGTACCTTTTATCCGTTTAGCAATAGCCCTTCCATACAGAACTACTGGATCACTAAATCCTGCTTTCGCACCTGCTCGACTTGTTTGTCTTGCAGTCAAGCTCCCTTTTGCTTTTGCGCTCTTTATGACGATTTCTATTCGCCACGAGGGAACCTTTGAACGCCTCCGTTACAATTTGGGAGGCGACCACCCCAGTCAAACTACCCACCAGACACTGTCCTTCCTCCGGATCACGGACCGAAGTTAGATGTTCAAACCAACAAGGGCGGTATTTCAACGATGACTCCATCGTGGCTGGCGCCACAACTTCAAAGTCTCCCGCCTATCCTACACATGGTAGTCCAAGCATCAATGTCAAGCTATAGTAAAGGTGCACAGGGTCTTTCCGTCCTATCGCGGGTAACCGGCATTTTCACCGGTACTACAAATTCACTGAGTTTCTCATCAAGACAGCGCCCAAGTCGTTACGCCATTCATGCAGGTCGGAACTTACCCGACAAGGGACTTCGCTACCTTAGGACCGTTATAGTTACGGCCGCCGTTTACTGGGGCTTCGATTCAAAGCTTCGCCTTTCGACTAACCTCTCCTGTTAACCTTCCAGCACTGGGCAGGCGTCAGACCATATACTTCCTCTTACGAGTTTGCATGGCCCTGTGTTTTTGTTAAACAGTCGCTTGGGCCTCTTTGTTGCAACCAACAACCGCTTCCTTCGTTTTCACTTAGTAACGGCGTTGGCACCCCTTCTCCCGAAGTTACGGGGCCATTTTGCCGAGTTCCTGAATGAGAGTTATCTCAACGCCTTAGAATTCTCATCTCGCCCACCTGTGTCGGTTTACGGTACGATCACTTTTTCGCTCGCTAGAGGTTTTTCTGGTCAGCGGAGAATCAGCATAACACATCTCTCTCTACGATTGATGTGCCCATCATGCCTCAGGATAACGATTGCGCGGATTTTCCTACGCGATCTCCCTAATCACTTAGCTTGGCATCCATACACCAAGTCTGCCTATCTTTCTGCGTCACCCCATCACTCAAACGCTAAAAGCGGTGCAGGAATATTTAACCTGCTTGCCATCACCTACTCCAATTGGCCTCGGCTTAGGTATCGACTAACCCTGAGTGGATGAACCTTTCTCACGGAACCCTTAGGCTTTCGGCGAACAGGATTTTCACCTGTTTTTTCGTTACTTATACCAACATACTCACTTCTTGGATACTCCACCTGTCTTCACAGTCAAGCTTTCCGTCCAAGAACGCTCCTCTACCCCTGTACTTTCGTACAAGCCATAGCTTCGGTGGCTCGCTTTAGCCCCGTTCATACTTCAGTGCAAAAACACTTGACCAGTGAGCTATTACGCTTTCTTTAAAGGATGGCTGCTTCTAAGCCAACCTCCTGGCTGTCTGTGTATTTTCACTTCTTTTCCCACTTAGCGAGCACTTAGGGACCTTAACTGATGGTCTGGGCTCTTTCCCTCTCGACTATGAAGCTTATCCCCCACAGTCCGACTCCCGTTTTTCGACGCATGGCATTCAGAGTTAGTAAAGGTTTGGTAAGCTTGCGCCCCCTAGCCTAAACTGTGCTTTACCGCCACACGCTATTTTAAACGAGGCTATACTTAAATATATTTCGAGGAGAACCAGCTATTTCCTAGTTTGATTAGTCTTTCACCCCTAACCACAGGTCATCTCAGAAGTTTTCAACCCTCACGAGTTCAGGCCTCCATCTGGTGTTACCCAGACTTCACCTTGCCCATGGTTAGCTCACTAGGTTTCGGGTCTGCCCCATGCTACTAAACGCCCTATTCAGACTCGCTTTCGCTTCGGCTCCGGCCTTTCCAGCCTTAACCTTGCAGCACAGGCGCAACTCGTTGGCTCATTATGCAAAAGGTACGTGGTTGCGCATACGTATACCGCGCTCCCACCGATTGTAGACATCCGGTTTCAGTTTCTATTTCACTCCCCTCCCGGGGTTCTTTTCACCTTTCCCTCACGGTACTCGTTCACTATCGGTCATCAGTTAGTATTTAGCTTTACCCAATGGTCTGGGCAGATTCCCACGGAATTTCACGTGCTCCGTGGTACTTGGGAGTAAACATCAACCGCTCTTTTAACTTTTCATTTACGCGACTGTCACGCTCTTTGGTCGCCCCTTCCAAGGACATTCAATTAAGTTAACTGCGATTGCTCACATAATCACATGTAAGACAATTTATCCCGCTTCCCTTGTACTGCAACGAGTGATTTCTTACACAGCACAAGTTTTTAGCTATTCCCATTTCGCTCACCACTACTCAGGGAATCACATTCGTTTTCTTTTCCTAGCGTTACTTAGATGTTTCAGTTCACGCCGTTCGCCTCTTTACCCTATATATTCAGATAAAGATGTCTGAGCTTCACTCAGACGGGTTTCCCCATTCGGACATCTTCGGATCAAAGCTCTGTTGGCAGCTCCCCGAAGCTTACCGCAGCCTCATACGTCCTTCTTCGCCTTCTGATACCATGGCATCCACCGAATGCCCTTTTCAATTATTTACAAACTCTCAAACACTATCTTGGTAAAACCCAAAAATTTGTTTCACTATATCAGGCTATATAT
>CAZBMD010000002.1:237836-257929 GCA_964493325.1 uncultured Pseudomonadota bacterium | reverse complement strand
GCTAATGTGCAAGATGAATTAGGCAACACTCCCCTGCACTATGCCTTACTCAACAAAGACCAAAAAGTTGCTGAAATTATCATTGATGCTTTGACTACAAAAACTGGTGGCTTTCTTGGATTTTTTCAAAAAGCTCCAACCGTACGATGGCTCAGAAATAAAAATGGTGAAACGCCCTTATATCTTGCAGCTAAAAACGGCTACACAGCAATCGTTGAACGATTATGTAATCATGGAGCTTTAAGCGAGCACAACGCCGGCCCCAACCAAGAAATTCCTTTTCTTGCAGCGATTAAAAACAATCACATCAATGTTGTTGAATTCTTTTTAGACAGGAATATAAAAGACATAGACG
This sequence comes from uncultured Pseudomonadota bacterium, assembly GCA_964493325.1. Lineage (GTDB taxonomy): Bacteria > Babelota > Babeliae > Babelales > RVW-14 > CAZBMD01. The sequence goes on along the minus strand of CAZBMD010000002.1, from coordinate 257,574 downwards.
GCCATGTTGACAACAATCATAACACCGCCCTTCACATTGCTGCAGCTAAAGGAACACCCGAGATGATAAAAATGCTTCTTTTAAAAGGAGCTAATACCACGCTCTGTAACAAGGACGGGTACACGCCTTTTGAAATTGCAGCGCAAAATAACAACCAAGCGGCTATTAATGTACTTAAGACTGTACATCTCATTGATTTACAGAAAAAAAGATTCAGCTGGCAAAAGCATAACTTTTTCTTCAGCCCCCTGAATCTCTTTAATTTTGGTAAAAACACCCATCTGCAAGGTAATAGCTAAATAGCAGAAGCCCCGGCAACAACCTCAACAAGCTTATCAAGCTGCATACCGCGCGACCCTTTAACAAGAACCGAAGGATTGCCATGCGCAAGCTTGTTTTCCAGAATACGCAAAGCAGCTTGCCAGTCAGCAGCATACTCAATAAACATGCCGCGCGGTGCTGTTTTTGCAATTAATGACGCCCGATCACCAACCAAAATCAGTTGGTTAATTGATGCTGTTTTGCATAACATACGACCAACTTGGCGATGCCAATACGCCTCTTTTTGTCCAAGCTCAAGCATGTCACCAAGGACTGCAATTTTTTGGTCTGGCACTTTTAGTCCATGAAAAGCATTGAGCGCTGCTCGTACGCTTTCTGGATTTGCGTTGTAACAGTCACTGATAAGCTGACCCCGGCCAGTTTTTAGCGGCATAAATTGATATCTATTTTCAAAACTTTGGTACGCAGCAAGGCCACTGACCACCGCTTCGAGCGGAATCTGTAAAAAATAGGCAAGGGTACTTGCTGCAAGTGCATTGTGAACAAGCCCCTGATGATTACCACGCAAGCGAACTGCTACTTTTTTATGGTACCATGTCAACATAAAACTGGTACTCAATAAGCCTTGCTCATCCTGCTCAACCGAAACTTTGCGCGCTTGAAATAAATTTTTCATTTTGAAGCCAAATTTGGCAATTGGATGTTTATAGGTGGCATTAGACAAAAGCGGCTGATCGCCAAAAACAATACCAACATGCTGGTTTTCAAAAAACGTAAAAAGCGCCTGTTTTTCGCGCGCGATATCTGTAAGTGAGCCAACATGTTGAATGTGAGCGTGAGCAAGCCGCGTAATAAGGCCAATTGTAGGCCGTAAAATGTCTGCAAGTTTTGCAATCACACCTTTGTGATAGAGGCTAACTTCAAAAACACCAACTGCAACATCTGAATGCATCTTTAAAATATTCAGACAAAGACCAATAATATTGTTCTGATTTTTGTAAGAAACAAATGATTTTACTCCTGCAGCCTGCAAAATACTGCGCGTCATTTCCTTGGTCGTCGTCTTGCCAATCGATCCGGTAATCCCAACAATGGGGATGGTAAATTGTGCTCGCCATGCACGAGCAAGCGCAATAAGCGCTTCAAGAACATCTGCAACAACAATGACAATCTTGCCGGCAAGAAGCTTTGCATCGACAGTCTCTGGATAGCGTTCTGTCACAACGCCACACGCTCCACGCTCAAGCGCCTGGGCAATAAAATCATTACCATCGCACACAGCTCCCTTGACCGCAAAAAAAAGTTCTTGTGACTCAAGCGTCCTACTGTCAATTGAAACACCAACTTCTGTATCCTGTGCATCAAAGGAATGCTCGTCAAATCCTGCACTAACGCCAATAAAAAATGATGCGTGCGGAAGCACACTCTGTAAAAATTTTTTACTTAAAATCATGCGTACTCTCTCCACACAGAACAATCGAATTTTTTTTATATAATATCTACTGCTGGAAAAAATACGACTTTTACTATATTTGTCAACAAGTTAGCGCAATACCTTGCGCGGCTTACTCCCTTGCGCAGGCGCAATAAGGCCATCAAGCTCAAGCTTTTCAATCAATCGAGCTGACCGATTAAATCCAATACGATATTGTCGTTGCAACATTGAAATTGAAATTTCATCATTCTTTTTTACAAACTCAACAACAACATCATACAGTTCATCTTCTGGTTCTGCTGGGCGCTCAGCCTGCTGCCGTAAACACACATCATTCAAATCAAGATACTCTGGCTTTGCCTGACTGCGAACATAATCAACAAGCGTTTCAATCTCGCGATCACTCATAAATGCTCCGTGTACACGCTTTAAATCTGGCGATGCAGAACTCATAAAAAGCATATCCCCCCGTCCCAACAATTTTTCCGCGCCAGGAGCATCTAGGATAGTACGAGAGTCAACTTTGGAAGAAACGCGAAACGCAATCCTGCTTGGAAAGTTAGCCTTGATAAGTCCGGTAACCACATCAACCGATGGCCGTTGTGTTGCCACAATTAAATGAATGCCGGCAGCTCGTGCCATTTGGGCAATACGAATAATTGATGTTTCTACATCGCGAGCAGCAACCATCATCAAATCAGCAAGCTCATCAATAATGACCACCATAAAAGGCATAGGCTTAAGCTCTGGGCCTCCAGCCTTGCCACCACGCCCTACAAGTTTTTGATACTCAAGAATATTGCGCACACCAGTTTCTGCCAAAATTTGATAACGTTTTTCCATCTCTTGCACCACCCACTTGAGGCACCGCGCAGCATCAGTTGGCTGCGTTACAATAGGGAAAAGTAGATGCGGCACATCAGCATACGGCGTAAATTCAAGCCGCTTAGGATCAACCAAAATTAACTTCAATTCATCAGGTCGCAACTTACACAGCAAGCTAACAAGCATGGTACCAAGCCCAACCGATTTTCCAGATCCGGTAGCTCCACCAACCAGCAAATGCGGCATACTAACAAGATCAACTACAACCGGCACACCAATCACATCAACGCCTAAAACAAGCGGCAAACGAGCAGTTGTTTGCGTAAACGCCGCTGAACTCATGGGCTGCGCAATAAAAATATCAAGGCGCTCTTGGTTTGCAATTTCAAACCCCACCACGTTGCGACCAGGGATTGGCGCAATAATGCGGATGCTGTGCGCCGTCAAAGCAAGTGCAAGATCATCTTCAAGCGCAATAATTTTACTAATCTTGCTATCAATCTCTGGCGAATATTCAAACAGCGTAATAACCGGCCCAGGCTTGATTGCAGTCACCTTGCCTTTAATCCCAAAATGCAACAGTTTTTCTTCAAGCTTGTGACCTCGAGCTGCACCCTCTTCTTGCACGCGCAAAGCATCTTGCGGTGGCAAGGGAGCAGTAAAATAGGTCACCTCGGGCAGCAGGTAGTTCGGCATTTTTTTCTTTGCTTTTTCAGCTTCGCGCACAACCACCTCGTGCCACGATTCACCTTTTTTTCCATGTGTTGATAAATAGGCACTCCGAGCAAAACGCGAGTTGGGCAAACGCACTATTTTTACATGCAAAAATTTAAAAAAGTCACTGGTCCTTCGTACCGCATGATCAAGCAAAACTGCCTCATCACCCCCTGCAGCAACAACACTTTCATCAATAGAGCAGCCCTTATTATCAAGTAGATCAAAAAAATCATCATTATCTTTTTGCGCGCCTCCAGCAGCAGCTACCTCTTGATCGATAGCATCGCCTCGCCTGTCAAGCAAGCGATACAGCGAAAAAACTCGGCTCACCAATTGTTTGCACGCAAGCGCCATCAAACAGATGCCAACAACTGCTTGATGCCACACCCAGCGAACAATTCCCAGAAGAGGAAACCGGCACACCGTCGTCAAGCTGATCCACAAAACAGCACCAAAAAAAATAAGGCTTCCCTGCTCGCCCAAAAGCGCAATACCATGCGTTTGCAAAAAATATCCCAGCAAACCGCCCGCGGGGGATGCTACAGGGTCGCAATTAAAAAGCGCACACAGCGCGCAGGCAGAAACAAGAGATGTTACAAAAGCAAAAAAGCGAAGGCGCTCCTGCTTGAGTGGGTAGTTAAAAAATAACAGGTAGGCATAGAGGCAAAACATGGCAACCAGCAGATAAGCCGCAATACCAAAAAGAAAAAAGACAAGTGCCGAAAGCTCTGCACCAAGCCCACCGGCCCAGTTGCGCGTGACTTCAGGCTGAGAAGAAAAATAGAAAAACGAACTGTCTGTTTCGTGATACGAAGCAAGCGCTGCCAGAACATAAAGCATGGCTCCGCCCAGTGTAACGCCCAAAACCTCTTTGGTGTAGCTACACGGCGCTGCCTGCGACAGCGTCAACGACCGGTAGCCATTTTTTTTATCAATCATCTCATACCCCTCTCTAGACGAACCATTTAGCCTTTCTTGGTATAGCAAAATAGCTATGCCAAGATCAATAAAAACTATGCTAAACTAGAGGGAGCGGAAAATAGGCAGTACGATTTTGAAAGGTGCGCTATGAAAAAGTTACCCATTGGTATCCAGACCTTTAGTGAATTAATTCTTAAAAATTACATCTACATCGATAAAACCAATGTAATTCATAATTTAATTACACAGGGTAAGGTCTATTTTCTGGCACGTCCACGCCGGTTTGGAAAATCACTGCTCATTTCAACGCTGCAAGCAGTTTTGGAAGGTAAGCGAGAGCTATTCAAGGGCCTTGCAATCGACAAACTTGATTATGACTGGACCGCCAGACCGGTTGTCAGAATAGATTTTTCAGGAATTAATCGCGATACACCCGAAAAATTTGTTGCCGATTTACGTACATACTTGATTAACGAAGCAAATCAGTACAACATTCTGGTTGACCAATATGCTCCTCCAAGTAGCATTTTTAGAACGCTTGTCTCTGGAATCTACGCACAACACGGTCCTGTAGCACTGTTGGTTGATGAGTACGACAAACCAATACTAGACCACCTAAAAAACCCTGAAGTTGCAGAACAAATGCGCACTGCGCTGCGAAGCTTTTATGATGTTTTTAAATATTTGGATGAGTATCTCTGTTTTGTTTTTATCACTGGCGTGAGCAAATTTACACAAACAAGTCTATTCTCCGGACTGAATAATTTAAATGATCTCTCTGGTCACCCAAAAGCAGCAACGGTATGCGGATACACCAAGGCTGAACTGAGCGAGAATTTTCAAGAACATCTTGAGGTTATGGCAAAGTCCAGAAAATCCTCTGTTGCGAACCTCATTCAAGAATTTGAAACATGGTACAACGGCTACAGTTTTACCTGGGGTATGCCAAAAATTTTTAATCCATTTTCAGTTCTATCCGCTTTTGATCTGCAAGAATTTGAAAATTTTTGGATGCGAACCGGCACGCCAAATTTTTTAGCAACCATGTTTAAAAATCAAAATCCCGTACCTCAACTTGATCAGCATTTACGTGTAAAAAAAGATGATCTCGTGATTGTCGACCTTGAAAAATTATCGCTCATTCCTATGCTTGTGCAAACCGGCTATCTCACGATTGTTGGTCAAGATGAAGACGGATGCATAATCGATTTTCCCAACCAAGAGGTGTCGCGAAGCTACATGCTCTGGGGACTTGCAGGAACGTTTAGCAAAGAGTCAACCGACATCCGCTCGCTTGGGATTATCTTGCGCAAAGCATTGAAAAAACAAGATTTTGACGCATTTTTTAACCAGCTGATTCCCATGTTTGCCTCTATTCCTTTCGATATCCAAGTTGGAGATCGCGAAAAATATTACCAAAGCATTATTTATTTGCTCTTTCTGCTTGTGGGCATCGACATGGGCGTTGAGATCTCAACCAATATTGGTAGCATTGATGCTCTGATTAAAACGGATGATGCCATTATTATTTTTGAATACAAGCTACGTGATACGGCCCAAGCAGCACAAGCAGCACTTGATCAGATTAAAGACAAAAAATATTACGAGCGTTTTTTGCAAAGTGGTAAAAAAATTATTCTTGTTGGCGTGCAGTTCAGCATGCAAGAGCGCAACATCGTCTCGTGGCTTGTTGATGAGTGTGGAATAAATTCTAGCATGGATCCCCGATCAAGTCGGGGATGACATCGTACAGCTGAGTATAATTTTACAATATCAATACTGCTATATTTCTTCATTGCTCTTTTGAAAACTCAACAAAACCTAGTCATACTGATTAACTGATTATATGTATAATAAAAAAACTATCTAATTGTACGATGTCATCCCGGCCGCCGAGCCGGGATCCACTTTCTAATCAATATTTCCCTAAAACCATATGCCACACAAGCAAACCAATTGGCAGCAGCATGTACACAGCAAAAACCCACAACAATCGCCTGATTGCAAGCCGGTGAGCAAGTACAAATAAAAAATATGAAACAACGGTAGCTCCGAGCATCGCAAGCATGAACGGCATCGAAAAAATATCAGCCCTCATATCACTTTTCACAAGGCCCGGAAGCCCACTGCCAAAAAATGCAGCCGTAATAAGTGGAAACAGTAGCGCAAACGAAAGCTCAAACGCACGTCGAGCGCGCACACCAAGCAACCGCGCCGTGGTAAAAGTGCAGGCAAAGCGCGAAATACCCGGCATCAGCGCAACACCCTGCACAAGCCCCAGTAATAACATGTTACCAAGCGTTAGCTGCTTTGCCTGATCAGGTTTTTTATCCACAAAAAAGAGCGCACCCAGCATGCCTGCAGTTGCCGCAAAGCCTGCAAGCAACGCACCGTCACTTTGCAAGGCTGCTGAATTTTTTAGCCACACTTTAATCACGCCGTACAAAAGTGCGGTTATGCCATTGGCGCACACAACCCACAACAGTAGTTTGCCACAAATATGCAACAATTTTTTCTGATGCCCAGAACGTTTTTTATGCAACAGCGCCGCGACAATGCGTCGCAGCAATGGCCCCCACTGAGCACAAAAAAAGATCGCCAAAATAATAATGGTCGGACCGTGTAAAAAATGGTCGAAAAAATGTGGAATGCTGCCCATCATACCGTGAGCATCGCCCCACAAGCGCATGGCAAGCTGCTCGTGACCAGAGCTACTGACCGGCAGCGACTCCAAACAAATTTGAACAACAGCAACAATGATTAGTTCGATCATGATCTCACTTTCTTTTTTTAAAAAACCTTGCATTTCATTTTTTTACACTGCTAAGGTGGTGCCAAATGATGATTTTAACACGCATCTAATCGCATGAGAACTGAAGCGTTATACTGGTAAGCTAGAAATTAAGCCCCACCGTTCCTTGAAATGTCACTCCCGATTTGTAGGATGTCATCCCCGACTTGATCGGGGATCCAGTATATTTTATGATCGTAAACAAATAAATCATGCTGATGGTTATTATTTAAAAAATATATTCGATTGTAAAACTTGATGGGGGTGGATCCCGGCTCGGCGGCCGGGATGACATCTCTGAAATCGAAAATCAAACACGAAAGCAAAATAATAACAAAACCGTAATGTAACAATATAAAACGCTAAACCAATAATTGAATAGCACTTTTTTCATATCTGGCATCGCATGAGAACTTTGAAAAACAGTCAGTCAAAAAAAACTTGATATATTCATGCATGTTCGATAACCTATCAGCGTTGTTATAGTCTTACTTCTGCACAGGCAGAATTAGTCGCGAAAACTCAGAGTCAACACAATCTAAAGCGGTTGGTATCGGTGTTCAACAACAAAAAAAGGAAGAGAAGGAGAAGGTCACACACTATCAAAAAATGTATCTGATGATTTCTTAAAAGATTTCAAAAAAAGCTTGTCCTTGGTGCACAATGTCTTTCGACAATTTTGTAGCAAAGGGCATAAAAACATAAACGTTATAATCACTTTATGGAGATAGGATCTATGAACAAAATTCTTAAAGGCCTTTTGGTCGCAGCGCTTGCAATCAGTGCAAACGTTCAGGCACACACAAACAAGACCTTCTTGATGCCTCGATCTCACGGCGTTAACTTGCCAATGGAACTTGCAACATTCAACGAAGTTGCAAACCGCACATCAGAAGATCAGTTTGGCGGCAACTTTCAAGCAACCGTATTTTACAACGCAACAGCCGATGAGCATGAAACCGGCGAATACTTTGGTATCAAGGGTAAAAGCTCCTTCAATTTGCAGTACGGTCAACAGACACCTGTAGACCTTAATGCTGGATTCATTATTCACCATGCAGGAAGAGCGACCAATACAGACGCTAATACAGCAAATGCTGATTACGCAACAATATCTCTTGATCCAGAACAAGCTGCATGGGGCGTTCGCTTGGACTACTACCAAAATTTAGACAAGCTCCTCAAGGGCCTCTATTTCAAGATAGCATTGCCAATCGTTCATGTTGAAAATGACATGGAATTGGGCGTTAAGGGCCTTGCATCTGCAAGTGCAGCCGCTGACGTAGCTGATATTAAAAACTATTTCAAGGGAAATCTTGAACGTGCTGTTAATACAGCTAATGTTAACCAAGCCAAACTAACCAATGCAAAAATCGACGGGCAGCGCGACCGCACCGGCGTTGCAGATATCGACCTTGTTCTTGGGTACAAGTTCTTGAACAAAGAAAACTACCATGTAGCTCTTAATCTTGGTTTGACCATCCCAACAGGCAACGAATCTGAAGGCGAATTTGTATTCGAACCTATGATTGGTAACGGCGACCATTTTGGCTTTGGTGGTGGACTTGACGCATCTGCTCGTGTTTGGGGCGATGATTGCCACAACTTGAAAATCAACGTTGTAGCAAACTACCGCTACTTGTTCGAAAATGATGAAAAAAGAACATTGGGTATCAAAGATGTTACAGGCTACACCAATGACTGGAGCCAGTACACGTTGCTTGCAAAATCAACACCAGCTGCCAACATCCGAACTTTGCAATTCATTCCAGCGGCAAACATCACCACACAAAATGTTGATGTAACACCAGGCAGCCAGCTTGATGCAATTTTTGCACTTGCTTACAACAATGGTGGGTTCTGTGCGGATCTTGGTTACAACTTGTTCTGGAAAGACGAAGAAGAAGTTGAAATTAAGTCTGATCCGTTCGGCGGCAACTACTCAATTGTAAATCCTACACTTGATCCAACAACAAACGGTAATTTTGCTCCTACAAATGGTGCTCATGCAATTGGTGGCGCAGCGCTTACCAGCAAAAACCTTGACAAATCAGTAGCAGAAACCCCATCACAAGTTACCCACAAGATCTACGGTAGCCTTGGCTACATCTTCAGAGAATGGGAATGTCCTGTGATGTTTGGCCTGATGGGCGGCTATGAATTTGCTGGCGAAAACTCAGCTCTTGAGAAGTGGGAAATCGGCGGCAAGATTGGCGTCGGCTTCTAAGCCCTACAAGAAAAAGTACAACACAAGTCAAAAAGAGCCTCGGGTAATTCCGAGGCTCTTTTTGTTTTTACCCTTCGATACATTTTTGCTGAGCAAAAACACTCCCGCCTCCTCCAACCCAGTAACAACCCTATTCACCACAATCTTGAATTTTTCAAAATTAACAGGTTATGATCATCAAAAGAATTAATTTTCAGGGGGAATAAGATCATGATAAAAAAATTTTTCATAGCAAATCTAGTGCTTGCAGCAATGCTTATTGGAATATGCTACAGCCAGCTACACGCTAGCGACACAAGACGATCGGGACGTGAAATCAAAGCCCTTGCCCAAATAGAATGGACGGAGGCCGACATTCAAAAAGGGCGAGATGTTGCGTTTGCTCAAGCCATTAATACAATAGCCAATCAATCACCAGAAAGTCTTCGCGACTATCTTGCAACTCACAAATTTAAACGATACCCCGCAACCTATAATCAGGCCGCGCAACAAAAGCATTATAATACCATTGTTGCGTCAGTAGAACGTGCAATAAAAAAATCGCCTGGCTCTGCGGCAGCAAACGATCTTGCCCTTGAGGTAACACAATTCGTCAAAACCATTGATCCTCATATCATAAAAAAGCTGGATCTTGATACAAGAGCCTCTGCACTTATAAACCTTGCTCAAGCAGCAGGAGGTGGGCCTGTAGCACCACCCCCACCCGCACCCGAAGTACAAGTAAAAGAAGATGAAGGCCTGAAGCGGCTTCAAACAATTGCTGAAATTGAGAGGATACTTGCAGCCCCTATCGGCTTTACGGACGCCTTGAGCAACACCGACACGTTATCACTAGAAGATTTTATGAAAAGCCTGGGTAATTTTTTAATAAATAAATTTGATGAAAAAGCCCAAGATCGACTGAGCACACTTGCAAAAACCGTTGATATGTACAATCAAACGTTCACCTTTGAAATGGAGGTTAATTTTGTACGCTTACAGCACTTGCACGACGATTGGAAAAACTTTTACAAAGCTTTTAGTAAAAAACAATTAATTACAACGCTCAATAAGGCAATTTTATTGAAGAGACAGCTAGAGAAAATCTTAAACGAGATTAAGAAAAAGCCATTATCTAAAATACTCCAAGCAGACCCTGGAGCTTCAAAAAAAAAATCGGGAGTTTATAACTCAAAATTGCATGATATTTGGTATAAAGCTCAACCCAGCTATGTTGAATCGCTTAGAAAACCAAAGCCAACCGCTGCTCAGCAAGTTCAAGATCTGTTGAAAAATTTCGATTTTTCAGATCTTGAAAAGTCATTTAATGATACTCAATCAGCAAGAAATATAATTGATAAGCTGAGTAAGCAGACATTTTGGAAAGAGAATCCTCTTCTTGTTGAGAAAATAAAAAATGAAAATGAATACAAAGAACTTTCAAGCCTTGAAGCACAATTTAAAGACATACAACAAGAGTTTATAAGCGATTTTAACAGCGGAAATATTCCTGCTAACTACGCAATAAAAACACCAGAAGATGCGACTGATTTTGTAAGACGAGCGCAAGCCTTGTTAAAAATATTTGAACCATGGACAGATATCACAAAAGACAAAGCTGGCATCTTGGTCAGCAAAATGAGAAACGTCAAAATTCAAACCCGAGAAGATGCAATAGTCAATGAAGCTCAAGCATTCAAGAAAACTTTTATGAGCGAAAAAATAGGTTTTGATAGTGCTTTTGGAGATCAAAACAGTTCTCTTGAGGACTTTATCAAATCACTCAGCGACTTTTTACAAGCATATGATGCCAACACTCAAGCACAATTTTCAGACGATCAAAGAAAATATTTTGATTCATTAAAAAAATTCTATGACACTGACTACAACCTCAATTTCAACCAAAAGGTGGCTGATACAAAATCTGAATTAGAGTTAGGAGAATTACGATTTAATGCGGAGTCTTTTAAAGAAACACTTCAGAATGAAAAGTTACCTCTCAGAAAACTTTTACAAGCAGATGATGCCAATCAAGATAAACCACAACATCGCAATAAGCTGCTTGGAGACCTTTGGAAAGCCAAAGTGATTACTGAAATTGATGAATTACTTGCATGGAAAATTGATTTTAATAACGCGTTCGCTTACAAAGACAAACTAACAATCCCCGAATTTATGACGAAATTAAAAGAATATTTAAGTAAATTTGATAACGACGCCAAAACCAGAATGGAAAAAGGCTGGTACAAGTCTTGGATGCCAAAAATATACGATGGTCTAAAAATATTCTATGAAATTGACTGGTTAAAAAACTTCAAAAATAAATACTATAACAAATCGGACATCACAACACTCACTGAGATTGAAGATTTGTTAAGACAACTAAACGCTATCAAGCAAACAATAACTGATAAAACTTTTGATGGCGTAAACATTTTTAGAAATAATATGAAGGGACAGTCTGTTGGATGGACCTACAACGGAAATTTAAACAACATGAGCAACTATGCAACGCCAATGAAAAGATGGGTCGTTGACTGGTTTACAGGCCCTACTAACATGCCTACCGAAGAAGGAGAGGCAACACAAGCCAACGAAATATTGCAAAAAATTAACCTTGATGCAGTCAAAAATAATCTTGATACAACAACACCAATCAAGACAGAAATCGACACCCTCATAACAACTGCTACAGCTGCAGATGCAACAAGAACAAACAAAGTAAAGGCCGACTATTACTATCCAGAAATTGAAGGGATTGAAAATCGATTCAATACATTAAAAACTGAGTACGATAGCGATACAATCAATACTCCCATTGTTGCAGAAGACTTTAAAAAACGTACTCAACAGCTATCTTTTGACATTGCAGCCTGGTCAGATATAACCAACGAAAAACCAAAAAAACTAAAAGAAGCTCTTGAGGCCATCCCTGTTATTGTTCAAAAAATAGCCGAGATAGAAACACTCCTCAAAAACCCTATTGGCTACGAAAATGCCTTTGGCACGGCTGACATGACAATCACTGATTTTATGAAATCTTTAGGAGCATTTGTTGGCCAATTTACCGAAGAAGACAAACAATATTTATCAGAAAGTCCTAAGAAAAACCTAACAGCTCTACAAGAGCGCGTAAATACGTACCAAGATTTCAGTAATAAGCTTGTTAACTTACAAGAAACAGACACTATTCAAAAAATAGAAACTCTCTCCAACTCCATTAAAAAACTTATTAACGATATTAACGGCAAGGAAGGCGCGCAGGTATTCGAAAAATATTACGCGATAGTAAATGACCCCTCACAAACCGAGCCTCACACAAGAAATAACTATCTAAAAACCATCTGGACCGAGGTTATGGTTGGCCGAAAAATAACCACTATTCAAAAGCAACTTGATGAACCAGTCTCATTCCCAAATGCCTTTGGCGAAGCAACGTTGACCGTCAATCAATTCATGACTGCATTACTTAAATTTATGCAAATTTTCACACCAGAGGTTCAGGGAAAAATGTCAAAAGATCAGCGTAAGCAATTAACAATCATCCATACATTCTACACGGAGATCTGGAACAAAAACTTTAAAACTATTCTTGAAAACCATCTGAATAAAACAACCCTCGTGAAAACCGTAGCTCAAGCTGAAGCGTTGCAACAAAAACTTGAGACTCTGTTGCTCCAGATCAAGGATAACAATGGTGACGTAGGAAAATTTTTCAGAGCTGATAATGAAGAAAAAAATAATCCTCAAGGTCGCAATAATTTGCTGTCGGCACTGTGGACAGAAGCTGAGATTGCTAAGAAAATTATAGCAATTAACGAAGCTGTTTATACTCAAATCGATTTTGATACCCATTTTGGACGAGCAGGTACCTTGACGGTAAAAACATTTATGGGTGCTCTTGGAATGTTTTTAAAGCAGTTTACAGAGAAAGAAAAACAAAGGTTAAACAGTGCCCAGTTAAAATTTTATCAGGTACCAGACTATAAAGTAAGCGGTAAACTCCAAGCAGACCTTAGGGTGAGCGATAACCTCAATACATTAATAACATTCTTCGACACATGGGTTAAAACGGTAAAAACCCAGGGAGAAGACGGGTACAAACCTGCTGAAATAAAACAAATAGCGATAGCAGACGCTTTGCTCAACGGTTTTAATAACACCAAAAATGGAATTTTGACCTATGAAAAAACCGGCATTAAAAAACTCATCGAAGGAGCCCCCGGAGAAAGCCTGTATCTAAAAAATATTGAACAAAACGCTCAGGCAGGCTTTTTTGAAAGCTTGTTAACTAAAGGAGCTAGCACATTAAACACGCCATCTCAAATCGTACCAAAACCAGAAATAAAACAAAAAGAGCCTGCCATCCTTACCTCGCCTTTTGAAGCAATGCGTAAAGAATAAGGACTTACCACCCCCAATAAGCGTCACCCTCCAAGTCGCACTTCCATGCAGCGCAAAATAATTGCTTCAACCAGCGCTTGGGCTTCTTGCTCGCTCAACGCTGTGCCGCTGATGCCTCGCCACTGCTGATGCCAAGCATCGCATGAAGCCACAAATTCTTCTGGCACGTGAGGACGATGCTCAGGCCAATGAGCAATAAAATGCTTCCAGGTTCCGCAAAATGTCCAGGGCTCCGGTTTAAAATAGTAAGCAAGCGCTGCGTAGGTTGCAACAGAGAATGCAATACTCGCAAGAACCACCAACATGCGGTGTGATTGGGCAGCTTTCTGTCCAATTTTTGTTAACTCTTTTGTTTGCCCATCAAACCTATCAAGAGGAACAGACATGCGTGAGCGAATGCTCTTTTTTGGTGAACACATAGTATCAGAAAGCTCTTCCAGCTGAATACCTAAAGCATCTATCGATCGAACAATTTGCTCTCGCAGAGCAACCATTTTGGAAAGACGTTCCGCATTGCTCCGACTTACTACCGATTCTTTGTATGATGGTGAAATCATAGGCGCAACATAGTTGCAAGCAAGCGCGGCAACAGCTCCGCTTGCGCATGCCCCTGCAGCGTAGGCAGCATGACGGACAATTGATTTCATTCTGCTGGAAGATTGTAGATGGGGACTAAGCTCCTGTTCAAGATACGCATAACCAGCTTTGTTTAGTGCTGGAGGCTGAGTTGTTGGCGATACAACCACACCATGAGATGCCAACAAAAAAGATACAAGGCCCGCAAGCGATGCGAGCCTTGTCCAAATTGATTTACGCTGAGCGCTGTGGAGCACTTGCTTTGTGAGATTTTTCTTTAAATTCTTTTGTTCGTAATTCATGCCATTGCGTAAACATTTTTTTCTGAAATGCTGAAAAATGAGGTTGACTTTTTGCTACATCCAGCGTTGCAATAACAGCATTGTAATGATCTGGTGTGTTAAACTTTTCGGTCCCCAGCTTACTGTTCAGTGTACTGATGGCACTGTACGCGTAGTTTATATCACGTGCGTTTGCCACCTGTTTTGATTGTGCAAACTGTATCACTTTCTCTGCAACGTTCCTGAACGACACAAGGTTTCCATCATTTTTGAGTTCAGATGTGAGACGGGCTAAATGCTGGCCACTACTGCCATCGCTTGATGATGAACTGCTTGAAGAGCTCTTTTTGCCGGCATGTGATTTACGTTGACGGCCACCCTTTTTGCTTTTGCTTGCAGCTTTTGTATCTTTGGCTACTGATTTCTTTGTTGCAGCAGCTTTTGATTTTTTAGCATTGCGTGGAGCACTTTTTGCTTTGCCATTTGATGCTGCCGCTTTTTTTGTGGCGCCTTTGGTTGCACGTGCTGGAGCACTTTTTTTGCGACGAACAACTCTTTTTTTACGAGGCTCTTTGGTACGCGCTGCAGCACGACGTTGTTTGCGTGATTTTTGACCACCTTTTTTGGTTGTTGCAGCCTTTTTGCGTGCTTTTGATTTTGATTTTGACTGAGCTTTTGATTTTGATTGAGATTTACGTTTTGGTGCTGATTTTTTTTTGGTTGATTTTCTTGTGCGAGGAGTTTTTTCTTTGACATCATTTTTTGCAAGAAGAGCAACGGGTGCTGCGCCTGCTCGAGCAATTACATTCTGCCGTGCAACAGGTGATTGAACCATTGCGTCAACGCTTGAAAGCGCAAGAGCACCAAGTGCCAAACTTACTACATACATGTGGATCTTCATCGTAATCTCCTTTGTACAACGATTGTGAATCTACTTTTTTTACTACTTCCTCGATTGTAGCATAATTTTTTGATGAGAAAAGAATCAATTGAAATTCGCTACAAAGCTGGTATCAACTTTGTGGTATACTTGTGAACTACAAAGTGCCATTCATGCTTCAACACATTGAAAGGATGTCGTGGTTCAAAAAATTTTTAATCAGATTGATGAGCTTAAAAAAAAGATTGATGCACTGCGCCCATTACCGACAAGCAGCGTTCAACAACTCAAAGAATATTTCCGCATTGGACTGACCTACAGCGGAGGAGTAAGGAAGAAGTCCCCGATTTCTCGAGGACTTCTTACCTGTTACAATAACTAAACTTGGTTATGATGTTATGCGATAGTTCTTTTTGATATCAGCTGGAGTACAATCACTAAGCCAAGCAGCAATCTCTAACAACTTTTCTGGTGTTGGATTTGCTTGATAGTCTTTCGCAAATTGTTCTATTTTTGCAGTCCAATCTGCAAGAGATACACCCACCTTACAGACCATATTATGAAATAAAGCAGTTCCATCACGGGCTTCATTAATTCCTTCATGAACATCATCAATACGAGTGATAATACGAGTTAGCACATCTTTCTTTTTTTCTGCAAATGTTGCAGCTCTACACTGTTGCAAGCAAAAAACTCCACAATAGATGAATAGCACTATCAAAATTTTCATAAAAACCTATATGTATGCTTTTTTTAATTTTTGATTATCGCCTTCACTGCATTTTTTATAGCAAGTACTTTTTCTGGATCTGAGCCAAGAATATTATTATCGATTGCTTCGACCCTGAATTGGGCATCTTGCATTCTTTCATCTTGATTTTTCTGTTTGTTGCTATCACGAGAATCTTCAACATCATCAACCCCAGCTGCTACATTTTGCGTAATATAGTTTTTTAGAACCGTGGCTGTCTCTTTAAACTTAAATACCTTTTTGTAGGATCCATCTTTTGCCAAAATTTCAATATTTTGAATTGCAACTTTAAGAGCATCGTTTGCTTTGATAAATTTTACCATCTCCTGAGAGGTCATCTTAGCTGCAACCACCGCTGCACCGCCAGGAGCTGAGCCGCCACTTGAAGGAACTACTGGAGGCACAACGACTGGAGCTGCAGAAGCTTTTGCATCATCAATGATTTTTTGGAGTGCTTCGGTCAAGGATTTTCTTGATGGTCTTGTGTCATTTGACCATTCATCCGTAAGTTCTTTCGTTAACGCCAAAACATCAGTCTTAAACTGCTCTGCGTTTTTTACCGTTACTTTTTTAAATTCAGCAGCTGTGGAGATTGAGCCTTTGTTCCAGATTTTCTCATGATTCCATGAGGTTTCTAGATTGTTGTAAGCTGTTTCCCAATCGATTAGTTCTTTGTATGTGCCGGCAGGTGGATTAATGATCTTATCAGCCTCTGTCTTGTTCGCCGTCGTTGCCTCAGTAATTAGAGTTGCAAGATCACCATCTTTCCACACCTTGACGGCATTCCAAACAGCCTCCAAATCAGTAAACTTACTGTCGGCCAAATATGTATTAACGGCAGTTTTTAAATCAATATAAGGCTGCTTTATTGCATCCATCAATTTTTGTTGCTTGCTGCCAGCTTCATCCTTCAACCATTCCGCAATGTCTGCCTCTAGTTTTGTTACTGCCGCCGCAAACTCTGTCGCCTCTGCAGGGGTTTTTCCGCTAAAGGTGTGATCGATTACACCCGAAGCAAAATCGCTTGCCCATGCTGCATATAATTTATCGTATTCTGGTCGAAGGCCCATGAGCTCTTTGTAATTTGCATCATCGCCACCATCGATGGTTCCAAAGTTTTTTATTATTGCTTCAGCAGCAGCTTTATTAATCTTTCTCTGCACGAAATCCCACCAAACCTTAGGTCCTGAGCCTTGTTTTTTGATCCAATTTTCTACTTTTTCCAGCTCCTTCTGAATCGTAACAAAGTCAATACCCTTGAGAGCTTTTTTAATTGCTTTTTGATCAGCAGAAAGAGCTACTGGTGGCAATGGTGGAGGAGTTGGAACTGAGCTTGGAGGTGTAACCACAACTGGACTCGGCGCAGGACTTGGAGATGGAACAGGTGCTGGCGATGATGGTGCTGGCGGAGGAGGTGGAGGTGGTGGCACAGCGGCAACAGCAGCAACCTTCATCTCGTTCATTTTATCGTCAAGGTCAAGCGCAGCTTTTGTAGCAATCGCTTTTTTTGTACCATCATCAATGTGTGTTACAAGCTTTGCAAAATCTGCTGCTAGATCTTTAGCCTCTGCTGATCCGGGTGATGCTTTTACTGCAGTCTCGATTGCAGCAGCCACATCTTTGTAGTAATCGGCCTGTTTTGTGGCTTCAACATTTTTTGGATACTTTTTGAGCTTCTTTTTTTTCAGCAGCGTATCAAGCTCTTTTGCTCCTTTTTTCGCTTCATCTGCAATCTCTTGCACAAACTCAACGTCGCGCCCCTTTTGAATATCAGCCTCGGTCCATTCTAGTTGTGCAGCAGCTTTAATTTCTCGAGCTGTTCTTCTTTTTTTTGCAGCATCCATCTGATGATAGAAAACACCAGACAAAGCCACAGAGAGCAGCATGCTGGCGGTTAAAAATTTTTTTATCATAATCCTTATCCTTTTGTATTTTTTACGTTTTTAACATGCTCAACAAACTAGAATGAAACACCGCCCTTGATCCAGATGCTATAATTTTCAAGCGCTGCATTGGAGGTCACAAATTCGTACGACGCTCCGCCCCCCACACTGAGTGGGTGATTATTGCAGATGTTAAACGTATACCCAAGACCACCAAAAATTTTGTGTGTGCATTGAGAAGAAGAGGTTGCAGCGTCAATATCTAAATCGGAAAAATTAATCGCTTGACTAAAAGTTGGAGATAGCGGCGTTGGAGCTACAAATGGGTTTTTTGTATCATAATTTTTCTCTGCAAGCGCAAACGTATTATCGGTCCAATTCTTAACCCATACCGATTCTGAATCTTTGAAGAACAAGTTGTAGCCAAAGTCGACGATGAACTTGCTGCACATAAAACTAAAATCAATCATGGCGTCAATCTGACTGCCTGGCTTGACGCGCAGATCTTGCGTCAGGACGTTGGCAGCGGGGAAAAGAGGTGTATTTGCTGGTGCGCCTATTTTTTGGGCAAGAATATAATGCCCCATCTTGGTAGCTTTGATGCCAACGGTACGTTCTTCGGTGGCTTCAAAAAGATAGCGATAGTCCGCGGCAAAAAGTATTTTAGCTTTGGCGCGATTGGACTTCCAAATCTGCACACCGGCATCAATGCCTCCACCAAGGCCCACGTGACGACCGTTGCCAACAACAGGTGCCCACAGATAGTCTCCACGTACTTTGTTACCAGTAGGAATTGTTATGCCAAGGTTCAAGAATACGTGGTGTGTTTTTTTATAGATGCATTTATGACCAACTGCTACATCAATGTCGCCAAGGCCTGTTTCTGATCGATCACCATCAATTTTTGCTTTGCTCAACGGATCTTGTTTATTGTCAGCCCCGGTAGATATGACTGCGCCTTTGAAAAAATCTTGGATGGAAAATGATTCTCCACCACGAACAAAATTTGCGCCATCTGCAACGCGCAGGTCCATGTCCTGTTCAACAGAAACAATGGGAGCACTCGCCGTGATAAAAAATTTTGAGCAAGGCGTGTTGATGTCTTGAACAAAATCAAGGCGAACACCCCATGCTTCTTGATCGGGGCGCAAAGAAACTGTTCCTGCAAGAGAATTCTCAGCCATAACATCAAATTCATGAATTAAATCTCTGCTATCAACGTCAAAATCACCAAGCGTTTCATCACCGATGGTAAAACTGTTACTACCAGCATTCACACCAAAATATTCTCCCACGTCACTTTCATTGGTTGAACCTTGGAAAAATGGGGTAACCTGAAAGCTGGTGCGATTGCGCGGGTTGGCTTTTTTGCCGTACACATGGTTGTGCCAGGTGGTGTATTCCATGGGCACGTTGACGCCCGTAGAACGTGGGGCCAAAAATGTTTTACGCGTGCTGTCAGCACTCAGACCGCTGAGCATCAAAGAAAGCCCGAAATACGAACACAACAAAAGCCGAGTATTCTTCATACCATCCTCTCCTTTTTTTATTTTCAAAAATCAAACAAGATAGTTTTTACGGTAAACAACTGCCCCGCAAATATCAATGATTTTATCAAAAGGGATAAGACGGATGTTCGTGCACACGCAGCAAAAAGGGGAGGTGCGTGCACCTCCCCTTTTTTGTCATTCAGGATTACTTGCGATTAAAATAATGATCCAGCGGCCAACATTTGTTCTTCTAATTTTGCAGATTTCTCTTCAGCCGCTTTTCTTTCGTTTTCTCT
>CAZBMD010000002.1:0-237736 GCA_964493325.1 uncultured Pseudomonadota bacterium | reverse complement strand
TCTAACGCTTTCAGCAAGCTTGGCTTCATCGTTGTCTAACTCTTCATCCAAAGCTCTTTGATTTCTTTCGTTTTCTCTTCTAACGCTTTCAGCAAGCTTGGCTTCATCGTTGTCTAACTCTTCATCCAAAGCTTTGTTCCCATCATCTGCCAAAAAGCGCTTCACGCCCATAGCTGTCGAAACAGCTCCTGCAACATTAGACATGTATCCACGCAATGAATTTATATACCCAGCGCCGCGACCAACAGCACCCCATGTACCAGAAATAAGTCCTGCTAGGGTTTCGGTATTCGGCATTGATTTTGCAATTAATTGAGCAAACTGTTTATAGCTTCCCGAAAAACCATCAGCCTTTGCCGCATCAAACGCCGACCTCAACTCTTTTCGTTTATAATACGCGGCAAGTCCAGCAGCAGTAAGAACTCCTCCAATAATCAGAGGCGTTTTGTTCCTTACAACAAAAGCCTTTGCTTGTCGAGCTTTTTCTGCAGCATAACCGCGAGCGCCGTTAAACCATCTGCGGTACCAAGGAGCTTGTTTTTCATCAGCACCAACTCCCCCAACAACGTCCGCAGAAGCTGCAGCAGCTTTGGCTTCTTCTTCTTCTAGTTTTTTAGCTGCTGTAATTGCTTCTTTCACGGCTTTATCTTTTTCAACAATCTCGTCATTTAAAATTTGAGTTGTTTCAAAACTATCAACTCCGGCAACTTTATCAGCTTCTGCGTTCATCTCTTCCGCCGCCTTCCGTAAAAGCGCAGCAGAAGCAGGATCTACCAACTGAGCACTTTGAAGCATTTGTGCAACTTTTCGCTTCTTCTCTATGGCCTCTACCTGTTCTTCACTCTGAACCACAAGCGCTTTAAGATGCTGGAAAGAAAGACTCGTAAAAACAATGCTCAGCGCTAGACTCATTGTCAAAATTTTTTTTATCATCTTCTATCTCCTTTGGTGATAAACTTTTTCTAGATAACAATTAATTGGTTTGATTAAAACGAAACGCCGGCCTTAATCCAGAAGCTATAATTTTCAAGCGCCGCATTTGTTGATACAAATTCATATGATGCACCAGCTCCAATGCTCAGCGGATGATTACAACAAACATTAAAAGTGTAGCCAACGCCACCAAAAATCTTGTGTGTTAGCTGCGCAGGACTGGTTGCCGCATCAACATCTAACAACTCTTCTGCTGTTGTAGGTCTTGTATCTTGATGCACCAAGTTCAAAACGGAGCAATCAGCTGCACTAAAAACAAGGCTTGTGTCAAAAGAAGCAGGAACTATAACATACGTGTTGTCTGACCAGTTTTTTACCCACACAGACTCTTGATCTTTCCAAAACATGTTGTATCCAAAGTCGACAGTAAACTTGCTGCACATAAAACTAAAGTCAATCATCGCATCAATCTGACTACCTGGTTTGACGCGAACATCTTGCGTGAGCACGTTAGCTGCTGGAAAAAGGGGCGTGTCCGCAGGTGCATTTACTTTTTGTGCAAGAAAATAATGAGCCATTGGAACACCAGAATCTTGCAGGCCAATTGTTCGCTGTTCGGTAGCTTCGAAAAGATAGCGATAGTCGGCAGCAAAAAGAATTTTTGCTTTAGCCCGCTTTGACTTCCAAACCTGGATACCAGCATCCACACCAGCGCCAAGGCCAACGTGACGACCATTACCAACAACTGGTGCCCACAAATAATCACCGCGTACTTTTGTTCCGGTTGGAATAGTAACACCAATGTTCAGAAAGAGATGGCGGTTTTTTTTATAGATACATTTATGACCTAATGCCACATCGATATCTGCAAGGCCGGTCTTTGAATGATGTCCGCCGATTTTTGCTTTTTTCAGTGCTTCCTGAGCATTTCTAGCAGTTTTTGATTCTACAGCCCCGTTAAAAAAATCTTTGATAGAAAAAGATTCACTACCACGAACAAATAGAACCTCATCTGCAACACGCATGTCCATGTCGCGCTCAATCGAAACAATAGGCGCGCTAGCTGTTAAAAAAAACTTAGCGCATGGTGTATTGATATCTTGAAAAAAATCGAGGCGTGCACCCCACGCTTCTTGGTCAGGGTGAAAGCTTACTGTTCCTTTGGCTCCAGCTCCAGCACCTGTGTTATGAATCAAATAATTATGAGGAACATCTAAGCCACTTCCAATAGTAAAGCTATTGCTTTCTTTGTTTATACCAAAGTACTCACCAAGCTCACCCTCATTGGTCGATCCTTGGAAAAAAGGCGTTACCTGAAAACTTGTTCGGTTGCGTGGGTTGCATTTTTTGCCATACACGTGTCCGTGCCAGGTGGTGTATTCCATCGGCAAGTTAACGCCCGTTGCTCGTGGTGCCAAAAATGTTTTGCGATTTGCATCAGCGCTAAGGCCGCTGAGCATCAATGAAAGCCCAAAATATGAGCACAATAAAAGCCGTGTATTTTTCATACGAACTTCTCCTCTTTATTATCTCCTAAAAGATCAGAACTACACGAAATCCATGCTAATGAGCCAAACAGTCAAAAATCAATAAAATTATTAAAATAAATTCGATCCGCAGGTGTTATTTGCAATTTTAAAAAAACAAAATACAATCAAAACTATCGGAATTCGGCATTTTTAATAAAAATAGTTTCAATTTAATATTTATTATTTTTTTGAACACATAGAAAATAATCAGATGAAAAACGTCTCTGTCCATTTTAAAGTAAGCGTAGCGCTTGCTTCATGTTTATTTTTTTCAGCCTTGTCTGCAACAACACTTCTCGGTCAAGTGATGTTTCCTATGCAGAGCGATTACGAGTATCTTTTACCTGCTGACCAAAAATGTAAAATTTTTCAAGAGCAAACCGGTTTATGCGGGCTCTTTGCCCTTTACAATGGCTATTCGTTGATGAATAAGATAAAACCAATTACTGCCAAACCATCATTTGTGGAAAATATAGGCGATGTGCTCCTAGGACGCGTACCCCAACAGCACCACGATTATCTGAAAAAATTTGAAGGTTTTTTTTCTCAAAACCAACATCTTGAAACAATTAAAACAGAAAGAAGTGGCAACCTTGGCTATCTGAGTAAGTTACACCTTGAAAAAATTATTGACACTCATCCGGAATTCCAAAAACCAAAAAATAATGCCTTTGTTACAGCACTTTCGTACCTGCAGTCCTGCTGCCAAAAAACTCATTCCAATAACAGCTATACCTTGAAAGAAGTCCTGTTACAAGTCTATCGATTTAGAGCAAATCCTTGTAAGCCGCTGCTGGTAATTTTATGCATAAACACTTATCCTGATAAGAAAAAGCATCACTGGATTGCACTTTTGTTTACTAAAGATGTCACTTGGATTGCCGATTCCAATAACCATCAGGACAACATGCTGGTGCATGACCCGGATATTCATTTTGTTGATGCATTTTTTAGAACAATGCCTCTACCGCCAGCACCTCCTGGTGAAACTGTAGCAACTGAGCAAGCATTAAATTGCAATCCCAATCTTTCACAAGAACTTATTGAATGCTTTGCCGCTGAGCCTGGAACTGTTTTTAGTAAGCCACTGACCAACAGGATGTAGACAAACTCTGCCTCGAACCACCACAATGCCAAAAAGCTTAATAGGAAGGCGTTTGACTTCTTTTTGATATAAAATATAACATGATATAATTTATATTTAATTTCTATCAAACATATAAACAATTCATTCATATTTAATTGAAGGGATTATTATGCTGAAAAAACTAATACCTACTATTCTTGTGGTTACACTCGTTGTTAGTACAGCTAAAACAGAAATCTTTTCTCATAAAAGACCAAAATATTTTACATTAATGAAAAGGCTCCTTGATACCAGTACCCTACAAAATTTTATCGAAACAGCACAAAAAAATGGTTGCGAACCAACCATACAAATGTCTCCTAGTGGCATTCAATCAATATCATCATTAGCTAAATTAGCAGGCTTTAGTGCTGTAGATAAAAATACACCAACTCTACCAACCGACATCTTGTATTGTGAAAGAGAATGCAGTCCAAAAAGTGGCGCTTGTCCGCTAGATTGGCTGTGCGAGATTCTTAGAGAAAAAAATACCCCTTAAAATTTCTTGAGCGCGAGCACAGCATTGCTTCCACCAAACCCAAAAGAGTTTGAAATAGCACTCTGCACTGTTGCTTTACGAGCAGTGTGGGGAATGTAATCAAGATCGCACAAAGGGTCGGGGTCATCAAGATTGATGGTTGGGGGAAACATGCCATCGCGCAGAGCAAGCGCTGTAAACGCCGCTTCGGCAGCTCCTGCGGCTCCCAGCATGTGACCGGTCATTGATTTGGTACTGCTGACCAGTAGATGATCTGAATAGTCTTTGGCACACAAATCACCAAAAACTTTTTTTATTACCATAGTTTCTACTTGATCGTTCATCAGGGTTGATGTTCCGTGCGCATTGACATAGCCAATATCATTGATGGTAAGGCCTGCTTCGTGCATGGCCAGATTGATTGCACTAACCGCGCCACGCCCCTCTGGATGCATAGCGGTGATATGGTGCGCATCAGACGTTGCTCCGTAGCCAACTATCTCGGCAACTATATCGGCGCCACGTGCAACAGCAAGGTCCATACGCTCAAGAACCAGCATTGCAGCACCTTCGGCCATAACAAAACCAGAACGCTGCTTATCAAACGGACGACTAGCACGCTTGGGGTCACCAGTCCAAGTTGACAGCGCGCGCATGTTGCCAAAGCCTGCTATGGCTACAGGAACCACACAGCTCTCGGTTCCACCAGTGAGCATGTAATCGGCATAACCATCTTTGATTGCTCTAAATGCCACGCCAATGGCATCGCCGCTTGAGGCACAGGCACTCGTGAGCGCTAACGACGGGCCCTGCAGGTCCCACTGCATCGAAAGCCAGCCTGCCGCCTGATTATTGATTGATTTGGGGATTACAAAAGGAGAAACTTTTTTGTAGCCATGTTCATGAAGGTCAAGAACCGCCTGGCCTATTGAAGCAAGGCCGCCAATCCCAACGCCAACGTACGAACCAAAGCGCGTTCGATCGTTAGGAAATTGAGTTGAAAGCCCAGCATGTATCATCGCTTCTCTGCCCGCAATGAGCGCAAGGTGAATAAAACGATCGGTTTTGGTTTGATGCTTAAGCGAAAGTGCTGCATCAAGAAGCTCTTGCTCACCACGGACCAACCCTGCTACCTGGCACGGATAACCGGGCATGGGGTATCGGTCCTGATGCGTGATACCAGATTTTCCAGAAAGAACGGCCTGCCATGTGTCCTGTGTTGAATTACCAAGCGGGGAGACAAGGCCGATCCCTGTGATAGCAACACGATGCTTATGTGTCATGCTTGGACGAATTACTTCGTACGAGCCTTGTGAATAAGATCCACCGCTTCGTTTACTGTTTTGATTTTTTCTGCATCTTCATCATGAATTTCGATGCCAAAAGTTTCTTCAAAGCTCATGATGATTTCAACAACATCAAGGGAGTCGGCACCAAGATCTTTAAAGGTTGCTTCTGCTTTGATATTTTCTGCAGGCATGCTCAATTTTTCAGCAATAATAACACCAACTTTTTGCAGTGTATCTTCTCTAGAAAATGCCATAATCGTATCTCCTCATGCTTTGAGTAACAAAAATTTACAGATCAATGAATTGCATTAAAAATGCTCAGTGCCGTAAAGCTAAATGATTTTGAAAAAATTTTCCACAGAAATCTTTACCAGAAACATCTTATGACGCCATGCCACCATTAACGTGAAGCACTTGGCCGGTGATGTAATCCGCACTGCCCGAAGTAAGAAACGCAACAAGAGCAGCAATATCATCAGGAGTCCCTGCCACTTTGAGCGGGATGCGCGCAAGCGCCTCTTGAACAGTAGCGTCAGATAATTTTGCCGTCATCGCGGTTTGAATAAAACCAGGAGCAACAGCGTTCACGCGTACGCCTCTGCTTGCATACTCCAAAGCAAGCGATTTGGTCATGGCGCATAGCCCTGCTTTACTTGCTGCGTAATTTGTTTGCCCCGCATTACCGGTACTTCCAACAATTGAACTGATGTTAACAATGTAGCTCAGATTTTGTTTGATCATCCGCTTAAGCGCTTGCTGTGAACAGAAAAATGCACCCTTCAGGTTGACATCAAGCACGGTATCCCACTGTTCTTCGGACAAGCGAAGCGCAAGCCCATCACGAGTTACGCCGGCGTTGTTGACAAGAATATCAAGCGATTGCTTACCGCAAGCTTCAAGCTGTGTGTGCACGTTTGTAAATCCAGCAATGATTGATGCAAGACTGCCAATATCCACCTGCAGATAAATCATGCCACTGGCGGTTATTTTTTCTACCGCTACGTCTGACAGTGGCAGCCGGTCAAAGATAAAAACCTGATCGCCGCGTGCATGCAGGTGCTGCGCAATGGCATAACCAATTCCTTGCAGCCCGCCGGTGACAAGCGCCGTTTTTTTTTGTGTTATTTGCATTACTCTTTATTTTCGTTTTCTTTTTCTGAAATAATTGTTTCTTCTATCTCTTTTTCTGAATCTTGCAGCCTATTTTTTTGCACCTGAGCTTTTGGTTCTGATTTTGTTTCATTTTTTTCTTGTTTTTCTACCTCAAGATCAATTTCAAGCTCAGATTTTTCTACATCTTTGCCAAGCCAGCTAAGAAACGTTTCAAACTCACCAGGTGTGCCAATTGATGTAATTTTTTTATCAGGCCATTCACGTTTGAGAATTTTTGAAAGTTTATTTTGAGGACCAACTTCAACAATCACATCGCAATCTTTAAAATTCTGCATTGAAGGCCACCACAGAACATGGCCACTCATCTGCTTAACTACCGATTCTTTTATCTGCTCATTCACGGTGACAAGTTGCGCGTTGATGTTGTTGACCAGGGGAACAGCAAGATCTTTGAAATCAACTTTGACCATGTAGGCAGAAAAAAGTTCTTCTGCTTTGCGCATCAAGCGAGAATGAAAAGCTCCCGAAACATTGAGTGGCAAAACTTTACCACCCGCAGCACGAACATCTGATGCAACTGATTCAAGCTCAGCCGTGGTGCCTGAAACAACAAATTGATGTGGCGAATTGAAGTTTACAATTTCGGCAACGTGTGTGATGCCATCAGGATCATCATAACGATCGCAGATTTTTTTTACATCATCGTGAGGCAACCCAACAACGGCTATCATACTGCCTGGAAATTCATGCGTTGCTTCTTCCATAAACAATGATCGTTTTTTAAGAAGGTAGAGCGCATCGGCAAAATTCATGCCCCCTGCTGCAAAAATTGCAGCATACTCACCGGAGCTATGTCCAGCAACAATGTCTGGTGTAATTTGATATTTTTCTTTAAGAAGAACGGTGAGCGCAGCGCTCACCAAAAAGATAGAGGTCTGAGCATTTACCGTCTCGCGCAACTCGCGCTCTGATGAGGCAAAACAAAGACGGACAAAATTTTGTTCAAGACAGCTTGATGCCTGTTCAAAGTACTCCTGAACAATACGCTCGCGGTCGTACATCTCTTTGGCCATACCAAGAAATTGTGCTCCTTGACCAGGAAAAATCATTCCTATTTTCATGCAATCACCCTCTTTTTTTTGAGCCTGCTTCTGATTACTGCAAAGACAAACTTTTCATCATTGCATGAATGCGCCGCTTAGAAATTTCTTTACCCATAATTTGAATAAGCTCAAACACACCCGGGCTTTGAACAGAGCCGGTGAGTGCAAGTCGCAGCGGCTGGGCAATGCTGACAAGCTTATCGCTATGAGCCTCGCAAATCACTTTTGCAGCGGACAAAAGCTGATCATGCTCTGGGTTAGGCATTGCTGCAAGCGCCTCATCAAACGCAGCCAGCAAGGTACCCGTCTTTTCCGTTCGCCATTTCTCAATAAGCGACAGGTCGTATGCTGCTGGGTCACTGGCAAGC
Organism: uncultured Pseudomonadota bacterium; assembly: GCA_964493325.1. Lineage (GTDB taxonomy): Bacteria > Babelota > Babeliae > Babelales > RVW-14 > CAZBMD01. Next base: position 229,797 of record CAZBMD010000002.1, on the reverse strand, counting down.
GCTATGATGCCTGAAGCAAGATCTACAAGCGTTGTTGCTCGCTGCTTGTATTGGTCAATAAGGCTATAAAGCTTTGCGCGCTCCCAGAGTGATTCAAGTTGTTGGTGCACCGAAGCATCCATCTTTCTGATTTCTTCAAGCAGCGTTTCTGCACTACTTTGTCTGATGTAGACACCGTTGAGCCACAAGAGTTTTTTTATATCAAAGATGGCACCCTTTTTGCCAACATTCTCTAATTCAAATGCTTCTACCATTTGCTCGCGCGAAAATACCTCTTGATCTCCATGCGACCAACCAAGACGAACAAGGTAGTTAAAAAGTGCATCTGCCATAAATCCTTGCGCACGATACTCTTCAACCGAAACAGAGGCATCACGCTTGCTTAGTTTGTTACCTGCTTGTCCAAGGATAAGCGGCAAATGCGCAAAAAGAGGAACTGGGGCTCCAAGTGCTTTGTAAAAAAGAACCTGTTTGTGGGTGTTAGAAATATGATCTTCACCCCGAATGACATGGGTAATATTCATAAAAATGTCATCAACGACTACACAGAAATTATAGATGGGCGACCCGTCGCGTCTGATGATAACAAAATCATCAAGCTGGTCTGCAGCGATGCTAATTTTGCCACGAATAACATCTTGAAATTCAACCGACGTCAGATTGTCGGGAACTTTAAATCGAATAGCATAAGGTTGCTGCAGGTCGCGCAGAGAAAATTCTTTGTTTCTGCACGTACCTGCATATTTGTTTCCTATCCCCTGCTCGAGATCTTCTACCACCTCGTCTGCATCACGCGGCTGACAAAAACATGGGTATGCAAACCCCTTATTCATCAGATCCTGCGCCGCTTTGACATGCTCTGCAGCACGCGACATTTGATATACAATATCCTCGTCTGGCAACAAGCCAAACCAGGCAAGTGACGCAAGTTGTGATTCTAGGTATTCTTTTTTAGAGCGCAATAAATCGGTGTCTTCGACACGCAAAAGATAGGCTCCTCCAGAGTGCCTGGCAAATATCCAGTTGAACATGGCAGCGCGCACACTTCCGATGTGCAAATGACCGGTTGGCGATGGTGCAAAACGGACACGAACAGGTAAATTCATTTAGTTCTCTACGGTGATAAGTGATAACTTTTGTTTAACCAATGGTACAAACGAGCTACCAGAACGAGCATTTCTGCCGGCAAATTTTACCAACAATTGCTGCCAATAACTACGCGCTTGTCCAAAATCTTTTTCGTCCCAGAAGTATAATCCAATTTCATAGAGCGCAAACTCTTGAGCAGCACTGCTAATATTTTCGGCAAGTGCACGCAAATCTTGAAGCCCTTTTTGTTTAAGGTCATCGCGCTCGCTGTCGATAGAAAGAAGCGCTAGTTTTACGCGGAAATAATCTTGGATATCAGTATTCTTCATCAGAGCTATAGCATCTTTAAGTAATGAAATTGCTTCATCATGTTTGCCAAGATTTATGCTTGCTTGAGATTGGTACACCAAGAACATAGGAGCAAGGCCCGTGTACTTGTACTGGGAATACCCTTGAGCAAATACCTCTTCTACTTTGGTCCACTTTTCATCAGATGTTGCAAATGAAATTTCATCAGAATTTTTTTTGGAAGAACTTTTTTTGATTGGTGCTTCGAGAACTTTCATCGCCTCAACCAATGTTCGATGAGCGCTTATTGCTTGTTGCTTTGCATACCACGAGTGCCCAAAAAATCCGGCAACCAAAAGAGCAACCAATACAAATCCAAGCAACACCTGTTTTTTATTTCTAAGAGCGGCATTAATAACGCAATCAATCCACTGAGCGATAAAATTTTGTGAAAGATCCATAAAACTCTCCTTGTACTTTTATTTATAACCACGAAAATTTACATTAAAACATTTTTTTGCTGCACAATAGACCATGCAAAAGTTATAGCTCTTGCAATAGCCGCCGCATCTGAATTGCCATGACACACAATAACGTGGCCATTAACCCCAATCAAAGATGCCCCACTCAGTTTTTTATGACCTGCTTTTTCGTGCATACTTTCTACCACGTTTTCTGCGATGCTCTGCGCAACATTTTGCGGCAACTGATTCTGCGCACGATGAATGTTTTGAGCTGCAAGTTGGCACGCCCACTCAAAAACAGCTTCACATGTTTTTAAAAGCACATTGCCCGCAAAACCATCACAAACAATAACATCCATATCATGGTTTATGACATGGGACGGCTCAGCATTTCCGATAAAATTAATGTGTGATTGTTTGAGAAGAGCATGCGCCTCTTTGATCACCTGTGTGCCTTTGCCTTCCTCGTGACCGTTAGACAACAGGGCCACACGAGGATTTATCACGCCAAAGTTACGCTCCAAGTAGGCTGCCCCCATATGAGCAAATGAGTACAGATGCTCCGACCGCACCTGAACGTTTGCACCCAGATCCAGGGCTAGAACATAACCACTTGTAGCAGGCAAAAAACCTGCAATAGCCGGTCGTTCAACCCCTTCAGCTTTGCCCAGCAAAAAGGATGCCGCAACCATTAAGGCGCCCGAATTTCCGGCCGAAAGAACCGCCTGAGCGTCGCCTTTCTTGACACTCATAACAGCTTGGACAAGCGATGAATTGGGTTTTTTTCTAACACCAAGAATGGGATCATCATCCATTGCCACCACATCAAGCGCATCAAGCAGCGAGATGGGATAACGTTGCCACTGAGCATCAGCACACTCAAGAGCCTGAATAATTGCCACTTTTGGGCCTACCAAAAGAACTGAAATACCTGTTTGAGCAGCTTGCAACGCTCCTGCAATTATCGCGCCAGGAGCATGGTCTCCGCCCATAACATCTACAGCTATCATACAACCCCTACCATTACCATGATGAAGGTTTTTTCAGAAAAAAAATGCGACTAACCACCGGGAAAGCCGCATCACTCATTTTTTTTATAAAATCGGTGCAAGGTCATTGCACCAAAAATTACTCGGCTGCGCTATCAGATGATGCTACCGATGATTCAGCTCGGGCTTGAATCTTTGAAGCTTGTGCTTCTCGAGCTTGACCACGGGTGTACATACGATCTGTCTTGGTTGTTAAAACCTTGATGCCTTTGTAGTAACCACAACCCTTGCATGCTTGATGCGCTGCAATTGGGCTCTGACAAGTTTGGCATGCTGCTATTGCTTTTGGCTTGAGGCCTTTATTAGCAGAACGTTGATCTCTTCTACGTTTAGACGTTTTCCGTTTAGGAACTGGCACAGTAAACTCCTTCGCATGCGTTCATGCTCTTATGAAACTCTAATGGTGGTAGGTAAAAACTTTACCCCTTAAATACGTACGTATAGCGTAATTTCTTAGCTCTTTTTTGTCAAAGACTTCAAAGCAACTTGTAAATTCACCTAATTTTGGCAGAATAATACATGAAAAATAGAAAAATTGTAGCTTTTAACACATAAAACTAAAGAATTTCCGCGTCATGCCATGGTGCTAAACGGAAAATTCGGAACTTATTTACCATTCAGGAGTACATGGAATGACCACTATCAGCATGGAACTAGTCAAAACATTACGCGATAAAACACAGGTTGGCATGATGGATTGCAAAAAAGCGCTTGAAGAAGCCAACGGTGACCTTGACCGAGCAATCGAAATTTTGAGGAAAAAAGGCGCAGCCGTTGCTGCAAAGCGCGCAGAGAACGAAACAACCAAGGGTCGCGTTGAAAGCAACGTATCTGCCGACTTTAAAAAAGGCAGCCTTGTTGAAGTAGCTTGTGAGACAGATTTTTCGGCAAACACAGACACCATGAAAAATTTTGTTGAATTAGTTGCAGCGCAAGCCACAAATTCTGGCGAAACTTCAATTGATGCGCTTCTTGCACAAACAATTGCAAACAAAGGTGCGTTGACTGTTAAAGATGCTCTTGAAGAACTTATCTCAAAAATCTGTGAAAGCATCAAAATCAGCCGCGTTGCTCATTTTTCTGTAGCAGGTCATGGCCTTGTTAACGCCTACATTCATCCAGGCTCAACGATTGGCATATTGGTAGAGCTTAAGACAGAATCAGACCTTTCAAGTAACCTTGACGAGCTTAAGGCTCTTGCAAAAGACATTTGCATGCAAATCGCTGTAACAAATCCTCTTTGCGTAGAACCTTCAGAACTTGATGCTGCTGTTGTTGAAAAAGAACGTGCATTTGCCAAAGAACAACTTGTAGCAAGCAACAAGCCTGAAAGCATTCATGAAAAAATTATTGAAGGCAAGTTGAGCAAGTTTTATGAAGATGTTTGCTTAAGCCGTCAACTATTTATCAAAAATGATAAGCTGTCTATCTCCCAACATCTGCAAGAAATGAGTAAAAAGCTTGGCAGCCCTATTTCTATCGTTCGATTTGCTCGTTTTGCAATTGGCCGCTAAAAATAAAAATTAATGCCCTCGAAGGGGTTTTTGATGAATCGAATCTTGATCAAGCTGAGTGGCGAAATTTTTAGTAATTCAACCAAAGACTCGACGCAATCGCTTGCTCACGAGATTGCTGAGCAGATGATAACGCTACAAAAGCGTTATCATGTAGGGATTGTCATGGGAGGTGGCAACCTGTTTCGAGGAGCAAGTAATGGCGTTGCTCTTGGGCTCAGGCAGCCTGTTGCCGATAGCGTTGGCATGCTTGCAACCATTATGAATGGGCTTGTACTCCAGGAAATTTTTCATCAGCACAAAATAGAATCAACGCTTTTGAGTGCAACTGAAGTTCCTGGCGTTACACAGCAAATATCGCAACAGCGCATTGACACTGCACTGGATCAAGGTTCATGCCTTATTTTTTCTGGCGGTACGGGGTGCCCATTTGTAACCACCGATACCAACGCGATTATTCGCGCCCTGCAGATGGGGGCCAAAGAGGTCTGGAAAGCAACAAAGACAGATTACGTGTACACCGGAGATCCAAGCAAAAATGCTGAAAGCAAAGTGCTCCCCAAGTTGTCATACCAAACAGCACTTGATCAAAGGCTGGGTTTTATGGATGCAACGGCGCTAACGCTTGCCCGAGATCATAACCTGACAACGCGCGTTTTTAATATTTTTGCTCCCCAGGCGCTTATTACCGCCTCATTGAATACAGAATTTGGAAGTACGATAACCTGATAAATTACATGAAAAGGAATGAAGACATGGAAGAAATTGCTTTTTTAGAGGGCGATACAAAAAGTTTTGAAACGTTACTCAAAAGCCACATGGAAAATCCAATTAAGTTTTTTGAAAAAGAACTTTTGGCTATTCGCACCGGCAGAGCATCCACAGCCATCCTTGAAAACCTTAAAGTTGATTGTTACGATCAAATGATGTCACTTCGGGATATTGCAACACTTGCAGCTCCGGACAGCCGCCTTTTGACTATTCAACCATGGGACAAGGGCTTGATTGGAGCAATTGAAAAAAGCATCCAAAATTCAGATCTTGGCGCCTCACCAGTGAATGATGGCAACGTTATTCGCATCCAGCTGCCACAGATGAGCGCATCACGTCGTGATGAGCTTGTAAAATTGCTTGGTAAAAAGACTGAAGAATGCCGTGTTTCGATCCGCAATATTCGCAAAGAATTTCATAACGAAGTTCGTGAAGCAGATAAAAAACATATTATTTCTGAAGATTTTGCTAAGCGATTGAGCGATTTGTTACAAAAAGTAACCGATCAGTTCATTGAAAAAGTTGAACAAATGAATGCTAAGAAGACTGCAGAGCTACAAAGCATCTAAGATTTTCTTTGAATTTATACAAAAAGGGCCTCGTTTTTAGCGAGGCCCTTTTTATTTTGATATCTTTATACTATTTGTCCTGTCAAAATTCAACAGTAAATTCTACCTTTGCCAGAGATGGGGCCTTCTTGCCTGTTGTTAACGCGCTAATTAAAAATAAAGATGGCGACCCGACAACCGTTTCTGTTACAGAAACAGTGCCCCATCTAAAATACTTCTTGGCATAAATTGCATGATGATAAATATCACCTATAAACGGTATATTTAAAGAAGTACTTTCTATAGGTTTTTCCAGTTTTTTTGACGCATAATAATCAGCCAGATAATACACAAAAGGCTTAAAAGGTTTAATATAAGGATCGATACTTGCGTTACTCGAACTAGAGGCCGCCAATCCTGCAAAGAACATCATCGCCAAAACTACTGATCTCTTTGTATTTTTAATTGTCATAACATAGTCCTCCATAATGACAATAAAACTTAAATTTCTCAACCTACTTACTAGCTTACAGCTTTATAAATTAATTACAAATGGGGTTAAGGCATAAGGATTCAACCTGTTTTTAATACTTTTTTGATAAAAAAGAGCGCTTTTTTAACTTTTTAGCCAGATTCAGGTCTTGAGCCAGAAGTAAAATCATCTAATTTCTGATGATTTTGCTAAGAGATTGAGCGATTTGTTACAAAAAGTAACCGATCAGTTCATTGAAAAAATTGAGCTGATGAACGCTAAGAAGACTACAGAGCTACAAAGCGTCTAAGATTTTCTTTGATTTCAATAAAAAAGGGCCCCGCTAAAAACGGGGCCCTTTTTTATTGAAAAATTTGTGTAATCAGTTTCAGGTTAGCTCTTTTTCCAATTATTGGGAGAGCGAAAATGGGCGTGCATGTGAAAAACAGATTGACTACTTTCAGCACCATTATTCATCGTGATAGTAAAATCACCCTTACCATCCAAACGTTTTGAAAGCTCCTGAGCTACAAACATCATTTTTGAAACGATATCTTTATCATACGAATCTGAAATCTTAAGATCTTTTATATTCACGATATGCTTCTTAGGAATGATCAAGCAGTCTACTGGACGCCTAACAGGTCTTTTTTCAAGAACAAGCACATCGTTGTCTTCGTAGATGATCACTGCTGGAGCTTTTTTATCAAGGATCTGACAAAAAGCACATGTCGACACTACCGTTTGATTAGCTGCAGCATTAGAAGCAGTATAACTCGTAAAGCCTACCGCAAGCATCATCGCTAAAATTACTGATCGTTTTGTGTTTTGAATTATCATAATAACATCCTCCATAACGACAATTAAACTTAAATTTCTTATCCTACTTACCAGCTTACAGGTTTATAAATTAATTACAAATGGGGTTAAATAGTAGGTTTTTACCTATTTTTAGTACTTTTTTGATAAAAAAGAGCGCTTTTTTAACTTTTTAGCCAGATTCAGGTCTTGAGCCAGAAGTAAAATCATCTAATTCCTGATGATTTTGCTAAAAGATTGAGCGATTTGTTCATCGAAAAAGAACACTACTAAACTACAAAGTATTTAAGATTTTCTTTGGGTATATGAGAAAAGGGCCTCGTTTTTAGCGAGGCCCTTTGTTACTTTTTTTACATCAAAAAACAAATCGTAGTCTTATTTTTGATATACTCACAAGCTAGGCTACTTTTTCATTAGACAAATATTTTACAACTGCATCCATTCCCAAAAACGCACATGGCGCTAACAAGAAAGAACGGAGTGGTATCGTTTTTTTAATGATATGAGTAATTGTTTTAGGATTGTACTTAATGTAAGATTGATTTGAACCTATCCGATGAGAAGTATAATGAGCAGGAACAACTGTTTCTATAGTATTTTTGTTTACCCCACTAGCATACAATACTCCACCAGCAGCAGCTACGCTAGGAATATATTGAAGCACCTTGTTCTTATCTGTTCCATTATTTAATTCAACATTACAGCTGATATCAGAATCTAACTGCTGATTATCAGAGATAACATCCTGCTGATGAATAGAAGACGCTAACTGGTTATTGTTTGCACTTGTTTTTTTAAACAAAGAGTTGGTAAAATCAACAATAGCCTGAGTAAATTTATCCTGGCCAAGATTATTATAATAATTATAACCAACATAGCCACCATACGTTACAAGGACTGTGCCGGCTATAGCATACGCTATTCTTTTCTTATTATTACCTGCAAAACTTTTCACTCTATTCAAAACTGTTTCTGGTTGAGTAAAAATTGAAGGGATTGCAATGCTCGTTACAAGCATCATCGCCAAAACTACAGATCTCTTTGTATTTTGCATTGTCATAATATAGTCCTCCATAACAACAATAAAACTTAAATTTCTTATCCTACACTCCAGCTTACAGACTTTTAAATTAATTACAAATGGTCTAATTGAAGATGTTTTTTACTTATTTTAATACTTTTTTATAAAAAAAGCTTTTTTCAGCATTTTTAACGTTATTTTACAAATTTTTAAAAAACAGCCACAATATATTCAGATAGAACTTCAATTCATGGTTTTATTAGAAAATAATAGTTTTATGAAAAAAGTATTTATTTTATCGATCGATTTTTTGTTGCAATTTCAGCACCCTTGATAGAAGAACAAGCATCTGATCAAAAGGCAGAAAGATATTCGTAATGTATCTATTTTTCCGAATCCACTACTTACTCACCGTTATAATCACGTTTGCAATAAGCATCCTTGCAAACCAAAGCAGCCTTTACGCAGAACTCAAAACCAATGTTTATGATTACAACTATTTGTTTGTCCATGGACTGAGTGGATCCCCTAAAAATAAAAATCATTACATCAACTATCGCGTTATTTTGCCAAGCTATACATGCTACGCCTACAGCGGACCAGAGCTTGAAAACGATCGCTTTGTTGCCAAAAAAGTTTGTCTTGGACAGGATGGCGATATTAAAAAATTGGAAACTGGACTAAAAAATGATGCCGTTTCATCAGAACACAAACTTATCGGGGTTGGAGTATCCAAAGGCGCAGCAACACTGATTAATGCCGTTGCAACAGGAAGATTTCCGATGATTAAAGCACTGGTCCTTGAGGGCTCATTCGCTCATGCAACCGATATTGCTTATCATCTTGGACGTATTTCGCAGTATATCCCAGGAGGCAGAACAGCCATTGGTTTGATCATGAAGCATTTTGTCTATCCTTCGTACAAGTTGCGTGGAAAGCAACCCATAACATCTGCACCATCTGTACCGCACATCCCGATTCTTCTAATTCATTCAAAACAAGATCATCTGATTCCGATCAATCACTCTCGTAAACTTTATAAAGCACTTATCCAAGCCGGAAATAAAAACGTTTACTTGGTTGAAGCAGATCGGGGAGAGCACGCATATATTTTAAATAGTTTTGATACAACTCAAACAATGTGGCTTTGTAGACTTATCCACTTATTTTATCAGCGACATAACTTGCCGTATGATAAATCAATCGTTGAATCAAGTAATATCAAGATAGACTTTGCTCAATTTCAACCTTCACTCAAAGAGATTAACGCCAGGATTAAGCGTGATGAGCCAGGAAACTTTGCGTATAACATTTGTAAAAGCAGCAAAATAGCACTTCTGTAAGAAAAATTTATAGATTTAAACTACTGCTAGCCGATAAGATCAGAATCTTGTCGGCTTTTTTGTCTCCCTTAGAAAAAAATATTGTTTTAACTTAATCACTCAATCAAAAAAGAAAGATACCACATGTTTCAATATAGATTGCTCTTTTTATGGAGCATATGTTTAATAATCAAGAGTACTTTAGCTCAGCCTGGCACAGAATCATTTAGCCATAGAATCTCAACACAGCATCTTCATTTTTCATATGCAACAGCCGCAACGACCGAAGGTAAACAAGAAGATCGCTTTAGTCCGCAACAAAGACAATCTCCTGAATTTTGCCTTTGCGAAAACAACTTCATGAGCATCTGCGACTGTGATACAAAATTGGTATTTTTTGGCATTTATGACGGCCATGGAAGATCTGGAGCCTTTGCGGCAGAGCATGCCCGCGATCACCTACTCAACAACCTCAAAACAATTTTGCAGAAAAATGAACCTATGTCTGATGCTTTGAAAATTGCTTTTTTAGATACTAATGATTTATTTACGCAACGCGCCATTAAAAAAAACATTCAAAGCGGTGGAACAACTGCAACAATAGCCGTGTTTGAAAACACAAGCCTTCATATCGCAAACGTCGGTGATACTGAAGCCATCGCCTACTTTGGTAATACTGATTTTTTTGACACAAACAGGCTTGAAACTGTTACGCGCAAACACCATGCTGGCACCTATGGTGAATATCAACGATTAGCTGATTTTGGCCCAGAACATGAAATGTTTGATGATACCTATACTAAAAGAGCCTGGATTGAAGAAATAGCTATTTCAAAAATCAAAATTAAACAATTTGCCCCAGAGATGCGACCAATTATACCATATGAAAACAAGACAATAAGCCCTCTTGCTAAAGAAGCGATGCTCAAACGCATCTGCGTAACCACGCCTGACAATCGAACACACAGACTTGTTCCTAGCAGAGCTATTGGCGATGTATATTTTCACCCATTTATCACCGCTACGCCATCTATCCAAACAATCGACATCTCGGAGTCAGGTTTTATTCTCATCGCAAGTGATGGACTCTGGGACTTGATTTCTAGAAAAGCGGCTGCACAATTTATTTGCCATCAATCAACACTAGTGGGCAAAAACAATGCGCAAATTATTGTACAAAATCTCATAGACCTTGTGCTTGACCATGCCAACCAATGCAATATTGAGCTTGATGATATCACCGCAACACTCATCTTTATTCAACCACGCACTACAAAAAACTAAGTTCTGCATATCATCAAAAAAAAGCCGCGTGACCAAAAATCACGCGGCTTTTTTTGTACTCAATAAATTTTTTTATAAAAGGCCACCAGATGAAAACTGATAGGCAAGGTAGGCAAAAAAGAGCGTAACCAGTGTTGCACCCGTTCGTCTGCCAACCTGGCTAAAACGGTACAAACCGTAGCTAATAATGAAGAAAGCAAGAAACATAAAAATTGATGCTCCACGAAGCCCTGCCAAATGCACAGGCTTGTCAGACAATACCGTCAAAACACCCAAAATGAGTGTCGTCTGTTCAAGAACTGTACCAAGCGTTGGTCCAAGCGCCAGCGCAAATTGCTTGCGACGCAAAGCGCTCAAACTAAGTACAAGCTCGGGCAGCGATGTCCCCATGGCAAGGATGGTTGCCCCTACTGTTTCAAGCGGCAACGAAAGGCTTGTTGCAAGATGAATGGCACTATCAACAGTAACTTTTGAAGCAAGAAACACCAGTCCAAAACAAACAAACATGCGAATCACGGAGCCGATACGTGATAGCTCTGATACAGCCTCTAAATCACTACCTGAAACAGATTCGTCATCATAGTCAACATCATTTCTCTTAGTCCATACCCAGATTAACGTGGCAATATAGATACCAATCAGGGCATATCCATGAACCGAGGTCAAGGTGCCAATCATGAATAGAATAAGAAGAACAAATGATGAAAGACCAATCATACGAACAAGGCGCATGCTTTCTTGCTTATGCATGAGCACGCTGCCTGCAAGCAACAAGGTAATGCCTATTACCATTGCTACGTCGATAAAATTTGCCCCTATGACATTGCCTACAGATACTTCTTGAGCCCCGCTAAACGCAGAACTAATAGCAACTGCTAACTCAGGAATATCGGCAGCAAGAGCCAGGACGACAAATCCTATAAAAAAGGTGTTAACCTTGAACGATCGTGCAACATCTACGGAATAGCGCACAACCCGGTCCCCTGCCCACCAGAGCAGCCCCAGACCCCCACACACCAACGACAGGTGCATCAAAATGAGTAACTCCATACCATCCTTCATGATAGTGCTTTTCAAGGCAAAAATTAAAATCCATCCAAAGCCTGCCTTGCTCCTTTGGATAGGTCAAATCGCTTAAATATGTAAAAAAAGGTCGTTCCCCCGAACAATCCATGATTCAGACTGTCATTCGCATACAGCCAGTCCACCATTATAGGGCTTTGGTAAAAAAGATCAACCGCAGTCCTGCTGGAATTATCTCGAGGTCTAACAAAACTCACAAAACTCATTTTGCATCCAACAACAAATTTGAGTAGAATATGTGGCGGGCAAGATTTAAAATAACTCGCACAAAACAACCATTAAAAAAGAAAAAAGGACTACAATGAAACCAATGAAAAATTATTTAACATACTATTTTATCGGTAGCCTAGCTGCGCTGATTCTACTGATAACAATATTCACACCCTATGCAACATGCAAGCGTCAAGAAATAGTTGTATGGCATAGCATGGACTCTGTGCTTGGAAACATATTCAACGAGCTTGTTGAAACCTATAACAATCAGCCTGAAGTGATTACTTCAAAAGTAAAAATAGTTCCTGTCTTTAAAGGAAACTACGATCAATCGCTAGAAGCTTTGTGCCAAGCAGCAGGAACACCCCAAGCACCTCATGCTGCGCAAATTTTTGAGATGGGCACCCTTGTCATGCATCAGAAAACCGACGTTCATGGTCATCCGTTGTTTAAATCTCTTACTCAAGTCATGAAAAGCATTAATTCACCGCTAAGTGAACATGATTTTGTGCCAAGCATTGGCGCTTTTTACAAAGCTCGCGCATCTGAGCTGCTATCTCTCCCTTTTAATGCTTCAACTGTCGTCTTATTTTACAACAAGAGCAAGCTTAATGAGCTCGGCCATAAACCACCCCAAACATGGGAAGAATTTGAAGAACTTGCAGAAAATATCAACAAAAGTGTAGGTAAACGACTTCTTGGAGCCGGCTGGATGCATGGTCACATGATTGACCAAACAGGTGCGCGGCATAATCAACCAGTGGCAACACATGGGAATGGCATTGATAGCAATCAAGCATTGTTATGCCTTAATACACCGTTCTTCATCGACCATCTTACTTCCTTACAGCGATGGTATGAACAGGGCTTTTTAACGCTTGCATCAGGACCACAAGCTGAAACTGAATTTGCAAACGAAGATATTATTTTTCTAACACAAGGAGCAAACAGACTCCCCATACTTGAATCAAAGATTAAAACATTTGAAATAGGAATTGCAGCCTTCCCTTACTGGGCAAAACATGTTGATCAGCCGTATAATACCATCGCTGGCGGCGCATCTTTTTGGGCTATTAATGGTTATGATGATGCAATCTACAAATCACTTGCTCATTTTTTTGAATACCTGGTATCTGTAAAAACACAAATGCAATGGCATCTTAAAAGTGGCTACCTACCAGTAATTCAAAAAGCTCACGAAGCAATTTATAACGAACAGTCACCGTATTCCAATGAGCTTGCCCAACAGGCTGCGCGCATAGCCTTTACATCTTTGTTCGGTGATACAGTGACTGAAAATACGCGCGGGATTTTATTGCCACGCTTTAATGAAATTAGAAAAATCATGCTCGATGAGATGCTTGCCGCTATTGAAGGAAAAAGATCACCAGAAGAAGCGTTATCTAATATTACTGAATTAGGAAATAGCTTACTTACAGAAGTTAATGAGTCCTAATGAGTAAACATTTTACGCACCTCCATCTTCACACAGAATATTCGCTTCTTGACGGCGCAATCAGATTGCCTGATTTAGTAAACTTTGCAAAAGAACAACAGTGGAAAGCAATTGGAATCTCTGACCACGGCAATATTTTTGGTGCTGTTAAATTTTTCCAGATAGCCAACAAGGCTGGCGTTAAGCCTATTCTTGGCACTGAGCTGTACCTGACAACAGATGTAAAAATCAGAGATTCAAAAGAAAAATATTTTCACATTATTTTGATTGTTCAAAATGCTATCGGGTACAAAAATTTATGTCGACTTATGGCGTTTGCCTACCAAGAAGGTTTTTATTTCAAACCACGCGTCGACTATCAAACGCTTGCAAAATACTCAGAAGGCTTAATTGCAACAACCGCTTGTGTGGGTGGACACATTCCCACCTTACTACGTCAAGGTGAGTTTGACGAGGCTAAGCTGCGCACCGACTGGTTTTTGAACACATTTAGCCAAGATCGATTCTTTTTTGAACTTGCACCAGCAACATTTGATAAACAAGTCGAGACAAACAAATTGTTGCTCGATTACAGTGCTGCATGGGGCGTAAAATGTATCGGCACAAGCGATGCTCATTACCTGCATGCCGATGATCATGAAGCTCATGAAGTGCTCCTTTCAGTACAAACAAAAGATCAGCTCTCCAACCCCGATCGCTTTTCGTTTGGTGAATGTCGCGTATTTGTACGTACAACTGAAGAGATGCTCAGCGCATTTCCTGGCAATGAAAAACTTATCTGGAACACCGGTGATATTGCTGATAGTTGCGATTTTAATTTTGATTTTGGTAAATTATTTTTTCCTCAGTGCCCTGTTCCAGCTCAGCACACACAAGAAAGTTATTTTGAGGCACTCTGCTTGGAAGGTCTTGAAACACTTAAAAATCAAGACTTAATTCCCCAAGAAAAATACGCTGACTATGATAGTCGCTTGCGCCTAGAAATTGATTTGATAGTCAAAATGGGATTTGTTGGGTACTTCTTGGTTGTCAGTGATTTTATCAAATGGGCAAAACGACAAAATATTCCGGTTGGCCCTGGGCGAGGATCTGCAGCAGGATCACTTGTTGCCTGGTCGCTTGAAATTACCAACGTTGACCCACTGCGGTATAATCTCCTTTTTGAGCGATTCCTCAATCCCGAACGCGTAAGCATGCCCGATATCGATATTGATTTTTGCATCGAACGACGTGAAGATGTAATCAATTACGTCAAAGATAAATATGGTCACGATTGCGTTTGCCAAATTATCACCTTTGGAACAATGATGGCCAAGGGTGTAATCAAGGATGTTGCTCGCGTACTTGGGTTCCCATTTCAAGATGCCAATGCAATTACCGATCTTATTCCCGAACAACTAAAAATTACCTTGCAAGAAAGTATAGAGCAAGAACCGCGACTCCAAGAGCTTATTGACAATAATCCAAAAGTTAAAAAATTATTCGATATTTGTTTCAAGCTTGAAGGTCTGACTAGGCACGCATCAAAGCATGCTGCTGGCGTTGTTATTTCACCTGAGCCACTTGCACAAAGTATGCCTTTGTACACCCCCGCAAAAAGTAACGACCTTATCGCTCAATATGCAATGACAGAGCTTGAGGCAATCGGCTTTTTGAAGATGGATTTTTTGGGCCTTAAAAACTTAACGGTCATTGATCGTGCACTCAAGGCAATTGAAAAAAATCATGGCATCAAAATCAATCTGGATAAACTGCCATTTGATGACAGCAAAACATTTGCACTGCTTGGCAGGGGAGAAACAAATGCTATCTTTCAATTCGAATCTGATGGCCTAAAAGAAGTACTACGCAAACTGCAGCCAGATAAATTTGAAGATCTGATCGCCGTTAACGCGCTCTATCGACCAGGACCGCTTGGCGCAGGAATGGTTGATGATTTTATCGAAAGACGACACGGCAGACAAAAAGTTATCTATATGTTCCCAGAACTAGAGCCAATATTATCAGAAACCTACGGTGTTATTGTATACCAAGAACAGGTGATGAAAATTGCATCCGCAATAGCTGGCTACTCATTGGGAGCCGCAGATATTTTGCGGCGCGCCATGGGTAAGAAAAAAGCTGACGTTATGGCTGAACAAAAAGAAGAATTTGTAGCTGGTGCAAAAACGCTTAATTTTGATTTAAAAAAAGCCGGCGAACTTTTTGACGTAATGGCACACTTTGCAGGGTATGGATTTAACAAATCACATTCAGCTGCTTACGCACTAATTGCCTATCATACCGCCTACTTAAAAGCACATTATCCTCGTGAATTTATGGCGGCATCACTCTCTTTTGAAACCAGCAACCCAGACCAACTTACACACTATCTGCAAGAAGTCAGCGACATGGGAATTAAAACCATTTCTCCTGACATTAATTTATCAAATATTGCATTTACCGCGCTGCCAGACGGAATTTTATTTGGGTTACAAGGAATTAAAAATGTAGGGCTTGCAGCACTTGAAGATATCATAGAACAACGAGCATCTAAGCCTTTTTTTGATTTACTAGATTTCTGCAAACGGGTCGATCTACGTACCGTCAACAAGCGCGTTATAGAAAGCCTTATCTGTGCTGGAGCTATGGATAAACTCCCTGGAAGCCGTGCTCAAAAAATAAATGAACTTGAAAAAATTATAGACATTGCACATGCACACAAAGAAGCTGAAAAAACAGGTCAGATGGACCTTTTTGGCATGGCCCCAAGCACACAGCAGGAACAAGCATCTGCCGAACCTCAGCCGTATCTGTTTCAACTCATTCCTGATTGGTCTGATAAAGAAAAATTAGAAAAAGAAAAAGAAGTTGCAGGTTTCTATCTGAGCTCGCATCCTTTAAAAAGCTATCCCGCTATAAAATTTTTAAATCTTGATAGCTTTAGCAGTTGCCTTGAAAAAATTAAAACAGTCACATCAATCAAAGAACCATTTACGATCTGCGCTGGTCTTTTGCAACAACAAAAAGCCATCACAACCAAAAAAGGTGATCGTATGGCCTTTGCTCAATTTGAGGATCTGTCCGGTCACGCTGAAGTAATTATTTTCCCGTCTCTGTACGCAAAAGTTGAACATTATTTGAGTGACTACAACGTATTTTTGATAAAGGGAGCAATTGATATTACATCTCAGCAAAAGTGTAAGATCAAAGCCAACAGCCTAATCCCTATTGATCTTTTATTTGAAGCAGACGCCGGAATGACTAACCTACAACTCCAGCTGCCAACACATATGAAAGAAGATTTATTAGCTCAGATTAAAGAAGCTCTGACACCAGGATCACTCGGTCTTCAGTTGCTTTTTCACGAAAATAATGAGCAACTTGTTTTGTCTGCTAATCAAAAAATTAGTTGCTCACTTGATTTACTTACTACGCTGCAGCAACTGGATGTACAAGCAAAAATTTCATTTTAACAAACGCTGTATCTGAGCTGCTCCGTCGGAAGACAGACTTTCAAGGCCTGAGTCAATTTTTTCGGCTAACCAAATTTTGCCATTTTCACCTTCAAGTTCAATAACATCACTAACAACTGAACGTAAGATGGCAACCAACTGGGGCTCAAAAATAATTTTCTTCTTAGACAAATCATACAATTGATTCAATTTTTCATGGAATTTTTCAGACCAAAGTAGAAGTGCGTACAATCGCAAAAGCTGCATAAGAAAGTCTTGATTTGAAGGATCTTGCGAGTATAGATGCTCACAAATGCCTGCAGCATCAAGCCATCGCTTTTCTTTTTGATATAAAAAAGCCGCCTGCTTATACCGGTCAACCGCAGCCTTGTCATCAAGAGACCAGAGAATATCCCCTTCCAATTGAAATGCATAGGCTTTGTCTTCTAGCGAATGCGACAACAATCGATAGACATTGAGTGCCTTTTCTCGTTCTCTCCTTGCGATCAGTTCAGCCAACTTAAACCATGCCACGCTTGCCGAGCCTTGGTTCTTCTCCTTCTCCATCATTCATCCTTTTTTTGTGGTTTCCCCCACTGCTTTCGCTGGTGCCAAGGGCACAAACGCGTCGACTCTTCAGTTTGAAATGACCCTACATTAATGTTATACTCCTGTGCAAATAAGTAAATAAATAGGCTAGAACAAATTTTGAGCCAACTATATTTTGCTTTAATTTCATAGTAAAAAAATTTTACCAACCATAAGAGCAACTCACCATGAATTTTTCGGCGATCGAAAAGTGGAGATCTTTTTCTAAAACAGCATTACGCGGAGGAAGCCCTGCAAGCCTTGCACGTCAAACTGCTGCCGGAAAAAAAACCGCTCGTGAGCGTCTTGATAGTTTGCTTGACCTTGAAAGCTTTCAGGAAATTGATCAGCTAGCAACATCGTCTCTTTTACCATCCAAAGAATATACCGACGGCGTTGTAACCGGTTTTGGTACGATTGATGGACGACGTGTTGCTATTTTTTCACAAGATTTTACCATCAAGGGCGGATCGCTGGGTAAGCGGCATGCTGAAAAAATTTGTAAAATTATGGACCTTGCTGTCAAAATTGGTTGCCCCATTATTGGCATTCTTGATTCGGGCGGAGCACGCATTGATGAAGGAATCCATGCTCTTGCTGGCTACGGACAAATTTTTATGCGAAATGCTCGCTATTCAGGTGTAGTTCCACAAATTTCGCTCATTCTTGGCCCATGCGCTGGCGGTGCCGTCTACTCACCAGCTCTTACTGATTTTATTTTCATGACGGAAAACATCAGTCAGATGTTCATAACCGGCCCGCAAGTAATTCAACAAGTACTTCACCAAACAATTACGAAAGAAGAACTGGGCGGGACGGGTGTTCACGCTACTCAATCGGGAGTAGCGCATGTTGTTACTTCAACAGAAAATGATTGCTTTGCAAAAGTTAAACAACTCTTGTCATACCTTCCAAACAATTACCTAAGCAAAAGCAATCACAGCCAACCAATATCTCCACGACAACACGCCATTGAAAGCTTGGTGCCTATAAATATCAATCAAGCATATGATATGAAACAAGTTATTGATGCTCTTTTTGATGCGAATAGCTTTTTTGAACTTCAGCCCAACTTTGCAACCAATATTATTATCGGATTTTCGCGATTAAATGGTCAAACTGTTGGCATCATTGCAAATCAACCAAGCAGTAAAGCTGGCACTATAGACATTGATGCATCATGCAAAGCCGCACGTTTTATCTCCATGTGTGACAATTTTGGAATCCCGATTATCTCGCTTGTCGACGTTCCCGGATTCTTGCCCGGCATTGATCAGGAACATGATGGCATCATCAGACACGGTGCAAAACTTTTATATGCCTACGCTCATGCAACAGTCCCCAAGATTACACTTATCCTGCGAAAAGCTTACGGAGGGGCGTACATCGTCATGGGAAGCAAAGGACTTGGTGCTGATTTTAATTTTGCATGGCCACAAGCGCAGATTGCTGTCCTTGGAGCTCAAGCCGCCGTTTCAATTTTACATGGCAAGATGCTGCAAACACTCCCTGAAGAAGAAAGATATACCAAGCAACAAAAGCTTGAAGCTGATTATACGCAAGAAATCTTAAATCCATTTACCGCTGCTGAGTATGGATATATTGATGCAATCATTGAACCAGCTCAAACACGAGAGCATTTAATAAAGGCACTGGCATTCACTCATAACAAAGTAGAACACCTTCCCAAAAAGAAATCCGGCAACATTCCGCTATAATAACCCATCTGAAAATTAAACAATCGACAATGCGCAGAGCTCTTTGTTAAAATCAACACAATGATCTTTATTCCAACGAACTGCAGATAAACATAGATTAACGATTTTTACGGAGATACAGAGCATATGACAGCTTTTTTTAAAAATATAAAAAACCTTAATAAAAAAAAGCTTGCTATCTTTCTGGTGCTTGGATGCCTTGCTAGCTGTATACCGCTGGTCTATTTTTCTCAAAACCTTACCACTTTTTTTGTAAGCCACCCTCGACTCACACAGGTCCCAGAAGAAATCAAAGGGTCCATTATCACGCTACGCACCATGAAGGAATCGTATTTTGTCGATTATCACAACATGTTCTCTCTTGACGTACGACGCAACCTTGAATACCCAGAAGAAATCTCACTTGATTTTACCGTAAGCCAGCTCCGTGCCGAGATGAAAGCTCATCAAGAACGCAGAATGCTGCTCTATTGCATCTTTGATAATGCTGAAAACAAACTCATTGGCGCTCTTGAAATTCGTGAAAAAAATGATCGGGACCCTGGCCAACTAGGATGCTGGATTAATGAAAAATATTGGGGTAAGGGACGCTTTCAAGAAGCATTGGATCTAATCTCAAAGACCTATTTTGCGCTCACCAATGCCCCTGATTATATCGCTCATGTAAGGCTCTGGAATAAACGAAGTTATAATGCACTAAAAAAATATGGATTGAAAGATACTGGATTTTACTACGAACATGGTGAACCAACCAGATATATTTTGAAGCTCAAGCGGCCTTGGTAGCACTCTTCTTTTTTTTCACGAAAATCATATACTGATGGCATTGATTAATGCATTTTCTAGGAGATTGCTGTGAAAAAAGTACTTTTTATTCTTATGCCCAAAGACTACCAAGAACGCGAATTTAATAAACCTTATCAACAGCTAACCGCAGCAGGACACACAGTTGATGTTGCAGGACTACAACCAGGAAATGCAATTGGCCACCAAGGAGCAACTTTTACTCCCAACAAACTTCTGATAGAAATGACCGAGCAGGATTTTGCTTCTTACGATTCACTAGTCATTACTGGCGGTCCAGGGTCAACTACTTATCTATGGGACAATGAACTAATCAAGAAGACTATTCGTTTTTTTCATGATCATGGCAAATTGGTAGCAACCATTTGTTACGCATGCATCGCTGCTGTACAAGCAGGAATTTTGAAAAACAAATGCGCAACGGTATACCCCACTGATGAGGCAAAAGCAATTTTAGTACAGCATCAAGTCACCTTTGTGCAAGACGGCTGCGTCGTTCTTGAACAAGAAAAAATTATTACAGGACAAGGCCCTCAATTTGCAAATGATTTTGCACAAGCCATTATAAAAATACTGGGATAACAATCCCACTCATTACATGTAAGGACTTTTCATGGCAACAAAAATAGCAACCTCCACCGATGTTATTCATCCTCGCACACTCATTGTTGGCGTTTTTACACCCTACAACCGTATGAGCTGCCCTGAGTACTACTACCAAGAATTTATAAACCTGGTTGAAACACTTGGCATGCCTTATGACGAAAAATTTTTCACCAAACTACGCAGTGTTGATAACAATACATTTCTTACCAAAGGAAAAATGGAAGAACTAAGAGAGCTTTGTGTAAAACACGATATCGAAGAAGTTTTATTCTCAGCACTCCTTTCTCCGTTACAAGAACGAAATCTAGAAGATGCTCTTGGCTGCCGCGTATTCGACCGTGAACAATTGATTTTGAATATTTTTAGCAAATCAGCGACAACCAGTGAAGGTAAAATTCAGGTCAGAATCGCAGAGCTCAATTATCTCAAAACGCGCATTATGGGTAAAGGTAAAGATTTTGCTCAGCAAGCTGGCTATCTGGGAACAACAGGTCCTGGTGAAACAGCTAAAGAAGAACTTAAACGAATTTTTGAAGAGCAAACGCGACAAGCAAAAAAACAGATGGCAACCCTTAGTCGTACTCGAGATGTTCAACGCAAACAACGACTTACTAGTAAAACCCCTCTTATTTGTATCATCGGTTACACTAACTCGGGTAAATCAAGCCTGCTGAACAGAATGGCCAAGGGAGATGTGCTTGCTGAAAATAAACTCTTTGCAACCCTTGATACCACCACACGCGAACTTTTTATTGATGGCAAGAAAAAAGCACTCATTTCTGACACCGTTGGATTTATTAGTGAACTTCCCCATTCACTCATTCAGGCATTTAAATCGACACTTGATGAACTCCAATACGCTCACCTTCTTGTTCACGTAATCGATATTGGCAACCCTGCCTGGAAAGATCAGATTCGCGTTGTTCAAGAAACCCTTGACGAACTAAAGATAAACAAGCCTATGCTGTACGTATTCAACAAACAGGACACACTCACACCTGAGCGACGAGAAAATCTTGCCAAAGAGCTTGAAGGTTTTGATCCACACGTGGTCATTGATACGTTATCCAAAGATGGCATAAAACCACTTGTAACCTGGCTTGGCACATATAAATTTGAGTAAGGAATTATCATGAGCCTCCGCATCGCCATCAACGGCTTTGGCCGCATTGGTCGTTCGTTTCTTCGTGCTGTTCTCCTTGATGATCAAGCATCAAAACAACTTGATGTTATTGCGATTAACATTGGACCTAGCGCTCCAGACATGGTGGCTCATTTATTCAAATACGATTCAATTATGCGCACCTTCCCGGGCTCTATTGAGTTTCGTGATGGTGCGCTTTTTATCAATGGCAAGTCAATCAAAATTTTGACCGAAAAAGATCCCAAAAGTTTACCGTGGAAAGATCTGGCTATTGATTGGGTTGTTGAAGCCTCAGGACATTTCACAACACGAGAAACTGCCTCCTTACATCGCGATGCGGGTTGTAAAAAAGTTGTCATCACGGCACCAGCAACCGATGAAGATATTACTATTATTCCCGGTGTTAATGATGAGCAGTATTCAGCTGACCAGCACCACATTGTTTCGATGGGAAGCTGCACCACCAATTGCTTTGCACCGCTCGTTAAAGTTATTCATCAGGAATTTTGCATTGTTAGTGGATTGATGACCACCACGCATGCCTATACCAATGACCAAGTTCTTTTGGATGTTGAACATCATGATCCACGGCGAGCTCGAGCAGCTGCAATCAACATCATCCCAACTAAAACTGGGGCAGATAAAGTTATTACCAAAATTTACCCAGAACTTACTGGAAAATTAAAAGCCCGCGCTATCCGAGTACCCGTACCAACTGTCTCACTCGTTGATTTTACCTTTCTTACTGAGAAGCAAATTTCTATTGAATTAATCAATGCTGCGTTTTTACGAGCATCTCGAAAAGAATTGCTCTCGGTCATCGAATTTGTTAGCGAACCGCTGGTATCATCAGACTTTATTGGCAACTCACACTCTTGTATTTTTGATAGCCTACTCACGCAGACTATCGGTCCGATGGGAAAAGTTTTTGCTTGGTATGACAATGAGTTTGGTTATTCAAGTAAGCTCAAAGATTTTTTGATGCAAAAAATTGCAAGATAGCTTGCTGGCTCATAAAACTTTTTTCATAAAACATACACTGTACGGCTATAATTTTATAATGTATTAGCCTTCAACTGAACCAATCACCCAGATATCGAACGCACTCATGTGATTCAAAAAGACACTTCGAATTAAAATGCGTCTGACAACAGGAACAAAAAAAACCACTCAGAAAAATTTCCAATTCGTCTTTCTCTGAAACAAAGTCACTATCACTTTGTATTTCTATTTCTAGGACATCACTAAGCATCGACGGAGTAGGTGTTTTCAGAAAATCACCTACAAGAGCCAATTCGTTGGCCTGTACATGATCTGCTTGCATAAAATTTCTAGATCTAAGAAAGTACGTATGAGCTTGAGGCGGCAGGGCCTGCTCACAATCTACCTCGTCGTCACTCTCTTGGTAAAACTCATCTTCTTCTATAGAAAACTTTACTCCCTTGGTCCGTCCCTTTACGCTTTTCCGATAATTTTTTCCTCTACATTGGTGTTTACAAGATGCGTCCCTGCGCACACTAATAAACTGACACGTTGTACACGTATATATAATATTTATCTTTCCATTATTGCGACGTTTTTTACGATTAGGTTCTCTATAAAACGGCACATTAATCCGATCTACAGATTGATGAAAAGACTCCATATGACTCATCAACTCATTAAACGAATCATACTTAATCCAATCCTGACACCATGGGCAGCTATGACACACCCTGAGAGCGTGATTATAAAAATCTTCTAAAGATTTTAACGGCTCCATATTTCTTACACAATTTTTTACCATGCACGTATGATTTTTCTTTAATGCTTGCAAGCTAGGATAAAACAAAAAAATAGCTACCAGAATCGATCTATACAACCTATGCATTAATATTCCTTCACCAATAAAAAACAAAAAAAGCATTTTTAAACAAAAAAATCTTCACTAAATGCCAAACTTGCTCTAGAATTTACCATATTATATTCGAAGTTATCTTATAAAGCACTTGTAGCTTTGTAAGGAGGAGGGCCCATAGCTCAGTTGGTTAGAGCAATCGGCTCATAACCGAAAGGTCCCAGGTTCAAGTCCTGGTGGGCCCACCACTCTCCAAAAATTTCAAGTCCAACAATATCATAAACGGGGAGTCAGCACATGACGAACAAAGCCCTGTGGCAAAGATTAAAGCATCTTGTTGAATGCGATAAAAAAATCACATCCCTAGCAACAGACGTTGCATCCAGAAAAGAAGATATCGCTCTCCTTCTCAAACAAAGAGTCCTATTGGATGGTACACTTCTAGATCTTAAAAATAACGTAACCTCTTGCAAAAAGCATGCCGATCTCTTGCAACTGCAAGCAACTGAGCTCAAAGCTCTTGAGGATCACAAACAAGGACTATTGGACAACGTTCATGGTCAAAAAGAATACAAAGCGTTAGAACGCGAACTGAGTATTCTCACGCTAAAGCGAACAAAGCTTGATGACGAACTTGTCTCCAGCTGGTTTGCTGTTGAAGCAGCTCAAAAATCTTATAACGAAGCTCTCGAAGCTCAAGATAGTAGGATAGCAGCGCTCGACACATCTATTATTAACCAACAACATGCTATTGATGCAGATCTAAAAACAATCGAAGAGCTTAAGGCTGAACGCCTTGAAGCTGCAGCTCTCATTCCTAAAGAATGGATGCACCGCTACGATCAGATGCGTAACCGCGTTGAGGATCCAATTGTGCCTGCAGGAGAGTCCAGCTGTACTGCCTGCTTTTATACCATCTTACGGCAAGATCTAACACGCCTAAAAACCCAAGGTATTTTACCTTGTCGTAACTGCTATCGGTTTATGTACTATGATGCCGAAACAATAAATAAGGACCAAGTAGCTACTTTTTAAACGCTATGGAAAAACAACTCAGCATTTATTCTCAGGTTTCAAAAGAAAAAAAAGGTTCAGCTTTGCCAGAAAAACGCGAACCCAAGCATACCACGTGGACGGTGTATGTTGACGGTGCGGCGCGCGGCAATCCTGGACCAGCAGGTGCCGGAATTTGGGTGGTCTCAGGAGATGAGGCCATCATTAAAAAAGGTATCTACCTAGGTCATAAAACCAATAACCAAGCAGAATATCTTGCTCTTGCTCTTGCCCTTTATTTTGTACATACCTATTGCAAAGAACATGATCTTCCTCTTCCCGCGCTCCATATTATTTCTGACTCCGAACTTCTGATCAAGCAGTGCAAAGGAATTTATAAAGTCAAAAATGACGCTCTAAAGCTGTTAAAAGGTTTTATAGATTCTATGCTTATCGGTATCCGACATTCCTTTTCTCATGTTTTACGTGAAAATAATAAAAATGCTGACAGCATGGCAAATACTGGGGTTGATAAAAAGATCAAAATGCCTATCGGTTTTTCAAAAATTATGGCAGAATACTTCCCGCTTATTACTGATATCTTGTAATTATTTCCGTCCATAAAAAGAAGAAGTTGCTGCTATGAAGTATCTCGTTATTTTTCTTACAGTCTCCCTATCTACACTCTGCGCGCAACAGGCTACTACACCCCCACTAGATACTACAGCCGCAGGTTCTCAACCTTCAATCGATGCCCCAACAAACTCTGAAAAAACTATTCGAGTACTCCTGCACGAACATAATCTCGACGAAACCGTTAATTTAGATATTCATTCAGACAATGGATTTGTTCTAGAAAGCCCTACCGGTTCAAAAATCAGTGCTTTTTTGGGCAAAGATAAACTGATGCTCTTAATTAAAGACAAAAAAATTTACCTTAAATGTCCAGACGAAAAATATCGCAAAGTCAAAAATAGTAACATTGAGATTTCTAACCCTCACAATCGCCTCAAGCTTAATGGTCGCTCATACGAAGGCAAACTAACAATTCATATTGACGAGAAAAGTAATGCTGTGCTAATTATCAACACTGTTGACCTTGAAGACTATATCTATTCGGTACTGCGATCGGAATGCATTCCGTATTGGCCTCTCGAAATGCAAAAGATACAAGCGATTACATCTCGTTCCTATGCTCAATATTTGATAAGTTGCAAAAAACCATCAAGCCCTTTGTATGACATTCTTAATACCAATTTCAATCAGCTCTACAACGGACATCACGGATTTAAGCACCTCCGACAGGCCGTTCAAGAAACAAAAAATATTATTCTTACCTACAAAGGCAAACCAGCTCTTGCAATGTTTGATATCTCATGTGGAGGAATTATCCCCGGATTTATGAAATTTAAAGATACGGCAAAACCCTATCTGTGTAGAACCAACAAATGTACTTTCTGCCGCAAGAACAGTTCATTTCTTTGGAAAGAAGATTTGCACGAAAATAGTTTTATGAATGCGCTAAAAAACAACCCTAATGTTGATCGTCTACTCAAAGATTTTGGTAAACTTGTTAATGTCAAAGTAGTTGCTGCAGACAAAGCAGGCATCGCTCACAATGTACGACTGTTTGGTTCTCGTAAAAATATCACCCTAACGGCAAAAACAATCAAAACAGCTCTTAAGGGACGGATCAAAAGTCTTGCATTTTCAATCAAAAAACAAAATGATCGTATTGTGATTATTGGTCACGGCTTTGGTCATTGCCTTGGGCTCTGTCAATGCGGTGCACGCGAACTTGTATCACGAGGCTGGAATTTTAGAAAAATTTTAAATTTCTACTTTCCTCAAACAGAACTAAAACGATTAGTCTAGCTTGGGAGGCTTCATGCCCAACCATCGAACCCATTTGGTTGCAGGACTTGCTACAGCAGCAAGTCTCTTTTTTATCCTTGCACGATTTAAATCTATACCGTTTACAGAAACCCATTATTTTATCTTGTGCTACACGCTCTGCTTAACAGGATCAATCTTCCCTGACATTGATGTTGCAAGTAAAATGCAGCGTATTTTTTTACGGGTTGCAGTCATTGCTTGTATCCTTGCAATTATCTTTATGAAGTGGTTTTTATTCGTTCTGCTGGGCATTTTAACCACTTCATTGTTTATTATAAAACACCGAGGAATTACGCACAAAATTTGGTTTCTTGTTCTGTTTCCTCTTTTAATTACTGGATACATTGCTGGGCATCATGTTCTACCCAAGGCGCATCTGACGATTTTTTATATTTTCTTTGTTACGGGAGCTATCTCGCACATTGCACTTGATAAACTTGTTGGACTATGGCGACGAAAAAAATTATTCACTCAGCGGCAAATCAAATAATGTTATCGCATTCATGGTTGTAACTTTTTCTAGCTCCTCAAGAGATATCCCTTTAAGATCTGCAATAATTTTTGCAAATAAAGGAAGATAAACAGGAGAATTTTGCTTGCCACGATATTCTACTGGAGGTAGAAAAGGCGCATCAGTTTCTAGAACAATATTGTCAAGAGGAATACCCGCAACAACTTCGCGCAGCCAGTCATTTTTTGGGTATCCAATTGGGGCATCAATACCTACAAACAGACCCCAATCAACAACTATTTTTGCAAAATCAGCCTTTTGAGAGAAGCAATGAATGACACCATTTTTAATTTCTTTAACATACTCCTCAAGTACTTTTAAAAATTCATCTCCAGCCTCTCTGACATGAAAACTAAGAGGTAAATTAAATTCAAGAGCAAGCTCAATTTGAGCTTTAAACGCATCTTGTTGTCGCTGCTTTTCAAACGGCTTATGATAAAAATCTAACCCGGTTTCGCCAATCGCAACAATTTTATTTTCTTCTTTTTTGATAACTAATTTTTTAATTTCTTCAAAATCTTTTTTCCAAGAATCTGTGCAATCGCATGGATGCAAAGCAACGGCTGCATAAACATGCTGAAATTTTTTAGCAATTTCAATCGAATTAATACTTTCTGGCAAACTTGTTCCAACATTGACAATAGCCCCAACACCAGACATTTTTGCCTGATCCACAATCTGCTGAATAATGGTAAATTGCTCGGGAAGTAATAATGTATCAAACTCTTTTTTTGCCATGATATTAAGATGACAATGTGTATCTATGAACATATAAACTCCTTTTTATAAATATAGCTTTAATTATTAAATAAATTATACCGCAATTAAGTCGCAAAACAACGTTTCACACAGAAAAGAATAATTAACCAATCATCATATAACAGCGTTATTTTTTGAAGGGTAATAATATCAATACAAAATTTACATTAAACCTACTGATCTTTAAGTGCTTTTTCTTGACAAACGCACCAACAAAATTTAGATTTCACACTGAAACTGTTCCATAATAAGTTACATAATTTTTAGGAGATCTCTATGAATAAGAGTGAACTGATAAACGCGCTCAGCGAAGAAACAAATTTCAGCAAAAAAGATGTGGCAAAAGTTCTTGCTTCATTCACCAGAATTATTGAACGAACACTCAAAAAAGGTGGCAAACTTTCATTGACCGGCTTCGGAACATTCTGGATCTCCAAGCGTCCTGCTCGCGTTGGTATCAACCCAGCAACAAAGGAAAGAATTAGCCTTCCTGCTATTTTTGTTCCTCGTTTCAAAGCAGGGAAGCATCTTAAAGAACAGATTCGCTCTGTTTAATTATTTTTCTCTTTTTTCACCTGGATACACTTCATGTCATTGAAAAAAATGTGGAGCATTTTAGGGCCGGTATGTCTATCGGCCTTTTCTATTTTCGTTACCTTTCAGATTGTACAACCGATCACAAATTTATTTGATCCGTCATTCAATCTTCTTGCAAATCGTGGGGTCGGAAAAATTGCTTTCATGACGATTGTCATTGCTCACATTTTTCTCCTCCTTTTAACAAGCAGGCAAGCACTGCTAAAAATTTTTCTTGAAAAAAATATCTATTTTTTTTATCGATCATCGTGGATAAAAAGTTTTTTCTTCTATTTTTTACTATTCAGCTCGCTGCACATAGCTCTCTTGCTTTCCCTTGTAGGTTTAGGCATTGTACAATTTGACCCTGCCGGGCTTAATTTTTCGCTGTCACTAGCAGGAAGCATCCTTCTTGGGTTTGTTGCCACATTTTTTTTAGCGTGGAGCGAAGAGCTTATTTTTCGTGGTACGCTGTACCTCTACTGGGCGCAAGACTGGTCTCCACTAGTCAGTGCTTTTATTACCTCAATCATTTTCTCTCTCGTCCATGATCTTTTGTGCCCGCTTAACTTGGTTACACAAGACTGGCAGCTGGGACTGGGCCTCTT
Source organism: uncultured Pseudomonadota bacterium (assembly GCA_964493325.1). Classification (GTDB taxonomy): domain Bacteria; phylum Babelota; class Babeliae; order Babelales; family RVW-14; genus CAZBMD01. The sequence goes on along the minus strand of CAZBMD010000002.1, from coordinate 200,930 downwards.
TTTACTTGGATTCCTTCTTAATCTCATTTTTATTGTTTCGGGCAAACTATATACGGGCATGGGGGCCCATGCAGGCCTTGTTTTCGTCAAAGTTCTGTTACGCCGCATGCCGATTATCACGTACCCACCAGCAGAAGCAATGCCTTGGTGGGCGCATCAAGACCTACGCCAGTCCCCCCTAGTGCATACCCTGTTTTTTCTTGTTATAATGGGGATTCTTGTTGTCTATAAAAGACGTATTGCCGACAAATAAGATATCCAAACATCCTGATTTCTTGAAAAATTTTTGACCCATTTTTAGTACTAAGCTACAGGAGATAGCACGTGATTCAGCACATTTTCGCCTTTTTTGCTCTATTTATATTAGCAACAGAGCCTCTACATGCTCAATCAAAAGCTCATTCAACAGAACCCACCCCCCTAAAAAAAGTTATTATCCTGACAAGTAAGGGAGGGTCTTGCCACATGTCAACCAGTCAAGAGCTTCAACACCTCTTGCAAGACAAATACCAAGTCTCAATTATCAACCCATTTGAAGAAATTCTTGCCCCAATTGATTTTGTAAAAAAGATAAGCTTTGGGTCCTATGATGGAGAATCATTATACAATAGCATGATTCAATCTGGCTGGATTCGCACGACTAATTTCTTTTGCCGCTATATAGCGCCCAAGGTGATTACCTGGCAACAGGCGAAAGAAGAATCTCTGTTTTATGATTATTTTTGCAAAGAACAGCCTGATCTTGTTATTTCGGTTATCCCTGTGCTCAATTTGCCGGCCAGTGATGCTGCTCATCGCTGCCGGATCCCTTATCTTCTGGTCAGCCTTGATTATGACCTTACTATGTGGACTATTGGCATGGAAAAAGCGCGACACTCGCACATGGTAATCACTACCGGCAATGAGGAAAGCGCACATAAATTTATTGCGCCGCTTAAAAATCAAAACTTACATAAAATAAAACCTATTGGCTTCCCGGTTAGAAATCAGTTTTTTGAAAAAAAAGATATTAAAAAAATAAAGACTGAGTGGAATATTCCGACTGACAAACCAGTTGTTGCCATCATCATGGGCGGAGCTGGCTCAAATCAAACATACCGCTACTTTAAAGCTCTTGCTCGTTGCTCGTTCCCGCTGCATGTTCTTGCGTGCGTTGGGCGCAATACAAAAATTATCAAGCGTCTCAAAAAGATAAAATGTAATCCGCTCGTATCGCTTTCTTGCATTCCTTTTACCGACAAAATATCAGATCTTATGGCAGCATCAGACCTTCTTATTACCAAGCCAGGGCCAGCCAGTATGAGCGAGGCAGCGATACTCAAACTGCCTATGCTCATTGACGCTGTTGCAACAAATATTTTTTGGGAGAAAGAAGTAACAAGATTTGTTCTTACAAATAAATTGGGTTATGAGGTAAAGTCTTTTTCAAAACTTAGACCTCTTGTTAAAAATATGCTTTTTGATAAAAAAACAAAAAAAATGCTTGGTGAATCTTTTGATAGACTGCCGCCTTACCGATTTAATAAAGAGATCTTGTCGATCATAACCTCGATGTGTCCACCAACGCGCTAAGCAGCAGACGTTGCATGCGGTTGAACATGACTCTTTTTTTCTGCTTCAAGTTTTTGCTTAAGCTCTTCATACGCTTGCAATACTTGAGGTGAAAAGCTTTCAGTCAAGTCATTGAGAAAATAGGTCAACTCTAAAGATAATTTTTTCAATTCAACTATTGAAGTAACTCGCTCTTCAAAATGAGCAATAATATCATCTGTTGGCGCTGTTAAAAAAGCAATAAGAAGCGCATTGGTTGCCATAGTATCTCCAGCAGCGGCCTTGGCATCAAGTGATGGATGTTCTTTTAAGCTTTCTTCGATAAGCGGTTTGACCATGCCGCTGTGCTCCTGAATATGCGAGAAAAATTCTTTCACCGGCACAAGCATTTGAGTTATCATCTTCATGATGAATTCTTTGCCTTCAGGCTTTAACTTAATAGCTCCATTCTTGTCCGGCAACGCATTCATTCGGGCTTCACACGCTTTAAATTTTGTCTCATCACATAACAAAGCACTAATTTTGTTGGCCTGTTCCTGCGAAGCTTTTAAGCGATACGTAACTGTTGGCATAGGAACAAGTGAGCAATTTAAGAATGCCACCTGAGTCCCTGTTAATTTTTTTGCCTCTGTAGTATTTAGAAAAAATGATACAAGACCCAACGCAATTAATAATCTTTTCATATCAAAACTCTTTCTCAATTTATATTTAATGTTATTCACGTACAAATTTATGAATTCCCTGCACCAAAAGCAATATATGAAGTATAAAGTTAGAAACTAGAAAGACAGATAAATAAGCTATCACTATTTTGTCGTATGACATCGACTATCTACTTAAAATTGATTCAAACTAAAGCTTTGACGGCAAAAAACCTTCACTATTATACATACTTTTTATTATTGTATAAAGAATTTTCATCAATAATAAAAACGGCGAATAGCTATATTATTAATCCAACCAAGACTAGCAAGCGTTACAAAGAGATTTGATAGACCATAACTCATAAGAGGGAGAGGGATCCCAACAACAGGAAGCATGCCTGTTACCATGCCTATATTAATACAGACTGAAAACAAAATATGAGCAAGTAAACCAATTGCTACAATCTGTTCAAAAAGCCCTGGTAGACAAATAATAATAAAAATTATACGAGAAAATAGAAGTCCAAACAACAAAAGAACCAGCAGAGCTCCTAAAAAACCCCATTCTTCACATACTACCGAAAAGATAAAATCGGTGTGATCCTCTGGTAAAAAATCTAATTTATTTTGAGTGCCACAAAGTAGTCCCTTGCCAACAAGGCCTCCAGAACCTATTGCTATCTTTGACTGCTCCACATGATAACGCTCCTTGTGCAGATCTCCCTGGCCCATTAAAACTAAAATACGATTCTGCTGATACGGCTTAAGGCACTTCCATAAAAAGGGCGCTCCCAGTATTCCAACAAATCCAAGAATCAAGAAAAAACGTTTATCAATACCAACAAACCACACCAACACAAATCCTGAAAAAGTCACGAGCAGGGCTGTACCAAGATCTGGCTGTTTAAGTATCAATAAGAAACTCATTAAAATAACACTCAGTGGAAAAATAAAATCTCTCAGCGGAATTTTTAGCTGTGTATAATATTTGGGCAATTCTTGCTCACTAAAATAGTAGGCAATAAAAACAGGTAAAAATAATTTTGCAAGCTCAGATGGTTGCACTCGAACAAAATAGAGAGATATCCACCGCTTTGCCCCCATCCCTATCCAGCCGCCAACAATGGTGTAAACCAGCAAAGCCAAGATCACAAAATAAAAAAAATAACCCCACCGAGCAAGCTTACGCAAATCTTTTAAGCAGAAAAAAAAGTAGAGCCCCATCCCAGCAAGTGCACCTAGAGCCTGTTTTTTAAAGCACAAAGAAAACGGTTTTTCAGGCTTATAGGTGGCGCTAAATACAAATAAAAGACCAAGGCCCAAAATAACAAGTGTCAAAATAAAACCAATAAAATCAAAATAACGAAAGTAACGACGATCAATCATCATAACTGCAGCACAATCTTTTTTTTTTGTTATACTCATATCTCAAGAAAACGATATTAACGAGTATTTGAGTAGTTTCCAAATTTTTTATGATACCACGTACACTTGAAATCAAAAATTTTTTAAGTTATGGCGAACAAATCCAGACTGTAGATTTTAAAGATTATTCATTGATCTGTCTTTCTGGGAAAAACGGCAATGGAAAGTCGGCACTTCTTGATGCAATGACATGGGCCATCTGGGGCCAAGCTCGCAAAACAAGCGGAACCGCAAAAGCGGATGAAGGATTGCTGCGTCTAGGGCAAACCCGTATGATGGTAAGCCTTGAATTTGAATTTAACTGGCGCATCTATCGCGTTCGCCGTGAGTATGCAAAAACCTATGGCAAGCCTTATGCCTCACTTGATTTTGAAGTCTTTGACGGCGAAAAAAACAAATTTATTTCACTTACCGATAAAACAATTCGCACAACACAAGCAAAAATTGAACAGCTCATTGGTCTTGACTTCGAAACGTTTACCAATTCAGCCTTTTTAAGACAGGGACAATCAAACGAATTCTCAAAAAAGTCTCCCAAAGAGCGAAAACAAATTATTGCATCAATACTAGGATTTGCTCGTTATGACGCGCTACAAAGTAAAGCATTAGAGCAATCAAAAATATATATCGACGAAAAAAAAATATTGCAACTCATACAAGAGCGATACACGGTTGCCCTTGCAACCAAAGATGAGCTGATTGCTGCGACAAATGAAGAAATAGTCAAACTCAATACTCGCTCTCAAGAACTTACAATAATAACTACGCGAGTGCTTGAAAAAGAAAAAGAGCGACTTTTAATTGAACAAAAAAAGCAAGAGTATGCAGGCTTGGTGGCAGAAAAAACAGAATTAGAAAAAAATTATAGCGACCTACTGGTACAGTTTAAAGCGCTCATTACAACGTGGCGTAACGTTCACGCAAAATCACTTCAAATGCCAGACCCTGCGCTGCTTGAAAAACAAAGACGAGAGCTTTTAACTCGCGAAAAAGAAATGACGCTCCTGCATCAAAAAAGTCTTGCGCTCCAAGAATCTATTCTCAAAATTAAAGATGCTTATCAAAAACACTACACACAGCTCAAAACTGAAGCAGATAAAAAGATCTACGAACTCAGACTTGCCCATGAAAAAAAAGACTTTTCCTACAAAGCAATGCTGCAGGCTCATGACGAAAAAGCAAAGCAAATACAAAGTCTTGCCCAACAAATAAAAATTTTAGAAACAGATCATGCAAATCTGCAGCTACAAATGCAACCGCGTGCCTTGGCTGAAATTAAACTTGAAGCTGACAAGCTACAATTTGAAAAACGACGTGCAACATACCAAACGCTTGTACAACGCGGCAATTGGATAAAAAAAGAAATAAGCGAACTTGAACACAAAAAGCTTGCAGTCCAAGACCTTTCAAATCCATCATGCCCATTGTGTGAGCAGGTCCTTACCATCAAGCGCAAACAGTTTTTGAGTTCTCATCTTGCCGAGCAAGAACACTTCTTAAGACACCGCTTTAATCGCCTTTCAAATCTTATAAAAAAGCTCAAAGAGCTCCTGCTCAATCAACACCAAGACATCGCGCAGCAAACGTCAATGGTTGAGCACTTTATAAAACTTGCAGCCAAAGATGTGGACCTTACAACAAAGATCAAAACACTTCAGGATGAACATACATCGCATCAAGCCAATCTTGAGCAGCTATTCCAAAAAATTACTCTTCACACCGCAGAACGTAAAGCGGATGGAGAATTATTAGCAGACCAGGAAAAAATTTTTCTACAACTCATCTCATCAGATTCTCAAATACAAGCATATCAAAAAGAAATTGCCAACCTATCTTCACAGCGAGAAACGCTAGCGTACAATCCGGAACTCTTTCAAAATATTCAAGCAGAGATCAAGCGCATTGAAGAGCAACAAAATAGTCTTGAGACTCTTGAGCTTGAGCAAAGTGCTCAACAAGAACGAAAGTTTAAAATTAGCAGTATAAAAACCGAACTACGCCGAACAAAAACTCTTTGCGAAAAAATTTCTGCCAAAATAGAGTTCTTAAACACCTCTCTTCAAAGCGAACAACTTATTCTTTCTCAACGAGAAGAGCTTTTGAATCAGCAAAAATCACTTATAGAAGCAAAAGAAGAGTCGATGCGTACGGTATCTCGCCTTGAAAGCGAACAAAAAGCCCTTGATGCTATCAAAGAAGATTTTGATACCAATCAGGTAAAAATCACCTCGCTAGAACTAGAAATCGAAGATTATGGCAACCTTGCTGTAGCATTTGGAAAAAATGGAATACAAGCTCTTTTAATCGAAGAAGCAATCCCAGAAATTGAACGCGAAGCGAACACAATCCTTGCAAGACTGACCGACAATCAATCTCAAATTTTTATTGAATCGCTTAGAGATTTGAAAAATGGTGGGGTCAAAGAGACACTGGATATCCAAATTTCGGACACCGCTGGCATAAGGCCCTACGAAATGTTCTCGGGCGGCGAAGCTTTTCGTGTTGATTTTGCACTCCGCATTGCAATCTCAAAACTACTTGCTCGTCGATCTGGCACAGCGCTACAAACACTCATCATTGATGAAGGTTTTGGATCTCAAGACGAAGAAGGGCTAGCACGCATCATGGAAGCAATCTACTCAATCCAAAATGATTTTTCAAAAATCATTATCGTATCGCACTTGCCAGAATTCAAAGACAATTTTCCAGCTCATTTTGTTATTGAAAAAGGATCATCAGGATCGATAATCCGCATTGAAGAACGTGGATAAAAAAAAATTACTGCAGCAAAAAACTCACTTAAGAAAGGGAGACCGTTGCTACAGTAATTTTAAATTTCTAGAATAGAGCTTTAGGAACTAGTCCTCATCAGTATATCCGTCTTCATCAAAGTTGCTACGCTCATCATCCATGCCGTATTCATCATCCATGCTATATTCATCATCCATGCTGTTGATAAAGCTGCTAGCATAAACGGCTGTTGCGCCAGCAAGAACTAGAAAAAGCATCAGGTATATCATTTTCTTCATTAGATTCTCCCTCTCTAAAAAAACTTACTACTACACATGACTAAAATTACGCAACTTTAGTCTTCAAATTTAATCTTACGGATTTTGACAAATAAAAGTCAACGGATTTGATAAAATTTTCACATTTGAAAAAAAATATCTAATTTGTCTTTATATGTCTATTATATTTTTAACACAAAAACATGCCTAAAAAGAAGTATTTATCGCATTTTCTTTCAATATTGAACCTTTTTAAAATAATTAAAGAGGCTAATGAATAAGCCTAAGTCAGCACCTAAAATCGTTAAATTCATGACAATGACTTGCAAGACCTAACCCCTTTTTTTCATAATAAGCTCGATATTAACTATTTTTTAAAGGAGAAACCATGACCCTATTTGGCTTAAAAATCATTCAATCTACCAAGGTGCAGCTCTTAGCTATTCTACTGACAACCCTTTATGCAGCAGGTCTTTTGATCTGGCAATATCAATACTATCGGGCCCTAGAGCTAACTCCAATCATTCACCCAATCTCAGAAGGCCTTCCATCGGCTAATAACGTAGAAATTGGACTTCATATCAACAGTTTTCCTATTTTTTCATTTATAAAAAATGAATTTGTTCTTGATGGCTCGGTATGGTTTCGTTATAACGACAAAGAAATTGATCAAAAAATCATTGAGCAATTCACTTTTCAAAACGCTCTTAGCGAGAACGGCGAGCTTCTCTACAAATCTGCGCCGATTATCAAACAAAAAGATAATAAAACCACCATTATCTACCATATTCAATCTGCTTTAAAAGCAGCGCTCAATCATGGTTTATTTCCAACAGGAGATCACACCCTCAACATTGTTTTGCAGAATAAGACAGCAACGCCAACCGAGCTCACATTCATCTCTGGACAAAAAAACTGCACACTAGCAGAAGACCTTCTGGTCCGCAATTGGTACCCACGCTCTACAACCGTGACAACCGGCTATATGGAAGCTCCTATGCAACAAGACAACCCTAGTTTTACACAGCAATACCCAAGCACTATTTTTTCTATCGATTTTCAAAATATGGCGCTTCGCGATGTTATCTCTCTTTATTTCCCGTTATTTGTTCTATTTTTAATCGGTTTGCTATCGCTTACAATCGATGTATTCGAAGTTACTCGACTAAATTTAATCATAGCTGCTGTCCCAATTCTGGTTTTATTTAGAATGGTTATCGATGCACAAGCTCCAAGTGTTGGCTACTCAATGCAAGTAGATCACATCTATCACTTGCTCGTTTTCCTGTCTCTTCTTATACTCTTCTTCCAAATGTATGTAACACTGAGTACTCAGGAAATAAAAGAAAAATCAGAGGCTTATCAAGAAGAAATCAAAACACATCTCGAAGTCCTCAATAGTATTGTACTTTTTACCGCATTATTTTTGCTTGTGATCTGTATGACATATTTGAGCTACATAATTTTATAAAAAAGCACACACAATCTGACTATGTTTTGTAAGGATCGACCTATTCATGCACATTTCCATCATATTTATCGGCTACCAGCTCATCCAGCTTATTACACTCCCTTGCATCGGTATTTACTTACTTGTTCGATTCTTTAGAAAAAAGAAACTTGGAGCTCCATTGGAGCGTCTTGGATGGGTAATAGCCCCCCCCCGAAACAAACCCGTTATTTGGCTCCATGCGGTTTCAGTCGGAGAGGTCCTTGCCTTACAAAACTTGGTTGTGCACATTAAGCTGCAAAATCCATCGGCCGTATGCTACGTTACAGTCGGAACCTTGTCCGGAAAAAAAATGGCCCAAGCAAACGTACCAGCAGACTATATCTCTTTCCTACCATTTGACTTTCTGCCATGCATGCTTCTTGCCTACAGACGCATAAAGCCTCAAACCCTCATCGTCATGGAAGGAGATTTGTGGCCAAATCTTTTAATGATTGGAAGATTTAAAAAAATACCACTATTTTTGCTTAACGCTCGCGTTAGCGCTCGGTCAGAAAAAAACATGTTCCGTGCTTCAAGAATCTTTGGAACCTTACTTAATAGTTTTTCACTTATTTTTTCACAGGCAAAAACAGATAATCAAAAATTTCAGCAGCTTGGCGTTCATACTCATAAGCTTCATGTACTTGGCAACCTCAAAGCATTTAACGTGATTGCAAAAAAAGAAGCCTTAGAAAAAAAAGAACCACAAGAGAAGAGCCCAGTTCCTTTTACAATCCTCTTGGCAGGTTCAATACATCCCGGCGAACTTTTACACTACATTGAACTTTTTAAAACACTCAAGCCACATCACCCTACTCTACGAATGATTCTTGCACCTCGGCATTTTGGTTGGCAGGCTCAACTATCAAGCGCTCTTAACTCATCAGGACTTTCGCATATTGTGTGGGACGAAAAAAATAAATCGACCCCTCATCAACAATCAATACAGCTTGCTCTTTCTGAAATTTTTTCTCACCAGGATATTCTTGCTGTGTGCACCCTGGGAAAATTGTTTAACCTTTATCGTCATGCAAATCTTTTTTTTCTTGGTGGAACATTTGTAACCATTGGCGGACACAACTTGCTTGAACCTGCAGTATGGGGTGTCCCAATGATTGTTGGCCCACACCACGCAAATTGTAAAGAGCATGCCGATGAACTTGAGATTTCTGGAGCCCTTATCAAAGTCACAAATCTACAACAACTCATCGAACAAACAGGTGCCCTACTTGAAAACCCAACACATCTGGCAAGCATGGGCAAACAAGCAAAACTCTGGCTCGCTGTACAAGCAAAGGCTGTAAAATACAACCTTACACCGCTCATGAAAAGCATTACCCAAGCAATAATCAATTTTGAGCAACAATCAAAATAACAACTAAAATTAGCCTGCTTCGATAAAATGTTGACAACTTTCTCAAAACATGTGAAGAATTGCAAAGCGTCTTTACGTAATGAAGAGAAGTTGTTGTATCACTTTTTTAAAGGAGAGATCTTATGATTTACCATCGTTTTCTCACGAGTATGTTTGTTGTATCAATACTCTTTGGCTCCGGTACTGTTTTTGGAAATGCTCAAAAAGGATGTGCTTCCTGCGCAAATAAAAAACAAAATGTTGCCACTCAACAAAGCCCTGTTGCACAGCTTGTAGCTAAAACCCAAAAAGAAAAGCCTTCTCAGGCAAAACAAATTGCTGCAAAAAATAAAAAGCGAGACATCGTAGTCGATACGGTGCGCGCTCAAGGTGTAGGAGCATTTCCTAATATAACAGTCAACGGAGATGCAACAATTAAAGGAACTTTATATACCAATGAAATAGATCCAACTGGAGGATCAAAGGTCACCTGCTTCAGCGGAGATGTTGCTCTTCGCCCTGACCACAAGTTTCTCGTTAATGAAATAAATCCAGTTAAGATTGTCACAACCACCAATGCAGCAGGAAAAACATCAACCAAATGCTCACCAGATGACAGCGAATGCGCACTTACCTGCTTTAGTGCAAACGTTTGCGTAAAAGATCATCGCTTCTTTATGCAAGTTGGAAATGACCCTCGCAATCCACTCACCATCACCAATCAAGATACGCCAGTCCTACACGTCAAATTTAAAACACCCCCAACAAACATTTCTCCTTATTGCCAATCCCCTATTTTGGTACGAGCATACTTTTGTGGACGATGGTTGCCTTGCGGGAATATCGAAGAATGTCGCTCAATAGTCCATCTATGTAGCTTCCTTTATTCTCCATCTTGCAATAGCGTGATCACGGAAATCCCTGGAGAGCCAACCGATGCAACTTATTTAAATGGAAGCCTGCAAGAGGGTAGTTGCGAATGTGATCCCGATGGTTTACGCTGTGGAGCTATTCCTGCTCAAGATGGTGGCGTATGCTTAACTCTAAGAACCTACAATTGTGATGATTGCTGCGAATGCAGCACAACAGCTCAAGGAGTTGTTTTCTTTGATATAATTGGCGGCAATATTGATAGCATCACCTGTGATTGCACACCAATCGAATGCTGCTAAAATAAAATAGATTTCATGACAAAGAAAAAAGGCTCCCGATTTTGGGAGCCTTTTTTCTTTGTAACGTGGGTTTTTATTTCTTAGGTTTTTTGCTCGGTGTTTTTACCTTGCTTTTAGCTTTTTTCTTTTCTTTTGCTTCATCACTATTTTTAGCTTTATCCTGTTGCAATGGAGAACGAATCAATGCTTCTTTGAGCACCTCATCCATAGTTTCTACGTATACAACATTTAAAGACTTATCTAGTTCATGTGCAAATTCTTTAACATCCTTGGCGTTACTTTTTGGCACAATCGCCTTAGTTATACCAAAACGAGTTGCTGCTAGTAGTTTTTCTTTTAAGCCACCAATAGCAAGAACTCGACCGCGCAACGTTATCTCGCCAGTCATTGCAACATCGCGACGCACCGGAGTATTAGTCAACGCAGAGGTCAAAGCCAACGCAATCGTAATGCCCGCAGACGGGCCATCTTTTGGAATTGCACCTTCTGGAACGTGAATATGAATATCAACGTCTGAATAGAAGCCTTCTTTAAGACCAAAATCGCGAGCTCGCGACCTGATATAACTCATGGCAGCTTGAGCAGACTCTTGCATAACTTCACCAAGTTGACCAGTCAAGGTTAAAGCTCCCTTACCCTTGAGAACCGTCACTTCAACTTCTAGGGTATCCCCACCAACTTCGGTCCATGCAAGGCCGCATACCACACCAACGTTCTCGTCAAGTTTCTTTTCTTCTTGTTTGAACGGAGGAGACCCAAGCCATTTTTCAATTTTTTCTGAATCAATCGTGACACTGGAAATCTTTTTGCTGCTCAACAGTTCTTGAATGCTCTTACGCAATAATTTTGCAATCACACGCTCCAACTGCCGAACGCCAGCTTCCTTAGTGTACTCTTCAATCACTTGATTAAGAATGCTATCGCTCAGAACAATTTGCTCATCAGCAAGGGCATACTCTTTCATAAGTTTTGGTACTAAAAATTTGCGAGCTATCTCAAGCTTTTCACGATCGGTATAACCTGACAAGTAAATAACTTCCATACGATCAAGTAATGGATAAGGAATATTATCAACAACGTTGGCGGTGGTGATAAACATTACTTTTGAAAGATCATAATCAACTTCTAAAAAGTAATCCGCAAATGTCTTGTTTTGCTCCGGATCCAAAACCTCAAGAAGTGCTGATGCAGGATCTCCACGAAAATCCATAGACATTTTATCAACTTCATCAAGCAACATCACCGGATTAAGCACTTTAGCTTTTTTCATGCCTTGAATAATTTTACCAGGCATGGCTCCAATATATGTTCGGCGGTGACCACGAATCTCAGCTTCATCGCGCATACCGCCAAGGGCTATGCGAACAAGAACTCGACCAAGGGAATCTGCAATCGATTGCGCAAGTGAAGTTTTCCCCACACCAGGAGGGCCTGCAAGACAGATAATTGGCGCTCTTTTTAGAGCGTCTTTGGCAAATTTCTTCGAAGCCAAAAATTCAATAATACGATCCTTGGCCTTTTTCATGCCAGCATGTGAATTATTCAAAATTTTTTCAGCAGCACTGAGCGTCACACTGTCTTTTGTTTGTTTATGCCATGGCAAACTAATAAGCCACTCAACATAATTACGACTCACAGCAGATTCTGGAGATGTAGGCTGCATCTGCTCAAGTCGCTTGAGCTCTGCTTCAACCTTTTCCATCCCCTCTGCAGAAAGCTTACTTTTTTTTGCATTCTTGCGTAGCTCATTAATCTCTTGCTGAAAATCCTCACGCCCCAACTCTCGTTGAATGGCGCGCATCTGCTCATTGAGATAATAATCTTTTTGATGCTTTTCAACTTGGCTTTGAACCCGTTTCCTAATATTTTTTTCAGCTTTTAAGATCTCAATTTCTTTTTTCAGCAATACACAAATTCTGAGCGCTCGCTCTTTTACATCAATCGTTTCAAGGAGATGCTGTCGTTCGCCAAAATCAAGATGCATTTGCACAGCAACTGTATCAGTCAAAAAATCAAGCTCTTCAGGTCCACGAAAAAGAGCTAAGACATCACCAGATGCCTTTTCATTTAAATGCGCATATTCCTTAAACAATTCATATAAATTACGCCAAATTGCAGTCTGCTCCGCAGGATCTGTAACAGATATTGATGGCAAATCTTCGGCTAGAACGCCTATAAATTCATCACTCTGAACAACTTCGACAATACGGGAACGGACCACGCCTTCAACAAGCACCTTAAGTGTTCCATTGGCCATACGAGCAACTTGCAAAATTTGAGCACGCGTACCGTAATGAAAAATATCATCCGGTTTTGGAGTTTCAATATCCATCGATGTTTGCGCGGTCACAAAAACTTCTTTACTCCCTCGCATAGCATGTTCAATGGCTCGAATTGAAATATCTCTTCCAACGCCAACAGGGATAATACTTTTTGGTAATGCAACGAGATTTTTAAGGGGAAGAACCGGTAAAAAAACCGTAGTTCCCGTGTTTTTGATTTCACTCATGAATTTATTTTATCAATCAGTCAAAAAAACAAACTTGTACAATTATCCGTAGTCTACAAAACTCATAGAATAATGTAAATAAGGTTCATGTCTCTTCTAATCAATAAAAACAGTGATTTATTAGGAAAAACAGCCGATTCAATTGACTTTTTGGCATATACTCCTATACTAAAATCAGCGAGCAAAGATAAGGACTTTAACCGCTGTCTGAAATGCATATGAGGTTTTAAAGGAAATAAATTTATTCAAATTGAAAATAAATTTCAAATTATAAACAAGCATCACTCGAAATAGAGCCTTGTTGCACTCAAAGACAAAATTAAAAAGTGTATTGACTTAAATATTTTTTCAAAGAAACTATCTACACTCATGGAACGGGTGTCATAAAAAAAATAAAGAAAGCGGTTTAATCTCTTGATTGGCCCTAATGACTATTTTTCAATTGTTATCTTTGATTTGTAAGTATAGCCAACGCCAAAAATTTTAATGGAGGATGCATGGACGAGACTATCTCTCATAAGCTTAAGAGTTTATGGGGTATTAAAAAAGAGTTTAAGTTAAAGGTTTTTTACCTGTCACTAACTTTTTTGTGTATGATGGCGTGCCACGTCATCTGGCGACCGCTTAAACTTGCTATTTTTTCTAAAATGGTTGGAGCATACCTCGTTCCTGATGCTAAGCTATATTCTCTTTTCCTTCTTATCCCCCTCATTTTATTGTATTCCAAGCTTGTTGACTGGCTCAGACGCCATCAGCTCTTGTATTGTTTTACGCTTTTTCACGGTATTGGTGGACTGGTTTTTTATTATTTCCTCTCTCACCCTGTCTACGGGATTGCAAATACCGAAGTTAACCCAAATCGTCTTGTCGGTTGGGCATTCTATTTTTTCATGGAAAGCTTTGACGCCTTTTTATCAACAACATTTTGGTCATTTGCCGACTCAGTAAATAATCCAAAAGATGCAAAAAACTATTACGGCTTCTTTGTTTCAGGATCAAAGGTAGGAGGGATTTTAGCAGCAGGCTTATTGTACTTCTTGCTTATTAACTCTACAGTCTCAAGTCAATTGGTACTCTTGCCCAACGCACTTTTATGCGGAAGTTTGATGCTTTTTGCAGCCGCAGGATCCATTCATTTCTTAATGAAAAAAGTTCCAGATAGCTCAATGCATGGATACGAAGTAGCCTATCAACTCGAAACAAAAAAAGAGCCTGAAAAAAAAACATTTTTTCAATCCTTAAAGAGCAGTGTTGACGGCCTTATTCTTATCATCAAGAACCCTTATGTCCTAGGCATTTTTTCGCTCGTACTTTTTTATGAAATCATGATTGTTATGGTTGAATACCGCGTAGCCGTCAATGCCGACGCCTCTCACTCAACCGTTGGTGGACTAACTAGTTTTTATGCCTTTTATTACTTATTAATGAACATCATAGGGCTGATCATTTCATTTTTCGGAACAACACCCCTGTTACGCGTCATTGGCCTTCGTTTTTCACTATTTATATTCCCAATTTTGTGCAGCGCATTATTGCTTGCAACATTACTTTGTCCATCAGAAGCGGTTATCTTTGCCTTGTTCGTTGGATTGCGAGCCTTTAATTACGCGCTCAATCACCCAACTCGAGAAGTACTGTATATCCCAACAACAAAAGATATTAAGTTCAAAGCAAAAACATGGACTGATGCATTTGGTTCACGTATAGCAAAAAGCTGCGGGTCTATCATCAACGTTTCACTAAAAACGGTCACTCCTGCAGCCGCGCTTGTTACCACCGTTTCACTCAGCCTTGGCTTATCAACACTATGGATTTTTATCGTCTACTTCCTTGGAAGAACGCTACAAAATGCCATCGATAACAAAAAAGTTATTGGCGAAGCAGATTCAGAAGCAGCATTATCAGAAACAACATCAGAATCAGAGTAGTAATTGAGGATGCACATGTTCAAAAGATTAACACACTATCTTATTTCAACATTTCTTGGCAACGCACACGATGATTCAAACTCAGAACATGAATCTTACGACAAAACGAAATTAATTTATTTAGCCGCAACCTTTTTCTTTATAATTGGATCTTATTCAATTTTAAGATCACTCAAAACATCAATATTTTTAGGGCTGGTAGGAAAAGAATACCAACCGATAGCCAAAATATTGGCCATCGTCATTATGTTCCCAGTCATGTTTGGGTACTCCAAACTAGTTGACCGCCTCAAGCGACACCAACTGGTTTATTGCTTTCTCGGTCTTTATGCCATCATTGGACTTATTTCAGCTTATTGCATTTATGATCCAACAATTGGCTTACGCAATACCATTACAAGCCCCTATCGCATATTTGGCTGGTTATTTGAAATTTTCATGGATCTTTATCAAGCCATGATTGTTAGCACCTTTTGGGGCTTTGTAAATACCATTAGTACTCCTCGATTTGCAAGCGCACATTATGGGTCAATCGTTGCAGGATCACGTGTTGGAGGAATGTTAACAACAACTTTAAGCTTAATACTCTTAGAATATTCATCGCTTGAAGGCTGGCATTCAATTCCTCTCCTTATCCTTGTAGCTTCATTTTTCTTAGCTGGCGCAGCTTTTTGCATCTATAAAATCACCACTAAGGTTCCTCATAAGTATCTTCATGGCTATGAAGCGGCTTATCAAGCAGCAAAAAAAGATGCGCAAACAGCTCAACATCCAGGAGTTCTTGAAGGCTTGAAGTTGATGGTCACCGAACCGTACGTTCTTGGTATATTTACTCTTGCTTACAGCTTTGAAATCATCAATATTATTTTTGACTATCAGATGGCTGTGCTCATGTCTATTGAAAAGAATAACGAAATCCTTGCAATGAGCTCTTTTATGCTCATGTATACCCTTACGTTTCAAGCGCTCAGCTTTGTGTTTGCTCTTTTTGGCACAGCGAAACTTCTAAAAAAAATCGGCATTCAAAAATGTCTTATGATTATGCCTATAGGCGTTATAGCGCTAACCGCCGGGGTACTTGCCTACCCTCAACTATGGACAATTTTTGTTTTGATGGTAATTATGCGATCGCTGCACTATGGATTCAATCAACCAATCCGCGAAATACTATTTATTCCAACCGTCAAGGATATCCAGTTCAAATCTAAAGCTTGGATTGATTCGTTTGGCAGAACTCTTTCAAAAACCTCTGGATCAGCCCTTAACATGCTAACAATTGGAGGAAGCACCCCATACGTTTGGCTTTTGATGCAATCTTCCTTCTCTTTTGGCATATCGCTCGTCTGGATTTTTGTTGCCTTTTTTGTGGGGAAAAAATACGTCCAAACCATTACTAACAACGAAGTTATAGGCAAACATCGATAGGAGCTTGCTGTTTCGAGTTTTTTTGGTAAACTTTTAACACTGAATTTTTCGTATCAACTGTCTCATCTTGCTTTTTATTATGGGTGGTGAATTTCTGAACAAGAAGAACCTAAAAAGCAACGGATATAACCCAGAAGGAATAAAAAAATGACTATCGATTTAAAAGCTATGCTCAAAGCTGGCGTACATTTTGGACACAGAACATCCCGCTGGTCTCCTAAAATGCGTCCATTCATTTGGGGAGCAAAAAACAAAATTCATCTAATCGACGTTTCTAAGACAGCGTTCTTGCTTGAACGTGCTGGAACTATGATGAAAGACCTTGCTGCAACAGGTGGTGTATTCTTATTTGTTGGCACAAAAAAAGCAGCTCAAGAAACAGTTCAAAAAACAGCAACTGCGCTTGGCATGCCATATGTCATTCATCGCTGGGTTGGTGGAACATTGAGCAACTACGAACAAGTGAAGAAAGCTATTACTCGTTTGATGCACCTTCGCGATGTTGTTGGCAAATCAACCACAACTTATAAGAAAAAAGAAATTGGCATGATCCAAAAAGAGATTATCCGCCTTGAAAAAAATATTGGTGGTATCATCGAACTTGATTACCCACCAGCAGGTATTGTTGTAATCGACGCTAAAAAAGAACAATCCGCAGTAAAAGAAGCTTCTCGCCTTGGCATTCCGGTCATTGGTTTGGTTGATACAAACACCGATCCAGATGGTGTAAGCTACATTATCCCTTCAAATGATGACTCGCCAAAAGCTATCTCATTTGTACTAGAATATCTTGAAGCTCGCGTTCAAGAAGGCAAAGCCCTTTTCGCAGATAAAAGAGCAGCGGAACTTGAAGCAAAACGAGCAGCAAAAGCCGAAGCTGCTAAAAATGAAAAGCCAGCATCCATCGTAGCTATGGAAAATGCTGCAGCTCAAGCAGACAAAAAGAAGACTGTTAAAGCTGCTGCAGCAAAAGAGACTAAATCTGTTCAACCAGAAACAGAAACGGCTGATAAAGCTTAAAAATAATGTGGAGAGATGGCTGAGTGGTCGAAAGCGCATGATTGGAAATCATGTATATCCCGAGAGGGGTATCGAGGGTTCGAATCCCTCTCTCTCCGCCAGTTAATATGTTTTAATAATGAGATATGCGTATGTCCAAAGCTGCTATACGACCTGAAGATATTTTACCTGATAGTGAGAGTTTTACTGATATCAACGGTGTAACTGTACGCAAGGGATCTATTGCCGCTTTTCTAAAAAATATTGATATTTTTGAAAATTCAGGCGCTTTAGAACAAGAGAAGTTTGCAGCGCTTGATATGTTAAAAAAACTAGCCCCAGCGGTAGTAGCTGCAGGTCTTCATAAACATGCAGACTTTAAGAATAAGGCTGTACAAGCAATTCTCGACATAGAAGCCGCAAATTTGTAGAACGTGTAAAAAAATTGGGCAAAGCAAGTTGGTGTTGTGTAAAATCTGTCAGATCCGGAAGGAAGCAGCAGGTACACAAGGCCTCTGTGCTTTGCCCTTTTCCATTTTTTGGAGTATTGCATGAAAATTTTAGCCATTCTGGCCCATCATAATAAAACATCATTCAGCGCTCGAACGTTCTATGCAGTCGTTGACCACCTCAGACAGCAGGGTGCCAATGTTGATGTCTTGGATTTGTACGATCGCTACAAAGAGATTCCGTTCTACTTTAGCCAACGCCTGCATACCGATGAGCCAAGCCTACCACTTCTTACTGATTTTCCATTTTTTCAAGAAAATAAAGAGCGCTTGATGGCGGCCGATAGAATTTTTATCGTACACCCAATTTATTGGTCATCTGTACCTGGCATTTTAAAGTGCTGGATCGATCTGATCACTAATTATGCATGGAAGTATGAAGGTAAAAAAGGAGCAAAGCCTCTCCATAAAATAACCAAAGCTTTTGTTGTTAATAGCTCTCACGTAGCCTTATGGCGTCGCCGCTATCTCGACTTTAACCCTGCCCGTCGCCAGCTAGAGCAACTGTTTGACTTTATCGGTATTAAAGACTACGATTTTTACGAAATTGGCAACACTGGATTGCTTAACCAAACAAAAGAAACAAACCATATCGAAAAAATTATTGTTCAAAGCGGCTCTTTTCTTTTGAAATGAATGTCATGACAACAGATCTTAATCTTGCTCGCAAGTGGCGTCCTAAAACATTTGAAACTGTTGTGGGACAAGATATCCCCGTCCGGATGCTTAAAAATAGCCTCTTCTTAAAAAAATACTTCCCAGTCTATCTTTTTGCCGGACAACGAGGATGCGGAAAAACCTCCACAGCCCGTATTTTTGCCGCTGCTATTAATTGCCAACAGCTACTCTCATTTCAAGAAAATCCAACTGCAACCAGCATTCCTTGCCTTACCTGCAGCTCTTGCATTGCCATGAGCCAGGGACAGCATCCAGACTTTATCGAAATTGACGCAGCATCTCATACCGGCGTTGACAATGTCAGACAAATCATCGATTCATCATCGTACATGCCTCTTTCTGGCCAGAAAAAGATATACCTCATTGATGAAGCTCACATGCTCAGCAAAGCAGCTTTTAACGCCTTTCTTAAATTATTAGAAGAACCTCCAGCAACTGTTCTTTTTATTCTGGCGACCACCGAGGTGGCAAAAATACCCCAAACGGTCCTATCTCGCTGTTTTCAGGTTATTTTTGGCGCACTAGAAAGCACCTCTCTCAAAGAACATTTAAAAACTCTCTGTACACAAGAACAAATCACCATCGACGAAGCAGCTCTTGATATTATATTGCAAGAGACAGAAGGCTCTGCGCGCGATGCGATAAACCTGCTTGAACGCATCCGCTTTGCAGGGAGCAACATCACCGAGCAGATGATGCTCCAACTACTTGGCAAAATAGGCCCCCACACTCTCTTTGCTCTTTTTGAGCCTATTTTGGACCAACAACCACAAAAACTTTTAGAAGTCATTCTTGAACATCATGTTGAAAATCTTTCAGCTCAGGGCATCTGGGAGATGCTAGTACAACTGTGTCGAGCTCTGGTATGGGTCAAATATGGGGTACACCAAATTCAACCGCAATTTAAAGACCACCTGGATACACTGCGTACATTCGCTCAAAAATGCTCTGTAAACAGGCTACAAGCTTTGTTACAACTCTTGTGGGCACAAGAAGAAATTTTCTTAAGAACATCTAAAAAGCAAATGTTTTTAGAAATGGTTCTTCTTCAAATGTGCGAACAAGTTAATATCACCGACCTTGAAGAGCTTTTAAAAACATGCAAATCAAGCGGGCCGAGCAAGCCTGGCAGCGGAAATATCGTACAGTCTATTCAAAAAAAAAATGAATCTGTGCCCTTACCAATAAAACAGACAATACAAGAATCCAACAAATTATCACAGCATCAAGAGCCAGCTCCTACAAAGAGCGCAGAAACATCACCAGAACAAAACAACTCCTGGTCGGTCATTCTCAATGACCTTGAACAACAAGATCCGCTCTTGCACTCTATTTTTGCTCAATCCCATTTCTTAGGATTTGATTCCGAGATCAATCTTTTTAAAATTCAGCTCAGCTCGAACAGTAAATTCTTTAAAGAAAAACTTGAGGATAGCAAGCATATTTGGCTACCCATAATCAAAAACAACCTGCCACACTTTACAGATTTTCACTTTTTAGCCGCCGAACCTTTGGCTACAGCGTCTGATCAAAAAAAAAGTAGCAACTCGACTAGCGCCTTAAGCAGCTTCCAAGCCGCACCACCAAAACCGGCAGACCGCCCAATTGATGCACCAAGTCGACCTTCCGGTTCGCCATGGGCAAACAAGGCTCCATCAAGTAATATGATGGGTGAAGCGGTCAATATTAAAGATGCAGCACAATGGCCAGTTGCCAACTTGATAGTCAGTCATTTTCCAGGTAAAATAAGGAAGAATAAGGTTTTCAGCTAAAAATTTACTCGTCTAAAAAGTACCGGACACATGGAAAATACAGTTTCTTACCCTAAAGTTTTACTTGTCGGACGCACCAACGTTGGAAAATCGACTCTTTTTAATAGGCTCGCTCAAGAAAAAAAGAGTATAGTTTTTGAACGCGAAGGCGTAACTCGCGACTACATCCAAGAACTCATTACCTGGAACGATAAGACATTTGATCTTATTGATACTGGTGGTCTCGTTTTTAAAAAAAGCGCCGATCAGATTCAACAAAAGGTACAAGAAAAGGTTCTTTTGCTTCTTGAGCAAGCAGCAATTATTCTTTTTGTTTGTGATGCAAAAAATGGGCTGACGCAAGAAGACAAAATTATTGCACGTGCATTGCACAAAACAAAAAAACCGGTCACCGTTCTTTTGAACAAAGCTGATAATCAAGTTCTTTTTGATGAAAATTATTCAGACTTTCAATCTCTTGGCTTTCAAGAAATGATTGCAACATCGGGTATCCATGGTATTGGAATAGGAACCGTTCTTAACCTTATTGTTGACCGCATTCCGGAACCAACAGAAGGAGAGCCAGAAACACCCCGTTATAACATTGTTATCATCGGCAAACCAAATACCGGCAAATCATCACTCATGAATCTTTTGATTAATCACGAACGCTCAATTGTTTCTGACATTGCAGGAACAACGCGTGAATCGATCAAAGAAAATATCTATTTTTGTAGTGATCTTATTCAAGTAGTTGATACCGCTGGTGTTCGCAAAAAAAGCAGCGTCAACGATGATCTTGAAATCCTTATGGTCAAAAGCTCGATGGAATCAATTCGCATGGCAGACATTGTCCTTGTTATGATTGATGCATCCCAAGGCAAAATTTCTGACCAAGAACTCAAGCTTTTATTCTATGCCTACGAACAAAAAAAGATTGTAATCGTACTTTTTAATAAAACAGACCTACTCACTGACTACTCACGCTTGATGCTTGATCAAAGTATTGAAGAATACGAATTTGTTCTACGCAAACTTCCTCAACTTTGGATATCATGCCTCACCAAGAAAAATATCGAAAAAATTCTTGGCGAAATCAGGCGTGTTTGGAACCGCTGCCAACAAGAAATAAATTCAACCGAAGTAAACGAAGTTGTTCAAGAAGCTCTTCTAACAAAGCCTTTGTACCACAGCGGTTTTCAGCTAAAATTGTTTAAAATAAGAACAATAAAAGGACCTGTTCCTACATTTGTTTTGCACGTTAACCACCCAAGCTGGTGGGGCGACTCTCAATTAGGATGTATTGAAAACATTCTGCGAAAAACATATGATTTTCGCGGCTGTCCAATTCAATTTAGCATAAGAAAAGTCTAAAAATCATGGCTTATCTGTCGGTCAAGCAACTCAGCTTTTCAATCGGCGGCAAGCAACTTCTTCAGGGAATGACTCTTGAGATTGCCCTTGGTCAGATTGTTGCTTTGCTTGGACCTAACGGTGCCGGCAAAACAACGTTACTCAAATCACTGATAGGCTTTAATAAAATCCCTGAAATCAAGTCATCGGAACATGCGAGTTCTATTACACTTGATAACAAAACTATCAACAATTGGCCCGTGCACCAGCGCGTTGCACACGGGCTCGCTTATCTTCCCCAACATACTTCACTTTTTCAGCACATGTCTGTTCATGATAATTTGATGCTCGTCTACGAACATCACACCTATTGGAGTGAGCTCGATAAACAAATTTTTGAAGAAGAAATGCATCACTGGCTCATAAAAACTGAGCTTACACAAACGCTAACTCAGCAAGCTGGTGTTCTTTCGGGCGGACAAAAAAGAAAACTCGAGGTTGTCCGCGCCCTTTTGATGCATCCAAAAATTATTTTATTAGATGAACCATTTGCTGGAGTTGACCCAAAATCTATCTATGAACTTAAAAAAATATTTGAAGACATGGCGCTTGCTGGTATTGGCATACTTATCTCAGATCATCACGTCGACCAGCTACTTTCTATTGCCAGCATGATCTACGTTGTCCTTAAAGGACAAATTGTAGCATCGGGAACAGTTGAAGATATTCTTAAAAATAGTTATACAAAAGAGAGTTACTTGGGTAACCAATTTTTCGATGAAATGTCAGAACGTTACGTAAAAAAATGATCATTAAAAAAAAGAGAAGGAATCTTAATGAACAAAAAAATTACGTTCCACAATATGCAGCACTCACAACCGCTAGAAGACCATACCAACGAGAAGCTTGAAAAAATCATCAATCTTCTTGAAGATGAAACTCAAAGGCCCCCTTTTTCAATAGAAATATGGCTCAAAGCCAATTCACTTCACCCACACCACGCAGCTGAGCTCCATGTTAAAACAAAAACCCTCAACCTTAATGCTCATGACGAAGGAACTGATATGTACGTCGTCATCGATAACACCATTGATAAGATGGTAAAATTAATTAAAAAAGATAAAGAAAAGTCGCGCGACCAACGCAGAAACACTGGTTCTGATAAGCAAAACTTCAATCGCTAATTATTAACTCAGTTTCTCTAGATTCCAGTTTCTCTAGATTAGAGATATCAAAATAAAACCCCCGATCACGTCGGGGGTAATCTTTTTTCCCACCCCGCTCACTTAATGAATTTGTCATTTTTTAAAATTCAGTTATAATATTGATAATTAATATTAATTATCAATATATGATTTCATATTCATTTTTATTTTCAATTCAACAATGAGTTCTTGGGGGGACGCGTGTTTAAAATTGCAAAATTTCTTAACTCTTTGGTACTGACATTATGCTGCTTGATGATGGTTAGCTGTGGCAAAAGAAAACCAACCTTAACCGTTCCGACTAAACTGGTTACTCAAAAAAGTGTTACCGTTGGCACTCGTACGTGTGATAGGTCAGACTACCCACTATTTTTAGGCTGCAATAAATCTTATCTCCCTACAAACACAAAGCTTGTCCAACTTTACGTTAAGAATGATAGCAACAACACCTACAAGCTCGCTGGAAACAATATACAGATAATGTCTCCAGAACTCCTACATATTCAAAGTACTGCATTAAATCGCATGAATTTACTTTTAGCTGGACAAATTACTACCTCACTCCTGCTTGATGTACCAGCATCTATAATCCTTGGCGCCACAAGTTTAGTCATTATAAACTACACACTATATCCGCTCATAGGCTGGAGCTGGGGTACAGCTTGCAGTCCAACGCTAGGTTCCATTGTCGGAATTTGGCTTATTTTACCTGCAGTGACTATTTGTTCTTTTATAGCGATAGCAGCTCTTGCAAGCAGAATGCTCGCATTATCAACAAAAAAACACAAAACGTATCTTCGCGATTGTTTTGAAAAAAATGTACTATCTCAACAATCAAACCTCTATCTTGAGCCGTTCAGTGAAATAAACAAGGTATTTTTTGTGACCAAAAACGATTTTAAATCAGTACAAAAAGATGGCGTCGTCGTCTCTTTGATTGATGAGAATACTGAGGAAAAGCTCTTGTTTGCAATTCAGGTTTAATTAATATTAATGAAGATCAGTATTCAATACATCAAAGATCTCGTCAAAGCTCATGTTAACCCATTGAACAACTTTGTTAGAAATTGCGCGAGCTAGATTCGTTAAAGAAAGCTCAGTCATCATGGGGATACGGTCCGGCCCATCATATGAAAATCCTTGATAAGTAATAGCCGGTTCAATTCGTGCATAGCCAATTTTTAACAGCAAATTTATTAATTTTTGAGTATGAGCACTCCCTGCAAAGCAAATAAATGTTGCAGCTCTATTATTTGGATCAACAATTCTTTGAAGAGCAAGAGCTTCAACAGACTCTGACAACACCAGACACCAACCCAAGGTATCACTTATAGGAACAATAGCATCGTCATCAAGCGCATTTAAATAGTACTTTATGATAAAATCATAAACATTATTTGATGTACAAATCTTATTGAGTATGGCTTGATCATGTAAATCGGAACAACACCATTTAAAATAATTATATTGATCATATATTTTTATAGCGTGAGAACGTACTATGTCATTCATGTCAACAATAAATTGACGAATTATATCTGCATCAGAAAATTCCCTAAACTGCGCACGCTCTTCAAGGTCTGTAAGAATTTTATTACTTTCTTCAATTACATGAGAAATCATAAATCCACTATATCCTAGTAATACAGCACGTTTATCCTGAAGATTATCGACAAATTTTGTTAGGGTATAATTCAAGTAATAATCATTAGTCCTATCTAAAAAACGCCAGATACATGCAACTAATTTCTCAATACATCGAGCAGTTATCTTATTAATACTGAACTGAGCAATGTTTTTTATTTTTTGTAAAAAAGTAGGATCAACACATTGCTGCTGAAAATAGCTTGCCAAATCTGTAATAAAAATTTTTTTAAAATTATTAAATGATGTCTGGCAATGATTGCTCAAATCAAAAAATATTTGCTGTAGCATCGCATCTGATGAATTAGAGCCAAATGATCGAATCCCGGCAATAATCGCCTCTGCATTCCGTGCACGACCATACCGCGTCACATATTTGCCAAAATCGCTCTGAGATTGAAGATTTTTTAATTGTATCGTACCAAAAAAAAAGCGTGGATCAATATTAATAATTGAAGCATTCGCTGTAAATTTTTTCGAAACCAACGGCATAAAAGAATCTACGTTATATCTAATCAAAGGCAGCATATACATAAACGAAGATTCTTCATATTTATCCCTCCTTTTATAATCAAAATGCGAAGAAGAAATTTCTTGGGGAACAAAGCTAAAACTCGAGGACGAAGAAACATCTTCAATAAGCACTTCAACTGGATTGTGAGGATTGTGAAAAATTGCTTTGGATAAAAAATTTTCTAAAAAAATTTTGTTACCAGCTGATGCTCTTAAATCACATTCACCATAGAAATCTGAGTGGTTATCTTCACAAACAATAACACGCTTTATTCTTCCATCTTCGAGCTGCTTGGCAAAAATGGTTGCCTTAACTATTACTGGATAGGTATTTTGAGCAGCAAACAAAAAAATAAACGTTACTCTTAATAATATTCCGACAATTTTATCAAACAGCATACACCAAACCTCTACCAAAAAATCATTTGTAAGGTAAACATATAAACAATATTACAAATTTGAATTTTTAAAAGTAAAGAGAGTTGACTTTTTTGATTATTCTATCAGACTTCACCGTTATATTTTGGTTGCAATTGAAAGCATGTTAATGTTCAAAAAGTTTTTAGGTCCTCTATTTTTTCTTTATCTTGCTACGCATGCTGTAGCAACCCCAATTGAGGCTTTTCACAAAAAGTACCCGCATAACCTTGATGCCATCGCAAAGATATATAAACGGCTCGCAGTGCGTGGCTATTCTAACCAAGAGATATCAGATACAATCATCCAGGCTCTGACAATCGCCGATCAATCGAACACCGTTCATCGCACAAATCCACCGCAACATTCAAAAGATCAAAAGATTTGCTTTGCTATCGGCGTCGTAGCTGGTAGTTCTCTTATAGCCATTGGATGTATTGGTTTTTACGTTCTTGCTAGCCATCAAGACAAAAATAATCAGAAGCAAAGGGCTGAAGAGGAAATCAAGCTACAACTCAGAGAAGCTACTAAAGAGCTGGTACGTCAACAGAAAATCGATAACGACAACAAAGAAGTGCAGCGCAAGCTCCAAGAGGAACTTGATGCAGAGTTGCGCTTAATAGATGAAGAGTTTGAACGTAAAAAATGTGAAATAAATCAAGAGCTCGAGCAGTTACACAAACACCAAGAAGAATTAGACCTATTAATACAGCAAGAACATGATAGAGCCAGCCTCATAG
This sequence comes from uncultured Pseudomonadota bacterium, assembly GCA_964493325.1. Taxonomy (GTDB): domain Bacteria; phylum Babelota; class Babeliae; order Babelales; family RVW-14; genus CAZBMD01. Next base: position 174,613 of record CAZBMD010000002.1, on the reverse strand, counting down.
ACAAACAGCGCAAGCAAGAAGCAAACGATATGCAAGAAGAGCTCAAAAAACAAGATGAATTACGAAAACAAAAACATAAAGATTTCTTGCGCAAAATGCAAGCAGAAACACAAGTAATGTTAGAACGAGAACAAGAAGAATTGAGAAAACGGCAACTGCAAAGAGAGGCTGATTGCGAAAAACAAATAGAAGAGTTAAAACTAAAACAAAAGATAAAAGCGGAAGAAAGTCTTGAGAAGTTCAAAAAAGAACTGAAAGCAATACAGCAAGAAGCTAAAAAAAATCAGGGAGAGATGGAAAGAGCTTTAAAAGAAACCAATCTTTAAAAGCCAAGCACAAACCAACATCGGCAAAACAGCACAAGCTGCAACAAAGCCAACCAAAAGCTTCAGGCGTCCCCAGAACGAACCCTCATGCCCGGTAATCATGCAATACAAAGCTCCACACAAAAGCACCACAGCTCGCACAACGAGAATTGCTGGTTCGTAAGCAGCTCCAAGCAGCGATCGGTGACAAAAAGAACCTAGAATGAAAAATAGAATCAAGAGAGCTTCATTCACAAAACCAACAGAAAGCCATCGGGGAAATAACCAACGCGCTCCTAGCCGCAGACCCAGCATAATGATAAACAGAAAAACCAGTAGCTCATACAAAGCTTCATAGTCCCAGCACGGAATCACACGTACGACCGTTTTTTTCACCACTCTCCACGCTTCTCCCAAAGAGCGCAAAAATTCAAAATCCTGATTAAGCGAACTAATAGGCTGTTGCTTGCCTGCAACAGACAATGTCTCGCAATTTTCATGCAAAGAAACAGCATTATCTCTACCCTGATCGGCCGATTGTAAACTCTTGTCATCAGCTTCAGTATCAAGAAAAATATGTTGATTATACAGCCTATTGGTACCATCTTTATATAAAATCATGCAGGCAAAATATAAGCAGGCACCGCGCAGCGGCCGAGCGATCTTTGTTGAAGGCGCATCTGCATATTCCGTTACAATCTCAACGTTAAAAGATTGCGCAAATATCTTTTTATTTTTCTTAAAGAGAGAAATAAAATTCGTCACCGGCTCAACAGAAGCCTTCCAACTTTTGAGCGACAGGCAGGGCTCATCAACAGAAAAACGGATCGAATCTTTATAGATCCCCTGCTCCTGATCGTCAATAGTGCATCGCAAACAAATTTTTTGTGAAGTCAGAATATCACTTGCATCGTTCAGCAATTGAACATTCAAAGACAACACAGGCGACATCGTAAGCGCTAACAAAAAGGCAGCACACCATAAAAATGGACCAGTTTTTTTTATTCTATTCATTTTTTCTCAAATCGTTTTTTATAATAAAACCGCATTGTGCATCGGCCACATCAGTATAAAAAGGAGACTCATGCCATTCAAGAAACATTTTTCTTGCATACTTTCAGCGCTTATCATATTTTCCATCACCAGTTTAGCAAAACCTGCTGCAAAGCATGATGAACCTTACTTGACCGTTGTTATCGTCATTGATCAATTGGCTCATCACTACCTGGATAAATTGAGTAAAAATTTTACAGGTGGTTTGAAAAAATTACTCAAACAGGGTGTTGTATTCCAAAATGCGTTCCACCCCCATGGCATCCCCGAAACCACGCCCGGACACCACGCCATCAGCACCGGCACGCTACCGCGCGACCATGGGGCGGTTCTTAATCAGTGGCTTAACGACCGATGCTACAAAATCCCGTTTGAATCTGATACCAGCGGACATGCGCGCGTTTTTTCAAAAGACGGATTTTACAACACAGGCAAATCGTGCCACCACACAGCAGTTGATGGTTTTTCTGACCAATTCTTGTTATCCGAAAAACCTGATAAAAAAGCAAAAGTATTTGCGCTCTCGCTCAAGTCGTACCCTGCGCTTTCCATGGCAAACAGGCTAGGAAAAGCAATCTGGTTTGACGAAAAAGCAGGAGGATTTACCTCGAGCGAACGTTATTTTACGCAGCTCCCTTCGTGGCTCACCGCTTTCAATAAACACCACAAAATAGAGCAACTGACAACTGTAACCTGGAAAAGTGTTCACCACGCATCGCACAAAGCCTACAGATTCCCCTTTACGCGCCACTACCAGTTTGCAGGCCTGCCCTTTAGCTTTATTGATAAAAAAGAAGTCCAACTGGATAAAACAACCGCTACACCCTACGACCTTTATTTAAAAACACCTGCGTCAGGCAAGCTCTTGCTTGAATGCGCCCAAGAATGCATCAGAAAAAATTTTGACCGCCACAGCCGCATGCTTTTGTGGGTCTCACTGAGCAACCTTGACCTTGCAGGTCACGTGTATGGACCCGATAGCATGGAAATTATTGATACCATTTACCATGTGGACAGACAGCTTAATGTATTTATAAAATTTTTAGAAAAAACGGTTGGCAAAAAAAACTTTATGCTCGTTTTGACCGCCGATCACGGCATCGCACCGCTACCAGAAATTATGGCTCAAAAAGGCTACCCGCATGCCCGTAGAATTATCGCAAAAAATTTGATCCGTACAATGAACGTCGAACTTGAAAAAACATACAATATTCCAAATATTGTTTCTTGCTTTGAACCAACAAGTTTTGTTCTCAATCACACCGTTTTTCAAGCGCAAGACCAAGCAACACAACTACAAATCTTGAACGATATCAAAAAAATACTCAAATCAGAACCTGGCATCAAAGAAGCTTGGACCTTTAATGAACTGCAAGCGCTTGTATGCCAACCCGATTCGTACGAACAATTTTACAAGAACCAATTATTTGCCAACCGTACCGGCGATATTATTATCCAGCCTCACCCATTTTGCCAAGTTACCAATTACGAAACAGGAACATCGCACCAAAGTCCCTACGATTACGATACACACGTGCCGCTCATTTTTTACCATCACAAACACCTAAAACCGGGCATAATCAAACAAAAAGTCTGGATCCCTCAGTTACCCGTTACCCTTGCTCATCTTTTAAGAATTTCAAAACCAGGTTCGTCGCCCTATGGCATCTTGCCTGGAATTTAATAAGGAGCCTTCATGAATCAGTCGTTTTTTTCGTTTATTCTACTTGCCACCATCATGACGGTTCCACCGTTGCTGCACGGTGACACCCATACGAATAAAGTACCTACACAAACCAAAACTTCTACCAAGAACGAACCCAAGCTCACGGTTGTTATTGTTATTGACCAATTTGCATACCACTACTTCACCAATCTCTCAAAAAACTTCAAGTACGGCTTTAAGTTTTTGATGGACAAAGGCATCAACTACACCGATGCGCACCACCCGCACGGCACACCGGCAACGGCAACCGGACACACCGCACTGAATACCGGCACACTTGCCAAAGACCATGGCGTTATCTGCAATGACTGGGTAGAAGGGGACAACACCAAAGCAGGGGTTCTGGATTTTGCACCTGATGCTGCTTCTTTTTGCAACGAGCTTCTTTGTCCCTACGGCGCTTCGGCCAAAGCAATTATGGTCGATGGTCTTTCTGACCAAGTGACCATGCAATCCAGCCCAGCTAAACCAAGCAAGGTCTATTCACTATCATACAAACCGCGCGCAGCCATTGGCATGAGTGGCAAGCTGGGCAAACCGGTGTGGTTTGATAATGCAACGCTCAATTTCACCTCGAGTAAAGCCTTTTTTCCTGAACTTCCTGAATGGATAATAAAATTTAACAAACAACACGACCTGACAAAAATAAAGAACATACGTTGGCCGCTGTTTCACCACCCAAATAATAACGCTTACCGGTTTTCAACCATTCACAACTATAAATTTTCATCATTCAAACAGCAACTGGCAAATACACTTCTTCCAATGGAATTCATTCGTAAACTACCAATGAAAAAACTTCAAGGTAAATACAAAGATGCAGAAGAAAAGTTGCTTTTCACCAAACTCCCTACCGCCAATCAGCTACTTTTTGACCTTGCACGCAGCTGCATTAATCATAACCTTACCCGTACTGGCCCAGATAAACTTTTGCTCTGGATATCACTATCATCACTCGATATGCTAGGACACGTCTATGGCCCTGATAGCCTAGAAATTATCGACATGATCTACCACCTGGATAAACAACTTATGGATTTTATCTACTTTGCTCACAAAAAAGCTGGAAAGCGTAAAACACTCTTTGTTCTGACAGCAGACCATGGCATTGCTCCCATTCCAGAAGTTGTTGCCGGCAAAGGAATGTCACTTGCCAAACGAATCATGGTCAAACCGCTCAAAGAAGAAATGAACACAGCCATTGAACAAGAATTTGGAATTGCCAATTTTGTTCAACATTTTAAAACCAACCAATTTTACGTGGACAAAGTGCAACTTGCAGCACAGGAAGAAGCAACGCAAAAACAAATCATGAATCGGCTCAAAGAAATTATCGCCGCCAAACCAGGCATCAAATCGGTATGGACCTTCGATGAACTCAAAAATACAACCTTTGGGTCGGGACACCTTGAAAACTATTTCAAATACCAACTCTACGAAGGCAGATCGGGCGACCTTATCTGCATGCCAGCGCCCTACAGCATTCTGACCAAACACGAAGCCGGAACCTCACACCGCTCTCCATATGATTACGACACGCATGTACCGCTGATAATCTATCAAGATAAAGTCCTGGAACCTAAAAAAATCAGCTGCCCTGTGTGGATTCCTCAAGTGCCCGTAACACTTGCAAAAATATTGGGCGTACCCAGACCGTCTGCCTCAACTTTTGATTTATTGCCAGGAATAAACAAACGCTAAATCAACGCCAGATCAATATAAAAACTTTAATTATTGCAATCAGCAATAACTTTGTGTCAAAGTAACTATAGACCTGAATAGTAAAGACACAAAGGAGTTTTAAAGTAATGAAAAGAATAATAATCATCTCCATGAGCATACTCTTGGGAGCAACCGTCATCTGCGGATGCTTGAGCACTATTTCGTTTGCACGAACATCAGAAAGCTCAAGTGATTCGACTCAGGATGTATGCGAAAAAATTCGAGCAAAATTACGTCTAGCAGGTAAAGAAAAACTTAAATACCAACAATCTAAAAATAATAAGGGGTAGGATTATGCTGTTGTTTCATAGATATCAACACATGCTTATTATTTCCTGCGCTCTGCTCTTTATCCACACTGCTAAAACGGCAAAAATGATAGAGCAAGGATCGAGGCCTCACTCATTAATCGCACCTGCACTCCCAAGTCTGGGAGTGGGTCTTCTTCAACAAATTAAAGCCCAAGAACTAAGAAAAGAAGCAGAAAAGGCTCCATTATTGTTGCGAAACAAACCTAAAGATGAAGCCGATTATGCCGAGGAACAAGCAAAAACAACGATTACCACTTACCAAAAACAATTCGAGCAAATGAGAATCGCGCGAGAAAAAGCCGAAGCCGAAGCTGCTCAGGCTAAAAGAGCTCAAGAAAAAGCCGAAGCCGAAGCTGCACAGGCCAAAAGAGCCCAAGAAAAAGCCGAAGCCGAAGCTGAAGCAAAAATTGCTCAAGCAGAAGCTGAACAAGCAAGAAAAGAACTGGAAAAAGCTGAAGCCGCAGCCGAAGCACAAGCTAAAGCCGTAATAGAAGCCCAAAAACCAGCTTATAAATCAATGCCTCCTGGGCCTGAACGAGAGCAAGCTAAAAAAGCTTATCTTGAAAGTCTTTCTCCAGAAGCAAAAGTGATTTTCAGTCAAAAAGAAACTCTAGAAGAAGAAACTGCAAAGCGCAAAAGAGACAAATTTAAAGACAAGCTTAGATCAGGAGCTGAAGGTGGAGCCCTTGGGGTTGGTGGCGCAGGTACTGCAGCCCTTGCCGGCCTTGTAGGACTTGAAGCTGCTGGAGTGACCAATTTTATTCCAGATGATGATGCGCCGGCCTCCTCGTCTGGACAGTCAGGACAAAACATTGCGATTACTATCGGCGATACGACAGTTGGCTCGAGCGGTACAACTACAACAAGCAGTACAGGAGCAAGTAGCTCAGATGTTATCGCGTTGATTGATGAATAAAGCTTGTCACACAGGAGCAAAAAACCATGCTGAAAGTAATAAATTTTTTTACTCTGCTTCTCCTGATGAGCGTTGCCAACCTGCATGCTGCAATGAATTATCTGGAAATGCAAAAACTGCAAAAAGCGCAAACAGAAGTCCAAAAAACAACAACACACGATCAATCTGTAGCTAAAAAGCCAGGTCTTATTAGGACCATGGACTCAATAAATACAACCATTGATAATCGCACAGAACGAATAGCCGCTCCTAAAAAAATTCTTGATAAACAAACCGAAATAAAAACATTAGAAGAAGCAGCTAAGACGGCGGAATTAATGCGCAAAAATGCAAAAACAGAAAAAGGAATTAACGAAACCCAAGCTCGCCTAGAACAAACTCAACAACAAATAGCTCAGGCAAAAGAAGATCTAGAAGCATTATCAAAAATAGATCCAAAAAAAGGAACAATAATAGAACGCTATAACATTGACCAACAAAGAAAACAAGAAAAAGAACATCAACGAGCAGCAGATATCAATGCAAAGAAATCAGAGCTGAAGGATGTTGAAAAAGAAATTGCTGCAAACCAGAAAATGCTCACAGGCGCAAAGAACGATGCCGAAAAGCAAGAAGCCAAAGACCGACTAGCAGAATTATATGAACAACAGAATCACATAAAAAAAGAACGCGACAATCTGCTAAAAAAACAATCGTTCACTGAAAAGATTACAGCCGCATCCACCAGTCACGATAAACTTTTGTACGGCGGAACAATTGCTGCGGTTGGAACCGGTGCAGTTGCAACCATTGCAACAATTGGCGCAGGACTAGCGCTCAAAAGCGAAGCCATGGACCAGCTTGGTGCACAACAAGCAGGAGGAAGTCCTTCAGCACCGACAACCGATGAAGAAGGCAGAGTAATTGTAACTATTGAATAGCATTAAAAAAAGGGGCTAAAATGAAAAGTTTTAAAAGGCTTCATGTAACTATCAAACTTATGATGATCTCGCTGGCTTTCAGTTCACTGCATGCAACAAAGCGAGTTATTCCTGAATATACCGAATGGAAAAAAGTACCACCTCCACATGAAATACAACATGCAATAGAACAAAAAAAGCTTGAAGACAAAAACGCAGAATTTGAAAAAATGTTTCCTCGCGACAAAATAATCTATGCTCCAAAAGAAAGTGAAAAAAAAGACGAAGCTCCCAAACGCCCTGTCTCAACAAACGAAGTTACAGCTCTCGATCCGATAAGCTCCATTCCTTACGGTCGAAACTCAATCCATCAGCAGAACCAATCTGAGACTCGAAATGATGAAAGAGGAAGTATTTACTCATCCCCCCGCTACTCGCGTGATAGCATCGATTCACTTGACGAATATATTCCTTATCAACACCCAGAGCGCTTTGTTTTTACGAGCCCAGAAAATAAGAAAGTTGACCTAAAAAGCAATGACGAAGCTGCGAAAAAACCACGTTTATCAACAGGAGACAAAGTGGGACTTGGCCTTGGCATAGCAGGAGCTGGCACTGCCCTTGCTGGAGCCGGCGTTATAGCCACGATTGGCGCAGCAGCATCTGCCGCCCAAGAGACTACAGACACAAGCGCCCAGGCTCCTGGACAAAGCAGTGATATAGAAGTTGAAGAAGAACAATAGCCATGCACAAAGATTGAAGGTAAAAAAGGAGATTCGTGTGAAGAATTTTAAAAAAATTAATTTTGGCGGAATACTCGTAATGGGACTTACGTTCAATTGTATTACAGCAATGAATCAACATTCAGCATCACCAGCTCCAGGAGTTCACGGCATAAGCATGCTCAACTTAATGAAATTCGCAAAAGGGAACCAACCAGCAGAAAGTCATCCAAACATAAAATCAAGCGAAATGAAAAGTACTATTGATCATGAACTGCAACACAAAGCACCTGTTCAAGATGAACAAAAGACAACAATCCTTACTCCAAAAATAACACGGCCAGACTCTGAATCTAACATTATAATAGTAGACCCAGTAGCTCAATCTAGAGAATCAATCACATTAGAGCAACCAATGCAAAAACAAGATGCTGCAACTATATCCCAAAGACAATCTACCCCAAACATCACGAGCGATACATTACAAGCCAAAACCACCATTAGACCAGCTAGCGAACGGATTGAGATTAAGCAAGATATCCAAACTGAGCCAAAGGCTCAACCAGTAGAACCAGCTCCTATCAAAGTCGAAATACCTCCAGCGCCCGATCTTGCGGTGGTAAAATCTACCATGCCACCAAAGCTGCAAATAACGGAAGCCGAACTTGAACGTGCAAAGAAAAATTTAAAGAAACCAGATACTGAGCTTCAAGAAAAACAGCCGCAAAGTGAAGGTGCTTCAGAGCAAGTTGCTTCATCTGACGCTAAGTTGCCTCTAGAATCACAACTAGCAAAAGTACCCGAAGCCGATATTAAAAAAGCAAAATCAGGCTTATCTGCTAAGGAAAAAATAATCGGTGGAACCCTAGCTGCTGGAGCCTTAGGAACAACGGCTCTTGGTCTAGGTACAGTTGCCGCCGGAGGAGGTACTCTTGGCGTAATCCTCACAGACGACAGCGATCAAACCGATCCACTGATGGGAACAGAGCAAGAAGCTATCGGCTTTGAGATAGCAGAATAACTATCACCCCGCTTATAAAATTAAAGGGCTGCTGGAACTCAAGCAGCCCTTTTTCATGTCCTCATGCATCTTTCAAAAATGAACATATCCCTGCTCCGCTGGATAAAATGCATATCTTATGTTGATTTGTTTTAATAATTGTTGCCAAATTGAAATAACAACTAGTAAACTCATGATAGGAAATAGTTTTTAATTAACAAGGGGAGAAACGTATGAAAAATTTTAAAAAAATTAATCTTGGCTCGGCACTTCTGATGATCTCGTTTGTTTTTGGTTCTTTGCAGGCTGTTCCAACACAGGCAGAACTTCAAGCAGCCCTAGCACAAAGAGCGCAAAGAATGCAATCTGCAGCAAAAGAAGATAGGCAAAGTGACATTAAAGCTGCAGGACCTATGCAAACCCACAAAGTCGGAAGTCAAACTTTAGAACCAGCAGCAGTCGATAAAGCAGCTGCTAACCGCGCAAGGTTTGAAGAACTATTTCCATCTAAACCAAAAGAAAAATTACAAGAAATTGGTACTCAAGAAATAGACATTTCAGCCAACAAACCAGTATCTGGGATAATCGGAGCAAAAGGATCAAAAGATGATACGTTGATTAATCTTGAAGCAACAAAAAGAAGCAACGAAGACGCCTTCCTTGCAAAACAAAAAGCTGAACGAACAAAAGAGCTTGAACAAATTGCATCTGAGAAAGCCGCATCAAAAATTCTTCAGCCCAAAACTGAAGAAGACAGACTCACTCGTATGAAACTCGAAGAGTCAACAGAAGCTAGATTTGGATCGAAAACTGAAGCTGAAAAAGCAAAATCAGGCTTATCTTCAAAAGAAAAAGCTGCGTTGATAGGCGCAGCAGGATTGGGCCTTGCTGGAGGTGCCACACTTATTGCCGCTGGAATTGCAAATGAAGCACTTACGGGCAACAACGCACCACTTGACGAAAACGCCCCACTTTCTGAACAAGGCAGTGACATGAGCTTTGAACCGGTAGAATAACACTAAACAGCTAACAAAAATCAAAGGGCCGTTGGATATTCCAATGGCCCTTTTTTCATGACTTTAGCTCCTGCTCAAAACTTGTCTTCTCATTTTTCTCTAATATTTTCTCAAAAGTATTGCCAGATAGAAATAGACATTGATACACTAATGATAGAAAATAACTTTTTAAATAAAAGGGAGAAGCGTATGAAGAATTTTAGAACACTCGGTATCACCGTTGGACTACTTGGTTTATCACTGTTTATTTACACACTGCAAGCTATGCACTCACCAGAACGCATACCACAAGCTCCTCCACAACAACATCATCAAAAACAACCTCAACTAAATCTACAAGAGCAAATTCAAGCTCGGCAAGCAGGTCTTAAACATACAGAGCCTCAACCAAGACCTGAAATTTCTGGAGCTAAAGATCCTGTTCATAAAAAAATTGATGAATATTCAAAATACGCACAAGATGTTTTAAAAGAGGACCCCCTTCGTCCGCACCAAATAAAGGCAAAAGACGAAGCAGACCGAATCGCAAGACAAAAAGCAGAACGTTTAGCTCAAGAAGAAGCTGAGCGACTGGCATTAGAAAAAAAACGAAAACAAATGGACGAGATTGAAGTTGACCTATCTGTGAAACCCAGAGTAAAAACAAACCTTTCAGAAGAAGAAATTTTTGCTGCAATGCAGAAAAAACAACGCGAAGATCTAAATACTGAATTAGAACAAGTTAAAGATCTTGGTGTCGTTACAAAAACATTAGCTGACGAAGAAAAAGTAACCACTCTTTCTAAACCATTTATCAAAGAAGGTCCTGAAAATGCCCCATCTAAAGAGTCTGCAGGCATGAGCACAGGTAAAAAAGCTGCCATTGCTGGCACAACCGCAGCCGGCCTTAGCGCAGCAGGTCTTATTGCAGCTGGAGGCGTTACAACCGCTCTTGCGGGCCTTGCCGCTGCAGAAGGAGCTGGAGGAACAGGCGTCGCCGCTGCTGAAACTGCCGAAGTCGGTGTCTCGCTTGGCGATGATATCGCCGGCAGCGCAATTGGCTTTGAAGAAATCTAATAATTGATTATTAAAAACCAAAGGCCTCTGAAAAATTCAGGGGCCTTTTTTTATACCGATACCATTTGATAGATTTCTTCTGCTGGAAGAAAAACTGAATTGGTGTGCTAAAGTAGGATGACATCGGTCGGCAAAATTTGTATTCAACATAGCTAGTAAAATAGATTCGAAAGAAATGTGATGAAGAAAAAAATAATACCCTCGCTCATACTTTTCTTCTCTTTTTCTCAGGTTGGCCCTGCAAAGAGGCATAGTCTTGAACACAATCCGGTTATTCCGCAGCAAAAACAGGAAATAACCCCATACCACCCTCGTGCTCAAAAACCCGAAGAAACAACCAATACTCATCTTTTAAAAGTCAAAGAAGAGAAGAAAGCAGATGACAAAAAAAATGCAGCTCGAACAATTGCCAAACACCTAGCCATAGGAACCGCAACGGCAGTTCTAACAACTGCGGCAGGAGCATTAACAGTTGCAGGCTCGGCAGAACTTGCCTCAGAAATCCCTGATAGCTCGCCTACAGGGAGTGATATTACTCCGTCCGAAATGGAAATTTCTCTGGACGACATCTCCAGTTTTGTGCCAGCAATGCCAAGTTTACCTCAAACTGATGATGGCGGTGATGATGATGGTGAATAGAGAATATCACCTATTGAGTCCATGCAATTATGACTTAATCAGTATTTTCTGATATTCTGGGTTTGAGTCTTATTGGATACTCTCTTATCCGAACAAGGTATTTTCGATTTGTAGAATGTCATCCCTGACTTGATCAGGGATCCAGACCTTAAGTAATCAAGAATAATGATTTAGTAAGACGGATTTATGAGCACAAAGCCAAACTAGTCGCCGGCTTTACAGCCCAACATTCTGTTAATCGTCTTGTATATGCCGAAGAGTATCAATCTATCTATGACGCATTAAGAAGAGAAAAATTACTCAAACGGTGGAAGCGTTCATGGAAAAATGAGTTAATCGAAAAAGTCAATCCAAATTGGAATGAACTGGATCCCTGATCAAGTCAGGGATGACATCGTTCCATTGTGTATAATTTTACAATATCAATGCAACTATTTTTCTTAATTTCTCTTTTAAAAAATCAACAGAGCCATGACAACAACGATATCCTACAACTCGAGATAACATCCTAAAATCCAACAATTTTATTGAGCTTCTCAACTAACTAAAAAATCTAAGTACCTGAACTGTTGAATAAATCTTGTGTTTATAACTGTGCCTTCGCACCGCTTTGCAGAAAATATTGCGCCCCCTGTTGTGAGCAGCATATGCTCAACATAGTGGTTGTCATATCATGAAAATTTAGGAGTCTCATGAAAAAAATATTTTTGTTACTCATACTCATTCAAGCATCTGCATCACCTACGCCAGAATCTGTAGCCAAACAACCGCAGCCAAAATTACACGAAGAAACGCCTCCTCCCATGAGCTCCAAGCTTGCCAAATTACAAGAGGCTGAAGCAACACGTCAACTCGCAGAAAAATCGCGTAATGAAGCTGAAGCCAGGCTTGATGCAGCGCGCGCCGAAAAAGCACGTGCCAAGCAAGAGCATGCAGCATTAAAAAACGAGATCTCAAGTATGCATTTACCTGATTATCAAGGGGGTCGCAGTCACGACACCGTACAGGTTGAGCTTGAATCGGCTCGAAGCGCACTTGAAACAGCAAGCAAAACCAAAGAAAAAGCGATGAAAGATTTTGTAGACGAAAGCGCATGGCTCAAAAAATCTGAAGCTGAAATTCTTTCTATTAAAACAGATGAACATAAAGTTTTTAAAGTAGGAAGAGAGCTGGGTGAAAAAACCAAAGGATATGCCAATATTGCAACCATTGTTGGCGTCCCTGTTAGCCTTGCAGCTGCCGGCGTTGGCGCTGCCGCGCTTGCGTATAAATTTGCTGGTGATGACACCCCAACCCAAGAAGCAATTGCCCAATCAGCTTCTGATATTAACGTAGAAGAAGTTGACGCACCTGCAGAACCTTCTGCAGCGCCATAAAATTTTAAACGAAAGATAACCTCATGAAGTACTATTTAGTCACTCTCAATGTTATTTTTTGTTGCACCTTGCTGGCAGAAAATCCGCCCCACCAGGCCAAAAATACGCATGAACCGCTTGCAAACACACAACCCAAACCTCATAAAAATCCTGAACAGGAATCGTTTTCAGGTCAATTAAGATCTACCGTTTTAGAATCAGTGCACAATAACAGCGAACAAACCCCTCCAAAACACATCGCTATCGACCCTGACCTCGAACAAAGAATTGCAGCAAAAAAAGAAAAGTGGCAAAAACAACAAGACATCTTTACAACAACAGAAAGCGTTGCGACGGCCTCTTCTATCGCCAAAGTACCTATCACCCTTGCAAAGCCAGCACTTTCAGCTTTAAAAGAACTTCCCGTAGCCCTCACCATAGGAGGAGCCATTGCAACAGCTGGAGGCGGCCTTGCAACCGCAGCAGGCATTGCAATTGTGGGGGGAAGCAGTTCTACAGATGCAACAACGCCAGTAGAGCCGCTTAATGAGCAAACTCAAGAACAACCAACAACCAGCATACAAGGGCAAGATATTGACGTTGAAGAAGTGCCTTAATTTTAATTTATTGCAAAATTGTAAATAAAAAATATAAACTGGTACTAGAGAAACTAAAAAATTAAACGATCGTTGCACAAAGAAGTGAAAGGGAGTTATGAAAAGTATCGGAAAATTGCTCACCATGGCCCTTGTGGCCTTGATGTGGTCGCCAATACAGGCAGCTTATCGCATTTCGGAAGAACAAAGAAGCAAGCCATTGCCAATCCCCCCAGGACTAGGTCAATATGACCGCCCAAACCGACCAGTTCCTCCGGCTCCCAAACCAAAAGAATCAGAAACTCATACTCTCATTGACAGAGGGCCAACAATTCCTTTGGGTGTAGATCATGCAAAAAAACAAGAAACACCTGAAGATATAGCCCAACGCGCTCAAGATCTTGAGCGTCTTAAAAGAATGCAACGGATCGAAAAAACGCTTGGCACAGAACTTTTACTAAGACCCGGGCCTGAAGACCGTGATAATAATAAACTGTACAAAATGCAATTTATTAAGGCTGACGAATCATCTGATGTTCGAAAAAAATTAGCACAAGAAGACAGGGACGCTCTGAAAAAAGAATACGATGAGCTTAAAAAAATTGATGAGCAAAGACGTGCAGAAATAAGAGCAAAAGCAGCAGAACCAGTAGCAAAAGATGAAGCTGTTGTTGCTTTTGAGCAAGCTCCAGCAAGAATGACGCCATCTGAAGCTGCTGCTGCACAAAGATTAGCTCGTAAGCAACCTAGCGATGAAATTTCGGCAAGAGATTTAAAAAGAATGGGTCGTGAAGAAGTGTTAAAACAAGGAGAAGAGCTTGAAAAACAAGCCCAGGCTATAAGACCGCCAGTACCTCCAAGGCCTCCTGTTTTTAAAGAAGAGCCACAAGCTCAGAAAGAAAAACCACCAGTACCTCCAAGACGTCCTCTCGCTATAGAAGAGGCAAAAACAGAGCCAGCACCACAACCTCGTAAAAAAGAATTCACTGCTGACGATTTAAATAAAATCAAACAAAGCCTTGAAGAAAATCCTCAAAAAATAGAAAAAATGAAAGAAGATGCTTTTGCTACTCCTGGTTTTCAACAAAAATATGATGCCTGGATGGAGAAAAAAGATTCAATACAGCAAGATCAGAGTAAAATCGAAAAACTGAAAGATAAGTTTTTCGCTAAAACTGAGTCAGCCAAAGACACTATCAAAGAAGCCACAACAAATTTTAAAAATAAAATATTTGGATTCTTTGGACGAGGAAAGAAAGCAAGTGAAGAACCCCTTAGTGATACACAACCTGTAACCCCTAACTTTCCACCACCTCCTCCAGAATTTTTAACTCCCGCGGTAAAAAAACAAGAAGCTGAGTCAACAGGAATAATGCCATCCGATAAAGAAAACAGACCAACAAAAGAGTCATCCTCACAGCGCTATGGCGCAGTCAAAATGACTCCTGAGCAAGTTGAGCAGGCAAGGAAAGAGTTTGGACAAGAAGCAACACCGGTACAAAGCTCCATACCGCTTCCTCCACCGCTACCACCTCTCGCACCTCCTTTAGTCGAAAGAATTCCACCGGCACCTCCAGCAGCCCCCGTAGCAAAAAAAGAAGAACCGGCATCAGGTAGAGCTGATCTGCTAGAGCAAATACGGCAAGGAGCGCAACTTAAAAAAGTTGAGCCTGTTTCAAAAGAAGGCGAAGCTCAGGACTCAATAACTGCTGCAACAGCACAAAATATCAAAAAAGCCCAAGTTTTCATAACCGAAAAAGAATCACAAGAAATAAAAAGAGAGTCTCTAGTCAAAGACGACGAGTGGAATGAATCCAAAGAAGCTAAGCCGTCAATACCTCCTCCACCAGTGCCTCCCCGTAAAGCACCTGCAGCTAAAGAAGAAAAGGCTCAGCAAGATCGCCAATCGTCTTTGAACGAAATTAAGACAGAAGCTCAACTGAAACCAGTTGATACACAACTAAGACCAACAGTAGCTCCAACGGAAGCAAAAGAAGAACTACAATCAGACTTGGCCGCTGGACTAGCAAAGATAAGAGGCAATATGAATCTTGATTCAGAAGCAAAGAAAAAGCAAAAACAGGCAGATCAGGCTTATTGGGATAACTTGGGATAAGTAAAATCCCTTTTATTTAGAATTTATTAAAGCCGGGTATATTTTTCATACCCGGCTTTTGCTTTGTCTATGCAAACCTCAATGTTGCCAATCACAACTTTTTCATTTAGATTCTTTCCAATGTGGGCTGCTGTGATCTCTTTCAAACGATCGACAGTCCGTTAGTCTCTGTCAAAAAATACACAACCTGAAGCTCTATCATCAGGCTGCATCAAACGGTAAGGATGCCCCATGAAATTAATGAAAAGCTTGCGCTCCATGACAAAATCGGGCGAATCGGTCGGCGAAATTTTGAAGTATTGGCTTCCCGAAATGATCTCTTCAACCATTCTTTTTTCGCTCACCCCAATTGTCGATTCTCATTTTATTGCAAGCCTTGGCTCGCTTTCTACCTACGGAGCACTTGGTACCGCTAATAATCTTTTTCATACTTTGATTAAATTTGCAGAATCTATTCCTGTTGCATCAATGGCTGTTATGGGAAGACACAACGGCAGCAAAGATTATGAAAAATGTGGCGAGGACCTTGGTGACACTTTTTGGACAACATTTTTTATCGGTTTTCTACAGTTTGTTGTTATTTGCTTTGCCGCTCGGCACATCTTTTGGTGGCTTGGCGTTAGTGAAAAAGTAGCAATCAAGGGGGCGCCCTTCTTGCAGCTCAAATCTTTGGGCATCATGCTTATTTTCATCTCACTGGCATTAATCGGCTTTATGAAATCGGTCAAGAATACGCGCGTCCCTATGCTGATTAACATTGTTGGCATTGGCGCATTCATATTCTTTGACTACGCACTTATTTTTGGTCATTTTGGCTTTCCACAGCTGGGACTCAACGGGTCGGCCATTGCAACCATCATTCAATACGCAACAATGAATGTTCTTTCAATTGCCTACATTATTTGGAACCCAGACTACAAAAAGTATTTTGCTCGCATGTTTTTTTCGTACTTCAGCTTCAAGCGGGTACAGCACCTTTTGAACCTCAGTTGGCCAATTATGGTTGATAAAACCACCCTTGCCATGTCTTACGTCTGGCTGAGCAAGATGCTTGCCCCCATGGGGACAGCTGTCATTGCAACCTACGACGTTGTCAAAAACCTTGAACGATTCGCCTTTTTGCCCGCCATTGCGTTTGCGCAAATTATCGTCTTCTTAGTGAGTAACCGGCTGGGAACCAAAGATTATGACGGAGCAATTTCTAACGTAAAAAAGGTCCTTATACTGACCTCAATCATCACATCCATCGCCCTGCTGTTTTTGTGTATGAACGCATCATTTTTCATCAGCTGCTTTGATCCAAAAAATAAATTTACCGATTTTGCCTCATTTGTTCTGCAAATTATCAGCATCTTGGTTGTTTTTGATTTCATCCAATTGGTGCTTGCAGGGGCACTGCGCGGAGCAGGAGATGTCCGATCCGTTATGTGGGGCAGATTTTTTTCCTGCTTTTTTATCTTTATCCCGGTCTCCTACGCTATTTCAAAGCTTCCTATTCAACAGCAATCCGTGAAGTTTTTATTAATTTATGGTACTTTTTATCTGACCACAGCGGTGATGGGCATTATCTTTTTGATGCGCATCCGTAGCCACAAATGGGAAAAGACCGACGTTTAAGAGTTTAGTTACCTAAAAAATACAGAAGGACCACATGGCCTTATTGAGTAAAGAAGAGCTCCTGAATATAGCTCACCTCTCCTCTCTAAAATTGGACGAGGCAGAAGTTGATACGTTAATCAATGAAATTTCAACCATTTTAAGCTACGTTGAACAAATTCAGTCTGCTGATATCCTGCGAGAATCGGCTCAATCACGCCCTGTTAATGTCATGCGTGAGGATGTTGCTGTAAAAAAAGAATCGTCGGTGCTTCTTGACCTTGCACCCGTACGCGATGGAAACTATTTTGTCGTTCCGAGTATTTTAGATGAAAAATAAAAACAATGGAGAAGGAAGAGTATGAAATTTTTTGTAACTCCTGGATTGCTCATTGCTATTATTGTTTTCATTTCCATGCAAGCATCTAATCAACAACATGAACAGCCTATGCAACACAAACACCTACCACGTCTAGAAAGTACTCCTGCAAAGCTTCCTCCACACTCATCACAAGAACTCAGAGACCCCAATGAAAGCACTCGCTCTACATCTCAACCAGCTGACCAACTGAAATCAGAACATCACTCATCTTTCGATCAAAATAGCTTTGAAACTTCCGTCAATTTAGAAACACCTTCTGAGCAGAAAAAAACCTCTATATCTTTTTCTTCAACATCACATGAATCTAACGATGCTAAAAATATACAAAACAAAGACTCTCAAAACATTCCTTCTAAAAAAGAGATGATTCAGGATGCGGCTTTAGCATCAGCAGGACTAGCCGCGACAGGATCAATAGGAGTAGCCTCCGTTGGTACATTTGTTGGTGGATTAGCTGCGACAAGTATAGCGGCAACTAAAGGCACAGAAATTGTTGGCGACAAGCTTGATGATTACCAATACGGCGCAGAACCTCAACTTGAAGAAGTAACAGATACCAGCCCCTAACTTATTTTTTTCAAAAAATCGCTTAGCTATTGCTTTAAACAAGATAGGACTTGTATCTTTAAAAAAGTTAGCCCTAACTGTTTCGGCAAAGGAGCCTTTTTATGAAAAAACATATATCATTTCTAATCATTATGGTAATCATCGGGTTCTGTACAACTTTGAGCGCAAATCCCGCCTTAGAAAAAAAAAGCCCACAACAAATCAAGAAAGATTGCGATCTGGCCATCAAAGCAATTTGTAGAAATGAAGAATCCTGGCTTTTAGAAATTCTAAATACATACACCGATGCTGATGAGATCAAAGCTCTTCTATCAACACAACAGAGCTACTGTTCAAATATCCTTTCAGCTGCAATTATTAATGGAAACGATGCGTGGCGTAGCAAACGGGGCGAATCTAGCGAAGACAGAGCTATGAAAATGGCAAAAATTGTTCTTGATAAAGCTGCTGTCGTTAGTACGGCCTTTCAAGCAGAAATTATTTTGCACAGACGAAAATTTTTATGGATTTTCAAAGACCAGTCCCCATACCGAATCGCACAACGATACAAATATAAAAAAGTCTTAGAAGTTTTTGACGATATATGTAAACGAGCTGGTTGTCGCTTCGATAAATAGTCAGCCCCTTGCATCAAATACTCACTTCTTACATGGCAACCACTGTTGCCAATCACAACTTTTTCATTTACATTCTTTTCAATGATGACCAGAATACCCATTCGTCAGGTTTGTATTGACGATAGAAGAAAAATAAAAGGCATCCATGGACAGCTTTGCAACCATACAATCGCTCCGCGAAAAATTACAAAAAAAAGAACTATCTCCACAAGAAGTGGTCGCTCACTACCAAGCGAGAATTAAAAAATATAACCCTCAATTGAACGCGGTCATCGAACAATTTGATGATGCCAAAGTCCCCGACAACCTTGACCTTTCTGCCCCACTTGCCGGCATTCCAACGGTTATCAAAGACAACATATGCCAAAAAGATCGCATTACCTCGGCTGGATCAAAAATTCTTGCCAACTACAAAGCGCCGTACGACGCCACCGTCATCGAGCGCATCAAAGAGGCAGGCAGCATCTCCCTTGGTCGTACCAATATGGACGAATTTGCCATGGGCGGCTCGGGTGAATTTTCTGCATACGGTCCAACCAAAAATCCGTGGGACCTTACCCGCGTGCCAGGAGGATCGGGATCGGGATCTGCCGCCGCTGTTGCCGCCGGCCTTGCTCCCTATTCGCTCAGCAGTGAAACAGGCGGTTCCATTCGCCAACCCGCAGCGTTTTGCAACCTTGTTGGTCTCTATCCTACCTATGGACTTAACTCCCGCTACGGCGCCTTGGCATTTGCATCGTCAACCGATCAAATTGGACCAAAGACCAGAACCGTTTATGACAACGCACTGGTGCAAAGTGTTATCTCGGGCAATGATCTACGCGATTCCACTTCTACCCAGCAACCTGCAAAAGATTACACAAAGAACCTGAATGGCAAGTTGCCACAAAGCCTTACCATCGGCGTCATTCAAGAAGCAATCGATACCGACGGCCTTGACCCACAAATTAGGAAGTCTTTTGTTGATTCAATCAAGCAGCTAGAATCGTTGGGCGCAAAAATTAAGTACCTTTCTATGCCCAACCTCAAATATGGTATTGCTGTTTATTTTGTGATCAGCCGTGCTGAAGCTGCCTCCAACCTGTCACGCTACGATGGGTCAATTTATGGCATGCGCAACAAAGAGGCGCACGAGCTTTTTGATATGTATCTGCGCACCAGACAAGAAGGATTTGGCATTGAGGTTAAGAGGCGCATCCTTGTGGGCAACTATGTGCTCTCTGCCGGTCATCAGGACGCTTTTTATAAAAAAGCCAATCAGGTACGGGCTCTTATTCGAGCAGAATTTCAGGATGCCTTTAAAAATGTGGACTTACTCGTCAGCCCAACAACATCCACACTCCCATTCAAACTGGGCGAAACCCTGAATGACCCACTTGCAATGTACATGACTGACTTTTATACTGTTCCTACGTGCGTTATCGGAACTCCCGGGCTTTCATTGCCCTGCGGATTTTCGCAAGAAGGGCTCCCTATCGGTTTTCAATTCCTTGGACCAGCATTATCCGAAGAACTGATCTACCAAGCTGCCTACGCGTTTGAACAAAGCACCGATTATCATAAGAAAGTACCTGCAGGCTATGAGTAACCCATCATTTTGGTCAGAAAAAATAAAAACCGGCTCTCTTGAAACTTCCCGATTTATGGCAGCTCCACTGGACGGCATAACAGACTCGCCGCTTCGCCAACTGATTCGTGATTTTTCTCCCAATGAACTGATGTTCACCGAGATGCGTCACGTCGCTTGCGTGAGCAACGAAAAAGAGGCTCGCTCTCTCAAATTTACTCAGCCAGAGCAACCTTTGGCATTTCAATTTTCAGCAAACCGTCTTGATTTTATAGAGGATGCTGTTGAAAAAGTTATTGCAAAAGGTTTTGTTTCTATCAACTTGAATAGCGGTTGCCCTGCTCCATGTGTTACACGTTCAGGCTCAGGGTCAGCGCTCATGGCAAATTTGCCGCAACTTAAATTGTTGCTGAATCATTTTACCAAAGCGATTGCCGGTCGAGTTCCTTTTACCCTTAAAATTCGCGCTGGGTACAAACAAAAAAATGCGGTTGAAGTTGCACAGCTTGCACAAGATAACGGAGTCGAATCGATTATGATTCACCCGCGTACACAACCAGAAGGTTTTACATCGAGGCTTGATTATGACATTGTTGCTGCGGTCAAAAAAACCGTATCAATTCCTGTTATATTTTCGGGTAATCTTAATAAATTTGAACTTGTCCAAAAAGCGTACGACTTAACCGGTGTTGATGGATTTATGATCGGCAGAGCTTTGTGGGGCGCACCATGGAAAATGAAAGAAATTACCGAAGCTGCAGCCGGGCGACAATTTTCTGTTGATACCTGCACCGCAATCAAATACTGCATCAAGCACCTTGACCTGAATATGCAGCACTACGGCCCGCGTGGATTTGTTCATTTTAAAAAGCAAATTCCTCAGTACATCAGAACAGTTATCAATGCATCTGAATGGCGCGCAAAATTGCTGCGTTCACAAACAGAAGAAGAGATGCGTGGCCACTTGGCACAAATCGTCCTAGAAAACGAATGTGAAACCCATGACACCATTTAAGAAAATTGGTCTTGGTATACTTTTATTTTTGCTTTCATTCTTCGTTATCAACAGGATGCTCATCGAACACATCGATATCCTTGATCGCGTTGCTTCATACATCGCCTACCCTTTTTTAACATTCAGTGAACGTATTCATGAGATGGTAACCTCTGTTGGCGAGAAAAAAAAGTCCTACAATGAGCTTGTAACAAAATGTAGCCGCCTTGAAGAAACATGCGATACCCAGCTTAAAGAAATTATCAAACTACAATCAACGCTACGACAACAAGAGCTTTGCCAAGACTTGATTGATTTTCAAAAACGGTACAGCCTTGAAAATAAGATGCTTGCAAAAATCTTGGTCCACCACATCGGCGATGATGAGCACTATATTATCATCAACCGAGGCGAGCAAGACGGCGTTGTCAAAGATATGGTCGCTCTGTATAAATTCCAAATTCTTGGCCGCGTAACCAATGTCTATCCGTGGTACAGCAAGGTAATGCTGATTACCGACCGCCGCTGCAAAGTTGCTGCCTACACCAACTCCACCAGTGCGCATGGGATTGTTGTTGGCATTAATAACATCATGCGTTGCGAGTTTGCGTACGTTAGTCATCTGTTTAAAGTTTCTGATGATGATTTGATATTTTCGAGCGGACAAGGGCTTGTCTTCCCTGAAGGTTTTTGTCTTGGTAAAATTGTGCGGCATGCGCTGCAAGAAAAATCTTTGTATCATGAAGTTGAAATTGAGCCACTTTTCAACGTAGCACAATTGAAATATTGTCTGCTCACCGATCAATCAAAGATCAACCTTTTCTAGCCAACTGCTCTTTTTTGTGGTAAAAAATATATACTTCAAAAAATGAGGTAATAAATTCTGTATGCGCCTGTAGCTCAATTGGATAGAGTGTCGGACTTCGAATCCGCAGGTTGCAGGTTCGAGCCCTGCCAGGCGCACCATTTTCTTATCAAAAACAACTTCACGTTCTGTTCCAAAAAGAGTACTATGTCTTGATAGGTTGTGCCTATAGCTCAGGTGGATAGAGCGAGCGATTCCTAATCGCTAGGCCACAGGTTCGAGTCCTGTTAGGCACACCATTAGTCCTCGCCCTTTAAGCTAAGTCTTAATATCGCTCGATAGGGTTACCGAAAGTTGCCAACCTATGTCAGACCTTTTTCTTGCAACACAATCTGTAAATTTCTTTTTTTAGCCGGGGCATTGTATTTTTCCTGAGATTGCAGCATTTTGCTGTGTAATAGCGGGAGCGCAACACGTAATTCATTCTGTACTAATTCCATGGTGCTTGCATCTACCGCGCAGTAATAGGGAGTCTTGCAAACATCTTTGTTTTTCTTCATAAAATCGCCATCTTCATCAAGAGACAGTGAGGGCGTCTTCCAATATCCACCAAGAAAATGAACGTCATGGCGCTGCTTGTTGTACACTAATAAAAATGCCACGCGCATAGTTGGCTGGTACTTTTTATCTCCTAAATGAGGAATAGAAAGAGGATCAGAGGCGACAAATTCTTCCACAATAAAGCTAGAAAAAGAATCCTGCTTCCAGACCGCATAGGCTTTATCCTTGCTCTTTGCCAATGTGCCTTCTTTGGTGATAATGTAATACAAAACCTCGTCTAAATCTTTTTTTTGCGTGATAATTACCCCTTTTCCTAAAAATTCTCCTCTTGGTTTTATCACGAAAAGATCGCATTGAAGATCATCTGCAATTTTTGCTGCAAGGTCCTTGGAATAGACTTTTTCATAGCAGCCCCACTTTGGTTTAAAAGTAGAGAGTACCTCATCTTGCGCAAATAACTTTGTCATTTGATATTTATCAATCCAGAGAGGAAAACTAGATTTATCTATTACAATCATTCCAGGGAATCTTTTTTCAAAATCAGTAATTGCCCCTAATTGGGACCAGCTTATATACAAAAATCCTTGGTAAGAAGAAAGGTCATAAATATCAAAAGCAGATTGACGAGCCTGGTTCATAAAATTCTGATCAGACAGCAAGGAAATAATGTCTTTTGAGTACCGCCAAGAAGAAGAACGAGCCAACGTAGAAACTACATTTTTATCTGCAATTGAATTAGCTACTACCCAACCGTTTTCATTATACAAAGAGAGAGTGTAAAGAAGTTGTTCATGTATAGACTTTTCCTCTAAGCTTCGAAACTTATCTCCATTAAACAATGAAAGACAGCCATGTTGGACTTCGCAAATTTTCACTCCTTGCTTGGTATTATATTTTAAATCAGCAACCATAAAACATACATCAACAGGATACCTTTCTGAGGCATAAACAGCATGAAAAAAGCTGACAATAGATAGCACTAGAACAAGTTTAAACATATTTGTCTCTTTTATTATGATAGCCAGTCATGATCAACACTGACCTTCAGATTAATAGGAAAATTAACTATTACCGCTTTATCCAGGTCTTTATGTATAACCTCCAATGAAAGTTACTTACTATAAAGCTCTTTTGATTAATTGATAAATTTAGAAAAAATGAATGATGCAATTCAATAGTTATGCAAGACATCGCGCATCTTATAAGAAACCTAAGCGTTTATAAGACCACCCGAGAGCAGATTTAAAAAACTCCTTCCCCTCACCCTATAAAAATTAGGAGCCTAACAATTAAAAACCGATGCTTTAATAAATTACATTCCTGAAAAATCACGCATCCTTGATATTGGTTGTGGCTCTGGGTTCCCCATTGCTGACTATTTCATTGAGAAAAACTTTCAGGTTACAGGCATTGATGAATCGAAAGAATTGCTAAACATTGCTAAAAATAAATGCCCGAAAATGCGTTGCTTATATAGTGATGTTCGCACTATTGAATTCAATGAAACCGTTGATGCCATCGTTGAGAGGTGGTGTCTTTTTCATCTTCCCAAATCAGACCATGAGCTTATGATTGCTCGTTTTGCAGAGTGGTTAAAACCAGGTGGAATACTTGAATTTACAAGCGGTGACAGTGAATTTGAGGTTGCTGACAGCAATATGCTTAATTAAGAAACGCGAGTTCGATAATTAAAAAAACTTGAAAAAAGGCTGCTTTAAGCCATTTTGGTAATATCAAAAACCCAAAAAGGAAAAAGGAGCCAAGAATGATCTTAACGACAACTTTCTATCACGTTGATAATTTTTGCAAGGAGTTTGAGGAAATTTTGCAAGAAAGAGCTGTTGGAGAGAAACAGATAAAAGCTGGTAGAAAGAGACAAATGACGATGAGTGAGATTGTAACCATCACAATTTATTTTCATCATTCAAGAATGCGAACATTCAAAGACTTTTACACAATAATGATCAAAGGTACGCTAAGTCAGGCCTTTCCAAGCGCTGTCAGTTACAACAGATTTATTGAATTGATGCAAACAGCGGCAATGCCTATCTTTCTGTTTCTGCATTATTGCTCCAAAGGGAATGTGACAGGGATAGCATTCGTTGATTCAATGCCTCTTGCTATTTGTCACAATCTGAGAATAAGCTCTCATTAATAAACGAGGCCTGATTGAAAGTGTCAATAACAAACTCCAAACCGATTGCCAAATCGAGCATTCTCGTCACCGAAGCATACGCAATTTTATCGCCAACGTACTTGGGGCTCTTGCTGCTTACTTTTTTTGGACAAGAAACCAAGTATGGTAAAGTTCTCTGATACTCGATTGGCAGCTTCATGTTAAATTATCGAACTCGCGTTAAGAACTTCATTTTTATAGCCTAGGTTCTGTTGAGTTTTCAAATGAGCAATGAAGAAAAAAATCTTCTAATTTGAAAGAGTTGTTCTTTATGCTCATTGATGTAATCGCTTCAATTAAAACATCTTCTAAATTGATATCTTTTCTTAGTAAAATATCCTCGATTTTCATCCCTTTATTTTCTATCAAATATCCTATTGCTAACCAACATTTAAAATATTCAGTATAGAAAGGAAAAGGTGAGTTACTATTATTTAAATAGCTCATGCCTTCTTCAAAAGAATAACCTGTACCACCAGAAATATATTCTGCGTATCCTTCTTCTTTCCATAAAAGTCCCATTTTTGATCTATTTGAGTTTTCAATAAGCCAGAGAACCCTACTTAAAAACCACTTAGTTTCAATAAGTACATGTGTTAATTCATGAGATAGAAGCGAAACCAATGGCCTTTGATGGCCTATAGGGTTATAAGCTATATTATCTTTAATATTTGCTTTATATAAAAATACATTTTTGATGAAAGGTATAACCCATCCAGCAACATTGTTATTAAATTGGTATGGTAATATATTGTAATTGCTTGCGTCGCTTCTCAAAAATATTTTGAAGTTTACTTTTTGATCATACAAACTAGACTTTTTCAATCTTTCCTCAACTTGATCTAAAATTGAAAATACTTCTTGAGGTATTTTTTTATCATAATATACATAAAAGTTCTTATAATGAACGTTGTCATTAAAATAATAAATCTGCGGATAACAAATAACTATCAACGCTAGCACTGAAATTATTAAGAACAATAGAAAAATATTTCGCAATTTCATTTCAACCTCTTATGTTTTATTAATTTCTTCGTAAACCATAGCACCAGGTCATCATCAAGCGTGTAGCTATTATCTGGAATTGTGGGTTCATAATTATAAATAATGCCTTTGCCATCTGAGATATAGCCAAGCTTTACATAAAGCCTTTGGGCCGCTCCATAGCCACCATCTTCGCCCGTATATAAACCAACACGGATTCCAATGATTTGGCTTTTTATTGCAACTTCTTTTTCCGCTGTATCAAGCAGTAGAGAGCCTATGCTCATTTTTCTGAATGAAGGCAATACGTTTAAAAACTACTTCCCCTTCGCCTGTAAAAATTATACTATCAAAACATAACCGCAGTAGCCATGTCTAAAGTTAGTGCTTCAATGCTACGCATTGAACAATATACAAAAAGGTGACCGAAGGACCATCTATGAAATTTTTAATACATTCTTCAATCTGTCTTCTCTCAATGCTTCTGATGGACGCTCTTTGGCTAGGTTCTATGATGAACATTTTATATAAAAAAAATATAGGCCACCTTATGAGCAGCTCTCCTTCATGGCCAGCTGCAATTCTCTTTTATCTTTTGTATGCATGTGGCACAACAATCCTTGTACTCATGCCGGCAATTCAAGCAAGCAAACCTAACTACACAGTATTTTTAAGCGGCGCCCTGTTAGGCTTAGTTGCCTATGGAACATATGACTTGACCAATCAAGCAACCTTGCACAATTGGCCAATAATAGTAACCATCGTTGATATGATCTGGGGAGCTTGTATGACTGGTACCGCAAGCTTAGTTACCTACTACCTTACTAAATCAGTACGGTAAACAATGAATGCATCTTTTTTATCAACAATTCAAATCACTTCGTTAGTTATTTTTTTTTATTATACGCTGGCATGTATCGCAGCAATTATAAAAAAAAGAAATGACATTGCTGATACGGCCTGGGGCATAGGATTTGTCATCGCAAGCGTATGCCCACTTTTTTTGTACGGCATTCACTGCAGCAGAAGCATTATTACAACCATGCTTGTTTTAACCTGGGGAACCCGACTATCACTACATATTTTTTCGAGAAACAAAGGGAAACCAGAAGACTATCGCTATCAAGAAATGCGCGCTCAATGGAAAAATTATTTTTACATCAGAACATATCTGCAGGTATTTCTTTTACAAGGGCTTTTGTTACTCATTATTGTTTCGCCAGTCTTATTCATCAACACCTATCAACAACCATCGCTCTCGCTCTTTGATTATCTTGGCATTTGTACGTGGATTATTGGATTTATTTTTGAAGCTGTTGCCGATCATCAACTAGCATCTTTTCTCAAAAAACCACACAATCAAAGCGACATTCTAACAAGCGGCCTCTGGAAGTATTCCCGCCACCCAAATTATTTTGGAGAAATTACTCAATGGTGGGGTATTTTTTTTATAGCACTTTCACTTGATAGGGCTTTTCTTACCATTATAGGGCCACTAACAATTACGCTTTTGATAAGCAAGGTTTCTGGCATTCCCCTTTTGGAAAAAAAAATGGAACACAACACAGCATTTCAAAAATATAAAAAATGCACATCTCTGCTGATTCCATGGCCGCCAAGAAATCAATCATTTCTAGATAAATAATCAAAACAAAGCACAGTATATTTTTGCTCTTCAAAGGTTATTAAGAACAATAAAATTAAGAAGCATATTCTTCAAAAGACGATTATACTTCTTAATAGTAATAATGCGCAGCATTGATAAGCTTACAATTTTATGAAAAAGGTTAGTTAATGAAATATCTAAAAAATAGTTTGTTAGGAATTATTATGTGTCTTGGAATGTTTGGGCTCAAGGGCTTGTCCGAAGGAAATGCAGCTCCTCAGTTTGAGCTTCCTGATCAAGATAATAAAACACGCACACTCACTGAATTTAAAGGTAAATATATTGTCCTCTATTTTTATCCAAAAGATGATACCCCTGGCTGCACCAAGCAAGCCTGCCAACTGAGAAACCATTTTGATGAGTTTGAAAAGAATGACATAGTAGTGCTTGGCATCAACTACGACTCACCAAAATCGCATAAAAAATTTAAAGAAAAACACAAGCTGCCCTTCATACTTTTGAGCGACAAAAAAAAGGCCGTTGCCAAAAAATATGGCGCCAAAAACTGGTGGTTTATCCCAGTCCCCTATCGTATGACCTTTGTTATCGACCCCGAAGGAAACATCGTTTCGATCATGGAAAGCGTTGATGTTGGCAGCCATGCAGAAAAAGTTTTGGACAAAGTAAAAATACTTAAAGATAGTACAAAAAAATAATACCCACTCATGCAGCACATCATCTTACAATCGTCACTCATCGACACACCGCTTGGCCAGATGATAGCTATTGCAGACGAAAACACGCTCCACCTTATTCAATTCACCGATCATAGATGCTTGCAGCGTGATATCAAACGACTGCAAGCTCAAACAAAATCAACTATTATTTCTGGAATAACTGAACCAATCAAGTCGATTGAACATGAACTTCAAGCGTACTTTGCCGGCAAATTGCAAAAGTTTCAAACACCGCTTTGTTTACGAGGAACCGCATTTCAACAAAGCGTCTGGCTAGCGTTGCAGCAAATACCGTTTGCAGCAACTCAATCGTACGCAAATCTAGCAGCCACCATTGGCAAGCCTACGGCTTTTCGTGCAGTAGCTTTAGCCAACGCGGCAAACCAATTTGTCATAGCTATTCCATGTCATCGCGTTATCAACAAAAATGGGGATTTAGGTGGCTATAGTTGTGGCTTATCCAGAAAAGCGTTGCTTCTGCAACATGAAAAAACAATAGTATCATGAAAACAGTTTTGGTTTTGTATCTTTTTTGCTCGATACTTTCAAGCAACCTTCAGGCAGGTCCTATCTATGCTTCTCGCTGGACCAACGGCACACAAGATATTCGATTGTATGGAGATAGGTTTGATACGCATACCTTACTCGATGGACAGGACATCATCATGGCTGATCGATTCTGTACCATAGCCAAAAGCCTACCTCTAGATTATGTTTTCTTGCTCGAACAAATCAACGACCCCCAACTAAACGATAATTCTTGCTACACAGAGCATATAAAAATAGATGAAAATTCTGGGTTCCTACCAAAAATTCACCACAAGCTTACTGAAATGGGCCTTTCTGACCGTATAAAAACACTTGATATTCACACTTATATGTTTTTTGTTCATATCTTGAACATCTATTCTTGTTACATTCAAAATGCGCCTGATGAATTAAGTACCAATCTCTTTCTCTCCGCAATTGATTACCAATGGCCAGGCATAATTGAAAAACCATTCTTTGAAATCCTTCAAGAAGCAATCAACCAGCTCCATGATTTAGCCAATAGATGTCAAAATACTGATGTAAAAAGAATCATTAATACCGCAAAAATTCTGATGATTTTACGGAAACAACATATCTTTGAATTTCTCAAAAAAAATCTTTTTATGGATCAAGAAGAACAATGCCTACTATCAATTAGCACAATCATATCAAACCTCTCATTTGAAAATTTTAAAGCGAATCCTGAAAAATATAACACCTACGCCAAGCTCTATAAATTATTCGATTTTCAATCAACGCCGCTGTCCAACTATTTTAATGATCTGATTCACGCTCAGTTGCTTTTTTTAATCACAGGCAACGACAACGTGCCCCAAAATATCGCTGTAGTAGCTCAAGACTATCACATTGAACAACTTGAACGCTCTCTTTTCAACCTTGGTTATAAACAAATTAATGGAATAGGATTTGAACAAAGAATCGCTCACAACAATGCTAAAAATAATCTTTATGAAAAACTCATTACCTCAGATGACTTACGACAGTCATTCAACACGTGCGGTGTTTTTGCATTAAATACGTATTACTCTCTTAATCGAGAACTCTATCCTGTCGATACAATAACAGCATCTGAAAATCTACAACAGCTACAGCATAAAGATTGTGTAGAATTAGTTCCACAGTATTCGCTTGATTGGCTTAAATAATAAAGCGCATTGCTACTGAATAACAATGCGCTTTATGTGTCTTATATACAAATAGAGTTAAGATCGTATGGCTTTAATTTTTATTTTTTTTACTTTTTAAAACACTCAATTTACTTGTTTTTTTCTTTTGAAAAAGAGATGGATCACCATCTTCTACTCTTTTTGTAAAAGTTTCTAAATTACTAATAAATTTTTCATCAGCTAACTTTCGCTGATAAACTTTTTCTTCAGCCGTATTTTTAGATTTCGCTATCGATGCAACCTCTTTATTATGGCCCTGTCTTAAATTCACAAGAGTTTTACTTAGCGTCCTCACATCTTTTGGCAATAATAGACCTGCGTCTCTTACTTTTTCTATCGCCCCTAAGGCAATATCTGTTTTGTTTAAAATTTCTTTTGAGCGCTTCTTTTGGTCCTCAACCTTAGTTTGTAGCGCTTGAGTTTTTTCTTTAAATGCTACTAAATCTTGCAGATATTTTTCTGCTGCAGCATTTTTTCGAGACTCTTTAGTCTCAGGACTTACCTTTGAATTTTCAATTACTTTAATTTTTCTATCATATGTTTGCTTGAGATCTGCAGCTTTAGTCATCAAACGAGCTCCTTCTTTGGGACTAACAACTCCAGGCAACTCTCTTACTGCTTCAATTTCTTTAATTATATTCTGTACTTCTTTAGTAGTTTTTTCCTTGATAGAGGTTTTTTTATCGCTTTTTTCAGCAATCAACTTAGCCATATTAGCATCAAGTCTCTGAAGTTCGAGTTCCTTATCAGTAGCAGATTTCTCTTTAGAATTAATAATCGCTTTTTTTTCTAGTTCATATCCTTGTTGAAATCGGCTCAGCACATCCTTAGAATTATTTATAACTTTTTCAGGCTGATATTCTGGATCATTTTTAATTAACTCCGCTCTCTGTTTATCCAAAGCCAATAAGCGCTCTTTTTGAGTCTGTACTCGCTTAGCTTCTATTGCTTGAGCTCTTGCTTTTTCCTCATCTTCAGCTTTCCATGCAATCATCGTCTCTTTGGGTGACAGTGTACCACGACCAGTTTTTTGCTCTTCAACAAAAACTTCTGGCTCAATTTTCCCTACATATTTTTTAATATCTGCAGCTTCATCAAGTCGGGCACGCGACTTTGCATCTTTTTCACTTTGGGGTTCAATAATTTTTTTAACTGAGCCCATTCCTGCAACCGAAGAAAGCTCTTTCTGTCGATCTTCTTTTTGTTTAGCAAAAAAAGCTGAATCCGAAGTTGAAATTTCAACTTCGGATGACTTATTTCTTTCCTTAAACTCAGGCTTTACTGTAACATGAGGCAATTCTACAGATGTTGGGCGTAATTCATGAGAAGCCCTTTGAATCTCGTACCCTGGCTGTTTTGAAGCCAATGGTTCTTTTGGCATCTTACCCGCATATACATATGAGGATGAAACAATACCCACAACAATCATCAATAATTTTTTCTTCATCGCGCTCTCCTATAATCACTTATTTCATACGATAAGGGATATATCCTACACCGGCAAATCGCTCAATCGCAATTAAACCTTATTTTTTACTTTCGTCTCAACATACTCTTAATTTTACTCATTCTACTTTTCTTTTTGCCAAGAGACTCAGGCTCATTTAAAGCTCGTTCTTGCAGAGCTTGCATCTTGGAATCAAGTTTTTTTTGTTCTTTCAAATACCAATCAGTTGTTGAAGCTTCAGTTGCTGTTGGAGAGCTTTGTTTTAATTTCAATTTCCTATCGAGTAATTTCGATGCTCTCTCAAGCTTTGCAACTTCTTTTTTTAGCTGTGACGCTTGTTTTGGATCTTCAAGTTTAATATTTTTTAAGTCACTTAATCTTGCAGTATTCAGATCTTTAATTAATGTAACCTGCTCCGTTCGCGTATTATGAGCCTGCTTAAGTTCAAAATCCTTTAGATACGTACTAGCTTTTTTATTTAAAACACCGTCAGGATTCTCTGTAGCCTGTTTTTTTAGAGCTTCTAATTTCTCTGCGTAAGATTTTTCGATAGCCTCTTTCTGCTTATTTCTCATGTTTTCAGTAATTCCAGCATTTTTTTCGATCACAGCAAGACGCTGAGCTTTTGATTTTTCTAGTAATTGTTGCATCTCATCCATTTTTTTATTGAGCTCAGCTTGATCTTTGGAGGGCTTTACAGCAGTTTTTTCAGGTTCTTTAACGCCACTTTTAGGCGCTATAGGTGCTACAATACTATCTTTTTGCAGAGCCAAATCTTTAGAGCGAGCCTCTTGTTCCAATCGACTTTTTTGTTCTAATGCACTGATATACAAAGGAGAGTTCTCAACTTTATTTTCTAGCTGCTTATCAAGCTCTAATTTTTGACGATTAAGCGTACTTGCTGCATACCCATCAGCTTTTAATTTTTCTATTTCTTCATACCGCTTAGCATTCTCAGGCTTTAGTTTTTCTTGCTCTAACAATTTATTAAAAATCGCCTGTGTAATTTCTTTTGGAGATGCTAAAGCTTCTTTCTCTGAAGCTAATTTTACCACTTGAGGAAGCTCAAGAGGCTTTGATTCAGGCACTACTGATGGTTTCGACTGTTTTTCTACAATCGGAGCAACAACGTCTGTCGAAACTGTTTTTGGACGCCTAACAAGTGGCTGAACATCATCAACCAATGGAGCTAACGGCTTTGGGGCTGTAGTTGGCAAATCAGGCTTTAATTCTATTTCCATTTTTCCAGATTCTACCACTTTCTCTTCAGCTTTGGGCCTTACAGATGACGTTTTTGAAGAAACAATATCTATTGGATCTGGTGTTTTACGCCTAACAAGCGGTTGAACATCATCAACCAAAGGCGCAAGTTGCTTTGGTGCGATGATAGGTGTATCTGGTCGAGAAACAGAATGAGGCAACTGAACTTCTTTTGGATTATTTGAAGCTGTCAATGATACACTTGATATAAGAATTATTACGATAATTAATACGTTTCTATTTTCTTTCATAGCAATTTTCTCCAATAATTAGCTTTTATTTCATCATTGATTGCGTAAAATATATCATTATAGTACACAAATAAATTATATAATTGCAATTATATGAAAAAAGTATCTATGGATAGAAACCAAATGAATTTTATAGAAATAAATTTTTAAGCAAGCACATTGGCTTCGACCCTTGCCTTAAGAACATGCTGTAACCATGCAACGCTTTGACGAGGCGTACGCTCCAACGTATCAAAATCAACCTCATATAACCCAAAACGAGGGCCGTATCCATCATTCCATTCAAAGTTATCCATAAAAGACCAGTAGAACCAACCTCGAATATCGTATCCATCTTTAAGAGCTCGTGAAACCTGGCCTAAATAGTCCTTAAAAAATTGTTCTCGACGATCGTCTTTTGCATCTGCAATACCGTTTTCGGTGATATAAATGGGAAGACCAAGCTGCGCAACATCACAAATAGCTTTATAAATCCCTTCTGCATACATTGGGTAGGGCATATCGGTCATGACCTCGCCCTGTTTGCAAGAAGGCACAATTGCATCTTGCCCAAAAACGTTCCAATTTACTTGCTGAATAACAACACGGGAGTAAAAGTTCAGACCAATAAAGTCTCCATACGGCAGGTTGTTTAATTGTAGGTCAGGAAACAGAGCTTTGATCTCATCAGTAATTGAAACACTGGCAAGGAAAGGTACCAGCATGGGAATCTTGAATGAAAACTTGCCAGTTTTCAAAAAGTTTAAAATAACATCGTTAAAAACATAATTTAAAAAATATGTTGGAGCTTTTTCGATGATGTTCCAATCATTATACGGCTCAAAGGTCAAATACTGATGAACCAAGCCAATACTTGCAGACTGGCCTTGGGGCATTGCCTTAAGAACTCGATAGACAAGAACATGGGCAATAAGCATGTTTCTCAGTACCTCGCCAGCTTTTTGTAAATTACAGACCCCCGGAGGAAAAGCTTTATTAATGTAGCCTTGAAAAATGAATGGCCCTGGCTCGTTAATGGTACACCATAGCTTTACTTTGTCGCCAAACTCTTGGAATATTTTTATACAAAAATTCTTAAACAGCTCTATATTTTCAATTTTTTCAAACGCCCCAAGCGCTTCAAACCACTGAGGGTGGACGAAGTGATGCATGGTAATCATAGGAATAAGGCCCTGGCTGAGCATTTCATCAATTTCAGCGTGATAATGATCTATTGCAGCTTGGTTACATTGCCCTTGAACAGGCTCAATCATGCTCCAATCAACCGAAAACCGGCACGCATTAAACCCTATATCTTTTACCAGCTTGATATCGTCAACATAACGATTCCAGTGATCACAGGCAACGCCAGTTTTTTGACCATTATGAATGGTTGGGTTACCAGGTCTGTCCAAATTTTGCCATGAGTTCCACTGACTATCTTTTAAAATATCGCCTGAATTCTGAAATTCAGCCCATGAGGTACCCATTAATTTTGGAAGCACCAAAGATTCTGTATCATCGGCATAAGCAAGTAATGTGAATAATGACAAACTTAAGAAAAAGAGGATTCTAAAGTTATTCAAACCATTCTTTAAAAACATATAAAACCCTGCAAATCAACGATTATATGATACTTCTTCTGAGACTTATAAGCAGACATGATTATTTACATATTCAAACAATTTGCTGGTATATGTTTTTTTCATATTTTCGGCAACAAACGACGCCTCCAACAAGTTACCGGCACAGGTTACCAGATCATTGCAAGAAAAGCCAAGGTCGCTTGTTGCAACAAAATAATTTTCCGCTTGGTATTTTTATAACTCTCCTCATAATTTAAACTCAATCAAATACCGCAAGTTTTTCATAAACTTACAATTCATCATCTCTTGGGCTTAAAAACACTCTTAATTCTGCTTAATCGACTCTTTTTTTTCAAAAGAGATTTTGGGTTTGTTTGTAATTTTTCTTGAAATTCGCTTAGAATTCTTGCATGATCAGCATCAAGTTGTCGTTGCTGGCTATCTTTAGTTTTTTGATCATATTTTGAATTAGCAACACTTCGAGCACGCTTTTCATATGAACGCTGCAGATCATTCCACTTTTTCATTAATATTTTTTCATCACCCTTGCTAACAAGTTTTTTCTTTTTCAGGTCATCAATATTTTTAGTAATTTTCTCGTTTACTTCATCAACAGTTTCCTGCGATGTTTGCTTTTTAGGCTGAAATGTTGGTTGAAAAGGTTTCTCTTGCTGAGGATGAAATGGCTGCACGGGTTGCTGCCGCAAGTGTGGATAGTCAAATGGTTGAAGATGAGGCATCTGTTGCTGGGGATAAAATGTCGGCTGAAATAGCTGCTCTTGCTTTTGAGGCTGAAATGTTGGTTGAAAATACTGCGCTTGCTGTTGAGCCATCTGCTGGTTGGCTTGTCGTTCTTTTTCAACTTTATTTTTTATAGCTTCTTGTAAAGATAG
Source organism: uncultured Pseudomonadota bacterium (assembly GCA_964493325.1). GTDB lineage: Bacteria > Babelota > Babeliae > Babelales > RVW-14 > CAZBMD01. The sequence continues at coordinate 139,455 of CAZBMD010000002.1, read as the reverse complement.
ATGCATATCTACAGTACCTTGCAAAGCTTTGATATGCTCTTCTCGGGCAATTTTTTCTAAAGCTAATCGGGCTTCTTCTGGCATTTTGGTCTCAGTTGCTATTTTTGTTATTTCTTTCAACCTATCATTAAGATTTGATTTTTCAATTGAATAATAATTGTAAAAATTTTCACGAGTTTCATCATTTTTTCCAATATTTTGACTTCGACCAATATCTTCATACTGCTTTCTTAATCGCTCTTCTTCATTTTCAAGATTTTTAATGCTTAGGCGATGATCTTCTTCTTTATTAATTTTTGGAGATTTGACCGATTCTGCTTCTTTTATTCGTTCAGCTTTTTCTTGTTCAGAAGCTTTCTTGATATTGTTATGCAATTCGTTCATTTTTTCTGAAAGTTTTTCCTTTGCGATTTTTATCTGAGCAGCTTTTTCCTCGTTAGAACTTGATGAATTATTAATTTCGTCAATTTTTTCTTGATACTTTTTATTGGCATTATCTATAACTGTTTTAACGCGCGACAAAGATTTGCTTGATAATTCAGAACTCTCAGCTAATTCAATAATTTTTTGTTGTTCTAACTCGTGCGATATTTTTTCAGATTCAGTCGACGTTTTTTTGCCTCGTATTGCACCCATTTCAGGAGAGAGATTCTTACCTGAGGCAAGTTTAGACCGATCGGAAGGCTTTACTCCGGACCGAGCTTGTTGCTCAGATGAAGCTTCTGCATCCAAAGCAACCTCTTCTCTACCATCTTTATTTTTTTGAGCTGTTCGGACCTGTCGATCTTGCTGTTCAAACGTAACTGGTTGAGAGCGAATTTCTGACTGATTTCCAGAAAGACCCTGCTCTGAGGCATGTATTTGGAGTTTTGGAGGTGCTGATTGCTGGAAAGCTGCTTTATGAGAATCTTGCAAGGAATATGTGGATGGTTGATGTACTGGCATTGGTGGAAGTTTTGACGGTCTGACCTTACCTAAAAAAAATACAATGCACCAGGTTGCAAGAATAATTATTTTTTTCATAACGCTCTCCATGTCTTGCTTCATAGCAAAATCAACAAAAATAAATATTAAAAAACTCACCCAGAATAAGGTTGTCGCAAGATATCGCTAGATTGCAATATATTTAAAAGAATGAAGAAGAGCACGCAACCCCCAATTACTTGCAACAATGAGCAGCTACGTACTTGCTCAACTGCTCAAGATAATTTTTTTTTATCTTTTCATCCGCAAACGATGCAACCAACGAATTGCGAGCACAAAGTACCAAATCTTTACAAAAAAAGCCCAACTCTTCTGCTGCAACAAGATAATTTTCCGCAATGTAACCTCCAAAAAATGCTGGGTCATCAGAATTAATAGTAACCACTAGACCGGTATCAAACAACTTTTTAAGCGGATGCTCTTGGATGGTGTTAAAAATTTTTAGAACAATATTTGAAAGAGGACACAAGGTCAGCGGTATCTTGCGCTGCAAAAGCGTATTAACCAAAGCTTTATCCTGCAAGCAGGTTACACCATGATCAATCCGCTCACAGGCTAATTGATGTATGGATTGCTGTATCGTTTCAACACTCAGCTCGCCTGCATGAGCAACAACGTGATATCCCTGCAATCGAGCCTTGGCAAAAACACGTTCAAATTTAGAAGGAGGATTGTTAAGCTCGTAGGCCGCCAGACCAACGCCAATAACCTTATCACGATAATCATCAAGTAATGCAAGCGCCTCGAAGGCACTTTCTTCACTCAAGTGACGCAAGAAACACAAAATCATTGCACCATCGATATTATACAACCGTTTGCCTTCGACAAATGCTTGATGCATACCACCAATAATAATGTCAGGCCCAATGTTGCGCAGCAGATATGACTGCAATTCAAAAAATATTTCTGTGCGCACAACTCCTTGATCTGCAACTTTTTTAAGATAGGCAAGCGTCAGCTCATAAAAGTCTTGTTGAGTGCACAAAACCTGCGTTGCCAGAAAGTAGGTATCTATAAATTGATTAAATCCAGAGAATGAATAGTTACCCGATGCATCAAGAATGCCCGAAGGCACATTAACATTATTGCGCCGAGCAAACGCAAGCAGCATCGAAGGCTCCATTGTTCCTTCGATATGAACATGAAGCTCAGCCTTAGGCAATTTGGTAATAAAATCTTTGCACGCTGGATGTACCATGATAAGTACCTTTCAGCTTTTTTATTATCGAAAGAAAACAAGCAACGCTTCAAATGCAATCAAAATGATGATCACAACCGTCAAGATTTCTTCGTGAATAGTGTCCAAACGATCTTGATAGACGGTGTACAAATCACGAATAATATCGAGTTTACGATTAATCGAATCGCGCCACTCCTTGAGCGAAAGTTTTTCCATGAGCATTGAATAAAGACGAGAATAATAGGCGTCACCTGCAAGTTTGATACTATTTTCAAGCCGTTCGGTTACTACCGAAATATCAACGCGCAATTTTGCAAGGCGCGATACTGGTAGATCAATGCGCTCTCCAAGCAGTGGAAAGTATGCGCGAAGTGGTACTTTATACGATTGTTGCGAATAGAAAAAATTGAGTTTATGGTCAAGTAACCGATCGAAATATTGCAATTCAAGTTTTTGAATATTTGCCGATTCAAAAAATTCAAGCGGTTCAAAATATTCATCATCATAAATAAACGATCCTTCGCTATCGATGATAATTAAATCCTGACCGTAGTACCCAATGGTTGATGCCAAGATTTCATCTTTTTGATAATCAGAAAGGTTGTAAATTTCAAGCTTGAGCAGCGAAGCAATCTTTGTGCCGTAGCCTTCTTTGAATTGTTCTGGTGTAATTTTATCTTTGATTGGATGAACCTGAACGGCAAAATAAGAATTTTTTAGACTGTAAAAACGAGGTTTTTTGATTGCCGGCAAAATTGATTTAAAAGTCGCCTTAGCATCAATTTCACTCTTTTCATCAAACGTTTTTTTGATATCAATAACTTTGAGTTTAAGGTCTTCAAATGAATCTTCAAACGGTATGCGATAGCAAAATGAAAGAACACCAAAATGATAAATTTTACTAGAAATACAGCTGGAATTAACAACGCCATAATCTGCATTCTCTCGCATGTCATTCATTCTAAATGATAAGGGCAGGTGATAATTTTTAAAATAAGCAGACAAGGGAACAACACAGGTGTTAACCAAGCCTTTATTTTTAATCACCTCAAGATCAATGTCATCGCCAACGTCGAATGCATAAAAAAGCAATATATTACCGGTAAATTGATTTTTCAGTTGCGTTATTTGCTGCTCGTCCATGAGTCATCTCCTTTTTCTGGTTTTAGTATTCCACATGCTCGGAGCAATTTTTTTTCCCCGCTATCACGTGCCCACTGACAATAGTTTCCCATAACAATGGGTTTGACATCACATGAGCAATATCAAATGAGCGACAGCCTGCAGCAATTCCAGCCTGGACATCGCTAGCTCTGTCTCCAAACATAAGCGACTGACTTAGATCAAGGTTAAATTCTGTAGCAGCGGTGTGAAGCATACCCGGACCAGGCTTACGACAACTACATTCAACCATCAGCGATTGAATAACAGCTTCTGTTGGATGGTGCGGACAGTAATAAAATTTATCAACGACCACTCCCTCTTTAAGCAACTGTTGAGCAAGAACTACATGAGTTGCTTCCACAAACTCAGATGAAAAATAACCGCGAGCAACACCTGATTGGTTGGTAACAATAAAAATTTTGTATCCCCAAGCTGCACACAACCGCGCAAAAGCAACAGCTTCTGGCAAAAGTTGCATGTCATCAATCGACGAAAGATACGAAACTTCTTTGATCAGCGTTCCATCACGGTCAAAAAATGCAGCTTTTTGATAAGCCATGAAAATCCTTTCTATCAACAAGCTATTTTAGCAGTGTAACATAAAGAAGCTTATCTGTTGATGATGAATTATACAGCTGCGCTATTTTTAGATTCTTCGATAAGCTTAAATCCACGCAAAAATTTATTCGCAATAATCAATGCAGGTCGAGATGTCCCTGCGTGCTCAACAAGCACAATCATCGTCAACGGCCGACCACCCTTGTAGGTAAAAAATCCCGTAATCCAAGCATGCTCCAGCTGTGATCGCGATGTTACCTTTTTGGACAAACTACACGTTTGCCCCGTTCCCGTTTTTGCGTAGACATCAAAATCTTTAAGCGATCGCAAAATTTGAACCGTTCCTGAGTTCACTGCTTCCTTCATTGCTTCTCGTAAAAAACGAAGCGTCTGCTGAGAAATTTCTAGACGCTCTCTCTTTATCTCTTCGGCTTCCAAAATGCGCGGCTTAACCAAAAAACCCGTTCCAATAGATGCAACCATCCGCGCCATTTGCAAAGGAGTTGCCGATAAGAAGCTCTGCCCGATGCTTGCCGAAAGCGTCTCACCCTTCCACCACCGCTCCCCTTTGGCTGCAAGCTTCCAGGTTGTTGTTGGAACAAGGCCTGCTCTTTCTGGCAGTAAAAAATCGGTCTTTGATCCAAGCCCAAAACACCGCGCATAATGCGCTATTCGGTCAATTTTTATCTTTTTTGCAATTTCGTAGCACGGGATATTACACGAAACAGCAAGCGCCTCTTTGGGCGTCAGCTTGCCATGCCCTGAGTGACGCATACAAAAATGCTTGCGCTCACCAAACTGAACATACCCTCGACACGTAATTTCGGTTGTCGTGTCGATAATTTTTTCTTCAAGGCCTGCGGTAAACGTAACAAGCTTGAATGGTGATGCTGGTGGATATTCTGCGTTGCAAATTCTATTGAGCAAAGGATTGTTCACACTCATTTGCTCTTGCCACTCATCCTCTGAAATAGAACGTAAAAAAATATTTGGATCAAAATTGGGATACGATACACAAGCTCTGATAGCTCCAGTATCTGATTCCATTAAAATAAATGCACCAGACTGACTGGGATCAAACAAAGTTTCAGCAAAATTTTGTAACGACAGATCAAGTGTTAGCTTGATATCTGATCCGGGCCTTGCACCCTTGAGCGCCTTGCATGCAAGCTGTTTGCCTCGAGAATTAATCACGTGGGTAACGTAGCCAGACTCTCCCTTGAGCGATTCTTGAAAAAGAAGCTCAACGCCAGATTTTCCAGAATTTTCAACTCGATTAAGGTACCCCAGCACGTGGCTGGCAAGCGACTTGAATGGATAAATACGTTTGAAGCGATTTTCAACAAGTAAGTTAGGCGTAGAACCAAATTGTTCATACACTTGGCACAGCGAGGCAAAATCCATATCTCGTTTAAGCAAAACACGATGAGTATTGCGTTCGGCGCGCTCTATTTGTCTAATGATAGTCGGTTCAGTAAACGTAGAGCTAACAATAAAGCTCAACTGATCAAGCATCTCTCGATGCTTTGGCAAAAGCCCATTCGAGCCACACCCCTGCCAGTACAGATCAAAAACTGGACGATTGGCAGCAAGCAGAAGCCCGTTGCAATCAAGAAGGTTACCTCGTTGAGATGGCACCAGCTCTGTTTTAAGAAAATTTCTCTCACCAAGCGAGGAAAAAAGTCCAAATTTTTCTATTTGCAGGTAAAAAAGTCGTAGAATGATGACAAAGAAACAGACCCAAAAAACAATAAAAATCTGCTTAATTTTTTTTATTCGAGCGCTATTTAAAGAATATTGACTTTCGCTTTGTGCCATGGCTTTCACATTCCAGCTGTAAAAATTTTCGGTTTTTTACGCACTACTGGGGAGTATACACTGGGGTCCATGAAAGTCGAAGCGATTTATTTTTGAAAAGATTAAAGGCTCAACTCCTGCAAACAAGAGCCAAGCCTTCAATCTTTTTAGAAAACGAAAAATCTCTAGTCTAATTTAATCTTTTTGGTATCTCCCTGCAACAAATAATCATCTTCATCACCTGAGCGAGCCCGTTTATTGAAGTCCGATTTGTTATGGCTATTTTTTGAATATTTATTTTGAATCGCTTTTGGTAACCCTTTAAAAACATCTATCCATTCTTTGTGCAAATCAACCGATTCATAAAGCATTAAAAACTGTTCAAGACTAGATATGAAAACATATTCTTTCAGCGATAAACCCTGTACCACTTCAGGGTATAGATGCCAAATAACAACGCTACCATCACAATACGCCGCAGCCAAATTACCATTATTCAACTGAATTACAGCATTAATTTCAAAATCTCTTTCTCGAGAAAGAGTGTACACACATTTACCTGTTAATTGATTCCATATTTTGATAGTACCACGAGAAGAATACGTCACCTTGTTCCCATTCCTGAGCTCAAGTAACGAGCCCTCGTTATTATCAAATAGATGTCTACAGGTACCAGCACGAACATCCCAGCAATTTATAGAACCATCACCGCAAGAAAATACAATACCACCTCTTCTAGACTCAAGTAGCGTCTTAACCGCAGCCATTGGTCCCTGGGTATCATTGCTTTTTTCAAGAGTATGTAAGCATTCCCATGTATAAACATCCCAGATTTTGACAACCCCCTGGCCACAAGCAGATACAAGATCGCCATTTCTTAGCTGAAGCAGTGCGTAAATAGCTCCAGAATGCTCCCTAAATTCACGAATACATTGACCAGTTAAAGGGTTCCAAATCTTAATCATTCCATCTGTATGCCCAGACGCAATTGAGCCATCATACAACTGAGTAACTACAAAAACAGCATTTGCTCCGTCTGGATCAATATTGTCCTGATTCATGATACGAACACATTCTCCGCTCGTATAATCCCATACCTTAATAGCACCATCAAAATATGCGGCGACCAGATGCTTTTGATCACGCAGCGCAATTATTGAATAAACACAATTTTCTTCCTGAATAACCGTAGGTTCCTGGCCAAGAATAGACAGCAATTTTTTAGATAAATGATTCCATATTTTAATAGTTCCATCATTAGAAGCTGATGCAATATTCCCATGATTTAATGATACTAGGGAAGTAACCGATTGCTGATGAATCGAAAAAATATTACAACTAATTTCTTCACCTAAAAGAGGGAGATAGGTATATACCGGTATTCGACCATCCATCTCAGAAAGATAAGTCACCTGATGAATGCTTAGCTTATCATCAATGTTCACATAATCATGATTCAAATACCAAGGAACCGGCTCATTCAAATTCACAGTCTGCAGCTGATTCATAGCAGTTATAAAACTGAGCTCTGCAAGCATTTTTTCTGCGCATACTTTTGGTTGCTGAGTAATTAACTGCAAAACACCAACCATCAAACCTATTAATAATTTTTTATTCATAACAACCTCCACGCACAATATTTAGATATTTAAAAACTCAATCGCAAGATCTGATCAACAAGCAATCTCATAAAATTAATTGAAGGCTCAACTCCTGCAAACAAGAGCCAAGCCTTCAAGATTTTTAGAAAGTAAAAAAATTAGTCTAATTTAATCTTTTTATTATCGCCTTGCAACAAAGCACCATCCTCGTCATCTGAGCGACCTCGCTTGTTACTATTATTGTTATTATCATTATTGTTATTACGATAATCATTATCGTCGTTACTCTGATTATTATCGTCTAAACTTAATGCTTCCAAAGCAGCATTCAAATCAAACTCAGGAATTTCGTCTTCATATTCAGAAGGTCTAAGCATTGCATGAGATGGAAGCATTCCATTAACCTGAACAGTCACACTCATCATACAGGCAATAGCAATAGCAAGAAATTTCTTATGCATAATAACTCCATTTTTATATTTGTACCAATAACAACTATTGACAGTATGACAAATAAAAACAATTTAATCAAATAGGGTCAAAAACCACGACCTCACAATCTTTAACCCATCCAGATCGTTACTTTATTGATTTGTCACATCTCTCTGCTGTATATTAATTTTACAAACTATCATTTTTTTAAAAAACTCGATTATTTCTTAAAAAATATGGATTTGCTATGACGTGTAGGGCTTTTTTCGTTACTTTTTTTCTATCCATCACCAGCAGCACCTTAATCCTTGCAGCTGAACAACCTCCAGCACACAATCAAGAAATTCTTGAGGCAATTGAACAACAACTCGCCATCGTTCAAGAACGCGGCTTGGATAAACAAACAATCAAGCTCATTCAGCAAACCGTCGACAAACATCTAACTCAAAAAAAATCAACCCACTGGCTGCAAAAAAAACGAAATCTTATGCTCCTACTCGCCTCGGTTACCATCACTGTTGCAATTGCCATCCCCTGTTCACTGTATCTTGCAGAAAAAATACGAACAAAAAAGCTCATCAAAGAACAAGAAGCCCTTGCAGTGTCAATCACAAAAAGTTGTGATGAGAAATTGAACGTGCTGGAGAAACAAATGATAGGCATCATGCAGCAATCAACGATAAAGACAGACCAAAGCATTGCGCACCTTACCAAAGAAATACAAACCATAAGCTCACAGGTAGATCAAAACATAGCAGACTGCAATCAAGAGATCGGCCTAAATAAAGCCGAAATCAAGCAAGCAGCGCTTCATCTTGACCAATTAGATACTCAACTAGGAAAATACAAACAACTATCTCTGCAAAATTTTGAAAAAATGCAAGAAAATATACAGGTATTTGCCGTACAAACTGAGCAAAAGATGGCAAATTACATGAAAACTGTAGAAGACAACACCGCCATAGCAAAAGAACAGAAAGACAAATTTGTCGAAGGCATGTTCACCTTCCAAAAAGGCCTCCATCAGGTTTTTGAAGTCAATACAAAGGCAATTGATGGCTGTATCGGCGCTTTATTAAAAACATCCTCTGTTGATACATCAGACCTGACGCCAACCGTGCAAGACTTTTTTGAAGGCCTGAATATGGTGTCAAAAACAGTATCCATCTTGGGAGGCATTGCTACAACCATTGGAAATATCGAATCGGTGGTATCAGGAAACAATAACTGCTATAGAAGCGCCTTAACTGATGATGATATAGGTCTTCAAGAGCGATTCAATAAACTACGAGGTAATTCTCCTGCACCGCTAACGCCTGTCAAAATTAAAGTGCCAACGCCAACGGTTAAAGCAAGCAAGGGATGGAGTCTTTTTAATTGGTAGAAAGAGTGTGCCCGGCAGGATTCGAACCTGCGACCTACGGATTAGAAATCCGTTGCTCTATCCAGCTGAGCTACGGGCACATATAAAGTGGTCGGGGTGGCCAGATTCGAACTGGCGACCCCTCGCTCCCAAAGCGAGTGCGCTACCAACTGCGCCACACCCCGACAATTTTTTTAAGGTTCAGAGAAAATATCTAGAAGAAGTAGTGGGGTGAGCGACGGGACTCGAACCCGCGGCATTCAGAACCACAATCTGACGCTCTACCATCTGAGCTACGCCCACCATGCTTTCATTGAAGTTTGTATTTCTATAACTTCACTCAGATGGTGATATTATAGGATGTTTCATTACAAAAATCAAAAAAAACTTTGCTTACTTTAAAAATAAGGCTCATTCGACCTTTTCAATCTCTGCAGCGTCATCAGTTATATACTGTTCTTGTAAAAAAGTATACGCCTTGTCTCGAGAACTTACACGGTCTGGAGCACATTTTTTTGCAAGGTCCAAAAGATTAATCATGTTAACACTTGCCTGCACCTGCACATCAAGCGCTAGCTCTTCTTTTTGACGTTCATCCCAGCTTTTTTCAGGCTCTTCTTCATTTTTGCCTTTTTTTGTTTTTTTAGAATCAGATTTCTTACCCTTTTTACCAGGCTCAACGGTCTTTCGCTTCTTACCTTTGACTTCATCAACCGTAATATGATTAGTCAATGAGGACTCCTGTCCAAACATTTCTGAAATCCACTTTATTTCATCAACTGGAACCATTTTTGGCTTGATAGTAAAATCTGGCTTAATGCCAACCGATTGAATGGAAATATCTCCAGGCAGATAGTACAACATGGTGGTCAACTTAAGCGCGCAACCGTTGCTCACAGGAATCACTTCTTGCACAGACCCTTTGCCAAAAGTTGATGTGCCAACCAAAAACACCATCAAATTATTGTTATTATTATGTTCTTTGCTTTGAGGCTCCTGCTTTGAATAATACTGCAGCGCTCCAGCTAAGATTTCGGCTGCAGAGGCCGTAAAATTATCAACCAAAATAAAGATAGGCTTATCACTTTTAAGCACTGGATCTGATTTTGTATGATATTCTGAAACAACTTTTTTCTGATTATCTTTAGTCACTGTAACAAGTGAATTGGGGTCAAGAAACAAGCTTGCCATCTCAATTGCAGAATCCAACGTTCCGCCTGGATTGCGGCGCAAATCTAAAATGAGCCCCTTACAACCACCTTTATTCACTTTAACAAGCAGGTCTGAAACTTGTGCTGCAGCGTTTTCGGCAAAAATCTTTAACGAAAGATAGTAAATGCCCTGCTTTTTAAACAAGAAGCACATGGATGACTGATCTTTGATGATGTCTCGCGTAACGGTAAACTCCTTTGGCTTTTTATCACGCAATACTTTAAGCTTAAGCGTTGAACCTGATTTTCCTTTGAGTTTATTTACCACCTCATCAGCAGACATTCCACGAAGTTTTTCACCCTCAACTTCAACAATTTTATCGCCACTTTTAAGGCCAGCTTTTTCGGCAGGTCCACCACGAATCACTTCCAAGATAGCAAGCGAATCATCTTCTGGATTTTTACTAATTATACTCACACCAATACCAGAAAACTCTCCAGATGCTGACTCGATAGCAGATTTATAACTATCGCAATTAAAAAAAGCTGAATGAGCATCCAGCTGTCCCACTGCAGATTTTAACGACTCTTGAATGAAGGATGAAAAATCAACCGAGCGAAACGCTCTACGCTCAACCATGCCAATAACTTCGGCATATGTTTTAAACCACTGATAAATATCTTGCTGTTGATCAACCAACTTTTTATTACTTTTTTTAATACCTTTGCGCTTTTTCTTTATTTTGCCACCAGACCCCCGCCAAAAACGAAATCCTGAGCTTTTCTTTTTTGACTTTTTTTCACTGCCATCAGCCAGCAAAAAGCTACGAACAGAGCGCTGATCTTTGTAAGCAACCAAGGATGCCAAAGTCCCCTGAAAAATTAAGGCCGCAACCACCACCATATTCATTATTCTTTTTATCATTTCATTCTCCTTTTCCCTTCAGAATGCTTATAACTGCTTTGTCCCTTTGCAAATAGTGACAAACAATTTAAGATTAGTGTAATTTCTAGTGATAGTAAATTTATGCTTCAACGCTTTTTTGGAAAACTATTCACCTCAAACGCAATAAGACGATTGCATATCCATCATGAAAGAAAATGAAAATATACAAGAACGACAAGTTCTCATTGTTACAGGGCTTTCGGGCGCTGGCAAAACAAGTGTCATGCGAACGCTTGAAGATATCGGATTTTATTGCGTTGACAATCTCCCAGTACCCTTAATAAAAAGCTTTCTCAAACTAGCATTTCAGACTCATCAAAGCTTGGTGCACATCGCTCTTGGGATTGATGCGCGTGATGAACAATTTTTAACACAACTTATTTGTGAAGTTGAATTGTTGCGCCACCAAGAATCACTTGCTGGCCTTAAGATTGTTTTCTTAAACGCAAGTGAAGCAACACTCCTCAAACGATTTCAAGAAACTCGTCGATCTCACCCTCTTGCTCGGGGCATTGATATGATCAGTGCTATACGCAAAGAAAAGGAGCTTCTAGAACCAATTCAATCAATTGCATCAATAGTTCTTGATACCGACACATTTACCATTCATGAAATTCGTGACTGGGTAAGAAAAACTTTTTCTGAACAACAAGAACGTCGCCTGATTGTAAACCTTGTTTCATTTGGATTTAAGTATGGCGTACCGCCAGAAAGTAACCTTGTATACGATCTACGCTTTTTACCCAACCCATTTTTTATTGCGGAGCTCAAACACCTGACGGGCAAACATGAAGCAGTATACGAATATCTTTTTAAACAAGAAACAACGCAAGAATATTGGAATCGTTTGTATGATTTTTTGAGTTATTCTCTGAAAAAATTTTATGAAGAAGGACGATTTTTCGCATCAGTGGCAATTGGTTGCACAGGAGGAAAGCATCGATCTGTTGCTTTTGTTGAAAAAATAGCAGCCCAGAAATGGGATCATTGCTCTTTGTTGGTTCATCACCGAGATCTAGGAAGGGAGTAAATATGAATATGAAAAGGTATATACAACAAGGCATGCTTCTTGCATGTGTAGGATGCATCGGTGCCTACATTATTCTTGGCAAACGAGGCGTTGTTGAATACTTAAAACTCAAAAAAGAATTGAATACTGAATTACAAGAAGTGCGCGCCATGGAACTTAAGCTTGCACAACTGCAAACGCAAATTAAAGAATGGGAAACAAACCCACTAGAATTTGAAAAAGTGGCACGTGAAGATCTGCAAATGGCGTTTACCAATGAGATCATGTACCACTTCCCCGAAAGAAAAGTTTAAACTTTGACAGCTGCAACCTTAGAATCTGGAACAGACGCAGGAGAAGGCATTGAAGCTTCTAACTCTTCAATTTTTCGTTCAAGCTTACCGATTTTAAGGCTTACTTTATTCAAATCATTTTTGATTTGTTCAACAGTCTTTTTTACACCACAAAGAGCTTCTTGTGAAGTTTTGGGACGCTTGACCTCAACCACAGGCTCTACCGGAGCCACCACAACAACAGCTGCAGCCTGCTCTTGCACTCGTTTGTCATGAACCTCTTGAGGCTCTGCCACTGAATATGCAATCACTTTTGGCAACGATTCAGCTGGTTGAAGTGCAACCTGTACTAAATCGTTGGCCAGTACAGCACAAACACAACTCGCCATAAAAATAGCTATAATTTTTAGTTTTTTCATCATGATAACCACCCCTCATACAACATAATCAATTAATAACCTTCATAAATCTACCATGAGATCAGTATACCATAGGATCACACGCTTGAAAAACGCCCTACCAAAGGCATTTTTCAACAGCTCAAAGACCCCTGTGACCTTTGACATTTTGGCCATTTAGAACTACATTTAATTTTTTATCAACCCTTTCACCAATGTGTTAAATCTATGGAAAAAGAATTACTACCCGCTCATCCACACCACGATGCCACTGAACATGAAATTCGGGTATTCAAAGTCAAGAAAATGAGAGAAGAAGGAATCAGCTCTTGGCCTTCTTTTCAGCCTGTTTCAAGTACGGCACAAAAAAGCCTTGCTGAATTCATGCAAGAAGCTGACGAAACCAAAGAGTATACCCTTGCAGGCCGCTTGATGAGCAAGCGCGACCACGGAAAAACTTTCTTCTGCAATCTTCAAGATTACACCGGAACGCTTCAGCTGTACCTCAAGCAGAGCGATCTTGGCGAAGCTCTTTTTAACCATTTTAAGCATCACCTGGATATCGGTGACATTGTATGGGTTAGCGGCACCCTCTTTAAAACTAAAATGGGCCAGATAACCCTTCACTGCAAAGCCATCACTCTTTTGAGCAAGTGTCTGCATCCGTTGCCAGAAAAATACCACGGCCTGACCGATGTTGAACATCGATACAGACAGCGCTATCTTGATTTAATGAGCAATGAAGATGTGCGCGAAAAATTTAAAAAACGTTCAGGCATTTTGCAAGCCATCAGAAGCTTTTTGCAAAATTTAGACTTTATGGAAGTTGAAACACCAATGCTCCACCCCATGGCAGGCGGCGCTGCGGCAAAGCCTTTTGTCACGCATCACAATGCGTACGACATGGAACTATTCTTGCGAATTGCTCCAGAGCTTTACCTCAAACGTCTTGTGGTTGGGGGCTTTGAACGCGTGTTTGAAATCAACAGAAACTTCAGAAATGAAGGCGTTTCTACACGGCACAACCCAGAGTTTACCATGCTTGAATTTTATATGGCTCATGGCGATTACAAAGATGGTATGCGCCTTACTGAGCAATTAATTCAAGATGTAGTTCTTAAAAATTTTCCATCATTGCGCATCACATTTCAAAATCATGAACTCGATTTCACGGCACCATTTAAGAAAATGACAGTTGAAGAATCGCTCGTCGAAATTGGTGGATTGACAAAAGAGCAAATCAGCACAGAAAATATTGATGCAATTCTTGAAGCCAACGAGATCTCACTTCACGGAGCAGCTGACCATGGCGTAAAGCTTTTTGCTCTTTTTGAATATTTTGTTGAAAGCAAGATTGTTCAACCCACATTTATTATTGGGTACCCAATCTCTGTATCACCGCTTGCAAAACGCGATGAAAATAATCATGACCTTGCTGCTCGCTTTGAACTTTTTATCTGTGGTATGGAATTTGCTAACGGATTTACCGAGCTGAATGATCCATTTGATCAGGCAGAACGGTTTAAGGGACAAGTAAAAGCACGTGAACATGGTGATAGCGAAGCACATCATTATGATAGTGATTTCATAAAAGCTCTTGAGTACGGCTTACCGCCAACAGTTGGCGTAGGCATCGGTATCGACCGATTGGTCATGGTTTTAACCAATACCAGCACCATCAAAGACGTTATTCTATTTCCGACAATGAAAATGATTAAAGAATAAAAGAGGTGGGAAATCCCACCTCTTTTATTCTTTAAAAAGTAAAATTCTAATTTTCTAATAACTATTCAGCACTTTCTGCAGCTTCGATAAGCAAATCAACTGAAATATTGTCATCTTCATGTGCACGCTGATGCATCCTCATTCCTGGAATAAATGGCTTTCTTCTTCCCCATGCAGGAACCGGCTTATCAAAAGAATTATCATCAGGCGGTAATTGAGCTGGAGAAGATAATTGAGCTGGCGCTCCCTGCTTGTTCAAATTCGCTTGATAATCAGCAGCAATCTCTTCAAGCTTATTAAGCTCTTGTTGCAATGATCTCAAATAAATTGTTCTCTGGTGGTCTGAAAGTTTTTTAGCAGCAGCCATAATTCCAACTCCTGCTACAGCACCCATACCGGTAATTGGCATAAGAACAGGACCTGACAGTATAGTAGCAAGAGCTCCAGCTTGCGCTAACTCAATGCCAAAAATTGTGGCCATAGGAACCCATGGAATTGGTTCATACAGTTCTGGAATAGGAAGTCTAGATTGACTCTTTAGATCTTTGCTCGTTTCTTTACTACTTGCCATCATGTGAGAATTTAAAGTTTTAGCAAAAGATTTATTCTTAATTCCCTTTTCAAGGATTTTGATACGTTGTTGCAGGTTTCTAATAATTTTTAACATATCAAGGTACGAAGCAGATTTAAGCACTGAAACAAATGGCAACGGCTCATTCAGCTCAGGAATAGGATCGGAAGGCTTATCACTAACCAGCTTAGCAATGACTTTAGCAACTATATTTGGAATAACACTCCAAATTTTTGCAGGAACAGAGACCTTTTCGTCAGATTTTTTTTCAAATTTCTGCATCCGCTGATCCCCTAAGAACGAGCAATTCTTGCCAACTACCTGACCCAGGCCCTTTTTTAAATGCTCAAGTCGATGCTGTAATCCCCTGATATAAATATCAAGTTGTGGGCGCAATGTCAGGGCAGGCTGTTTGGCAATTTTTTCTGAAATTACTGCAAACGGTAGTTTCTCAAAATTTTTACCAATTGGTATCAATAAATCTTCAAGAGGCCGTAGCGGAGCAATTGTTGGCTCATAAATATTCTTAAGTTCTTTTTTTATTGCAGCTCGCTCTTGTTGCAGCATGCCCTCAGAAGAAATATCTTCTGAAATAGATTGCTTTTTTTCTGATTTTTTCTTAGCAAAAATATTTGGGCTCACAAAAAAAACTGAGCTCAAAATCAACATAAGGTACGGAAATTTATAAACATTCTTGATATTCATTTCTAATCTCCTCAATTAATTCATAGTCAATTCAGCCTTACTCAACCATCATGGCAGGTTCTGGTGCTGCAGGGGCCCCAGGCGCGCTATCGCCCAAAGCTGCTTTTTGGGCATCCTCAATAACTTTCTTTGTTGAGTCGCCCACCGATTCAGGAGCACCAGCTGATGAATCGCTGCTACCCTTTGACAGATACTCTTTAGCAATCTTTTCTAACTGAGCAACTTCTTGTTGAAATGATCTAAGATAAATTGTTCGTTGATGGCGAGTTAATTTTCTTGCAGCCGCAACAATTGCTGCACCCGCAAGCGCCTGAGCCCCAAACGTAAAAGCTGCATATGCAGCACCCAAAGCAATATTTGCTTCACCAAACACGACAGCCATAGGTACCCATGGCAATGGTTCATACAGTTCTTCAAGCGGCGCAGGACCAACTGGAACGCTTTGCTCAGAAGAAGCATCAGCAGCTGCTCCTGATGCCGAGCTTTTTAACTTCTGCTCTAGCAAAATCACTCGCTGCTGCAAATTACGAATACCTTGAAATAATTGGCTAAATGAAGCCTCTTTATCAACAGGAATGAGTGGAAAAGGTTTATCAAACTCTTTGATTGGACTGCTTGCTTTACCAATCGTTGCTTTCATAACCTTTGCAATTACGTTTGTAATAGAGCTAAGCGCCTTCTTTGAAAAAGCACCCTTCTTTCGAGCATCGGGCTTACCTATCTGCTGCGGCTTACGCTTTGCAGGGTCACCCAGGTATGATAAGTCTTTATTCACTAATTTTCCTAAATCAGTCTTTAAATCATCAATGCGATGCTGAACTCCACGCAAAAACAAATCTACTTGAGGATTAAGCACAATATCAGGCTGACGCTTTGGATAGGTTGAAGATACCGGCGCTAGAGGCAAAGTGCGCAAGGCATCACCAAGCGGAACTAAAAATGCCTCAATAGGCCTGGTTGTAATACCAATAGGCTTGTTAATACCGGCCAATGGATCGACAATCGCCTTACGCTCAAGTGAAGCTTGCTTTGCCTGATCAGTAATTTTTATTGATTGTGCATAACTTTTTGACTCATCTTTTTTTGCAACAGAAGCTTTTCCATCTGTTGGTTTTTTTTCTGAATGCTCAGCAGCTGGAGCACTTTCTGACATCGATGGCATGCTAGCTTCAGCTGTTGGCATACTCGCTTCACTTTCAGAAATAGCATAAAAAACGCCGCAACCAACAACAACCATGCAAATACCAAGAATACGAACCCAATACTGTTTATAATTCATCATAATCCCCTGGTAATAAATCACCTTTTTTCTACTATTTAAACACAGATAGCTCTAACACTACTTCTGAGTGTAATTAATTTATTTCCAATGAGTCAATTAATTTATAAATCAGGATAAAACTAGGATCTCAACCCCATTTGCACGAGGTACTGTGATTTATTTAAGATTTTTTAAGAATATGAACACATATGTGCTTTAGAGATTTTGGGACCAGATAAAATTGCAGAAATCAAAAAAGAACAAGATAACTTTAACTTACATGGATAAAAAATAAAGGACAGTTACTACAAAAGTTACCACGGTTATTACATGCAAAATTAAATGCTCTAGGTTTGGGATAGGATGATCTTTGATTGCAGGCAAGACAATAATTGTTGATTTAAACTTGCGGTTATAAACTTCTTTCCAATATTCAGCTGGACCAAAAAAATAGTGCCTCCACCAAGAAAGATATTCACCAATTAAAAGCAGTACAAACAATCCAACTGAAATACCTACCATTATCTTACCACCGTAAAATGTTGCAATGATGGGAAATCCCATCGTTACACCACACGACACACATTCAATTATCTGCTGCTTTTTGGTGTAGCTGCGAATGTTATTGAATGGGTAAAAATCAAAAATTGTTGTTATTTGATGGTAAGCAAGATGAAGTGTCTGCAAAAATAGCGTTATTCCCCACAATGTTACCATGATAAATCCTTTCTTTTCGCACACTAATTTTAGTCAATTTAAGCAGCTGTAAAACATATTTGTAACCCATATTTTAGCCAAATATTCATGAATACACTAATCTTAAAATAAGAAACGGGGCTCGGATAAAAACCCGAGCCCCGTTTCTTATGTAAAACTCATACAGACTATTTTTCTATGAAGTCAGCTTAGGCTATCTACATTGATAATCAATAGAACGTGTATAAGAGGAAAAATCATACTCCATAAGTTTTATTAAGCTAAATGCACATATAAATGGAGCAACTGCTAAAGAACCACTCTTTAATTTGTCAACCCAAGATCGAGATTGTTTAGACTGCTCACTTGTCTGAATATTCTGGTCAACAAGCTTTTCTTGCTCCACATTCTTATTATTCCCCATAACCAACTGCCAGCAACCCAGCGCTAAGCCACAAAAACCTGCAATAAGTACAGGCTCAGTCTGAACAAATTCTTTCAGAACGTCGCTCAAGACTAGTTTACCTGCGGCATTTCTTAGTCGCTTGGCTTCTTCTAAGTATCCAGCAGCATTACAAGATTCCTGCTTAGCTTTATTCTCCCAATAACTGTGCAGGCCTCTGGTATATTGTTCGTAACTCATATTTTTAATATCATCGCCAAACTGCTTAGCCGAATCTTCACACTTTGCTGCCGATGTTTCTAGCTTTGCTGCCGATGTTTCTAGTTGACTCGCTCGTCTCCTAACAATCCCTGCCGCAATTTTACTAAGAACATTACCAGGAATCTGACATAGAGCACTCAAATCCTGAAATGGAGAGCTATTTTCTTTACCCACAGAGTAATTATAACCCTTGAATAAACCGTACGCTGCAAGAGCTGTCGCTCCCGTATAACAGGCAGCTTGCTTCCAAGACATAGACTTATACCAAGGCTTTTCTTCTTTAACTTCAGCTGACGCTCCAGCATAAGTTACCAACACCGCAATAAGCGCTATAAAATACTTATTATTTCGCATTATCATAATCAACCTCCAATAGACTAAAACACATCCTCTATTACTATTAGTAAATATATCAAAATTGAATTAAATTGCAAATGGCTGACTGAATCGATTTAAGCAAATAAAAAATATAAGTTTTTTAAAAAAAGCGACAAGGCATACTATTTATCGTCTTGGCGACCCTGAGAGAATGTTGTAAACTGGCCATGATATTTTTTACGGACAAAAATCGAAAGCTTTTTCATGGAAACAGCAGGCTCTTCAGCTTCTTCAAAAAAAATTGCTTCAGGAGCTCATACAACGTCAGAACAAAAATATGATATCCTGCAGGGCTCAAAATACTTATGGAAGATGCCTCAAACTGATCCTGAAGCGGTTCGAACTGCTGCTTATGCCCATAACCTCTCATTGCCGATTGCCCAAACGTTGCTTGGCCGAGGATATACCGATCATGAAGCTATTCGATCATTTTTGTTCAGTTCACACGAACAAGATGTCCCGCATCCTCTTGGACTCAAAGGTGCTGAAATTGCAGCTAACCGCATTATCGAAGCTATAAAAAATAAAGAAAAAATGCTCGTTTTTGGCGATTATGACGTTGATGGAGCTACCTCTTCGGCCGTCATGCTCATCGCTCTTATTCCGCTTGGAGCAAACATCAACTACCACCTCCCTCACCGTGAAAAAGAGGGTTATGGTCTTTCTAGTACAGCCGTCAAAAAAGCAATTGCAAGCGGCTATAAGCTTATTATTACCGTTGACAACGGCATTTCGGCAACCGCTGCAGCTCATGAAGCATGGAGCAGCGGAATCGACCTTGTCATTACAGATCACCATAGACCTCACGGCGAGCTGCCCAAGGCCCTTGCCATCGTTAATCCCAATCAAACAGACTGCCCCTACGCCTTCAAAAAACTAGCCGGGGTTGGCGTTATCTTTAAAATTGTCTGCCTAATCTACGAAAAATTGGGCATTGAAAAATTACCAGAAAAGCTATACGAGCTCATTATGCTTGGTACCGTTGCTGACGTTGTGCCACTCATCGGTGAAAACCGTTTTTGGGTAAAAAACGGACTTTGGAAAACCAATGAGTTCAGAAGCACCGCTATGAGCGCACTAATGGCAAACAGCGGTCTTTCTAAGCCGCGACTTACCTCACTTGATATTGGATTCATGATTGCACCACAAATCAACGCCCTTGGTCGCCTTGCAGACTCACGCGAAGCAGTCAAATTTTTAATCAGCTCTGATGAAAAAGAAGTGTCACGCATCGGGCAAATTCTAAAGAATATGAACGAAGATCGAAAAAAAATTGATCGCGAAATTTATGAAGAAATTGAAGCAGAAATTAAAAGCAAA
The DNA here is from genome assembly GCA_964493325.1 of uncultured Pseudomonadota bacterium. GTDB lineage: Bacteria > Babelota > Babeliae > Babelales > RVW-14 > CAZBMD01. Next base: position 119,259 of record CAZBMD010000002.1, on the reverse strand, counting down.
CGGATTGATCTTGATAAAGAATCGCTCATCATGGCAGCAAGCAATCATTGGCCAGCTGGCGTCATTGGCCTTGTTGCAGGCAAGTTAACCCATAACTTTGGTCGACCAGCGATCTTGCTTCACATCGACGCGAAAGGTTACGCCAAAGGTTCGTGTCGCTCTATTCCCGAATTTAATATTTTTGATGCACTAGAAGAAAATAAAGATCTTTTACTAAGCTTTGGCGGACACTCATGCGCAGCTGGACTCAAGCTTGAACAAAAACATCTTCCAACACTCAAAAAAAATATAGAAGCTCGCATCAACGCGCAACTGAGTAAACATGACTTGCAACCAAAACTCATGCTTGACGCGCGATTGGAACTTTCTGAAATTTCGCACAAACTGTTGTCTGACTTGGAACAACTAGAACCATTTGGCAACCAAAATCCACAACCAACATTTTTGATTCCAGATGTAAGCCAAATCAAACCACCACAACTGCTCAAAGATAAACACGTAAAATGCACGGTCTTTGCACAAGGAGTTATCAAGCCTGTTATCTTTTTTAACAGGCCAGATCTATTTAAAGTTTTTAGAGAACTTGATGACAAGCCTTTTAATCTTGCTGGGTTTGTTATTAAAAATGAATGGGAAGGTACAACCCGCATTGAGCTCCAGGGAACGGATATTCAGATATTACCTTAATCATCCTGCGCAAAAAATGTATCCCAAAAATCCCATGAAGGATACGGCTCAACATCTTGATACCGCGTAAAAAGAGGTTGCTTAAAGTAAATACCAAAAAAGCGAGGGAGCGTTGCTTGTTCAAATAATTTGATAGCCGCTTTAAAGTCTTCCCGATTCCCTGGCCGAATGACAACATCAGCTTCAGGATCACGCATGACCATTTCGAGCGTTGCAAGCATACGAACCAAGCGCTTTGCCCCTGGGCGTTGCCACTCTTCACCAGTATAAATTGGAAGCCGTGCTGGCTTATTTGATGCTATACCCGATCTATTATGCATAGCAGAATTATCAGACTGGTCAGCCCAAGATCGTCCAGCTTCTCTGCCATTTTTCTCAGCTTCACGTGCATTACGCTCACACTCTGATTTCCATGAAAAACTTTCTTTCAATTTTTCGGCAAGCATACTTGTTGGCATCACTGTTTGAGCATCAAAGTCATTCTGATAGCGCTGCAGCATAGAAGAAATAATATAAATATATGATCCAGGCATTCTATTTTTATTCACATTACAACCAAAAGCATAAATACCATAATGTGTTTCTTGAGACTGCCAATTGATTCGATAAACTTTGTTCTCAAATTCTCCAAATTTAACACCAGAAGGTATCAAGTTAAACCGATCAAGCCTCATCCTTGCATCCATTGTTTTATCGGGCTCAGCCGGTTCAAATATTTTTTGCACGCCATAAAAACAATCATCCGATCCAGGGAGGATAAATAGTGGAGGAACTGGACGCAACTCACCTTTGGGACGCCACCGTTTTGATGATATTTTTTCAAGTGAAAGTAGATTTTCAAGCGCAGCATACCACATTGCTCGCGTCATTTTTAAACAGGGAGCAAGTAACCAGTCTGCGCGGCACGCCGAGCCAAAGCGATAACGCAGCTTAACCAAAGAGCCATCTTTAACAGGAAAATCAGCCTGCACCATACCTTCTTGTAGCTTGGTTTTTCCGATATCAAGATGTTTATCACGAAGCTCCCACAAGTCGTTTAGGTGCTGATCTTCAACAACTTCCGAAAAAAATTCTTTCATCTGATCTGAAAAAGCTTGAGCTGCTTCAAATGAAAACTGCTGCACATTCACAAAATTTTTTGATAAACCATAAACTTTGCGTAAATTGTTTTTTTCGTTATTCATTTTTTTGCTGACAAGATCACTCAAAAATCCCTTATCATCTGGCGATACATCCTTGATTTTTTTATCAATCAGCTCTGTAAGAAGCGGAAGCGAAAGCCCAGATAGATCGCCCTCTTGCCGCTCGATAATTAATTTATACAAAGCAAGACGCACCAATGACTCAGACTCAAGCGCCTGCGTTAATGCTTGCGAAAGATTTTTATTGAGCAGATAAGAAAGCAATTCCCCACCACTAACAAAATCTTTGTACAAGCTTTTGCTCGGTTCAAAATTTTTGTACAAATGACCCAGTTGTTGGAGTAAATAGTTAATGCGAACATTTTCGCGAGACGATCGTGGATACATGCTCATAAAATCAACAAAAACAACCTTGCAGATTCCTGCGCTTTTAAATTTATTAATTAAGTCATCAAGAAAGTGCTGATAAGGCAGGGGAAACCTCAAGCCCTCAAAAAAGAGCATCTGTTCTGAATCAATATTTTTTAAACCTTCAGATTTTACCACACCAAGCGGAACAAGAACACGCAGCTCATGAGGAACTGTTTTTTGAATAAGATAGAATTTACCGTGGCGCTCAAAGGCAACCCAATCGTTATCATCTTTTTTGTTGAGTACTATAATATTTTTTACAAATGCTAGTTCAGGATTCTCAGGATCATGAAACATTGGATCGGTAAACCCTTTTTCATGACCAAGCAGGGTTGCTTTGGCAACAAGATCTTCAAAATCTTGCGTAATATCTTCTTCGTTAGCCTTAAAATAGGCTGTAATTTTTGCAACCTGGGCTGCATCATGTTCCGTACGCGCATCAACATACACCATACCATCGGGCTTGTAGGTAAAATGACTCATCTGTGCAGGCAAATCGGCAATAAAAACATTATCTTTAAGTTTAAAAACTTCTGCTAGTTGAGAAGAGGAATTATCAACGTGCTCAAATGCCTCAATATCATCGCCATGCTTAATTGCATTTTTAATATTACCCAGAGTTGTGCTTTTACCAACACCATCAACAAAACTACAAAAAACATACACCGTTGGCTTTTCTTCAACCGGTACCAATTTTTGCAAAAACAGCTTGGTAAACTTTTGCGCATGACGACTGACTTGTCGATCGTGCTTGCACGTTATCTCGATGGGATAGGTGATATCCGGACCGGTAAAATAGTTAAATATTGGAAGGTTTGAACGCACCAGATGTCGCGCGTATTCGATAGAAAACAGAATATCCTGTGTTCCTGCAACTTGCTGATCGCCAATTTTTAATGAGTGATCATACAAAATTTGCCAAAAAGCAATCAGATCAGAAAATATACCATGAAAATTTTCGGTCTTTAGCTTGTTAATGACTGATCGTTGCGCCTTACGCATGAGCTGAAACGCCTCGCCAAAAGCATGTTCTTGAAAAATAGTTGCTTTGTCATCAAAAATTGGAACAAGCTCTGCACCAACGTGTTCAAAAACGCGTGGCTTACCGGGTGAAAAATAATCTGCCACAATATTAAAACTTTTGAACAGAAACCCAGTCATAAAGCCAAAACGATTGTGAAGGCACATTGACCAGCCGACACGATTTTTGCGTGTTGCTTCATCGTCTATACGAGACTCTTTATAATTGGTGTAGTACGAAGGAACTCCATTTTCTTCGTAGCCAACAATAACCATGCGACCCGCTAAGTCGAATTTTTCTTGAATAAGAAATTCTTCAAGCTCATCAAGGCTTCGAGCTGATTTGTCTAAAACAAATGGGTGATATTCATGCACGTAGCGCCCTTCTGGGCTACTTTCGTAATGACGAATAAAGCTATCAAAAAACTCTCTATCCGCAGTCTGCGGAATAGCATCAGCAGAGACGAACATACTTGCAATAAAGTTTATTATTAAAACAACAGATATTCTCATTACCAAATCAAACCCCTACCCCGACAGCAAAGCTCATCATCATTATCAGGCTCATTTCTTGCAATTTTTTGCCCTAGTAAAACAAGTAAATCGCTACTTGTCTTGAATGCCTGAAGATATTTTGCCTCAAAAATAGAATTACGAAGCTTCTGATTGGCTAAGTGAAGCTCACGAAGGTAATTTCGAGCTTGAGGCAACTCTTCAAAAAGAATCGCTTTATTAAAAAGCTTAATTGTATAATCAAAAATAAGGGCATAAAATTCATGAATTACCACTTTTTGCTCATCATTTAAATAAGAAAAAAAAGGCTTCGAAGATTGATTCACCGGTGCACGCATTTGTCCAAGCCAACCTCCCCATACGGGCGGTGGAGAAGCAACCTTTGGCAAAAAAACTTTTTTTGAGGCAAGGTCAACATGTGCCTTTTCAAGATAATCACTAATCATATTACACTGACCAACAATGTACTCCCAATAGCGAGAAATCACTATACCATCAGGACTATTAGAAAAGTAAAACCAAGGCTCATCAGCCAAAAGATCACAAAAATCATGTAAAGCAGAAAGAACCTGATCCGGCTGGGCATAAGTGAAAAACCTGTTCCGAATAACCATGGCACGAGGATAGTAGCGGGCTAAATACTCTGAATAAAATGACTTATTCTCCTGCCGCTCTTGTTTTTCAATAGCTTCTTTCATTGATACAAGCACAGCTAACTGCTCTTCTGTCAAACCATTTTCAGCTACCTTAACAATAGAATGTTCTTCAGATGAAGATAGCTGAGAGACTGGGTCCTGAACTTCAGCCACAAGAACTTGTGCAGATATTATACTTAAAAAAAATAGTAGGTTTTTATGTTTGAAAAAAATCATACCCGTATAAACTTTCACTGCATCCACACAAAAATTTTGTCACCAGTATTTGCATACGTCTGCATGCACCAACAAGAAGCTCAAGATCATAATCAGATTTCTGTAGAACATTTTCAATGTTCTGAGCTCCATGAGAAACACTTCGCTCAAGAGCATCAATATGAGATTGTAATTGTTTATCTCCTGGTCTAATAACAAGCATCAGCGCAATCACGCATTCAAGAGAATAAATAAACGCAGAAAAATCAACCATCACATCACTGGCAAAAAACCATGCAACAGACCGAGACGCATCGTTGCTGTACGCAAGCCGGAATATGGATTCGCTCAGCTTGGTAACATCACTATTCACGTGGTTAAAAAGCGATTTAAAAATAGCCTTGTCATCAAAAGTAAAATAAGTAGAAAATGTGTCCGAAGTAACGTCAAAGCTCTTGGTAATTGCTCCGACAACAGCGCCGGCAACAACTGTGTACAGGGCAACTTCTAGCCCATTGCTAACGCTACGCTTTACACCACCAAAAAATGTTCGGTCTTTTTGTTTTCTGATAAGTTTTTCAATTGTGTGTTTATGCAGAGCATCTTGAATATCTTTATCTTTATATTGGGACAGAACCACATCTTTGGAATTAGAATCTGCAGGTGCATTATTGTAATAAGCATAGGCGCACAAACCAAGTACCGCAGCCCCCAGACCTGCATACGCCGCAGCTCGTCCACGCTTTGCTCGCCTGATAGCTTTTTGCATTTTTAGCACGTGGCCTGCAATACGCTCGCCCGAAATACGCAGAAGTTTAAATTCTTCGCTTTTTTGTACCAAGTTTTTTTCAGCAAGGTTATGATCTGCAGGATATAAGCCGCTTGATAAACAAGCGGCGAGCATAAAAATAAATTTTGCAATCATACAAACACCTGCGAGCAAGTTCCGCTATTGTAGGTAGTTATTAAAACCACGACCAATATCCTCGTACTGCATATCGCCTCGTCTCTGCCCACGATCATTTGCACTATTTGCTCCAGATGCACTCTTTGCCATTGAATACGAACGAGGCTCAACAGCTTTTGTAAGGCGATCAAAGAGGTTTTCAAGATACCTGCTCCACCCAGGAATGATGCACTTATTTGAGTCGAAGCGATCATCCAAATCTTTGATTGTTTTAGTTGACTGAAGTAAGTTTTTGAATGTTGCGAGCGTTTCTTGAACAGACGTTGCATAATGAACAGCCGGATCATCGCTACTGTAGTACTGTTTTCGCTGCTCAATAATAAATATAATATAATCAAATTGGTCGATATATCCTTTGATAAAAACTTCCCACACAGAGTTTTTATCTTCGACAACAGTTAAATCGTCAAAACTGCGCAGCACCATGCCATGACCCTGCAAGCTTTCTTTTGGACCTTCTTTCAAAATTTTCTGAATATCTTCAAAGGTGCCTTTGACAAGCGCCTTCCATCCGGTAACTTCGGCAGGAGAAAAAGGCTTTTTTGAATCATTAAATAAAACGGTTATGGCTCCATTCCACCAACCCAACATGGTATCTAAAACAGAATCCCACGCCCCTCCAATAACTGTCTGAGCTGTCCCCTTTATCTTATCGCTAATTACATCACCACATGCTCGCGCAGTTCGAGTTGTAACACCAGCCCAAATACCATCAGAGATGCTTTTTATATCCATATCTTCAAGAACATCTAGATCTTCACCAACAAGACCGCGCGCGATCAAAGTTCCCATAGGACTACCGTCGGTTGAAGTCATTCGAGCAAATTTAGCTTTAATAAGCTCTAGATTTTGTTTTCGTAAATTTTTCTCAGGCCCATCGCTCATTTCACCGATTTTTTTTTCTTCTTTATTGAGAAGATCGTTTTGAAAAATTAATTTTTCAATAGTAGAAGTCTTCCCGCTAGAAAACTCTCCAAGATTATATGGATATCTAAAATGTTTAGAGCAAAGCAATGGAGCTGCGACCGTGATAAAAAAAATCATGAACAAAAAAAACTTTTGCGGTATACCCTGATCAAAAAAAGCCATGTGCCATCCTTAATTAAAATCACATTATTATCAAATATATCTTAATTGGGAAGTATAACAGGATAGGCTGGCATGACAAGCATGTTGCTTTATCAGCAGCTCTATCGCTGTTTTTATTTCAGATAATCATTGCAAGTGATAATAATCAGGAACACAGGTCTTTATTGTTACAAAACCTTTTTAAGATATGCACCGGTCAAGCTTTTTTTGGATTGCGCAACGTGCTCAGGCGTGCCAGATGCAACAATATTACCACCTTGATCACCACCCTCAGGACCAACATCTATGATGTAGTCAACCGATTTGAGAACATCAAGATTGTGCTCTATAACAAGAACAGAATTGCCACGATCAACAAGCTTATTAAGAACGTGTAATAATTTTTCAACGTCCCAACTGTGCAAACCGGTTGTTGGTTCATCCAGAATATAAATTGTGTTTTTATCGCGCTTTGCAAGCTCATTTACCAACTTGATACGCTGCGCCTCACCACCCGAAAGAGTTGTTGAAGACTGTCCCAATTTAAGATAATCAAGACCAACTTCACACAAAAGATCAAGACGTTTTTTGATACGAGGAAATGTTGCAAAAAATTCAACCGCTTCAAGTACTGCCATATTTAAAATGTCGGCAATATTTTTGCCCTTGAACATAATTTCTAAGGTCTGACGATTGTACCGCTTACCATTGCATGATTTACAAACCATGTAGACGTCTTCAAGAAAGTGCATCGACACTTTGATAGAACCTTCGCCACTACACTCAAAACAGCGGCCTTCAGAAACGTTAAAACTAAAGCGACCACATTTATAACCACGAGCATTACTCTCGGGCAGCCCTGCAAAAAGATTTCGAATTTCATCAAAAATACCAAGATAGGTTGCAGGGTTTGAACGTGGGGTTCTACCAATAGGGCTTTGGTCAACAAGTACAACGTTGTTCAGTTGCTCAACACCTTCAAGCTCATCAAAACCTTTGCCAATGGCATAGCCATTATTAAAATACTGCTTTAATCCACCAGCAAGTGTTTGCATGACAAGACTACTTTTTCCAGAACCCGAAACACCTGAAACAGCTCCAAAAACGCCGAGCGGAAATTGCACATCAAGATTTTTCAAATTATTTGCGCGCGCCCCTCTGAGCGTCAAAAAGCCTTTTGGCGATCGACGCAGCTCTGGAGTCTTGATTTCCCGCTTGCCAGAAAGGTAAGAACCAGTAAGCGATTCTGGATTCAGCGCGACTTCAGCTGGTGTACCAAAAGCGGTTACTCTTCCGCCTAGAATACCGGCAGCAGGTCCCATATCAATAAGATAATCGGCTTCGCGAATGGTATCCATATCGTGCTCAACAACAACAACCGTGTTGCCAAGATCGCGCAAAAGTTTAAGCGTATTGATCAAGCGATCGTTGTCTCGTTGATGTAACCCGATGCTTGGTTCATCAAGAATATACAGAACACCACTCAGCGATGAACCAATTTGCGTCGCCAATCGAATGCGCTGTCCTTCACCTCCAGAAAGCGTTCGTGCCGAACGAGATATGGTCAAATATGAAAGACCAACATTATCAAGAAAAGTTAAGCGGCTAATAATTTCGCGCATGAGCGGATCGATAATTTCTTTTTGATCGTCCGGTATTTGCATTGTTTTGCAAAATTCAAGCAGCTTGCAAATAGACATCGAAGCAAAATCATGAATATTAAGTCCAACAATTTTTACTGCAAGAACTTCGTCTTTAAGACGTGTTCCGCTGCAGTAGTCACATGGACGTTCATTATTTTCACTCCCAAAGTACGCACTTGATCCATCACTACCATAGCCACTGCTCCACATCGATTGCGCAGTTTCGTAGGTAAAACCAAGACCATGACAGTTGACGCAAGCACCGATAGGTGAGTTGAATGAAAAAAAGCGCGGCTCTAAATCAGGGAAGGAACGCACACACGTTAAACAAATATTTTTTGATGAGTACGTTTGCTCACGACCCTTGTCATCAATAATGCTGCACAACCCACCGTTCGCGGCAAAAGCTTTTTCGCACGCTTCTTGCAAGCGAACAGCTTCTTCTGGCAGAACTGTAATTTTATCAACAATTATGCTAATCGTGTGTTTGTATGTTTTTTCAATTTTAAGTGCATCAATTTCAGCTACATCTTTTAAACGATAATCAACACCATCAATGGTAAACCGATAGTAACCCTGCTGAAAAAACCGCTTGATTTCATTCTTGAATTCACCCTTTTTTTGAACGGCAATAGGCGCTGTAATCGTAACTGTTTGATCTTTGAATTTAGCAAGTAACATCTGAGTAATTTTTTCAGGCGACTCACCACGAATTACCGCTCCACATTCGGGGCAATGAGGCACACCAGCGCGAGCAAATAGTACGCGAAAGTAATCATAAATTTCGGTAATAGTTCCAACAGTAGAACGCGGGTTGTAGCCAACAGTTTTTTGGTCAATTGCGATGGCTGGGCACAGTCCTTCAATTTTTTGTACGTCAGGACGCTTGGATACACCCAAAAATTGGCGTGCGTATGATGACAACGATTCAACGTAGCGACGCTGACCTTCTGCATACAAAGTATCTAATGCAAGCGAACTTTTTCCAGAGCCTGATGGACCCGTGATAACCACAAGCTTTTCTTTTGGAATTTTGACGTCAACCGATTTTAGGTTATGTTCGCACGCTCCGGTAATTTCTATAAATCCTCTACTCATAACAATCACTCCCTAAAAATCATGGTCCATTAAAACTATTGCAACTATATTTGACTATAAAAAACAAGCTTTGGCTTGAATCCTGCGTACCCTTGTCCATTCAAAAGGCTCTGCACATCAACTGCACTCAATTCTTTCCGCTCTCGAGCAAATGAATTAAAGAAATACCACGAGCCTTGGTCATAGATTACAGATGCAGTACAATGACCCAGTTCATCCTTTGATCCAGGACGTCGAATGACTATCGATTTTAGGCTATAATCTTTCTCGAGCAAACTTATTTTTTCATTAATTATCGTAGGAAAGCTTTCATCTCGATTGAGAACAAATGGAATAATTTTTTTGCTCTCTATAATGGCATCATCCTGAAAAGAACCAAACCATTCTAGACATTTCTCTATAGATGCTTGTTCTGAAACAAAAGGGGTTGATAACACGCGATCAGAAAAAACTAATCCGCTAGGAGAATCATTGTCCTCCTGAAATAGAAAATATTGCAGGCCCTCCCAAAAAGAATCGCAGCCGTACCCTCCACATTTGTGCTCTGGACACATTTCAATATCATACTCTTTTTTAATTTCAAAAAGCCTATCGTAGAATTTTTGCGTTGCTAGCGTTCGCTTCTTTTCATCTGTGGGAAGCTTAGTCTGAGCATACGTCTCCATTTTTTCAAACAAATCTTTAAGCTGCTGAGCAAATTCTATTCTAGCTTTGTCCATGCCAGCAACCACAGACAAATCTTCGGATGCTTTTTTATCAATCACCTGGCGAAATGTCCTCAGCGGATACAAAGAATGGAGCGTTGCCACCATCCAACACCAATTATTTTTTTGAGGAAAATTTTCGGGAATATCTGATTGATATTCTTTTTTTACGGGTAACTCTTGGTTACAAGCGTACAAGTAAAAAGCACCACAACATACAGCCACTGTAGCAACCCCTGCCGCAACTCCAACTCCAAAAGAAAAAATTGCAGCATTAGAACAGGGTGATCGAGAAGAGATCCTCAGAGAGCCAGTTGCTTCGACCTGGAGCAATGCTTTTGCCATAAAATCACGTAACACATCGGGCGACACATCTGGCTTTAATTTTTGACATCTAGCGACTAGACAATCAATGTGACTTTCATCTATCCAATTATCAATACTAGCTAGCACGGGATTTGGTAGAATAAATAACCCGAGCGAAAAAATAAAAATGAATAATCGAGTCTTCATGTAATCTTTAAGGCTTTATCGAATTAAATTTACAATTGTGATTATCTTTAGAGATATTACAGAAAACCCTAGCATGTTTTTTTCAGAATGTCACGAATTAACGGCCAAATAGAAGGAAATCACAATATTTTTAAGTAACACCGTACATCCTTCTATTTTTTTAATTTATTCATCACTTGCCAAAACGGCGGTCTCTCTGAGCAAAGCTTGAAAGCATGTCTTGCATATCTTGCGTGGTACAATCGGGAAATAGCTTACTAATAAAATACAACTCACTAGAGGCTGTTTGCAATGGCATAAAACCAGAAAGACGCTGTTCGCCAGAAGAACGAACTACAATATCTGCAAGAGGATATGGTTGTGTGGCTGTATCAAGAGCATTTTCACATCTTTCGATAGTCACATCAGCAGCAGTAACGCCTGATTCAATCAGCTTTTTTACCATACGACAAATCTCATCTTGCCCACTGTAGTCAACACACAAGTTAAACGCATGAGCTTCATTTTTTTGCGTTTCGGCTTCGGCAGCGTTAATGGTTGCCTTCAAAAATTCAGGGATTCTATCTTTGCGTCCCAAATGGATGATACGTGCGTTCATGCGACGAGCAAGTGGTAGCAGCGCAAGTTCGATTCCTTCTTTGATAACCGTCATAACACTTGCCACCTCATCACCAGATCGTTGCCAATTTTCGGTCGAAAAGCACCACATCGATACGGTGTGCACACCCTGCGTCCACAGAAATTCGGTAAGCTCAGGAACAACTTCCAATGAGGCTTTGCGGTACCCTTCAAGAAGCGTCAACCCATGCTCTTTTGACCACCGACGATTGCCATCGGGAATAATGCCAACATTGCGTGGAACGGATGTTGCTTCTGATACAACACTAGGAGCGACTGATTCATCGTACAAAACCTCATGAAGCTGGGCAGGCTTCCAGCACAATGTCTCATTTTGTTGAACAGATTCAGCAACCATAAGGTCGTTCTGTACCAATTCATCTGCAAAAATAGAATTGCCAGCAATAATAACTAACAAAAATATGAAAGATTTTTTCTTCATCTCATTTCTTTCGAATTAATAGTGGGCACGTACTGCGCTATAAAAAAAGGCCCCCGCAAGGGAGCCCTTTTTACTACAGACTGTAAGTCTGATGATTTTACCTTTTTAAAACGTGTAGCGTATGCCGGCGTTAATACCGTAAGAAACTTTGGTTCCAAGACCTTCGTATTTTACGCTACCATCGGGCAACAAGCGCCTTGTGTTGCGATTTGGCTGGCCGCGCAAATCTTCGTATAAACCACCCGGAAGAAAGATTCCATCAATCGTGTAAATTCTACAATTTTCAAGAATAAAATACTCAGCATAGAGGTTAAATTCGGTACCAATGTACTTGCTCGCCTCTTTTTGAGATTCCCAGCCTTCAATGCCCAAGGCTGGTCGTATGCCTTGAATGATCGCTTGGTCCTGAATTGCATTTCCAGTATTTGGAGTACCTGTTTTGTCCCACTTATTCACGCCACCAACACACCAAAATGCAAGAACACTCGTATTAATTTGGCACTTATCTCGCTTTTTGTTCAATGGGAAGAAAGTGAGCGAAGCGCCAAGATATTTTAAGTTACTTGCATCATCATAATGATTGAATGCATAAAATTTATTGTAGGATATGTTAAGCGGGCGAGGCAAAATACGACCGTACAACAAGCCATAACTTTTTACGTCCATACCAACATAGTTGTAATCACGTTGAGTGATAAACCCGTGATAATCTTTATTTTTGCCTTCGTCATTATTGTATGGATAGCTATCACCGCCAATGTAGGCACCAGCAAGAGCAACCTTGAGTGGCCATTTTTCAAAGGTGTAGCTAGCATCAAGCAACGCCATCATACCTTCGTATTCCAATTTGTATGGCTTACGAATACGCTGGTTGCCAATTAAATTAGCATTGACGACTTTACGCTGATCAGTAAATAACTTTGTCTCTGCAGACACAGTAGCAGGACCTGTTGCTAACTCACGAACTCCCTTTCCGTTATCGGTGGCAATATTTACGTTCACTGTATGAGCAGCATCAGACGTAATGGCAAGGCCATTTCTCGTTGCCGCTCTATTCCAATATTGATTTACCAAAGTAAGTAAATCAACGCCTGAGGCAGCAGTTATAGTTGGCGGCATAGTCGCCGGGATAACGGGAACTACTATATTTTTAATTGGTGCTTTTTTACCACTTACTGAAGTAACAGAGCTTGGGAATAAGGTATTATCTGCATACACATGGCTAAACACTTCCTGTACATCGCCTGTTACCTTATCTCGCTTGAGCTCAACAACGTTGCGATCTATTTCATGAACATGTTGATGGCCAAAGTTTGCTGCAATTTCAAAGTTTGCATGAAAACCCTTGTGATTGTAATCAACCATCACACCATAGGTACCAAGTTTGGAACTTGCGTCAGCGGCAAATTCAATAGTTTGTTCTGGAGCACGGGTGTACAACAGATACGGCTCAAATATAAAATTACCAAATCGCTTACTTGTTAAATTGTAATCAAGCTTGAGTGACCATGACTCACGATCTTTATCCACACCACGTGCAGGGCGTTTGCCACCTAGGCGGTTTATGCGCAATGGATCATTGGTCTCGAGCAAGTTAGTACTCACCTCACGCCATTTGGTGTAGTACAAATCAACTGACAAATTTTTGATTGGTGAAAAACTGAACAGCATTCCGGTTGGCGATTGTTCTAAACTTGAAAGGCCCTCGTCAAGTCCCCATCCAAGCACAGAAGGTCCACCTTCAACATAGTTACCAAGCGACAATCCTCGACCAACTTGGTACCCAAAAAAACCAATTTGAAAAAATGTTGGATGTTTTTTGAGCTGTTTTACGAACGTATCAAAATTAATTTTGACGTACGCGTCTTCCATAAACGTTATAGGTACCAAGGTGCGGTGTTGGTGACTGCCAATGGTTGCACCGTCAAGCGAACTAACTTTAAGTTCATCACGCGAAAGTGGCATCCAACGAGCCTCGTTGCGCCACAAGCTGTAGTTTGTCAATTTGATCAAAGCTTCTGATGCTGCTTTTTCATACTTGCGGTAACCTTGTTGTACGCCAACAATGATACTTGCTTTGTGCCTGAACAGGCTGATATCATCAAAAAAGTCTTCGCGTAGGGTTTGCGAACGGCCAACGTAAAAATATTCTTCACGAATACGACCACCAAACGCCATCTGTAAATCATTAGTTCTAAAAAAAATTGATGCTGGGAATAAATCTTCTTTTTTTAATTTTTTTTCATCATCAAGAAATCCGACATCAGCAAAAATATCTTGCTGAATGGCGTTGGCAAACAAAGCACACGCAAGCAGCACGCGGGCCCAAAAAAATATTCTCTTCATTAACTCTCTCCTTCTTTTTTACAATTTTACCACTCATTATTTTTTTACAACTACCGCTCCCTATAATTAGTGCTAAACCTGCGATTAAGGCCTTGGAGCCTGGACTTCTGCCACTGGTTGATTTTGCACAACTGGAGCACCACCAGAAGAAACTTGTGATGATTGCGTTACTGGTTGTACATTTTGCGGGATAACAACTGATTGCTGAATCGGCACCTGCGCAACTGGCTGTACAGATACCTGTTGAACAACTGCTGAGGGATTTTGCTGAACAACTTGAGATTGAGGCGTGACGGCTACAGGAACCGTTGAGGTTGCCACGGTCTGCACAGGCAACACAGCTGACGGCTGAGATTGAGGGACCACAGGCACCGCTTGTTGCGCTGACTGCGTTGGAGCAGGAAAAGCTCCTGCAACAGGACGAGCTACTGCACCATCAAGGCCACTGGTCAAATAAAATTGTTTTGTTAAATATCCTGATTTTTGCCGACGATCTTGATAGTAGATCGTTATTTTCCAATCATCCATTTTTTCAGCAGCGTCAATGACTGAGAACGTATCGTTGAAAAATTTAAATCCCATCTCTGCTGCTAGCGTTGGAGCAGAAAGCATCGTCCACGAGGTTGCTCCCATGTCTGCAGGCATTAATCGCAAACCATCTGATTGTTGATAGGTTTCTCGTTTCTTCTCAATTTTAACCACTGCCTTGATTGTAAAAGGCTGAGCAGCTGCTTCAGCTGGAGGCGTCTTACCGGTCCACGTGAGCAACGCAACTTTTTCAGGATGCTTAGTCGTTAAAAATTTAGCAAATGGAGCATCAGGCAGCGAGGTGCGCGAGCTATACGCCATGCGAACAAACTCATTATTTTGTAACCCTGCAAGAAAGATAATCGTTGGGAGTGATTCAAAAAATTTGGACATCTCAGCTTCAATAGTTATTTTCGCAGATGAGAGGTGCGAGGCTCTAAGCTTTAATTCTGTTTTGAGCGTATGCTCTTGCCAGTAATCATCAGTCTCGTGACTACCCTTCAAGTAAAGCACCTGATCAGGATTTACCTGCATCAAGCGCATGACAAGACCAAGCGTTTCCATACTAAAAGGGGAGCGATTGGGTACGTTGCCAAGAAAAATAAAAAAGTGGTCTTGATTTAAAATCTTTAAATCTTCGTTGATTATTCCAAGATCCTTAAGCTTGCCAAGACTTCTTACCAATGAATGAAACGCTCCCTGCAAATCACCCCAGACAACAAACTTTGACGATGCCGTTGCAGTAATTTTGTTGGCAATCGGGCCTTTGTATCCCTTGCCCTCACGTGTTTTATTAAGATTATCCAGCATAGACTTAAAAAAACTTGCGCTAAAAACGGGCGCTTTAACAAGGTGCACTTTATTAAGCAGACACAAAACTTTTTCTTTGATATTTTTTGAAACAGTTGATTGATAGCGCTTGTAGAAAGTTGAAAAATCTGGTTTGACAGCGTTATCAGAATCCATCTTAGTCAGCTCATCAAGCGATGCTGCATATTTACTGATATCAGTTAAATTTTTAAAGCCCTCATGATAAAAAGGCTTGGGCGCAAAAAAAAGACCAACAGTAAGAAGTAAAAGAAATAAACAGCAAGACAGAGCGCTCACCTTGAGCACCGCCAGAAAACGATTGTGCTTCCTTGATCGATGGCTTTTCATCAAACACTCCCCTCTCTGTGCTTTAAAACACAGACATTTCTACCTTTTATTTTAGGAGTATATAACTAACAAGTGTCAAAAGCAAGGCGACCACGACAAGAAACACACCACTATTTATTTTTTCAAGCATCACTTTAAGATCATCGATATCTTCAATTTTTGCTTTTCCATCCTTCTTCTCCAACACAACCAAAAGTGGCCGAGGTAGAAGGATTTGAAAAATAAAACAGCAAAACGCAAGAGCCAAAAGAAAGAGATAAATCTCATCAGTCGTTGTAAAATATCCAACCGTTGGCATCATTGTTTCGATAACAAATCGATAACCAAGAAGTGCGGAAACTGCTGATGCAGAGATACTAAATTTACCAAATGCATTGCCGATATTCATGAGAAAAGAAAACAAAGACAAAAAGATTGCAGCAAACAGTGGAATGAAGATAATAAGCGTTTTGCGCATACTTGCCTTGGCAAAATTGATCATGAAAAGCGCTTTGGGTGATGTGATTGATGTTTTATCAACTTTATCCAAAACTTGATACGAGAAGCCAAAGTTAACATTTGAATCATAAATTCGCCAATTCGAAACAAACGTATTTGGCGAAATTTCAAATGAAGACCGATCAACTAAAAACTGCATCTCATCAGGCGTAACAAAATCATTGGAAAGAACAATTGAAAGCCTATGGTCATCAAAAGGAAACTTGTAATGACGCAAATCGGTCTTGAGCTCACAAAGCACTTGGTATTTTACAAAAACGCGTCCGTTTGCAAGTTTTATATCAGGTGCAGATTTGTATAAAATTTTACCATTATCAAAAGAAAATTTTTCAACAGTCTCGAGCATAATTTCTTCTGGACTAAAATCAAACCAGACGATGGCATCAAGGGTGAATAAATTTTTGATCTCATCAAACACGGGAATATTTTTTATAAAAAGGCCGGTACGAATGCGCACTGTTGAGATACGTGCCTGTTTAAGCTTTTCCATCGTCGATTCGATTGCAGGAATTGGATCAGAACTATCAAAACGGGATGAAACGTAATTGAGCAAAATCCCTAGATACAACGTAGTACAAGTAATAATTATAAATTTTACACGTACACTGGTAATATCAAATATATTTTTTAAAGAAAAATTATTCATTGTTTAAAATCTCTTCTGCTGGAATAAATTCACTATCATTACCAAGATTAATCCACACCTGCCGCGAAAATGTTCGCGTCGCGTGGTCAAATGCAACTTTAAAACCTCCTAAGTCAACCGCTTTCAAATTTTCAAAAACAGTCATGAGGCTATCTGTCGTTATCGGTTGAGCTGCAACTTTGAGCGCTTCACAGAGCAATGCTCCGCTCAAATATCCTTCAAAATAAAATGTGCTAATTTGATAATTTGAAAGATATTTTTGCATGTTATCACGAAATTCTTTTGCAATGGGTAGTTGGCTTTTTAGAGGATCGGGCACAATAGCAGAGGTAATGATATCCACCCCACGCAAATTACGTAGAACCGATTGAATAGCAACAAGCTCAGAGGTTCCAACAAAAACTGATCGATAAAGCCCCTTGTTGATGGCAAGGCGAACAAAGGCTGAGGCAGCTCGTGCTGTTGCAAGACAAAAAACAACTGATGGAAATTTTTTTGAGATGGCATCAACCGCTTGCGCAACGTTGACGGTGCCATTGGGATAGACTGCAACTTCGACAGGTTTGATCTGATATTTTTGCATCACGCCTTTAAGCTTGCTACAAAGCGACTCACCCCAATCACCGTCTTCATGAAGAATAGCAATCTTTTTTTTCTTCAACCGCTTGACCACGTAAGCAACGAGCGCTTCCATCTCGGCTTCGTACGGAGGTCTAAAATAAATGGTTTCACGTGGTGGATTTATTCTGTACCCGTCACTACAACCAATGGGAAACAACATCGCAAGTTTTTTTGACTGGATCGTTGGCAGCACTGCACTAAAATTTGCACCACCAACCAAATTCATAAAAATAGGTGAATTTGCACTGAGTTTAATAATAGTATCTTTTGCTTTAATTTGATCTGATTCATTATCAGCATCGTAAACACGAACAACAAATTTTGCCTGACCGTTGTCTTGGCTCATCTTGTTAAAAAAAAGATTAAGGCCGTCAAAAAGATGTGAGCCAATGATACTATGCTCGCCTTTACGCGAAGCTGAAACGCAAATGGGAATCTCAACTTTATTTGCAACCATCTTTGTTGGTACAAGGCCGGGAGCTATTTGCACGGTTGCTTGCGCCGGCTGAGCACCACCTTGCACTGAAGAAAGTTGTTGTACAACGGGAGCAACCGCTACCGGTAGTTGAGGGACTACAACTTGAACTCCTGGTGCTGATGCAACATTTTGATCGGCAGAAGATCCCCGCTGTATGAATAACATTGCGAGAAGCGTTGTTATTCCCAACACCAAGATAAAACTTTTTTTTGTACGACCAAAACACTTTTTTGTTTGATAATCCTTGAAAACAAAAAGATTCTGAGGCCCAAGGCCCACGTATTTTCGCCACATTGATAATGCCCCTTTATGCAGAGCGTTTAAGAACAATTCATGAGCTCAGTATGCTGTGACAAAAAATTACAAGTCAATCATCTCATGATAATTGAACATCGGGTTGATCTTATGACCTTCTTTACCCCATTTCCAAGCTTAGATACATCAGCAGAACACAACTATGCGACAGCCATCACTAAAATAAACTATTTTGCAATAAGACATTTGACAGGTTGTATTCAAGTTGTACAATTACTCTCCGGTTTTACCTCAATAAAATTTTATAGGAGTTTTATGTCTCTGTTTAAAAATTACATTAATTTGTCGCTATTTTATTCAGCATTTTTCTATCTGACTTTTTTTACAACCATAATTCATGGCATGAACAATAATATTATTATCCAGGAAAATGATGTAGAACTAACGAGCCACTCAACAAGTGATGATCTGAGTGCAAACGAAGAGTCCATCTTGAATAAGCTATCAATAATCAACATTCCTGATGAACATAGAGATTATCAGAAGAACAACTATCTAAAAAACATGAATTGGCTTGCATACAACCATATCACGTTGAGTTTCGAGAATCTAGAGACGTTAACTATCATTAAAAATTTCTGCAATGTTCAACACCCAGACTCTGGAAAAACCCTTTTTCAACTGGCAATTGATTCCAATAACAATACACTTGTTAGGACCATCGGAAACCTTTGCTTATCCACCCTTGATGTAAATCTATATGACAATAAAGGTGAAACAGCACTTCATACAGCAATTAGAAAAAATAATTCTACAGCAGTTTCATGGACTCTTATGTCCAACCCTTTAAAAGAGATTGTCGATGAGGCTCTTGAATTTGCCTTCAAATATGCAAATAAAAGAGGCATCGAAGCTTTAGAAAAACACCTGCAGAATAAATTTTATCAGAATGACCAATCGCCATCTCTGTCTTACAAAAATATTTTAGACTCACTCCAACATAGAGAATTTCACCCCCAAAAATCCCCACTCATTTGTTTCCCTGAAACTTTTATGGATGCAAAAAAAACAATAATTGAAAAAAGTATCAATTTTGAGGACCCATCTCTCAATCAAATAATTTTTTTTGATGCTTGTGCAAATAATTCTGTTGATTCTACTTTTCTTTCTGAAACTTTTGCCGACGATACTTTCTTCGAACAGATAACAAGAAATATGTTCCCCAATGGACTAAGTAAACAACAGAAAAAAGTTTTTGACGTAGTTAATGAAATTAAAGAACTCTTTAATAATACCTATATTGATACAACAGAAAAAGGCTCACAATTAAAAGAACTTATTAAAAACAACCACGAGTTACTCACTAAAAAAACTGAGTGTATTCCAGGAATCTCCATTGGTTTTTTACAATCATGCGCAGCGTTAGGTCTTGATCAAGATTCTTTTTTTATGATAATTCACTATTTCCGTGACGATCTTTTAGGCTCAATAAATAAACAGCGCAGAGAAGGTAATACCCTGTTGCATGAACTTTCAGGTTTATGGGGCAACCGTCCAGACATCGCTGACATGCTTGATGCTATTTTACAAATCAACCCAAATATTAACATTCAAAATGACAAAGGCAATACTCCTCTTCATCTTGCTCTTAATTTGATGAATACATACTTCATTCAAAAACTCTTAAAACTCCATCCTGATATTATTATCAAGAATCGCGAAGATACAAGTGCCCTTGAGCAAGCTTTATACAATCAATTCGAGCTCACGCTTAATCATACCGAACAAGAAACGCTAAACGCAATTGGCAACTACGCTCTAAAAAATTGTTCAAAAGAGGATATTAAAGATGCCTGTACTAAAGCCTATAAAACACTGCTCCCTGACAGTATGAATACTAAGGCAGCAAACAAGATCATAAACAAGTGGGAAATCGCCAATAATACTCTCCCTGCGATATTCCGAAATGTGGGGATACTTGATGCAGCATGGTATTTGAAGATGAGAACATGGTACCAAGATGAAATGCAAGACGAAGATGAAGATATAATGGATGAAGATGAAGAATAAATTCTAACGTAGAAATGGCGGGAGCTTTTGCTCCCGCCATTTTCATTAATAACTCAGACAATACAATTCAACTTAATCAACGTTTGCGTAATCCAATATTCCAGAAACAAGTTCTAGCGTTGCACCAGGCATAATCTCGATATTCAGATCATTTATCGAAACTCCCGAACCAAATACAAAACCTTCTGAAATACTACTTGCACCAGCGTTGGTCAAGAAGTTCTTGTGGTCAATGCACAACGTACCATTTTGCAATCTCATACCAGTTGTTGATGCATTCAAGGTACAGCCATCCAAGAAAATACGAGCTGTCTTGTCTTGCATTCCCAACAGATCTTTATTTGCACTAGCTGGTTCGTAGCTAAAGATCATACCCTTATCAAGAATCAGGGTAGCGTATGAAGCAATAGTCGACGCGCGCGTTGTTTGGTAAATAAATGACTTACCACCAGTCAAAATAACTTCTTCTACAAACTGGATGGATCCAGCGGTAAACGTAAAGTCATCTGACAAATGCAGCACTGATTTTTTGAACATCAATGAAGCATCGTCGCCAATACAACGAATATTATTATCTGCTACGCCATCCAAGATCACATCTTGCAACGTCAATCTTCCTGATTGAAGAATACCGATGTCTTGAGCCCCAAGCGTCAGCACATTGCCATCACCATAGATAATGGTGTTGCCAGCAAATCTCCAAGGAAATGACATCGACTGACAGTCAGCAAGCTCAATCTTGGTGTTGCGACCAAATAGAATATCTGCTCCCGCGCCAAATTCTATTGACGCATCATCAAAGTTACGTAAAACAACGTTTTCAAGGATAACATTAACTCCTGGGTCAAGAATCATCACACCTGCTGTTTTGCGTGCAAAGTAGATTGCGTGACCAGATCCGTTAAGTACCGTATCAACTTTAAACTGCATCTTGTGATCTTCGGACAAATAAACATCATATCGAAGATTGGTTGTCGAGGTGTTAACGCAGATGTCATTTGGACCATGATCAATTGTTTGCAATTGTTTATCCAACCAAAGAATTGCATTGCTGTCATTCTTGTGCAGATACAAAATCGTGTTACTCAAATTCTTATTCAAGTACAGAATTGTATTACTCAAGT
The DNA here is from genome assembly GCA_964493325.1 of uncultured Pseudomonadota bacterium. Classification (GTDB taxonomy): domain Bacteria; phylum Babelota; class Babeliae; order Babelales; family RVW-14; genus CAZBMD01. Next base: position 97,858 of record CAZBMD010000002.1, on the reverse strand, counting down.
TCTTGTTCACAAACAACAACGAATTACTTAAATTCTTGCAGCAAAACAGCAATGCATTACTGTTGTTGCTTGTTAACCTCAAAATGGTGTTACTCAAGTTCTTATTCAAGTACAAAATCGTATTACTCAAATTCTTGTTCACAAATAACAACGAATTGCTTAAATTCTTACAGCAAAACAGTAGCGCATTACTATTGTTTGTGGTCAACCGCAAAATAGCATTACTTAAGTTTTTATTATTTGATAACAACGAGTTGCTCAAGTTTTTACAACAGAATAACAGCGCATTGCTATTATTTGTTGTTAATCTCAAAATCGTGTTACTCAAGTTTTTATTGAAATACAGAATTGTATTACTCAAATTCTTGCTATCAAATAGCAATGAATTGCTTAAATTCTTGCAGCAGAACAGTAGCGCATTACTGTTGTTTGTTGTCAACCTTAGCAGAGCATCACTATTATGCTTAATCCCTGATAACAGCGCATTGCTATTATTTGCTGTTAATCTCAAGATTGTATTACTCAAATTCTTGCTATCAAATAGCAATGAGTTACTCAAGTTCTTACAGCAGAACAGTAGCGCATTACTGTTGTTTGTTGTCAACCTTAGTAGAGCATCACTATTATGCTTAATCCCTGATAACAGCGCATTGCTATTATTTGCTGTTAATCTCAAGATTGTATTACTCAAATTCTTGCTATCAAATAGCAATGAGTTACTCAAGTTCTTACAGCAGAACAGTAGCGCATTACTGTTGTTTGTTGTCAACCTTAGTAGAGCATCACTATTATGCTTAATCCCTGATAACAGCGCATTGCTATTATTTGCTGTTAATCTCAAGATTGTATTACTCAAATTCTTGCTATCAAATAGCAATGAGTTACTCAAGTTCTTGCAGCAGAACAGTAGCGCATTACTATTGTTTGTTGTAAGCCTCAGAAGAGCGTCACTTGTCGCTTTAATAAGCTCTTGATTTGCAGAGTTCTTAATCGTTCCGCCGTTCAAGCGAGCAATAAACGTTGAGTTAGGATCGGATAATATTGAAGGTAATATACCAAGCTGAAATGGAAGTGAACCGTTATCATAATAAAGACTAACACCATCTACCGTCATCGAACCAAGCGTTGACAAAGTAAAACTCTTGTCTTTGGTTACAATTGTTGTTGGCCCTTCAACATACACACCACCAATGGTAATTGTATGGTTACTATCCATTTCAATTTCAACCTGCGACAGCTTTAATTGAGATGTCTCAGATTCAAAAACAATGCGTCCTGTTCCAAGACCTTTTAACTTGATATCAGCAAGATAGAGTGTTGATCCCGATTTAATCCACAGCGATCCACCGTTGGTCAAATCAAGAATATTACCATTACCAGTAATTTGTGCATTACCGGAAAATAGCCATAAACCTGTTACCGTCATTTTGCTGTGAAGCTCAAAGTCACTGGCATTTTGCCACAAAATAGGGTCAGGCCACGATAGAGGCGTTCCTCCAAACGTCAATCGATGACCATGAAGGTTAACCTTCCCAGAACCTGTAAAGCAAACATCATCTGCAAATGTGAAGCCATCCTCTAGAGCAACAGATCCGTTATTCAAGCGAATGTTCTGATTAAACACATTCTGAATTGCAAGCGTCAACGTTGTGTTAAGATCTTGCAGGGTGACCGGGCTATTTAAAACAACTGATCCTTCTAGTCGGTTGCGTTTATTACTCACACCAATACCATTAATAATAGCACTGGGGTCACCTATGTAACCATCATCACCACGAAGCAAAATTTTCGATAGCTGATTATTGGTAACACTTTGCCGACTCAAGCAATTATCATTAGAAAAAACAACTTCCCCAACAATATTTGCAGTAACGCTTTTTTTTAGCGTTCCAGCGTTGATTGTCAAGGGACTTGAAACAATTTTAAGGGTAGATGCTCCACCAATTTTGAACGTACCTGATTTATCGTCAAAATTGATCGATGCCGCCTGTGCAACAAAATTAAACAGCAAGCATAGGATAAGCGCACCACCATATTTGATGCGTATATTCATAAACTCTCCTTCCTCATTAAGCTACTCATTACGCTAATTCACATTCTTATAGAGCAGTTTGCCTGAAAGCAACTGTATACTTGCTGCCGGGTGTATGACGACTTTTAAATCATTCGCTGCAGTTCCATCACCAAACACTATAGCTTGCGAATCACTAACACCGTCAGGGTTGGTCAAAAAGCTCTGAAAATCAACTCCCAACGTTCCCTTAGTCAATTGAATGCCAGTCGTTGTTGTAGCCAAGGTTCCACCTTGTAGTAAAATTTCAGAAGAATTATCGGTCATTGTAATGAGAGTTTTACTTGTTGAAGAAGGTGCATAGCGGAACGTAGATCCACGATCTACAATAAAGCGCCCTCGCTTACCAATATTACTTGTTTGATTGGTTGTGTAATGAAATGTAAATGTTCCTGTTAAATCCAAGTCACCAGTAATATCCATTTTTCCCATACTGAATGTGAAATCGGCATCCATCACAATTGTAGTATTATTAAAAGTAAACCTAGAAGCATTGGTATCACAACGGAATCGATTATCGCGAACACCCTTGAGCGTCATATTTCTAACCTCAAGAGTTGCGCCCTTAACAAGAACAATTCGACCATTAGGGCCAAATGTTAAGGTTCGACCAACACCATCAAGCACACAATTTCCTTGAAATGTCCAAGTGTAGTTCAAATCACCTGTAAAGATTTCAAGCGTTGTTCGATCATCAAAAATTAACTTTGATGTGCTGCTACCAAAACTAGCATACGAAGGAGCAAAATCTCGCAGAACAATGTTCTTGAAAAAAAGACTTGTTGCAGGAGCAATAATAACAAGAAATCCCTCCAGGTCCGGATCAACACGAGTAAAATATGCAATATTGGTGTTGCCATCCATGGTAAAGCTGGAGTTTGCATACAAACGATTTGCAGGCGAAATAAGCAGATAGCGGTTTAACGTTAACGTTGTTGAATAATCGAATGTAACGTTTCCAATAATATCCACTTTTGGTTTCAGAATGGTACCGTTATTCAGATAGGTAATAAATTTGTTATTTGGATCATCAATAATAATCGGTTTAATATTTAATCCATCAGCAAATTCTAGCGTTTCGTAAAATAAAGGACAGCCATCAACTGTTAACGATGAAGCTCCATCAAATGTTAAGGTATTATTTTTTACCAAAATGTGTGTTGAAGCATTCACATACAACCCACCACGCGTCATAGTAACATTACGATCCATTTCCATTTCAGCAAGAGCAACCCGAATCTGCGAAGTTTTGTCTTCAAAAACAAAGAACCCAGAACCCCATCCACGAATTTTAATATCATTTAAATCAAGTGTGGTATTCTTTTTAACCCAAATAGTTGCTCCATTGGTCAAGTCAAGGGTATTTCCATTGCCGGTTAATTGAGCATTACCTTTAAAAATCCACTGACCTCGTACTCGAACATCATTGTTTAAGACGATATCTCCAGCATTTTTCCAGAGATAGGTTCCCGTCCACAAAAGTTCTTTGCCACCAAGCGAAAGCTGGTATCCACCAGCTACAATGGTTCCAGATTCAGTAAAACGCACATCATCAGCAAGCTTGAGATCATCACCAAGATATAATGTCCCGTTATTCAAGAGCAGTCTTTTATTCAGAGAATTTTGAATAGCAATCGTCAATGTTGAAGTAAAATCGTGAAGTTGAATTGAATCTGGATTTCTAAAAATTGGCTGACCTTCAAGTCTACTTCCAGCACCACGCACAATTAGTTTTTGCATTACAATGCCAGGTTCAGCTCTAAAAATATCGGTTCCGCCATTCAGCATAATCTCATAAGCGTCGGTCAATTTTGCTTTACCAGAAAATGAAATATCTGATCCGGCTGTTGAAAAAATACCACTTGAGAATGTAATGGTATTGCCAAGAACTTGACTACTACTTTCTTTTCTTACAGTTCCCTCGAGCACCGTTAGCCCAGCTCCTGTCACATTAAGCTTTGCTGCAGCCCCAACAACTTCTATTGCAGAACCTTTGGAACCGAAATTAACTCCGGCCTGTACCGATGACACCACCAAGGCGGTAATAATCACCTGGCAGGTAAGAGATAGTCTTCGCTTCATTACTACTCCTTCATTTTAAAAAAGAAGCCCACCAGTCAGACGACTGGCAGGCTGATTATTTTTCACTTAGAAGCTTGTGCCCACAACAGCATGAACATCAAACATTTTTTCGGTATTCATACCAGAAAAGGTATAAATCATACCAGTGCTCAAACGCACATCATGGTCAAATTGATAATTATATTCAAATCCAGTGTTGTGCTGCAGACTTTGGGAATGACATTTAAAAATATCTGTATTCCAATTTTGTCCAGACAGGTTGCTGAAATGGTCTCTCCACTTTGCCTTGAATTGGTAGTAGACATCTAAAGAACCCTTACGGGCTAGAACACGTTGGAACAAGTTGCCCACTTTAAGTTCAATGCCTGCTCCACGAGTCACTTTTGCAGACGCAACACGGTCGCCAATGTTTTTGAGCGGCGTGTCAAATTCAGAGAATGCCTTATTATTGTATTTAACTCGATCACCAAAAGTCATTACATCTTTACCGACTACGTCTGTTGATGTTGCTGCACCTGATTTACTATTAACAAGACTTGGCACGCGACGATTCAAATGACCAGGCAAACTGAAAAAAGTTTCAATAAAAATATGCGGATTGATACAACGGCTGTAGGCAAGCATAGTTGATGCAAACACAGCAAATTCATTCAATCCAACGTTTTTACCAAGATCAGGTGCCCATAATTTTGCTTGCGAAGCTTCTTTTGCAGTTGGAACAAGCGCGCGTACACCAATGATCATGCGGTCAAAATAGGCAGAGGACAGCTCGCCGTGCATGAACAAAGTGATATCTCCAAGACCAGCAGCACTGCCGCCAAGCTCATTGATACCCTTGGATCGCAAAATATCTTTAATAAAGAGGTTCGTGTCTTGGCCATAGCGACGCATGAAAGCGTTAGGACTTGTCCCATCTAATCCGGCAAGGCCTTGTCCCACATTCAATGCAGCTGCAGTAGAAGGAGTTAAATCAGCCTTGAGATGGTGCTTGCGATACAAAAATGGAATTTGTATGCCAATCATAAAATCGCGACCTTTAACGTAGCGAGCAAGATCGAATGTGGTACCATATTCTTCAAAGCGACCATTGAATTTAATTACCTCATCAGCAAGATAGTTCAAATATTTGCTTGCATCCCCTGCTCCCAAATCGCTTTGGGTTAATGTCCCGACCTGCACTAATTTGCTTGCAAGCAGCACATCTTTGACCCGAATTTGATCACTGCCAAAATAATTCTTTGTAATGTCATGGTTGGTACCGGTGTTATCATAGCCATCGGTTGCATAGCGATAGCCTGCACCAACCTGCATCAGATACTTACGTTCAGAAAAGCGGGCTTGCACAGGCCATGCAGGCAACTTGTATTGAGAAGCATAGCACCCAGCAAGTGAATCATGAGCAACAGCTTCTTGGCGTTGAGCGTCCCAACTCTCCATCATTTCTTTGCGCATCAGTCGGTCGATATGCATTTTTCGTTCTTTTTCTCTTTGACGGTGAGCAGTTGCTTCACGACCCAAGCGACAACGTTCTAAGCATTTTTCTTTATTGGTCAAAGATGTTTCTTTTTTAATTTCTCGACGCTCCGCCCTAGCTTCACGCTTTTCCGCTTTCTTTGCATTTCTCATTTCGACTTTTTCTTGAGCTGCTTGGGATTTTGCGGCACGTTTTTCATCCCGATCGGCATGCTTCTGTAATTTTTTCGACTTTTTTTCAGATTTTTTTATACTTTTTTTCTGCGAACGCATTTCTTTTCGGACTGACCGCTTTAGTTTACGTTCAGCTCTCTGCACTGATTTTCTGTCTTTTTTTACACGACGCATCTGTTTTTTTTCTTCTTTAGTCACGTCATTACTTTTATTGCCAGCAAACAATTCTCCCTGGCAAACAAGCGCAAACATGATTAAATAAAGCAGTACTTTCTTCATTACACTATCCCCTTGGTTTTAGCTTCTTACACCATTAGCATTGATTGTAAACGAAACACCGCTGGACGCTTGTCCAATAACTACACCCGTAGCAACATTATCTGAAAGAATAATGTCTCCCGGTTGCAATGGAACAATCACTCCAGTTCTCGTTCTTAATTGTCTATTTCCATTATCATCAATGAACTCTATAGCTGTTTGAAGCGCAGCATTTTGTTGAATCAACAACCGAACAAGCTGCCCCATTGTAAGCTCAGTTCCTGTAGAAAACAGAAGAGAAGAATTTGCAGCTTTAAGTTGACCAATAAAGCCTTCATAAACTCCATTCGTTTCTTCCTCTGGTCGTCCAACAAATTCAACCAAACCACTACCAATTCCAGTTATCATAAATTGAGCACCTATCCAATCAAATGGCGCTCCAGCTCCAACACCAGCAACATCATTTGGAACAAGCATGGTGTTATCAGCATTTGGACCACATGACAGTCGTCCTCCATCTGCAATATGCATCATACCGCCATGACCAAAACTCATGAACGAAATGCTTCCCCGCTCCAAATCACCATCAAATGCGTTGATTTCAAAAAGGCCCGCATCGTCAATAAAAAGATTACCGCCTTGTTCAAAGCTAATTAATGATGTCAGATTTCTAAATGCAACTCGTCCCAAAGAACGAGATGCTATTTCATCATCGGTTAAATTTTCGTCTGCAAATTTTGCAAGCACTTCATCGCTTGGTTCTGCAGGAGATATACGAATACCAGCAGCTTCAGAGAAATAAACATCAATATCATCATCTGAAGATCCACCAAAAAGAAGTGTGCCTATAAGGTCAATATCTATCAATGCTTTGTGAGTAACTTCAAACTGGCCAACACCATTAATCGATACCTGAGCATCTTCTTCAATATGCAATAAAGCTTCATCTCTAAGAATAAATGATGGACGATCCGCCACTCCAACAATTGCAGCACGCGTTGTACCGCACTGCAGAGACGCTGCAGATCCTGCCGCAATTTTATTACCAATAAAATGAATAAATGAGTAATCGCCCATAATAACACTACCAGAACCTTCAACCACGATCTTTGCATTTGGGCTGATATCGAGAGAAATACCGTCATCAGGGCTATTCACACCTGGAAACAGAAGCTGCGGCTCAATATCAGGATCTGTCGATTTGGTAAAAATAAACGTCAGCTCTGCACCCTCATCAATAAAAAATTGATTATTCAAAGTTAAAGAACCGCCAATTTCAATAACATTACCAGAACCAACAATATTAATAATGTGGTTATCAGTTAATTCAACATCATTATCTCCAAGTGAAAGACTCGCTCCATCTTGCAATGTCAAATTTAATACAACATCTGGATCAACTTGAAAGTTTTCGATACGTCCACCATTACGAACAAGTACATTACCAGTAACCTCCTCGGTAGGGATGATAAGCGTTCCATCGTAAATAACGTCAAGATCTTCGTCAGCAGGAACTTGAATAAAGTCTCTTCGCCGTTTTATTTTCTGACCACGAATCACATAATCATCAAAATCAAAATCTTGTATTTCTAGACCAAGCAATTCTGCATAACGATGATGAGTTTTTGATTTTTTCTTTTTTGACTTATTCTCTTTTTTCTTATCATTTTTGTGACTTGTTGGGTAATGAGAGGATTGAGCCTTTGCCGAAGCACTTGACGCAGCAAACGCTTGTCGTTCACGCTCTCTCATCAAATGAATTGCTGAAACAGGACGACTTGAGAACTCATGAGCAAGCGCTGGAGATCTTACAAATGATGGATTAATTTTTCCACCTAAGATACTCAATGCCTCAACTCCAAATAGAGGTGAAGACTGCTTAATGTCATTGCCAAGAATTTGTAAATTTTTACAAACAAGGAAAGAATTGACATCAAAAACAAACGAGTTCCCTGCATCATTTTGAATGGCAATACTTAGATCATCAAGAAAGACACCTGCTTCACCAAATTCTGACGCAACAAAGATTCCTGGGTCACCAGAAAGCACAAGAAGAGGAAACCCAATATTAACGTCAGGCTTTGCAAGAATAGGTGCTGTAATTGCAGTCTTGATATGCAGGAAGTTAGCAGCAAAATCACCAAATGTGATTGCTCCTGAAAGGTTTATTTCATCATTAAGGAGCAATATCTCATTGCCTATTCCTTCAATAAAGAAATTCATTGCAGTATCCGCATCAATAGCAGCGGCACTTTCACCCGAAAGACCAAATGTTCCAAAAAGCTCTGCATTGCGATGAAGCACTGAATCAAACCCACTAAACTCAATAGCATTAAGCAAAATAGAATTTTGCCCAAGATCAAGAATATTGTGAGTAGGGATAAGCGGTTTAACCAAGAATCGTTTTCTTCCGGCAAGACCACGAATATTGAAAATATTACCACCAGGGATATCAAGAACTTTCAAGCGGCCTGACGAAAATGTCATATCTTCTGACAACTCAAAGCCTACACAACGCTCAACATAAACACGAGCACCAGGGCGCAAATCAAAAGTATTTGAACGGATCCGTGTAAAATCAATATTTTTCAGGATCACAGTAACATTTTCTGACACAATAAACTGAGGATGCTTTGGATGAGAAAAGTATACAGTCTGACCATTACCATTTATGCAGACATTTGCATCAACTTTAATAATTTTATCTGCTGGGACAAGCACACTCTTCTTCAAATTGAGCGTTGTTGTAATCGACCCACTCAGCAACAAACAATCGTCATCACATCCAAATGATGCAGCAACCAAAGACTTATCAGCCGTTTCTTTAATTGTCCCTGTATTGAGAAGCGTTAATGTTCCAACAGCTGTATCATAAGCAACACCAGAAGTACTCCAAACATGCTCAACAAATACAGGAAGCGGCACGCGTAGTTGACCAGGAGTTGTTAAATCAAAATTATTAACATCAAGCCACAATGTAGCACCATCAACAGTAAGCGACGCGTGTTGATCAAATATCAGATTATTTTCTTTCAGAACAAAAGTCGTGTCGCCATCAACATAAAATCCACCGGTTGGAACATTATAGTCTTGTTCGAATTCAAGATACGACCCTGATGTGCGAATGCAGGAATTATGATTTCCAAAAACTATTTTCCCATAATTATATGGATCACCTAATCCTTTGATATAGACATCATTGAGATAAAGAGTACTTCCATTTGTTACAAAAATTGTTCCACCATTGGTCAGATCAAGAACTGATCCATGACCATTCAGATTGCTTGTACCACTAAACGTCCACTGTCCATCTAATTGCACATGTCCATTCAGAGCAACATCTGTTGCATGATCAAAAACAAGAGCACCAGTCCATGGAGCTGAGTAAAAACCTCCAAGACTCAGTTGTCGCTTATTTAGTTTAACAATACCCGGACCGTTAACTCTTGAGTCATCGGTTAACCGTAAATCATCATCAAGCTGAAGCGTTCCACCGTTCAACGAAATATCCTGATTTAATTTATTTTGAATCGCAATGGTTAGGCTTGTGCTTGAATCGGTCAGCAGAATAGGCTGCTGAAAAAGAGGCTGCCCTTCAAGTCTATTACCTGTCATGAGTAAGGTAAGTTGATGAATAACGGTTCCTGGCTCAGCCTTAAATCGACCATTGCCACGAAGCTCAAGAGCATCGCTTCCCGTTGGAACATAAAAACCAGTCATTTCGACTTCTGTTCCATTCTGATCAAGAACTCCTCGATTGAACGAGATATCATTCCCAGAAATAGCAGCCGCATTATCCCCATGCAACGTTCCATCAATCGCGAGATTAGAGGAACTCACATTAAAACGCGCGCCAGCATCAACGGCAATACCTGACTGCTGACTGCTAAAATTTATTCGACACATAAGGGGGTTTAAAGATCCAAGAAGAACGCCTGCAAGTGCAAGCGCACGAAACGCTCTATTCATTACTTTTCTCCTTTTTCCAACACTACGCCTGGTAACTACTCTCCAAAGTAGCCAGTACGTTTATGAATTTATGTTGTCCACAAACTCTCTCAAATGCCCATAATATAATTGAAACTTGAGTCTAGTAACGCCTTGTATATTTGTAAAGATTTGTAAAAAAATTCAATTTTATTTTGATAAAACGTTTTCGACACTCTATTAAAACAACGGCTAAAAGGCTATATCCAGCAAAAATCATAATTTATTGTTCAAAAACTTTAAGCTCACTTTGATATCTTGTGCAACTTTTTCAGCAGATGTAGCAAATAATTTTTTTTCGTCTTGACTTAAATTAAGCTCAAGCTGCTGGCACACGCCACTTCTTCGAACAATAGTAGGAACACTCAGACAAACGTCACTGATTCCTTGGTAATTATCAAGGCGTGAAGAGACAGTAAAAACCCTAGATTGATCAAGCATTATGGCACGAACAATTTTTGCAACAACAAGGGCAATTGCATAATATGTTGCACCTTTTTTATTGATAATCTGGTATGCAGCATTTTTTGTCTGTTGATGAAACTGATTCATAAGACCATCAGAATATCCCGCAAAACTACTCAATGGCACTCCTGCTATATTTGCATGACTTTTCCAAATAAACTCTGAATCACCGTGCTCACCTAAAATATGAGCTGTAATATCTTTGGGACTAATGTCAAAATGCTGACCAATTAAAAAACGCAAGCGCGCTGTGTCAAGAACTGTTCCAGCGCCAAGAACGCGACACGAAGGAAACCCTGATAGTTTCCACGCAACGTAAGTCAAAACATCAAGCGGGTTTGTAACCACTAAGATTATGCAGTCTTTGTTTACTTGAACAATTTTAGGAATAATCGTTTTAAAAAGATTAACATTTGCCTCTAAAAGATTGGTCCTTGTCTCTCCAGGAGACTGCGCCTTACCAGCAGTAATGACCACCACTGATGCATCCTTTACAAGGTCAAAAGAACTACCAGAAACAATATGAGTTGCATGTGTAAACTGAAGACAATGCTGAAGATCAAGAGCTTCACCATCAGCTTTTTCTTTATTGATATCAATGAGTGCTATTTCTGAAGATATTCCCTGTAGCATGAGAGCATAAGCCGTTGTACTGCCAACAAACCCAGCGCCAATAATGGCTACTTTGAACGACCGAAGATATGCATCCGATGCTTGTGCCACTATCTATCTCCCTTCATTGGCTCATAATTTTTTCATAATTAACTGCTCATTTTAAACAGCTCCACACTTATAATTCAACAAATTATTTTTTATCCAAATCACACACTCTCAATGATGAACTTTAACAACATCGATCTTAATTGTTGCAGCTCAATAAAAAAGGGCACCGGTTTTTCCGATGCCCTTGCAATCTTAAATCTAGAGCTAGAAACTAGACCCACTCAAGACGAGCCATAGGCGCTGTATCACCTTCACGTCTTCCCAAAGGAATAACGCGCGTATAACCGCCTGGTCTGCCAACATACTTTGGCGCAACTTCTTTAATCAATTTTGTTACAGCTGCAAAGTCATAAGGCAAAAGCTGCTTAACACGTCTGATTGTATTAAAATCATTACCTACTCGTGAAATGGTAACAATTTTTTCAGTCAAGCGCTGAACTTCTTTAATACGAGGCTTTGTTGTTTGTAAAAAGCCAAATTTAATAAAATGAATAATCTGGTTCCGCAAAACGGCTTTGCGGTGAGCAGGCTTCATATTTAATTTTTTTCTGCCATTTTGGTGATTCATGGTTTTACACTACCTTCTTGTTCTTTAATAGCCTTCTTCAAATCCAATTCTTTGATGTTCATACCTAAACGAAGACCAAATGCGGATAAAATTTCTTTTACTTCACGTAATGACTTACGACCAAAATTTTTGATTTTAAGAACATCATCATCAGTTAAGTTCACTAAATCAATAACCCGATTAATACCTGCACCCTTGAGACAATTATGCGCTCTCACAGAGAATTCAAGCTCATCGATAGGCTTCAAGAACAGATCAACTGGAAGGCCTTGAGTTGGTCCATCAAAGTCAATCTTGCTATCTTTAACCGATTTATCTTCTTCACTTTTTGAGATCTCATTGAATGGAATTTCTGTAGCTGTTAAAAAATGCTCTAATTGGGTTCGAAGTACGGATGTACCATAATGGACAACATCACGAGGGTCCACTGCACCATTGGTTTCAATACGCATTGTTAGTTTATCATAGTCAATTTCTTGACCAACACGTGTTTTTTCAATATTGAATTCAACACGCTTCATTGGTGAGAACATTGCGTCAAGATAAATTCTACCGTCTGGTTGAAGAGCTTTGCCAACCGCCCACTGTGCAGGAACGTATCCACGACCATTTTCAACAAAAAATTCAATTTCAAGATCGCCATCAGTTGCCAAGTGAGCAATAACATGATCCTTGTTAATTAATTCAAGATGCTCATCAGCAACAATATCAGCAACTCGAGCAACACCTTCACCCTGAAGAGAAAGGCGCATCTTGCCAGGATTACCTGTTGAATTTTTAACAACGATCTCTTTTATGTTCAAAATCACTTGGAGCGTATCTTCAATCACGCCTTTAATAACTGAAAATTCGTTATTAACGCCTTTGATGACTACCGATGTTACGGCCGAACCTTCAACGGAAGATAAGATAACTCGCCTTAATGCATTACCCAGCGTAGTGCCAAAACCTGGCTCTAGCGGTTGCACAATCAACTCTCCTAACGTACTTGATGATAATTTTTTTTCCCAATTTAATTTCGGAAGTATCAACGGCTTATAATTCATCTCCTGGATCCATCCCTAAAAACAACAACGATCTTCAACCTCTACGCATCAATGCGACCAAAAAATGGTACAACCGCATTACTGATTACTTGGAGTACAACTCAACAATCAAGTGCTCTTCAATTGGCACATTGACATCGGAACGAATAGGAAGTCTTAAAATAACACCCTTACGATCCTTCTTTTGTAATTCTAACCACTCAGGAACTTTGGTTCCAGCACTCAAACGTTTATCGATAATATTTTCAATAAAGTTTGTGTTGCCAAGTGTGTTATTTGAAAATGTAATAACGTCATTTATGTTTGCCAAGAAAGACGGAGTTTCAACACGTTTTCCGTTAACATAAATATGGCCGTGCACAATCATTTGTCGAGCTTGTGTGCGAGAAATAGCCATCTTAAGACGAAAAACAACGTTGTCAAGGCGTCTTTCAAGCAGAGTTATCAGGTTATCACCAGTAACACCACGCTGTTTAGCTGCCATTTCAAAAAAACGATGAAATTGGCGCTCTAACATACCGTACATTAATTTAACTTTTTGTTTTTCCTGAAGCTGCTTGCCATATTCAGACAATTTTTTTGTACTTGCCTTTTTGACATGTTGTCCCGGCATAGCTGGTCTGTGTTCCAAAGTGCATTTTGCAGATCGACATTTGGCACCTTTAAGGTACAGTTTTTCGCCAGCTTGTCGACATCTGCTGCAGGTCGCATTCGTTGCCATATATCCCTTTAATAATCTTTCTAACTTATTCAGAATCTTTGCACATTAAATCGGTATCTACACTCTTCGTTTTTTAGGAGCTCGACATCCGTTGTGAGGAAGTGGTGTTACGTCTCGTAAAACCGTAACGTTGAGTCCTGATGACTGCAATGCTCGAACAACAGCATCACGTCCAGAGCCAGGCCCCTGCATATTGACTTCAACAAGTCTTACACCAAAGCCGCCCAATTCTTTTGCAAGGCGAGTTGCTATTTGTGTCGCAGCAAAAGGAGTTCCTTTGCGAGCTCCTTTAAAGCCGTGCTGACCAGCACTTCCTCGAGCAATAACATCCCCATCCATAGTTGTAACAGATACAAGTGTATTGTTAAACGATGATTTTACGTGAGCAATAACCGATTCAACGTTTTTTAATTGCTTTTTTTTACTTTTCTTATATGCCATCTTTATCCTTGAGCACTAACGATTACTTCTTTGATACCTGCTTCTTGTTTGGAACAACGCTGCCCGATTTACGAGGTCCCTTACGCGTACGAGCGTTTGTTTTTGTTCGCTGTCCACGAACAGGCAAAGATTTCTTGTGTCTCAAACCACGGTATGAGCCAATTTCTTGCAATCGCTTGATATTCAAAGTGATTTCTTTACGAAGCTCACCCTCAACCTTATAGTTTTGTGTAATAAACTTTTGGATTGCTGCTACTTCTTCGTGAGTTAAATTTTTTATACGCGTGTCTGGATTAACTTTTATTTGAGCAAGAATCTCTTGAGATCTTGTAAGCCCAATACCAAACAAATAGGTAAGACCTATTTCAACACGCTTATCATTTGGTAGATGAACACCTTCTATACGAGCCATTAAAAAAACCTCTCTAAGATATATTGCAAACAATTATTTTGTCTTGTTGGCATTCCTTATGTTCCTCTATAACAATTAACCTTGTCGTTGTTTGTGCTTTTTGCTCTTATTACAAATAATACGCACAACGCCAGAACGCTTTATGACCTTACAGTCACTGCAAATTTTTTTTACCGATGTTCTTACTTTCATGATATCTTCTCAACTATGCTAAAAATACAATTGTGTTACCACTATCATTTTAAACTTTGTGCCGCGATATAATTCTACCTTTACTCAAATCATATGGAGAAAGTTCGACGGTCACCTTATCACCAGGCAGTAGCTTGATGTAATGCATACGCATTTTTCCCGATACATGGGCAAGGATCAAATGTCCACCCTCTATCATTTTCACCTGAAACATGGCGTTAGGTAAGGCCTTTTCGACGATTCCGTCCATGACAATAATATCGCCTTTTTTTTTCATAGCAACTTTTTCCTCAGTCTTTCAAATTCTCGTCAGAATCTCTGCACCAGCCTCGGATACCAACACAGTATCCTCAACGTGAGCGGCCATGCCGCCATCGACCGTCTTTGCTGTCCAACCATCGCTCATAATTTTGACAGCATAACCATACTGCGTAATCATCGGTTCAATGGCAAGTGTCATTCCACTTTGAAGAACCGGACCAGTACCTGGCTTTCCATAATTTGGTACATCCGGAGCTTCATGCATATTTCGTCCTATTCCGTGCCCAAAAAAGGTTCGAACAACACCAAATCCAGCATCTTCTACTACTTTTTGAATAGCAGCCGAAATATCAGAGAGTCTTCTGCCTGGAACAGCGCAACCTATTCCAGCATCGAGAGCTTGCTGTGCAATTGCAGCTAATCTTCTAACATCTGGAGAGACATCCCCAATAAAAAAAAATCTTGCCATATCAGCACAATAATTTTTATATGAGCCTACAATGTCTATTTTAACAAAATCTCCAGATTTTAAAATAATTTCTTTCGATGGAACTCCATGAACAACTACATCATTGACTGAAATGCAGGATGCATGCTGATAGCCAGCATATCCTTTACATTCAGGATTTAATCCTATTTGTCGCATTTTTTTCTCAATGAGAAAATCAAGATCCCAGGTGCTTTTGCCTTCAATCACGCTGGTGGCCACTTCTTGCATAACTATTGCAAGAAGTCTGCCAGCCTCTCTCATTTTTTCAATCGCAACTTTATTTTTTATGGTAATCATACTCACTGCATATCCCACATCATCTAAAGCATCAATTGAAATTGTTCAAAAACCTGATCCGGAGTTAATCCTTCTCCATCAAGAATCTCAATATTTTGACCAACTGATCTATAAAAATTTAAAAGAGCATCTCTATATGAAGGGTAAAGTTTTAAGCGTTCTCTTACAACTTCTTCTCGATCATCATCTCTTTTGACGAGAAGCCCGCCACACGCATCGCATACCTTCTCTACTCCGGGAAGCATTTGAAAAACTTTTTGGCAATTCCTGTTTTCACATACCAACCGTAAGCTTAATCGCTTCACAATTTCATCAACGGAAAGCTCGATAAGAACTATCCGAAACAACTTATTGTGCTTATCAGATTGTAAGAACTCCAAAAATCGTTCAGCTTGTCCTTGCGTTCTAGGAAATCCATCTAAAATAAGAGGATGCCCAGACTGACCTTCATCCTGAATCCATTCGATAACCATTTTGGTAACAAGATCATCAGGAATAAGCTGTCCATTTTTCAAATACTCATTGAGCATTTTTCCAAATTCTGTTCCAAGAGCAATGTGTTTTCTACATAAATTACCGGTTGATAAAACTCGGAATTCATATTTTTCAATCAATTTTTCAGCCAGCGTGCCCTTTCCTGACCCCGGAGGTCCAAAAAAAGAAAATACTGTATTTCTAAGTATGCTTTTCATAACGTGCACAAATCACTATTGTAATCTAATTTATCTGCAATTAGCGGCTGTAACGCCCCTTTAATCTGCCAGATGCCAAAAACTTCTCATAGCCTCGCTCTATCAAATGAGACTCTATTTGAGCCGACATATCAAGAGCTACTCCAACAACGATCAACAAGCTAACGCCACTAAACATTACCGGAAACGAAAAAATATTTTTGATAACACTTGGAAAAATTGCAAGCGAAGCTAAATAGACCGCACCTGGAAATCCAACACGTGTTAAAAGATAATCAAAAAATTCTGCTGTTTTTTTCCCGGGACGAATTCCAGGAATAAATCCTCCAGATTTCCTAATATTATCAGCAAGCTCAACCGGATTAAAAATAATTGCAGTATAAAAAAATGCAAAGAATATAATTAAACCAGCGTTCACTACGTTATACAATAGTTTTTCTTGATAAAACCATTCTGTTATAAAACGATTTATCTCTGGCCATCTAACAGCCAAAATTCCAGCAATTGTCAAAGGTAAGCCCATAATAGCGCTCGAAAAAATAACCGGAACAACTCCTGAGGGATTAATCTTCAAAGGTATATAAGAGCTTTGCCCTCCATATACTTTCTGACCAACAACCCGCTTAGCATACTGTACAGGAATTTTTCGCTCACCACGTTCAAGAAACACAACACAACTAATTACTGCTAATACTATTGCCAGCAATAGTAGAACAAGGATTAGATCTATTTGTCCTAAACGTAAATTTTCCAGCAAAGTAAATAATGCATTTGGAAAAGAAGCTACAATACCAGCAAAAATCAAAACAGAGCTTCCATTACCAAGACCTCTTGTATTAATTTGCTCTCCAAGCCACATGGTAAATAAAGCACCAACACTCAAAATAAGAATGGCAGTTAACTTAAATCCCCATCCAGGATTGAGTACAATTCCTGGCTGTCTCTCAATAATTGATGCAGCCGTATACGCTTGAACAACACCAATACCTAAAGCCAAATAACGTGTATACTGCCCAATGATTTGTCGACCATATCCACCTTCTTTTGATAATGCTTCAAGTGAAGGAAGCATTATCGTCAAAAGTTGCATCATAATTGAAGCACTAATGTACGGAGACATTCCCAATGCAAAAATTGCAAATTTTTGCAGTGCACCGCCCGAAAAAAGATCTAAATAAGATAACAAACCACCGCCCATACCAGACTTAAACAAATTACTTAGCGCCTGACCATCAATCCCAGGAATCGGTACGTGGGCACCGAAACGGTATACCGCTATAATGCCCAACGTAAACGCTAATTTTTTTCGCAAATCAGATACAAGAAAAATATTCTTTAAATTATGAAGCAAGACCACCACTGCTCATCTCCCCTATCAACTGCACCGAGCCACCAGCCTTTTGGATGGCTTCAGATGCAGACTTGCTACACGAATCCACCACGACCTTTAAATTTTTTGTCAAAGTACCATTACCAAGAACTTTGATCAAAAACTTGCCGTTGCCTTTTATCAAGCCTTTTGTAGATAAAGTCTCGCGACTTACCGTTTCATCGGCCATAAATTTAACGTCAAGGTCACTTAAGCTGATAATTTTAAACTCCTTTTTCAATGGGTTATTAAACCCTCTTCGAGGAATTCTTCGAGACAAAGGCATCTGTCCACCTTCGAAGAATGCTTTTAATTCTCCACCAGCTCCAGATCGACACTTTTGTCCGTCTTTGCCTCGTCCGGAGTGGCCACCTTTGTGCCCACCTCGACCAACTCTTTTGCGTTTTTTGGTAATCGCATGTAACGAATTAAGCTGCAACATTCTTAACCTCAAACAAATCTTTTAATGTTTTACCACGGATAGCTGCAACATCTTTAGCTGCTTTCAACTTCATAAGTGCATTGATCGTTGCTTTCACAACGTTCTGTGGATTCGAGGCTCCAATAGATTTTGCAAGAACGTCACGCACACCCAAAGATTCCATTACTGAGCGAACAGCTCCTCCAGCGATCAATCCTGTTCCCTTGGATGCAGAACGAATCAATACTTCACTTGCTCCATGTTTTCCCATAACGGTAAACGGAATAGTTGTCTTATAAAGAGGAACTGCGAACATATTTTTCTTCGCTCTTTTAAGAGCCTTTGAAATTGCGGATGCAACTTCGCGGCTTTTTCCTAGAGCGACGCCAATATTTCCCTTTTTATCCCCAACGACAACAAGTGCTGAAAATGCAAATCTTCTACCACCCTTGATCACTTTTGCTACACGACGCACGTTAAGAACTGCTTCTGCAAATTCTTCAACTGGGGCGCCTTTACCTTGCATTTGTGATCTTTTGTTTCTTTCTTCTGCCATAACCATTTTCCAGTATAATTAAAACTTTAATCCGCCTTCACGCAGCCCGTCGGCAAGCGCTTTGACCCGACCATGGTACAAATATGATCCTCGATCAAAAAATACATCGGTAATCTCTTTGGCTGCAGCCATTTTTCCTAGCTCAACGCCAACTCGCTTTGCCACTTCTTTTTTATCTCCAACTTTTTCTGTAAAGTTCTTTGAAGAAAAACTGAGTAAGGTAATCTGGCTAGCATCATCAATAATTTGAGCATAAATGTGCTGCAAGCTTCTAAAAACAGATATACGCGGCTTTAAACCTTTACTAACAAATTTATTACGAACTCTAAACGTACGACGCTGAGCTCTTAATTTAATTTTTTTTTGCAAACTCATACTGAAATCCTTTCATCAGTTATCATTTCTCAGCTTATGAGGATTTTGTTTTTCCAGCTTTACGCAAAACTACTTCACCATCTCGAATAATACCGGTACCTTTGTAAGGTTCTGGTGGTCTAAACGATCTGACAGCGTCGCATACGTTGCCTAAAATAAAGCGGTCTGATGATCGAAATATAAGAATTTGACCAGACTTATCTACTTCAAGCGTTACCTCTTTAGGAAGGTCATACTCAATTTTATGTGTATATCCCAAAGAGAAAACAACTTTACTACCTGTAAGCAGAGCTTTGTAACCCAAGCCAACAATAGTCATCTTTTGTTCAAACCCAGTTTCAGCACCCTTTACCTTGTTAGCAAGTAATGCTCGATGGAGTCCCCACAACATTCTTGCATTTCGAGAAGGTTCGCGCATCGAAATTTTTAAATTTTTCTCATCGATTTCTGCCATCAATCCCTCTGGCAGAGTATGAACGAATTGAGCTTTTGGCCCAGATATTGCCACATCATTTCCAGTGATTTCAATCTTAGCAGCCGAAAACGCAATTGGTTTTCTTCCTATTTTTGACATGTACCGCTCCTACCAGACGTGACAAAGAACTTCACCACCAACCGAAAGCTTACGAGCCTTCTGATCAGTCATGACTCCAGAGCTTGTGGTAATAATTGAGATACCCAAGCCACCAATAACACTCTTTAATTTGTCACTACGTTCATAATGACGACGTGACGGCTTACTAATACGAGTAATCTCGTGAATTGCAGGTTCGCCATTCACATACTTCAAATGAACTGTAAGAAAGAGCTTGCCGTCTTCTTCTATTTGCTCAAATTCTTTAATATAGCCTTCTGCTTTTAACACATTCGCAATACTTACTTTCAAACCAGATGATGGTGCCGTTACAGAACGCTTTCCAATCATCAGGCCGTTGCGAATAATCGTTAAAAAATCTCCGATAGAATCTATTGACATCGTATATTCTCCACTGATTACCAGCTTGTCTTTTTGACGCCTGGTAACAAACCTTCTAATGCATACTTTCTAAAACATAATCTACACATGGAAAAAATTCGCATATAACCACGTGGACGCCCGCATAATTTGCAGCGATTTCTCTGTCTTGTTGAGAATTTAGGAGTTTTATTAGCCTTCTCAATCATTGCTTTTCTTGCCATAGGTCACCTATCTTGCCTTAGCGGCTGTTTGAAATGGCATTCTCATTTTCTTCAAGAGAGCGAATGCATGCTCGTCAGAAGATGATGAAGTCTGAATCGTAATATTAATACCACGGCTTTTTCCAACTTTGTCGTAATCGACTTCTGGAAAAACCATCCAGTCCTTAATGCCCAAATTATAAGATCCGTTTCCATCTAACTTTGTTCCAACGCCTTGAAAATCTCTAACAGCGGGAAGAACAATGTTAATCAGCTTATCCAAAAAGTGGTACATCTTTGCTCCTCGCAAAGTAACCATGACCCCAATTGGCATACCTTGTCGTAATTTAAAACTTGCAATCGATTTTTTTGCCAATGTTCTTACTGATGATTGACAAGAAATTTGATCTAAAATTTCTTTTACTTGAACCAAGGTTTTGCTGTCAGAAACAGCATCTTTTACACCTACGTTAAGAACTACTTTTATGATTCGCGGAACCTGCATAATATTTTGCAAGCCAAGCTCTTGTTTGAGCTCCGCACGTATCTGAGATTTGTAAATATCTTCTAATTGTGATTTCATATAAAAGCCTTACCTACTACCCTAAAAAGTTTCTTTACAACGATTACAAATTCTCATTTTATCGCCACTGTCTAAAAACTTTACCTGGACACGGCAAGCCTTTTTACATGAAGAGCAGATAGGCATAACTTTACAAAGAGGAATGTAACTTTCTTCTTTCACTATTCTACTTTTTTCGCCAGTTCTTTTTGCTTTGATGTGGCGTGTCACAATACCAACATCTTTAACTAGCACTTGATCACTTTTGTGATCGACAGCAATCACCAGACCTTGCTTACCTTTATCTTTGCCAGCAAGAACATAGACTGTGTCATTCTTTTTTACACGACTTAACATTTCAACCTCTTCAAATCTTACAATACCTCAGGAGCTAGTGAAATGATTTTTGTATAACCAGCTGCTCGCAATTCTCGCGCAATTGGTCCAAAAATTCGAGACCCAATTGGCTGTCTATCTTTATTAATAATTACTGCAGCGTTATCGTCAAATCTAATATAGCTTCCATCTGGTCGTCTAAATTCTTTGCGTGTTCTGACAATGACAGCGTCCAGAACATCACTTTTTTTGACCGTTCCACCTGGAATGGCCTTCTTAACAGCAACTTTTACAATATCACCCAAATAGGCATATCGTTTTCCGGTACTTCCACATACCCGAATCACTTGTAATTTTTTTGCCCCTGAATTGTCTGCAACTTCTAGCATTGCTCGTTCTTGAACCATCGCTATTCCTTAATATGAATGTTATGAGTGAGAAATAACTCGACTCAATGCCATATGCTTCGTTTTAGACAACGGGCGACACTCGGCAATCTCAACTTTATCACCAATTTTTGCCACGTTTTCTTCATCATGCACTTTATATTTTTTTGATCGTCGAATTACTTTTCCGTACTGTGGATGCTTAAAAGTTCTTTCAACTTTAACGACAATTGTCTTTTCCATTTTATCGGAGACAACTTCGCCAACAAGTACACGACTTTTAACATTCACTTCTGGTACTACTTTTAAATTTTCTGCCATTATAGCTATACCTCTATGCCTTCGGCTACTGCGAAAGCTGTTTTTGACGGAGAATCGTTAAGGTTTGGGCTATTTTCTTTCTCATTTTTTTAAATTCAGAAAGATCTTTAACCTCGCCAGTAAGCAATCTCAATTTTAAATTAAATATATCTTTTTTTAGCAGTTCTACTTCAATCCTGAGAGCAGAAGTGTCTAAATTTTTTAATTCTGAAATATCCATAGCATACCCGCTTTAATTTACGCTTACTTCTTGTGTTGCAACTTTTGGAGCAACTTCTTTAGTCACAAATTTCGTCTTAATAGGAAGCTTGTAAGTTGCTGCATGCAAAATTTCTTTTGCATCTTCCAAACTTACTCCACCACCGATTTCGAGAAGAACGCGACCACGCTTTACTACTGCAACCCAAAATTCAGGATTACCTTTTCCCTTACCCATTCGAGTTTCAGCAGGTTTCTTGGTAACAGGTTTATCTGGGAAAACTCGCAAATAAAGAGCGCCAATTTTTTTAAGTTTTCTGCTAATTGAAACACGAACTGCTTCTATTTGCTTAGCAGTAAGCCAACAAGGCTCAACAGCCACAAGGCCATAATCTCCAAATGCAACAGAAGTTGCACCTTTTGATCGACCTGTCATGCGGCCTCTTTGTACTTTTCTATATTTTGTCTTTTTAGGCATTAACATTGTTTTGTCCTTATTCTCAGATGACTAGTACTCACCCTTACAGATCCATACCTTTACACCGATAATGCCGTATGTCGTTAAAGCTTCTGCCAAAGCAAAATCGATATTAGCTCGCAAGGTGTGCAAAGGAACTGAACCCAAACGAAGCCATTCTGTTCGTGCAATTTCTGCACCACCAAGGCGACCAGCACAACAGATCTTAATACCTTTTGCTCCACTTTTCATTGCAGCAAACCCAGCTTTTTTCATCAAACGCTTGAAACTTACACGCTTTTGCAATTGCTCAGCAATGCTTTTTGCAACCAAATGAGCATTTGTTTCAATTGTTTTCACTTCTTGTACAGAAATGTCGATGTTTTTCTTGAGCTTAGCATGTAATTCTTGCTTTAGCTGTTCAATTCCCTGTCCTTTTTTTCCGATGATCATACCTGGACGCGAAGAATGGACCGTAATGCGAACATTGCCAACAGCTTTTTCAATGACTACTTTTGATACATCATTATCATTAAGCCGATTTTTCAAATACTTTCTAATTTGAAAATCTTCCATAAGCTCGGCACCGTATGATTTTTTTGCAAACCACCGGCAATGCCAATCTTCATAAATACCTAGTCTAAATCCCAAAGGATGTACTTTTTGTCCCACAAGACACCTCAACCTATTTTAATGTGCTTTACGCTTTTAATCTTTGATCCAGTGTAATTTCAATATGGCTAAGCCTTTTTCGCTGCATAGAAGCTCGTCCCATTGCACCAGGCTTAAAATACTTAATAATTGGACCTTGATCAATGCGGATCTCTTTTATAAAAACCTTGTCCATTGATTCAATATCGGGATGCAAGTTTTTTGCATTTGCATAGGCAGAATGCAAAGTCTTGGCGATAGGACGAGCTCGCTTGATTCCACAGGTCTTTAACCATGCAAGCGCCTTATCGACAGAATATCCACGAATTACATCGGCAAACGGGCGAAGCTTATACGGAGAAATGCGTATATATCTACTTTTCGCTGAAGACAACATATCTTTTCCCTAATTCTAACAAAATTTCTAGCATATCAAAACACTACTTTGTTTTCTCTGCTTTACGCTGACCACTATGAAGTCTAAAAGTACGTGTAGCTGCAAATTCTCCCAATGCATGCCCAACCATATTTTCTGTAATATAAACAGAAACAAATTTTCGGCCATCATGAACAGCTATTGTAAGCCCCACAAACTCAGGAATGATCATACTCGAACGCTTATACGTCTTAATAAGCTCTCGCTTGCCTGATGCTTTTGATTTTTCAATCTTTTCAAGCAAGGAAGGCGCAATATAAGGTCCTTTGTGAATAGATCTTGCCATGTATTATTCCAATCCTCTATGTAATTTTTACTTTCTTCTCTTCAAAATTGCAGAACTCTTACGTTTTCGAGTACGCGCGCCCTTACAATTTTTACCCCAAGGTGTCGTTGGGTGAGATCCCGATTTTGAACGACCTTCACCACCACCATGTGGGTGATCAACTGGATTCATGGC
The DNA here is from genome assembly GCA_964493325.1 of uncultured Pseudomonadota bacterium. Lineage (GTDB taxonomy): Bacteria > Babelota > Babeliae > Babelales > RVW-14 > CAZBMD01. The sequence continues at coordinate 73,819 of CAZBMD010000002.1, read as the reverse complement.
CATACCTCGCACCGTTGGTCTTATACCCATACGACGAGATCTTCCTGCTTTTCCGATAACCATATTTCTATAGTCAGCATTAGAAAGCGTTCCAATTGTGGCCCAATTTGCTACACCAACAGTACGCAATTCGCCAGACGGCATCTTCAAAATGGCTAAATCATTTTCTTTAGCCATAAGCTGCACTGCACAACCAGCGCTGCGAGCAAATTTACCACCTTGACCAGGGGTCAATTCAACGTTATGAATAAAAAATCCAATAGGAATATTTCTCAATGGAATGCAGTTTCCTATTTTTGCTTCAGCTTTTTCACTTGCAAGAACAGGCATACCTAAATTGAGACCTTCAGCCCTCAAAATATAACCTCGAGCTCCGTTTTCGTACAAAACAAGCGCGATAGGTAAATTTCTATTTGGGTCATATTGTAATGAAATAACCTTACCCGGAACATCTTTATGCATGCGTTTGAAATCGATAATTCTGTATGTTTTTTTTGCACCACCGCCACGATGACGAGATGTAATTCTTCCATACGCATTACGACCACCAGTCTTTTTAAGCGGCGCAAGTAAACTTTTTTCTGGCGCATCTTTAGAAAGATCTGGTTGTACGATATATTGCTGCTGACGCAAAGATGGGTTTCTCGGTTTTCTATTAACTATAGGCATCTTAGTTTCCTTCAGCTTCTACAAAAGGTGTTTCTGAAGGCATAGTCGCGCCTTCAAACATGCCAGGAATTTCGATTTTATAACCTTTTTTAAGTGTTATAATCGCCTTCTTCCTGTCAGGAGATTTAAATGTTCGTCGAGCAAATGTTTTTACTTTCCCACTATTATTAATAATGCGAACAGCTGCAACTTCGACATTCCAAATTTTCTCAACAGCATTACGAACAACAATCTTATTTGCATTGTTGTTTACTTCAAATGTTATTTGACCAAGCGTGCGATAAAGTTCTGCACTTTTGCTCGTTATTACTGCGCGCTTGATGATATCATAAATACTTAATTCCATCGTGCAATCATTCCATTAAAGAGGTCCATATCTTTTTTCAAAAACACCCAATAATCCGCATTGCTCAAATCAAATGCATTTGGCTGATCGAACGATAGAATATTAACATTTGGAAGATTTCTAAATGATGCAAAATTAACCACATCACCAAATGCAAGGAATACAACAACTTTTTTATTTGTTAAATCCATGCTTTTTAATGCTGCAACAGCAGCTTTGGTGCTAGGTTTTTGTTCATTTTCACGATCCAAGCAATAGATACTCTTTTTATCAAGCATTCCAAAAAATAAGTTATTAAAAACCAAAGTTCTTTGATTTGCATTAAGCGATAGCGTACGAACGCGGGGCTGCGGACCAAAAGTCACGCCACCTTTTCTCCACAAAGGAGATCGAGGAGTTCCTGCTCGAGCGCGCCCAGTTCCTTTTTGCTTCCATGGCTTACGGTTGGAAAAAGAAACTTCGCCACGATCCTTACACCCTACGGTGCCTTGTCTCCAGTTTTGAAGAAGAACTCGAACAGCGCATGCATAAGCTGTTGGATTCGCATCTTTACGAACAAAATCCTGTGCTATGTCAACTGAGTTCGATGTTCCATTAATGCCGAAAACCTGTATAGTTGCCATAATTAGTTTCCTTGTTTTTTAACGAGCACCAGAGATTCTTTCTTTCCCGGTAATGCTCCCTTGATGAACAGGCAACCATTCTCTCTATCAATCCGCACAACAGTCAGACCCTTAACAGAAACTTGGTCAGTACCCATGTGGCCAGGAAATTTCTTTCCCTTCAAAACTTCACCCTGTCGTCTCATGTTTCCGCTCGAACCTGGTCGACGGTGAAACTTAGACCCGTGAGCTTTTGGACCACCTGCAAAGCCCCAGCGTTTTACAACACCCTGAAAACCAAGACCCTTGCTCGTTCCAGTTACTACAACTTTCATACCCTCTTGGATTGAAGAGTTGTCAATGGTAAGAGCTTGACCTTGTGTAAGCTCAGAAATGTGCTCAGCTTGAACCTCTCTAATGTGCAAGAAAATGTCCTTCTTAGCTTCTAACCAAGCAGGAGAAAAAGATTCACCACGGTAGCGCTTACGCAACATACCGACTTGCACAGCAGTATAACCATCTTTTTCAGGTGTCTTAATTTGTGTTACAAATAGATTGGAGATGTCGACAACAGTTACAGGCACAACATTGCCTTTTGCATCGAATACCTGAGTCATTCCAATTTTTTTACCTAGTACACTATTCAACATAGCAGCCTCTCAAGCAGTCTTACTTAATTTCCACATCTACACCAGCGGAAATGTTAAGCTTCATTAGAGCATCCATGGTCTGTTCTGCGGGAGACACAATATCCAAAATTCGTTTGTGTGTCGTAAGCTCGAACTGCTCTCTTGATTTTTTATCAATATGCGGCGACCTAAGAACTGTAAAGCACTTTTTCCTACTAGGCAGAGGAACAGGTCCCAACACTTGGGATCCTGTTCTTTTTACCGTCATGACGATCTGTTTTACTGCATTATCAAGCAGTTGATGATCGTAAGATTTTAAAGTTAAACGAATCTTATGCTTTTTCATTTTTGCTATATCCAGCTAATACTTACTCGATGATTTCAGTAACAATTCCTGCACCAATGGTTCGTCCACCTTCTCGAACTGCAAATCGCAACTCTTTATCCATAGCGATTTTGCTTACTAGTTCGACAGATACGGTGACGTCATCGCCAGGCATAACCATTTCACGATCAGCTGGAAGCGTAATCGAACCGGTAACGTCAGTTGTTCTAAAATAAAACTGAGGTCTGTATCCGGAGAAAAATGGGCTGTGTCGTCCACCGTCCTCTTTGGTAAGAATAACGATTTGGGCTTTAAACTTCTTGTGAGGCTTAATTGAACCCGGAGCACACACAACTTGTCCTCGCTCAACATCTTCTTTTTTAATACCACGAAGAAGCACACCAACGTTTTCGCCAGCTTCGCCTTCTTTCATTTCTTTATTGAACATTTCGATACCGGTAATGGTACTGCTTTGAGTATCTCTAAAGCCAACGATCTCAACAGTATCGCCAACTTTACCAACACCTGATTCAATACGACCGGTTACTACAGTTCCACGACCAGAAATAGAGAATACGTCTTCAATAGGCATCATGAAAGGCTTTTCTTTATCACGCTTTGGAGTTGGGATAAAAGAATCAACAGCCTCCATAAGCTTCATGATAGCGTCAACGCCAAGCTCAGAATTATCGCCTTGCAACGCTTTAAGCGCTGATCCACGAACAATCGGAGTTTTATCACCAGGGAAACCATTCTTTGTCAATAGCTCTCTGATTTCTTCTTCAACAAGCTCAACCATTCCAAGGTCATCAACCATGTCTACCTTGTTCAAGAAAACAACAAGCGCAGGCACACCAACTTGACGAGACAACAAGATGTGTTCACGTGTCTGAGGCATTGGTCCATCGGCTGCAGAAACAACCAAAATAGCTCCATCCATCTGTGCAGCACCGGTGATCATGTTTTTAACATAGTCAGCGTGACCAGGACAGTCAACGTGAGCATAGTGTCTATTTGGAGTTTCATACTCAACGTGAGTTGCTGCGATGGTAATACCACGAGCTTTTTCTTCAGGTGATTTATCAATCTGATCGTAGGCCTTAAACTCAGCCATACCTTTTTCAGCAAGAACTTTTGTAATCGCTGCTGTCAAGGTCGTTTTACCATGATCAACGTGACCAATAGTTCCAACGTTACAATGCGGCTTTTTACGCTCAAATACGCTTTTTGCCATTATTTAAATCCTTCCAGAGACTAAAAACATCATATACTTATTTTTTACTTACTATACTTTCTTGCACGTTTCTTGGAACTTCACGATACACTTCAAATTGCATTGAATAGCTCGCACGTCCCTTAGTCATAGAACGAAGTTCCGTGGAATAACCAAACATTTCCCCAAGTGGTACTTCCGCTGTAACGATGTGGGAATTTTTATGCGCATCCATGCCCAAAATTCTTCCACGTCGAGAGTTAAGATCTCCCATCACATCACCCATATTCTCTTCAGGCGTTACCACCTCAACCTTCATAATTGGTTCCAAAAGAACTGGTGACGCTTTGGCCATACCATCTTTAAATGCCATTGAAGCTGCAATCTTAAATGCAAGTTCCGAAGAATCCACATCGTGATATGAACCATCAAAAACAGACGCCTTCACATCAACAACTGGATACCCAGCAAGAACTCCAGTTGAAAGTGATTCCATGAAACCTTTTTCAATCCCAGGGATAAATTCACGAGGAATAACACCACCAGTGATATCATTTTCAAATTTCACACCCTCACCGCGCTCAAGAGGCTCAACCTTCAACCACACGTGACCATATTGACCATGACCACCAGATTGACGAATGAACTTTCCTTCAGACTCAACTGATTTCTGAATTGTTTCTTTGTAAGCTACTTGTGCCTTACCAACATTTGATTCAATTTTATGCTCACGCAACAAACGATCAACAATAATTTCAAGGTGAAGTTCACCCATTCCTGAAATAATTGTTTGGTTAGTTTCGGTGTTATAGGTAAATCGGAACGAAGGATCTTCTTGCATTAATTTACGCAAAGCAAGAACCATTTTTTCATAATCGCCTTTGCCTTTTGGCTCAATTGCAATATGAATAACTGGATCTGGAAACGTTATCGACTCAAGTAAAATATTGTTTCCTTCGTCGCAAAGCGTATCCCCTGTTACAACGTCTTTAAGACCTACAACAGCAGCAATATCTCCTGCTGCCACTGATTTAATTTCTTCACGCTTATTGGCATGCATTTTTAAAAGACGACTAACGCGTTCTTTTCTGCCTTTTGTAACATTATAAACATATGATCCGGCTTCTAATTTTCCAGAATATACGCGAATAAAGGTTAAAGATCCAACAAAAGGATCTATCATAATTTTAAATGCAAGTGCACAAAATGGGCCGCTCGAATCAGCATTCTTAAGTTCGATTGGAGCCTTTGTCTCAGCTTCCATTGCACGAACAAAAGGAATATCCAACGGAGATGGCATATAATCAATAACAGCATCAAGCAAAAGCTGAACACCTTTATTCTTAAATGCCGCTCCACAAAATACCGGCGTCACTTGTTGAGCTAATACACCTTTACGCAAAGCAGCTTTCACATCTGCTAGAGTATAGGCTTTTCCGTCAAGATATCGCTCTGCAAGATCATCATTGAAGTCGCAAGCTCGCTCAACTATTTTTTCGTATAAATCATCCGCTTGCTCTTTGTATTCAGCTGGAATTTCTTCCCAACGAATTGTTGAACCTTGCACGGAGTCTTCAAAAACCGCCATACGGCGCTCAAGAACATCAATAATAGCGCTAAACGTGTCGGCTTCACCTATAGGAATTTGCATAGCAAGCGGATTGCCTGCCAACTTTTTATCAATTTCTTCAACAACCGCAAAGTAATCGGCGCCTATACGATCAAGCTTATTAACAAAAGCAATGCGAGGAACTTCGTAGCGATCAGCTTGCTTCCATACGGTTTCAGACTGCGGCTGTACGCCTCCAACTCCACAGAAAACACCTACAGCTCCATCAAGAACACGTAACGAACGCTCTACTTCAATTGTAAAATCTACGTGACCTGGAGTATCGATGATGTTAATAAGATGGTCTTTCCAAGAACAAGTGGTTGCGGCTGCGGTGATAGTAATACCACGTTCACGCTCTTGCTCCATCCAGTCCATAACGGCTTCGCCCTCATGAACTTCACCAATCTTGTGAGAAACACCGGTATAAAACAAAATACGCTCAGTCACCGTCGTCTTACCGGCGTCGATGTGAGCCATGATCCCAATATTTCTCTGTTTTAATAATTTACTCATACTCATAGATAACCCCAATTACTACCAAGCGTAGTGCGAGAATGCCCTGTTCGCTTCAGCCATACGATGTACATCGTTCTTTTTCTTTACAGCGTTTCCATGACCTTCTGCAGCATCGATAATCTCGTGCGCAAGACGCTTGCCCATTGTTTTGTCTGAGCGACTTGCTGCGGACTCGATAAGCCAGCGGTAAGATAGAGCAACAGCCCGACTTGGTCGAACTTCTGTAGGAATTTGGTAAACACCACCGCCAACACGGCGAGACTTTACCTCAACAAATGGCTTAATTTGGTTAAGGGCTTTTTCAAAAAGGGCATAAGCTTTTCTGTCATCTCCGCCACTTTTTTGAGCAAGAATATCAAATGCATCATACACTAAGCGACGTGCAATATTCTTCTTGCCACTTTCCATGACCATGTTAATAAATTTTTGTACCAATTCAGATTTAAAGCGAGGATCAACTCCAATATCTCTGATAAAATTGACCGATTGACGTCTAGGCATTCTTCTCACCCTTCTTACGTTTTGTACCATACAACGAACGACTTTGGTTTCGTCCTGCTACTCCAGCAGCATCAAGCGTTCCGCGAACAATATGATAGCGTACACCGGGCAAATCTTTTACTCTCCCACCACGCACCAAGACAACAGAGTGTTCTTGCAAGTTATGGCCTTCACCAGGAATATACGCGGTTATTTCTTTGCCAGTTGTAAGCTTGACACGAGCAACTTTTCTAAGCGCTGAGTTAGGCTTTTTGGGCGTTTGAGTGTAAACACGAACGCAAACACCGCGTCGTTGCGGACAAGAACTTAACGCAGGAGCCTTGGTTCTGCTCCCAACCTTTTTACGCTTATCGCGTACAAGTTGATTAATCGTTGGCATATCTAAAAATCCTACCTTATTATAAAAAAACCGTTACTATTGCTGGTAAACAACACAGAACTCGCTGTTGAACGCTCTAAATGCTTTTTCCGTGGCTCTTACTTTTAAATTATAGAACCGTGCGTATTGCCACTTTGCAAACTTTTGTTAAAGAAAAGTCCACCAAACGAGAACAATTACTGGATTGATTTTATATTTTTTTACAATTTTTTCAAGTAAAAATATCCCTCACCTACGCACATTTCTTATAAACCCTACTTTAAAGCGGGCTATAACGAAAAGAATAATTGAATAAGGGGATAGCAAAGAAAACCTCTCGTAGTGTAGTCTTTTTAACAAGAATCTGAGATACTAGGGAGTAATGTGTTCACCCTTTATTTCAAATAAAAAAGGAAAAACAAATGCTTTTTCATACATTTTGCATATTTTTCTCGTCAAAACTACTCCCTCTCTTGTACGCGCTGATTGGCTTCGAGCTGCTCATCACCATTCATGAACTAGGGCACTTTCTCTTTTGTAAGATTTTTGGGATCCATACCCCTACTTTTTCAATTGGGTTTGGCCCAGAAATTTTTAAAAAAAAGATCGGAAATACAAATTTTAGAATTGCAATCATCCCCCTAGGCGGCTACGTCGAAATTTCAGGGCTTGCCGAAATAGGCCAAGGATCCCAAGAACACGCCGAACAGAAAGGATCTGACTCTTTTGGCGTAAAACCCTACTGGCAAAAATTTTTCGTTCTTTCTGGAGGCATTCTATTCAACCTCATTTTTGCCTATGGCGTCTTCGTAACGCTCTTCATGGCAGGGACCGATACTAAAAATATTGGCGTCACTGTTGCCGCTATTGTTAAAGACTCTGCTGCTGAAAAATTCAATATTCATCCAGGAGATCAAATAACTGCCATTAATAAAACCTCGCTACAAGACGAAGAACAAAACCTCTTACCGCAAGCACGACAAATTCTTTGGAGCGAAATTCGTAAACATCCTGGAGAAAAAGTTAAACTCCATCTTATTAGGGACAATAAAAAAATTGTTAAGCGACTCAAAATAGGCGTACTTCAAGATGGCTCTACTCAAGTTGGATCACTGGGAGCCATGTTACAAGCACCAATTCCACGCCTCCCTTTCATGCAAGCAATTTGCGAAGGAATTAAGCTTACCAATCAATGGATTTGCGACATTGCACGCAGTGTCAAATATTTGATCACCCAACGTACACTTGAAGGTGCTGGCGGTCCTGTGATGATCCTTTCTCAAAGCTTTACCTCTGCACAAAACGGCTTAATGGCTCTCCTAGCCTTCCTTGCAATCATCAGCATTAACCTTGCCCTCATGAATATTTTGCCAATCGGGGCTCTTGATGGTGGCCAGCTTCTGTTTGTTACAATTGAAGCGATTATTAGACGTCGGATTCCAGATTCAGTCAAATTGGCCATTAATCTTGCCTCATGGGCGCTTTTCATAGGCCTTGCTCTCTATTTGACCTACAAAGACATCATCACTATATTTGGAGACAGCCTTAGCAAGCTTTTTGCAAGCATTATGACACTGGTCAAATAATTTTTTAGCATATTTTTATACTAAACGAGCGGACTTAAAAGTCCGCTCGTTTGTCGTTTTGAACCATTTGCACATTTTTTTAAAACAAGATAAAGTACTCCACATGTGATGTAAAATTATTTTCAAAATTTCAAGGAGCTATCCCCATGACCGACACGGCGCTTAAACCCGTATCTCACCTTGGAGCAAAACAACGCCAGATCTCCTCTGTACACTTCTCTATCATAATGCGCTCAGCATCAATCTCTATGATGGCGTAAGCCATATTTTTTTATCTTCACTATTCATTTTTTAGTTTAATTTTTGGTAATTACCTAAACAGCTTAATAAAGCCATTAGCAAAACTATCAATTATGCCGTTAATATTTCTGCTTAGATGTAATTATCAACGATGCCATCCGTTCGTTATGTTATTTTGATTTTAAAATCAGAAAGTCTAAAACCATGAAGAAACAAATTTTTGGATTATTAACCGATTTTGGCAATGATTTTGCAGTTGCATCTATTCGAGGAGTCTTACTGAAAGAGGCTCCAGAATGTACTATTATCGACATCGATCATACTGTCGATAAATTCAATCTTGTGAGCGCTGCATTTATCATCGATAAAGTGCACCCATTCTTTCCAAAAGAAACCGTTTTTATTTGCATAGTCGACCCAGGCGTTGGCAGTGAACGCCAACCCATTTATCTACACGCTAACAATCAACATTTTTTTGGGCCCAACAATGGGATATTTCATGCTTTACTCAAAAGCAATCCTCTTTCATCAGCCTTTCTAATTGATGAAACAAAGTTTAAGATTGCTTCCAATACTTTCCATGGACGGGATCTATTCTCGCCAGCTGCGGCAGCGTTTGCCCACGGCAAACGAGATTTCTTGCAGCTCATTGAAATCAATCAGTTAGAAATCTTACCAGAACTTGATAACCAAACAATCGTTTCATTTATAGATAGCTTTGGAAATATCAAAACTAATATTCAATTCCCAGATACGCCCGATGCAAAGCATAAAACAGCAACAGTCGTAATCAATGACATATCAGAAACGTTACCTATTACTAATACTTTCAGCGCAGTCCCAGAAGGTCAATTACTTGCCTATAAGGGAAGCAACAACACGCTCGAAATCGCCATTAATCTCGGCTCAGCTGCACAATTTTTTGGAGCAAAAGCTGGAAATAGCGTACAATTTAATTTTAATAACCAGCCTAACTTATAAATGGAGCACTATGTTTCTTGTTGTACTTTTATATGCAGTCTTAGCGTCCACTTTTTGGTTTGCAAAACAAGGCGTGGCAACAGCAAGCCCCTGTTTTTTTATAGGTTTTCGCATGACCCTTGCAGGCCTTTTTCTGCTCGCTTTTCAATGGTGGAAAGATCATCGCATTTTTTCAAAAATTAGTAAAAAAGATCTATGCTCGTTTTTCAACGCATCTCTTTTTTACATCTATTTTGCGTTTGTACTGGAATTTTGGGGCCTCACGTACGTTTCAGCCATCAAGACAACCATGATCTATTCGCTCACACCATTTATTTCAGCAATTCTTGCTTATTTTTTACTCAAACAAAAACTGAGTATACAGAAAATTGCAGGCATTGCGCTTGGCGTTGCCGGTCTATTTCCCGTGCTAATAGCGCAAAGCCAAGCCGAACAAAGCGCAGGGCAGCTCTGGTCGATTTCATTGCCTGAATGTGCACTGCTCACCGCAGTGGTATCAGCGGCATACGCCTGGTTTTTGATTAAAAAACTGATCGACAAGGGCTATCCGCTAGCTCTTATTAACGGCATAACCATGTTCATCGGAGGAATTCTCAGCTGGATTACTTCGCTGATAATCGAAGGGCTAGTTCCTCCTGTAAGTGATATTTGGGGATTTTTCTTCTGGATTTTGGCACTTATTTTTGCCGCAAATATCGTTTTTTACAATCTGTTCGGCTTTTTGATGACTCGCTATTCAATCACCTTTTTGTCATTTGCAGGCTTTCTTTGCCCACTATTTGCAACTTTTTATGAGTGGATACTGACCGGAGGCAACGTCTCATGGCACTATTTTGTCTGCCTGTTGTGCGTCAGCATTGGACTATTTATTTTTTATAAAGATGAGCTTCGTACGACAAAGCAAGCTTAAAATTAAAAAAAGGGCCCTATCGGGTCCTTTTTTCTATAAAACGCCTGGATACGACAAGCCTAAGGCACTATCGCAGTTCCCAGAGCTGTGGATTGTTAATAAAATGCTCAATTACAAGCCTATTGAATTGATGACCCGTTTTTTGGGCAGTAATTCGTCCTGCAAGGCGCTTACCAAGTAGGCTCAAATCCCCCAATAAATCGAGAAATTTGTGACGAACACACTCATTAGGAAGCCGCATATCATTTAAAAGCTCTCCATCTCCAATCACTACAGTATTCCCCAGTGATGAACCTTGCGCAAGTCCATGTGCTCGCAGATACGGAAACTGTTCAAGATTGCCAAACGTCCGCGCAGGAGCAATCTCATTAATGAAAAAATCTTGCGTTACCTGCCCACTAAAAATCGAACTCCCGTTGAGCGGGTGTACAAAACCAGCGTTATAATCGATAAACAACGAAGGCTCGCCTTGCGGCGCAGGCTCAATAACAAGCAGGCGCCCATGATTATCCTGAAAAGTCAGTAACTCTTTAGGCGTTAGCCAAGCACTTTCGGCTCTTTGTAATTCAAAACCAACTTCGTAAATCCCTTGAACAAAGGGTAACGCACTTCCATCAAGAATGGGAATTTCAGTGCCGTCTACCTCAATTTCTACGTTATCAACACCAAGTAAAGAAAGAGCCGCCATGAGATGTTCAACCGTACTTACCGCCCAGAAGCCTGATTTTATGACCGTTGCATGCATCGCAACCTCGGGGATAACATCTCCCACTCGCATAATATGGTCGGCGCTCTGATTTTTTACGAAAACAATGCCCGAATCGAACGGTGCTGGTTTAAGACGAATGGTTGATGGAGCGCCAGAATGAACTCCAATACCCTTAAATACAAGTTCTTTTTTTAATGTTTTTTGCTGAGATAGCATGAATGGAACTTTCGATGCAAAAAAAGAAGCAGTACTTTGCGGTACTGCTTCTTTTTAATAGTTCATGTTCTAAATTATTAGATCTGAGCTTTGTGTGGGTGCTGGGCTCCAGCATACACTTTGAGCTTCTTGATAAGCTGATCACTTTGTCTGTTTTTAGGCAACATTCCTTTGACAGAATGAAGAATCAAATGAGAAGGATCTTTTTTCAAAACGTCGCATGCTGCGGTCTTTTTAAGACCACTGCGCCAACCTGAATAGGTCTCGTACATCTTGTCTTTCCACTTGTTGCCAGTCAACTTAATTTTTTCGCAATTGGTAACAATAACATATCCACCAGCATCGCAATGAGGTGTGTATTCTGCTTTGTTTTTTCCGCGCAAAATATCTGCAATTTCAGTAGACAGACGGCCCAATACTTTATCAGTAGCGTCAATTACCTGCCATTTTGGATCTCGGTCTTGTGTTTTTAGCTGGAACGCTTTGTTCATGTCCATGGCTCTGGTCACCTTTTGTTTCATAACATATAAAATTTTAACGATGAAATTTTCCTTAATTGTAAAGTAAATTCCCTCACTGGTCAAACTAATTTACTCAAGGAAGCGTACAAAAGAGCAAAGTAATACCCTGTGAAATAGTCAGGATCGCCGATCAATTCAGCAATCCTAACTTAATTATTCAAATTCATCAAGAATATTAGGATCTGGGAGTGTCCATCGATTTAAAAGATCAATACAATCTTCTGGCCACGACGATTTCACTGTCCAGTTACCATCAATGCCTAACAAGGGCTCTAAATGCGGAGGAATCACCACCGTAGCCTTGAGGTCTCCAGAAATAGTTTTTTGGTGGCCCTTTAAAATATTCATAAACTTACTATTAAGAGGTTTACCAAATCTGTTGATCAGTTTTTCAACGGCAACACCATCTGCCGTTGATTTAATACGCTGTACTTCTTGCATTAACTTTGTAACAGAAGCTATAGACTGATCAAGATCAACAATCTTAATACCCACGACATCATACACTACACCATTAATATCAACCGGCGCCACTTCATAGGCGATACCGCCACAGTCCACTAGATAATTGGTAATAGTACAATTTGCGAGCGCATGAGCTCCGGTAATTTCTGTTGCTGTATCACTCTGCTGAACCATGCGATGAAGAGCGGTATTTGCCATGTCAAAAATCAGCCACTCTTGAAGTTCTTTATCGCTCAGTTTGTCACCCCAATCACCCAAAAGTTTGCAAGCTTTGATCTGGTCAAGATGCACCAGAGATGTGTACAAGGCTATGATTTCTGCACGCATTTCTTCCAATGCACTGCCATAGCCTCGTAAGAAGTGTGAACAATTTTTTTCATTTATCTGTATCTGATCGCCAACCTCATAGGTTATCCCATTAACTGTTAAATCATCTTCTGGAACAAATGTATGTTTATCAACACGTCCACTCCCGTGACCAAGCGTCTCATGCAGTACAACATGCACATACCACAACTTTTGCAAGATTGAAGCCTCTGGATCATGCTTTGCAAACCACCCAGCGCGCTCGGGCAAAAAGAATAGCTTGTTAGTCAAATCATTATTTACCTGCCGCTGAATATTTTTACCAGGAGGATAAATCACTTGGCGAGTTCCATAAAGAGAACGAATCTCACTTTTGTTGGGCAAACAATAAGCAGCTGTAGATGATAGAGGCCCAAGACCGCCTATACCAAAAACTTGTCGACGCACTTCCGCATTAGGAAAAGCAGCCTGACTGCCAAGCACATCTCGCTTAAATTCTGGCGGAAGGGGTAATTGCTCCTCTATCGAAGGGAGCATCCCAATAATCGCACCAAGCCCTGCTTCTGGATCGGCGATAGTAACTTCGGCTTGAGGAAATCCAACATTACCCATAGGATCGTAATAAACCTCGGTCCATCCCATCTCAATGCCAACTCGAGACTTACTTTTAAGCCAAGCGATGGAATATTCATCGTAGCACCTCTCGTCTCCCGTCTTTAAAAAATCAATCAGATACCCAAGACAGGCAACCATGTGCTCATCAAAATATTCACGGTGATCATCTGCAAGACGCAGAGCCATTGAAAGGTACCCTATTGAAATCTTGATACTTTCTTTATAACGCTCATGGAATGACTCAGCAAATATCTCGCGATTACCACTTTCTTCGTTGTAATCAACAGAGTAATAATGAATCAAAGGGTTATGCCGAACATTCGTCGCTAAAAATTGTTTATAATCCTCATCTGTAAAATTACGATGATCACCAGCAGGAAAACCTTTTGGCCCATAGATATTAACCGCACTGTTTGCAATGCTGCCATCTGTCGTCAACGTCGATTCAAATGTCCCATCAAAAAAAAATTTCACGAAGTCATTCCAAATATCATCTATATCTGGACCCGTGTGCTGCGCTATGAATATCATATCACTACACCCTTTATGATGCACACAACGCAAAACAGCTTTAAGATTATTAGGCGTTATCAGTGATAAGCCTAGGCGAGCAGGTGTGCGCTTAGAATCGGCGTGCTCTTTGAGAAAATACAGTCCGTTATTAGAAAAAACATAAATAAGTAGTTGCCTAATTTGAGCAAGAAAATCATCGATTTCGTCTACACCTTCAAGGTTCAACCACTCCTTATTCCATGCATCTTTAATTTCACTTTGATACTTCAAAATATCATTAAGAATATCAATGATGTCTTGGCTAGATCGATGAATTTGATCGGTCGCAAATGAGTACCAAGGAATACTTGCTTGATAAACCATCGCCACAAATGCTTGCTCAACATCAGAAAGACCATTAAAAAGATCTACAACTTCGTGATTGAATTTCACTAAAATCTCTTTGACATGTTCCACTCGCTCTGGCGCTGGTGGCAGAACTGAACGATTCATAGCAAATACTCCATGGCTCATCATAAGACAACAAAAAAGAACTACTCTCTTCATTCTATCTCCCTTGGGTTCCCTTTAAATCTTAAAAAATACTATGTATTTTTCATAAACTCTTCGATGTCTTCAATTGTCTTTGGCAAATCAAAGCTCAAACAAACAGCTCCTTCATCGGACATGACATAATCATCCTCAATGCGCACTCCAAGCTTTTCGTCTGGAATATAGATGCCAGGCTCGATAGTAAAAACATCTCCAGCTCTGAGTGGCAGATTATAATCACCGACATCATGCACATCAAGACCCATGTAGTGACCAATGCCATGCACAAAATATTTATCATAACCACGCTGCTGCAAAAATTTGATAGCAAGGTGATGAAGTGATTTTTCCGGTTGTGCAGGATTTTTTAAAAACATACCGGGTTGAGCAATAGATTCAACATACAACTGCGTATCAAGAACAGTTTGATACACCTCTTTTTGTCGCGGAGAAAATGTCCCGTTAGATGGGTAGGTCCTAGTCAGATCGGCAGCATAAAACCCATACTCAGCACCGATATCAACAACAACTAAATCATCGTCGCCAATTTGCTGGCAGTTGTCGGTATAGTGTAAAATAGTAGAGTTTTTTCCCGTAGCAACAATACTTGGAAAGGCTTTTTGAGCCGCAGCAACATAGGTAAACAAATACTCCAATGCAGCTTGAACCTGATATTCAAATCTCCCTGGAACTATGCCCTGAGCAGCAGCTTTTTGCGCCATTGAAGTCACTTGCACTGCCTTGTAAATTTGATCAACTTCATATTGATCTTTGGTTCGACGCATCTCATGAACAATTGAAGATATATCTTTGGTTGCTGTGTGCAAAATAGGCAGCCAACGATACATTTTTTCGTATAATTGACGGCCTAGACGATAGCTACCAGTAGCTCCATCAAGCAGGGTAAAAACGTATGAGTCTTGATCCAGGTACTGATGCAAATCGCTCAATAATCCGTCATACTTATTCTTTTCAAACTCAGGAATAAAGCTGTAACCACGCTCTTGCTGACCAAGCGCTCGTACTTCATCAATCTCATAATGCTTTGCTGACTCTCCAATCCTGAGCGAAACATTGACCCACTTTTCACGTGCATCACCATACCGCGGCAGATAAAGCACGTCATGCCCATCAAGACTGATAGCAAGAACGGCCGCAGGCTCAGTAATACCGGTTAGATAATAAAATGAACTCTCTTGCCGGAACGGCGTTCGCTCTGAAGCTTCAAACCCTGCAAACAAGAGAATAAAACCCCGCTCAGCCTGTGGATATTGTTCTTGAACAAGCTCAAGCAAAAGGTTTCTTCGTTGTTTAAATAGACTAAAATTTGTTGGTGGAATAAAAATCATAGAGCTCCTTTTTTAATCTACACTCCTCAATTTCCATTAAATTTCAAAAATTGAGGGCGCCTAAATTTTTGTGCAAATGAACCTAACGATTCCAATCGTAAACAAAAAACAATTGCACGTTCTTTCTTCCAATTTCCATATTCTCGGTATTTTTTCTCTTCAAATCCAATATAAAAACCCCAACAATGCCCATCATAATCTAGACGAATACGATGGAGTAATGGCTTAACGTGGGCAATATCAAAAAAATGAGGATATTTTTCTAAATAAAATTGTCCATCATAAAGCATCATTGCACATCGAGATACTGGAAAAGAGACACTCAGTGTAGCGAAATGAGGAATATTTGAAAGAAGCTCTCGTTGCACCTGCATAGTAGGATCCTGAAATAAATACCCAGCACTCAGGTTTATTTTATCAAGAGAAAAGTTAACCTGCATCTCAGATTGCAAAAGTCTTCCAGTGCGCCATTCATACTCTTGTGCAACAAACAGAGAATAAGGAGATTTGTTCATAGAAAGGTCAAACCGAATGGGCTGTATATGCTGATCAATAGCTGCACGATCAAGAGGAAAAATATCAGAACGGCTATAAAAATCGTAAGACTGACGCACATTCAAATCAACAGATAGATCTTTTAGCTGCATATTATTACGAAGTTGAAAAGTTAACTTGTTCGTTGGATATGCCCTATCCCAACGATCCATATAAACCCAGTGTTGTTGATAAAACTTTGGTAAATAATCCCACTTCAAAAGTGGATGTAAAAAATACTGATATGAACCATCGTTGCTCGAAACAACTCCCTCTGGAAGAGACCATTCAGCACCGGAAGATAAAAATAATCGATAGCCGCCGCGACCAAAAGCTCGTCGTTCGAAAACATTTTTAGAAAATTGAGCATCCTCTAAAAGTTGACTGCGAAGCTGAACATACGGATCAATCCACAAACTCAACGTATTACCTTTGCACTGCACAGACTGTCGAATGTCTCCACGATAGTTCAACCGAAAAACATCCGCTGACCATCGTGGGATAATACGCTGATCACTGACAAGCTGACCTGCTATATATATTTTTTCACGCTCATCTTGTCGAGCTGTTCCCTGATCAATAAAAAAATCGTGCCGGTAAGCAATCATATTACCCCACGATTTATATGCTGTATTCCACTCAATGTGAGGAAGAAGTATAACATCCACACGGTCGAGTAATTCTTTTTGAGCAATCACCGTATTCTGTAACGGCTTCACCTGACACTTTCTTAGTTCGTCTTGAGTTAATTCCAGAAATTTTTTTCGGGTTGTTTTTTCGTCATCAATTTTTAGTTCTATCTGGTGTCTTTGCCAAAGCGAACGAACATGAAAACTATTATGAAATGAATCATCCACGCCCTCAATGTTGTTAAAAAAGTGATACCCAATCTTCTTATCAGTTCCAAAATCAAGCCGCAGCAAACTCGCGACAAGCGCTCCATCAAAAAGTTTTTCTGACGATCTAAAATCTTCTGCGTTAATCCAGTAACGCCGATCTGTCGCTTTAAAAATTTTACCGCGTTTTTGTACAAATGAATCGCGCGCAATAGCGTAATGAGCTTTAACCTGCAAATGATTTTCGGGCGCACGAGCCCAACGGAATTCATCAAATAAAACAAGCCCTCGCTTATCACGCCAATCCACTGAAAGGGTTGAATCACAGTGAGGACTAAAATATTTATAGTATTCCTGCTTGATACCCAATCCGTATTCGTAATCAATTGAAAATTTTGGGATCAAAAAACCAGATTTAGCTGAAGCACGCGTTTTTGAACCATCATGAATTGGAAACATAATCCATGGAAACATAAAAATGGGTACATGACCTATCTTAAAAAGAATATTTGAAGCTTTAATAAAATAGCTACCTTCTATTGCCATTTTGCTTGCTTTAAAATGCCAATGAGGATGGGGAGCGTCACATGGTGTATAGAGCACCTTGTGCATTATCCAGTCATCACCATCTTTTTGAGCACGATCAGCTAAAAAATAACCCTCATTGATGTGCACTTTGACCTGCTCAACGTACCCGGTCTTTGTTCCAATATCTAAAAAAACTTTGGTTGCAAGCATAACGACTTCATCATTTTCAACAACAATACTTTTACCAATATCGGCATATGCAGTAAGCGTTTTTAGTTTCTTATCAACCTCAACCGTGTCAGCCCACAGATGTATCTTCTGATCGACAAAAACTTCAACATCTCCTTGAAAAATAACATGGTCTTTATCCAGAACATGCTGACTAATACTGTTAACAGAAAGTTGTTTTACCGACGATGCGATATTGTTAAACAGAGCGTAAGCGCTGCCGTGCAAGGCAACGCTTACGATAAAAAGAAAAAGTTTTTTAATAGGCACTGTGTGCTTCAAAATGGTCGTCTACCCTGCAATGCCTTACCAATCGTCACCCGATCCATAAACTCTAAACTAGAGCCAATGGGCACGCCACTTGCAAGCCGTGAAATTGAGACTGGTACATGACTAATTTTTGTAGCAATATAACTCGCTGTTGCTTCACCCTCTGGCGTTGGATTGGTTGCAAAAATCAACTCTTTGATGCTTGCATCAATACGAATAACAAGTTCATTAATCCTCAAGTTATCTGGCCCTATACCCTCCAAAGGGCACAGCGAGCCGCCTAAAACGTGGTAATGCCCCTGATACTCTCCAGCTTTTTCAATAGCCAAAAGATCATGCCATGTTTCAACAACACAGATCACAGAAGAGTCTCGACGGGAGGAAGAACAGATACCACAAATATCCATTCCCTCTGTCCATGTAAAGCAGCGAGAGCATAATTTGATTGTTTGCTTTGCTTCCAAAATTGTTCGACACAGCTGTTCAACAGTTTTAATATCGCTCTTCAAAAAATAGGCCGCAACCTTGTAAACATTTTTTGACGCTAGATATGGAATGTGCTGAAGCTGTCTAACCAACTTTTGTAACACTGGCAACTGACCAAACATAAACCCTCTCGCTCTTATGAATAAATAATTCTTCGCAAATAATCTTCACCAATAGTGAGAATATTATTCATGAACCAATAAATCACCAAACCTGCAGGGAAATTTGCAAATACCACTGTCATGATGATTGCCATGAAAATAGAGATAACACGCTGTTTTTCGTCAGCAACTGCTGTCATCATTCCTTGCCATAACATCGACAAGCCCATCAATATTGGAAATATATAATATGGGTCTTTTGCCGAAAGGTCGACAATCCATCCCACAAAAGGAGCCTGATAAATATCTAAATAGTTCATAAGAACGCGATACAAACCAAATAAAACGGGTATTTGTAGTAATTGAGGCAAACACCCAATCATCTGAGTCATTGGTGAAATATTATGATCTCGATGAAATTGCATAACTTCGCGCTGTTGCGTCTCAAGGTCATGTTTGTATTTTGCTCGAATTTTGTTAATTGTTGGCAGATACTTTTGGTAATGTTCCATTTTTTTACGTGAATACATGGAAAATGGCATAAATGGAAGCTTGAGTAAGATAGTCAAAAGAATAATCGCAATGCCATAATTGTGAACGTAATCATAAATCCACTGCAGCAACTTGAGCAATACTTTACAGATCCATGACAACCAACCAAAGGAAAGAACTTCTTCCAGTTTTTCATCTACAAATGAAAGGTGATCTATGACCTTTGGTCCCATGTAAAACGAAAGATTTGCTTTTTGCTCTGCTGAAATTGTAAAACCCTCAAGCATTGGCTGAACGCTCTGGGCGCTATGAACAACAAATGATGCACGTTTTACAAATTTTGCAGGATCACTGAGAAGAGTATGAAGAAAGTACTTATCTTCAGCGCCAAAAATCGTTCGCATTTCTTTCCAGTACCAGACAGAACTTTGATCTTTCTGAATATCTCGTTTATCGATACTGTCAGATGATTCGTTATACGTGATAATACTGATAGTATCTTCCGGTACTTCAGCAATATGTGGAGCAACAAAAAAGAGGCGCGGCGTTATTTGCTTTGCTTTATCAGATTTTGGCTTAAAATCGAGAGCAACATCAATCTGATAGCTATCCTTGAAAATGCCAAATGTCTTAATGATTATCCAATCATCAGTTTCAGCCTTGTAAGAAAGCTCACTTTTTTTCTCACCAATAGTCTTTTCGACTAGCTTGAAAAAGAAAGGAGTCTGGCCGTCTAGCGCCACCAAAAAGCAACCTAGTTTACGTTGCGCTTCATCAAAAACGCTTTTGGTATAAACAGTTCGCAATGGCTGATTACTCTTGCCCAGATGTTCTTTAAAATCAATACTCTGGAGAATTGCCCCGTATGAAGAGAAAGTTAATTTACAAAAATTGGTATCAATTTCAGTAATTTCTTCATTGCCTGGAACTTTTTTTTCAAGGAATTGAACATCAAAGTTGAGTGGCTTGTATAAATCTTGTGTTGTTGGCACTTTGATCGGCTGACCAGGAGCGTGCTGTTGTTCAGATAAGTTAATAACTCCAGGATCGACCTCTGCTCCACCCTTTTTGCCCATAAAATACTGGATGCCGTAAACGGTCACAACCGAAAGAAGCACCGCTGTTAGAAATTTTTTATCCATGAAAAAACAATTCCTTTCTTAAAAACTACAATAAATACATCCGATAGAGGCCTATTGCCAGTCAAACACGACATTTTTGAGAAAGGTAGAGTCTATCAAAGATCGAAGGGACTATCTAGTGCGAACATAAAAGCCTCCTCCTGTAGACATATAAACGCTTTAAATTGAAGAGAATCCATCAATCGGCCATGAAATGCTCAAATCAAGATGAGCGTCGTTAAGCGGCGCTCCTTCGACCAAAAGCCTGATTTTTTGAATTTTAACACCAGAATAACGAATAGTAGCCAAAAGGCTCTCACATATTCCCCATTTTTGTCGTGTAGAAGCGGCAGAAGAGAATATGCTTCGATCAAATGAAATCAGCGCTTCTTGCTCTTGGTGAACAATCGCTACCGACTCTAGAGCCACATGCTTTGCAATAAGGCCTTCTCCCTGAATAAAACTCAGCCAATGCTTAACCAGTGAGGTGAGGTTTTTAACGTCATCACCCTCGATCCACACTAAAGGAGCTTCATCAAAATACATGCGATTATTATTCCAACTAAAACATTTGACCGTTTTTTGTCGTGCAAACCGCAACTGATTATGTGAAGCTCGAGCTATTTCTGTTGATCCCTGCGTCCACAAAACCAGAAGATATCCTTGATCAATCAAGAAGAAAACAGCCCCTCCAAAGAGGCTGATTAAAATAATTAAAAAGAAGCTGGATATTTTCACAGAGATAAATCTTTGAGATCAACTTTGCCACTTGGCACTGCGCGGTATGAATCTTCTTCCATATGATGCGTAGAAAATTCAATAACATCAGACTCAACAATTGCAGTGAGTCTGTGCCACATAAGTGGCGGAATTTGAGCACTATCACCAGGCATCATAACGCGCGAAAGCGTTACACCATTTAGCTCGGTTTCTAAAAGCACCTTACCTGAAATAACATAAAATGTTTCATGTTTAATTTTGTGATGATGCAGCGAACAACGGTGTAGAGACTTAAAAACAAGTTTTTTACCGCAATACAAAGCATTGTTAACAATCCATTCTTCATGGCCCCATTCTTTTGGCACAAGCGCTTCAAGTTGGTCACGTTTAACAGATCGATTGGTCATTGAAACAATATTAGGAAGACTGTTCAGCATTATTAAATATCCTTCTCATGAGTCATTGCAAGTCCTAAATACGCAAGAGCTTCGGGTTGGTCTTTGAAAACAAGCCCTGCACGCCTTACAGATTTAAATGGCCCACTTTCTGCAAGCATGGTGAGAATAAATGTATTATCACCAACAATAAGAACTTTTTTATTTTTCGACTGAACAAGGGTAATGATTTCTGCCAAAGCGTCAACCCCATCCATGTCGATAAAATATAATTTTTTTACATTTAAAATAATTGTCGAGTAATGAGAAAGATCTCGTTCAAATCGTGCAATGTGCGCTTGCGCATTGATATAGACCAGCTGCCCTTTTATTGAATAAATCAGAACACCATCTTTTTTTCTGCATTGATCAATTTTTTCACAACCCTTATCAAGCGGATCCGCATGATCATTACAACCAACACTTAGCTCATAATGGCCTCGAGACAACTGCTGCATTAAAAGAAGCATTGCTGTTGCTATGCCAAGAAAAATACCAACAATTGGTCCCTCGCAAATTGTTGTAAACGCTACAACCAACGAAAGATAAAAATTCTTGCGATCACCGCGATACATACGCAAAAAATTATTAAACTGCACAAGATGAAATGCTGCAAAAACAAGAATGGCAGCAACAACAATGAGTGGCAAAAATGCAAACAAGCGCATACTGGAAAGTGCAATAATTGCTACACACAGACTACTAATAACCGCTGACATACGATTTGTCGCCCCTGCTTTAACATTGAGTGCAGTGCGTGCTGGAGCTGCACCTGCAGGCATACCGCCAAAAATCCCAGATATAAAATTTGCAAAAGCAAGACCACGAACTTCAGCTCCCTTATGATGCTTGGTTTTAGTCATACCATCTGCAACTTTTGCTGAAATCATTGTCTCAAGGATTGCAATAAGGGCAACGGTCAAAGCTGGTGTAATAAGCCCCCTGTCAAAAACAAAAGAAGGAAATGCCATAATCTGAGAAGGCATATCCAAAAATTCCGACCCTAACGTCTCAAGCGATAAAGGAATTATTCCGCGTGTGCTCAACCAACCAAGCAGAAGACTAAGCGGCGTTACAATAATAATACCAGGAATTCGTTTTACATAATTCTGAAAAATAACCAGGATTGCTATCACGGAAATAAAAATTCCCAGAATGATAAAATTTGCCTGATGAGCATGCATTAATGATTGGAAAGCATTACCCAAAACTGAAGACCGCTTTGCAAGCCCCTGAAGCCCCAAAGCCGTACCCAATTGATTTAAAATAATAATTGAAGCAACGCCCAGTAAAAATCCATGAATAGCACTTGCTGGAACAAAAACAAGATACCGTTCCAACTTCAAAAGATATGCAAAAAAAATAAATGCGCTCGCCATAATTGCAAGCATGGGAAGGCTACTAATGGAATTACTGGCCAAAAATCCAGTCAGCGCGGCCGTTGGCCCAACAATATTGTAATGACTGCCGCCACAAAGTGCCGCGATAAGCCCTGCCCACACTGACGTAATCATACCAATCAGTGGTGTTGTATGAGATGCGATGGCAAGAGAAAGAGCAAGAGGGAGAGAAACCAAACCAAGAGTTACTCCTGGTACAATGTTTTCTTTGATTGTTTTGAATAAACCTTTTTTCATAACTCCACAATCTTAAAATCAGCAACCACGATCTTGTACGTACCGCTCATGATTGATTATGTCGATTGAATTGAGGTAAGACCGTCTTTGCATTAAAAGCGACGCTGCATTATTTGTTTTTTAGATAAAATTATTGCGCCGCAGACTAGCATTTGCGACGGCAAATGGCGGAGAGGGTGGGATTTGAACCCACGATCCAGGGGTTACCAGGATAACCGCTTTCGAGACGGTCGCTTTCAACCACTCAGCCACCTCTCCGTAAAATTCATTTTAAATGCATTTCTAAGAGCATTTTTTCATCATTTATAAGCTTCTTCTTATTTTTTAAAACTAGTTGCAAAAACAAGAAGCTTAGCTGTATTATAACTGTGGTTTTAATTAACTAGCTTTAGTTTAAACCGGCTTTACACTGAAGTAAATATTATTTTAAAGAGGTTGTACAAATTTTTGCTTATACAAAATTGTACTAAACGACTGACACGTGTGGGAGTAATCAATGAATAGCTTAAAGACCAGAGCGGTAGTGCTTGCAGCAGGAAAAGCTACCCGATTTAAAACAAAAAAAAGCAAACTCTTATTCAATATTTGTGGAAGAACAATGGTTCTTTATCCACTCAAAGTTCTTGAGGAATTAGCAATTCCGATGAGCATTATTGTTGGATATCAAGCAGATGCACTGCAACAAGAAATTACTTCAGCAAGCATTGCACAAGTTACTTACATACATCAAACTGAACAGCTAGGAACAGGTCACGCTGTTGCCTTATCTGCGGCAACATGGGACACTGAAAACATTCTTGTTCTTGCTGGAGATACTCCTCTTGTTACCAAAGACCTCATTGAAAAATTAATTACAGAGCATAAAATGCGTGATGCAACGGTCAGTTTTTTGACAACACACGTCATTGATCCAACCGGTTATGGGCGAGTTATAGAACAAGACGGTATGTACCAGATTATTGAAGAAAAAGATTGCACAGAAGAACAACGAAATATTACGTGCATCAATGCAGGTATTTACATGATGAAAACTGCATTCTTACAAAAATACATAAACACTATCGAAAAAAATCCAATATCTGGCGAATTCTACTTTGTGGATTTGATTAAAAAAGCCAGTGATAACAACTACCCAGTGCACACTATAGCTGTACCATTTGATTACGTTAGAGGCGTAAATACTTTACAAGAGCTGTGGGAAGTTGAACAAATTAAACGCTCCGAAATGATTAAACACTGGATGCTGCAAGGAGTTCGCTTTGAACTAGCGCAAAGTATTCACATCGATCTTGACGTACAAATTGGTGCTGGATCATTTATAGGTACAGGCGCTCACTTGCTCCGCGGAACAAGGATTGGCGAAGAATGTTTTGTTGGAGCTTTTTCTATTATTGCGAACACCGTTGTTGGAGATAATAGTACCATTCACTCTCATTCTGTTGTACAAGATAGCATAATTGGCTGTGACGTACATGTTGGTCCGTTTGCTCGAATTCGCGAGCATGTATCACTAGGTGACAATTCAGAGATAGGAAATTTTGTTGAAGTTAAAAACAGTACTATCGAAGCAAGCAGCAAAGCAAAACATCTATCATACATAGGTGATACCGATGCAGGACGAGGCGTTAACATTGGCGCTGGAACAATTACATGCAACTATGATGGCTTTAAAAAAAGCAGAACAACCATTCAAGACAATGCATTTATTGGCAGCAATAACACACTTGTTGCACCCATTACCATCGGCAAAGGCTCATATACAGCTGCAGGCTCAGTACTCAGTAAAAACGTCCCAGAAGAAAGCCTTGCAATTGGAAGAGCGCGGCAAGAAAATAAAGCAGGCTACGCAAAAAAAATGAAAGAAAAATTGCAGAAAAAAGATTTAAAAAAAAATGACGTTGACCCTCAAGAAGGTCAATTTAATTTTCGTGGCGCAATAAAAACTGAAACTGAACATCAAGAAAATCGCTAGAATCCATATGATTTTTTTCCACACAGCAGACATTCATTTTGGCGTTGAGAATTATGGAAAAATCGATCCAAAGACGGGCATTCACACCCGTCTTTTGGATTTTAAAAATTCACTTGAATACATGGTTAACGCTGCCATAGAAAAACAGATTGATTTGTTTTTATTTTGTGGAGACGCGTACAAAACAGCATATCCAACACCAACTCAACAAAAACTTTTGGTTACACAGCTTCTCAAATTACACGCGGCCAATATTCCTGTTGCAATTGTCGTTGGAAACCATGATCATCCACTCAGCTTTGGAAAGACCCACTCTCTCGATGTTTTTGACTATTTACCCGTTGATGGATTTCACGTATTTTCACGACCTGAGCTTAAAGTTATTCCAACAAAAAGTGGACCTGTTCAAATTGTTGGCATTCCATGGCCAGCCCGTAACAATGTCGTTACACACGATTCGCACCGATTTAAATCTCACTCCGATGTAACAACATATCTTTCAGAACGCATAGGACAATTAATTGCACAGTTTGCCCAAGACATTGATACAACAATGCCAGCAGTCCTTGCTGGTCATTTAACGGTCACCAGTGGTATTTTTTCTGGATCAGAAAAATGCGCCATTTTTGGATCAGACCCGGTATTTTTACCATCTCAGCTTGCGCTGCCTCAATTTGATTACGTTGCACTTGGGCACTTACATCGCTATCAAAATCTTAATCCACAAGGAAGCCCTCCAGTTGTCTACTCCGGATCGATAGAGCGCGTTGATTTTGGGGAACGAAAAGAAGAAAAAAGTTTTTGTTCTGTTAACATCGAACGTCATGGATCATCAAAAATTTGCTCTTACGATGTTATAAAGCTTCCAACAAGACCAATGATCCAAATTGAAATAACACTGAATAGTTCAACTGATCAAACATCCCAAATATTAGCTACACTAAAACAATATGATCTTAACGAAGCAATTGTAAAAATTTTATATCACCTTGCAGACGGCTCAACTGACAAAGTTGATTTGCTTGCCGTACAACGAGCGTGCGCTCATGCAATGTTCCTTGTTGGCGTCATTCCTGTCTACAAACAGGTCAAACGTGAAAAACGAGCAATGCTCAATTTTGATATGAGTTTTTCAACGTTATTAGAAAAATATATTGAATCCAAAGATCATTTAAAAGAGCGTAAAGATTTAATTTTACGCAAAGCATTGCAGCTCTACAACACGATTGAAACCCCTGAGGATCAACAAGAATAAGAATTGACCTAATTTTTCTTGACATCACTATATGGGCTTGTTACGATCTTGCCTGACAAAAGAATTTCATTTTTTTGTTTATATTTTGATATCAGAGATTGTGCACGCGATGCACACCAAAAATCCCTAAATGAACAATACGTAAAAATATTGTTCGCCCCCCCAACCCTCCAGCTTGTCCTAAGTTGGAGGGAGTTTTTTTTACATACACATTTTTACGTTACTAACAGGACCCTCTTTGCTGAAACTGGGTGCTGAAAAAACAGCTCTTACCACGTAGAGATTGGATTTACTTCCATTTTTATCTATAAAAACAAGCGCACTGCATGGATGAGTATGTAGTGGTTTTTTTGGAATCAAGCCTTGCGGTGTTAACCGATACACATTGTACCCTACAAGAGAGATTCGATCGTCAGTAACAACTGGAGCCATCCACCTAATCAGATTGCCATCTTCGACCGACTTAACCTCAATTATTCTTGGCACTCCGAGCGCAAGCTTGTTAATTGAAAACGATTGAGTATCATCAAAAATAAAAATATTGCGCTGCTTACGACCACAGGCTGCAAGCACACAAAGAACGCTTATCATGCATGCAATACGAATCATTTTATGACAAAGGCCTTGAGAAAATCATTGAAAATTCATCGGCTGCTTTTTTAAGCTGCCCCAAGCTTTGTTCATTGGTATCTTTTGATGCAAGAATTGATTCATACACCTGGGCATGCGCCCCTTTAATGTACATACAACATTGCAAGGCAAAAAGGCGAATATCTTCTAACGGAAGCTTGTCCAAGTAATTTGCCTTGAGCAAATAAAGAAAGATAACTTGATCAACAAATGAATATGTAGCAAGTTCTGTCTGTTTTAAAACTTCAACAGCTCGACGCCCACGATCAAGTGCTCGTTGACTGGCCTTGTCAAGTTCTGATCCAAACTGAGCAAAAGCCTGCAGCTCATTGTACTGGGCAAGTTCTAACTTAAGACTTCCACTCATTTTTTTCATTGCTTTTGTTTGAGCCGCACTACCTACGCGCGAAATTGATAAACCAACATTCACAGCAGGCCTGATTCCATTATTAAAAAGAACAGTATCTAGAAAAATTTGGCCATCAGTTATGGATATTAAATTTGTTGGAATGTAGGCCGAAATATCATCGCCCTGCGTTTGAATAATTGGAATTGCGGTAAGCGACCCTCCACCTTTTTCAGGGGATAGCCGACCAGCGCGTTCAAGTAGTCGAGAGTGAATATAAAAAATATCACCAGGATACGCTTCACGTCCAGGTGGTCGTCGTAGAAGAAGAGAAAGTTCTCGATAGGCAATTGCCTGATTAGTTAAATCATCATAAATAACAAGAACGTCCTTACCCTTATTCATAAAATACTCACCAATCGTACATCCCGTATAAGGAGCGAGAAACTGATTGAGTGCACTTTCTTTGGCATCAGCATCAACAATAATAGTGTATTCAAGGGCGCCATGCTTTTCAAGCTGGTGAATAAGGCGAGCGGTATTTGATTGCTTGTGCCCGATAGAAACATAAACACAAATAACGTCTTTATTTTTTTGGTGCAAAATAGTACTGAGCACAATAGATGTTTTTCCTGTACTTCGATTGCCAATTAAAAGCTCTCGTTGCCCCTTGCCAATCGGCACGAGCGTATCGATTACAACTATTCCAGTCTCAAGAGATTCATTAACTGGAGCTCGATCAACAATACCTGGAACTGTATGCTCAATAGGCATCATTTTTTCAGATTTAATAGCACCAAGCGCATCAAGAGAACTTCCTGTTGCGTTGACTATACGACCCAAAAGACCTTCTCCTACAGGAACGCAAAACACGCTGCCGGTACGTTTAACAACTTCTTGCTCAATCACATTTGCAGAATTTTCAAGCAATACAACCGAAACATAATCCTCATCAAGATCAAGCACTATGCCCTGTCCACCACCATCAAATTGGACAAGTTCTCCAAAGATGGCATTAACAAGTCCATATACTTTACATATGCCATCTCCAACTTTGATGACAATTCCTATTTCATCAAGACTAGCCTGGGGCTCGTCACTGAGAGCCTTTTCGAGTAACGAGATTATATCCGTATCTTTTTCCATCATAAGCTCACCTGTCGTAAAATGTTCTGTTCAATATCTCTCAGTTGCCTTGCTATCGATCGCTCCCATCGATGCACATCACTTTGAATTTTAAGGCCAACGATCAACGATGGATCCTGTAAGAACTGTACCGTGATATGAGATGGTGTAATTTTTTTTACAAAATCTATAATGCTATTTTTTTGTTCATCATCAAGTACATGCGATGTTTTTATCGTAAATACTTCAATGTTCTTTCGAGCTCTATTTCTAATCTGAAGTTGCTTGATCACACTACCAAGAAGCTCTATACGATTATGCTTTAAAAGAGTATTAATCAGAATACTCGTATGATGGCAGAATTGTAAACTTTCACTCACGCGATGAATGACTTTTTGTTTAATTTCGTAATCAACGGTAGGGATACTCAGATAAACAAAAATCCAAGGATTATTTTTTAAAAAAACACCCAAGGACGCAATATTGTCAAAGTACCACTCACTAAGCTGATTATCATACAAGTTTAGAAAGGCACAAGCATATTTTTTTGCAAGCAAATCATGTTTATGAGACATCGTTCGAATCCCGCACACAAGCCTTATGTTTCTCCAACTCTTTTACCATTGCAGCAAGCCTTTCACTTCCTCGTTCAGCTTGGAGGCCCTCGATAAGATCATGCCGAGCTAATGCGATAGATTGCGGTATAACCGCTTTGCCAAGAAGAGCATTAGCTAAATATTTTTTTTGGATGATACGTTTTTGAATCAATGCTTGCTGCTCTGCAGCAGCTTCTTTATTATTCTTTTCAATTTCTTCGTTCATAGCCTGATGCCATGCCTGAACATTTTTTTCTAAAAGAACAAACATTTTTTTTTGCTGTTGTACTTGATTCTCAATGCGATGATACGTAGAGGCAAGCAAACGTTCTTTTTCAAGCAACATTGTTCTTGCATTTTTCTCTTCGATAATTTCTTGATAAAGGAACGGGACCGCATATTTTTTGTATAAATAAATCAAATTCCCAACAAGAATGCCAAATAGCAGAAGTTTAAAACTCACTTCGAGTAATGAAAAATCAGCTAGCATGGCGTACCTTTTTTACCAAGATCTTTCTTGACTCATCAATCAGTTTTTTTCGCTCAACATCATCACAAACATACGTAACCTCTGGAACATCTTCTATCCCATCCGGCACATCTGCAACATAATTTTTTTGGAGATACATTTTAAATGCTACTTGCTGCCGATGACGATCTTCTTGCAAGTCGTACAAAGCTTTTTCCTTAAGCTTCATATCACGCTGCAAGTGCTTTTTTGCTATCTCTTTAGCTTGAAGCAATTGAACAATCGGCCTAAATAGCAGCCTATTGAGAAATAGGTATGTAACCCAAAAATTTATAATCTGAACTAAAAATGTTGCGTTAAGCATACAAATCGACAATGAGGGTTACTTACCCAAATAAATAAGGAGTAAGAGCGCGATAAGCAACGCGTAAACGGCTACCGCTTCAACAAATGCAAGTGCTATAATCATGGTTTTAAAAATTGCGTTAGCAGCTTCAGGCCTCTTGCCGATACTATCGCATGATTTTCCACCAATAATTCCCATTCCAAGCGCTGGACCAAGTGTTCCTATGCCCATGCATAGACCGGCCGCAATATACGCTGCGATTTTTACTGATTCTGCGTCTGCCATAACAATCCCTATCTAAACCAAAATGCCATACTTTTTATTGGTATTTTCATTATATGCTTTTTACCTGTTAATTGAATACATTTGCAAAAAAACTCTTCATCTTGAGAAAATATTTTGAAAATATTTATAAAATGGTAGTCACAGGCTTTGTGCAATTTGCTCTGCAACTACCACAAAAAACTAAATAGCAACCTGCTTTAAAGACGCTACTTCTGAAAGCGGAGAAACTCCCGTTTCAATAAAACTCTTAATCAACGCAACGTGGCGATCCAATTCGTTACGATCTTTTTCAAAATCATGATCACACTCCAGCGCAAGCACAGGAATATGCGCGATATAAGCTGGCTGCTCAACCTTATGAATGAGCCAATCCTCGTGTTTTTTGTGTAATGCCTCCATGTAGTCAAGGGCAACGCTGCTTTCTTCATGCCTGTTTCGCTTGGTAAGGCGCGCGTGACTAACGTGAGGAGTTGTTCTGAGATAAATGAACCCCTGAGGCTTAGGCATGTATGAACCCACTAACCACTCAAACCAATCTTTATAAATTTGCCACTCCAAATCACTCATTAGACCGGCTTCATAGGCATTTTTTGCAAAACAAAATCTATCTGAAAAAACCGAACGCTCAAGAATCTGAGTAGGTGAGCTCCCAGGCCGTTTACTACTATCAAAAATGGCTTGAACGCGTGAAATAAAAGCATACGACTGAAAAGTATACGCCCAACGCTTAGTGTCTTTGTAAAACAAATCAAGGAGATTTTCTTGACCATCAACGTTTTGCCATTTATCAATAGGTTCATCAATGATATCGATATTAAGCGTTTCCTTAAGGATTTTGAGCAACGTCGACTTGCCCGCGCCAATATTACCCTCAAGAATAAATAATCGTTTGTCCTGTAGCTGTGTCTCCATAAATGGAAGCTCCCTTAAATCTAATAAAGCTTTTATTAAGGCCTTATTTTGTCTTTTGTGCCAATTTTCAACAGCGCCCAGTGTAGCTCCTTTGTAAATCACATACCATTTTTTTTAAAAAAAATGAGAAAAACCTACAAATCTTTAAGTGCATTGACAGACTTAGGGTTTATAGTTTAATTTGCTCTTTGCATAAGCTCTCAAAAAAGTTTGTGTAAATGACATACATGATTCAATCTTCAGTTTAACTATGCTTTTTTCGCAAAAGTCCAGTACTGATAGCGATTACCAGAAAAACAACCAATTAAATATCGATCCTATCAGATCATTGGAATAATATAATTCCAAAACACGGACCATTACAAAGGAATATTTATTTTATGAACTTGTTTCTCAAAAACGCTTTACTAGCTTCGATAATCATGTTCGGCATGAGCTGTTCAGCTGACGAACTGGACGATTTTGACTTTTTTGGCAGCGATAACAACGAATTCAATATCGATTTGAGCGATATCGAGGCGTATGAGCAAACCAGAGGCCCAATGACCCTGCCTGTTGATCCTACGCTTATCGCACTGGTTCTCAGCAACATAACAAGCCCTCTTTGGAACCACACACAAAGCCCCTTTGCCCGTAATATCTTGTACCACTTCCCTCACAAATTCGCAGCGCTTGAAAAAGGCGGCGTAGCGGTCAATTTCTTCTTTAATGAAACCAACAAGATGCCTGTTACCGTCAAAAATCTTCTTGACGTCAAAGACTTTGAAAATAACTTTCTTATTCAACTCCTTCCATCATCAATGATTAGCAAAGAAGATATTGTCCAACTTATTCCGCTGTTCCGAAATATTACTATTCAGGAACGCAAAGCCGGTGCATTTATCCAATTTGGAGCTACCAAAGGGCCCTTTACTATTCAATTACATACCTCTCTTCTGCTTGCAGAAAGAAACCTCTGGATTAACTCCAGTGGCCAACAAGAAATTAAAAGTATTTTAGCTAAGAATTTCCCCGGGGCTGCATTTGATGATGACGAGGGGCTCATTATCCGCTATGGCATGGGTGATACACGCATCAAACTTGGAATCAACTCTCTAAATATGACAAACTTTCAAACTGACGTGGGCTTTGAAGCTATTCTTCCAACCGGTAATTTATCACGCGGCCCAACAATTAGCGTTAACGTTGACAAAATAGCTGGAGCCGTTGATTCTGACACCTTAGTAACTAATGCCGTCAGTATTTTACAAAACATTCGAAACTATTTGCTAAATGCCCCCCTTGGGAATAATGGACACTACGGGCTTGGTGTTTATTTTGAATCAAAAATTGGTATCTTTCATGACATTGCAACCATTTGGATGCGCGCATCATACGATAAACTATTTGACGGTTACGAAGACCGACTCATTATGTTTAACCAAGTTCTTAAGCCAGAAGACCTTCTTATGGTAACACCTAACAATCCAAACAACGGAAATATTATTAATGATTACATGAAGCAATACATATTTCCATCATCATTTAAGTGTTTAGTCAGTCCAGGTGGCGTGTTCAACTTTATTACAAGTGTATCCTGCAACATAGATAGCTGGTCTGTTGCTGTTGGATATGATTTTTACGCACAACAACAAGAATTTATTCGTACGATCAATAATCCATCTGTTTCGATTACTGACCTACGCATCAAAGATGCTGAATCTGACACGGTTTCTCAGCATAAAATTTTTTCTGAAGTTCTCTATTCAATAAAAAAATCTGCATCCCGCAATCTTCAAGTGGGTCTTGGCGGTGACGTCACAGCGCTGAGCAGAGGAATCGGCAATGACTGGACAGTTTACCTAAAATTTGTAGCATCATTTTGAAAATACCAATAACATTGTCTTTGTTACATAAACTATATTTGTGTAGATAATAACATTTAGAGGAATCAATCATGAAGAAAAAACTACTCCTGTCGCTATCAATTGGCTTTCTTGCAACACAAATCACGTTTGCAAAAGTAGAAGCAGCAACTCAAGCCGTACATGATAAGACAATTGTATACTCAGGCGCAAAAACACTCACCGGCTCTCAAATGCCTCTTCTTAACGTAGTACTCGAGCAATACCCAATGGTTACTGTTCGCATTAAATTTGCAGAAGCAAAAATCAAACAAGTCCTCCAAAACATCACGGCGAAAAAAGATCCTGTAGATAAAGGATTTATAGAAACACAACTAAAACTTATTCTTGATCCAGCTAAAGACTTTTTTGATATTATTCGTGAAAATAAATCGATGGTCTCTCCGTTGATTGATCAATGTTTTGAAGGAACTGGCCGTAACGCATCAGATACCATGCTCGGAAAACTTTTTAACATCTCCAAACCAGTCGAAGCTTTTGCACTTGAAGAAATTACTTCAGTTTCTTTGCTTGAACAATTTTGCCATGACTGCTCTCATGTTTTTTCATCTCTGTATAAAAGCATATCTGAAACAGCAAGAAAGAAAGCTGTGGAAGAGCTCAAAAAAATGAAAACTGATTCTAAGTAAAACGTATACGGAGCTGCTATGGCTGGAGAAATAACAGAAATTTCTGGAGCCGTTGATCGTGTGCTTTTTAAAAGCCCGGATAATGGCTATTCAGTCATAGCACTCAAAGTCAGTGCCTCAGAATCGATTGTCGCTCGCGGATATTTTGCAGAAGTTCACCAAGGCGCACAAGTTACACTTACTGGGCAATGGGCATTCCACGCAAAATTTGGTCGACAATTTGACGCACAATCCTGCACAACCTCACTTCCATCATCTATTGTCGGTATTGAAAAATATCTAGGGTCGGGCCTTATCAAAGGCATAGGACCAAAATTTGCTGAAAAGCTGGTTAAAAAATTTGGAGCTCAAACACTTGAGATCATTGAACAAACACCTTCTCGACTTTTTGAAGTTGCAGGTGTTGGCCAAAAACGTGTTGACCTCATTACACAAGCCTGGCAAGAGCAAAAAGAAATTTCCAAAGTAATGATCTTTTTGCGATCCAAAGATGTTCCAACAACATTTGCCGTAAAAATTTTTAAAAAATACGGCCAAGAATCAATCGCTAAAATGCAAGAAAATCCTTATCGGCTTGTTGATGACATCTGGGGTGTAGGCTTTAAAACGGCCGATAGCATAGCCCTGAAGATGGGCCTTGCTCACGATTCTATTGAACGAGTAAAAGCAAGCATGCTTCATGTTCTTTCGCAAGCAACAACCGAAGGCCACCTGTATAAAAAAGTTGAAGCAACCAAAGAAGCGGTAATTGAGCTTATTGGTCTTGATGCCACCCTTGTTACCGATCTACTTAAGAGATCGCTTGTAGAGCTCTATCAACAAGAAAAAGTAAAACTCATAACTTATGAAAATGAACATTTTCTTGCGCTGCCACAATTCTATTATTCAGAAATCGGTATTAGCAAAAAAATTTTAAAGCTCCAGGAGCAAGCGCTGTCACACATCCAATTTGACACACACTCCGTGTATCAAAGCCTGCGTACGCCTGATAAAAAAGGGATAGAACTTAATGAAGATCAACAACAAGGAATTTTAACCTGCCTGCAAAATAAAATTACTATCATTACCGGTGGACCTGGAACAGGAAAAACGACGACAACCAGGCGACTTATCGAAGTTCTTGAAGAACATAAAGCTCGCTTTAGACTAGCAGCACCCACAGGACGCGCGGCAAAACGCATGTTCGAAAGTACCGGCCGCAACACCGAAACACTGCATCGACTTCTTGAATTTACCCCGCTGTCGATGGGCTTTGCCCGCAATGAACAAAATGCACTTGAAATTGATTTCTTGATTGTTGATGAAGCATCAATGATTGACGTTTTCTTAATGCACTCTGTGCTCAAAGCCATGCCTCAAAACGCGTCACTCGTCCTCTTGGGCGATATCGACCAGCTGCCATCAGTCGGCGCGGGCAATGTGCTACACGACTTAATTGGTTCAGAAATTATACCAGTCATCCGGCTCACACAAATTTTTAGACAAGCACAAGACAGCATGATCATTGTTAATGCTCACCGCGTCAATCACGGAGAATTTCCCCAAGCAGCATTACCTGGATCAAAAAAAGACTTTGCATTTGTAAAACAAAACGAACCAGAAGAGATGTTCCCGCTTCTTCGCACTATTTACAAAACCAAGCTCCCAGCGCTTGGCATCAGCCCTGATGACGCGATTGTATTAACGCCCATGAATCGTGGCACAGCTGGAGCCATAAGGCTTAATCAAGAACTCCAGATGATCTTAAATCCTGATGTTGATGAAACCAAACAGGTGGTTCAATTTGGACAAGTATTCAAAGTACGCGACCGCGTTATGCAAATCAGAAATAATTACGATAAATTTGTTTTTAACGGCGATATCGGCACCATTCTTGATATCGATAGAGTCAATCTTCAAGTCATTGTTCGCTTTGGTGAACGAGACCTTGAATATGACTTTACCGAAATGAACGAGCTCATGCTCTCATATGCTATTTCCATTCACAAAAGCCAAGGCTCAGAATTTCAAGCAGTGATCATTCCTCTATTTATGCAACATTTTATGCTGCTGCAGCGTAACCTTATTTACACAGCTATCACGCGAGCAAAAAAGCTCTGCGTTTTGGTTGGACAAACTAAAGCGGTTGCCATGGGTATCAACAACAACAAACAAGTTGATCGCCTAACTTTCCTCAAACAATTTCTCACCAGCGATCTTCAAGCGCGATAAAACTGCCAACTTCTTGGGACTTGTCACAACAGGCGATTCTGAAGATCTTGAGGTCATATTCTATCAACAAATGCAATCTGATGAGCGGAGCGACATACTTTGCCTATACCAGCCAGAACCAAATCCTCTTTTCGATTCAAACTAATTTTGTTTAGCTTCTGACAAGTAAGTCCTCGGAAATCTCGGGCTTCTTTTTTTTGAACACACTATTGACATGATAATCGTACCCTGAAATTCTCAATTTCAGGAATGTCAGAGTAGTTTTTCTATTTTAGAAGGGAGATTATATGAAAAGCATAATTCGCTTAGCTTGTGCGATGCTCTGTGCAAGTACCATGATTAACAATCTGCATGCTGATTTGACAGCTCGCAAAGGTACAGAATTTGATTGGAAAGAAGTTACCAACACAGCCATTAAAATGTACACTGAATTTATGGAAGAGCTTGGACAACAGATACCTTCAAATCATTTAGACTCACTGATGGTAGCCAGGCATGTTTCTGTTTTTGAAAAAAAAGAACTGGAGCTTTTTGTGTTAACAACAGAACGTTATAACAATCAGTCAGACCAATCTGAATGGTACTCTTCTGAACAATTTGTTGGTTATGTTATGTTCAGAATAAACGGCGACGCCATTTACCTTGGCGGATGCGCTTACAATGAAGAGCTCACTGATGATGAGAGTGTTAAAAAATCTTTCAACCTCTATCTTCTAAAGAATTATCCTCAAGTAAAGTTCGTATATTCAGCAGATATGTTCCCAAATCACAACGGTCCTGTGATGACAAAATACAGAAATCGTTGGAATAATTTAGGCTTTGTAAAAACAGATAGTCCAGATGCCAAGTTGTGTGCTGCTGACGAATCAAGGAGAGCCGGGGCCCAAGGCTACGTTCTTTCTCTGAACACCCCAGTACCACTGTAGTAACAACACTCTTTCAATAAGATGTTTTAATTGAAAAGAAGCCCTGGAAGTCCAGGGCTTCTTTTTTACAATCGGTTGACATAGAAGCAGTCGCTTGCAACCTTGATTATCAAAAGGATAGAACTGTTAAAAAAAGGAGACCTTATGATAATAAACAATCTCGTTCGATTAGTCTGTATAATACTATTTTCAAGCACTATGATCAGCAACCTAACCGCAGTTATTTCAACTCGAAAAGGAATCATTAATGACTGGCTCAAAATTATTGAACTTGAAACAAAGATATACACAAATTTAATAAACGAAGCCCAGACTAAAAATAGAGACCGACTTTATATGGAAAATTTTATGCTATCTGAGTTTACGATTATAGCAGCGCACGCCTTTTCGCCATGGCTTAAAAAAATGAAAAAAAACATCTTCGAAGAAAAACATGTAGACCTGATGGTATGCTACGAAGAAGACCAAAGAAAAGACGAAAATTTTATTGGCTACTGTACTTTTAGCGTTAAAGGCGAACATGCTTATTTTGATTCCTGTGCCTATCACGAAGAAGCTATTGATGACTTAAACTTTTCGCAAGCTCTTCAACAATATCTTTTAGAAAACTACAATGACGTAAAGTTCATGTTTGCAGCAGATCTTTTTCCTGAAACTCAAGATCCAATCTGCATGTATCACAAAAATCGTTACTTAAGATTGGGGTTTGTTCAAACAGATCATCCCTATGCACTTTCTTATGCACCAGATGAACAAATAAAATCATCAGCACAAGGATACATACTCAATCTATTGACAACATAAATCCGCAGAGCAAAAATTACATTCTAGATGTTCTATCGGTCTGTCAATTTTAGAGGAGATTAAAAAATGAAAAACATCGTACGGTTAGCGTTTATGTGGATCTGCGCAAGCACCATGGCCAGCAACCTGAATGCAGATATTTCCATGAGCAGTGGAAATCTTAAAGACTGGTCCATTGTAGAACAAATCGCCATCAAAATGCACACTGAATTATTTGAAGAACTTGGTCAAAAGACCCCCCCTGGGTACTTTCAAGACCGCATGAATGGTCTAAAAGATATGGTTAAAAGTGGAGCCCTTAAACTTATCTGCTGCTATAACAATGAAGAATGCATTGGTTTTTGCACATTTAGAATTGAACAAGAAGCTGCATATCTTGGATCATGTTCTTATGATGAAAATAAAATTACAGACCTAGAATTTAAGCAAGCATTTAAAATACACATGCTAGAGTATTACCCTGAAGTTGTACTCGTATTTGCCGCAGACATGTTTCCATCACACGAAGGTCCCGTTATTACAAAATACAGAAACCGCTGGGCAATATTAGGATTTGTTAGAACAGATGACCCTCGTGCCAAATTATGCGTAATCGACCCGTCAAAAAGAGATGGTGCTCAAGGATATGTACTGACTTTGTCATCAGAAGGTGATACAGACTTTAACCTCCCAGATTAACAAAAACTAAAATATGTAAGTCTCGCCTAATTAAGGCCCTGGATTTCCGGGGCTTTTTTTCATACCCATAAGTTTATGACTCAACAAATTTTTTATGACACACCATGAACGTACCCCCGACAACTACGCTGTTTTTTTAAAGCCCAAACACTCGCTTACGCGCCAAGCAAGAAAAGATTGATATTGCCCTCATTCTGAAGCTATTTACCCCCAACTGAATATATAAAATTCAATTAGGATATAAAATTAATAACAGAGATGCCTTTTGCCATTCATCTGGTTTTTTGCTACGTTGTAATAGTTACAAGAAGCATATAGCCGTTGATTCAAGGGAATAATCATGACTCAAAAAAACAGATTCTTTTTTTGCCTACACCGCTTTTTTGGTGTCGCTCTTTTTGCCCTTTTTCTGTCATCGTGCGCAAAACAAAAAAGCAAAGAAGAGATGAGTTTTGAAGAGCTCAAAGAAAATGCCTTTGTCGCTCTAGAAAAAAAACATCTTGATGACGCTGCCGAATACCTAGAAACTATGATCTCGCAACACGCAGAAAAACCCAACATTGCCTCCTACAAAATTCTGCTTGCTGATACACTTTTTAGACTTGAAAAATATCCAGCAGCTCACGAGCTATATGAGCACTTTCACCAATTTTACCCTTCTGACGAAAAAGCCGAATACGCTAAATACCAATCAATTCTTGCACAGTTCAACCAGACACTCCGCTCAGATTGTGATCAAACTCCAACCGAAAATGCACTCAAGCTTTGTCGAGAATACCTAAACGACAACTCATACATTACCTATCGCAACGATGTGATTAGTGTTCAACAAACATGCCAACGCAAGATTATTGACAAAGAGGTCTACATTTTTGATTTTTATGTGCATCAGAAAAAGTATGCGGCAGCCGAAAAACGTCTTGAAAGCTTAAAAGAAAAATACCTGCCAAACAACCCAGCCCTTGAAGCTCGCCTTCTGTTTCTTGAAAGCAAGCTTGCTCACCGACAAAGAAATAAAGAGCTTGTAGCAAAGAATCTACAAATTCTTGCAAGCAAGTTTCCCGAATCAGAATTTCTTGAAAAAGGAAACGCTCTGGTCGCTAAAAAAGTTCCGTTTCTTTTTTAGCTCATGACAAAAAAGTATCAGCAATTAAAAGCCCTTGGCTCAGGTGGTGAAGCGGCTGTTGCCGCATGGCTTGCAGACCAAGGGTTTAAGATTCTTGCTCAAAATTATCTTGTTCGCAGCGGCGAG
The DNA here is from genome assembly GCA_964493325.1 of uncultured Pseudomonadota bacterium. Classification (GTDB taxonomy): domain Bacteria; phylum Babelota; class Babeliae; order Babelales; family RVW-14; genus CAZBMD01. The sequence goes on along the minus strand of CAZBMD010000002.1, from coordinate 34,379 downwards.
GTGGACGTTATTGCTCAAAAAGGTGATACCGTTGTCTTTGTCGAAGTGAAAACGCGCAACACGCAATATTTCTCGCTCAGTCAATTGATTACCAAATCAAAGCAACAAAAAATAGGCCGCGCTGCCCGTCACTTCGCACTTGAAAACAAACTATTCAGTCATGTGCTTCGATTTGATATCGCAACTGTTTTACACAGTAATGGCTCATTCAGTATTGAATACATCGAAAATGCTTTTATACCAAATTAATCAAGCAGAGGGAATCTTATGAAACCACACATTATTCTTTATATTGCCACCAGCCGTGACGGTTTTATTGCCGACAAAGATGGCGGTGTTGACTGGCTCAATGAGTTTTCAGCAGCGTTGCCCCCAGGTATGGATTGCGGATATGCAGATTTTTTTAAATCTATAGACTTGATCGTTATAGGTAGAAAAACCTATGAACAGATGCTCACCTTTGGAGACTGGCCTAATGCTGGCAAACACACATATGTTTTCACTGAAAGCACCTCAGAAAGCCCACGCTCAGATATCACCTTTGTTGCAATGGACATCAAAGACTTTGTTGATCAAATTGAAACCCAGCAGCCAGGGTGCAGAATTTGGCTCGAGGGAGGAGCGCATCTGGTACAACAATTCTATGATGCAGGATTGATTGATGAATATATCATCACCACCATTCCGGTAGATATTCATGAAGGAATTGCACTGCCAAAGCAAATTCTCAATAGAGAACAATTAAGAGAAATTTCTGCATTTATTTATAGTAATGACATTGAGCAAAGGCATTACGTAAAAAAAACATAGCTTAACTGGTCACGGCTTCAGCTTTTTCCCTCGCCGCGTTGTATCAAGAATAACCATGCGCTCAGCAACACGCCGAAACAGAGGTGCCGTGACTTCAGATGCCCACATGTGAGCACGTTCAGGCTCTTTGATAAAAGTCACAATCACCCGTTTATAATCACCTTTTTCTACAATGCCGGCAAACGTGTACAAATGAGCTTTGGTTGAATAGACGCCATCTTTGACACATCGTGCTGTTCCCGTTTTGCCCATCACCCGATAGCCAGAAATCTTGTAACGCTCGCCAATTTTTTCCATAATATCTTTAATTTGCTCGATAGTTCTGTCGCTTAGCAACTTTGTTTTTTGCCAAGGTTCTTGAGGAGGATCGATAACCAGCGACGGTTTTACTGAGTAACCACCGTTGGCAATGATAGAAAAAGCAGAGCCTAGCTGAAGAAGAGAAGCCATAATTTCGTAGCCAAAGGCAAGCACAATGAGCGAAGGCTTACTCCACCGTTCGGGAGGATTAACAAATCCATCTCTCTCACCAGGAAATCGAATCCCAGTCTTTTTCCCAAACCCCAGCAGACGTAAATAATGGTGCAATCGCGGGCCAAGAAGCTTGGCAACTTTAGCAATACCAACGTTGCTCGAATATCTGACCACATCACTGAAAGGTACAACATTAACACTCTTCCAGTTTTCTACACGAATACCATCAATAAAAGTAACCTTACCCTCGCAGTCAATTAAATCATCAGGAGTTACCAACTCTTCTTCCAGCGCAGCAAGAGCGGTAAAAATTTTAAAAACAGATCCTAGCTCGTAACACTCACTCACCACATTATTTTTTGTTACCTCTAGATTAAGATTTGTCTTTTTTTCTGACGGATTAAAGCTTGGATAGTTAGCCATCGTCAAAATTTCACCAGAGTCTGGATCCATGACCAGAACCGACCCCGTTTTGGCTCGATGCCGTAGAACCGTTTCTTTGAGCTCTTCATATGCAAAAGACTGCAAGGCACTATCGATGGTGAGCACCACGGGCAAACCCAGCTCACCCTGTTTGTTCACATTTTTTTCAAAATAAAAACAACCAGAACGAGCATCCCGCTCCATCTCAAGAAACGACGAAGCGCCACTCAGATGTTTATTAAATTCTTGCTCAATACCTGCTATGCCATTGTTATCAATATCGGTAAAGCCAAGAACATGAGCAAGCGATTCGACAGGATAATAGCGCTGAGGCTCAGCAATAAAATTAATATCTTTAAGTTTTTTACCTCGTAAATAAGTAAGTCGCTCTTCGGGCAGATGCCGATCGAGCCATAAAAAATGCCTCTGAGGAAATTTGATCATACGATCAAAAACCTCTGGATAAGAACGCTTGAGATAAGCGCATGTCTTTTCTTTTTCACTCAGTTCATGAGGCAGAATGAATGCAGACAATGTCTCATTGTTAAACGTAAGCGGCCTATCTTTGAACCGATCATAAATAGCGCCACGTGCTGGACTAATGGAAACGGCAACATGATGTTGTCCATGAGCAAGGTTTACAAAAAAATCTTTGTAATAAATTTGAATAAAAAAGAGCCGAGCCACAAGAACTAGGTACACAAACCCAAACGCACAAAAAACGATAAAGAGCCGAACTCGATAATCTTTATAAATCACAACCCCACCTATGCTGACCGCTGATTAATCAAAAACATCGCATCACTTGATGACGCAGTGTAAAAATCAAACCCACCTCCATCTGTTAGAGTCTCAATCTGAGCAAGCGACACAAGCTTCATACCGCACCGGTGCTGAGCAATGCTTTGCGTTATCTGAAAATCACACATCGTCGTATGATAAACCATCAGTCGGTTATATTCTTTTTTCAGCTGCCCAAGCTTGAGCTCATTCCGTCTTTTTTCATAATTGATTTTGATAACCTTGTTGTGTTGAAAAATAGTGCTAAAAATAAAAAAAATTGCACACGGCAAAAGTGCCTTTAAAAAAAAATATTTTCTCATAATTTCCCCATTCTTCTTTACCATAAAGCAAAGAAATGCTCCTCTCCTTGAGGGTATCTATACTTACTTTTGTTTTCCAGATATTATAAAAAGAATCGTCTAAAGAATCTTAATCCTCCTTTTTTTCAGGAAAACAATATGATTACAAAATTTTTAAAGTGCGTAAGTGTCATCAGCCTTGTATTTCTTAGTTCATGCAAATGGGGCTGCCACAAGTGTCCCTGTGGACACGACCATGGCAGTAAAAAACATGTAACAGCACAACATCAAAACTCTTCATCCGTCATACACATCAAAAATGATACTCAATTTGAAGAAGCAGTCCTTCAGGAAAAAGCACCGGTCATTGTAAAGTTTCATGCTGAATGGTGTGGGGCTTGTAAGGACATGCAACCAATTTATGAAGAACTTGCTCATGATGCAGACTTGGCATCAACAAAGTTTGCCATGATTGATGTTGATGAAGCTGGAGATATTGCAAAACAATACGGCATCAGAGGTATCCCAGCATTCCTCTTTTTTGAAGATGGCAAAGAAACAAGCCAAGAAGACCGTATTGAAGGTTTTGTTTCAAAAGATGAACTGAAGACAAAAATTCAAACCACCTTTACAAAATAATAATTATGAAGCTCGTCCTGACCAACTCACTGACCAAAAAAAAAGAAATATTCTCTCCTCAAAAACCGGGCACCGTATCAATGTACGTGTGCGGCATTACCCCCTATGACTACTCACACCTGGGTCACGGACGAGCATACGTTAACTTTGACGTCCTTGTACGCCTGCTCAAATCAATAGGATACAAAGTTAATTACATCCGCAATCTGACCGATATTGATGACAAAATCATCAACAAGGCAATTGCCGAAGGCAACCCCAATTCGTACACACAGGTTGCTACCCGCTACATCGATGCTTACCATCAAGACATGGCTCTTCTGAACTGTGTTACCCCAGATGCCGAACCGCGCGTCACCCAGTACATCAAAGAAATTATTTCATTTATCCAGGGTCTTGTTGCCAAAGACTGCGCCTACATTGTTGATGGCGACGTCTATTTTGACATCTCATCTTTTAACAGCTACGGCAAGCTATCTGGCCGAAAACTTGATGAGCTTGAAGCCGGAGCACGCGTTGACGTGGACTCACGCAAAAAAAATGCTGGCGATTTTGCATTGTGGAAAGGTAACGAAGCTGGAAAATTTTGGGAATCACCGTGGGGCTACGGCAGACCAGGCTGGCATATTGAATGTTCAGTGATGGCAAAAGCCTTGCTGGGAGAAACATTTGATATTCACGGTGGCGGTATGGACCTTATTTTTCCACACCACGAAAATGAAATTGCGCAGTCCGAAAGTTTGCACGATACAACATTTGCACGCTTTTGGCTCCATAACGCTTTCATCAACGTAAACAAAGAAAAAATGTCCAAATCGTTGGGCAATTTTTTGACGCTCCGCGATGCATTTCAAACCATTGACCCTATGGTCTTTAGATTTTTTTTGCTGCAACATCACTACCGTACTCCCATTGATTTCAATCTGCAGGATGTTCAGGGAGCAGGAGTTGCTTACAAAAAAATTATTGCGGCTCTAGCAGCAGTTCCCGCTGCCGCTGAAAATAATTATGCAGATTACCAGGTTACACGCGATATGCTCGAAGCGCTTTGCGATGACCTGAATACACCAAAGTTTCTTGGACTTTTGTTTGAATACCTTAAAAAAATGGATACTCAAACAGCAGCTCTTGTCAAAAAGATGCTGCAGTCCATTCTTGGACTCACGCTACAACCTTTGCCCGAAACAACGGTTGAAATAACACCAGAAATTCAAGCATTGATTGAAAAAAGAGAGCAAGCCCGCAAAGAAAAAAATTGGGCTGTTGCCGACGAGACTCGAGACAAGCTGAAACAACTTGGCTACGAGCCTCAAGATAAAAAGTTGTAATTATTGAAGCAGTACCGCACGTGCTGGTGCTGCTTCAAGCCCTTCCAGCGCCAGCGGTAGGCAGCATAAAAAATACTCTCCAGGTTCTACAGCTTGCAAACGCAGGCCTTCAATAATAACGGCTCCAGCTTCAAATAAAATAGTGTGGGTCTCGTGCCCTGGTTGATTGCGCTCAACACCCAGATAATCAATCCCCACGCAGCGCAGCTTTTTTGATGCCAGAAACTGTGCAGCTGTTGCATCAAGGTAGACAAACTGCGGGCAAAAAAGATCGGTAGGCGCAAAAGCACTATTTTTTGTTTTAAAAAGAATCATCCCACCTTCTTGCAGATCATATGTTGCAAGATCTTCTTCTGTAATTTTTTCTTCTTTATGCGTCATATCTATCACCACGCAAGACCCAATCAAACTGGCAAGGTCTAGTTGGTCGATGGTCCTGCCATCACACATAAAATGAGACGGCGCATCAACGTGCGTACCGGTGTGAGCACCAAGCGTTACAACCGACTCACGCGCAGCATCGCGCTCGAATATTTTTGTAGACTTAAATTCAACCACCCGATTGTTTTTGTAAGCCGTCATAGATGGCAAAACAGGCCAACTGATATCAATAATTTTTTTAAAATATTTCACTAGAAACCCCTTTTTACTCAAATCAAACTTAACCATTGACGACTTAAAATTTCTTAATTTAAAACAGAGAAAGATATTTTTTAAACCCTAAATGAAGGAGTCGTATGAATTTTCATAAAATACAATATGCCACAATGCTGGTATTCGGACTAGCATTAATCAAAGGAGGCTTTAGCTGTCAAGCCACAACGCTCGGTCCGATTGGAGGAAACTCTTCAGGGACATTTGATCATCGAGATGAAGCAACAAAGCCTATTACAAGAATAAGAATTTGGCATGGAAGCATTTTTGATCGTATACAAGTCTACTATGGGAAAAAAAAGCTAGGAACTTGTAATCCTTTGGATAATAGTTTCAATGCAGAATTCAGAGTTTCTCCCAACGATCCAATTGTCAAAGTCTCAGGTGTTTATGGATACTGGTATGGAGGAATGCATTTAGCAAAAGTTGTTTTTAAAACAAGAAAAGGAAAACAATTCGGTCCTTTTGGAAGCGGCGACAGTATGGAGTCTCAAACACCATTTAGTTTATCAGCTCCAGTTGATGAAAAAATTCGAGCATTTTTTGGAGGCTGCTTCCTTCACTCCGATAATGCTGTCTTTCTCAGTTTACTTGGAGCAGAAACAGAAGAAATCATACACAGGGAAATCCTTGAAACCAGAAGCAAAAATGTAGAAAAAACTAACCATAAAGCTCGTAAAAATCGAACCTCAAAGCAATAAAAAATTTCAAGCACGGTAGTTGTTGCTACCGTGCTTGATTTTATTTGTTCTAATTTTTTCAAAAAATTTTATGTTATTTCTTTTTAGACAAAGAAATAACAGCGTGCCCACCAAAAGCTTTTCTAAGCATCGCAACAATTTTAGTTGCATAATTGCCACTACTTCTTTGCGACCACTCACGAATCTCTAGAGATTTTTTGATCATATCAACCGGAATATTACAGCGTTCAGCCTCATCAAGCGTCCACTGTCCCGTACCATGCGACCCAATTGCCCCAGAGATATCATCAAACTTTTGGTCTTTTGCAAAAATCTCCTGAGCAAGATCAACAATCCACGAACGAATAATCGAACCATGGGCCCAGACACCAGAAATTTTTTCAAGGTCAAGCTCCTTGTACTGACCCTCTTTGAGCAAATGAAATCCTTCGGCATAGGCCTGCAAAAGCGCATACTCTATCCCATTGTGTACCATTTTGACGTAATGCCCTGCACCTGATCGCCCCATATATCCATAGCCTTTGGGCGCGGCAATTGCCTTAAAAAAAGGCTCCGCTTTGTTGAATGCATCTTCATTGCCTCCAACCATGAGAGAAAATCCAATCTCTCTGCCATGAAGACCGCCAGATGTCCCACAATCAAGAAATGAAAACTGCTTTTCGGATAACTTTTTAGCCCGCCTTATCGAATCATTAAAATTGCTGTTACCACCATCGATAACTATTTTTTGAGGATCAAGAACTGGAAAAAGTTCATCCAGCACTGCATCCACAATGGAGCCTGCTGGAACCATAAGCCAGATAATGTCTGATTGCCCAGCAACAGCAACAACATCTGTTGCTATGCGCACACCAAGATTTTCAGCTTCTGCACATGCTTGTTTGTTAAAATCAAAACCGGTTACCATAAACCCTGCTTGTACAGCACGATAGGCAATAGAAAGACCCATACGCCCCAAGCCAATGAGTCCAATATTTAAATGCGCCATACAAATCCTTCCTCAGTATTCAATTGTTTTAGCTTGTCAGGTCCATTGCTTTTTTGTAGATAGGGATAAATCGTCTGATCAAATTGATTAATCTGTTCAACAATTTTCCACGACTCCTCAATTTCATCATGTCGCACAAATGCAGCATGATCTTTTTTGATCACATCACTGAGAAGCAACTCATAAGCTTCAGGTGTATTTGGCCCAAACAAGGTACTGTGCGAAAAGGCCATCGTCACTGGGGTCACTTCGTCGGCAACTCCAGGAACTTTTGCGTTTAATTGTAAAAAAAAGCCTTCGTCAGGCTGAATGTTAATACGCAAACCATTTGGCTGAGAAGGGCAAGCATCAAGCAAGCATTCAACACGCTTGAAAGTGATATAAATACCAGCAGAACGCTTAGCAAGCTGAATACCTGTTTTTACATAAAATGGAACGCCACGCCATCGCCTATTGTTAATTGAAAGTTTAAGCGCCGCAAACGTTGGAGTCTGCGATCCTTGCTTAACATTTTTTTCGTCTTGATAGCCTTCGTATTGCCCAAGAACAACAGACTCTACTTTGACTTTTTTTAGAACATGTGCCTTGGCATCACGAATATGATGAGCTGTAAGATGCTCAGGAGCTTCCATAGCGACCAATGCCATAATTTGCAACATGTGGCTTTGGACCATATCACGCACAATTCCTGCTGCATCATAATACAAACCGCGAGCTCCAATTCCTCTATCTTCATTCATAACAATTTGAACCGACTCTACATGCTTGTTATTCCACAAAGGCTCAAGTACGCGATTGGTAAAACGTATGAGCGCAATGTTACCAACAAGCTCTTTACCAAGCCAATGATCAATGCGAAAGACCTGGCTTTCATGAAAGACTTTGGCAATACAACGATTAATACGGCGAGCAGACTTAAGATCATACCCAAAGGGCTTTTCATAGACCACACGGGCCCACGGTTTTCTTTCGGTAGCAGCTGAATCTGTAACTGGCTCTGCAATTTTAAACAGGGCAAGATATTTTGTAATAACGTCAAAATGAGCTGGCATCGTAGCAAGGTAAAACATGCGATTACCAACTAAACTATGTGTTGCTTCAACCCTGTGCAAAAGCTCTTTAAGATTTTTATATGAATCTTTTGCATGAAAATCCATCCTAAGATAGTAGGCTCGAGACCGAATAGTTGCCCAAATCTCTTCGCTGCAGTTTTCTATATTTTTCTTTGCCTGAAAAAGCACGTCATCAATTGTTGTATCATCAACAGAAACACAGACAAGCGCAAACGAGTCAAGGCTTTTATCGGCAATCAACTTGTAAATTGCAGGCAGTAGTTTGCGCTTACTCAAATCCCCGGTTCCACCAAGGATCACAAAAGTACATTCGTCAAGAAGCTTTGGGCGTGTCATAAAAAACCATCTTATTAATCGGATATCTTAAGATTGCGCACCACTTGGCGCACCACGTCATAATAAAGCAAGATAGCACAATTTTTCCAAAAGCAGGAGCCCTTCAGAGCCAAGGTTTTTGTGCTAAAATAGCTACTTTATTTATTTTACATCACAAGTCTTTTATTTTATAACAATTGTAGGGAGAACCGTAGAGCAAGTTTTTAATCAAGGAGATCGATCATGATCAAAAAGATAACTACGTACGTAATGGCCATACTTATTGCACCTCAGTATATTCTTGCACAACCAGACACAGCATCCGACATAGAAATCAGTAAAAAAGCACATATAAGCGCAAAACAAAAACCAACCGGAAAAAACAACAAAAAGGTCTCTGCAGCTGCTCAAATTCAAGCTCAACGCCAAGCTGCGATCAAGCACCTTGGAGTGGTCCTTAATGCTCTTGGTAAAATGACTAAGCCTAACAAAGCAAAAACAACAATATCGTTTGAAGCGTTAAATCATAAAGATGTTTCAAGCCTTGCTGATTCACTTTGTGAAACCCTTAAATATCATCCAGAGAAAAGTCGGATTCTGAGCGACAAACCAATTTTACAAAGATTACACAGCTTGCCTTCAAAAAAAGACCGAGCAGATCACATAGAGCAACTGAACAACTCAAGAGGAATTTTAAGCATTCTTGCTCACGAAATTTTTCTAGCTATTGGTGAATGCATGGAGTTTTGTACAACTATAATTACCGAAACAGTACACTACATTCTTGCTCCATTCGCACCAAAACCAGTAGCTCCAGCACCTCTTCCTCAACCAATTCCAAACCCAAATCCAGCTCCTGTAAATGATGATGAATGGGACGATTCAGAAACCTGGGATGAAGAAGACTACTCCAATACAAACTCTGAAAACTGGTCGGAATAAGTCGATACTTTATAAGAAAGATCGCAATGAAAAAACTTTTATTATTAACAAGCTGCCTCTTATTGAGCACATCAGCGGTTACAACTGCCCCTGAGCTTGAACAGTTAGAAACAAAAAAGGCTTCGGCCTCAATGATACTTGGTGGACTTGCAAACGTTTGTGCGCACGGAGGAATGGTTGTTGGAGCCCAGAATGATCAAGAACAAAAGCAAGCTGTTCTTAATCTTGCAAGCTCCGTACTATTTTTTGCGGCAGAACTTGCACAAAAAACTCCAAAGAATCACAATCAACAAAGAATTCTCGTCGAAGATATAACGAATATTTTACTTGATCATTCAACTCAGGAATCAGCCTGCCGATCAGTACTTTTGGAAAGTCCACAGTTAAGAGCTTTAATGTCCCTACCAAATAAGCAAGACGTACACAACGCACTTGATAAAATCTTTGAATCAAAAGATCATGCTGTAGCTTTTATGGGAGAGCTTTTTACCGCTGCAGACAATTTTATTACCACAAACGGACTGTTGATGATCGCAGGTCTTCACGAAATTTTGGGAAATATCTTAGCCTCTGCTCAGACACAACCTCAGGAACAAGAAATAGTTAACAATACAGCAACAACAAAAAAACCTTCGCTACGATCATTTCGTCCTGGAAAATTCATCATGCAAAACAATGCAGGACAAACAGCTGAGATAACAATCAGCATTCCCTGACCCTGCCTAAAAATCAAAGAAGTTCTCTGTCTTTAAAACCTGTGGTATAGTAAAAATCCTGTACCACAGGTTTTAATTTTGGGGGGAGATGGTACATGCTGTTACACAAACGAATTTTACGATCAATCATGGTAGGCCTGTTCTTTGGCCTCATGCCAGTTTCTCTTACTCACGGAACTCAGAAAAACCGACGTAAGCTTATGAAAAATAAAGAAAACCAAACAGTTTTTTACTACAAAGATGACGATCTTATACCTGAGCTTAACCCACACAGTAATGGCATTAATTTTTTATATAACAACTGGCTTGGCAAAGCTGCTCGTAAAGTTATTAATAAACACTTTTTTAGTAAGATTATTGGGTTTTATCAAGATACCCGCCTAAGCAAGGGAGCTATCAAACATTTTATTGCAGCATACAATATCGACATGAGTGACTACGAAAAACCAGCAAACGAGTATTCTTCTTTTAACGACTTTTTTTGTCGCAAACTAAAAGAAGGAGCTCGCCCTATCAATAAAGATCAGACAATTATCACCGCTCCAGCCGATTCCAAACTTTTTGTCATTCACAATCTTTCATCAGAGTCGGCTTTTTACGTCAAACTTAAAAAATTCAGTCTTGAAAAATTCCTAAAAAACAAAACCCTTGCCCAAGAATTTCTTGGTGGCACATTGATGATTTTCAGGCTTGCACCAGCTGACTATCATCGCTTTCATTTTCCTGTAGATAATACCCCAAGCGCACCGGTGCGCATTAGAGGAGTTCTTGAGTCGGTCAATCCAAATGTCTACAATAGCGGGGTGCAAGCGCTCACAGAAAATGAACGTCATTTAATGATATTAGATACAAAAACACATGGCACCGTTTTAATGATGCCTGTTGGAGCAATGTGTGTTGGTAAAATTATCAATACCTACACACCAAATACCCCCCATAAAAAAGGCGATGAAGCTGGATACTTTGCATTTGGCGGATCAACGGTTGTCCTTTTGTTTAAAGCTGGAACGGTACAACCGTGCAAAAAATTCATCGAGCACTCTGCTCAGGGGTATGAAACGGCAGTCAAGATGGGAGAAGCTGTCACAGAATAATCAAACATAGCACGAGGAAAATCATGGAAATATATCCATCACTCATATCGAGTAACCTTTTGCACCTTGAGCGCACCATAAAATTTTTAGAACCTCACTGTAATGGATTTCATCTTGATGTCATGGATGATCACTTTGTACCAAATCTAACCTGGGGCCCTGATTTTATTAATCAAATCAGAGAAGTGACAACACTGCCTCTTCACATTCATCTGATGGTTTCAAATCCATCACGCTGGGTTAAACGACTTAATCTGCAATCTATTGATACCTTTATTTTTCATTACGAGGCGATGCTAGATCAAAATAGTATTCTAGCTCTCACGCAAGAACTTGCGCAATCTAACATTCAAGCCGGCATAGCAATTAACCCCAACACACCGGTAACAGCCATAGCACCCTTTTTGCATACTATTGACCTTGCACTGATTATGTCTGTAAACCCTGGTTTTTCTGGCCAAAAATTTATTCCTGCAGTTGTCCCCAAAGTTGACCAACTTATTACTGAGCAAACGCAACAGAATGAACACTGCTCCATTGTTATGGATGGAGGAATTAATCACCAGAACATTGGATCGCTTGCTCAAAAAGGCGTCAATGCCGTTGGGGTTGCTTCTGCAATATTTTTTTCACCAGATCCTGTTGCTTCTATTCATGAACTGTACCGCATAACAAGCTCGTAAATTTTTCTCGTCTCTTTTATCGCCTTGAGTATACTGTTATTTCTAGTTTTTCAAGGCTTTAGCATGGTAATGCTGAGTACATTTTTCATGAAAAACAGATATCAAAAATAAAATAAAAATACAAAGCCCCTAAGGGCTCATCAGACAGATGGCGAAAGGAATGTTGTGATTGCTAAAAATGCACAGCACAAGCTTAAAATTGGTGTCTTAATGGGCGGCATGTCCATCGAACGAGAAGTATCCTTTAATTCTGGACGTACTGTTTGCGATCATCTTGATACAGAAAAATATGATATTATCCCGCTCTTTCAGACAGACACCGGTACTATTTTTATTTTACCATGGCACTTTTTGCACCGCGGTAAAATTACTGATTTTTACCACCGCCTCGACGCAGAAGCTACACGTATGACATGGGACCAACTCAAGCAGACCGTTGATTTTGTGTATATCTCACTTCACGGCCGTTATGGGGAAGATGGCACCATCCAAGGCTTTTTAGAAGTATTGGGCATTCCCTATCTTGGTAGCAAAGTTCTTGGCTGCGCCATGGGAATGGATAAAGCTTTTCAAAAAACTGTTTTTTCGGCCCATTCCATTGCAACTCCTCAAGGCATAGTCCTTTCACCTCAAGATATTGCAACACAAACCATCGAAAATATTCTTGAAAAATTAAAACAAAAAAATATCAGCCTACCGTTCATTGTCAAACCAACACAAGAAGGTTCTAGTTTCGGTGTTTCAGTAGTACAAAATATAAACGAACTAGCGCAAGCACTCCACACAGCCTGCAACGCTGATTCAACAAAACAACAGCCGGTACTTATTGAAGAAAAAATTGAAGGGATGGAATTTGTCTGCGTTTCACTTGAACAACAGCCGGGCCAGTGGATATCGATGCCCATCACGCAAGTTATTCCAGAAGATTCCTCTCTTTTTTATGACTACGAACAAAAATATATGCCGGGCCGCGCAACCAAGATTACTCCAGCTCGTTGCTCTGCTGCAGAACATGATCTAATTAAAGAAACCTGCATCAAAGCAAGCAAAGCGCTTGATTTTAAAACCATCTCGCGCATCGATGGATTTTTAACAGCCGATGGTCGCGTCATTTTAATTGATGCCAATGCACTGACCGGCATGGCTCCTTCATCATTTCTTTTTCATCAAGCAGCTGAGTTTGGCATGAGTCATACCCAACTGATTAATTTTTTAATTGAACGAGAACTTGAAGCATGCGGGCTCATGTCTCTGGTCCCTTCTCTCCAAGAAAAAAAGGATTCTTTGATGGTGGCTAAAATGCGTATTGCCGTCCTTTTTGGTGGCGATTCAAATGAGCGAGAAATTTCACTCGAATCGGGACGGAATATTTGCTACAAACTATCCCCCCATAAATATGACTACATACCGCTTTTTGTTAGCAAATCAATGGAGCTTTACAAACTATCGCCGCAACTATTGACCAAGCACGCAACGCACATGATCAATGCACAGCTCACGCCAGAGATGAAAATTGAATGGTCGATGCTACCGGAACTATGCGACTTTGTTTTTATTGCACTCCATGGCGGCAAAGGTGAAAATGGCTCCATTCAAGGCATGCTCGAACTTTTAAAGTTGCCCTACAACGGCTCGGGAGTGCTTGCAAGCGCATTGTGCATGGACAAATTTAAAACAAACCACTTTTTAAGAGCTAACGGATTTGAAGTTCCACAATCACTCACCATCTCTAAACAAGAATGGAAAGCACACTCCGTTAAAACACAAGACGCGCTCCAATTAAAAATTAATCAACTATCATATCCCTTGATACTCAAGCCATCGGACGATGGATGCAGCGTCATGATTCATAAAGTTAACAATGAAACTGAGCTTCTGATGGGCCTTGATGAATTTTTCAAGACTGACAAAGAAGTTGCAATGCTCGAAGAATTTATCGTTGGCACCGAGCTTACGTGCGGCATCTTGGGCAATACCAATCCAACAGCTCTACCGCCTTCGCAAGTTGTAGCTAAAAAAGGCATCCTCTCAATTGAAGAAAAATTCTTACCTGGCGAAGGTGAAAATCAGACGCCAGCACTCATTGCATCACCGGCTATTGCTTTAGTACAAGAAACGCTTGTAAAAGCTTATGAACTCATTGGATGCAAAGGTTATGCTCGCATCGATTGCTTTTACCAAACTGCTGAGCAAAGCAATTCAGGAAAAGAACGCGTTATCATTCTTGAATTTAATACGCTGCCAGGCATGACTCCCGCAACCTGCATTTTTCATCAAGCCGCAGAAATAGGCATGAAACCTATGGAGTTCATTGATAAAATTATTGAGCTCGGACTTGAGAACCATCAGAAAGCGCCATCTGTAAATATTTCCGCCAGAGAGCTGCCGCCGACCGACTCAATCAGTTTTCAAAAAGATTATGACTTTGAGTTACCACTCCAAGAAGAAGCGCGTCAGGTAGAAACACCTTCTGTGCAGCATGAAACAATCTTTGAAGCTGCAGATCTCAACGCTAAGACCGTATCGCTACAATCATTCAGGCCAACACACAGTAGAACACTTGCGCCACCTGTCGAGCAAGAAATTCTACGGAAACAACACGAGGAAGCCGATTTTTTAATCATGCGCATGTTTTAACACCGCTATTGTTTGCTCATCATTATAAAAATATCACTGACAAATGCTTGATGTTGCGCCGCTTTTAAAAGGCGGTGCAACATCAAGAAGAATACAATAAGACCTGTTACAGTTACTGAAAAGTTTCGAATTCAATCTGAGGATAACAGACCTTTCGACGTTGAAGATCTGACTTTGGACAGAATTCGATACCTATAATCTTTTGAATTCCTGAGAGAGAAAACTCAATATTTTCAAGAGAGTCCATTTTACCAGTAAATATCAGAGATTTAAGATTTTTTGTCTCCATCAAGTTAAGCTTCTTCAATTGAGAACATTCTGGAAGAGAAAGCGACTCTATTCCTGAGCGATTAAGCTCAATCGCTTGAAGGGAGTCCATTTTACCGGTAAATATCAGAGATTTAAGATTTTTTGTCTGCGACAAGCCAAGCTTCTTCAATTGAGAACATTCTGGAAGAGAAAGCAACTCTATTCCTGAGCCACGAAGCTCAATCTCTTCAAGGGAGTCCATTTTACCGGTAAATATCAGAGATTTAAGATTTTTTGTCTGCGACAAGCCAAGCTCCTTCAATTGAGAACATTCAGAAAAAGAAATCGACTCTATTCCTGAGCTCAAAAAAACAATCTCTTCAAGGGAGTCCATTTTACCGGTAAATATCAGAGATTTAAGATTTTGTGTCTCCCACAAGTTAAGCTTCTTCAATTGAGAACATTCTGGAAGAGAAAGCGACTCTATTCCTGAGCGATTAAGCTCAATCGCTTGAAGGGAGTCCATTTTACCGGTAAATATCAGAGATTTAAGATTTTTTGTCTGCGACAAGCCAAGCTTCTTCAATTGAGAACATTCTGGAAGAGAAAGCAACTCTATTCCTGAGCCACGAAGCTCAATCTCTTCAAGGGAGTCCATTTTACCGGTAAATATCAGAGATTTAAGATTTTTTGTACCCTCTAAGTTAAGCCCCTCTAATTGAGGGCATTCAGGAAGAGAAAGCGACTCTATTCCTGAGCGACAAAGCATAATATTTTTAAGTTTTTCCATCTTATCGGTAAACATCAGAGATTTAAGATTTCTCGTACCCTTTAAGTTAAGCCCCTCTAATTGAGAACATTCAGAAACGTTCAGTATAGGTATACTACAATTAACTGATGCGTACAGATACAATATTTTTGAAAAAAAACCTAAGAGCTCAATATCTGCATCATTGAATAGAGCAATTCCTTTTACTCCTTCTTGAATGACAGAAGTGAAATCGTGAAACATTTCGGCTAGCAACTTTAAATTTTTCACAAGAAGCATTGATCTACTCGTAATTACATGATCCTCCCAAGGGAACTGTAATAAGAGATTTTTGAGTAGGCGTTGTGCGATACTGTACTCAATGTTTTTCATTTTAATCATATTTGAGAGCACTTCTAAGGCCGTAGAAATCGACGAGCTGTCATTGATTGTTTTTATAAATAACTGATAGAGTGGACGCATTTGGGTAAAATCTTCTTGAAGACTTTGCTTGAGACTATCGAGCGCTTCTTGATAAACGTACGGAAGCAAAAATTCTGTGATTGCTTCATAGGAACGAATCAGATTCAAAATATGATTGGTACTATCTTCTGTGAAGCCAGCATTGTGTATTTGGTTAATAGATACATTATCAATCTCTGCGTGGCCATTCATAACTTTAATCGTAAAACTAAAAAGCTTCTGTAGTTTTTTGTCACTAGCCTGAATATTGATACGGCCAATAATGTCATCATTCTTTACATTAATTTTGACCTCTGAAAGATTTATTTCATAGATATAATTATTATTTAAAATCGTAAATAAGCTTACCAATCCATCTGTAACCCATTTTTGTAGATCCGCTAAATTATCTTGGGCACACACAGGTGTTTCTAGCAGCTCTAAGCTAAAAAGAGCTTTAAAAACCCTCATCATGTTAATCATGCCAGGAGCAAGTTCATTATTATTATCTCTTAAGTACTTAATCCTCAGATCTCCATTTGAATTAAGGTCTGCAACAACTTTATTCCATGCTGAGCGAATGTTAATATCTCCAACATTTGCTTTATCTGAAGTTTGAATTTTATAAAATTCTTTTATTTGGTCGATGTATTTATTGTTTTTACCTTCTAAGTGTTGATCAAGTGACATAAAATCAAATGACTGTGTCGTCGCATTATAAAGCATAAAATTGATAATATGCCGCAGTACTACTTCAGCACAATCTTGAAACGTATTATTGTTAGAAGTTTTGTTATTTCGATTATAAAAACGGGCAGACCCATTTGAAATCGGTTTTTTTTCATTTTCATACGGCACTATTCTAGTAAAAATTTTGGTATTTAAAATAATCCAAAGATCATCAAGCGTTAGATCTTTCAGATTATTGGCTTTATCAAGGGATCCTTGAGTGTCCGCTTGTGTCAGAATGCCATTGATTAAATTAATTTTGTTCAAATGCACAAAAGGTAGAACACCTGAAACCAATTTGGATGGAGTCTTTTTAAATGATTCGAGAATCGAAGATGGCCTAAAAATATCTAATTCACTAAGCATTGTTCTAAGAGCCTCTTGATCAGCAAATTTAAGGCAAAAGAATGCATTAATAATTTGTTCAACAAAATATTTTGGATAAAAAGAATTTTGATTCTCATAAAAGATAGCAGTAGCTATTGCTATCAATAGTTTATTTTTATCAGTTTCATTAAATATCTTGTCAAAATTTTCATCTATTGTTTGTTTATAGTTAAGTACACTTTGACCGAGAAGAGCATTGATCTTATTAAGATTGGTTTTGAATAAAGCTATTTTTTTCTCCTTGCCATCATTGTTCTGCAAATACATTCGTACACGGTGAGCAAAATTAAGAAGCGCTGAAACATGCTTTGGTGAGCAAGGCTTACCAAAATTGGTTTTTGCATCAGATTCAGCGGTAAGCCCCCCAGTAGGAGACGGGAAGAGCATAATAATAATCGACATGATGTGGTCATTTTCAGGGGCTTTATCTTTGATATAGCTACGATTTCCATGTGCATCAAACCCAGCTTCAACGTTCAAAAATCGCAAATTTTCTATAATTCCTGAAGAGAGGGCAATCAGACCAAAGATAGGGTTGTTATGCATATTTTCAGAATTAAAACACTGAAAAACATTTTTAAAAGCGAGGGGAGAAATCCCTACTGGAAACGTGAGTTGAGATGAAAAAATCACTATCACAATTACTGCAATAATAATTTTTCTCAGAAATTTCATATCGAATATCCTTACCATAAACTAACCCTTAATAAAAAAAGATAAGAATAGGCTATTCAATTTTGAGCTGGAAAAACAAGAAAGTAGGAAGAGTAGCTCTAACGGCGCTATTGCTGACTAATCATGATAAAAATATCACTGACAAATGACTGATGTTGCACCGCTTTTAAAAGGCGGTGCAACGCCTGAAAAGATGCAGCCCGAATAGTTATATTCCGCATTTCATACGATGCAATTTTGTGAACTACCGGTAAACATGGTCCGTTGACCCTTATTCCTAAATTGTGCTCTGATGAATAATTTTCTAAAAATTCTTTTAGTCGCGCACCGTCAGCATCAACTTGAATTTCTTTGCTGTGCCTTAGTTCGATGGTCGCAAGACGGATAGTCGGCGGATATTGTGCTAGCTGCCTCATGGCAAGCTCTTCTTTACAAAAATCAAGGTAACGTTGCTCATCAACATAATCAAAAACGGGATGATCGGCCAAAAGTTGAATAATAACTTTACCCTCTAGGCACCCACGGCCGGCACGTCCTGCAACCTGGATAATTTGTTGAAGCGTCACTTCAGCCGCGTTATAAACCGGAAAGTGTAAATTTAAATCGGCCCACAAAATGCCAACAAGTGTCACGCGCGGAAAGTGATACCCCTTGGTAATGGTTTTGGTACCAATCAAAATATTAATTTCTCCGCGCTCAAAACGAGCAACGGTTTCTTCCCACGAACGCTTCTTGCTTGTCGAATCAAGATCGGCTCGTTCAATAACGGCTTCGGGGAAAAGATTTTTAAAAATCTCGACAACTTGCTGCGTCCCAATGCCTTTTTTGAGTAACTTATCGCCACCAACCTTGCACTCAGGACAAGCAGGCGGAAGATTTTTTTGAAAATCGCAGTAGTGGCAGCGCAAGACATCGCGAACTTCGGATTGCTTTTTGTTTCGATGCAAAGTCAAGCTGACTGAACAGGACGCACACTGAAAAATAAAGCCGCACTCTTTGCACTGAACAAAAAAGCTAAACCCACGCCTGTTAAGATAGATGATCACCTGCTCCTTACGTGAAAGCACGCGGCGGACTTCGGCCTCAAGCTCTTTGCTTACCCAAAAGTGTTTTCGACGACGCCCCTCTTGCTGGGTAAGCAAGACTTTTTGAATGACAGGAAATTTACCGGCAAAGCGCTCGGTAATTTGAAAAAACTTCCAGCCATTTGTTTCGACACTCCGCAGCGAAGTAAGCGATGGCGTTGCCGATCCAAGTAAAATAGGAATTTTATAAATTTTTGCGCGCCACAGCGCGATTTCTTTACTATTCAGTTTGGGATGCTTTTTTTCTAAAAATCCTTGCTCATGCTCTTCATCAATGATGATAAGACCAAGATTGCTCATGGGTAATAAAATAGGCAAATGTACGCCGATGACCAAAACAGGCTTGCCTGCAAGCAGCAATTGCCACAATCTTCGCTTTTCCGTTACCTGTGTTGCTGAGTGAAATCCAATCACCGTCACATTGGGCAGATGGCGCGTCAAAAGACGTTGAAACTGCATAGCTAGTGAAACTTCGGGCAACAACATAACAACCGACTTATTCTGCGCAATAGCTTGCTCAATAAGCCGCTTATACACTTCGGTTTTACCAGAACCGGTTACACCATGCACCAGTGTTGGGGCGTACACACCTTGAGTAATGCAGGGAGCAAGATACTCAACAATGCTTTGCTGCTGGACGGTGAGCTGCACAACCTGATTATTTTCAACAAGCTCCGGACCTGAAAGCTCAATTTTTTCGGCTTTATCTTCTTTTAAAAATGAACGAATTCTTTGTAAGAAATGATGCTCTTCAAGAAGATAAAATGACGCAATAGTACGGATAAACTGCTCGAAATTGGTATCAAGCGGCATCTGCTCAAGACCAATAATATCGCGAACATTAAACGAAATATCTGCAGGTAGTTTTAGTAAAACTTCTTCTACCCGCGCCGACACTTGTCCAGACCTGAATGGAACAAGAACCAGCGTTCCTGGCTTTACCTGAGCAACAAGCTCATCAGAGATTCGATACAAAAGCTGATCTTGAAATCCACTTAAAAGCCGCACATAGGCAAACATAGCAAACTACTCGGTTCCATTGTCACGATGATGCACAACCGGTTCATGCACTCGAACAACAATTTTACTAAACGGAAGCGGAATTTTAAATTGATCCCAGCTTTTTTTAAAGGTGAATGCCCATGATGGTTTGCAATCAACAAAAAAAACAGGGAGGTTAGATTTTTCAGCAAGATAAGAAATCCCAGGCTGCAGCTTAAATGCTGGGCCTCGAGATCCATCTCCAACAAGACACAATCGTTTATCTTGACGAAGGGCTGCAATTGATTGCCTAACAAGTGCTATTGATGCCTTGTGTGACGAGCCATATAGGACATTAAACCCAAGCCGCTGACAAACAAATCCAGCAATCTTTCCATCACTACTTGGGCTAATAATACAATGCCCAACACTTTTAGTTTTAAAAAAAAAGAACATGCCACTCAAAATATTTTGATGCCAAAAATAAAAAACCCCTTGTGCCTCATTGACTGGCAACCTAAACAATGGGTGAAATGATGCTTCTAGTCGGTAGGTAAGAAAAAGTAACCGTACAAGACCATAAATAACATACCGGGCAATAAAACTTAAAAATCTACTACTTTTGATTTTTTTAATGATAGGCTTGAGTATCTGTAAAAGCAGCATTGCAATACCTCCTTCAAACCAAAAACAATTATGAGATAATTAACAGTCCGTATAGTGTAGTCGATATGAGATAATTTTTCTAACAAGAAATCATCGAGAAGATTTATGATCAATCTTTCAACCCATTTTTCTATAGCAAAAAAAGTGCTATCCAATGGCTTAACCGTCCTTGTAAAGCCCGTAAACCACATCCCTCGCGTTGAAGCTCATCTGTGGTATAACGTTGGATCAAAACATGAAAATGTACATGAAAAAGGCATGGCCCACCTGATGGAGCACATGCTTTTTAAAGGGACCAAAAATTTATCTGAAACTGATATTAACCTGATTACACATAAACTTGCAGGCTATTCCAACGCTTTTACCTCCCATGACTACACCGCATACGTCTTTCGACTGCCAAGCAATACCTGGCATCATGCCCTTGGAGTTTTTGCCGAATGTATGCAAACCGCGCGCTTTGATCCGCAAATGCTTGCGTCAGAAGTCAAAACAGTAATCGAAGAGTTGCGTCTGTACAACGATGATTACCAGAACGCTGTCATCGAGGCGCTCATGGCTGCAATATTTCCTGAGCATCCGTATCACTACCCGGTTATTGGCTCAAAATATGATCTTGCAAAACTTGATCGTGAAGCGCTGTTCGCATTTTATAAAAAATACTACCACCCAAAAAATGCTACCCTAGTCGTTGTTGGCGATGTCAAAGCTGAAGATGTTTTTGAACTTGCAGAGCAAGCTTTTTCTCATCTTACCTCTCCTCATGAGCCGGTCTCATCAGAGTTTTATTTTGAACACAATCTTGCTCGCAAAACCGTAACCTTGTACAGGCAAGTTACCACTCCGTGGGCATGTTCATTCTACACGGTCCCTGGCATGCGCGAAGGCAAGCAGCACATTTCTGATATCGCATCGCTTATTCTTGGAGGCGGCAAAAGCTCTCGCCTGTACAAACGCCTGGTAGAGCAAGACAAATTGGTCTCTGATATTGATAGCTTTTCTTTCGATTTTTTTGAAATAACCCTTTTTGGAATCGCGTTCTATCCATTTAATATCAGCGACATCGCAAAAATAGAATCAATCATCGATGAAGAAATAACAAAACTTGCCACGATGCCCATTGCTGAGTGGGAGTTTACAGCAGCTCGTAAAAAAACAGCCCTAGACTACTCAAGTCTTCTAGAAAGTTATGAAAAACAGGCAAATTTAATTGGGTCCTATGTTCTTGCAACAGGTAATGAAAAAGGTATTGAAACCTACCTTGAAAACCTGATGAGCCTTGATCCGCTCGAGCTGCAATTGTTTTTTAAAACCTACTGTTCACCGCTGATCAAACATACCGGATATCTACTGCCTCTTCCAGAAGCAGAGCTCCCACGGCTTGCAAAATTACAACGCGAGTCTGATGACCTTGAACAAATTATCCTAGAAAAACATGTTCGCACCTCTCCGGTTGAAGATGGGAAACTGGTTAACTCTCTAGGGTTTATTCCCCTATCAGAATTTTCTTACCCCAAACCAGAAGAATTCATTTTAGAAAATGGGTTACAACTAATCGTTCACAATAATCCTTTGGTATCACATATTTCTTGTATTCTTTCTTTTAAAGGCGGCCCGCTTTATGACGCCAAAGACAAAGAAGGGACATTTAATTTTTTACTACGCCTTTTAACTGATCGAACAGCAAAACGTTCTTCGCAAGATTTTCATACCTTCCTTGAAACAGCCGGCATCATGCTTGCTGCTTCAACCGAAACTGTGGGCATCAAATGCCTATCAGACGACCTCACACAAGCGCTCTTGGTTTTTAAAGAATTGCTCACAGAGCCATCCTTTGATAATGAAACGATAGAAAAAATTAAGCAGCAGTTGTATTCTGAAATTAGTGAATTTTGGGATAACCCAACTGATTTTATTGACCAACTTGCAAAGATACATATTTATCAAAATCATCCGTACAGCAAAAATACTGTCGGAACTCAAGAAAGCATCAAAGCACTTTCTATCGACGACATTCAATCATGCTTTAAACAATTGATCAGTCCACGGGAAGCAATCCTTGTCATTGTTGGAAACATAGGAAATTTTGATATTCCAAGCATGGTCGAGCAAGCTCTTGGTGCATGGCAGGGACCAACGATTTCAACTATAACATACCCTCCAGTTCCAACAGCAAATGCTCAAATTATTACGCACCCCATCAATCGCGATCAAGTAGTACTTGCATTTGCTGCACCAACTATTTCGCGTACAGATGAACAATATTTAAGTCTTGCTCTTCTTGATATTATTTTAACTGGCGGAAGCACAGGATCTGCACACTCTCGATTATTTCAACTCAGAGAACAAACCGGACTTTTTTATGCCATTGGCGGATCGCTCTTGTATAACGCACGAGAAGAACCTGGCATGATGTTTATCAAGACAATTATTTCGGCAGATAAAACACAGAATGCTCAAGAATTAATTATTCAAACGATTCAAAATCTGCAAGAAAACGGAATTACCGAAGATGAATTTGTTATGGCGAAAAATCTTCTTTTGTCATCATTAGTAGAAGCTTTTGAGACAAATACACATATGGCGAACACCTTTCTATTTCTAAAAAAATACAATTTAAGTTTTAATTTATTTGACAAACAGGTTAGTTTATTGTCTATACTAAAAATTGAAGAAGTAAACGAAGTAGCGCGCAAGTTTTGTGACCCTCGTAATATTTCGACAATTAGAATTGGAAGACTGACATAAAAATTGACAAAGAAAAGAGTGAAGAGTATCCCAAAAAGGAGTCTTAAAAAAAAGGAGATCGACATGGCTGTTAAAAAAGCTGCAAAGAAAAAAGTAGTAAAAAAGGCTGCTCCTAAACGTAAAGTAGCCAAAAAAGCTGCCAAAAAGGCTGCTCCTAAACGTAAAGTAGCTAAAAAAGCTGCTCCTAAACGTAAGGTAGCCAAAAAAGCTGCTAAAAAGGCTGCCCCTAAACGTAAAGTAGCTAAAAAAGCTGCTCCTAAACGTAAGGCTGCTAAAAAAGCTGCTCCTAAACGTAAAGTAGCTAAAAAAAGAGTAACTAAAAAGCCTGCAGTAAAAGTTACACCTATACAAATAGTGTAAATTTCACTCAGTCATTATTGTATAAAGCTATAAAAAGTGGCCACTCCTGGCCACTTTTTATTTTAAAAGCTTCTGCGATGTCAACAAGGAAACAATGAATCGTCGTTTAATCTTTTTAACTATTTTCCTTATGGGTATTGGAAACCTTAGTGCTGACCTTAAGGTTTATATAGAGCAAAACTTGGTTAATAATGAGGAAAAAAAAGATCGCCTTATCAACTTAATATACAAAATTAAAAGTCATTTTGATTCAGGGCATGATGTTGATATAAATAAATCGCTCAAAGATTGGGGCTATCTATCTTCAGAAGCTAAACAGCTTACTCTTTTTGTAATAACAGATAAAAACTCATTCATCTGTTTGAATAATAAACACAAACAAAATTTAAAACTTGAAAAGATTTCCCCCGTAAAGAGTTATGCAAGAAACCCAAATGAGTTTGATAAAATTTTGCAAAATGTTATGAAATTTACCAAAATAGAGGAAAAAAATAAGAAAATTGACCTTGATCATAACCTTGGAGAAGAGATTGTTGAAAAAATTCAAGAGCTTACAACCAACATTGAAAATAATGAAAAATCTCAAAACCTTGTAGACGCCAAACCTGCTGCTGAAGAAACTGAGCCTTCAGAAAAACTAAATGATGCTGGGTCAGAACATTCAATAGCAAATGAACCCACTAAAGATTCTGAATCAACAAAACCTTTAGCTCCTGAAGAAGTTGCCACAATGCAAGATGAAGAAAACAATATAATCATCACTCATGCAAACCCTCAACCTCCTGAGTCCTTAGCTGATGAAAAAACAAAAGCAGAAAATGTCAGTTTTGAGCCCTCAGAAGAACTAAATAATGATACTGGCTCAGAATATCCAGAAGCAATTCAACCCCCTAAAGATTTTGAATCTACAAAACCTTTAGTAGATGAAACCGCAGATGCCACAATTAAAAAAGATGTTAGTCTAACGCGTTATAGCAACTCTTCAGAAAAATCACCAAGCTTTAGTTTGCTGCGAGTTATTAACTTTTTTAGAAAATCTACAAAATTCACCGATTCACAAGAAAGTCCTACCAAACAAACAAAACAAACTTCTTGGTTGGGAAATCTGTTGGCAAAATTTCAACAAGCTTATACAAATCAAAAAAATCTTCCCCTAAAGCCGACAATTAAAACCCAAATACCAGCAATTAATAGGCAATCTCCAAATTGGAAGAACCCATACCACTCCCCGTTGCCTCAGCACCAAAAAAACGAAAACACCAATACTGATGCAAAGATTTTTAGTCACCAAATCGAGCAAAGACCAATAAACCCTATTCAAAAAAGCGACCCAGATACTGCTCCACAAAATATAGAATTTTCTAAACCACCAGAAGGATACCCTGACGGAACTCTGGCGAATGAACGATTGATGTTTAAAATATTAGAAAAAGTCCGTGAAAAATAATTACCCTCAATCCTGCAACACATATTTTAAACTCAAAAGTTAGCAACAATTACTTCTGTACAGATTGTACAAATGCCCTAAACTTTATTCAGTTGTTATCGTAAGTGATCCTCACGGGTCACTTTTTTATTTTTAAGGAAAGGTTTTAGTATGCGTATTAAGTTTTATTCATGGACGGCTGTCGCGGTTGCGCTTATTGCCGCAGGAGCACTAATTGCCCTTGGCTATTTTGGTCTATTCAGCAAAAAATTTGGTAGTTTTTCAGGCACAGAAACGACTTTTGCAATCATCAAACCTGATGCAATCAAAGCAAAAAACTGCGGCAAGATTATTGACCGTATTGAACAAGAAGGTTTTACCATTGTTCAGATGAAAAAGACAACCCTGACTAAGGATTTAGCAGAAAAATTTTATGCTGAACACAACGGCAAAAAGTTTTTTGATGAACTTATTTCATTCATGACCAGTGGCTCTTGCGTGGTTATGGTCCTTGAAAAAAATAATGCTATTGCAGACTGGCGCTCGCTCATGGGTAACAGTACAACCGAAGGAACATTGCGCCATCAATTTGGTACATCAATAACCTTTAATGCTGTTCATGGTTCTGATTCGCCAGAAGCTGCCAAGCGAGAAATAGAGATCTTTTTTGCCGAAGGTAAATAAGACCTTATTGCATTCAATCGATATTAAAAAGGGCCTCGAATATTCGAGGCCCTTTTTAATATAAAAAAATTTTAAAACTTACCCAGCTATTGCAATTGAATAAATTGCAATTAATTAAGCAATGACAAGGCTCCCATTCTGAACCTCAACGGTAAATTGTGTTTTGGTAGGCTCCTTGAGCATAATCACTGCAATATACTTCTAATTCGCCAGAAGCTGCCAAGCGAGAAATAGGAAACTTCTTTGTCGAAGACAAATATGGCAGAAAAATGCTGTACTTACATAAAAAAGGGCCTCGAGTATTCGAGGCCCTTTTTTATGTAAAACAATTTTAAAACTTATGATGCGTTTTTAACAGCAGTTGCTTTGATCTCTACCACTGCATTTTTTGGAAGTTCTGCCTGATAGCAAACGCGAACCGGCAAAATCTCTACCCCTAGACTACTAAGATAGTCACCATAGGCTCTGCTAACATTCTGAAAATCATTGATATCACGTAATAAAATCATCACATCAACAACATCATGCCATGTCATGCTGACTTCGTTTAGCAATGCAGTGATATACCCCATGACATCGAGCGTAGCGTCAAACGGTACATCAACAAGATCGCCTGTACGCTTATTAATTGGCAAAATACCAGACATATAGAGCGTCTTATCTCCAACAGAAGACGTCGATAAAATAGCTTGAGAATACGGAGCAAGCGCTGCTGGAAGTTTTGATGAAGTAATTTGTTGTTTTGCCGCAAAAACATTTACTGAACAACCAAAAATCAAAGCAGTTACTAGCACGATATGTTTATTGAATACCATAAAAACCCTTTTTCTCTTTTAAAATTAAACTACTCAGCTACCCGATTGGATCGTGCAAAATGTAAAACAGCATCAATCAAAGGATGACGCGTGACATCTTTGCTCTGAGTGCTACAACTCACTGCAACTGCCGCTGGTCCAAAAGATACGCCTCCAGACCCTAAATGCGTGGTAACAATGGCATTGTCAATTTCATTACCATCTTCTGTATGAGCAGATCCCAACGTCGGAAAGCCATCAAATACAACGGAGCGGGTACCAGCCCAACGCTGTGCAATTTCTTTGTGCTCCAAGATATCCATGTCAGCTTGGGTCAATATTTTACCTTTGGTATCACGCTCAAGAGCAAGAGAGATAAGTTCTGGTACAACATCGTTAACGATATTTAATTGCAACAAATTTCTATCTTTTGCAAAAGCCTGATCCTTTGTTGGTCGCTGATCACCATAAAACGCCTTTGTACCTGCAACACCAATAAAAATCTTATCATCAATAAGTCGCGCTTGCCATGCAAGAACTACACCCTCTTGGTGAACTTCCATACAGTGGCTAAAGTTTTCAAAATCTGCTTTTTTATCCGTTGGAACTGGAATATTAAGCAATAAAGAAACGCCTGCAAACCCGGCATACGCAGGTTCTTTTAAACCAAGTTTATGTAATGTCCCCACCGCTTCTCCTGGGCAAAAAATATAGGTAGATTTTTTGCAGGCATCATCGTTACACTTAAAAAACCCATGACCAAGGTTTAGGCCAGTAATAACCGTTTTATCATTAACTAACCCAAGTTGAATTCCCAACACCTCTCTCTCATAAAGAATTTGGAAGCAATCACGGGTTTTGCCTGCTTCATCAACGTACGTTCCCATAGCTTTTCTTAGATACTCATAAAATTTAGGCAAGAAGATTTTTGTATCAATGCAACCACCAGGTCGCCACAATGCTACGCTATCGTTGCTCCATCGCAATACACCAGCTTCATCGATAACTGCATGATTTTTGCAAAAATCAGTAAGAAAGGGATCTATCAACATTACTTCTGATGGTGACAAAAGAGCACAGTGCTGATACCCCAAGCTCTCATAGTCGGCCTTCATACCCTGAGCTCGTGCAGCAGCGTTTGGAACATCGTAAATTAAATCTATTCGATAACCATCATGAAGAACTTTAACTTTTTCAGAAGATGCCTCACGACAAGGATTAAAATTAGAAGCAACTAAAATCTCTTTTAGCTCAGAATCAGCTTCATCATAGATATTCTGCCATAAATCCATGCTCATTTTGCCAAGCGCCAGTAATGTTTTGGTGCGTTCTTGATAGCCATCAATGTCATGACTATAAACTTCAACCTGCTGAATAAATTGCTTCGCAGCATCTGACGTATTAACGTTGGCTACATCATCAACACGTATTCCACCTGGCTCACTGAATACTGATTGCAGCTTTTCAACCAATAATTTCCCCCGAGGCACAACTGATAGAATCTCATCTGGCGTCAAACTTGGCACAATATTTGCCGTTGTCGTAGAACGATCATTAAAGCCCACAGCCCCTATTCTTAATCCTCCTGGTTCATTAAAAGCAACTTGTAACTTTTTCATCAATTCACTGCCATGGGGAATAACAGCAAGTATCTCGTCGGGAGTAAGGCTGAATACAACATTAGCAATTGTGGTATCAGCAACTGATTTATTCTTTTCACAGATGGTCACACGCACCTTGGAGTTGTTTTTCAAAGCCTCCTGATGCGCATGATAAGCGTGCAACGCTCCTGCAATTCCACCACCAACAATGGTTACTTCACTATCTAAAATATGCTCAGTTCTGCAAATTGCAATCGATGATGTTAGGATAAAAAACCCAAACGCCACCGCACAATACTTCACTTTTATTGCCGTATTACTCGCAAGCTTCACTACAAACTCCCTTAAAAAAATGAAACAAATACCTCTGATATCTTATGTTTATCCTTGTAAAAATCAATATAAAAATGAATACAACCATGACCAGTAGGCATTATCCACCATTTTAATGCTGGATAAAAACTCATAAAAAAAAGCCCCTCTTCAAAAGAAAAAGGGCTATAATAAGGGGTATTTTAAATATTACATTTAATTAAGCAATGACAAGGCTCCCATTCTGCACCTCAACTTTAAATTGAGTTTTAGAAGGCTCTTTAAGCATAACAACGGCAAGTGGGCTCATCACATACTGCTGAATCACGCGCTTGAGTGGTCGCGCGCCAAATTCTTTGACATAGCCAAGATCAGCAAGCTTACTCAGCGCCGCATCGCTCCACTGCAAGGTTATATTTCGGTCTTTTAATCGGATCTGCAGGTTTTGAATTTGTACCTGAACAATATTTTTAATATCACTTGCTGCAAGGGATTTAAAGAACACCGTCTCGTCGATACGGTTCAAAAATTCTGGTCTGAACGTCTTATGCAGCAAAGTCTCAATGCTTTGTTGCACTACAGGGGTAATTTCACCAGCTTCAAGAATTAATGAACTGCCTATGTTGGACGTCATGATGACAATGCAATTCTTGAAGGAAACGGTTCGCCCCTGCGAATCGGTCAGATGACCTTCATCAAGCATTTGTAAAAAAATGTTAAAAACATCAGGGTGCGCTTTTTCAATCTCATCAAAAAGCACAACACTGTACGGATGACGGCGCACTTGCTCAGTCAATTGACCACCCTCTTCGTAGCCAACATAGCCAGGAGGCGCACCAATCAGACGAGAAACTGCATGTTTTTCCATGTATTCAGACATGTCGATACGAATCATTTTTCGTTCATCATCAAATAAAAAATCGGCAAGCGTTTTTGCAACTTCGGTTTTTCCAACACCGGTTGGTCCTAAAAAGAGAAAAGAACCGATCGGTTTATTTTGATCACCAATACCGGCACGGTGAACGCGAATGGTATTTGACACCTTGGTAATTGCTTCATCTTGACCAATAACACGGCGATGCAATTCTGCTTCCATCTGTACGAGCTTTTGGCTTTCATCCGTACTCAGTTTTTCAACTGGAACTTTTATCCAGCGAGACAGCACCAAGGCAATGTCATGCTCATCAACCGCTTCTTTGATAAGATTGGTCGGTAATGATTTTAACTTTTCCTGCTCTTGCTTCATCCGCTTTTCAAGGTCAACCAGCTTGCCATATTTGATCATTGATGCACGACTAAAATCACCTTCACGCTCAGCTCGGGCAAAGTCAAGTTTTGCTTGCTCAATCTGCTCTTTGATTTTTTGCATCTCTTCAATAGGCTTACGCTCTGACTTCCACTGATCAAGCAGTGCGCGCTCTTGCTCTTTTAGTCCCTTTAATTCAACTTCAAGGTCACTCAAGCGCTGAGCGGAAATATCATCTTTTTCCTTACCAAGCGCAATTTTTTCAATTTCAAGTTGACGCAATCGTCGCTCAATTTGATCCAAAGATTCTGGCTTTGAATCAAGCGCCATTTTAACTTGCGATGCCGCTTCATCAATAAGGTCAATTGCTTTATCCGGTAAAAAACGATCTGCAATCATGCGAGCAGAAAGCTGCACCGCCTTAACAATCGCCTGATCTTTGATGCGAATACCATGATGAACTTCGTAACGTTCTTTGAGTCCACGCAAGATTGAAATAGCGTCTTCGATCGACGGTTCTTCAACCAAAACTTTTTGGAAACGCCTTTCAAGCGCCGCATCTTGTTCAATATATTTTTTATATTCGGCAACCGTTGTAGCTCCAACACAATGTAAAATACCACGAGCAAGCGCCGGTTTAAGCAGGTTAGAGGCATCCATGCCACCTCCCGTTGCTCCTGCACCAACAAGGGTATGCAGCTCATCGATAAATAAAATTATCCCATCTGCTTCTTGCTCAATGGCGGCCAAAATGGCCTTGAGTCGCTCCTCAAATTCACCGCGATACTTTGTCCCAGCAATTAAAGCCCCCATATCAAGCGAAAGAATTCGACGGTTACGTAAGCCTTCTGGAACATCCCCAGAAATAATTCGCTGAGCAATGCCCTCAACAATAGCTGTCTTACCCACGCCTGGGTCACCAACAAGAACTGGGTTATTTTTGGTACGGCGAGACAAAATTTGAACCACCCGGCGAATTTCATCGTTGCGACCAATTACAGGATCAAGTTTGGCATCTTTGGCAGACTTGGTCAGATCAATACAAAAAACTTCTAAGGGATTTCTAGGCTGATTATTTTCTTGATTTTGATTGTTCATAGTTTCCCCAAAAATTTGTTTAAAACTTCGGTATGTAACTATGGCAATTATGAACTAATTTACGCCCAATTCAAGATACCTTTTTTAAGAATAGGAATATAACTAAGATTACGGGAAAGCCCCCATGCCTTAACAAAATTAATAACAGGATAACGTTTTAACGTTCGAATACTTCGAGCAAACGCTGGATCAATACAAATTACTGATTTTGATTCTTTGTGCCACCCCACCACAACCATCAGATGACCGTTGCTATAAGGCGTTGCGCCTCCTGGTAACCGGCGAACACTGACAACCACAGGAATCTTTTTTTCCAGGTGAGAGTATAAATCGTAGAAGCTATTGAGACGCTCAACGCGAAAAAAAACATTGCCATCGGTTGAATCGTACGCTTGAGCAACATTTAAAAGCCAATTTCCATAAATATTCAGATATCCATTGTCATGAACTTTTGATGCAAAGTCTTTAACATAATTATCTAAAGCGCTAGGCGTACGATGCCCTAATATTTTATTTTTAAAGTAGTTCACCAGCAAACTTGTTGAAGTTGGAGAACAAAGTTCTTTGCATCGAGGATGTGCAATAATCATTTGAGATTGACGAGGAACGTCTTGAACCATTATTGATGGCTTGTTAATTGGAGCTTGTGATATTTTAAAATGCTTCATATTTGAGGTACATGCAAACAAAGCCTGTAACATTTTCGGATCAGCTCCACCCTCAAACCCCACCTTAACGCGAAAACCGCGAGCAACACGACCGCGCTGCATCTCAACAAGAACATGCTTTGTGTGAACATAAGGGTCAAGCTTGTTAACAAACGTCCGTTGATACCGCGGCCCCCACATAGCAAGTCTATGCCATCGCGACCACTGACTATGCTTGACGCTCACCCACACCACCATCTTGCCTTTAAGAGGACGACGCGCATTCCATGAAACAATAAGCTCATTAAACGGTCCAACACCGTTCATTTCCCATATTTTTACGTTGGGATCGGTGCCTTTGGCAACAGGCTCATCGTCGTCATTGAAAAATTTTGAATATGTTTTGGAAAAATTACCGTTAGCAGAAAGCGAGGTAACTGAAGCGCAAAGGATTACTGCTGCCATAAGGTGAAAAGACACTGTACACACATATGCCCGCACACATACCTTTGCTCTTGGCACAAGGGCCTTTTGCACAACCACAACAAACTCTCCCTAAAATTCCCAAACCCCCATCAATCATTTGCCAACACAAAAAGAGTTAAAAACCATATCAAGCACCGCCTCTGTAATGTTGCGCCCAGTAAGCTCAGCCGCTTTTTCTAAGATATCTTTGAGCTCATAGGCAATCAACTCATAGTGTATGCCATGGGAAAAACCCTTTACAACAAAATCCAATTTTGCCTCTATTTCAGCAAGGATTCTGTGTTGGCGTTGATTGAGAAGGTAGGGAGATTGCATTGTCGCAAAAATACGTTGAATTTCACGCTCTATTTTTGCTTCAAGCTCACCAATTCCTTCAAGATCCTTTGCTGAAGTATACACAATTTGAAGCTCTTGCAAACCAAGAAAATTATCAACTTCCTTGCGATCATGCACAGCATCAATTTTATTTACTACAACGATAAGTTTTTTCTCATATTTTTTGATAAATTCGCTATAAACCTTGCGCAGGTTTTCATCAAGGCGTGTTGCATCGACAACCATCAGCACAATGTCTGCCTCTGTAGCTTCTTGCCACGATCGATAAATTCCCTGCTGCTCGATAATATCGGTAGTTGCGCGCAGCCCAGCAGTGTCAACAAAGAGTAAAAAGTTACCGTCTTTATAGACATTCGCCTCGATGCTATCGCGGGTTGTACCTTCAATATCGGTGACAATCGCGCGTTTTTTACCAACAAGTGCGTTAAACAAGGTTGATTTGCCTGCGTTTACTGGTCCCACAATTGCAATGCGCATGCCCTGCTTGATCTGCTGCTGCAGACTAAAATCAGCGCCAATTTTTTTAATAAGATCGAGCAGTACCGATGCTTTTTTGATAATAACGTCATTAAAACTAAAGTCTCGCTGCTCTTCATCCAAAAATTCAAAGCTTGCTTCCACAAATCCAAGCAATGCAACAAGCTCTGTTTCGATATCGGCAAGGTGAGATGAGAGCGTCCCCCGAAGATGAGACATTGATTTTTGCAACGCAAGTTGCGATTGAGCGTGGATAACATCATTAATCGCTTCAGCTTGAAGCAGGTCAATTTTGCCGCTTAAAAACGAACGTTTTGTAAATTCTCCAGGTTTTGCCAGACGAGCGCCATGAGCAATTGCCAGCAAGATTATTCGTTCAATGATAAAAGGATTATTGTGACAGGTGATTTCTACCGTATCAAGGCCGGTAAATGTTTTTGGAGCACGCATGACAAAGAATAAAACCTCATCGATTCGTTCCCCATTATTCTTGTCATCAACAACAAAACCATGGTGAATGGTATGAGTTGGTGCATCACAAAGTTTGGTCTTTGATGATAGGAGCGCAAACATGCTTGCAACATCAAGCGCACCATCACCAGAAATTCGTAACAACGCAACCGCCCCACTTCCTTGAGGGCTACACAGGGCGACAATCGGGTCTTGATCGCTACTCTGCAGGCGAGGACGAACGCTGCTTGTCATGAGAGACAATACCCCGAGTTGTAATCAAAATATGGTTGCTGTGGAATTTTCTTTTATATTTTTTCTTTAGAAATTGCATCAAAAGATACGAAAGACTAATGCAAGCTGCCTTTTCGTCATCACCTTCTGATGTAATGCGACCATCAAGATACAGTTGCAGAACCTTATTATCCACTTTTGATGTAACAGATCCTGAAACACCCATTAATTGAACAAGCTCTTTAAACCAATCTGCCACTTGAGTACTAAGCTCTGCGCTCCAGACCTCTTCAAGAGACCGTTGAGCTGGTCGCTCTTGGTGATCAGTAGATCTTTCAGGAGATCTTCTGTCTTCTAGATTCCCAACAATCTGCCTCTGCGTAACAGGCGCTGGTTTTTTCTTGGCCAATTGAGCATCTCTACTCTGTGTTGGCTGCTGCTGTGCAGCAGGTCTGCGCTCTTGAGTATCCGGCCGTTTACCGCGAGATTTATCAGATTGTCTTTTTGGATCGAATGTAATAGATACAACCGCTGGTCGTTTGGTAAAACCTAAAAATCCTTTTTCCCCGACTTCAAGAATATTGATTGAAAATTCTCCCGGTTTACCAGACTCAAGCCAAGCTTTTTCTATCGCCTTCGCAACTGATGATGCTTCGTGGAGCATTGATTTCATGTAATAAAACCTTTCACTATGAAAGCTGACGCAACGTGGTCATACACCGAAAAATACATTGTTCTTCATTAAGTTCGAAAACAAAACCGTCTTGACCGAAGGCCTAAGTATCTTGGACGGACTTTAGCAATGAGCTATTGGGGAGAAACTTAACAGAATTTAAACTATCGCGCAATCGGCACCTAATTTTGGTGCTAAACTCCACAAAAAATGGAGCGGGAAACGGGATTCGAACCCGCGACCCTTGCCTTGGCAAGGCAATGCTC
>CAZBMD010000001.1:0-272203 GCA_964493325.1 uncultured Pseudomonadota bacterium | reverse complement strand
GTACACAGAGATATCGTGCTTCAAAATCACTCTTTTGAAAAGTCAACAGAACCTAGTTAAAACCCACTCAGAAGCTAAAAATATTTGTTCAAAAAAATGCCCAGCCTCAACAAACACAGCAGCCGCTTGAAAAGCCGCTTCTCTAACCTTGTAGTTATCATCATAAATACACGGAATAACAAGTCTATGGAGTTCTTCTAAGTAAACACCTTCTTCTACAAGCGCTTCAGCTAAAGAAAGAGATCCTCTTCTGACTCTAAAATCATCATCAACTACACCATGCTCAACAATTTTAAAAATAGCTTCAAGATATTGCCCTTGTAATGCCAAACGATAAAACAACTCAAAGACCAAAACTTTAATTTCAGAATCATCATTATCAAATTCTTCATTGGCCGCCTCGAATGCCGCGCCATAACTAAGAACATCTTGTAGTGCAACTTTTTCAGATAAATTCTCTAGCTCGACTAGCGTGTAAGCCTCTAACACATTAATAGAAAGAGCACCCAATACAAAGAACATTACAAAAGTTTTTTTCATATTCATTACCAACTCTTTTTAAAACTAAGGTTACTACTCAGACAGCTTTAACAAAGCTATCAATCAGCATAATTGCAGATCAAGTAAACGATATAGTCAATCAATCTCCCTCAGGAAGCTACGGTAAAATTGTCTGTTGATTTTATCCATAGCTATGACTTACAATGCTTTAGAATCAATATACTTACAATGAAAGTAATTAAAAAAGGACATGATGAAAAATGACTTGCCTATTAAAAATGGCATCGTTATCCCCTACCACGAACTAGAGATCACCTCAAGCCGCGCTGGGGGCCCTGGTGGACAGCATGTGAATAAAACAAATTCACGGATAACGGTTCGTTGGAACATACAAACAACCAATGCCCTGAACGACGAACAAAAGGCACGAGTCATACAAAATCTTGCGCCATTACTGACAAGTGAAGGTGATCTGATTGTCCATAGCAGTTCATCGCGTAGTCAACAGCAAAACAAAGATATGGCGTTTGCAAGCCTTGCAGCCAAGGTACGTCAAGCTTTGCATATTCCTAAAAAGCGTATGGCAACACGCGTTTCAAAGACAGCTCAAAAAGCGCGGCTTGACGAAAAGTCACATCGAGGATCTATTAAAAAAATGCGAGGTAAAGCGCATTTCGATGAATAAAAAAGCTATTCTTAAGCCATAATTCAAGCTCTCAGTTTATTCTCAAAGCAACCCTATTATTCACAAAGTCCTCTAGCAGCTTCTTTGTAAACATAATACTCTAATCTATTGCAATAATTTATATTATAATAGAAAATTAAATTTAGAAGAGTGCTTTAATTTGCAGATTAATTTAATTTGAAGGAGTTGTTATGTTGAAAAAATGCTTAATTGTGCTGCTTACACTTGGACTTGGAGTCTACGCACCAATCAAACCCATCAACGCTGATTATCCAATCTCTGAACACGAGCTTAATAAAGCCGCCGATCTTTTAAAGAAATTGATAGCAGAGGGTCACTCCCATGAAGAAATAGTTGGCATGATACAAAGTGCTATGGAACAAGGCGAGCAACAAGGTACAGTTCTTATATCTCCAACACCAAACGATGCTCAAAGAAAAGCTAAAAAATATTATATCATTGGAGCTGGAATTGGCCTTGCAACCATCGCATTGCTTGCTGGCGGTTATTATGCGTATAATTATTATGAACAACAGAAAAAAGATGAGGCAGCACGCCTAGAAAATGAAAAACAAAAGCAAAATCAACCAATAGCAGACTTGCAAGTAAATACAAAAGAAGATAAGAATTCTTCGTTCGACAAACAAGACATCATAGAAGTATCAGTAGCAGAAATAGAAAACATCGATGGAAGTATAAAAGAAAATCTTGAATCCTCAATACCAAAAGAAGAAATTACAAAGAAAAAACACAAGCACAAACATAAACACAAACACCATAAAAAAGATAATAATCAAGAACTATTGGCAGCAATGCCAGACGCTGTCTCGGCCGCAGCTTTAGACAACGTTCCTCAAGAACACATTGAAGAAATAAGCGCGCTGACAAAAATTTCAGAAAAAGGTGTGATAAAGCAAAAAGCTAAAGACCTTTTTGGGAAGATACAAAACATCCTGAATCAGAAATGAACATAAAGGGAGATGCGTAAAGCGTGTCTCCCTTTATCTATTCAAAAATTCAAAAACCTAACAGTTCACGTTTCAGCCCTATTTCAATAGATATCCTTTTTCTAAAAAATCCTGGTTTTAATTGCTTTTTTTTGCATTTTTTCTATCATAATCCATCGTGATTTTCTGTACCTTACTATTTTTCTAGATGAATGGATTTCGATGTTGAAAAAAATTTTAGTAATCCTGCTTTTTGCAGGAACTGCCACACACTGCCCTGCACAGCCAATCCACACCGACTATGTTTTTTCAAAAAAAGAACTTAATGGGGCAAAAAATCTTGTTAACCACTTTATACAACATGGATATTCGCCTAAAGAAATCGCAACACTCATAGCTCAATCTACTATCCAAGAAGACACCATTAAGCTTGTAGCCCCATCTAAAATCTCAAAAGATGTCATCATCTGCTTTGCCATTGGCGCCGGCGTTGGCGTGGCAGCTATGGCTCTGATTTATGGAACTCTTTATACCAGCGCTTGTCTTAAAGAACAAAAAGCAATAGAAGTAGCAGATAAAAAAACTGAATCAGCAGGCGATATACAAAAACAACTCAAAGAACAAGAAGATCGGAATCAAAAGACAAAAGAATCTGA
The DNA here is from genome assembly GCA_964493325.1 of uncultured Pseudomonadota bacterium. Classification (GTDB taxonomy): domain Bacteria; phylum Babelota; class Babeliae; order Babelales; family RVW-14; genus CAZBMD01. The sequence goes on along the minus strand of CAZBMD010000001.1, from coordinate 269,414 downwards.
ACAAAGTTCTGAAGAAGAAAATAAGCCAGAAGTCGAAAAAGTACCAACAAACGAAGACGTTGAACAACAAGAAAATCTTCACAAACGCGAAGAAAAAACCCAACAATTAGCACACAATCAAGAGATTACTCGATTGAAAAAAGAGGAAGAGGAAAAAAAACGCCTAGACGCTATGGCAAAAAAAGAAGCCCAACTTAAACTAGATAAAATTAATGAGTTAGAAAAAAAGTTAGCGCTGATGAGAACTCAAGAAGAAACTTTAAAAAAAGAAAAAATAGACCTTGAAGCCGATCATAAAAAAAATCCAGTAAAAGGTACTCAACAACAAATTAAAACAGAAAAAGGAAGAAGAGCTACAGCCATGGGCACAATAGCGAACAAGATAAAAAGCAAGCAAGCAGAAATTCAAAAACTAGAAACTGATATCAACAATCTAAAATAAAGCAATTAAAAGAAGAAGCCTCGACTTGAAAGTCGAGGCTTCTTCTTTTAATTGCTTTATTTTTGCAAATCACTAAACAATATAAGCCTTGGTCTCAAACTCATGACCATCAAGTAACTCACCTTCTACAACCGTATAATTATCGCACTCCAAAGATCCTTCTATTTTTTTGAGATGAGCGATGTACTTAAACGCATGCGTCCCCACCCTTACAAGCACCTTTTGAAAATTTTTGTCTTTGAATTTACGCTTTAAAAGTTTTTTGCAATCATCAAGAAATGTACTCAGACTAATTTTATCTGTCTCAAAAGCAAGTCCACGAAAATGAAATCTCTTGCAATCAACAAAAACAGAAGCCACAATCTGCTGCGACTCTATTTCATAGCAGATAATTTTTAAATATTTTTCTTTATCTTGAAAAGAAGACACCTCGTAGGGATGATTACTTGAATAGTTTAATTCGATTTTTTTTTGTTCATAATATAAACAAATGGCTTCCCAGTCAGCTTTGCCAGAAGCAAATTTTGTTTTAGTTTTATACTTAATTACTGGTTGCTCTTCATCACAAAGATGTTCTTTTTTACTCAGCAAGGTAATACTGTGACTTCGTAGAGGCTTAAGTTTTGGGTCTGGTGCGAGATTTATGTAATTTCTACTTAAAGAACCGACATAGGGCGCAAGCTCTTCATGCTCTTCAACCAAACTCAGATCGAACTTAAACTCATCAGATTCTTCTTCTTCCTGCATAGCTCTGAGTCCCGAACCAAACAACAAAAAAATAAGAGCAAAACTAACATACTTCATCACTACTCCCTTTATTTAATAACAAAACTAATACATTGTTATTAGGTCTACCAAAAAAAGAGCCCCCGATCAATAAAGTCGGCGGGCCTCTTTCTCACCTGATAGTGATAATCTCTAAAAAGTATAATTATTTAAGCTGTGTGCCATTCTCAACAGGAGCACTGACTGATGCAAGTCGGTGATTGCCTTGCGTGTCACTTGCATAAAGCAGCATGCCTTCTGAAAAACCACCTGGCATTTTGCGTGGCGGCAAATTGGCAACCACAACACCCTGCTTGCCAACCAAATCTTCGGGCTTAAAATTCTTTTTAACACCACTAAAAATTTGACGCATACCATGGATGCCACAGTCAACCTGCATCTTGTAGAGCTTATCAGAACCAGCAACTTCCTCGCAGCTCATGATGGTACCAACGATGAGCTGACATTTTGCAAAATCATCGATACTAATGGTATCAGTTTGCACAGGCGCTGTTTCAGTTTTTAGCGCGGGCTTTGGCTTGGTTGCCTGTTTTTCTGCAGGTTCATCATCTTTTGGTAGACGAGATTCAGGACGAACAAAAAGTGGATCTGTTGCTTTAGCTAGCGTAAAAGATTTGCTCCAATCATTTCTGCGCAGCACATCATCATAGTTTTTTGACGGATCATAGGAATGCCCAATCAACTGTAACAATGCTTCCATTTTTTTTGGCATCACAGGAATAAGCATCAAGCCAATTGCATACAAACTGTTGCAAGTTGCGGCAACAACTTCGGCAAAAAGTTCTGGGTTTTTCTTTGCAAGAACCCATGGCTGATTATTCTGAAAATAGGCGTTAACTTCGGATATAAAAGTTCGAACTTGCGCAAGTGCAACGTGAAAATAACCACGAGACATCTCGTCCCAGTATAATAAATATGATTCTTCACATTTATCACGAAGCAAGCTTGCTGTAGCTTCCCACGCGGCAGGAGCTGCAACATTACTCATCCCGTTATTCCCTGCAAGCGAAAGCATTCTGTGAACAAGATTGCTTAAATTATTGGCAAGGTCAGCCGAAATACAATCTTCTAAATCTTTGACGTCAAATTGACCATCATGAGTGATAGCCATGTGACGCATCAAGTAATACCGTACTTGCTCAACACCATACCACTCAGCAAGATTTTCTGGGCTAATTGCATTGCCAAGCGATTTGGACATCTTATTTTCGCCCATCAAAATATAGCCATGAACCAATAGTTTTTTTGGTAATGGCAAGTTTGCAGCCATCAAAAATGCTGGCCAGTAAACGGCATGAAAACGAACTATATCTTTTGCCATAACATGAACATCTGCAGGCCACCAATGTTCAAAATTCTTGAGCGCTTCTGGACTACTTTGTCCGTATCCAACGCCACTGATGTAGTTGTTCAGCGCATCGCCCCATACGTAGACGGTATGCGATGGATCACCCGGAAAAGGAATGCCCCATGAAACGGTCTTGCGGGAAATACTTAAATCGCGCAAGCCTGATTTTACAAACGAAACAACTTCTGCCATGCGCTCTTTGGGCACAATAAAATCTGGGTGTTTTTCGTACAATTCAAGCAACTGATCTTGATACGCGGATAGCCTGAAAAAATAACTTTCTTCTTCAATTTCGCTCAAAACTCGATTGTGAGTTTGGCAGATATAAACGCCTTGATCATTTTTTGGCGTCTCGCTATTTACATTTATAAACATCTCGCACGGAACGCAATAAAGCCCCGTGTAAGCTGACTTGTAAATATCGCCCTGCTCTTGTAATTTCATAATCCATTGCGCAACAGCAGCTTCATGCTCAGGATCTGTGGTACGAATAAATTTATCGTATTGAATATCAAAAAGACTCCACACCTTTTTAAAGTCTGGAATAATTGAATCGATAAAATCTTTGGGCGCCATCTTAAGCTCTTCGGCTTTTTCTTGCAGCTTTTGGCCATGCTCATCTGTTCCCGTTAAGAAGAAAACCTCTTGCCCCATCAACTTATGAAATCGAGCCGAAACGTCTGCAATGAGCGTTGAGTACAGTGTCCCAACATGCGGCTTGGCATTGGGATAATAAATTGGAGTGGTAATATAATACTTATTTTTCTTTGCCATTAAACGATCCTAGTCCTCTAAAAAATCTGTTCCAACGAACCTTTTTTGTCCAAAAATTAATTGGATGTTTTATAAGTTCAAATAACCAAAACGGTTCTTCACTATCAATTGAGTAAATAACAAAACTAGCTCGTCCATGAATAAGTTTTTCATCCAAGAACTTCCAGTATCTGGCATCACGACTGTTACGCCTACTATCCCCCATAACCCAATACATGTTGTCAGGAACTGTAAATGGTCCAAAATTATCAACAGTATACACAAAATCTTGGCGACCAAATTCTAGGGTGTAGGTTGGAGCAAATGCCTGAAGCAATATCTTTTCGCCAGAAGCTCCTTTGGTTACAACTTCATGAGGTTGAAGTTTGTAATACGGCTGCTCTTCAAGCGGCAACTCAGGATCATAGGTATAATTAACAAGTTTTGTACTTTGTTGTAAGAAGTGAGGAACTGGTACGCCAGGAGGAAAGAATCCTGTTGTCTTTTTAACGCGCAACAAAGGCAGCTTATTAACGTACGGTTCATCAAGCTTCTCGCCATTCAAATAAACCACTGTCTGATTATCTTCAACTCGGCCTTCGACAACATCACCAGGAAGAGCGATAACCCTTTTAACAACGTTATCTGGGCCTCCATGCAACCCAAAGAGTGGAATTTCGATCCCAATATACTTTTGCCACAAAGAATGAATTCTACTGGAGTTGTCGTAAGCAAATTCAGGATTATCAAAAATTACCAAATCGCCACGGTTGACGTTGCCTACGTAATAGGCCATCTTGTTGCCCCAAATTCTGTCTCCGACCAAAATGTTTGGCTCAGCAGAACCTGTTGGAACGTGATACAACCCAAATATTAAATTACGCAAAATCAAGGCAAGAACAAGCGCAATACTAATAGCCTCAAACCACTGGCGCCATAGAGGCTTTGTTAGTTCATGAAGTTGCTTGTATGAATCTTTGAGAAGTTTTAGTTGTTTTTTGATGTGAGGTTCGTTTTGTTGTTGAGGTGCTGCATACAAATCCTGATTGAGCGACCTAATGCAATCATCAGCTTGTTCCATCAAATCATGACATTTTTTGTACAAAATTTGAGAACGACTTCGCTTGAATTTATCAAGACGAGCTATAAAAAAATCTCGCTTTGATTGGTACTTGAGCCGCAGTTTTTCAAAACGACTTAAAAGTTTTTCAATAGTGTAATTCATTTTTTGTTTACCCTGTAAAATAGAGACTGTTTTTAAATCAACGGAACAAAGTATGACTCATTTGTCATAACGCTTTTATCGTTGAGGAGCTGATCCTTTAAAAGTGCTAAAGCCTGAAAAAAATCTGCTCCAACGGACTTTTTTTGTCCAAAAATCAATTGGATGTTTTACAAGTTCAAATAGCCATAAAGCTTCTTCGCTATCTATCGAATAAATGATAAAGCTAATTCTGCCATGTATCAGTTTTTCATCAAGAAGACCCCAGTAGCGACTGTCTCGACTATTTTGACGACTATCACCCATTACCCAATACTTTCCAGGAGGCACAGTTATTGGACCAAATACATCAACACAATAGTTTGTTTCATAATTGTCATAATTAATAATGGGTGCAAACGGCATACGCATCATCGGCTTACCTGCACTATCTCTAACTATTTCTGATTCTGTAAAAGAGTAATACGGCTGATCGTCAAATGATTTTGCTGGATCATAGGTATAGAAAACAGGGGAAGTCACACTTTTTTGTAAAAATCCTGGAATTATAAATGGCCCAAAATTTTTCATAGGAATAAAACCAATAGTACGCCGTATACCAATAAGAGGTAAGGCATTCACGTATGGTTCATCCAATTTTTTTCCGTTAACATAAACACATGTTCTACCGTCTTCTAAACGCCCTTCAATAACATCGCCAGGCAATCCAATAACCCGCTTTACAACATTATCAGGTCCAGGCTTAAGTCCCAGAAGAGGAACTCCTACGCCAACATATTTTTGCCAAAAGCGTTGAATAAAGCTGCTATTGTCGTAGCGAAATTCAGCATTATCAAAAATTACAAAATCATCTCGCTGCACAGAATGAAAAAAATATACAAGCTTATTTCCCCATACCCTGTCGCCCACAAGCAGTTTTGGCTCAGCAGATCCAGTTGGAACAAAATAAAGATTAAAAAGAAAATGTTTTACAACAACCACAATAACCGTAACTTCTACGATAGCTCGTATCCATTGCTTCCACACAGGAGTTGTAAGCGTAGTGATTTCTTTAAAACATTGCTTGAATGACGCAATTTTTACTTTGAGTGAATTGTAAGAAGGGGCTCCTTCAGCAGTTACCAAAAAACAACTTCTCAGGTCTCTAGAAATTCCTTCAAGCTCATTTAATAAATGAGTTGCACGCTGATGCTCTGCAAGCCGTTTTGTCTGTAAAAAATATTCAATACGTTGCTTAAAATACTCTCGTTTTTCGGCATACCGATTAAACAGAGATTCAAAACGTTGCTGTAATTTTTCCATAATCGATATCCTATCCTTTTAATTTTTACCCAAATTTCACACCAAGCCAGATAGCCTCAACTACTTTGAGAGAAAATTTATTGTGAAGCAGATGCAATTTTTTAAAAATTTTATCTGGTGGGAAATAGTTGGGGTTGTTAAGTACTTTTTCTTCAACATCAGCATACGCCAATCGATTAGTTGGGTTGTAGCCATAAAGATTACTATTCAAAGCTGAGATTCTACGCGAAAGAAGAAAATTAATAAATTTATACACAAGAGCTTCTTTTTTACATGCTGCAGGAACAGCAAGGTTTTCAATAACCAACATGCTACCCTCTTTTGGAATCATAAATGCAAAGCGCTCATCATTCTCGATGGTATTTCTAACAAAAAGACTTGAGGCAAGTGCAACAGGGGCAATGCCACCAAGAAGAAAATACTCTAAGCTTGAACTCAGATAGCTTTCAACCCAGTCCTTTTGTTTGATCAGAAGATTTTGTATCTGAGCAATGCGATCAGGTCCAAGTTCACGGGTATCACCAAAAAGATAAATCAGTGACAACATAACAGCTTCGCGTGCATCATCAACCATACAAATTCTAAATTTTTTGCTGATCATCCCAGCCTGAAACCACATCTCCGGATTTTTAAAAATAATATCCAAGCTCATTTCTTTCATAGGAACTTTGAATAGATCTTTTCTAAAAACAATTCCGTACGGCACCCACGCAAGAGGCAACGAATAATCATTATTTTCGTCATAATAATTGCGCATCAACCGATGATCAAGGTGTGTCATACAGGGTAATTTTTGATGCTCAAGTTTCTTTAAAAGCCCATCTTTGCGCAAAAGTTCAACCATGTAATCAGATGGGGTGACAATATCATATCCCTCTCCGCCACTAATCTTAAACTTAGTGTACAAATCTTCGTTGGTCTCAAAATATTTAATAGAGATGCTCACTCCATGCTCTTTTTCAAACTCAGCAATTGCTTCAGGCGATATCATTTCTGTAAAAGCATAAATATTGAGCGTGTTATCAGACGAGTACAACATCTTGAGAATGTGAGGACTATAGAGAAACACCGCAAGAATAGAAAGGTAGATAATAACAATAAGAGCTTGCGTGGCAAGGCGCAAGGACCATAGAGGCAGTGTTTTTTGCTTTTCATTCATAAGGAATCACCTGATCAATAATTTTAAAGTAACAGAGCAAAAGAACCAACAGGCTGCTGATTGCAAGAAAGCATGCCGAAATCGCATTAATTGTTGGATCAATACCAGTACGAACCATGGAGTAAACATACACTGACAAGGTTTCGACCGTAGGCCCTGAACAGAAAAACGAAATTAAAAAATCATCGAGAGATAAGGTGAATACTAAAAGCCCTGCTGCGACCAGTGACGGCATCAGCAGTGGTAAAATAATTTTATAAAAAGTCTGGATATGTGTTGCTCCCAAATCCAAAGAAGCTTCTGTCAAAATTGGGTCAAGCTCAACAAATCGCGCACGAACTATTGGGATAACAAAACCAAGACCAATGAGCGTATGCCCAACAATCAAGCTACTGTAGCCCAAGGGAATCTGTAAAAAGGTGAATATACTCAATATCCCGATAGCCAAAATAAGGTCGGGCAACAAGACATTGGTATAAAAAATATTAAAAAGCCAGAAGCGCTTCCACCACTTACTTGCAAAAACAAAGCAGGTGCCAATCGACAAACTCAAGATTGTTGATGCTGCTGCAACAATCAAAGAAACCCGAAATGCATTTAAAATTTCAGGAGAGTGAAGCAGCTCTCTGTACCAACGAAGAGTAAACCCTTCCCATTTAATAGCTACAGAAGCGTTATTAAATGAAAATAAAACTAAAACAATTATTGGGAGGTATAAAAACAAATACGAACATCCAACAACAACCGGAAGCAAAAACTTAAAAAAACGACTTCGTTGCTCCACCATAATTTATATTCTTTCTTCCAGAAATTTCTTGAATCTTACCACGGCTCCTTGACCTCATGTCGCTGCTTATTACTCTTGAGAATAGCAAGAACTCGGGACGTCAAGTACACAAAGAGTAAAATAATCACGGGGAACATAATACCAATATTGGCAAGAGCTGCACCAGAAGCCCAGTCTTGCGATCTTAAAAATTTATCTACAATCAAATTTCCCCAAAAAACTTGCTTCGATCCCCCTAATAAAATGGGGATTGCAAACTCTCCAAATGCAGGAATAAAAACAAGAAGAAATCCGGCATACACACCAGGTGTTGACAACGGCAATATGATGCGACGAAATGTTTCAAATCTATTTGCTCCAAGGTCTGCCGAAGCTTCGATAATATTAATATTAATGCGCTCAAGAACTGCGTAGATCGGCATAATCATAAAGGGCAAAAAACAAGAAACAAGTCCAACTAAAATAGAAAAATAATTATTTAAAAGATGAACCGATCGCGGTAAAATGCCCAACGAATACAAAAGACGACAGAAAATCCCATTTCTTTCGAGTAAAAAAAACCATGCATAAATTTGCACAATCAGGCTTGTCCATGATGGTAAAATAACTAAAAAAAGAAAAAGAGTTCTGTATCTTTTTCGAACTTTCATTGCAAGAAAATATGCAACAGGATAGGCAATGAGCAAGCAGATAAGAGCCGTTACCACCGCCGTAAAAAATGAATGTACGATGACTTTAAAATACAAAGAATTAAAGATGGTCTTATAGTGATGCAATGTCAAAACATACGATGCGCTTGCTACATCATATTGAAGAAAACTGTAACACAAAAGCATAATAAGCGGCAAATACAAGAAAAGCGTTTGCCACAAAAGCGCCGGACAGGAAAACAGAAATGGAAGCTCGTTGCTCAAAATTTTGCGCAAAATTTTCATTAATGCTCCAACAAAACCACGTTTTCTTTTTGAAAGTATAGATGAACCGTATCATCATAATCGATAGTTTCTGTTGGAAAATGCTCTTCATTTTGTTCAAAAACCATCAGAATTTGTCCATTTTTTAGCTTAACGTGGTACTGAGTTGTACGACCGTAATAGATTATGTCCACAACCTTTCCAGCCAAGTAGTTTGAAAACCCTTCCCGCTCATGCTTGCTAATCTCAATCTTTTCGGGACGAATACTAACAAACAAACGACATCCAGGAATCATCCAATATTTTTCGGTAGGCACGTAGACACTAAAATGACCAAGTCCTTCTATTTCAACCGTTTGAACCTTATCAGCAATACGCAAAACACCTTCAATGATGTTGGTATTACCAACAAAATTTGCAACAAATCGAGACGCTGGAAATTCATAAATTTGCTTTGGCGTGCCAATTTGACCAATGGTTCCACGCTTATTCATGATTGCCATCTGATCTGAAACGGTCAAGGCTTCAAACTGATCATGCGTCACATAAATAAAAGTAGTTTTGAGCTTGTCTTGAAGATTGATAAGCTCAAGAAGCATTTCTTCTTTGAGTTTTAAATCAAGCGCTGCAAGCGGCTCATCAAGCAAAAGCACATCCGGCTCATTAATAATTGCTCGCGCAAGGGCAACGCGTTGTTGTTGCCCCCCCGAGAGATTGCGTGGGAATTTTGATTCAAACCCATTCAGGCGTACTGTTTTTAAACATTCAAGGACACGTGATTTTATATCATCTTCTTTAAACTTTTTGATGCGCAGACTGTAGGCAACATTTTCAAAAACAGAAAGATGTGGAAATAGCGCATACTGCTGAAAAACAGTATTGATACGTCTTTCATAGATTGGAAGATTGGTAATATCCTCATCACCAAGAAAAATCTTGCCCGAATCAACCGATTCGAGCCCCGCCAAAAGCCTCAATAGAGTTGTCTTACCGCATCCACTAGGACCTAGTAATGCAAAAAACTGGCCAGCAGGAATCTCAAGATTTACTTTATCCAGAATAGTTTCACCATCAATTGATTTTGAAACGTTTTCAACTCTAATTGTTCTCACAAACATTCCTCGTCATCAATAAAAACAGGGGACTTACCTTTTTTTGGGACGAATTTTAGCAAACAAGATAGGGACTACAATATCCGATAACGTACACGGAATCAGTACCGCAAGAATTAAAAATATAAAAACAAAGCCCATCTGATTCCACCAGTCATGAAATCCAAAGCTAACCAAATATAAAATTGAAGCCATTGAACTGATGAAAATATGAACAAAATGAAACCCCAATGAGTAGAAAAGTTGCCTACTGCTAGGATGACCACTCATCACCCAACCGTTAATCATTCCACCAATCAAGAAGGGTAATACCGTATCAAGGTGACTTAAGAAGCACCAGTGAAAATGCATATCAAGACCAACACACTGACCTCCAAGATAAGGCAACACTGCATCAGAAAAAGTACAAAAAAGAGCAGGAACCAAGAACCCAACCAATAAACCCAAGAGAATATTTTTTGAATATTTTCTAAAAATCAAGACGGTTCCTGTTGACGCAAACAGAAGATGAAGAAAATGAAAGTTATGAAATAATCGTCCTGGATCGACGTGCGTCATAAAAGTTAAGCAGACCATTGAAATTGCTACCGAAAAAATTGCGTACGGCAGATGACATAAAATTTCTGCCCAAACGGTATGATGATGCTCAAGCAAACCTTCGCCGTGGACGTGTGAACTGTGGGGATCTGTGTGACCATGATGAGAACTCATTATGAAAACTCCTTAAAATCAATAAAAATCTGTCTACATAAAAAACTGTACGGACTTAAAGTGCCCTTTACTTTACCGCGCTTCTGAAAATTCATCAACCGCCTAAGCGTTATCGCGGATAGCAACCAGCCCTATCATGCACCTGAACTTGTAGCATAAGCCGCTTGGCCATATCAACAATTGATCCAGGCATAGGACTTTGGGCCATGACAATGCATTCATTGCACTGATGATCGTCGTCAACGTCATTGTTATGAAAAATATCAAGATCAACATCATAGGAAGCAATTTTCTTTTGAATTACTGCAACCGCAACACCTCGCAAGTTTGGCACTATAAAACTCGACTCTCGCCCTGCCGAAACATAGGCTATTACTGGTAAGGAACTCTGCTCTTCCCCTTCCTGCGGGAACTGAGCAAAGCAAAACCCGTCTGGATAATGCGATGGGATAGCCAAAATTCTGAATTCGCAGGCGCTTTTTTTTGCCAAAAGCTCAATCTGTTCTCGGCTCATACCACACAACAAGGGAACCTTTGCACCATGAGGTTGCTCTGAAAGAGTTACAAAAATATTTTGATTGGGTCTCACGTTTTGAAAAGGACGTGGAATTTGCTCCATAACTGTTCCAGGAGCAAGAACAGCGTCTTCATGCTCAGAGCGAAGTCGCACGTTCAATCGATGAGCTGATAGGATTTTTGTTGCTTCATGAAGAGATTTTCCAACAACATTTGGCGCTGCAAACTCTGCCCGTTGGAGTACGGAATACAAAACTGCGTAGCCGCCAACAAAACAGAGGAATGGCAAAATCCAGACAAAATAAGAAATATGAAGTGATGAACGTTTCATAGGCTCGTATTAACTCAATTAGATGTTTTTGGGGGTTCCTTGTAAGCTGGATTCTGTACACAAATAGGCCCTTGAATCAAAGTCCTATTTGGTGGCAACCATCTTTCTAAGCGACATACCCGCAGGTCATTGGGAACAGAACAGCACATAGCCTGCTTATTTTGTCTTGCTCAGAGCGGGGTTTTCCCACCGTCATATTGCTACGCCGATGCGTGCGCTCTTACCGCACGTTTTCACCCTTACCAGGCCCGAAAGCATGGCGGTATATTTTCTGTGGCACTTTCCGTAGGCTTACGCCTCCCTTACTTGTGCTCGGTACTTGCATACTCAGCCTTGTAAGGCGCCCTTTCTGTTGTGAGTCCAGACTTTCCTCCCCTGAATTTCCTCAGGAGCGATTGCCCCGGATCCCCCAAAAAACAAAGTTTCCTACCACAATGGTACACAATATTCTTATAACTGTCTCGTAAAATAAACCACTATATGAAAATAAAATTATCCCCATTAGACTCTCAATTGCTAGACAGCCAGCTGTTAGCAATGACGGAAAGATAAAACGAGCTAATAAAAAAAGATTTTTAATAAGCGGCGCCAGCAGAACAACCGGCACAAGATAAACAAGAACAAGGCCAAATCGCCCATGATTTAAAAAATCTTGGATAAGAAGGAGGAATATTGGCACATAAAACTTAGTAAAACTCCATCGCTCCTCTTCGCCTGCAAATTGTTGTGTAATAAAAAGAAAAAGAAGCGTACTAAAAAGAGAGCGATAAAGTGTCAGCATAATAACTGTATCAAAGAAAAACAGCCCTATCGGCAGAAAAAAATCACGCTTCATGGTTCAATTACCCCACAACCAAGGCACTCATTATTGTCATAAAAAACGGCAAATTGACCAGGTGCAATACCCTGATCTGATGAATCAAGGGTCACATTGAACCGACCATCATCTACAGGCAGCAAAGAACAGTTATAGACCTGAGGGCCATGCCTTAATTTTGTCTGTAACGACGTCTTAGTCGGCGCTGCGCCAGTAATCCAGTTGCAGTGACTAACGGTTAAATGGTTACGAATTTTTTCATCAGAATGATAATTTTTTGAAATAAACACCCTATTTTGCGCAGGATCTTTTGCTACCACGTACCATGGCCCGCCCGAAAGACCGATTCCCTTGCGCTGACCAATGGTATAAAACCAAAAGCCCTCATGATCGCCAACTTTTAGGCCTGTCTCAAATTCAATCAGAGGCCCCGGGTTAACGCCCAAATGATGCTTAATAAAATCACTAAAATCAATCTTGCCCAAAAAACAAATACCCTGGCTATCTTTACGCTCTTTGTTCGGCAAATTGTACTGCTGAGCAAGGTCACGAACTTCTGATTTGAGCAAATGACCAATTGGAAAAAGAGCCCGCTTAAGTTGTTGCTGGCTAAGTTGAGATAAAAAATAGGTCTGATCTTTAACCGGATCTTTTGCCATCAATAGTTTTACCATATCGCCCTTACGGTCAACCTGCGCATAGTGCCCCGTGGCAACAAAATCAAAGCTATCATCGATAGCATCAAAAAAGCAGCCAAACTTAATCCGCTGATTACACAGCAAGTCAGGGCTTGGCGTCCGACCTTCTTTTACTTCTGCAATCGTATAGCGAACCACATGCTCCTGATACTCCTTTTGCAACGGCACTACACGAAGGGGAACATCTGCCTGCTTGCAAACTGCTTCAACAAAAGCTAAATCCTCTTCCCATGGACAATCGCCCAGGTAAGCAAGCTCATCTTCGAGCCAAATTTTTAAATAAAAAGCGACAAGATCATGCCCTTGGTCTTTGAGTAGACGCAAAGCAACAGAGCTATCAACACCGCCAGAAACAAGAACTGCAATTTTCATAATCTGTTCACACAATAATATTAGATCTCTTCATGAAACTGGAAAATATAACTCTTGTACTTATAGATTCGATTGTAGGACGTCATCCCGGCCTTTGAGCCGGGATCCATGCTTGATATTTCATTAACTGGATCCCTGATCAAGTCAGGGATGACGTCTTATAAGCGAATTTTTAGCATAAAAATCAGACTGTCTCAGGAATCAAAAGCAATCGATTCAACAACTAAATCACTCAAAAAAAATATGGTACACCCTCTATGAAGATAGCGTACCATATTTTTTCTTACTTTTTTATTGCAGCCCCTGAACTCAGTATTTCTACAGTTTTTAAATAAATAAACCCGCAATAGCAGCTGTTAGCAAGTTGGTCAGAGTTCCTCCAAGAAGAGCTGTTACTCCAAGACGGGTCAATAATTCTCGCTTTGAAGGACAGATAGCTCCAATACCGCCAATCTGAATACCAATGCACGAAAAGTTAGAAAAGCCTGCAAGTGCGTAAGTTATAATTGCAATTGAGCGATCAGAAAGCGCCTGCTTGAGCATGCTTGAGTAGGCAACAAACTCGTTGATAACTAATTTTTGACCAAGAAGCGCTCCTGCTGCTGAGCATTCTGAAGTAGGTATGCCAATAAAATAAGCAACAACATAAAATAATTTTGCAAAAATCAGATCCAATGAAAAGCCAGTAATCGACACAAGTACTGAATTTACCAGCGCCATCAAACTAATAAAAGCAATAAGCATTGCTGCAACGTTAATTGCTAAATTCAAACCATCGGATGTTCCTAATGAAATTGCACCCAAAATATTATTTGATTCTTTGGGCATTTGCACCGAACTACCTCCAAGCGTTTCAGGAACTCCGGTCTCGGGAATTAAAATCTTTGAAATTAAAATTGCGCCTGGAATGGCAATAATACTTGCAGAAAGCAAGTGCAAAATAGGTACGCCCATCAGACCGTACACAGCAAGGAGCGATCCTGACAGGTGTGCCATGCCGCTCACCATAACCGTTAAAATTTCAGAATCAGTCATACGCGCGAGATAGTTTTTGATGAGCAGCGGAGCTTCGGTCTGACCAAGCGCACTGTTTGCAGCAACAGACAATGTTTCGGCTCCTGAGGTTCCAAATAATGGTCTCATCACATACGCAATGGCTTTGACAATTATTTGTACAATACCAAGGTGGTACAAAAGAGCCATAAGCGCACCAAAGAATATAATAATTGGCAACACCTTGAATGCAAAAACAAAGCCCCATGGACCATTGGCATCGGCTAAATTACCAAACACAAACATGCAGCCTTGATCTGCAAACTTGTAGACAGATTCAATTCCCTTGGAGATAGAAAAGAAAATAGTTTTACCAATCGCAGTTTTCAAAATAAAAAATGCAAGACCGCATTGAACAGTTAATGCAGTTGCAATAAGTCGTAGGCTAATGCGTTTCTTGTGACGAGAAAAAAGAGCTGCAGTTAAAAGAATAAGAGCAATCCCTAAAAGATTTATATATCTACTGTGTTCTACAAAATATCCGATAATACTGAGCATTGAATCCATCCCTTTCTGAAAAAAAATAACCACTAAAAAACATAGGCTAATCGTTCACCCATTTTTAAAGTGGTCAGTATATCAGAAAATATAGATCTTGCTCTACGCGATAAACACGATTTATCTGCTCAAAAAAAAGCTTGCAATCATCAGAAAAATCACCTAGCCTTTGCATCCCCAAAAAGAATTATTTATTTCTTATTTTTTACACAAGGAATCTTTATGATGAAAAAATTATTTTTACTTTTTTTCCTAACAATAACTTCTTCAGCTTCTGCAGAAAAATATCTTATTAGCGCTAATCGCCTGAGTCAATTAATCTCAGACTGGAAAAGTAATAATCGCGTAATAGTGCAGTCACCCAGTGGCATGATGACAATAACAGACAAAGCAGGAAACGTCATTCCTCATAAGATTGTTGGTGAAGGAATTTTTAGTAAGGCCGAAAATGACTACTACTCTCATACGGATACACCAAGTCTTGAAGGATTTATTAATTTCCTAACTCAATCTGAAAGCATTGATGGATATAATCAACTCCTACAAGAATATGAAGCCAGCTTCGAAGCAAATGCTGCATCAACTCCTGCCGAAAGAATCGAGCTGATAAGCAATAACGAGCAAAACATCAAGACACTATCGACACGACTTGGATTAATCTATAACGCTTACATGCTGCTCTCTGCGCTCAACTCGCCAATGATCAATAATAATAACAATAATTACAGTCGCCCCGTTAAACAACTCAATATCTTTATTGAAACCACTAACGATAACTTAATAATTATTAAAGTTAACTACAACTGGAGTACTCTGGTGGATTTTGGAATAAAAAAAGCAAACGCCTACAATGGCCAAGGATTCCTTGACTTGCTGTAAAATTCCTCATAACAATCACTATTTTCAACTAGTGAGTTTTTAACCAATTTATTAAGTTTGATGGGATTTTATCTAATCGAACAACTTACTAGATCTCTTTTGAAAATCTTGCTAGTAGCAACAAAAATATTACCTACCGATGTCATACCGGCCTTTGAGCCGGTATCCATGCTAACTAACTGATCTGGAGATGGATCCCTGATCAAGTCAGGGATGACATCCTGCTATTGTGTATAATTTTACAATATCAATACAACTATTTTTCTTAATTTCTCCTTTAAAAACTCAACAGAGCCTTTATTAGATCAGCAAACTATTGCAGAGATGCCGATAGCTCAGTTACAGTAACTGAGCTATCGCTACTTTTATGATTGAAAAAAAGGGGAAAATTGTATGCACAAAGTAGGTATTTTATTTTTGATGCTGATTGCAGCCACACCCCTCCATGGAAATCTTAATGCAAAATACATGATTACTAATGAGCGACTCATAACCCTCATTCAAGATTGTTATAGCAATGCTCAGGTGTACCAAAAACTTGGCTCAGGACAATTAAATATTTTTTCAGAAAAACATCAGCATCTTGATATTAAAAAAGTCGCAAAAAAAATATTCAAAAAACAATGCGCTCGATATATTAAAACAGCCGACCCGTCATGCATGTGCGTAGACTGCTTTATAAAATTTTTAGTACACGATGATACTGAGCCTCAGTATCTGTCCCTGCTTCAACGGTACGAAATAGAGCTTTTAAAAAACCACAACTCATCCATGATAAGCATTATTCATAGGGATTTTAATACCAAAGAAAATATCTCTAACCTTGTAAAAACTCTTGAACAATCGCTGCGAACCTACATGCTGCGACCAGACAATACTTTTCTTCATGATGATCAAAAACAACCACTACAGCAGGAATGTAATATCTTTATTCAAACAACAGATACAACAATCGTCATACAAGTTAACTTCAATTGGCTTACTTGTTATGCAAAACAAGAATTGCACACAGAGCAAGAGTCAGATTTTTCTAGTGAAATCTAAAACGGCATAAACAATTACACTGTCTTAAAAAGTGTGCCTTTTGCACGTCTTTGGGAGATATCCCATTCGAGAAGAGGATTGATAAGATCATCAATATCACCCTCCATCACAAGGTCCAGCTTTTTGAGCGTGGTCTCTGTACGATGGTCGGTAACACGATTTTGTGGAAAATTATAGGTACGAATTTTTTCTGCACGATCACCAGCTCCAACTTGTTGCTTACGATTTGCGCTCTCTTCGGCTTCTCGTTTTGCAACTTCTGCCTCAAAAATACGCGCCTGCAAAACTTTCATAGCCTTAGCTTTATTTTTAGTTTGCGAGCGCTCATCTTGACAGGTTACAACAACGCCGGTTGGAATATGAGTAATTCGAATTGCAGAATCGGTAGTGTTGACGTGCTGACCACCAGCACCACTTGAGCGGTAAGTATCAATACGTAAATCTGCCGGGTTAATTTGAACATCAACATCATCAGCTTCGGGCATTACTGCAACCGTCACCGTTGATGTGTGAATTCTACCTTGGCTTTCGGTTTTTGGAACACGCTGCACACGGTGGACGCCAGCTTCAAATTTAAAATATTTGAAAACTTTTTTGCCCTTGATGTGCATCACAAGTTCTTTGTACCCACCAAGATCGGTGGTACTGCTCTCAACCATAGAAACTGTCCAGTTCTTTGCAAGAGCAGCATTATGATACATTTTATACAAATCTGCAGCAAAAAGAGCCGCCTCCTGACCGCCTGTTCCCGCTCGTATTTCTATAAATACCGAGCGCTCATCTCGTTCATCGGCTGGATACAGCATCTCTTCAAGTTCTTGATTGAGTTGTACAAGTTTTGCCTGACCAGCGGTAACTTCATCTTCATAAAGTTTACGCAATTCACCATCTTCAAGATCCATCTGACTTTTATTTTCATCAATGGAACGTTGAATCTCTTCAATTTGATGATGAAGATCAAGGACATTTTTATACATCGATGCTTGCCGTTGAAGCGTAGCTCGCTCGCGCTGGTCGAGCGCAGAGCCAGAAAGCTTCTCGTTTAGCAATTCGAATTCCTTTTGTACAAAGGACCAATCAAGCATACTCTCTACTTTGATCTGTAAAAATGTTACTTGCTGTTTTTTGCAAAACGCTTTTGGAATTTTTCAATACGACCAGCTGTATCAACAAACTTTTGCTGACCGGTGAAAAATGGGTGACACATTGAACAAATATCTACATCAATTTTTGATTGGGTAGAGATCGATGGGAATGTGGTTCCACAAACGCAACGGGCTGTAATTTCTATTACTTCTGGGTGAATTTCTTTTTTCATATGTCAAAAACCTCTACGAGATTCCCTTGTGTTTTTGTTTTACTTTTAACTGATCAATTATATGAACCGGAAGTGCATCAACCCCACGCGCTAACGCCAGAAAGTTGGAAGCAAAATCAGACCAAAGCACGATATTAAATATCTGCCCTTCAAGAGTATCCCCCAAAATAGGCGTTTTGTAAAGAACAACCCCCTTTTCCCGCAAAATCTCAAGCGTTACCTCAAGACCGGTCATTAGATGTAGCGGCAAAAAATCGGTCGAAAAAACGACTACAAGAGGCTTTTTATTAAACTTACTCATTCCAACAATCAAATTATGGCACACTTCGGGGAAAATAGTACTGACAGCAGCAACCTTGCTATTTTCGTTAAACTGGGTTTGAGCCCTAAAAGCTACTGCATCGGTATATCCGCGAATACCCCACAAGTGAAAGATGTCAAGATCTAGAGCAAGAGCAACAAACTCATCATAAAACCGCTGCTCAGAAAGCTGTGGCAAATAGCGTTTGGCATGACCAATCCAATGGTCCAATAAAAACTTCCCATCAAGAAGGCCCAAGGATTGAAAAATAGCGCATAAAATGCCCAAATAATGACCCAAGGCCGCACGCGGCGCTGATGATACTGGCATCAAAAGAAAAGGGATGTTTCTTGCCTGAGCAATTTCGACAGCTCTGCCACCATGAGCAATGACGATGGTTGGTAAAAACCGATTAAGCGATTCTTGTAGTACATCAAGAGCTTCCCAGGTGTTGCCCGAATAAGACATCACAATCACCAAAGACTCGGCATCAATATTATTTGGCAGCTCGCATGAATCAACAATAACCACCGATATTTTACTTTTTTTATCAAAAAAAGTTTGAAAAATTTTGCCAGCGATTCCAGACCCGCCCATTCCTACAAAAACAATTCGTTTTATTTTTCGTGGAAAATTAAGCGCATGCAGCCGATAAAAATCTTGTCCTAGATCATATCCTTCAAGCAATTTTTCAGGCCACTTCATTGATTCATTAAGCATCATCATTTGTCACCTTTGCGTCACGTTAAAAAAGTACAGGACCGCATCATCGCGGTCCTGTGTAAGTTTATCTTTTTTGCGTAAAATGATACACAAATTTTGTTTATTTATGCACAACTCATTTGTAAAGTCCAAATGATTTCAATTCCGCAATGGCGTCAGGAAAATCTTGTAACAGAGTATTAAGGATATCTAATTTCAACAGATTTACTTGGAGTTCCAGCATTCCCGCATGAGGATTTTCTCGCAAGACCTTTGAGTAGCTAAGGAAAGCAACGTTTAAAGCCACGACAACAGCTATGGCTTCTTTTTCTTGTCCAGCAAGATCTTCTACAATATTGGTTTTTTGAGCAAAGTATTCCAGGTGCATTTCTTCCAAGCGCTCTGCTAAAATTTCAGCAGAAGGCATCTTAACTAAAACAGCGTGACAGCTAAAAGAAACACCAAATAAAGCTAATAATACTAAAATTCTCAAATTCATCGTTTAATCCATCCTTAACTTATGCCCTGTGCAAAATAATAAACAAAATTTGTTTATTTATCCACGATTAATTTCTTGCAAGAGACTTGCACAATCTTTCTTTAGGTCACTATTTTGTGTCAATTTTATTATCTCTTTTAACTCCTTGGTAGCAGACTCTGCATCACCAAGACCAAATAAGCATTTTGCAATATGAAGATGGGCGTATGGCACATCATTGGCTGCAACTGCAAACAATGGAAGAGCTTTGTCATACTCTCCAAGATTTAATAATGCTTGAGCATAGTTATAAGCACACACAACATTATTGGGATCTTTCTTAAACGCTTCATCAAAGTTTGCTCGCGCATTTTTATAATCGCCAAGATTGTAGTAGCAACTTGCCAATTGAAACGACACATCTTGATAATCTTTTGGCAAACGCTGCAAGCTCTTGAGCGCTTGATCTGGAGCACCAAGTTCTGCGCACAAGGTTCCATGAAGATACAATAATTCTTCTGTTTGCACATCACCATTCAAAGCGTTTTCAAAAGAACTAAGCGCTTCAACCAATTTACCTTGATGTTGGTAAATTTTACCCATTCCCATGTGAGCTGGGCTGTAAAGCGGATTAATTTCAAGCGCCTGTCGAAATGCCATCTCTGCTACTTCATAATTATTTTGAGCAAGCTGCAAAAAGCCAAGATTGTTAAACAATTGAGGATGAGCTTCTCCAATCTCAAGAGCTCGAGCATAATGCTTTAAAGCTTCTTCATTATTATCTTGCGCTTGATAAATTGTACCAAGATTGATGTGAGGCTCTGCGTAGTTAGGGTCAACATTAATTGCAAGGTTATAATACTTTAAAGCTTCCTCTCGTTGACCATCTTCCCACTTTGCTGTTGCAAAGTTATTCAAAACACGACCTTTTTCGTAATTAGTTTTTTCTGCAACATCGCCCCAAAAAGCAAGCTCGCTGCTCCATACTTCATTTCTTTCTTTGGCGGTCAACCCAAGGCCAACACACAACATCAAAACAAATGATACTTGCACCGCTGTTTTTTGTGCCATCATACTCATATCCTTTATCTTATTAAAAGCATAATCAAACAAATATACAACACCAAGGGCAATGATAAACATCATGCCAAAAGACCCTAGATAGGTTTTGTAATCACACACAAGCTCGGTTGATGGAAAAATACTAGCACGGGGCAGTATTGAAACCATAAACCATGCGAACCCAAAAACCCAAAGATTAGCTTTGTCCTGAAGCCATGTACGCACTGCATACCAGCACATACCAGCAAGAAGCGTGAGGGGTACAAGAACGTCAAGTGAAAAAATAGATGGGGACAACTTCATGTTGTAATCAAAGCTAAGATTCATTGGCCAGACAAAAATTTTGAGATAATGCAGAATGACTTTGAATTGAGAAATCATAAACGGAAACATGGTAATAGGTTCATGCAAATCAGAGGTCAAAATGTTTCCACGATTATTATGAAGTTGTGCACCCGCAAGCGATACAATATTTCCCGGCCTTACGACACCCATGTAGAACATGGTTCCCAAAACAATAGTGAAATAAGAAACATGGATAGAAAGTCGTGTTTGAAAATTTTCCCAATCACCTTGAGCAATCAAAAACCAATCAACCAGCACCAGCAGCACAGGAAGGACAACAACTATCTCTTTTGTTCCAGCTGCAAATGCAGCCAAAATAAATGAAAGCGCATACAACCAATTTTGAGACGTTTTTACCGCATACACAAACGAGAGAATAACTGCAAAACTAAAAAGAGCAACAAGCCCTTCAAGACGCATTTGTGTAATATACGAAACAGTCTGTGTTTGAACAGGATGCAGCAAAAACAATCCTGTTGTCATCAGCGATAAAAGATAGGCATAACGCTTAGCAAGCGAATCTTGCTTGAGGCCTGACAATAAAGAGAGCATGGTATAAAAAATCATAAGACCGATGAGCAGGTGCATCATCAAATCAATCATCCGATACGCAAATGGATTGGTTTCCCAATATTTGTAGGTAAACTGATTGAGAACTCTTGAGATCCAACGAGGATTAGAAAAAAATTGCCCAAGTGGATCGAACACACGCACGTGAACATACTGTGTAATGGTTGGCAGATCATCAAACAAAAATCCGTACACAAGCGACGGATAATAGACAAGAAAAGCAACAATGCTCATAAGTATTGGCACAAGTGCCGTATACAAAAATGAATATCCCTTTTCTGCTGTTGTATCGTGAGACTTATTCATTAAACAACTCCTTTTCCTTTTTCGGCCGAAGCTCCTTCTTTCAAAGCAAACGCTTGCTTTAAATCAGAAAGCTTAATGCTACCATTCCCCTCATTAACTTTTTGCTGCAGACTGATGCGCGTAAGTTCACTCTTGACCACTTTTTTAAATTCTTCAGGAGCGTTGTACTCTAAAACACTATTCAAGTAATCCAGAGCTTCATCGTATTCCTTGAGCTGCTCATAACAACTTGCAACACGGAAAAAAGATTGAGCCAGTGGGTTGGGCAGCTGCGTTGCACGTTTGAACAGATCAAGAGCCTGAGCAAACTCTTTTTTTGTATAATACGCCTCACCTAAATTGTAAACAAAACGACCATCAAGCGGATTATCGCGCACTAATCGTTGATAAATTGTTTCAGCTTTATCAATCTCGTTAGTCATAAAATAAGCATTAGCCAAGTTAAACCACACTTGAGAGTCTGAGATGCCGTGTGCAACAACTTTTTCAAACGCTTGAACAGCTTCGGCAAATTTTTGAGTTTTCATACTCATCTGCCCAAATTTGAAAAATACTTCAGGAGTGTCAAGATCACCCTCTGTTGCTTTTGCCAAATATTCCCACGCCTTTGCATCATCTTTTTTCTCTTCTGCCAGGCGAGCAAGGTTATAAAAAGCCTTGCCGTAGTATGGACGAAGTCTAATTGCAATATCAAGAGCTCGTTCAGCTTCATCATACTGCTTTTTTTGAATCAGCAATGAACCAATATTGTTGTAAGCCTCGGGGTAGTTTGGACAAATCACGAGCGCTGATTTCAACGACTCTATAGCCTTATCAATATCACCCTTCATCGAATATGCAACAGCAATGTTGCTAAGCGGATCAGAATATACCTTATCAAGATCTATCGCTTTTTTGTACGCTACAAGCGCTTCATCAATCCTGCCTGCTTCTGAATATGCCACGCCAGCGTTGTTCCAGACACGGGCTTTTTTTGGCGCCTTTTTGATATTATCTTCCCAAAAAGCAATTGACGATTCCCATATCTTGTTGCGCTCGTACGAAGCAAAACCTAGCGGCACAACTAAAACAGCAAGCGCTGCAACCTGACCCCATTGTCCTGCAAAAAGAACCGGTAAATCTTTGATGTGCTTCATTACTTTTTGCACAAACATGACAAGAACTACCGCCAAGATGAACATGACGCCAATTGATGCAAGATAGGTTTTATAATCGCACACCAGCTCTGGAGATGGAATGATGCTTGCGCGAGGAGCAACACTAATGAAAAACCAAAACAGGCCAAAAGCAAATAAGCTATTTTTCTTTGAACTCATTGCCCTTACAGCAAAGCCAAGAACTGTAAGTAATAACATCAATGGAACAAGAACACTAAATGACCAAAATGACTGTGCCAGCTTCCAGTCATACTCAACACTAATGCCAACAGGCCAAACAAACATCGTTAAATAGTGCCACACAACTCTAAATTGCGAGATCAAATACGAGAACGGTGTGATAATATCAAAAGCATGATCCGTCAAAATATTGCCACGATTATTACCGGTCACAAGCTTGAGCCGGAGCGCATCGGCAAAAAAGTTTTTGCCCATGTAACTTGCCACCAGCATTGTAAAAACAGCCGCAAAAGTAAGATACACAAAGAACCTCACCTTAAACTTGCTCCAGGTTTCTTGGGAAATAAAAAACCAATCAACAAGCAAGAGTAGGAACGGAAGAACAACAACAAGCTCTTTTGTTCCGCACGATAAAAATGTCAAGAACCCAAAAAGAGCTCCCAATAATACCTTTGCAGGCAGAGACTGAACCATAAAAATGCGGACATACGACCACAAGGTGGCAAGAATAAATAAACTTGCAAGTCCTTCAAGTCGGGCCTGAATAACATACGAAACAGTTTGGGTTTGAACAGGATGCAGTAAAAACAATGCGGCCGTGCTAAAAGCAATTGCAAGACGATTATCGTAGAAAAAGGGCTTTGTTTTTAAAAATTTACACAAATCCAGAATGAGATAGAATAATATCAAGCCTGCCAAGAGGTGAATGACAAGATTGAAAAGCCTGTAATAAAACGGATCAAAGCGACCAATTTGGTAATTGAGAGTATTAAGGTATTCTCCTACCCAACGCGAACTACCGCGCCAACGAGAAAATGGGTTATCAAACCTTATGGCAAATTTCTTGGAAATGTTTGCAATATCGTCAAACTGAAACGGATAACCAAGGGACGGATAATAGAAAAGACTGGTCAAAACGACAAGAAGGCTCGGAGGAATTAGGGTATACCACCACGGATGTGCCAATTGATTTTTCTGCCTCAATGGTGAAGCATCGTGCGCTCTCATACGCTCTCCTTTTTTTAAAATACAGAACTTCTCTCTCTTGTATGTTTGCTATAAAAATTGTAATCAAAAAATATGAGATGTCGACAAAGGAACAAAAATGATCATATCCAATCATGTGTTGCAGTTGCTCAAAGAGATCGCGGTACTTTTCCCCGTATTTTTATTAGTTTTCACCTTTAGAGGATTTATGCAAGCATGCGTTGCCAATTTAATGGGCGACAGCACTGCAAAAGAAGAAGGCTTTCTTACACTCAATCCACTTGCTCACGTTGAGCTTTTTGGACTAACGGCAATGATGGCTATCTTCTTCTTTTTTGGGAGCCTACTCAGAGAGACAATTCCTGGCTCAATGCTTCTTATCTTACTCATCATTCTTGGTGTACGATGGACACATCCAGTCCCAATTGAAGAAAGTAATTTTAAGAATTACCGCCTTGGCGGCATTATGACAGCGCTATCAGGATTGTTTGGCAATGTCCTTCTTGCGTTCATTTCGGTTATTGCTATCAAAATACTTTTAATAACTCAAATACCTCTGTATGTACTTGTTTCACTTCTTGAAATTTTAAGAACTATTATTGATCTTTCCGTATTTTTTGGGGTTCTTAATCTTATTCCTCTCCCGCCATTTGATGGAGGAAAATTACTCCGCTACGTGCTCCCACAATCTCAACAATTTATCGTTAACTGGCTTGAAGAATATGCGCTCTTCATTTTGCTGGGAATTTTCTTTCTACCAGGTATCAATGATTTTTTCTTTGGTAGCATTTCGCTCGTTGCAGCTGTTATTAAAAAAAATCTCTCTACTCTAGTTTTTTAATAAAGGTCCATTCATGGCTTTTTCGGCTTTCATAAATTTTCTAGCGCAAGCAGCAATCATGCTACCAGCATTTATTGCTGCCGTGTCTTTTCATGAGTTCTCGCACGCGCTTGTTGGAACCCTTTTGGGCGATAACACTGCAAAAAAGATGGGACGGTTAACCCTCAACCCGCTATCGCACGTCGACCCAATGGGTCTTTTTTTCCTGCTTGTTTTCAGAATAGGCTGGGCAAAACCAGTACCCTTTGATCACCGCAATTTCAAACATCCCAAACTATACTCCATTCTGACCGCTCTGGCAGGGCCTTTGTCCAATTTTTTGCTCGCCATCTTTGCCATGGTCTGTATAAAATATATGCCTGTCGACATGATGAATGCAGCTGTGGCCATAACGTTTAATCAAATTTTTGAAGCACTTGCCTACGTTAATATCATGCTCGGCGTTTTCAACCTACTCCCCATTCCACCACTTGATGGCAGCCACATTGTTGTTGCTTTTCTTGCTGAGAAATTTCCAGGTGCAGTGTTGTGGCTCTATCGCTATTCAATCTTTCTCTTGATCGGGTTGTTTATGATCCCGCAAACACAGATGCTGCTCATGCACATAATTTCCGTATGTGATCATTTTTTACGACATTTAATTTTTTAATAAAACAGGAACCATAATCATGGACAAGACGATCGAACAATCACTCGCTCTTTTAAAAAACGGATCGGTAACACTGCTCCCCGAAGACGCTTTTCTTAAAAAATTATCCCGCGGCAAGCCGCTCAAAATCAAACTGGGCATGGACCCAACAGCACCTGACTTGCACCTTGGGCACGCAGTAATATTGGGCAAGATGAGAGAATTTCAAGATCTTGGCCATGAAATTATTTTCTTGATTGGTGACTACACCTCGCGCATTGGAGATCCAACAGGACGCTCAAAAACACGTCCACCACTTTCGGACGCTGACATCGAAAAAAATGCGCAAACCTACTACCAGCAGATTTCCAAAATTCTTGATCCACAAAAGACAATCGTCCGCTACAACGGCGAATGGCTTTCTAAATTATCATTTGCAGATGTCATCAAGCTCTGTGGCAAAGTGACCCTTGCAAGCATCATCGAACGCGAAGATTTTAAAAAACGTCTCAATGAAAATGTATCAATCAGCTTTCATGAATTACTGTACCCGCTCTGCCAAGGGTACGATTCAGTGGCGCTCGAAGCCGATGTTGAGCTTGGTGGTACCGATCAAACATTCAACCTATTGATGGGACGCCATTTACAAGAACAGTTTGGCCAAGAAGCTCAGGTGATTTTGACTATGCCCATCCTCGAGGGCCTTGATGGCGTACAAAAAATGTCAAAAAGCCTTGGCAACTACGTTGGACTGTGGGAACCTGCACACGAAGCATTTGGCAAATTGATGTCAATTTCTGACCAGCTGATGTGGCGCTACTACCACCTACTGTTGAGCAAAACTACAGAAGAAATTGGCGAAATGAAAAAAGGCGTTGCCGGGCAAACGCTGCACCCCATGAATCTTAAAAAAGAAATGGCTCAATCAATTGTTGCCCGCTACTGGTCAGCAGATGAGGCGGCCAAAGCGCGCGAACAATTTGAATTACTGTTCCAGAAAAATGATTTTTCTCAGGCGCAAGAAGTTATCTTGCCAGCAGAAACCATAAACCCTTTGTGGATTGTTGATCTGATGAAATTAGTTGGAGCAACGTCAGGATCATCTGAAGCAAAGCGACTTATTGAATCGAATGCAGTTGAAGTTGATGGCAATCGCATTACAGAATTCAAGGCAATGATCGACTGGAAACCTGGAACTGTTATCCGCGTTGGCAAGCACCGCATCTACAAGCTTGGATAAAAATATCATCTGTTGTAGCCTCACAAGCTACAACAGATTCTTCTTAGAGTCGTTGCAACAGCATGACAAATTACATCGGTAGCGCCGCCATATTCTTTTACAAAAATGTTTTTTCTCACGCCTTCCATGCGCTCAACCGTTAACCATTGAGAAAGACATTTCAAACTAATCTCATCATGCTTATTCAGCCACAAGACAGCCTCTTGTTGATCAAATTCCAGAACAGATATAACAAAAGTTTTGCCCAAAACATCGATAATCGGTTTTATTTTATCTCCATTTTCCTTCAAAAAATCGTAACGGCTTTTAATCAATAGCTCTCTACAAGTAAACGGCATCAGCAGGAATTCTTTAATCTGGTTACAATGAACAGAAACCCCCTCAAGCTGAGCCGCATACAATGCTTGAAAGAGCCCGAGTAAATCATTAATCGCTTCATCTCGTTCCTGCTGCTCAGTTTCAACAATAAACTGCGTCTCCACCTCCTGTTGAGCTGATAGAAAAACAGGCTGCAGTAAAAATAATAAATAGATAGAGAACAGAAATATTTTTTTGAACATACTCAGACCCCTCAATAAAAATAAGCTCACTATGCTAAAAAAATTTGCATAGCGAGCTTATCAGTAATTCTAGAGAATATTCAATGTTTATAGATCAGTAATCCACTCTATAAATTTCCATCAATTTCGAAAAATTCAAGGGTATCGTAAGCACCAGAAGTCTTGAACAAGTCTTTTTGTTTTTTTCCAAAATGACGCATGTAATATTCATCATTTTGACTGTCCATAAACCTAATAACAACGCCACGCTGGAATTTATAACCATCATTCATACCTGTTTGGTTGAAATAAAGATCGGGAATGTAGTTATAAGGTATCTTTTTTTCGGGTGAATAAGCCAAATGTTCACGCGTCGTTGGCGACGCTCCGCCCATTTGCTTTCCAGCCAATTCTTTCTGGGATATCATGGTACCCTTATACCCAAAGACATCCTCTTTTACAAAGTCGGTTGAAAAAAATTGCAGGCATTTTTTTCCATCTTTTTGTACAAAAAGATTCTTCAAAGCCAGACAAGGAGTAACCTCTGCGTACTCAAAATACCCCAACGCGTCATCTGCATAATTAAGCTCTCCATTAGCTCTCAAGTTAAAAAGAGTTGCAGGAACATTTGATCGCTGAAACCCAAGATCTTCTAAGGTATTTTTTGTATCTAATACGGCCTGAGCATGCGTCTTATTGGCATGCATACAAGATCTCCTACTCATCTGCCATTCGACGTCGTCACGCGTTGTAAAAATACGACCATAAAGATTTGATGAATCGGATAAATCTAAATGCTTGGCAATGATTGAGCCCATATGTTCAAGACTATTGGTTGAGTGCTTGTGAAAAACAACAACCTTTTGACCATCCGTTACGGCAACAGCAATGCAAGGACGAACAGGACCAATAACTGCAACTTCGCACCAATCACGCTCGACATCATAAACCTTGTAGCCGCCCTGATGAATCATAGTAAAGTTATCGCCCGGCTGTCTTTCATAATAAGCAAAAGGCAGATGTACCTGTGTTATCTGACCGTTTTGAAAAAGATCCAGTTCACAGATTACAGCCTCAGCTGTATTCCATGATAAAAGCGCAAATACAAAAATGAGCTTTGCAAAAATGTTATTCACGTTTGATACCTTTATCCTTTAACCCAAAGATACAATTAATTCGATTGAAAGAAATCATTGATTACGCTAATCACAGCATCAACAACGGACTGCTGCTCTTCATGCTCAACAACAAGCTGATTACACATTTGTTGCGCATATTTTTTTACTTCTTGCTCAATCTGTCGAAGATCTTCATCAGATAGCTGCTCTATATTTTTTTCTTTGAGCGTATTTTTAACAAATTCTCGTAAACAATTAATTGCATAAACAACATGATCGTAAGTTGATGGTGCTGTAAAAACATCAACCGGTGCACACTCTGAGGAGATAGTGAATTCAAGAAGTAGATGACCGGGGAGCGTCACTTTGCACATATAACTGCAAGCACCCGTTTTGCTAATAGTCAGCGAAGATGTCATAAAATCTACCGCATACAGCTTAGAATCACCTTGTGTTACTTTTGCATCAATACAAAACATTGGACTTGTGATTTGAGATTCTTTATTTTCAACAAGCGCTTCTTCAACTGAAAGCTGTTCACTCAACGACACATTAGCAATTTGCTTATCAGTTGCAATAATTGGATTAGCCATTCCGGTAATTAACGCAAGAACCACTACTAAGAACATACATTTTTTAAACATAGACGCACCTTAACCTTACTAGGCACAGAAACTAAATTAACAACAACCTTCAGGACAAAGCCCACAGATGATATCATCTGACCAAATAATATCATCTGAATTCTCTTTGATTATTTTTGTGACAGTATCTTTTAATTTTTTTTCATAAAATAAGACCCCTACGCTTGTTAATTGAGCCAATGGCATCTTTAAACATCGCAATGGAAGAAGATCTTTCAAACAAGCATCCATGATTCTTTCTTTATTGGTCATTATATCTCTACGATCGCAAGCATGAACTTTAATCTTTGCATGACACAATCCAGGAATTAAAATAGACCAAGTATACAAACTACCAAGGTAAAGATCATGACCATCATAGGGAGCACCATCTAGAAGCTCTTCAAATATCTCATGAGACCTAAAACTACATACTTCATTAGACTCATCTTCAAGAGATAAGCAGCTAAGTTTAGAAATTTCTACTTTAACTTTAGGAAATCGCACAAGGTCAGGGTTTATGCAGCCTTCATTGCTGTATACAGCGGCAAACGTAGCAGATATCACCATTAAAAACATAATTTTTTTTAACATAGGTCTATCCTCTAAATAAAATAGTTAAAATTACTAACAATGTTATAAAATATTTATTATCTAATTAAAAGTATTAATTATTTTTAAAATTAATGCAAATGGCAACGATCGATTAAGGGATAATAAAACTATCAAGGGAACATTTTTATTGTTCCTTGAATCAAATTCCTCTAGAATTGGGATGTTTTATAAAGACCCCCAACCTTGATAGGCCTTTTCCATGGAAAATTTACATAGACTACTCAGTTACACCAAAAATTATTGGAAGCCACTTGCTTTTTCAATGTTTACCGCTTCACTTTTTGGTATAGTTTCGGCAGCACCAACCTATATTCTCAAGCAAACCATCGACGAAATTTTTATCAAAAAATTCAGTCATCTGCTCACGCCATTCATCATTGGATTTATTGCAATTTTCTTTTTAAAAGCACTTTTTATGTACCTGACCAGTTACTACATGAACTGGGTGGGAACGCGCGTGGTCAATGATATTCGTCTTGATTTTTTCAAACGGATTATTCATTTTCCCATCTCATTTTTTCAAAAAAATAGCACAGGGCACCTGATGGCCCATTTTTTGAATGATATACAAATGATCCAAAACGGAGCATCGGTAGCAATCAAAGATGGCATTCGCGGTTTTTTTGAAGCAATTTGCCTCATCTGTTTTGCATTTTTTCAAAACTGGCAACTGGCCCTGTTGATGATGGTTGTCAGCCCGGTTCTTGGTTATGTTTTCAAAAAAATGGGCAGTGCGCGCAAGCTTGCATCAACCTCAATTCAAAAACAGATGGGTAGCATCAGCTCCATGCTCCAAGAATCCATTATTGGTGTTCGTGAAATCAAAGCTTTTAATGCTGAAGAAGCTGAGCTATCGCGCTTTAAAATCCACCTTGATCGATGCTTTTCATCTATCATGCACAATATTCATGTCGAATCGCTTGCCCCAGCGCTGGTAGAAATTATCGCCGTTCTTGGAGGGGGGCTTGTTTTTTACGTCGCCATCAAACAGGTACTTGTTGGCATTATGACCGCTGGTCAACTAACAGCCTTTATTGCAGCCGTCATCCTTGCCTACCAGCCGCTCAAAAAGATCATTGCCGCATATTCAGACGTCCAGTATAGCTTGGCTGCGGCTGACCGCATTTTTGTCATCATGGACAAAACATTTGAACAGCCTCACGAGCGGACAGAAGAGCTTTCAACTTTTTCATGCGCTATCAATTTGAATACCGTGTCTTTTAACTATGACAACATACCCGTACTGACAGATGCGTCGCTCAGCATCAAAAAAGGTGAGTGCATCGGCATCATTGGCCAGTCAGGCTCTGGCAAAAGCACGCTGTGCGACCTGCTACTTGGATTCATTACACCTGCTTCGGGTAGCATTTTTATCGATAATATCGATATCACCAAAATCAGTTTATCCAACTTGCGTGACCATATCGGTTACGTCAGCCAGCGCACGTTCTTGTTCAACGACACCATCTACAACAACGTTGCCTACGCCCGTCCAGAAGCCTGCGAAGATGAAATTATAGCAGCATGCAAAGCAGCTCACGCCGATGAGTTTATTCAGCGTTTGCACAGCGGATACCAGACCATAGTGGGTGAAAATGGAACCTTGCTTTCGGGCGGTCAAAAGCAACGGCTCACCATCGCACGCGCCCTACTCAAAGACCCTGAAATATTGATTTTTGATGAAGCAACCTCTTCGCTAGATCAAGAATCGGAATTAATGATTCGCCAGGCTATTCAAGAACTGCGCAAAAACAAGACTTTGATTATTATTTCGCACCGACCGTTGATGCTCGAAAATGTCGACCGCATCTTCATGATTCAAGACCATGCCATTCATGAGCTCTCGCGTGGGGACTTTAATCAGCATATTTCAGGAAAATTACTGGGGTTGAATTAGAAGAAAAGATAGCTAAGAAAAATTCAAAATCAAAAAGCTTAAATTCCTGCAAAATGGCATCGCCAATGCCACAATGAGACTCAAAATGGCATTAGCGATGCCATTTTGCAAAAAGTCATGCAAATTTTGATGAAAATGTGAGTTTTATCAAGCGTTTCTTCCAAAAACCCAGTCAAAGTTTTTTCTTATTTGGCCCACGAGGAACAGGAAAATCTACCCTCATGCGAACTCTGTACCCGGACGCTCTCTGGATTGACCTGCTCAACCCAAAGACATTGCGCAGCTACAGCGCGCGGCCAGAGCGGTTGCTGGATGTCGTCCAGGCGCTTACAAAGAATAAAGTAATTGTTATTGATGAAGTTCAAAAAATTCCCTCACTTCTGAGCGTTGTTCACGCTCTTCTGGAAGAAAAAAAGGGGTGGAAATTTGTCTTAACCGGCTCAAACTCACGCAAGCTCAAACGGACTGGAGCAGATCTTCTTGGAGGTAGAGCACTCAACCGCCAGCTTCACCCATTTATGGCTGCCGAACTTGGCAATCAATTCTCGCTTGAGCAAGCCCTGCACACCGGTATGCTGCCGCTTCTTCTTGACAACTCAACTCCAAACGATGCTCTGCAGGCGTATGTTGGACTGTATCTGAAAGAAGAAATTCAAGCTGAAGGCCTTGTGCGCAACTTAGAAAGCTTTTCCCGATTTCTAGAAATTGTCAGTTTTTCACATGCAACTACCATGAATGTTGCCAATATCGCGCGGGAATGCGCAGTCAAACGTAAAACCGTTGAAAATTATATTGAAATATTAGAAGAACTGTTACTCGCGTATCAATTACCTGTTTTTTCCAAGCGAGCGGCGCGCGACTTGAGTGTGCATCCAAAATTTTATCTTTTTGATGCTGGCGTCTTTAAAGCGCTTCGCCCTCGCGGACCTTTGGACCGTGTTGAAGAAATTGAAGGTGTGGCGCTTGAAGGCCTTGTTGCTCAGCACCTCAAGGCATGGAACGATTACAGCTCAGAAAAACATGATCTTGGTTTTTGGCGCACACGCTCGGGTCTTGAAGTCGATTTTGTGGTGTATGGACCACAAGGGTTTTGGGCACTTGAAGTTAAAAATGCAACAAAAATTTATCCGGTAGATACAAAACCCTTGGAAGCATTTTTAACCGATTATCCCATGGCACAAGGAATTTTGCTCTATCGCGGCAAAGAACGGTTGGTGCAAAAAGGGGTCTTGTGCCTGCCATGTGATGAGTTCTTGCAAAATCTTAGGCCAAACGAATTGCTATGGTTCTAAAATACTAAAATAAAAAAGGTCCCCACTTTTTACAGCGGGGACCTTTTTTATGTCTGAAAATTCAAACAAATTCTGGACTAGAAGCGGCAGTTAAAACCTGCGTGGCAGTCCATATCTCTGAATGCATTCTGACCGGCAAATACAAATGAGCCGCCCCAGAACATATCCAAGTAGCGATGCAAGCGGAATGAAGATTCGCTACGCACCTTGTGGCTGATGCTCTCGGTGTTGTGACGAGCAAGTTCGTTGCTCAACGGTTGTAGATTTTCTACAAGAACGCCACCTGAGACTTTTTTACCAAGCCATGATTCCATCTTTGCGTTCTTGAACGAGATGTGATCATGTGTCTTGTAATAAAGCTCATAGCCAACTGTTGAGGAGATTCTGTCGGTTTTTGGGTGGAAGAAATTAAGATCAAGTCTTCCTACAAAATAGCCCCAATCAACGTCAGCATCTGCCTTAGGCCCAATACCCTTGATCTTGGATCCGGCAAACACAGCTGCGCGTTCTTCGGTACCTTCAAGAACAAATGAGTAGTACATATCAAGCTTAGCATTCATGCAGCGGAATGGCTGCCATGCAAGACCGGCTCCAATTTTGATTTCAAAATGTTCGCCGTTGCCAAGGTTGACTTTGTACGGGTTGCCGTACTTTTCGTCACCGCTGCCGGTTGGAAAGCGTACGCCGACCATGAGCTCACCCATCCAGTCTTTGCTGAATGTGTGTTCGTAGAACAGATCAAGGTCGATGTCGCCAAGACCGGAACGTTTTTGTGTTTCGAATTCAAAACCGTTTGCTGTCATGAAGTCGGATGGTCCGCAATTGGTATTAATCAGAGCTGTCTCGATAGCATTGCTAATAGTCTGAGCATCTGAACCAACTATGCGGCTTGAATCAGTTGCATCAGAATGCCTTCTGAAAACAACCCATGATTTTGCTGCAAGATCTTGCGCTGCAGCAGAACTAAAATCGCCAAATACTGTTGCGTAGTCAACATCCCCAGGGGCTTCGCTTCCGAAATACCCAACCTTACCTGTTAAGTCAATAGTATTTGAGTCGATCTTGACAATATTAGCAGCTTCAAATTCTGACTTTGCAATATTAGATGCAGGCAGTGACGCATCATGATATATCCACGCAACATTTTGAGGTTTATCAGTGCCAATAACAAGGCCAACGTTAGCGCCTGTTCCGTCTCCCTTAAGCACATTTGCATCTACCACAGCAGTTTCTTGCCCAAATATTTTAAAAGACTTATCAGCAGTTTGAATTGCCGATTGATTACTTCCGTTGAGCAAGCTTTGCACGAGGTCAAGACGGTAGGCCTTTGCTACGACCGCAACAACATCTGAAGCTGTAGTTTCATTCTTACCATCATCTTTACGGGTTGTATTTACCAAGCCTGATGCAACAAGGTCGCACAAAGGATCGCCTACAGGAGTGATATCCTTGCGCTCGATTTCAATCTTGCGGAAAGGGATGGTGGTACGCAATCCAATGCGGCCTTTATTTTCCCAGACAGGAAAATCGATGCGTCCACCAAGGTTCACGCCGTATTCAAAATAATGAGCACGTGGCTTAATTTTTGAAAGCTTCATGAAAACATTGTAATTTTCGCTATCAACAGGAACTTGTGAATTTGGGAAAATTTCATTGAGTGTGAATTCAGATTTGTTGAAAAGCAACGCTGTCAAAGGATGTGTGTCGGTCCCATGATCCAAGAAAGCTTTGTGCGCTTCTTTGCAATAAGCCAAGGACCACATGTTGGCGTTGTATCTTTTTTTGTGCAGCTTTTTGAACGTGTGTCGCAACGGACCGCGCTCCGAGAGCCATGGCGTGCGATACTCAGATGCAAAAGCTGTGCTGCCTGCCGCAAGGGCAAGGAGGAGCAGTGCTTTGAGTGTTTTGTTCATTATCTCTCCCTATTTTTTTGTAAACATTATTTTATGCTGGTTGAGAGAGGATTACTCCTCCCTCAACTGTGTAGCCTTTAGTTAATAATGAAATAGCTAATTGGATCACCAGTGTTGTCTGTTGTCACACCAAGCGCACCAAGTTCACGAATATCTTCGTAATCAGCATTGCCTACGCCAGTAATTGATGGAGCATCAAAACGATCAATGATTGAACCAACAGCGTACTTACGACCAGCAACGGAAGATGTCAGCGCAGCACGGTCATCAAACTGTGTTCTGCCAACAGCAACTTTTGGACGAGCTTGTTCGTTGATTGGCAGTGAGCTGAGCATGCTGAAGAAATCATCTGAACCCAAAAAGAATTCAGATCCGTTTTCGTATGCAGTTGCACCAAACTCTGCAGCTCTGTCGAGCAGCAATGGACCTGAGCCAAGCACTGAATAAGCTTCACCATTTGCCACAAAACCTGCGTAATCCCACACGTTAGCAAACGTTACAGCATCACCGGTTTCTGTATCAGCTTCTGGAACAAACATCAGGTTTCCGCCGCCACGAACAACAGCATTTTCTTTGTCGTTGATGGAAAGGAACAACCCTTCATATACTGGACCAATTGCCCACAAAGATGAATCTTTGCTTGAACCGTCAGCAATGTTGTTGTGCTCGATGATACCTTGTTTGACTTCAATACCTGCATAAACAACGTTGAACAAGCGATGAACTTGCCATGCGTTTGTTGTGTCAGGATTGAACACAGGAACACCAGAGATGATTTGAGCTGTGCCATCGCCAAGGATGTTAGGATTGTTTGATACATCAGCGTCGCCGTTGATTACACCTTGTTTGTTCAAGATACCGGCGCCAAGACCAAAGAAGCCTTCGCGGTCGGTGTGCATCAATGCTCGAGGACCATCAAGAATAAGTTCAAAGTAAATACCAGCTTCACCACGTTCACATGGGTTACCAACTTCAAATGAACCGCCTGGAACATTGTCGTCACCAATATAGAATGCAC
Organism: uncultured Pseudomonadota bacterium; assembly: GCA_964493325.1. Lineage (GTDB taxonomy): Bacteria > Babelota > Babeliae > Babelales > RVW-14 > CAZBMD01. Next base: position 233,540 of record CAZBMD010000001.1, on the reverse strand, counting down.
TCTGACGTTGCAAGCTAATAATGATTTCGGTGACATAGGTTAGGTCATCGGTTTGAACACCAACAAGCGCATTGCCGTCAACACGCATTTGAGCGTTTTTGTTAAACCAGATTTGACCAGCACCTACAAGTTTTGCGCGAGCATCATCTGCTGGAGCATCATCTGAGTAGTATGGTCGACGAAGAGCGTTATTTTCGGCACCTTCAAAGATCAATTGAGCATTATCATTGAAGTACAGAACCACACCGCCGTTAACAGCATCGAAATCTGGGAAGCGGATTGTTGCGCCTTCTTCGATAACCAAACGCACGTTGCCACCAAAAGCGATTTCTTGACGACCAGAAGCTTGTCCAAAGCTGCTCAAGTCAAGTTCGCCACAGGCAGGAACACGGATTTCGCGTGGTTGATCGGAGTAGAACGTGATACGTTGTGCAAAGTCTTCGTTTTCTTCATCTTCAGGATCAACACCAAAACTGGTTGTACAGATCAACGGAAGTCTATCTGCAACAAGCAAATTGGAGTTAACATCAATCACGCCATCGCCAAGTGGGCAGATGCTGACGTAATCTTTGCCAAGCAAGTTCCAAGCATTGATTGAATGCTCGTTCCAGCTGCGGCTACCAAGACCAATACGTCCACCAGCTTCAACAAAGAGTGCTGCATGAGCACCTTCACCAATGAAGTGTTCGGTGATAAGATCGGCAGTTGTTTTGAGTGTTGTAAATTCACGAACACGACCAACAACTGGACGATTGAGGTCACCAGCAACATCAAGAGCAAATGGATCGGACAATGTTGCTCCAGCTACACGGAACTGGGTGATATCATCACCAGCACCAACGTAGAGAAGATCGATTGGACGATCTACAGGTCCGCCAAGGCTTTCGGTTGCTTTGGTCAAGAACTTGTGAATTGAAGATTTGACAGGAATGGAGTTGTCGTTACCTTCGAAATCACGGTAGAACCAACCAACAGAAACTTCTTCGCCACCAGAACGGTCAACGCATGGGTAGCGTAGGCTGCGCAATGGTCCGCGAGCTGCATTTTCAAAGCTCAAGCGAACAAATCCGCCTGTTCCTGGGTCATCAGAGCCGTCTGGCAATGTGTTATCTTCGCGTCGAGCATCAAACATCTCTGTTGTGAAATTGTATGGTTGAACGCTGTAGCGATGACTGAAGGTTACTTGATCGTGAGGAAGATCAACACAACCGGTCAATTGAACAACGCGGTTGATGCCATCAAAATCGTAATCGTTCCAAATACGCTGAGCGATAATTGTATCAATTACAGCCTGCGATGGGTTGATATCGCGAAGCTCGCTTGTTGTCACTACTTTTGGAGTAATGGTGAGCTTTCCACCATGGTTAACATACAAAACGCCATCATCATCACTGCTGACAGCTGGCACTCTTGCAGGATCACCATTTGCATCAAATGCACCGATGCAAATTACTTTGCCATCGATAGTCATTGTTGCAGGAGATGCAGCAAATTCGTCATTGTCTGTCAAAATGTCATTGGTGAAATAATCATCTTCGTTATCAGAAAACTGATCATCATAAGGGAAAAAGACGCTGTCGCCATAAATGTCTTCCCAACCAATTTTGGTGTTACAGGTTCCATTTTCTGGAATTCCCATAATGAACAAGTGATGAGCGCGTTGCAGATCATAAAAATCTGTTGGAACATCTTCATCAAATTGGTCATTGTTTTGAAGGAGTAATTCAATATTTGCATAACCAGCTTCTGTTGGAGCTGTGTGACGGAAAATATTGAAGAATGTGCCTTCGGTTGCAAAGTTGCTACATTCTGGATCAGCCATGGTGTTGTTCAAGCTGCTCATCAAGAAGATTTGACCCCATGTTCTGATGTGGTTGAATGGCAATGTCTGATGACTATCGCCTTGATCTGAGAATCGGATGTATGAAGTGTTATCTTCAAGTTCATGATCTTCATCGCTACCATCTGCACCAGGAATGTCCATAACAACCCAACGCAAACCAGATGAATTCAGTGAATCATGCAGATGAATGGTTGAATTGAACAATCTGATTTCTGGAGTTCTGTAACGATCTGGATCGGTGTCTTGCAACAAGACTTCTTCTGAGTCATCAGAGAATTCTGGAATCAATCCAGCTTCATCGGAAACAAAATAAAGTCTTTCACCACCGGTCATTGCAGGATCAGAGTTGCCAGGTGTTCCGTCAACATACTTGGTTGCATCTGAGTGCATCAAGTTAGCACCAAACAATGACATGAAGTTATTGAAGAACATACCTGGAGAATTGTAGCGAACGTAATCTTGATCATCGATGACCAATGGTACGCCACGATAACCCTCTTCGCCAAGGCCATCAATAGTGCCATCGGCAAAAACAGGACGATTGGTGTAGTCTTCATTAAAATCAAGTTCACGACCGGTGTAGTCACGCAGTACGCTGTACATTTCGAGCATACCAGCTTGATCAACTTCAGTTGCAAATGCACGGGAATCACATTCTGAGCCATCAGATGTCAAATACGCGTCATCAGTTTCAGTTGTATTTGCAACTGAATAGACATCAAGCGCACCTTCAACGTCAAGAACATGATGTCCTTCTACTTGACCAGGAATGGTGTCATCATTTGTCTGTTCGTTAAGATCAAGTTGAAGACCATTGTAAGTTACAGTTGTTGGATAGCCATCTTCATCAAAATCACCGTTAGCAAGTGAATAGAGATAGTCAACAGCTGGATCTAAATAGACATCATCGTAACTATCTGTATCAAAATCTGTTCCAAACCAGTAGTTGTACATGTAGCCATCACGTGTTGAAACTGAGCTACGGAAGTACACTGCACCGGTACCACGAAGTTTGATTTCAGCCTTGCGGACATCTTGAACAGCATTAGTGAATGGGTTTGCAGCTTCAAACAAACTGAGTTCTTCTGTGAATGGGTTTGCTACAAATGGACCACCATCTGAATCGTAGAACAAGCGAGCATCAAGACCATCAACAATCAGCGCAGATGGGTTGCGGCTCTTTACAGAACACAAATCATCAAAATCACACTCGGTTATTTTGTCGATCTGGTTATAGGAACCTGCAACATAATCCAAGAACGTATGGTGATAAACGTCAATTTGACCGTTTACGCCAAGCACAAATCCACGACGAACGTTGAACTGAGCATTGTTAGGATTTGAGTAAGCATAGGAAGATCCAGTGTACCCTTCATCTGGATCGTTATACAGATCCCAATATGGATCAGAAGCTAGTTTACCATGGTTAGCACAGTCGTTGATAACCAAAAGACCTTTACGATCATCAACTGTTGGATCGTATTCTTCATTTTCGTCATTTTCATAAGCAACGTTATCTTTTACAACAAATAATGCTTGCACTCCAGCTGGCGTTGAATAATCAAGTGTATCGCGAATATTGTCAGGCTCAAAGCTATAACAACCTTCATCTTCACCGTAATCAACATGATGACCAGCAACAACAACAGCACCGTCGTTGAATGGATATTTTGCTATCATTTGGCCGTAAGTTTCGGACATTTCATCAAAATCAATATCATACGCGCCTTTGATCATAAGAATCAGTCGGCCAGAAACATCTTCAGCATCACCAACAATTGAAGGATCAAATGCTAATGAACCATAACCGCCTATGCAGCTGTTTTCATCATCTTCAAAACCTGAATCATTGTCAGAAAGGTAGGTAATCAAAGAGTTGACACCAACATACACCATGCTGCGAAGTGAAGGATCAAAATCACCCTCTTCTTCTGCGTGTTCAGCTTCGGTCATTCTTTGGAAAGTGACTTTGTGTTGCCCACAATCAACTTGATCAAAAGTTTGATCCATAGTGATGAATACTTTTGTTCCTGCAGCATTAGAGCTGAATTCACACGTTGGCTCATCATTAATATCAAGCGGAAGATCTTCAACTAAATTACCTTCTTCATCTATAGAAACCGTGATTGGCGTTGTGTCATCAACTTGTCCATCAAATGAAACTATTGTTCCATCAGCCAATTTGAAAACTGTTTTACCAGAACCTGCAAAGGTTACAATCATATCGGTATAGTCTTCAGTTTCAGAATCAACGGTACGACCCTTGAAGAAAAGGTTATTGGTAACGTGGAATGTGATGGTGTTACCTTCTTCTGCATTGAAATACAGTTGTGAGTAACCAAGACCATCGGTACCAGCAGGGGTGCCCGTATTACCATATGTTAGTGATAAACCAGCACTGTTTGTGTACGGTTCAAACGTAACATCACTGAGCATGTAAATGTCAATGTCACCATCGATTGCGTCAACACGCACGTCACCATCAACTTTGAGAGAACAAGGCGTAGGCCCCGCAGTATAAGCATCTGGAAGTCCATCTGGATCGCCAGAAGTCAAGCCATCATCAGCTCCACCATTATCTGGAGCTCCTGGCAATCTAAGATTACCATCGATATAAAGAACATCTGAAACATCTGTACTCATCGATGAGTTTGCTACTTGAGGATTTTCATCGATATAGTCACCACCGTTACCACCAGAGTTAAAACCTTTGTGGTATACACCACTTGTCGTTGCGTAGCCTTCTGAATCAACCGCATCACCAACAGGTGCCCATGTGAAGGGACTAACCTTCATGAATGGAGCACTGGCGAGCGATAACGCAAGAAGCATCGCACGTAGTTTTCTATTTATCATCCGTTTCTCCCTTTTTAGGATAAACTTGAACAACCACACACTCTCTATTTGCAAATCTAAAAATTGTTAGATAACTTTTTCGCTCGACCCTCCTTTCTCACTCGATTAAAAGGATCAGTAGACATCGACAGCGTTTTTGATTATTCGCTTAGATCAATGAAACCAACACAAAACACCTGCAACGGCACATCGGGCTGGGATTTTATAAAAGATGTTGATTGAAATTCTCCGTTTCACTCTTCTCCCTTCCCTTCACTACTACAAACTTTACCTTAGCTCTTGCCTCTTAAATGTCAAGCCTTACTTGCCGCTCTACATCGGGATATTAAAAGACCCTTCATAAACGCATTATTCATGCTATATTATTCACGTTTAATGATTATTCAGAATCAATTGTAATCATTTTTTTCGAACGTTGTTACAGTGTAATCGTTCACCTACGAGCAAAGTAAAGAGTTTTATCAAAATTTTCTTGGAGCTTTTATGAGCATGCAGTCGATTCCTAGTTTTTCTCTCGCTAGACAGATAAAAAATTTACAACCAGAACTGAGTAACGTTATCAGTGATGTTATTGAATCTCAGCAATTTGTTGGTGGAAAGTTTGTTGATAATCTTGAAAAAAAAATTGCAGCCTACCTACAAGCGAATCACGTTATCAGCTGCAACTCGGGAACTGATGCATTGTGGCTTGCTCTTCGAGCGCTTGATATGCCAAAAGACTCTATTGTTCTGACGACCCCTTTTTCATTCATCGCATCAAGCAGTGAAGTTGTTGCGCTTGAAGCTCATCCTGTTTTTATCGACATTGATGAAGAAACATTTAACGTTGATCCTAAAAAAATGAATGCATGGCTCCAAGAACATGCAACCATGCACAAGGGGCAAGCAATTCACACCAAAACAGGACGTAAAATTGTTGGCATTATCACCGTTGATCTTTTTGGCCAACCAGCAGATTATGTTGAAATCAAGGCAATTGCAGATGCATGGAAGCTCTGGATAGTTGAAGATGCAGCACAAGCCATTGGTGCTCATATCGAAGGCAAACGCGTTGGTAACCTTGGGGATATAACAGCGTTTTCATTTTACCCAACAAAAAATTTGGGCGCATTTGGTGATGGCGGATGCTGCTCAACCAACAACCCTGTACTTGCAGAACGATTGTTGCAACTGCGTAACCACGGCCGCAAAACACAATATGATTATTTAGAAGTTGGCATCAACAGCCGCCTTGATGGCATTCAAGCAGCAATTTTAGCCCTTAAACTAGAACATCTTGACGCTTGGAATCAGCGCCGCAGAGAAATTGCAGAGCGTTATAACAAAGGCTTTGAAGGCCTCTCATGGCTCAAGACGCAAAAAACTAAAATTGGAACCAGCGTCTATCATCAGTACTGCGTGCAAGTTATTGATGAAGCTGGCACTGTGTACCGTAATCAACTGGAACAATATCTTGCCAAAGAAGGTATTGGTACCAGAATTTTTTATCCAAAAGCATTTCCTGAAATTGAATTTTTGGTAACGGCTCCTGAACTTGTTAACGAATGCCCAATTTCTATCAAGCTGGTTACCTCTATCTTGGCCCTGCCAATGTGGCCAGAACTTACGGATGAAGAAGTTGATCACATTATTCAGACCGTAAAAAATGCTCCAATTAGCGCATTTCAAGAGCAGCAAAAAGCTCAAACACTCTCTCCTTTGTAGGCGATGAGCGCATGAAAAAAGGATTTCTTATTTCTATTGAAGGTATTGATGGATCGGGCAAGAGTACGCTTGCCCGCAACCTTGCCCACCTGCTACAAAAACATAATCACGAAATTTTTCTCACCAAAGAACCAGGCGGTTCTCCACTTGGTCAAAAGTTGCGTGATATTTTGCACGAACAAAAAGAGATTGTGTGCGACACTGCTGAATATCTTTTGTTTGCAGCAGATCGAGCTCAGCATTTTTATAGCATCATCAAGCCGGCGCTCGCGCAAGGAAAGATAGTCATTTCAGACCGACTCCACGATTCATCTCTTGCATATCAAGGCTACGGCAGAGGAATTGACCGTAACATGATTACTTCGATTAATAAATGGGTGATGGATGGCATTGCGCCAGACCTAACATTGCACGTCAAGATTGATGTAGCCACGGCGGTTGCACGCATCAAGCAAAGCAGACACCTGCTAACCAGCTTTGAACAAGAAAAGCAGGATTTTTGGCAGCGCGTGTCAGATGGCTTTGATACTATTTTTGCAAACCGAGAAAATGTTATAAAGCTTGATGGGTCGCTTGATGCTGAAACATTAGCAGAACAAGCGACAAAAAACATATTAGATTTTTTTAGAAAATAAAAAAGATTAAAGGAGAGGTCTTGAACTATATTCGTTATTATGCAGAATTGCTGTTTCTAGCTGGCTCATTGTTTTTTTGTAGTAGCAATACAGTAAGCGCTCTGCCAACTATTGAACTTGTTGGCAACTCCAATATGATTGTTTGCCAGATGCAAGCAGCACAGCAACTCGGCTATAATTCATTTGATATTTCAAGTTTTAACAAAAATGCCTACGATAAGCTTAATACCATTGATCGCACAAATTTGAATATCACAGGACTGCCTCACGCACAACTTGCTCACTTTGTTGGCAATTCACTTAAGTCTTTTTACATCAGCGCTGAAGATGAGCATGCTCTCAATCCTCAATCGTTAGAATTAATAGCAGGCTTAAGCACCAATCCAATGCTTGTTGCCGGCTTTTTGGGCATGAGCCTCCATGATATAGTTTATTTATCTTCGGTATGGGAAATTGATTATAAAAATTATAAATTACCACTACCAAAATTGTACCTAGAAAAAAAAAGAATCCCATGTACTTCGCTGCTGCGTCTCCTTGTTCGCCCACCGCATAAAAAAGCTGTTGGCTTGGTTGATAATGCTATCAATGCTTTTCAGAATGCGGTCGAATTTTTCACCAGAAAAAATATCCAACTTTTAATAGCTCTACCAATAGGAGAATCGCACTACTTAAACAAATCAATACCTCTTAAAAAAATTGCAGAAAAATACCAATGCCATGCCTATCTTATTTTAATTAAATTTTTGGAAAGCAAAGGGATTAATGTAATTCCTGTTGCTGCAAGTTCTATGAATATTGTTCATGAACAAATTACAAAACTAGCGTCACTAGAACTCACACATGAAGATCTCGAGCATTTAGAAAAAGCAATCACAGAAACCATCACAGAAAAATCCCCCAGCAATAAAGATTTAATTTTTCTACAGCATTACTTGATGCCGCTGGTAACAGATATTCCAAATATTAAACATATGCAAATATCTCGACTATAAAAGCAAAAGGGCTCTTTCGAGCCCTTTTTTTCACTGTTTACGTTACTTGATAAGACTTAGTCTTCTAAACCAAGATCTAGACCATCCAAGAAACTAATATCTTCATCTGGATAATCAATATCACTTGAGCTTAAATCTGTATCAGAGGACGGAGTCACCTCTGGTACCGGTGTCGACGTAGAATCAGGTGTAGTCGACGGAGTTGGAGCTGTAGGTGCTGGCGTTGATGTAGAATCTGGAGTAGCCGACGGAGTTGGAGCTGCTGGTGTTGATGCAGAATCTGGCGTAGTCGAAGGAGTTGGAGCTGCTGATCCCGGTTTCGTTAGGCTATCCGGAGAAATTTGTTTATCTGGAACAATAAGAGGAATTGGAGTATAAGATGAAGGAGTTTCCTGAGTTGCTTGAGTTTCCGCTTGAACTTCAGCCTCTGCCTTAGCATCTTCTATTTTAGCAGCATTCAATTCGGCATCTGCAGCGGCTGCTTCTTTAGCATTCTTTGCTTCTTTACGCTTTTTAAGCGCATCGATAATCTTCTTTACTGCTTTCTTTTTCTTTTCTTTTTTCTCGGCAAGCTTCTCTTTAGAGCCTTTTTGTTTTTTTTGAAGATCTCCAGACAATTTTTTTTCTTTTTTCTCTTTTGTACCAGCTCCTGAGCCAGCCTTCGAAGCACCACCAACTGCCGATCCCGCTGATCCTTTTGGTTCTATTAAATCCGAAATAGAACCTCCTGCCGCAGAAGCTTTATCTTCTTTTTTATTAGGTTTATTAGTTTTACCAGCTTTACCAGTTTTACCAGCTTTACCAGTTTTATCTTCTTTTTTAGTTTTCTCTTTAGTTTTCTCTTTAGTTTTCTCTTTACTGCCGCCGCCAAAAATACCAGAGATCATTTCCATGCCATAGACAGAGCCTGCTAACAGACCCAGAATAAGCGTCATCGACAAAATGCGGCATATTTTTTGCATATTCTTCATACATTATCCCCTTTTCTTGTTCTCTACTTAAGTGGTTTATAAAATTTCTACTTTTCATTATTATCAATATATCACCAACTAAGTATATAAAATCAATAGTTTTGTCATTATTTTATAAGTAATCATTGATGTAACCAACGATTTTACTACACTGTGATAAGATAAAAGCAGGGTAAAAAGCCTCCACTCAAGGTATAAATAGAGAAAAATCGCATGAAAAATCAATCAACTGTTCCATCTCAACTCTTTGTCGGCTCCGAGCAAAAAACCTCCCAACAGACCGAGAAAATGCTGCAAGTTGTTTTTTGCATTCAAACAGGCGATGAACATTGCTTCTGCGTAGACTGTCGCAAAGTAAAACAGCGCCAACACCACGGAGCTATATGGATTGTTCCCGAAAAAGGCTATGGCGTTGATGATATTGAGATTGTTTTTGAACGAATTAGATTTGCACTTGATCCGGGAGAGCGCTTCTTTTTTATCCTCACCAAAGCAGAAACACTGAACGTAGCAACAGCAAATAGGCTGCTTAAAGTTCTTGAAGAACCACCAACAGGATATCACTTTATCCTGCATACCACCAACGAACGAGCCATTCTGCCTACCATTTTATCTCGCTCCGTTGTCACCACACTTGACCAACAAGATGAAAATAACGCTGTTCATCCACTCCTCACCTTTTTCCTTGACGAAAAAAAACAGGCCGACTTCTTTGCATTTGAAGCACTTCTTAAAAAAGAACACCTAAGCGACAGCCAAAGCTATGAACTTGCGTGCAACTTACTTGAGATTCTCAACGAAAAAAAGAAAGCCACCTACCAGGAAAATAATGAGCAAATTAGACAGATGCTCTCTGATAAAATTCAACGCGTTACCAAGCATCTTTTAAAACCTCCACAATCGGGAAGCAGCGATATCTTTTGGAAAAACCTGTTTTTAGCTCTCTTGCATTCATGAATCAAGCATGTAAGCCGCTCTGGCAATATCTAAAAAATTATATCGTACAATTTACCTCAACGCAGCTGATTGCAACAATCGTTGCGCTCCCCATTTTGGTCAGCTGGGGGCTTGGCATTTCAATGATGACCTTTGTTGGCAACCTGATTTTTGCACCACTGCTCTCACTCTTTCTTTTTACCAGTTCTTTGATGTTTTTTACCGAACTTGTCGGCATTCCCAACATGTTTTTGGCAAGCCTGCTTGAATGGCTTGCTGCCGCATGGCACACAATGCTTGAGCACGGCAGCAACGACTGGATAATTCACTTCTCCAAACCACACCAAGGCGCTCTGCTTTTTATTCCAATCATCACTTTTTTAGTTATCCGAAAAAAACTCAAAACCAAAGCGCCAATCTTAATCCTGAGTTTGGTCCTGGCTCTATCTCTTGGAGGGCTCAGGCTCTATCAAACCGCCACTAGACTAAATGCCCTCACAGTTCAGGTTAACGAAAAACTCGAAATTAGACGGGACAACAAAGGAGCAATTACACTCATTGACCGTGGCTTTTTAAATAGCCGCCAATCAATTCAAAAATATCTAGCATTTGATCTTCAGCAGCAGCTGGTAACCCATTTTGGACGAAACACCGTGGATTATATTGAGCTTTTAAAACCAGGAGGAAGCAGCTTTGAAGCTGCAACCGAGTTATGCAGAAAGGGAACTGTACGCGAAATTTTTTTACCTTTCTTTGAACCGTTTACATCCAAACGATCATGGGCGACATTTTTTGAGCTTAAGCGTGTGGCTGAACAGCACGGAACCAAAATCACACGCCCTACAAAGCAGCCAAAACCGCTGAAAAAGAAAGTTGTTCAAAAATAAATTGATACGTACTCATCATGAGTGGCGCATTGATTTTTTGATCTAGAAGTATTTGATAGACAGATTGAACCGTATTAATACCTTCGGGCAAAACGCCCTGACTACTGATGCGAGCAAGCAAATTGCCCTGTCCCAATAATTTGCCGACATGTAAATTTTTACTCAGTGACCCGTTGCAAGTCAAAATCAAATCACCAAATCCAGACAGGCCGTACACCGTTTGCGACTTGCCTCCAAAAAACTTTGTAAGCTGCCCCATTTCTTCAAGGCCTTGCGTCAAAAGTAAGGCGATAGTGTTGTCACCAGCTCCACTACCAAGAGCGATGCCTATGGTCAGCGCTATCACATTTTTGAGAGCTCCGCCAGCTTGCACGCCAAGCATATCGTCTGACAAATAGGGCTTGAAATAATCGTTGCGCAAAAGGTTGGCAACCGCTTGCGCTCTTGCCGAATCATTACTAGCAACCGTTGTTGCTGACACAACGCTATTAACCAATTCGCGTGCAAATGTTGGACCACCAATAACCACTTTTTTTACATCGTAACCAAAAACATCATCAAGGATTTGTGATGGAAATTTAAGCGTTTTTTGCTCAATGCCTTTGCTTAAAATGGCCCATATCGACTCTGAATCGACAAATTCTTTGGCATGTTGCAGCACTATTCTGAGAAATGAAACAGGTACCGCTTCAAAAATAAGCGATGCGCCATCAAGCGCTTCTTGCAAGCTTGGCGTTGCAAAAATATTGTGTGGTAATTCCACATCAGGAAGAAAAAGACTGTTGGTTTTTCGACTATTAATTTCGTCAGCTAGCTCTGGCTCGTGGCACCACAGCGTCACTTGGTGGCCATTGATTGCAAGCAAATGAGCAATTGCACAGCCCCACGCTCCAGCTCCAAGAACCGTTATTTGTTGTTTCATCATAAACTCTTTTATTGTCCAAAATTACGCTTAACTGATCGAAATTCATCGATGCACGCTTGCAATTTTGCATGTGTCATTTCTGGCCAAAAACAATCAATAAACATAAATTCACTGTATGCAGCCTGAAAAAGTAAAAAATTGCTAAGTCGTAAAGCTCCCCCAGTGCGAATGATCAGGTCTGGGTCTGGAGTTCCAGCCGTCCACAACTCTCTACTAATAACCTTTTCATCAATAGTTGCAGGATCAAGCTCGCCTCGCTTTACTTTTTCAGAAAGCGATTTGACGGCATGCACAATTTCTTGCTGAGCACCATAACAAAAAAGTAAATTTACGCGAAGCTTATCAAGATGCTTTGTTTTTGATTCCAATTCATAAATAACCTGTTGCAATGACGATGGAAAAAATGATTTATCTCCAACAAACGAAATACGTATGCCATGCTCCAAAAGATGTGGAAGTTCATCCGCAAGACCCTTAGACAGAAGTTCAAAAAGATATTCTTTTTCTTCATCACTTCGCTTAAAATTTTCAAGAGAAAATGTATAAATTGATAGATACTGAATATTATTTTCTAAACAAACCTTCATCGCCGATCGCACAGATTCTTGTCCTGTTTTGTGGCCAAAGTAAGACTTTAGCTTATTTTTTAAAGCCCAACGGCGATTTCCATCTGGAATAATGGCAAGATGTTGCATCCCAAAACCCTTTTTTTTGCGTGCCGCACAACATTGTGCATAGTCGAAATTATCCCAATACTACCCAAATCTGTGTAACTTGCAATACAAGAACAACGCGTAAAGATCACAGATGCTCATTGCTAAAGCCATAGTTTTTTAATACAAAACACACCCAAACATAGACTCTTTAGGTGTATTATTTCAATTTGACATAAATGATCAATCTGGTATAATGATAACTATATTTACATTGATCCTCTTTTTTACGTAGACTTGGAAAAATCAATCTACACGAGGCATGTATTAAACATCATTGATCCCAACTAATAGAGAAGGAGTCTCCATGGATCAAATTAAACACAAGGTCAAAGCAATCATTTTTGACATGGATGGAACCATCATTCAGACAGAGCACATCTGGAAACAGGTTACCGTAGACGTTTTGGCGTACAATGGCATTCATACCCTAGATGATGAAGCAACTAAGCTTTTAAAATCATTTTCAGGAATGAATATGACAAATGTTGTAAAAAAATTAAAAGCGCATTTTGGGCTTGAAAAAACCATTGATGAACTTGTCCGCTATAAAATGGCACTAGCTCAATCCTACTTTCAGCATCAGGTTGAATTCATCGAAGGATTTGAACTTTTTCATGAAAAAATAGCACATCATCAAATTCCAAGCGGAATTGCAACTAATGCCACAGCAAATGACCTTGCCAATTTTACAAAAAAAATGAACTTCGAAAAGTTCTTTGGAAACAATCTATACTGCATAGAACACGTAGATAATAAACCAAAACCAGATCCAGCACTTTTTTTACACACGGCGGCGCAGCTTGGTGCAAAACCTGAAGAATGTGTTGTATTTGAAGATTCAGTATTTGGCTTTCAAGCAGCTCAAGCTGCAGGAATGAAATGTATTGCTATTAAAAACGAACTCAATCAAGAACATCTCATCCACGCTCATGATTCTATCGAAAACTACCACCAGGCAGTTGATGCATTGAAGAAGATTTAATCTTCCTCAATGCTTCCAACCACTATCTATAAAATTTTATCAATTTTTTTATAAATTTATCGGCAAGTTTTGACCATGGCATTTACTAGAATGTCATGCCAATGCTGCCTATAAGCGTCGTTGATCGATAGACTTGAATACCACTAATGTGAGCTTGCGCGCCAACTCCAATGGCAAGAAACGGCGCAATTCGATAGTCAAAGCCTATATTAAATTGTTGGTTTTTCCATTGTGATTGATCTTGAAGCATCGAAACTCCTGGAGCAAAAGCCTTTGCTCGAGTAGCATTTTTTTCAAGCAATGTAACTTCATCTTTAAGATGCTCGGTATAGAGATAGTCAAAATAGAAAGAAAGGTTTTTTATAAAATCATCTGATTTAAATGATGCATTCACATACCAGGTCATTCCCGGCTCTTTGCAAATATTAACCTTCCAAGGTGTAATGCCACTTTGAAATAAACTAGATGGAACTCGCTGATTAACCAAATCACGCTCATTAAAAAATACAAAACCACCACCTAAACCAACTTGAATCGTTTTTGGAAAATCAAAATTAAGAGAACCTTCAAGTGAAATGCCGGTAAATCCATCGTTGCCGGTAGCAATTGAAAATGGACGATTTTGATCTTTTTCTTCGCCTGTTGGCAACCAAATACCAACAGAAAAGTACGGAATGATGCTCGCTACGTGATAGTTATCTTTATCATTAATCCTGAACGCGTGCCGCCAAAACAAGTACACGTGAGAATCTTCTGCTTCTGTTTCGTGAACATCACTTAAATCAAGCTCAAGGTCACTTGCAAGCATGTCACGCGCTCGACCATCCAGCACATTTTTTGCAATAAGATTGGCAGAAGGGTCAAAGCCCGGATCCCCCACTGGAAGTGGAGGGTTGTCAGTCGTTACACCGCTAGCAACGGTGGTGTAGGGTAACCCAGCTATTCTCTTAAAATCATTATTAGTAGAGAACTCTTGGATTTGACGATAGTTAACAAGACCCATGCGCACACCAAGGCCTAGTCCAAATGAAAAATCAAAACACAATTGACCACGCACACCCATTTTTTCATAGCGCACAGGAACTGCTTCGTATGTACCAACTGTATCTATATCAGGATTAAACTCAGCTTCTGAGGTAAAATCTTTATCACGATAGAGGTTTGTTTGAGTACCGTTAGCAAAGGTAGTATCTTTTTCAGATCGTAACCTTTTTAGCTCATTATACGATTTTTGAAGATTGGTAAAATTTGCAAGCGTCTTACCGGTTGGGAGCGGGTTACCATCAGTAGAAGCGTTTGCACCATCAGCTTTGAAAAATACCCCAAACATATTCCATGGCCCATAGATATCACCAATTGGCACCTTTTTACCAGTATCATCGCGCGCACTTTTGGTCTGCTGATAAAATGGAGATAGGTGGAAGCGAATCTCTGTTCCCTTTTTTTCAGTATAAAATTTATCTGACCCAAAAGGAGTATATATCGGCTGAGTGTCTTGAATATTATTCATTGGCACAGCAAAACAGCGCTCAGAAAAAGTCAGCATTGAAAGAAACAAAGCAAGAACTAGTAATGGCTGCCAAGTTTTTATTCTGCCTTTGCGCAAGTACATTCACATCCTTTCTGCATAACATGCATAAGTTTTTCAAAATCTATTTTTGTGTTATAGCATCATTGCTGGGATGGGGTCAAGGAGGCAAAAAAGAAAGCTTTATCTTGGAAAAAATTATAAAAAACTTACACTACGTAATTACAAACACTATTATTGTTACAAAATCGTAACAGTCATCACATTAAACGATAATCAAGAGAGTATAATGATAATAAAAATAATACTGACTTCTCTTTTTATAAGTACAGGGATTTCTCAGATTTTTTCAATGAACAACATCTCTTATAATCTTAGAAATAATGAAATTTTTTTGGCTCAGCAAAAACAATGGTTAACAGATAATCCTATCGAATGCAAAAAATTTGAAGATGGATTAAGAGAGCTTACTCAAAATAATTATCGAGATATCTTAAAATTAAACTTGGATTATTGGGCCATATCCAATTCTAAAAAAAGAAAATATCAAAAAAACGTAAAACCTCAGCCAAAAAATAAAAAAGATTTAAAAGAACAGTTACAAGAATGGATTGGAATAACTCCCAACGCTCTGTATCTTTTATCAAATGCCCTTATCAACAACAACCTCTATCAAATACTCCGAAAAATGCACAGATTCAATTTCTCGTTGGATGACATCCATAAATTTAACCAAATTATTATCCAACTTTTTTCGCCAAAAACAATAAAAAATGAAGATCTCAAAACATTCCATGAAAGCTCGCTCAATGGCGAAGTACAAATTGTCCGTAAATTTTTACAAAAAGGATTTCGCCCTAACTGGCTTATTTCGCCACTGCTTGCTTCAGGTCTTACAATAGCAGCTGTTAGCAAAAGCAGAGAGATCATCGAAATGTTTTTTGAATGCAGCAAAATTAATCACGCTGCTACAGACATTTATGGGCATACAGCGCTCATGCGTTCAATTATTGAAAAAGATGAACCAGTAATAAGACTTTTACTTCAAAAAAAAGATCTTTGGAACATACATCAAACAAATATATTTGGCCAAACTATTTTTGATTTGGCCAAAGAAAATATCCCACATTTAATGCATATTTTAACTGACTATCTTGAAAATTAAATATTTTTCGAGAGTACTCACCAACAAGGATCTGAATGAAAATTATGTTGAGAAAAAAAGTTCTGTTTATACTATTTACAAATATTATAATGGCTCAGATTGTTACAGAGCCAGACTACCAAATGCTCCAAGAAAATAGAGAGTTTATAGATAACCAAAAAAAATGGGTTAATGAAGACCTTCATAAAAAATTTCAAAAAGGGCTTAAATCTCTCTCGGTTGACCATTTTGAAGTCATTAAAGCAGATCAAATATGGCATGATATCAATACAAAAATAAATCATAAAATCAACATTGACCCTGCTGCAAAGAAAATGAAAAAAGCCAACTTTAAGAAGCTTCTAAAAAGCAATAACGTGCCAAAATCAACGCGCCTTGTGATTAAAAATATCCTTAAGAATAACAACTTATACCAAGTATTGAATAAAATGCATCAGTTTGGATTTACACAAGAATTCATTTTACAATTCCGAAAATTTATTATTGCATTACTCTATCCAGGCGATCATGAAGAAATCGAAACTTTTTCACGCAGTGTAGCTTTGGGCAAGACTCAAGCCACTCATCAGTTTTTACTAAAAGGTTTTAGGCCAGATTGGCTCGTAGCAATGAATTTACGAACTGGTCTCGCTTTAGGCATAATTAGCCGAGACATAAATATAGTAAAAATGTTCCTGCAGTGTCCCAACATCGATACGCAGGTTCTAGATATTGAAAATATGAATGCACTAATGCAAAGCGTAAAAAGCGGAAATGAAGAAATTGCAAAGCATCTTCTTGAAGTCATCGAATGGGACTTCTCCCACACAAATATACACGGCCAGGACATCTTTAAAATTGCACAAAAAAGAATGCCAACCATTCAAGCAAATCTTGCTCAAAAAGTCATTCAAACTATCACTCTCTAACCAATGAACGAAAATTTATCATGAAAAATATTGTTAAAAAACTACTATCAACCTCTTTATTATTAAGCATTTTTGCACCTATCGCATACACAAACCCCCAAGAAAGTGATTGGGCAACAACCCTGCATAAAAATCCTATTTTCTACAGGGCTCAACACAGGCACATTTTTAAAAAAAAATCGTACTTACATGAGTCATTCCAAGGCTGTAATGATCTTGATAAAGAAAAATTTAATATCATAATGCAGAGTGACACATGGAATATCGTCCTTAACAAAATAAAAATCAACGAAAAATGTACCAAAACAAATCGAGATTGGTTTAAAAAATTTTTAAACCAGCACGGTTTTTCTCAAGAGACTATTAACTTTTTGGCTTATCCGCTTAAGAATAATCATGTATTCCTGATACTCAAGAGTATGTGGTTATTAGGTTACTCGTTTAAAGAAATTGACCAGTTCAAGCATTTTCTCATTGGACTCTTCGCTCCGTTTCTGTACAAAGATATAAAGTTATTTGAAAAAAGTATTAAAGAAAGAGCCAAGCAAGAAGTCTATAATTACCTCATCAAAGGATTCAGACCTGATTGGGTAATCAGTCTTGATGATGACGACCTTTGCACCAGTTTGATGATTGCTGTTAATTCCAATGATTACGACCTTGTCGCTATGCTCATCGAATGTCCAGAAACTGACCTTAATGCTACCAATTCTCAAGGTATGAACGCGTTAATGATGAGTATAAAAAATAAAAACGAACAGATTGCAAGACTACTCCTCAAGAAAAAAGAATGGGACTTCTGGAATTTTAATACAAACAGAGAAACAGCAATAGCGCTTGCATCAATTCATCTGCCAGCGTTAGAAAATATTATCGCACAACAATTCAAACCATATCTTATGTTTCAATAAAGGAATCAACGTGATAAATGTACTCAAAAAAATGACGTTAGGCTTTTTAAGCATCAGTCTTTTGGGATCTCACATTTTTGCAAATCCAAACGATTTTTTAAACGCTCAAAATCGATCGGTAACCAAAGATTATAATCGCTGCCTTGAATTTCTAACCGGTAGCAAGCTCCTTACTGCTGACCATATTGATAAAATTATGAGTAGCAAATCATGGGAGATTGTTGCTGGCAGACTTACAAGTCATACAGCATGCTCGCATACCAATATAATGTTTTTCAAACAATTCTTGGCCGATCAATTATTTCCAGAAGCTATAATAAGCCTTCTTACTCAACCGCTGCTGAATGATAACCTCATCACCATCTGTACGTGTATGCATACGCTAAGTTATTCACAATCTACAATTAATGCGTTCAAGAAATTTTTACTTGCTCTTTTTTCAACAAAAAAATATCCATACATAATCGATTTTCAAGAAAGCATTATGAATAACGATGTTGCCAAAGTATCTTCTTATCTTAATGAAGGTTTTCGCCCTGATTGGATTATTGATGAAAACCTTTCAACCGGTTTGATGGTAGCTATTAATCAGAATCAGAACAATATCGTAGATCTACTTCTTACGTGCCCATCTATCAATCTGGAAGCAATGAATGTGTTTGGTATGCACAGCCTTATGCTTGCAATTCAAAACAGCAACTTCAAACTAGCGCAAAAACTTCTTAAATATCAAGGATGGGACCTCTCTCTAACAAATAAAGAAGGTCAAACAGTATTTGATCTTGCTCAGGAATACTTACCGAATTTTTATAGAGCCCTTTATACATACCAACCATATGATAATTAATAAGTCATCCTTGAAGGGCTATCATCAACAGATAGCCCTTGCTGTTCATCCTGAAACTCCTCTATAAAAGCCACTTGTAGCCTTTCTTATTATCAAGTAAAATAAAAAAAGCGTTAAAAATTTGGTATTTGCATAAAAAGGTCGTTTCTGATGGTTACACAGTTTGATGTCATTGTTATCGGTGGCGGACATGCAGGCATAGAAGCCGCGTATGCCGCAGCAAAGATGGGTTCAAAAACCCTGCTGCTTACCCTTGATATCGATAAAATTGCGTCCATGCCATGCAACCCATCAGTTGGAGGCCTTGGCAAAGGGCATATCGTCTACGAATTAAGCGCCCTTGGCGGCTTGATGCCACAACTCTGCTCCAAGACCTACCTACAAGCACGCATGCTCAACACCAGCAAAGGCCCAGCAGTTCAAGGTTTGCGCCTGCAAATTGATAAATATGCCTACTCCAAACTTGCAGCCAAAGAATTACTTAAGACTAAAAATCTAACAATTTTGCCTCATATGGCCTCAGAAGTTATAACCTCTGATGATGCAGCAAAGCGTAAAATAACGGGCGTTAAGACAACCGATGGCCTAGCTTTTTATGCTCCCTGTGTTGTTGTCACAACCGGAACATTTATGGGCGGGCTGGTACACGTTGGTCGCACCCGCTATCGGGCTGGACGTCGTGGCGAAGAAGCCGTTTATGGCCTTTCGCAGTCCATTGCTCAAGCCATGAGCGTTGCTGTGGGTCGACTAAAAACAGGAACTCCTCCTCGTTTACTGCGCAGCAGCATTGATTTTAGTAAACTCGAGCAGCAGGAAAAACAAGACCTTGATTATCTCTATGAATTTGATGAGATGCATGTGTTTGAAAAAATCCCCTGCTACATCGCGCAGACCAATGAAAAAACACACGAAGTTATCAGCAACAATCTTCACCTATCAGCCCTTTACAGCGGCAATATCAAAGGAACAGGCCCCCGCTATTGCCCATCAATTGAAGATAAAGTAGGCAGATATCCCGATCGCGGCTCTCACCATATTTTTATCGAACCAGAAGGTGAGGAGATTGATGAGGTCTATCCCGCAGGGCTTTCTACCTCACTACCGCTTGACGTTCAGTATCAATATATTCGAAGCATCAAAGGCCTTGAAAACGCAGTAATTTCTAAATGCGGCTACGCCATTGAATACGACTTTATTCAGCCAAACAACCTAACCCACACGCTTGAAGCAAAAACCGTTGACGGTCTTTTTCTTGCTGGTCAGCTTAATGGAACAACAGGATATGAAGAAGCTGCAGGCCAAGGAGCAATTGCTGGTATCAACGCTCACCTCAGGCACACCGGCCAAGATCCATTTATTTTGAGCAGAAACGAAAGTTACATTGGCGTTATGCTTGATGACCTGGTGACATTGGGTGCCGATGAACCATATCGCATGTTCACGTCGCGAGCCGAACGCAGGCTTATTTTGCGCCAAGACAACGTATTTTTGCGCCTGATGCCCTATGCCAAAAAATTTGGGCTCATCTCTGACGAACTGTATCAAAAATTTTTGCTCGAAAAAGCATTTATCGAAAGCAGTGTAAAAATTATTTCAGATACTGGACGCACCAGTGATCTTTTTAGACTTTTTGATTCGTTTGAATTCACCAACGAAACAAGACAACAAGCTAAAGACTTACTCTTTGCTAAACGCAACGAAAAACATTTAACAACAGATGGTTTCTCGAATCGAGCATTGCTGTGTATTCACGCAGAAGTACGATACGAAGGATATATCAAAAAAGAAGTGCAAGAGGTTGAAAAACTAGAACGCTATCAACAACTTGAACTACCTGCAGATCTCGATTTTACGCAAGTCTCTGGACTTTCTAAAGAACTTGCACAAAAGCTTTCTTTTTACAAACCAAAAACCATTGCTCAGGCGCAGCTCATTCCGGGTATGACCCCTGCGGCACTATCGGTGCTTATTTTTCAAACACGAACTCAATTCAGGATTGACGATTCTGCATGCAATGAAATTGGTTGCTAAATTCGTACCTTTAAGAGCTCAACAAATAGGACATCCCAGGAAATTTAACAACATCTTAGATTGATGAACCATTCCAGATAGCTTTATCATATCAGCATCAACAAGAGCATCGATAAGGCGCTTGTCTTCATTATAGACAGCAAGACGCGCAACAGTGTCCCACCACTCATCAATGCCAAGAACATTGGTTGGAAAACATTCTTGGTGATTAATAAAAAACAGAATAACGTCGCAGTAACCATAGTATGCAGCATACATTAAGCGGCTCCAAAGAGAGCAGTAATAGTTATCAGACTGCAAAGAGCCAACATGCACTGACTTGAGTAAGTTGGACGAAATCTTTTCGCCACTTTTGGAATCACCAAAAAATTCTTTCTTCAAATTCATCTCAATACTGTCGATAAAAAAAGGAAGATACAAACTCTGAGCTTTCTTGTTATCAAAAGTATCAAACACAAGCAGTAATGGAGACTGAGTAGCAACTCCTCTTCGCTTTCCAACATATGTACCAGCGCAAGCTAAAGCTTTAGCAAATCCGACATTTTTGAACATCACCGAAAAGTACAACGCCACTTCGGGAATAAGCGGATCATGAGAATTAAGATTATATGATTGAAGTAAAGTTTTTATTTCGCAAGCATCATCATTGTTGATTAATTGTTTCAAAACACAAAGAGGGTCGCTCGCTTTAGAGTAGTTCATCGCATACACATTGGAGACGGCAACCATAGCATAAACGCACCAAAGCCATAATCTAACGGAAAACATTGACTCTCTCCCTTCTGGCTACAATCAAGACTCTTCTTCAGAATTTTCAACAAATAGATCCAATAATTCTTGGTGATCATAATATTGTGCAAGCGCGTGAATAGTATGCCATAAAAAAGCCTCTTGATCGCCCAAATCAAAAACCCAACGATACTCTAAATAATTTTTGAAAAAATTAGCATAACCAGAAAAACCAGCTTGAATAAAACAAAGACAAAAAAATTGTAAATTCTCCTCCGACATATGATCAAATGTACACCCAAATGGCGTCTTATTGTAATCATTGTACGGAGGGAAAAGACTTAATAAAAATTTTTCTGAAATTACGGGACAATCGTACTTACGATTCAAAACAAATTCTTCAAGTTGTTCGCTTACAACCAGTTTAAATAGTTCCAGAGATTTAGAACGCTCGTCATCTCCAAGAGGAAAAGTAAGACAACCTAAAAGAGGTTCATACAAATTTTCTCTACAAACACCATTTTTTATGAACAAATGTGCAATTTGATGCTTCCCAGACCGTAAGCTCAATAAAAGCTCTTTTTGAAAAAAAGACTTATGGCTTTCATCGGCAATAAAATCATCGTGCTTTTCAAAGAAAGATTGCAACGCCTCACAATTATTGCTATCAATAAAATATCTAAAGTCACCCAAAATATCGCCAGAATCTCCGGCTACTAAAAGCTTAAAGCACAACAAACTAACAAATACAAAATACAGTGCCGCACGCCTCTTTTTCATAGAATCTCCTTTAAACTTTACCTCTAAACTAACGATCCAATTATCATATCGCAAGGATAGGTGACTATCAAAATAGTTTTTAAGAAATATTAAACATTTTTCTCATCCAAGGGCCCTTTTCTTATCACCCATTTTTGGTATGATATTACTATGAGTAAAGTTTTATTTTTTTTGAGAGCCACTGCTTGCCGTAAGGTCGTACAATGAACAAGCTTGAAGAGCTTAATTTAAATCTATCCTATCCAGCTGGATTTAGCGATCCAGAGAACTATGAGTACAAATCAGACATTGGCCTGAATGAGGAAATTGTTTGCGAAATTTCTGCAAAAAAGCAGGAACCTCTGTGGATGCTGGAAATCCGCCTCCAGGCACTTCAAGAATTCATGAGTCGACCAATACAGACATGGGGTCCTGATCTTTCTAAACTAGACATCAATGATATTCATTATTACGTCAAGCCACGTGCTACTCAGCAAAAATCGTGGGATGATGTTCCTGCAGATCTTAAAAGAACATTTGACCGACTAGGCGTTCCCGAATCTGAAAAAAAGCATTTAGCTGGTCTTGGCGCTCAGTATGAATCTGAAGTTGTTTATCACAACCTCAAGGCTGAATGGCAAGAAAAAGGGGTAATTTTTCTTGATACTGACTCTGGACTTAGAGAATACCCAGAACTCTTCAAAGAATACTTTGGAACGGTTATTCCGTTCAACGACAATAAATTTGCAGCACTCAATACCGCTGTTTGGAGTGGAGGCAGCTTTATCTACGTCCCTAAGGGTGTTCACGTCACAGTCCCATTGCAAACGTACTTCCGAATTAATACTGAAAAAATGGGTCAATTTGAGCGAACACTTATCATCGTCGATGAAGGAGCTTTTGTTTCCTATGTTGAAGGATGCACCGCGCCCAATTACGTTGCAAGCTCTTTGCACAGTGCCGTTGTTGAAATTGTAGCCAAAAAAAATTCACGCGTACGCTACTCGACCATTCAAAACTGGTCAAAAAATGTGTACAACCTGGTAACCAAGCGCGCAGAAGCTCATGAAAATTCATTTGTTGAATGGATTGACGGCAACCTTGGCAGTGCCATTACCATGAAATACCCAGCCGTTGTTCTCAAAGGCGAAGGTGCTCGCGCAGAAATTCTTTCAATCGCCATGGCAAGCTCCCCCGAGCAAGTTCAAGATTCTGGCGGAAAAGCCATTCACCTTGCATCAGATACGCATTCGCGCATTATTTCGAAATCAATCAGTGCCAAAGGCGGACGATCAAGTTATCGCGGCGTGGTTAAAGTAGTAAATGGAGCTGAGAACTGCAAATCATTCGTCCAGTGTGACGCATTGATTTTGGATGACAGCTCACGATCTGACACTTATCCATTTATTGATATTAACGAAAACGAAGTTGAAATTGGACACGAAGCAACTGTCAGCAAAATTGGCGATGACCAACTATTCTATATGATGAGCCGCGGTATTAACGATATTCAAGCACGAACAATGATCGTCAACGGATTTATCGAACCCTTTGTCAAAGAACTCCCTATGGAATATGCGGTTGAAATGAACCGCTTGATTGAACTAGAAATGGAAGGCAGCGTCGGATGATGATTTCTCATACATTTATTGCACAAAGTAATTGCAATATTAGCTTAAAACAGGTTCTTACAGATTCTCTTGGAACATCAGTAATTCCAAACCAGTGCTCGCTACATGTAATAATTCCAGCAGGCAAAACAGTAAACATTTGCGATGATCTGATCAATTTTGATGACCAAACAAATAGTAAACATGTTCTCACCTTTTCGGTTGAAGAAAGTGCTAACCTTTTTTACAGTGTACGGCTTACACCCGAAACATTAGATCACCTTACAACCAAAGAACTCCTTCCTGTTGATCCAGCATTAAGTTCCGTTCTTGAAAAAGAGCTGATCATACAACTTGCAGGCAAAAATGCTCAGGCAACCGTATCGTGTGCAACACTTGCCCAAGGTAATCGCGTTATAAAGTTTAAAACTCTCCAACATCACCAAGCCCCGCAGACAACAAGCTCGTTAGTGATTAAAGCAGTTCTTGATCAGCAATCAAAAGTTTTTTGTAACAGTATGATCAAAGTTGAAAAAGCAGCTCAACAAACAAACGCTCAGCTTGAAAACAAAAACATTCTTCTTTCAAAACAAGCACGCGCAGTCTCAATTCCACAACTGGAAATTGAAGCTAATGACGTCAAATGCCAACATGGTGCGACCATGAGCAAGCTAAATGATGAAGAGATGTTTTATCTGCAAAGCCGCGGCGTAAACATGGCCCTTACTAAAAAGCTTTTGATCGAAGGTTTTTTACAGTAAGAAAATCTTACGATTATCCTCAAACTATTGCTGCTCATTCAAACTCTTCTTAGACTCAAGAATACCAAATCTTGATTTTTAAAAAGGAGAATAGAATGAAGCAGCAACTCAGAATTTTTTTTCTATATTTATTGGTAACAAGCCCACTCTTAAGTGATGGACCAGAAGTACCTGATGTTCAAAAAATCATTGATCAGGCGATTGCTGGCACATCAGCAAGTCAACCACTTACACCACCCGAAGCAATTATTATTCAACCTGAAGAAATCAAAACGGTACTATTACAAGACATCGCAACGGTGGAACAAGGAAAAGTACCCAAAGAATTTGAGCAGGTAAAGACCCCTGAACCGTTTAAACAAATTAAGATCATCAAAAATGGTACTGACACTTTACTTGTCGGCGTGGGAAGCTCTGATGGATTTATACTCTCAGGAACCGAATGGATCAAATTAGAAAAACCTGATGCTACCTGGACAGAGGTAACTCATGATGGCATTGTTTGGGCTGCTGATAAAAATAACAAAGTATGGCGTCGCGACAAGACTGAAAAAACGTGGCAAGAAGTCCCAGGAGCTGCTCTTTCCCAAGTGGCTGTTGGCAATAAAAATGAAGTCTGGGGGCTGAGCGCTAAAAAAAAAGTTGCTCGTAAAAAAGATGCTGCGGCTCTCACAACTCTTGCGCAAGCATCCTGGCACGCATTCCCTGGACAAGCGTCAAGTATCTCGTGCGGAGGCGATGGCAGCGTCTGGGTAGTCGGGGCAACGGATCAAGTCATCTATCGATTTAAACGTAGCATTTTATCATGGACCAACCTGGTGCATCCAAATAAAATTGGGTTAGGATCTCCTAAGCAAATTGATACTGCAGATAAATTTAATATTGTGTTTGTTGATGTTCAAGGTCGGTTGTGGAAATATATCCCCAATAAAAATATTGCAACTCGAGATGGCTGGCAATTACTTGCAGATTTTGGATGCATTCATGCATCAATCAGCAGCGATGGAACCATCGTATGTATCGATAAAAAAGGCTCAGTTTTTAAGCGCAACCCAAGTGAAGCAGATACCAAAGCCATTGAAGCGGCTCGTGGTAAAATTGTTTCAACCAATCAAGTATCACGCATCATTTCTGTCGTTGGCGGCAAAAAAATATGGACACTTGCCGACAGTCCTTACGACGCTGCAGGTGAAAAACTCAATCCCCCCGCAACATATCTTGGCCTTGTTGTTGGCAGTGCAACAGAAAAAAGACAAGATATAGGATGCTTTGTTTCATTCAATAAAGCAGGAGCCCCAACACAATCAACCAAAGAAAATTCTGCAACACAAGAAAGCCCTCTCACTGCAGATCTTGGTCAAGACTCATCGCGCTCTGCGATTAATTTTGGCGACACGGTTACTATCAGCTCTCTATACGCAAGTCCTGGAAAAACAAGTAAAGCAGGTGCAAAAGGACGAGAGTGGAAATGGTG
Organism: uncultured Pseudomonadota bacterium; assembly: GCA_964493325.1. GTDB lineage: Bacteria > Babelota > Babeliae > Babelales > RVW-14 > CAZBMD01. The sequence continues at coordinate 207,367 of CAZBMD010000001.1, read as the reverse complement.
GGTACACGATGCACATCAAAAACTTGGAGCCTCATGGCGAGATATCATTGTATCGCTTACTCCTCCAACTGATAAATCATTAAATGAAGATCAAGAGTTTAAAATCGTAAGCCCATACGGCCTTGTTGGACCTATTCATGAAAATGATATCGTTGAATTTGAATGCATGACTCCTCACGCACAAGGAAGTAAATTATTAACAAAACCAGGCCATGCGCTTGGACAAGCATATGATGAATTAATTGCTCTAGGCAGCAATGTTATTGATCAAGCTGGAAGCAAATCAGACCCTCTGGGCTCGCGCGATCATAGCGGAGCTCAATGGTTTTATATTCAACCAATCACACAAGAATCTGATGTTCCAGCTCATGCGCAAGCAGCTCTTCGCATGGTCAGTGACATTCCTTTGCAAGAAGCAACTCAGGCAAGCGCTGACGAAAAAGCAGGCATTCAGACAATTACTGGTGATGGGACAGGCCTGATCGTCCAAATGAGCAACGCATCATTTTTTCCACTCAATACATCTGCAGGAGTAATTGATCGTGGAGATATTAAAAAGATGTCGTACAAATTAACAAAGCCTTTTACCATATCTGGGTACGTCCAAGAAACTGATATCCCTAAATTTGAGCCCGGCACCATGCTGTCTCTCAAGCCGACATGGGGCGGCGTTGCATGGCTTGGAGAGCCTATTGCTACAGCAAACAGCGGGACTCTTACGTTTTTGGCGCGCGCAGCTGATGATGGAAATATTCAAATTCATTTCAGTGACAAAACAGGTTCTACCTCTATTTTTCAAGTCATTATTGGGGGATGGAATAACACAAAATCGGCAATTGTTATGAATAACAAAATCATTGCCGAAACCAGCGGGGATATTAACCCTTTTGCAAAAGCACATGCAGGACAAGTCCTCCCTTACTGGATCAGTATTAACAATAACTTTGTACTCGTTGGAGCAGGCGAACCTGGTGACTATGTTTTTCTGTCGGGATTTCTCCCCTTGCCTAAAGACAAAAAAATAACTCGTGTTGGCCTTGGTTCACATGCAACGCCAATTGATTATACAGAACTGCAATTTGGACAAGCTGTTGTTACTCAAGAACCACCAGATACACCAATCAAGCATGCAGCAATTTCTCTTCCTGCAGAACCTGGCAACATTCAATATCTTGATAATGCTCTACGTGTACAAAGCGAAGGAGCAATATCATTTCAAGCTCAAGCAAAGCACAGTGTTACCGTTGTTCTAGAAAATAACAAACAAGAAGCTTATAAAATTACCATTGGAGGCAACGGGAACAAAGAAACCATCGTTAGTAAAAATAATGATCAAGTTTTTTCAATCAAAACAGATATTCTACCCGTTGGCCAAATTTATGCAGACCGACCAAATAGTTATTGGGTGAGCATTGATGGCGAAAAAATTATGGTGGGGAACGGTGCACTGGGAGAAGGCACATACTTTGTCTGGCACGACTCATCAACCCCTATTACACGCATTTCAAAAATAGGATTTATGGCGTCTGACCACGCCCAAACTATTGATCAAATTAATCTTACACCGCCATGCTTTCTGGGCTCACAAAAGCAAAAATTTTCCTATAAAAAAAAGCTCCCTCGAAAATACTTTAAAACACCAGTGCAAGTCATTCGTCCAATCGAAATTGTGTTTTATCAAAACGGACCAAAGGTTTCAGCAAAAAATAAAATCTCCGGGGTTGACGCTGATATTTTTGCAACACCTATGCAATCGGCAGAATATAAAATGTTTTTAAGCGTTGACGCTCAAGGGTTGCCAAGTGTTAGTGGCGTGGGAAAAACCATGGATCCAATCCCTAAGCTCGCTCTTGACATGGGAGCTCAAGTAATATCATCAGCGGCTGACGTTGCTATGATGTCGGCTCAAATGATAACTAAAGGAAGTTCCTCAGTAAGCATGTTGCCCGTTGTAGGGCAGGTAGTTGGCCTTACCAACGTGGCTATAACCGCGGGAATTGCAGGGACGGCGCTAGGAGCAAAAATTGCTGCAGCAGGAATGCAAGCAGCAAGCAAGCGTGCATTCCGTTCACATGATAGTTACGTGTTTAAAGAACAACTGGTCAGAGATCCTGCAACAGTTGGAACCGTACCCCCAGAAGCAAAAAGTAATGAGATGCGCGTTCGGCAATTAGTCTTAGAATGCGGAAAATATCAAGGCAGTGCAGCTGATTTTGAAAAACTTGTAGCGTCTTATCAGGAAATACTGAGGCGCATCAATCACCCAAGTGTTTTAAGTTCAGTTGCAACACGCACCGCAATTCTACGAGGACTTTCAGGCATTGCAACCGGATACAAAAGCGTCCTTGTTGCCGTCTACCCTCCTCGCATTATTGAAGCTCTCCCTGGTCAATTGTATCCAACCTACGTCTACGCACCTATTACCATGTCTGCACAAGGGCAAGAACGACTTCATGGCGATGTTATGAATCTTTTTATCAATGCAATCCTTAACCCCTATCTTTATGAAGAAAAAGAAGCTGCAGTTTGGTTTAATGCTATCAATGAAATTGGTACGACCATTTTATCTAAAGCTGACGAAGAGCCTCTTAAACTCAGTCCTTTGTACGGTGAATATTTATGGCTTCCGTTAGAATTTCCTGAAGCTGATAGTGGTGGCATAACATTTGAAGTCCGCGCAAGCAACGACGTTTTTATTGCTTTCGCTCAAGAAGCAAGACGTGTGAGAAATTCAGACAATCAGCTCTATGAAATTGTTTTTGGTGGATGGGAAAATTCGCAGCACGAAATTCATGTCAAAAGTCTTGGCAGAGCTGCAGCATCTGTTACTCGAGAACAAAGCAAAGACGCGATGCTCAACCCTGCAAAATTTACACCTTTTTGGGCTACCCTTCAAAATGGAATCATAAAGCTTGGCAAGGGAGAACTTGGACAAAATGTTCTCTTGGAGTGGAAAGATCCTCGACCATTTAAAGGCATCAGGTATGTGGGCATAAGTAACTGGGATACTCCTATTGCTGTGAAAAAAAATATTCAGGTCTTTGGATTACAAGCAGATGGAACTGTTATCGCAGCAACTAAAAAAGACAAGCCTGCTGGATACTCATTATCTGATCTAAAAAATACTGCGCCAGCAATGATTAAAAAAACTGAAGCTGAACGAGCACAACAAAACGAAACCCCAGAACCTCAACGACCAACTCAAGAAACACCACAAGAACAAGAAAGCAATATATTGGCCACAGATCCTTCTTCACCACCAGCGGTGACCTAAGGAGCAAAATAGTAAAAGTATTGCACGTACACCTTGCCATTTCTACACTAAAAAGTGCCTTTAAAAATCAAAAGAGGAGAAATAAATGAATCACAATTTTTTTTCACAATCGCGTCTGAAGACATCTGCGGTCATCATATTGGTCATGATGTTATGCAGCCACATAAGCCTTCGCGCAGCAGAAGAACAACTACCATCCACAGCCAAAGGGGGAGTGCCTGTCGGCTATGAGCAAATGGCAGTCAACCTTTCACAAGTACATGTTGCACGAGGAGATCTTGCGGTTGGAACCAACGGAACAGATACTTTTTTGTATGACGGTAAGGAATGGAAATCACTGAGCAAGCCACTTGTCTGGGCTGAAGTTGCAGGAGACGGAACCATTCTAGGAGCCGATGCCAACAACAAAGCCTGGCTTTACACAGGACAAGGATGGCAAGAACAATCTGGTGTTCAGTTACGACAAGTATCAACCGGTAATCAATACGAGCTCTGGGGTGTTTCGGTCAACAATGGAGTTATGAGAAAAACTGATGGATCAGGACAATTAAAAGAAGTAGCAAATAAATGGACAAGCTTTGTTGGTAAAGCAAGTCATGTCACCTGCGGGGGAGATGGCACAGTTTTTGTTATCGGCGCCTCAGACCAAACAATTTATAAACTCAATCGATCATCGGGCGGAAGTGGCAAACCAGCATGGGAACCATTAGTCAAGCCTGCATCCGAACGTATGGGTAGTCCGCGCTATGTTTGTGCTGCAGATCGCTTTAACATTATTTTCATTGATTATCAACAGCGCTTATGGCGTATGTTGCCAGGAAAAGAAGGCAAGAAGCGTGATGACTGGGAACTCTTATCTGAGGCAAAATTTTCTTCTGCAGGAATAGGCAGTGATGGCACTATCATTGGCATAGACACACAAGGCCGCGTTCTTAAAAAAATACCTTCGTCAAAAGATATAAAATCGCTAGAAGATGCACGTGGCCCTGAATTAATGACTAACCAGGTGTTTAGAATGGTTTCTCTATGGGAAGGTCGACGTGTATGGACCTTAGGAGATAGTCCTTACGATCCTCAGGGCACAAATCCGGTACCTCAAAATCATCTTGAATTGCTTGTTGGCGGCATCACATCACAACCTCAAAAAACATTACCTGCTGGATCTAAAGATCCCCGTCAAGATTATGGAAGCTTTTTTATGGCAGCAAAGGCTGATGATCCTGAAGGCAAAACTCCTCTACAATTTGGAGACACGGTTGAAATATTTTCGCTCTATGCAAGCGAAGGGAAAAAATCAAAATCAGGTCTACTCAGCAAAGAACGCAAATGGTGGGTTGAAAAATCTCATCATCGGCTCAAAGGACCATGGGGAGATCTTATTGTATCACTCGTCTCACACCCAAATACCTCAAACGGCAATCAGCTTTTCAAAATTGTAAGTCCTTACGGCAAAACAGGAACAATCAGAAAGTTTGATGCGGTTGAAATAGAACCTCGAGCTTCACACGCAGAAGGGTCAAGGTTGTTTGTTAGCAGTAGTAGCCGCTTTGGCAAAAATTTTTCAGAAATACTACTCCCTCTAAAAGGCATGACAGATACCGAAGGAGCAACTAGAAATTTCTTTGGAGCAGGCGATCACAGCGGAGCTCAACTTTTTAATCTCCAACCATTTACTAATGAATCCGATGTTCCTGCGCATGCGCGCCCCATGTATCGATCGATCATTGGACTTGTACCTGAAGATCTTGCCCAAGTAGAAGAAGAAAAAGCTCGGCTCAAACTTGCAGCAACATCAGGTATTGGAGTGATTCGCGAAATACGCAACCTTACCAGATTTCCACTCAAAACATCTGTTGGCGAGGTTAAGCCATTTGATGCACTACAAGGACTTAACTTTCAACTGCTCAAAATGTTTACACTTGAAGGAGCTGCCGAAGATGCCGAAATTAAACAGTTTGGCCCTGACAAAATTATCACTCTTAAAAAGATGCTCAGCAAGGGCATTGCATGGGTAAATGAGTCTCTTAAGACACCCGGCAACACAACAATCAGTTTTGTAGCTCGACCATCTGATGACGGAAACGTTCAAGTTGTTTTTGGCAATAAAATAGGAACTGATGATATCTTCCGTATCATTATTGGAGCTGAAGAAAATTCAAAATCAGTCGTTATTGTAGATAAAAAAATTGTTGCAGAAGCAAAGGGCAATCAAAGTCCTTTTGCAAAAGCAATGCCAGGACAGATGGTTCCTTATTGGGTAAGCTTAAACAAAAACTTTCTGATGGTTGGTGTTGGCTCGCCTGGTGAGAATATTTTCTTGTCTTGTTTTGTGCCAATTCAAGAACAACCTAACCGTGTTGGATTTAGCTCGCACATGGAACGTGTAGAATATACCGAAATTCAATTTGGAGAACCACTCGTAACACAATTTGATGACCAAATTTTTAGTAATCCAACTCAAACACTTGCAATAGCAGCGCTTCCAGGAACAATGTTCCCCTACGACTCTCCTCTGCGTGTACCTAACGAAGGAGCTGTTTCTTTTAAAGTTCAAGCAAAAAACACCGTTGGATTCTCATTCGAAAATGACAAAAAAGAAGCATATCGCATCATAATTGGGGCTGAGGATAACAAAGCTGCAAAGATCTTAAAAAATAATGATGTCGTCCTTTCAATAAATACTGACAATATTCCATTTGGACAGCTCAAAACTGATGGCTCTAATGATTTTTGGATTAGCATCGATGGAGGACTCATTATTGTTGGAGAAGGAAATATTGGAGAAAATCCATTCCTCATTTGGCAAGATGATAATCCTCTTACAGGAATAGCTCGCTTTAGTTTTGTCGGAGCTGACAATGCTCAATCAATTTCAAACGTTGCAATTGCAACGCCGGTAAGTATTGGCGCTCAAAAACAAAAATTTTCATATAAAAAGCCACTCAAACGATTCAAATACAAAGGATCGATGTTTCTTATTCGTCCATACTTCTACTCACTACTACAAGACGATAGACGCGTTGTTCTGAAAGACAAAATTACCGGAAGTGTTTTTCATGTTGCAAAAACACCTCAACAAGGAGCAAAATATCGACTCAAAGTTGATGTTGATGCCCGAGGCGTTCCGCAAGTCTTGCAAATTGAATTCCCAACAGAATCAGCAGCAAAAATAGCATTAGAAATAGCAGCCGAGGTTACTGATGCGACAGCTGATGCAACCATGCAAGCCGCAGGAGCAATTAGCGGCGGGATGGACCCTGCAAGTGGACTTCTTGCGCTTGTCCTTAAAACGGGCATGGCAGTAGGCGGTGTAGCAGCAAAAGCAGCAGCCACTGCAACAAAAGCAACACTTGGGCATGCATACCGATCTCACGACAGTTACGTTTTTACCGAAGACGTATCGCGCGAAACTGGAGCAGAATCTGGAGTTCCTCCTGAAGCAGAAAATAACGCAATATTGGTCAATCAATACCTAAATCAAGCACGAGACCTTAAAGTATCAAACGTGTGGGATTTTGAACGTCTTTGCAACTACTATCGCGATATCATCAGTCGCGTCAACCATCCATACGTTGTTCAAGATACAGCCGTAAAAGAAAATATTTACTATGGTCTTTCAACCATCAGCGCAGGATACACCATTCACCCAGAAGCAATGCAAATACAAGTAATGAATCTTCTGATTAAAGCTTTTTCAAATCCCTACCTAACAAGCTCTGACAATAAATCTGATCAATCAACTAAGGACGCGTGGTACCAAACAATTATGGCAATTGGTAGCAAACTTTTTGATAAAACAGCAACAGAAGAAGGTGCTGAAATAAGCTTAGATCCACTTTTTGGAGAATATATCTGGCACCAAAAAAGTTTTGCTGTAGAGGATAATGGAGGCATTGTCTTTGAGGCAAAAGCAGCAAACGATATTTTTGTTGGATTTGCTCAAGAACCATTCAAAGTAAGAAACACAGACAACCAAATGTATGAGGTAGTACTTGGTGGATGGGAAAATGAGCGACATGAAATTCGCATAAAATCACTTGGCAAAGCAGCTGCAACACTCGAGAAAAAACAAAATAGAGCAGCAATGCTCAGTCCAAGCAAGTTTGAACGCTACTGGATTATTTTACAAAACGGAGTTATCAAAATAGGAAAAGATGATCCTAAAAAAGGCGACCCTATTGGCAAGCGAGATAACATTATTATGGAATGGAAAGATCCATATCCATGGAAAGATATCAAGTATGTTGGCTTGAGCAACTGGGATGTGCCAATCACACTCAAGAATATCAAGGTACTAAAAATAAAAGCGCCTGCTGCAGCTCCAACTCCTCCTCCAGCAGACCAGCCACCTCAACAACAAGCACCGACAGACCAAAACCAAGCACAAGAACCTGCACCAGCAGACCAGTCTGCTCAAGCAGCTCAAGCAGCACTAGATAATACGAAAACTACAGCTCCTACTCCTCCAGCAGCATAAGCATCTACACAAAAAAAGAGCCTCTATTTTTGATAGAGGCTCTTTTTTTATTCATTTTTATCTGCTCTGTGCACAACCATGCAAAATATGCTGATGACTTAATTGAGTCACGGGAGAAAGTTTATAATCATTAACCTGATCAAAATGAACCCAGACCGACTCGTCGTGTTCACTGAGTAAAAGCGCTATCGCATCATGAGTTTTGATTTCAAAAACAAATTCTCGAATTGTGCGTCCTGATAATGGAGACCTGAATTCAAGACAATGAACAAAGCGCACAATATCACTAATGTGCAATCCTGTTTCTTCACGAACTTCACGATGTAATGCTTGATGAACAGTTTCACCATGCTCAAGGCAGCCTCCAGGAAATTCCCATAATCCACCAAATGAGTCACTTTGTTTACGTTTTAGCAACAAAACCTGATCATTCTGTATCACCAATGCACGAGCTGTGCATACTTCTGCACCCAACGGCTGTTCTGCTCCATGAGGAATGTGGAACATTTCCTTATCCAAAGAAATAATATTCATTAAAAAATCTTTCTGAAAGTTAATACTGTTTGAAGTATCAAGACTAACTGAAAAAAAGCATACAAGCAATCGAGTAACCCTTATGCCACTAGTTTTCATTGACAATGTGTTGACCAATAAAAAGGAAACCCTGTATGTTCTTTCTTGTGTAGAAAAATCAAAGCATGTGAAGAATTGAGGTTAGAAGTGAAAAAAAATGGATTTCTCCAGATTCTCATTATCATCACACTCACGGCTTTTACAAATCAGCCCATATTTTCAGTTGTCAGCGCATTTTTTTCTCCAGAAGATAAAATTACTAATAAACTCATTGAGCGGATAAAGAACGCAAATTCCAGTATTTATGCTGCTGTTTATTTAATCTGTGACCATCGTGTTTCGGATGCTCTGATAGCTGCAAAAAAAGATCGCAATCTTGATATAAAAATTATTGTTGACCAGCTCAGCGTCAGTAAATATGGGAAAGCCGACATCTTGGCTCAAAACGGCATCGAAGTATATCTCTTTAATCCGTCGCTCCGTAGCCCAATTCAACAACAAAAATCTTCTATTAAAAAAAATACGGCAAAACCATCACAAGATGGATCAATCGTTGATGAACGTTGGTGGGGTAATGAGGCAATAATGCATAACAAATTTGCTATTATCGACAACTCTACTGTCATTACAGGGTCTTTTAATTGGACCAATGCAGCTGATAAAAAAAATTGTGAAAATATCGTCATCATCGAAAAAGATCTGGGAGTATCTGCCCGTTTTTCCGATTATTTTACTCGTTTTCTAAGAAGCGGTGCATGCCCCCGTTATTTTCCAGATCGGATGGCACCAAAAATTCAAACAGAGCTTGAGAAAAAAATTATCCAAGCAATAGAATCAACTCATAATGAGGCTGAGCTTTTTTTAGCTCTTGAAAAAGTACTAGCCAACCATTCTAAAAACTGAAAAATAAATACTCGCTATTTTTTTGATAACCCCCTTTTTAATTGACTTTTTTTGCTATTTTTCTATTCTTGGAGCCTAGAAAGAATTCATATTTTTTTTGATTCTTTATGCAAGTTTCTTGCTCACAATAAAGCCTCTGTATCCGCTCATTTAATTGCTGATCCTGATTTTGAATTGTTTTTTAGTACCGATTGGATGGACGCTTTGAGATTTTTGTTTAAAATTTTTATTTGCATTATTATCATTTTCATTACACATCCTACAATTTTTTGCGAAACTCACAAGTACACAATTAATAAGAAAGTTCTTGAAACAATCGACCGGTACGATGCAGAAGCTAAAGCGCACAAGATATCCTTGCGAAAAAAAATTATATATTGCGCAGTAGGAACAATGATTCTTGGAGGCAGTATTGCCTGTGTATATTTTTACGGAAACAACCCAAATGACAAGCTAGCTCAACAGCTCTTTAGTCAAGAGATAAACAAGCATAATAACATATCTGATGCAATTAAAAATGTTAGCAACGCTTATCCAAACGCAAAACTTCGATCAATATCAAAATTTTTTACCGACAAAATCACCCCTACCCCTGACGGAAAAGTTATTCCTCCTCCGCCGCCGCCACCCCCTATGAACACATCAACCAATATTCAGGACACAAACAAGAGTAAAAAATCAGTAATCAAAAAAAATAATACAGGCGATAAACCTAACAATAATAGGACGCAAGAAGAAAGCAATCTTATCAATCAGAGAACTCAATTAAGAAAAGCTGCAGATCGACCATCTGCTCGAGTCAATGTAAATGTCGAACAACCATCATTTCTTGATGTTATTAGAACGCAAACCACAAAACTTAATGACGCTTCCAAGCGACAACTTGCAGAAAAACCACCGTCTCTACAAAGGGCAGATTCACTCATTCAGCAGATTTCATCATCAAATCTTTTTGAACAAGTAGCAAGAGCTAATCAAGACGAAGAAGATGATGAATCTGAAGATTGGGAAGATACCGAGATCTCATAAAAAAATGCTGGTACTTATACAAGTTGCATAAGTACCAGCATCATTAATATCAAGAAAAAATATTAAAATTAGTTAGATTAAACATCCAAGTTTCTAACAAAATGAGCATGTTTCTCGATGTACGATCGACGATCCTCAACCACATCACCCATCAACGATGAAAACCACTGATCCGCTTTGAGCGCATCCTCAATTGTTACTTGCAAGAAAGTGCGTTTTACAGGATCCATTGTTGTTTCCCACAACTGTTCTGGATTCATTTCTCCAAGACCTTTGTAGCGCTGAATGGTCATGAGAGACTTACCAGTTTGTACAATATGATCACATAGTGCAAAAACTCCAGTCCCCTCTGTCTTCAGCTCTTTACCAAGCAGGTTAAACGCCCAGGTTGATTGCTCCAAAGATGTAATTGGAGCAAAAAGAGACAAGAGTCTAGTCGCTTCTTCGCTCATCAAAAAGCTAACTGGAATATCCCAAGATCGTTTGTGCTCTCTGAGCGTAATCACAGCCCGAGACTTGTTTCCCACCGACATATCATCGCTCTCTTGGGTGACATAAGATACTGTGTATTTTGAGAAGTATTCTTGCATTTTTTCAACAAGTTCTTCAGTTGTCAATTTACCAGGCTGCCATCCAATTGAGTTCAAGAAAACTACAAATTCATGGCAACTAGATGGAGCTACCTCTATATGACGAGAAAGCTTTGCTATCTCATTGTCATACAAAAGCAAATCATCAAGCAGCGTTCTCCACTCTTGAGTAGAAAGCACATTACTGCCTACAGCTAGCTGAGCGTGAGTTGCAGCCCAATCAAAAAGGAACTTTTTAAGTTCAGAATCATCTTTGAGGTAACGCTCAGACTTACCAACCTTTGCTTTGTACAGGGGCGGCTGAGCAATGTACAAAAAGCCCTTTTCAATTAATGGCTTCATATAGCGGAAAAAGAACGTAAGAAGCAAAATACGAATATGCGCACCATCAACGTCAGCATCGGTCATGATGATAATTTTGTGATAGCGCGATTTTTCAAGATTAAATTCTTCATTACCCACACCAGCACCAACTGCCGTAATCAAATCTTTAACTTCATTGTTGGCCAGGATTTTATCGAGACGAGTTTTTTCAACGTTCAAAATTTTACCTTTGAGCGGAAGAATTGCCTGAGTAAAGCGATCACGACCCTGCTTTGCAGAACCGCCTGCAGAATCTCCCTCTACAATATACAATTCTGATTTTGAAGGATCGGTCTCTGAACAGTCAGCAAGTTTACCGGGCAAAACCAAGCTTTCCAAAACGTTTTTACGTCGCGTAAGCTCTCGAGCTCGCTTTGCAGCACTGCGCGCTTGTTGAGCAATGAGCGCTTTTTGCAAAATCTTTTTTGCAATAGACGGATTTTCCTCAAAAAAGGTATCCAAAAATGAATAAACCCAGGAATCAACAATACCTTTAACGTCACTATTGCCAAGCTTCCCCTTAGTTTGACCTTCAAATTGAGGCTCTGGAACTTTGACACTAATAACACAGACTAGTCCTTCTCGAACATCTTCACTCGAAAGAGACTCGTCTTTGACCATGTTGAATTTTTGAGCATAGCGATTGCAGACTTTAGTTAATGCAGATTTAAAACCAATTTCATGCGTACCACCCTCGCTGGTGCGAATATTATTCACAAAGCTAAATACTTGCTCACTGTATCCTTCGTTATACTGCAAGGCACAGTCAAGCATGTAAATATCATCATCTTTGCTCAGCTGAATGATATCAGGAAATAAAGGGTTCTTTTTAGCGTTAATATACTCAACAAAGGATGCAATACCGCCTTCAAAGAAAAATGACGCTTCTTCACCCGTTTTTTCACTGGCAATATCAATACGCAAACTCTTATTCAAAAATGACAGTTCACGAAATCTTGAAGCTAAAGTATCAAAACTGAATTCAACGGTTTCAAAGATCGAAGGATCTGGCAAAAAGCGAACACTTGTTCCTCTCTTTTCTGTCTCGCCTATTTCCTTCAAGCGACCCTTGGCTTTTCCTCGCGCATAAAATTGCTGATGAATGGTATTGTTACGATAAATGTTAAGCTCAAGCTCAGAGGAAAGAGCGTTAACAACCGATATACCAACACCATGCAACCCACCAGAGTATTTGTAAGAATCTTTTTCAAACTTACCACCAGCATGAAGCTTTGTAAGTACAACTTCGGCTGCCGAAATTTTTTCAGTTGGATGCATGTCGACAGGAATACCGCGACCATTATCTTCGACCGAGCAAGAACCATCGACATTTAAAACCACTTTGATATGGTTACAATAGCCGGCAAGAGCTTCGTCAACCGAGTTATCAACAACTTCATAAACAAGGTGATGAAGTCCTGCTACTCCGGTTGAACCAATATACATCGCAGGGCGCTTACGTACAGCATCAAGTCCTTCAAGAACTTTGATCGAACTTGCACCATACTCTGTCGAAAAATTACCACTATCCTTGCGCTTTTCATCCTGTACCATGACATATCCCACGTTAATGCAGCCAGACACTTCATAAAACACACACCAAAGATGTGTCAATTTTTGGAATCTTTATTATAACTATTATAACACACAAAAAGTCACGCTATATAAGCGAGAAATTGAGTACCCTCAAGTATACCAGGGCCCTGCAAAAGTATCAAAAATAAAGAAATCATAACGCTTATTTTGCTTAAGAGGCTCATAGATTGTCAAACGGTTTATTATTTTTGCTGATAAAACAAAACGTGTGGCTTATAACACCCATACCCTTTTCCTGCATATATTTTTTTCATCTGGGCATCTTGCAGTGCTACCCTCTGTTTTTTCATAGAATCAAAGATGTACCACTTGTCGTGTCGAGCACCAGCAATCATGTGTTGTTGCCCACACATAACAATTGCTTTCAAATCATATTCTTTTTCTGCAACTGAAATCGTTTGACTAACACTATAGGCCTTACCTACAGCTTCCATTCCAAAACATAGAATTTGATTAGTTTTGATATTGCGTAGTTTAATTAATTCTTCCTCATCCTTGAAAGAGCGCTTTTCCCTTCTGCCCTGATCAAAGAAATTTAGAACAATATTCTGTGCAGTACCGCAATTATCGCACTGCTGAAAATAAAAAGACTTTTTTTCAATAACATTGCCCCATGCAGGATCTGACAAACCCTCTACTCCGAAGGGGAAACCAGCCTCATCCTTTCCAAAAAATTTAAGCAGTTCGGAGCAAAACTTTGATCCTGAATGGAAAGCGTATCGCTTTTCAGGGGCAATATTTTCATGGTTCTCGTGCCTTCCTTTAATATCAAAAAGCTTTTCATAAATAGCGCCTGCACATTCTACTTGCTTTTGCATATCTTCTGCATTATTTGACTTAGCACATGCAGCCATTGCTTCAAAGCAATTATCCAAAAGGCCTGCCAACGCTATTTTATCCTTCTCAAGAGGGCTTATAAGCTCAGAGTCATTCTCACTCGCTTTTTGCTTTACCCATGTTTTAAAAGTATCAAGATTATATAACCCTTGAATGACAGAAACCATCCAACACCAATTATTTTTTTGGTGGAAATTATTCGGAGGATGAATTTGAGTATCAGTGTTTTCTTTTTTATCTTTAGCGTCTTTGCTGGATGCATACAAATAAAAAACGCCCAAGCCCCCTGCCACCAAAGCTAGACCGGCACTCACACCAACCGCAAAACTGATAACTTTCTCTCTTTTTTTTGAATGAACTTTTGGATAATAACCCCTCACCAAACCGCTCTCTGAGACCTCTTGCAATGATGCGTTGATAAGCTCGAGAACCTTCTCTTGGGCATGACCTGCAGCTACAAGTTCTTTACAATATTCCAGTAAGGAACCAGCGTCAGAAGATCTCTGCAAGCAGCTTAGTTGGTGAGGGACTACATTCATGCAGATCGCAAAAAGTAAAACAATCCGCAAATTTTTAAGCATTATTTTCCCGATTATCTTGTGTATAAAAAATGAGCAGAGACTCATAGCTCTTTTAGCTGGTTCTTTTCGAAGCAATTCAGCATCATAAGCACTATCGGCAGCAATAATTGAAAATTGCACGCTTTGAACAAGTTCGAGAGACCAAAGCATATCAATGAACATTTCAGATAAGCTCTTTGTTTAATACACTAATACATTGTCAAACGGTTTATTATTTTTGTTCATAACACAAAACCTGAGGCTCATAAGGCCCATAACCTTTTCCTTCATATATTTTTTTCATCTGAGCATCTTGCAGCTCCACTCTCTCTTTTTTCATAGAATCAAAGATGTACCACTTACCGTGGTCAGCGTCAGCAATGATATGTCCTGGACCCCACAAAACAATTGCTTTCAAATCATATTCTTTTCCTGCAACAGAAATCGTTTGACTGACGCCATCAGCCTTATTTGCATCTTCCATTCCAAAGCATAGAATTTGATTAGTTTTAAGGTTACATAGTTTAATTAATTCTTCCTTGTCTTTGAAAGTGAGCTTTTCTTGTTCGTACCCATCAAAGAAATGTAGTACAACATTCTGTGCCGGACCATAATTATAATGCTGCTCAAAATAAAAAGACTTTTTTTCAACAACAGGGCCCCATAGAGGCTTTGATAAACCCTCTGCTCCGAAGGGAAACCCAATCTCATCCTTTCCAAAAAATTTAAGCAATTCGGAGCAAAACTTTGATCCTGAATTAAAAGCGCATCGCTTTTCAGGGGCAATATTTTTATAGTTCTCATGCCTTCCTTTAATATCAAAAAGCTTTTCATAAATAGCGCCTGCACATTCTACTTGCTTTTGCATATCTTCTGCATTATTTGACTTAGCACATGCAGCCATTGCTTCAAAGCAATTATCCAAAAGGCCTGCCAACGCTATTTTATCCTTCTCAAGAGGGCTTATAAGCTCAGAGTCATTCTCACTCGCTTTTTGCTTTACCCATGTTTTAAAAGTATCAAGATTATATAACCCTTGAATGACAGAAACCATCCAACACCAATTATTTTTTTGGTGGAAATTATTCGGAGGATGAATTTGAGTATCAGTGTTTTCTTTTTTATCTTTAGCGTCTTTGCTGGATGCATACAAATAAAAAACGCCCAAGCCCCCTGCCACCAAAGCTAGACCGGCACTCACACCAACCGCAAAACTGATAACTTTCTCTCTTTTTTTTGAATGAACTTTTGGATAATAACCCCTCACCAAACCGCTCTCTGAGACCTCTTGCAATGATGCGTTGATAAGCTCGAGAACCTTCTCTTGGGCATGACCTGCAGCTACAAGTTCTTTACAATATTCAAGTAAAGATCCAGCATCAGAAACTGCTTGCAAGCAGCTTAGTTGGTGAGGTACCGCGCTCATGCAGATCGCAAACAGTAAAACAATCCGCAAATTTTTAAGCATTATATTCCCCCATTATCTTGTGTATAAAAAATGAGCCGAGGCTCATAGCCCTTGTATCCTTTGCCGTCATAAATTTTTTTCATATCGTCTACTTCTAATTTTTTCCGAACTTGACCAATAGAGTCGAACAAATACCAACTCCCATTATTATATTCCACAGAGGCATTCCAATGACCAGGATGAGACATAGCCATTGCCGTCAGACCATATTTTTTATCAGCAATATTAATGGATGCATCAATTTTTCTTCCAAAGCCAGTATCTTGCGATTCTCTAAAACAAATTACCGGTCGCGGCTCAGCGAGTGCCAATGTGCTTATTTCTTCCTGAGGTGAATTAAGCGCAGTCAGCAGAAATTGTTGTCGAGTCAAGCGCCTCTGATCCACCAATAAATCTGCACCAAAAACAAGCGTCTTGTTATTTTTATCAAATAAAAAATCTTGCAACGCCGCACAAAACTGTGCACTGTCGCTTACCTTGCCGTAGCCTTTTTCAGGTGTAAGTCCAGAAAGCGGCGTTTGGCTATTATCTTGAATTTTAAAAAGTTGATCATAAAAATTTTCTGTCGCTAAAACTCTTTCTTTTCCATTAACATCGTTATGGCTAATCGCATAACGCTCCATTTTTTCAAAGAGATCTTTGAGTAACCTTGCAAGGACAACTTGATCCTGCTCATGTAACGACATCTGGGCACAGTCTTCTGCACTTTTCTGATCAAGCCATTCTCTAAATGGTTTAAGCCTGTAGAGACATTGTAAGGTCGAAACCATCCAACACCAATTTTTTTGCTGTGTAAAGCTATCAGGAATAAGGACTTTATTGGCTGTTGTTTTTTGCTCTTGATTACAAGCGTAGCAATAAAAAGTACCCAACCCCATCGCAACGAGAGAAACTCCTACTGCTGCTCCAAAGGCAAAACAAATAGTCATATCTAAAAACTTTTTTGATCGATTAGCTCGAGAAGAAAAACGCACCCTCTCTGTCTGCTGAGCCTGCGGCAGGAGATCAAGTATAAACTCGAAATCTTGCTCAGAGTTCTCTCCATGATTGCGACATAATGTTATTATTGCATCAATAGCGCTAGAATCCTTATGTACGATAATATCGAGGGAGTTGCTTGGCAAAACCAAACTACTCGCGCAACCGATCACAGTTACAGCAATGGCTAGTAGTGACTTAATCATGAACCCTGCTAACCCTAGGCTTTATTAATGTTAAATGTGAAATAATTGCGATGAGGTAAGCTTTATAAATAGCAGCCGTATTTTAAAAAAAATATAAAAATCAGTCAATTAAATCCAACCCCTCTAATCAAGCCCAACATTCATTGTTACTTTTTTTTACCGAATAAAAACTTTCTTATAGCAAACAGCATCATCTATTTGAATTTCATCCACACTTGACTCTCTTGATTAAAAACCGTTTATACTAGTGACAGTTTGTGAATTCATTTATTTTACCAGCTCAAAATACTGCTACCATGACTCAAGAAACTAAAAAATTTTTCATGCAAAAAGCATTGATGCAAGCACGTGTTTCCCTAAGACGAGACGAGGTGCCTATTGGGGCCGTAATCGTTAACAAAGAAGGCTTCATTATTGCACGTGCATACAACCAAATGGAAGCCAAAAAAAGCCAGCTCGCTCACGCAGAAACACAGGCTATAGCCCGTGCCTGCAAGGCTGTTGGTAATTGGAGATTGATTGGTTGCTTTATCTATGTTACTCTTGAGCCTTGTCTGATGTGCCTAGGTCTCATTCAGCTCAGCAGATTAGAAGGAGTAATCTACGGAGCTCAGTCTCATTTATTTGGCGCGCTCTCTCTTGGAGCCCAGCAGATTCCTTTATATAAAAAAAGTTTTGTCATTGAAGGTGGCGTTGAAGAAAAGCAAAGCATTGAGCTTTTGCAGACATTCTTTAAAAAAATAAGACGGACGAGAAAGGTGAGCAGTGAAACAAAGAATAGAAGTTCTTGAAAAAATTAAAAACAATTTGCTCGCGAGAAAAGATGAGATGAATAATCAGCTCGCTATCCACTCGCATGAAAAAGTTTCTGACGGGCAAGTTCAAGATAGTGGAGACGAGGCGCTGTCTCTGTCGATGGAAAAACTCCAAAACTCTCTTCAACAATCAGAAATTGACGAAATTCGTCTTATTGATGAAGCTCTTGCGCGGCTAAATAAAGGTGAATACGGCCTCTGCATTGATTGTTCAGAGAACATTTCCGAACGTCGACTTGAAACATTCCCCTATGCAGCACGATGCATTGTATGCCAAGAAGATTTTGAGCAATAATTTTCTCAACAATTCTTCGTTTTTTGTTTATAGTAACTGAAGTCATGTACAAAAAAATGACACATTTGCCGATGTAGCTCAGTGGTAGAGCAACTGATTCGTAATCAGTAGGCCGTCGGTTCAACTCCGATCATCGGCTCCAGAAACCTTCAAAAAAATGTCGAAAACAAGATTTTCGTTTGTTTTAGACACTTTTTGACAAATTCGTGTTGGTTCTGTAAGATCTCTTGTACCGATTGATGCTTTTTGTTCACTAAATGTTCTAATAAACGATACTTTTCAGGTTAAAAAAGCTATGAAAAAACCAAGCAAATCTCTTAATTATCGCGGCGTTGGACGCCGCAAGTCATCTGTTGCACGCGTTTTTCTAAGCCAAGGCGCTGGAAAAATTGAAGTCAACGGCCGAACCTCTCAAGAATATTTTGACACCGATGTCAACCGCAGCTTGTTGGAAATCCCTCTTAAATTGACGGGTACCGACAAAACTGTTGATGTTATGGCAAACGTTCAGGGCGGCGGACTAGCAGGACAAGCCGATGCTATCAAGCTCGGAATTGCTCGAGCTCTTCTTTCCTTAGATGAAAATCTAAAGCCTTTACTGAAACAAAATGGACTTCTTACAGTTGATGATCGCATCAAGGAACGTAAGAAATACGGCCAAAAAGCTGCGCGTAGGAAATTCCAATTCGTTAAACGATAGTCGCTTACAACTAGGTATTTTTATACCTGCTTTTTTGTTACTTCGTTATTACGAATCTTAATTTTTCTGAAAAGAAGATCACATGTGTGGAATTGTTGGGTATGTAGGCACCAAGCCTTGTCGTCAGTCTGTGCTAGAAGGTCTTTCGCGACTTGAGTATCGTGGATATGATTCTGCCGGATTTGTCTGTGTTGATACAAAGCATGGGCATCTTTCTTATCACAAAGAAGCTGGTGGCGTTTCACTTATCTCTCGGATGAGTGAGGCTATCAAATTTGATGGCACGACTGGAATTGGTCATACACGGTGGGCAACTCACGGTGTAGTTGATCAACGCAATGCACACCCGCACTTCAACTGTCGAAAAAGTCTTGCCGTTGTACACAATGGCATTGTTGAGCGATATGAAATTTTAAAAGATCGTCTTATCGCTCAAGGTCATGATTTTTCATCAACCACTGATACTGAAGTTGTTGCTCACCTCTTTAGTTCACTTGTATCTACACATGGTGATTTAAAAAAAGCTGCGCTTGAATTTGTGAAACAAATTACAGGCGCTTTTTCTCTTATTTTTCTTCACGAAGATTACCCTGATACGCTTATTCTCATAAGACGCAGATCTCCGATGATTATCGGTATCGGGCAAAATGAGATGTTTGTAGCCTCTGACTTTTTAGCATTTTCAGATAAAACAGATACGGCATTATTTATGCCTGATGAAAGCATCGCATTTGTAAAAAAAGATTGGATTGATCTTGTAAGCTTTGAGGGGGCCACTCTCCCGCAGGTAACACAACATATAGAGGCAAAATATACTGAAATTGGCAAACAGGACTTCGAGCACTACATGCTCAAAGAAATTTACGAGCAAAAAAAAGCGATCCTGCGTACCATTTCTTTTTGTAAAGTCATTGGCAGCAGCAACCCCGATCCTCTTGATTCTCACAACTCAACAGTTGATCGAGATTATAATGATTGTATGTGGCGCCAGATTGGGCTTACCAAAGAACAAATTAGAGGCCTTAAATACCTCAATCTTGTTGCAGCAGGAACGTCGTGGCATGCAACACGTATCGCTCAGTTCTTTTTTGAGACGGTATGCAAAATTCCAACAAAAGTTTATCTGGCCTCCGAATTTAGGTACATGCCCTTTTTTCCCGAAACAAATAGTTTGTATATTATGGTTTCTCAATCGGGAGAAACGGCAGATACACTTGAGGCGCTTCGCCTTATAAATTCGTTTGATATCCCAACAATGGCAATCACCAATATTGCATCAAGCACCATGGTTCGCGAAGCAACTGGGTTTTTACCAATGCAAGCAGGCCCTGAGATTTCAGTCGCTTCTACCAAAGCTTTTTCAACACAACTGGCAACGCTCTATTGGCTCGCGCACAAAGTAGCATTCGAGCGTGGAACTATTACACTTGCAGAAATGCAACGCGCAGAAGAAGATCTGTATGTTTGCGCAGAGGTCCTTGAGTCAGCAATTGACACCTATAAGCTTGAGATCACTCAAACGCTTGCAAAAAAATATTCTCAATTCGATCGTTTCATCTTCTTGGGAAGACATGTCAGCTACCCATTCGCAATGGAAGCCGCTCTTAAGCTTAAAGAAATTTCTTACATTTTTTCTCAGTGCTATCCAGCCGGAGAGCTCAAACATGGGCCAATCGCCTTGATTGATGAAAAAACCCCAGCTGTGCTATTTTCTGTGCTTGATGAGCTGATTTACCACAAAATCGTATCTAATGCTCACGAAATAAAATCTCGTAATGGTCACTTAGTCGTCTTTGCTTTTGAGGGTCAAACCGAACTTATTTCGGTTGCTGATCACGCATTTATCATCCCACGAGTCACTCCGCTTCTCGGTCCTCTGGCAATGACTGGATTGATGCAATTTTTTGTCTATCAGATTACACGAGAACTTGGCAGACCTATTGATAAACCACGCAATTTAGCAAAATCTGTCACGGTTGAGTAGGATTAAGCTTATGAGTTATGCAATTCGCTCTTATAAGCCGTTTTTCTATCGAGTTTCTCCCCGCTAGGGGTTCTTTTGTACTACACTTATTTCAATTTTGTATTCAGACAAGCTGTCTGTAAAGACAGTAAAATCTTTGAACCTTTAAGGGGAAAACCTTGGATATTACGGTATTTTCAGCATTTTTATGCTATTTTTTTATTCTTGTTAGTATCTCAGTTTCCGTATACATACTTAATAAAAAATCATCTGATTTTACGTTAGGTGGCCGATCAACTAACTATTTAGTAACAGGCATTTCAGCTCATGCCAGCGAAATGAGTGATTGGCTCTTTATGGGCTACCCAGCAATGGTTTACAGCAAAGGATTGATGGAGTGCTGGACAGCAATCGGCCTTACTATTTTTATGTTTTTAAATTGGCATTTTATTGCAAAAAAACTCCGAGTAGCAACCGAAAAATATCAAAGTCTAACCATCTCGTCATTCTTTGAAAAACGATTTGGTGATACATCTGGCGCTATCAGAATCATTGCTGCTTGCTTGTGCTTGATATTTTTTACGTACTACATTTCTGCTATTTTAGTCGGAGTAGGAAGACTTTTTGAAGCAGTCCTTGGTATCAACTATTTTATCGGCATCTCTCTTGGAATCATGGTTGTCTGCTATACCCTTATTGGTGGTTTTACCACCATGGTGTGGATTGATTTATTTCAAGGGCTCTTTTTACTGTCAGTCTTGCTGATAGTTCCACTGCTTGCTTTGGTCAAAGTTGGAGGCTTTGGCAGCATCGTTGCGGCGGCTGATGCGCGTAACATTTCGCTAAGCCTTTTTCCATCTTTTTCTCTTTCGACAATCAGAGATATCGTATTTCCTGCTGCCGGTTGGGGCCTTGGCTATTGCGGACTCCCTCATTTGCTTACCAAATTCATGGCCATCGATGATCCCAACAAAATTGTTAAGGCAAAATGGATAGGTATTTCTTGGCAAATTCTTATTTTAACCGCAGCAAGTCTTGTCGCTGTGGTTGGTCTAGCATTTTTTCAACACGGTCTTGCAAAACCTGAGCTCATTTTTGTTGAGATGGTACAAAATCTTTTCAGCCCATTTTTTGCAGCATTCGTTTCTTGCGCGGTTATTGCTGCAGCAATCAATGTCATGGGTGCACAGATTTTTGTTTCGGCATCGGTGATTACCGAAGATTTTTGTCGTAAGATATTTTTAGCAAAAAAAGGTATTAACGAAAAAAGACTGTCACAAATGCTTACCCACTACTCCCGCATCAGCCTTGTCCTTTTATGTTCGCTGGCGTACGGCATTGCGATATTTACTTCTGACAGCATTTACAATTTGGTTTATTATGCTTGGGCTGGCCTTGGTAGCTCATTTGGACCACTGCTCATCGTATCTCTGTACACGAAAGCTTGTCACAGAAATACAGCTATTGTCGGCATGCTTTCAGGAGGCATCACAGCTGGGCTCTGGACCTACTTTAATACATCAGTTCCGTCTATGTTTCCAGGGTATGCAATGAGTCTTGGAGCTATGTTCTTGGTGGAAAAAATTACATCCCCAAAATAGACCCATACTAAAGCAACATAAAATAAAAAATGTCTAACAAAAAACGGTTGCACAATGTTATCCCGGATTAAGTCCGGGATAACATTCATAGATGCATTAGGACTGTCATAGATCAAAATTGATGCTCGTAAAACCATCGTGACGCAAGCTTTCAACTCATAACGAATAGGTCTCCAGAATTTTTCTCAACAAGCTCTGAGAACGTATCAATCAGAATATCAACAAATTCTTTCTCATCCTCATCTGTACTGCCTGGAGTATACGCTTTAAGTAATTCTAAGAATTCTCTAACTTCATCCGAGGTTAAATACCCACAATTTATTTCATCACCAAACCCAAACCCCGAATTACCTGTAGAAAAATTCCTGCCATCTACAAACATTCGCAATGTTTTGGCAAGTTTGCCTGAAGTTCTATCTGCAAGAGCTTCGTAGGAACTTATTCCACAATCTTCAGAAATTGCTGGAAAACTCGTATTTATTGCAAGGTGTAAAACAAGGGATGCTAGTCCTCGGTCAGAGAAGTCACCGTTTACCACTGAATCAACAGCACGCTCCCACTCGCCTTCATCAAAATCAAAGTCATCTTTATATTCGTTGTTTTTGAGTTCGTCTGCAATTTCTTTTAACTTTTCAATTAATAAGTCTTTGTCACCACAATGATGAATAACTCTGTAGCTCATTTCAACTCCTACTAATACCACAAAAAAATGCGTAAAGTGTTTATAGTTATGATATAGATAAAAATAATTATTCTTGGATACATATGCTAAAAATAATATTCTGTTTATTCCTGAGGAAAAAGATTAAATAATTCGTAAACGTTTTTGAACGATAAAACCTTACAAGAACTTTTAACCTGTTGTGCTTGTGCAACTAAAATGTTAGAAAGCCCAAATTTTTCAGCTTCTTTGATGCACATGCCAATCTGATTGGTTGGCTTAATTTGCCCGGTAAGGCTTATCTCTGCTATTGCTACAGCCTTGTCAGGTAGAGGAATTTGAAAATAGCTAGAAAGCAATGCAAGCGCTATCCCAAGGTCTGATGAGCTTTCTTTAATTTTAAAGCCGCCACTCACCTTGAAAAAGATATCATGCATACTGAATTTAACGTGAAGGTATTTCTCTAAAATCGCAGCAATAAGCACGACGCGTTTTGGATCAACACCTGTTACAACACGTTGTGGAATACCAAATTTTGATTGCACGCACAGCGCCTGAAGTTCGAGTAAAAGCGGGCGCGATCCTTCGATGCAACAAACAAGTGCAGATCCTGGAGCAAGCGAAGCTTCGCTCAAAAGTTGCTGATTAATATTCGAAATTTCTTCAAGGCCGCCCTCTTGCATCTCAAAAAAACCAACTTCATTAATCGTTCCAAATCGATTTTTTACCGACCGCAAAATACGCGTCTGCCAGCGATCTTCACCCTGCAAATAAAAGACGGCATCAACCATGTGTTCCAAAACCTTAGGGCCTGCCATGTGGCCATCTTTAGTAATATGACCAGTAATTAAAACTGCGATATTATTTTCTTTTGCAAGCCGCATGAGCAAAAAGCCTGCTTCTCGAAGTTGCGCAATTGTTCCTGGAACAGCATGCGACTCGGGTGATAAGTGGCAATTTTGAATTGAATCAAGAATTAAAAGATCTGGCTTAACTGTTTGTGCGGTAGCAATTATTGAATCAAGATTAGATTGATCAGAAAAAGATAAATGCTCTGCATCAACATGAAGACGCAAGGCTCTGTTTTTAACCTGCTGTAAAGACTCTTCGGATGAAAAGTAAACAACGCGGTAGTTGTGTGCAAGCTGGTTTGCCACCTGCAAAAGCAGTGTTGATTTTCCAATCCCAGGATCACCAGTTAAAATAATAAAAGATCCGGGCAGCACACCACCACCAAGCACTCGATCCCACTCTTTGATGCCTGAGGTCATGCGCGTTTGCATGTGCACATCAATGTCTTCTATTTTATAAAGTTTTGATTGAGCAGCTTTAGGTTGGTTTTTAGTCGGCAAAAAAGACTCAACCTCTTGAGCTTCAACAAAGCTGTTCCATTCGTTGCACGAAGGACAACAACCAAGCCATTTTATTGATTGATGCGCACAATTGGTACAGCTAAAAAAAACTTTATTTTTTGCCACAAATTAGCCTGCTGTTGAAACTCGAGACGCTTGTAAAAATGGCAACTGAAAATGAGCTTGCTTGTCTATTGTAAAACAACTACGGCAGCGAGCTTCATACAGCTCCGCAGCGCCAACCAAAATAACAGGATCATCGTAACGAGCAGGAGCTCCGTTAATCAAACGCTGGGTAAAATGAGCGTCTTTGCCACAGTGAACACAAATAGCTTTATACTTAGCAACCTCGTCTGCAATAGACAGAAGGATAGGCATAATACCAAACGGCTCACCACGAAAATCTAAATCAAGCCCAGCAACAATCACTCGCTTGCCTGTATCAACCAATTTACAAATAACATCGATAATTTCTGGAGAAAAAAATTGAATCTCGTCAATACCAACCACATCAATATTACGATTGGCAAGCTCAAGAATTTTATCAATGGATACTGAATTATCACCAACCGTAAAAGCAAATCGCTCACGTCCTTCGTGTGAAACAATACACGTTGGAACCTGATTTTTACGTTTATCAATGTGATGCTTAATAGTAATTACGTGCTGGCGAGCATACTCTGCTCTTCTAAGTCGTCTCATTAGCTCTTCAGTTTTACCCGAAAACATTGAACCACAAATTACTTCCAATCGACCCATCGGAGCACCTGTATTTTGCGCAATCTTCATAAGCACCTCACCTAAAAAAAGAATTTTCCAGTAACCTTGACCTAGTATATCAGGCTCCGAAAATCATGGTAGAAGCCTGAGAAAATTCTTTTTTGCTAGAGAAAAATACGCGTCATCACCATAAAAGGCTCGTTCCTGTGATTAGCCATTGTTCTGCAAAGGCTCTGGAGCATTCACCTGTCGAAGAGGGGGGTTAGCGGGAAGTTGATTATTTTCCTGAACTAAAGGATCCTTTTGAGCTTGCTCTTTATGCCATGAATCCCAAAAAACCGCCTTAGGGCCACTCCATATGACTGCCTTAGGAATCTCCCAAGCAACACCCTTGGCTACACCCACAACAGTATTTTTTACACCTTTAGCCACAAAGTCTTTTCCGTCTACATCAGCCCATGCTTTTTCGATAGATTCTCGAGTTTTTTTAACCTCTTCTTTAAGGCCAATCATCTCTTTCATTTTTGGTTTAATATCTTTTTCTATGGTCTCGCGAATTGTTTTTTTATTTTGATTATTTTCGCCATTTTCATTAGCTTGCTCATCAGCAGCTTTTTCTGAAAGAATTGTCGCATCATCAAGAACACCGTTAATAATATCAACAATAATTTTACTCGTTATTGGCTTAACAATTTCTTTACGCAGTTTTTCTCCATAACGAGTCCAATCAGCATTTAATGCCCAATAAATAGTCCCCATACCAAGCACTATAACAACAGACCAACCTACAATTTTACCCAAAAAGCGCTTTGGTATCAGAGGCTCTTGAATAGCAAATCTTCCCATCAAATAAATCAGCGACTGAATAGAAGAATCCTGTACACCGCGATAGCCAAGACTATGGTTTATACCTATCAGTTCTTTTTTCACTTGCTCAAGTGCATAGAAAATAGACTCCTTACGCTGCTGATAAGGCAAATGAGAATGATTAATCATAAAGATTGAAAGCGACATTTTTGCAATACTTGTTCTAAACGGATAGATAGTACCTGTTGGGGTCTCGAGCTGAAGCATACAAATATCATGAAAATGGCCAATCAAAGAGCTTACCTCTGGATTATGAATATCAAGACTCGAAAGAAATTGATGGAGCTCCAAAAAATATAAGCGTCCTATTTTATTCAAAAGAAATTCGCTATTGCGGTCATTTTTTTGTTCTAGCCAATTAATTAATCGAAGCAAGATTACAACATTTTGCTCAGCATCATTTTCAAGGTCCACGTCAACAACAAGGCTGTTAACGTAGGATGCATCAGTAAACAAACCCTGCTTGACTTGATCATAATAAACATCGAGCAACTCTTGTCGTGCATGTTCTACTTTTTTTCCAAAATCCAAAATAGGTTGAATGCCATTTGGCGCACGACCAAAGGCAACCGATGAAACAGAAAAAAAACTAATACATAAAACAAGCACTGAAGATACAAAGCGCACCTGGAGAATTCGTTCCAGCAAATCGAAAGCATGAATCATAGAACATCTTTTCAAGATAGAAGAATAATCTGAATACCGAATAAAATATATTCTCTGAATAAAAAAAGCTTTAACGCCAGAGGAGATTCTAGCCCAGCACAGGCAAATATGTCAAGATGGCCATGAATCGACAAAGTCAATTGTCCATAAAAATAAGAAAACTCCATTGCGTGTTATTAACTGAAATTAATAGCACGCAATAACTATATTTTTTAGCACTCAAAAAGAAGCCGTTGACTCTGTAGTTTTTTTCAGCGATTGCACAGCTCGTTCGGCACGAGCTAGATCTTCAGGAGTATCTATTCCAAAAACTTCATATGAAGTCTCGTACGCCTTCATCCTAAGTCCATTGTACAAAAACTTAAGGCCCTCAAGTTTTTCAGCATCTTCAAATGGACAAACAACTCCTGCTGTAATTTTACGTAACGCATCTGTGGTAAAGGCATACAGACCAATATGTTTGAAGTGCAATTTTTTTTGTACAATTGCCTGCAAATCACTTTCGTCTCGAAAAAATGGAATCATGCTTCGTGTGCAAAATAACGTATAACCATCTTTGTCACATACTATCTTTGCAATATTTGGCGCGGTCAGCTCTGCAGAATTGGTTATCTGTTTTTTTAACGTCCAAATATCAGCATCAAGCGTATGACAACTTTGCAAAAGTTCTTCGATCATGTTTTTTGAGATAAACGGCTCATCGCCCTGCCAATTAACCCAGATATCTGCTTGAGCAAGGCCGCGCTGCATAACCTCGATAAGACGCTCGGTTCCATTTGCACACGATTCTGCAGTCATAACAAAACGAGCACCAAAAGAGCTTACCAGGTCTCCAATGAGCGGGCTATCAACGGCAAACAAAACCTCATCAAAAAGAGGCACTCTTGTTGCTGCCTGCCAAACCCATTCAAGAAGCGGCTTGTTACCAAGCGTTGTGAGCATTTTCCCTGGAAATCGAGAAGCTTGTAGTCGAGCTGGAATGATACATATAATTTTTTTCTTTTGCATAATATTCTTCAATAATTAATAGGAGTTATATTCAATAAATTCATTTTGCTGATATTATCAAAAACAAAAAAAACCGAAATACCTTTTCACCCTTTTGATTTTGAGAAAATTATGACTAATGGATATCTACTACTTGAACAATCAACCGAGCTATCAGGACAAATCTCTCTTGTGGGAGCAAAAAATGCAGTCCTTGTCATCATTGCTTCGCTTATTTTGACCGATGGAGTATCCACGCTCACCAATGTCCCAGACTCTGCAGACGTATGGCAAATGATACGACTTCTTGAGCAACTTGGTGCATCAATCGATTTTAATGTTGCACATAAAAAACTCATCGTCGATACATCACGCATTAATCGCTATGAAGTCAGTCCTGAAATTATGAATAAAATGCGCGCATCAATTTTGGTTATGGGACCGCTGCTTGCACGCTTTGGCAAGGCAATAGTTGCACTTCCTGGAGGCTGCTTAATTGGAGCTCGCCCGATTGACTACCACCTCCAAGGGTTTAGTAAAATGGGAGTTACCTTTGATACGGCTCATGGCAAATTAAGCGCTTCGAGGAAAGATTCTTCCAATAAACCATCGCATGCTCGTATTATTTTTGAATACCCCAGTGTTGGGGCAACTGAAAATATCATGATGTTTGCTACCCATTTTCATGGCGAAACAATCATCATTAATGCAGCGCTAGAGCCTGAAGTAATCGATTTGATTGATGTTTTAAAAAAAATGGGAGCTCATATTTCATCAGAAAATGGCGCTACCATTAAAATTATTGGAGGTCATACACTCCGCCCAATTAATCATAGCATCATCCCAGACCGCCTTGAAGCAGGGGCCCTGCTCCTTGCTGCTAGCATAACCGGAGGAACTATACACCTTCCTGAAGCACGCCCAGATCACATGGACATTTTTCTCGAGAAATTGCGCGAAATGGGCCACCAAATCATAACATCACTCGACACAGACAATCATTTATTTAGCGGCATTAAACTTATCGCAACACAAAGGCCAAAAGCCATTAATTTTAAAACAGGTCCTTATCCAGGATTTCCTACTGATCTGCAAGCACCAATGATGACAGCTCTCTGCCTTGCTGACGGAACTTCGCTTGTTGAAGAAACGGTATTTGAAAATAGACTCATCCATGCACAAGAATTAGGCAAAATGGGTGCTCAAATTTCGGTGCAGGGCGCACGTGCAACCATTAGAGGGGTAGAAGCTCTCTACGGGTGCGAAGTGATTGCAAGTGATATTCGGGCCTCATGCGGACTTGTTCTTGCTGGTCTTCGTGCATACGGACAAACAAAGATCACCGGACTTCATCACTGGAAGCGAGGCTATGACCGTTTTGAAAACAAATTGCAGCAACTTGGGGCAACCATACAGGTGATAGAATAGCTAGTTATGCTATCGATTTGGTAGGTTTGCAGTTAATTCTGCAACCTCTCTTGTAATCAATGTTTGACGCATTTTATTAAATTGCAGAACAAGCTTATCAAGAATTTTTTCTGCATTTGCAAAAGAATTATCCATAGCTATAAAGCGAGCTGCATGCTCTGATATAAGCGCCTGCAAAAGAATATTCATGATGCTGCTACGAATGTACATTTTTGCAAAATAATGAGCAATTTGGTCTCCTGGCTGTTCCCATATAAAATCCCCTTCGCTGAACAATAAATCATTATCTTGCTCTGCATGAGACAAGTTATCAGAGTGTACAGCTTGTGCAGACAAAGGCTTCTCAACCATTACAGGAATCAGTGAATTTTTTTTAGGTTTTTGGAGGAAAAAAGAACAAAATTCATTGCTAAAAAAAGTCACTGATGAGTATGGCGATGTCGCACAAAAAATTTTTTCCATTAAATCATCTGCTATCGCAATAAAATGACTAGATGAAAGCTCTCCATAGGTACAAACCAACTCTCCAAAAGTTTGCTCTTTTGCATATTTAATTGCTTTTTGGCCAATAGCTATAATCTGTGGGCGCTGATTAGGCTCCAAAAATAAAGATTGTTTAATGTAGCGAAACATATTGGAATTCAAGCTCCCGCACAAGCCTTTTGATGTGGCAATGATAACAATAAGTGGAGATAAATCTTGAATGTCTTGAGGAAACAAAACTGAGTCCTTCCATGAAGGAAGAGCTTCTATCAATTGCATAAAATTTTTTTGAACTTTACGCTGATAATATTTAAGCGGCGTGTTTTGTTTTTCAAGCTTAGAATAAAGCGACATAGAAACAAGACGGATTGCATGAGTAATTTTTTTTGTCGTTTGAATTGATTTGATTTGTTGTTTCAACTGAACAAGGTGAGACACAACTTCCCTCCATGAAGGCACAAAAAGCATTCTTATCGCTATAACCTTACCTTAATGTATAATTTGTTTTTTTACAATGAGCTTATACATTAAACTGTCTTATAAATCAGATAAAACAGGTTCTCATTTCTTGGAGTCTAAAAAAATATATGGTTGTGCTTATTGATGGCTATAATCTTTTGCGGCAAATAATGCCTCAACATAAACGCACACCAGATGCGCAGAAACAACACCTTATCAAGCTTCTTAGCTCTTACAAAGCTAAAAAGAAAAAAGATCTTAAAGACGTCATTCTTGTTTTTGACGCTGGCCCTTTTAGCCATGCCAGCCGCGAAGTTAAGCAAGGCGTATCGATTATTTTTTCTGGCCAAAAAAGCTCTGCCGATGAATGGATCATAGAGTATGCCGAAAAACATAAAGAACTTAACATCCTTGTTGTTACCAAAGACCGCAAACTTATTCAAGAATGCACACGGCATGGAACATCTTCCATGGATGTTTTCGAATTTTATAGTATCATGCAAAATAGTATTCTTAATGATCCCCAGTATCTTGCAGATACTGAAAAACAAGCAATGACTCTACAAAGCGATGCCATTAAATATGACGAACTTACATGCGATATTCTTGAAAAATTCAATAAACCTTTAGATGTTGATTTATTGATGGAAGAAGCATCTATAACTCTTCCACAAAAAGATAATTCTCTAGCATCTGCAAAAAAAAATAAAGGCTGCAGCCTGGCCCTATCAAAAAAAGAAAAAAAACTTTACGCTACGCTAAAAAAATTAAAATAATAATCAAAGGCTATGATGGATCTTTTGTACACTGAAAAAACAATCACAAATATCGTCAAATCAACTATATTGCCACTCTTTCAATCAAAATCAATTCTTCTTTTTGACGGACCAATGGGCGTGGGCAAAACGACCATTATTAAAGAGATACTACGTCAATCTGGAGTTATGGAAACAGTCTCCAGTCCAACATTTAGCTATGTTAACAACTACAAGAGCAACAATCATACAAATTTTTATCATTTTGATCTTTATCGCATTTCTGGGCTTGATGAATTCTTGGCAGCTGGTTTCGACGAATATTTGACGCAGCCAAATGCATTCATATTCATTGAATGGCCCGATATAATAAGCCCTTTGCTTAATAAAAACTCTCTAAAATCAAAGGTGCAAATACTTCACTTATCCTATGATGAAACTAATCTTAATCAGCGAATTCTATCGTTATAAAATTAAAACCTAAGCCTTTTTTTAAAAAAAGTTGAAATCTTTGATAAAAAATCTATTCTAGTGTCATTATTAAGAGTTGCTCTTTTTGAAAAGCTTAACCTAAAAATTAAGCTAAATGGGGAGGTTCCCGAGCGGTCAAAGGGGACGGACTGTAAATCCGTTGGCACAGCCTTCACAGGTTCGAATCCTGTCCTCCCCACCATTTAAAGCAAAAAAGCATTATTTATAAAAAAATATGCGCACAAATTGGCACTTGTCTAAAAGTTTTATATACTCTCAAGACGTGTCATTTCCTGCGTACATAAAATACTTGATATTGACTGCGGGAATAGCTCAATTGGTAGAGCGACAGCCTTCCAAGCTGTAGGTTGCGGGTTCGAGCCCCGTTTCCCGCTCCAAATGGTCTGCTGGCATAGCTCAGTTGGTAGAGCAGCTGATTTGTAATCAGCAGGTCGCTGGTTCGAATCCAGTTGCCAGCTCCAGTAAAGAGATCGCCGTATTTAGACACGCGAGTGATTGGGACTGAAAGCATTTAAGTGCGGATAGAAAAATAAAACAGCGCCCACGTAGCTCAGTTGGCAGAGCACTTCCTTGGTAAGGGAGAGGTCACCGGTTCGAGTCCGGTCGCGGGCTCCAGTTTTATTGTTTAACGATACAAAGGTTTAATTATGGCAAAGAATCGCACAATTATGCATCTTGAGTGTGAAGGATGCGGCATGAGAAATTATAGCAAACGTGTTTCGAAAAAAAGAGCTTTCGGTAAACTTGCTATCAATAAGTACTGTGCCAAATGCCGCAAACACGCGACGCATAAAGAAACAAAATAATTACGATAAGGGCCAGTAGCTCGAACTGGTAGAGCAACGGACTCCAAATCCGTGGGTTGGGGGTTCGAATCCCTCCTGGCCTGCCAGGCCCAAGCACAAAGGAAAGTACGTACATGAGCAAAGTTAATAACGTTTTTAGTTCACTTAAGAACTTCTTTCATGAAGTTAAGGTTGAAATAAAAAAAACTACGTGGCCTAGCAAAGATGAGCTTATTGGCTCTGTCACTATTGTTTGCATTCTTGTTTTTGTATTTGCGGTTATTTTAGGTGGCATGGATGCTTCGTTTAGCTACGTCATTCAAAGGTTCATCAGCTAGATATGGTTAATTGTCGAATAATTGTGGAAGTTGTGGTTGCACGATGAAACGTTGGTATGTAGTACAGGTTTACACCGGCTTTGAGGATATTATAAAAGTAGACCTCGAAAAAAGATTTGTCGAAGAAGGTCTTGAAGACCAATTCGGTGAAATTTTAATTCCTACCGGTGAAGCTGCAAGCTTTTTCTCCGAAAATAAGGAAAAGAAAGAAAAAATTTTTCCAGGTTATCTTTTTATTAACATGGAAATGACTGGAGAAACATTCAGACTTGTCTCTTCCAATCCACGAGTCACACGCTTCTTGGGTGGAGAAAGTCCAGCCCCATTGTCGGAAAAAGAAATTGATCGTATTTTTTCGCAAATGTCGGGCAAGCTTTCTGCGCTTAGTGAAAAAACTTCGTTTGTTGTTGGAAATGAGGTTCACATTTCAAACGGCCCCTTCTCCGGGTTCGTTGGTCTTGTTGATAAAGTTGACGAAGATCGAGAACGACTCACTGTTATGGTCAGTATTTTCGGTAGATTAACTCCAGTAGAATTAGGTTTTGATCAAGTCAAAAAGTAAGCGTTTATTAGGTGATATAACATGTCTAAAAAAATAAAATGTACTGTTAAGATGCAGCTAAAAGGAGCCGCAGCAACACCAGCTCCTCCTGTAGGTTCGACTTTGGGTCAGCATCAAGTCAATTTGATGGATTTCTGTAAGAAATTCAACGCAGCATCCGCAAGCCGAAAAGGCGAAACAGTTCCTGTTTTAATTACTATTTATACAGATAAAACGTTCGATTTTGTCTTAAAAACTCCTCCTGTTTCTGAACTCTTGCGTAAAAAAGCAAATATTCAAAAAGGAGCGAAGAATCCGGGCAAAGATGTGGCTGGAACTATTCAATGGAAAGACATTGAAGAAATTGCAAAAATAAAAATGCCAGATCTGAACGCACTTGATATGGACGCAGCAAAGAAGATTGTTGCTGGTAGCGCAAGAAGTATGGGTCTTGCTGTTGTTGATTAGTATTTTTTGAATGGACACAACATGAGTCATATAGGGAAAAAACACGTAAGTGTAAAAGAAAAGTTAGCAGCTACAAGCATTACTTCTACTAAGTCTGCTCTTGAATTTGTAGTTAAAAATGCTCACGTAAAATTCGATGAAACAGTTGACGTTGATGTAATCCTTGGTATTGATGCATCCAAAGGTGAACAGACCGTTCGAGGATCAGTTCTTCTACCTCATGGTATCGGTAAGCAAGTACGCGTGCTAGTTTTTGCCAAAGGCGATTACGAAGATGCAGCACGTAAAGCTGGCGCCGACTATGTAGGAGTTGAAGATTTGATCGAGAAAATCGAAGGCGGCTGGGCTGATTTTGATGCCGCAGTTGCCACTCCTGACCTAATGGGTTTGGTTGGAAAGGTCGCCAAGATTCTTGGACCTCGAGGTTTATTGCCAAACAAAAAAGTTGGTACTGTAACCTTTGATGTTGCAAGTATCGTATCTGACTTGAAAAAAGGCCGCGTTTCTTTTAGAAATGATAAAGGCGGCGTTGTTCATGCTCCCTTTGGAAAAGTTTCCTTTGGTGCAGATAAATTACTCGAAAACTTGAGTGCATTGCTAAAGTCAATTCAATCAAGCAAGCCAGCAACGGCTAAGGGTAAATTTATCAGAAAGGTATCCATCTCTTCGACAATGGGAGTTGGCGTAACCATTAATCAAGATGAGATTGTATAGCAGAGGAATATGCGATGAACCGTCAGGAAAAAGCAGCTATCATTGCTGACATAAAAAAAATGCTATCAGAATCTCATGCTACTTTTTTGGTAAATTACAAGGGAATGACCGTCTCTGCAATGAAAAATCTTCGACAAGATCTTCGGCAAGATGGTGGTCATTTTAAAGTGACTAAAGCAACTTTGATGAAAATAGCAGCGAAAGACCTTGAAGGAATTGAGCCTTTTACTTCTGATTTTCATGATCAGGTTGGACTTGTTTTCTCTCAAAAGGATCCTTCGCTTGTTGCTAAACATCTTGTAAATTTTTCAAAAAAACATGCTTTTTTGAAAGTAGTTTCAGGTTTTTTAGAGTCAAAAAAACTGCGAAAAGAAGAAGTAGAGTTTCTTGCCTCACTTCCTACTAAAGAAGTGCTCTTGGCCCAACTTTTGGGTACAATGCAAGCCCCTGTTTCTAGTTTAGCACGCGTCTTAAATTTACTAATTGTACGTTTGTTGTATACTCTTAATCGAATTGCTGAAAAAAATAGTCAGTAAATCGTTTATATGGTACGATGCAAAAGACATGTTTGTAAAGTCAAGGATTAGTACTTGATTATTGCCGCATAATTTATTGTTGTAATTGAAAAATTGTTCGTTCACTTTTTTGTCTAAGGGAGTCTCACATGTCATCAAAGTTCGTTGATGAAATAAGCAAAATGTCTGTAATGGAGCTTGCAGAGCTCGTTAAAGCGCTTGAAGAAAAATTTGGTGTCTCTGCAGCAGCTCCTGTATCAGCCGCCCCTGTAGCTGCTGGTGCTGCTCCTGCCGCTGTAGCAGAAGAAAAAAATGAATTCAAGGTAACATTGAAAGAGTCTGGTTCAGACAAAATCAAGGTAATCAAAGCTATCAGAACAGTATCATCTCTATCACTTGGTGATGCAAAGAATGCAGTTGAAAACACTCCATTTGTTGTTTCTGAAGCAGCGCCTAAAGACGAAGCTAACAAAATCAAAAAAACACTTGAAGAAGCTGGCGCAAAAGTAGAATTAAGCTAATTCTTTTGCGATTTAGTTCATGAAATATTGGGAGCCGTCTTGAATTAATAATTAAAAGATTCAAGACGGGTCCCCTTTGTTTTCAAAAAGACATATGCGGTGTGCAATTTAGTATTAGGTGCGTTTACGGTTAGGAGCGGGTGAATGGCTCAGTTTGGAAGAGGTAAGGGAGTTTTAAGGAAGTCTTTTGGGAAGATCAAAGAGGTCGTATCGCTGCCCAATCTTATCGAGGTGCAATCGAAGTCATTTAATGATTTTGTTCAGCTCGACTGTTTGCCATCTGAGCGTAAAAATATCGGTCTTGAAAAAGTCTTGCGCGACACCTTTCCAGTGGAGCACAATGATCGCATTTCTCTTGAATACGTAAGCTACGAACTTGGCGACTGGGCATGTATCTGCGGGCAACTCACAGGTATCCAAAATCGCTACAAGTGGACTTGCTCTTCCTGTAAAAAATCAGGGCAGGGAAAACTTGCTGCTGGAAATATTTGCTCATCATGCAATAACAAGACAGCTTCCTACATTCCTTGTAAAAAATGTTTTTCACGCGTCACTATCAAGACAGGTACTCCCGTCAATGAGTGTCGCTATAGCGGCAAGACCTATTCTATGCCTCTAAAAGTCAAAACTCAGTTAATATGCTGGGACATTGATCCTCAAACTTCTGCCAAAATTGTTCGCGATATCAAAGAACAAGATGTGTTCTTTTGCGATATGCCTGTTATGGTTGATCTATTTGAAGATCATGAAGGGTCTTTCCAGTTAGGAAGTCAAGGAACATTCTTAATTAACGGCGTGGATCGCGTTGTTGTCAGCCAAATTCACCGAGCACCTGGCGTTATGTTTTCGCTCAGCAAGAAAACTAAAGATTTTCGAGGGCAACCTTATCACATCGCACGTATCATCCCTGGACGAGGTTCCTGGCTTGATTTTGAATTTGATCACAATGATCTTGTGTACGTTCGCATAGATAAAAAGAAAAAAATTCTTGCCACAACATTTTTGCAAGCTATTGGTATTGAAAAAAATTTACTCCTTTCTACTTTTTATGACTTTGATATCATCGACATCAAACATGAAAAATTTCTTAGAAAAGTTGACCAGAACCTTATCGGACAGCGTCTTGAAGCTGGATCTCTTCCTAAAGAGCTTGAAGATAAATTCACAATTGGTCAGCGTTTCAGCAAGGCCATTCTTGAAAAACTAGCAAATGAAGGCGTAGATTCTCTTATTGTTAGAAAAAATAGCCTTGTAAATCGTATTTTGGCAAAAGATATCATTGATCCATCAACAGGCGAAATATTATTCCCTCTGGGATCAATCCTCACTGAAGAAAGTGTTGATCAGATTGCTACATTAAAAAATAGCAAAATAAGCCTAATTCAGTCTTCAGGGTATGTTTTCCAACCAACCATAGCTCTCACGTTTGCTGAAGATAAAATTTCCACATACGAAGACGCTCTTAAAGATGTTTACACAAAGCTGAAGCCTGGCGATGTTCCTTCATTCAAGGTCATGGAAGAATATGTTCAGAACTTATTCTTTAATCCACGATTTTATGACTTAACGGTTGTCGGTAGAATCAGAACTAACCGTAAACTTAATCTTAAAGTTGATGAGTCAGTAACTCACCTTTCTAAAGATGATATTATTGCAACACTCAAGTACCTAATTGGCCTTAAAGAGCGTGGCGAAGGTGAGCTTGATGATATCGATCACCTTGGCAATCGTTGCATCCGTCTTGTAGGTGAATTGTTGCAAAGTCAACTTTATATCGGATTTTCTCGTATTGAACGCATCGTCAAAGAGCGCTTCCGTTTACAGGAAAATTATTCTGCACTCATGCCTTATGACTTTTTAAATGTAAAACCACTTGCAGCTGTTCTTCGTGAGTTTTTTGGAACAGGACAACTGTCCCAGTTCATGGATCAAACAAACCCGCTCGCTGAAATGGCACACAAGCGTAGATTATCTGCTCTTGGACCCGGTGGTATCACAAGAGAACGCGCAACATTTGAAGTTCGCGACGTTCATACATCTCACTACGGAAGAATTTGTCCGATCGAAACACCCGAAGGTCAGAACATCGGTCTTATTTCATCGCTATCAACATATGCTCGTGTAAATGATCTTGGCTTTATTGAAACCCCCTATCGCAAAGTAAAAAACGGCAAAATTATTGATGAAGCAATTTATCTTGATGCGTTTGAAGAAGTTGGTGAATCTATTGCTCAATCAGCAATTAGCATTGATGAAGCAAATAATCTAGGTGATGAAAAAATTCTTGTACGTAAAGATGGAAATATCATTCAACTTGACGCTAAAAACGTCAGCTATATCGATGCATCACCACGACAAATCATTTCTGTTCCTACAGCTCTTATTCCATTTCTTGAACATGATGACGCAAACAGAGCGCTCATGGGATCGAACATGCAACGTCAAGCTGTTCCTTTGATTAAGTGCCAACCACCTATAGTTGGAACTGGTATGGAACGTGAACTTGGTGCAATTGAAGGCGCGGTGCTGGTAGCAAAAAACCCAGGGACCGTTGAATATGTTTCTGCAGAAAAAATTGTTGTTCGAATCGATGAAAATAGCGTTGAAGAGACAACTTGGCTCTCTAAGCCTATTGATATTTATCATCTTAAGAAGTTTTCACGATCAAGTCACAATACGTGGATTCACTATGATCCAATCGTTCAAGTCGGTGACATCGTTGCAAAAGGTGACGTTTTAACCAATGGAACGGCTATTCACAATGGAGAATTAGCCCTTGGAAGCAACGTACTCGTAGCTTTCATGCCATGGCACGGATATAATTTTGAAGACGCTATTGTTGTAAGTAAGCGCTTGGTGGCTGATGACGTTTTTTCTTCGGTTCACGTTGAAGAATTTGTTGTAGAAGCTCGAGACACAAAACTTGGCGCTGAAGAAATTTCTCGCGATATACCAAACGTTTCTGAAAAAGATTTAGATGCTTTAGATGAAGACGGTATCGTAAAGATAGGAACTCGCGTCAAGCCTGGCGACATTCTTGTTGGTAAAGTAACACTCAAAGGCGACATTCAAGTTTCTCCTGAAGAAAAGTTACTTCGGGCTATTTTTGGAGAAAAATCTCGAGAAGTACGTGATACATCACTTCGCGTACCACCTGGAGTGGAAGCAACAGTTATTGACGTGAAAGTATTCTCTCGTAGCGGTATTCGAAAAGATAAACGTTACAAAGATATTGTTCAAAAAGAAACATTAAAAATAGAAGAAAATTTTGCGCATCACTTGGACATCTTAAATAGCGGAATCAAAGAAAAGATTATCGCTCTTATCGATGGAAAAGAGGCTCCAGCTCGAAAATATAAAGAATTTATCGAGAAAGGAGTATTCTCTAAATCCAAACTTTTAAGCGCGGATGTCAGAGCTCTTTTGGAAATCGAAGTTGGTATAAAAAACATCGATTCAAAGATTAAACATTACAACGAAATTTTAACAAACCAAATTCATATTTTGACAGCACTCAAAGAAGATAGAATTAATCAACTTCGCAAAGGAGATGAACTTCCTTCTGGTGTTATCAAAATGATCAAAGTATATGTTGCAACACGTCGACGCATTTCTGTTGGTGATAAAGTTGCAGGTCGACACGGAAACAAAGGTGTGGTCTCACGCATTGTTAACGTTGAAGATATGCCATATATGGAAGACGGCACACCGGTTGATATTGTGTTAAATCCTCTTGGTGTACCTGGTCGTATGAACGTTGGACAAATTCTTGAAACCATTCTCGGAATGGCTGGTAGAGAAATTGGTAAAAAACTTGCTGCTGATCTTGAAACATTAAGTCAAAAAGAAGTGAAAACTCGTTTGAGCACATATTATGGATCAGATGTTATCGATGCCCTTGAAAAAACATACGGCAAAGATGAAGTTATGAATCTTGCAAGGTACACAGCAAAACACGGTGTTTCAATGAAGACCCCGGTATTTGATGGTGCTGATTATACAGCCGAAATTCAACCACTCCTTAGAAGTCTTGATCTTCCTGAAAATGGAGCATTTAAACTCTTTGATGGTCGTACCGGTGAAATTTTTGACCAACCAGTTACCGTAGGTTTCATTTATATGATGAAACTTAATCACCTTGCGGACGACAAACTTCATGCTCGTTCTGTTGGACCATACTCATTGATTACTCAACAACCACTTGGCGGTAAAGCACAATTTGGTGGACAAAGACTTGGAGAAATGGAAGTATGGGCGCTTTATGCTTACGGTGCTGCATATACATTGCAAGAAATGATGACAGTCAAGTCTGACGACGTAAACGGCCGTATCAAAGCTTATGAAGCAATAGTAAGAGGGGATGAAGTTCCGGAACCAGGAATTCCAGAATCATTCAACGTATTGGTAAAAGAGCTTCAAAGCTTAGGTTTGCAGGTTGATTTATTTAAGACAAGCAAGGAGCAGGTCGGTGAATAATAGAATGCTTGAGCGATTTCGCGAGTATATTAATACAACACAATTCAATGCGATTAAAATTAGCGTTGCTTCTCCTGATAAAATTCGCTCTCTATCATACGGAGAAGTGAAGAAAATTGAGACGATTAATTATCGAACACTCAAGCCTGAAAGAGACGGCCTATTTTGCGCTCGTATTTTTGGTCCTGTAAAAGACTGGGAATGTAATTGCGGTAAATATAAACGCATGAAACATCGCGGTGTAACGTGTGAAAAATGTGGCGTTGAAGTTATTCAGTCCCGCGTTCGAAGAGAACGTATGGGACACATTAACTTGGTTTCCCCCGTTTGTCATATTTGGTACCTTAAAGGGATTCCTAGTTATCTAAGTTTAATTTTAGGAATGACAGTTCGTGATTTGGAACGAGTAATTTACTTTGATAGTTATATTGTTATCAATCAAGGAAACTCGCCATATCAACAAAAAACCCTCATTAATAGCCAAGAGTATGATGATTATATTCGTTCAAATGACGAAGATATCACGTTCAAAGCAGGGATGGGCGCTGAAGCTATAAAACTTCTTCTATCGACAATCGATCTTGCTTTTGAAGTTCGAAAAGTTGAAGAAGACTATGCACAAACAACTTCGGTTGCAATCAAGCACCGATTAGCAAAACGATTTAAAGTTATTTCAGGTTTATTGCAAGCAAATATTCGACCAGAGTGGATTATTATTGAGGTTCTTCCTGTTATTCCACCTGATCTTCGCCCTCTTGTTCCTTTAGAAGGTGGCCGCTTTGCAAGCTCCGACCTTAATGACTTATATCGTCGAGTCTTAAACCGAAACATTCGTCTTCGTCGTCTGATTGAACTTGAATCGCCAGACGTTATGATTAAAAATGAAAAACGCATGCTTCAAGAAGCTGTTGATGCTCTTATCGATAATGGTCGACGAGGACAGCCCGTTCGTGGTTCTAACAGACGTCCATTAAAATCATTGAGCGAAATGCTTCGTGGTAAACAAGGTCGATTCCGCCAGAATTTGCTTGGTAAACGAGTGGATTATTCAGGACGATCTGTAATTGTAGTCGATCCAGAACTTAAATTATATCAATGCGGGCTGCCAAAAATTATGGCTCTCGAGTTGTTTAAGCCATACGTTTACGTTGAGCTACAAAGTCGAGAACTTGCACCAAACTTAAGAGTTGCAAAACGGATGGTAGAAGACATGACGTCCGAAGTTTGGGAAGCGTTGGAATCTGTCGTAAAAGATAGACCAGTTCTTCTTAACCGTGCGCCAACACTTCACCGCTTAAGTATTCAAGCGTTTTTTCCTATTCTTGTAGAAGGAAAAGCTATAAAAATTCACCCTCTGGTCTGTTCCGCATTTAACGCAGACTTTGACGGTGACCAAATGGCTGTTCACGTTTTATTGAGCAAAAGATCTCGAGCAGAAGCAATTAAATTGATGCTTTCGACTCGTAATATTTTGACGCCACAAAGCGGACGACCTATCTCCGTTCCTTCTCAGGATATGGTTCTTGGCCTTTATTATATGACCAAAGGCCGCAAAAACGTCATGGGCGAAGGTCTTATTTTCTCTAATAGTGCTGAAGTTATTTACGCTTATCAGCATGAGAAAGTTAACATCCAAGCTCACATTAAAGTTAGACTCTCCAATTCACAGCTCACAGAAACCACTGTAGGACGCGTCATTCTTTATGAATCACTTCCTGCTGGATCAGAATTTGAATGGGTAAACAAAGCTGTAAAGAAAAAAGATCTTGTAAAACTTATTGCTCGTTTGCATCGCGCTTTTGGCGCAGATGCAACAGTAGTTGCACTTGATAACATCAAACGTCTTGGCTTTGGTTATGCAACTTATGGCGGAATTTCTCTGTCAATGGATAACTTAGTTATTCCAGCGACAAAAGAAGGAATTGTTACTCGTGGCAAAAAAGAAGTGGTAAAAGCAGAAAAGCTTTACATGGAAGGTGCCATTACTAACGGAGAACGCTACAGCAAAGTTATTCAAATTTGGGCGCGCGCCACTGAAGAAGTAGCTAATGACATGATTGGAGTTCTTGAAGATCAAGATCGTTCAGCATCTTCAAATGGCGATAAATTCAATACTCCGTTCAATCCTGTATTTATGATGCTTGATTCAGGAGCTAGAGGATCTCGCCAACAAATTAGACAGCTTGCTGGTATGCGAGGCTTGATGGCAAAACCTTCTGGCGAAATTATGGAAACACCAGTTCTTGCAAACTTTAAAGAAGGACTGAATGTTTTTGAATACTTTGTTTCAACAAGCGGAGCTCGTAAGGGTCTTGCTGATACAGCTCTTAAAACAGCTGACTCAGGATACTTAACAAGGCGACTTGTTGATGTTGCTCAAGACGTTATGGTCACCCTAGAAGACTGTCGTACTCTTGGCTTTATTTCGATTACTGATCTTCGAGAATCCGGCGAAATTATTACACCACTTGAAGATCGTGTATTTGGTCGAGTTGCGGCAGAAGATATTGTTGATCCCCTTACTGGCAAACTTATAGCAAATCAAGGCGATTTAATAACGCATGCCCTTGTTGATAGAATCAAAGACTCTGCAGTAGCGCAAATTGCTGTTCGCTCAGTATTAACATGCCAGGCAAAACGTGGCGTCTGTGCAAAATGTTATGGCATGGATCTCTCCACACTTGCTCCTGTTGATATTGGAACCGCAGTTGGTGTTATAGCTGCTCAGTCGATTGGTGAACCGGGAACACAGTTAACCATGAGAACCTTCCACGTTGGAGGTACCGCAAGTGGTCTTGTAGAGCAAAACTTCTACAAAGTACGCTGCGCAGGAAAAGTAAGCTTCCGCGGAGTTCAAGCTGTCAAAAATCGTCATGGAGTCATGACGGTCATGAACCGAAAATCAAAAATTGTCATCGTATCTGAAGACGGTCGAGAACTTGAAGAATGCAGACTTGAATATGGTGCATCTATTTTAGTAGATGACAACAGCATGGTAAAAGAAGGAACCAAGGTTGTTGAGTGGGATTCTTTCAAAGTGATTATCTCTGATAAAACAGGGACTATTCAATTTGTTGATCTTATTGAAAATATAACCTATCAAGAGCAATATAACGAAGCTGTTGGACAATCAAGTAAAGTAATTCTTGAGCGCCGTGATGATAAGCGTCAACCTTATATCGCCGTTATTGATAAAGATGGCGGAGAAGAAGGCCGATATTATCTTCCAACAGGAGCAATTATTATTGTAGAAGATGGAAGTCAGATTTTACAGGGTGATCCTTTGGCAAAACTTCCTCGCGAAGAAAAACGAACCAAAGATATCACCGGTGGTCTTCCTCGCGTTGCAGAATTGTTTGAAGCTCGAATTCCAAAAGATACCGCTGTTACTAGTGAAGTTGATGGTACCGTTCATTTTGGTGGATTACATAGAGGACAACGTCGTATCACGGTTACAACCGAAGATGGCGAAGTATTTGAATACAACGTACCACGTAGCAGACACCTTAACGTCGAAGATGGCGAACTTGTCAAAGCTGGAGACGCTTTGACCTCTGGGGTCCCTAATATTCATGATATTTTGAGAATTCTTGGACCAGACGAAGTACAAAAATACTTAGTCAAAGAAATACAAGAAATCTACAGCTTACAAGGCGTTGACATTAGCGACAAACACATCGAAGTGATTGTAAAACAAATGTTACGCAAGGTAAGAATTACCGAACCTGGCGACACAAGATTTGTTGTTGGAGATCGCATTGATAAAATTCATTTGCAAACCATCAATAAACTGCTTGTTCGAGAAGGTAAGAAACCAGCAACGTCCAAGCCTATTTTAATGGGTATTACCAAGGCATCCTTGGGCACTGAAAGCTTCTTTTCAGCAGCATCGTTCCAAGAAACGACACGTGTGTTAACTGAAGCATCGCTAGTTGGCCAAGTAGATTATCTGTACGGGTTGAAAGAAAACGTGCAAATTGGTAAACTAATTCCAGCCGGAACAGGAGTTCCATCGTTTAGGCTAAAACATCTAGGTGAAGATATATCTGAACTAGAGAAAAGAGCTCGAGACGAAGAACGCTTGGAAATTGGCCTTGATAACGTGTCTTTGGATAGATAAAAGAGGTCTTTAATTAAGGCGCGTAGCTCAGTTGGTAGAGCACTGCTTTGACGTAGCAGGGGTCAGCGGTTCGAGTCCGCTCGCGCCTACCATATATTAAAGATTAGAATTAAAATATAATAAAAACAGTCAATCTAACGGTATACGGAGTTTTATACATGTTAACTAAAGAAATAAAAGAAAACGTAATTAAAACGTTCTCCCCGTCTGGCAATAATCCTGGTTCAACAGAGGCTCAAGTGGCTCTTTGGTCAACAAGAATTCGCCAAATTTCGGAGCACCTAAAGAAATTTCCTAAAGATTTCCACTCACAGCGCGGCTTGCTTTTGCTTGTAGGAAGAAGACGTACAGCGCTGAGATACCTCAAGCGAACAAATTTAGCAAGCCATAATCAATTGTTGAATTCACTCAAAGAGCAGGGTGTGATATAACTATCAGGGCTTATTGGCCGTTGATAGTAGCGCAAACTTGTTATTATACTCTATTACTCATGAGGAAGTCATGTCCAAAAAGTTCAGTTTACCCCAATTCAATCTAGAAGTAGAAATAGGCAAGTTTGCTCGCCAGGCTCACGGCTCCGCATGGATTAGGTGCGGAAACAATATTGTTCTGTCCACAGCTGTATCCGCAAAAAACACCAAAGATTTTGGTGGCTTCTTGCCTCTTACCGTTGAATACCGAGAGCGCACTTCCGCTGCTGGTAAAATTCCAGGCGGCTATATGAAACGGGAAGGTAAGCTTTCTGATTCAGAAGTGCTTATATCTCGTCTCATCGATCGCCCAATTAGACCTTTATTTCCTCATAATTATTTTGATGAATTACAACTTCTATCAACCGTGTATTCATCTGATGGAAAATTCCCAACAAGTATTCTTGCTATTATCGGATCATCGCTAGCTCTTACTATTTCCAACATTCCATTTATGGGCCCTGTTGGAGCTGTTCAAGCAGCAAAAATTGACGGTAAGTGGAAATTCCATCTTAGTTATGAAGAACAATCAACAACTGCAGACAGCTCTATCGTGATTGCCGGAACAAAAAACGGCATCTGTATGGTTGAAGGCCATTGCAATAATATTAAAGAAAATGAGTTGATTGATCTTTTATTCGAAGCTCACGAACTTATTAAGCAGCAAATCAACTGGCAACTTGAAATCCAAGCGGAACTTAACGTTCAAAAAATTGAAGC
This sequence comes from uncultured Pseudomonadota bacterium, assembly GCA_964493325.1. Classification (GTDB taxonomy): domain Bacteria; phylum Babelota; class Babeliae; order Babelales; family RVW-14; genus CAZBMD01. Next base: position 162,601 of record CAZBMD010000001.1, on the reverse strand, counting down.
TCAATCAACTATAGATTGGGATCTTTGGACCAAAAAAGTAAATGATTTCGCTACAGAAGCATCAATCGAAACTGTGTTTGCTCCTTCAAAAGAAGACCGTGGCGTTGCCATGGATAACCTGAGAAACAAACTTTTAGAAAATTTTGCAGAAGAAATTAAAGCAGGATCTGTTCAAAGTTCCGTTCTTTTATTCTTACTGGATTCTCGATTAAAAGAAGTTATTCCAAGTTTGATGACCAAAAAGAATGTCCGGGTTGACGGCAGACGATTTGATGAAGTACGCGAAATTCTTTCGGAAGTAAGAACATTGCCATGCGTTCACGGATCATCATGGTTTCAACGAGGCGAAACACAAGCACTTGCAAGCATTACTCTTGGAACAGGGCAAGATGCTCAGAAAGTTGATTCTCTTATTGGTGGCGTGCAAGAACGATCATTCATGCTTCACTACAACTTTCCTCCATTTGCTACCGGCGAAGTTAAGCCAATGCGTGGAACCGGAAGACGTGAAATTGGCCATGGCTTCCTTGCTGAAACATCATTTAAAAATGTTCTCCCTTCACAGGAAAAATTTCCTTATACCATTAGATCTGTTGTCGATGTCCTTGAGTCAAATGGCTCATCCTCAATGGCTACAGTATGCTCAACAACACTTGGTCTCATGGATGCCGGAGTACCTATTTCAGCAATGGTCAGCGGTGTTGCAATGGGAATGGTCCGCGACTCAGCTGGAAACGCCCACATACTAACTGACATACTCGGCATGGAAGATGGCCTTGGTCTGATGGACTTTAAAGTTACCGGAACAGAAGCTGGCATTATGGCTTTCCAACTAGATATCAAAGATAAAGTTGGGCTATCTAAAGAATTGCTCACCAAAGCACTTGAACAAGCACGTATTGGTAGACTGCATATCTTGAATGAAATGAAAAAAACAATGCAAGCTCCACGTAGCGAACTTTCGAGCTTAGCTCCTCGTGTCTTTGCATTCAAAGTTCCTCAAGATAAAATTGGTGCCATTATCGGACCATCAGGTAAAAACATCAAAGAGATTGTTGCAAAAACAGGCACTCAAATTGATATCGAAGATGATGGAACTGTCAAGATTTATTCCAAAGATGGAGCTTCAGCAGCCGAAGCTGAGAACTGGATTAAGACGCTTATCGGAGAAGTCGAAGTCGGTGCTGTATATGTTGGCACAATTAGACGGTTCACAGAATTTGGTATCTTTGTTGAGCTCGTTGCTGGAAAAGATGGCCTTGTGCACATCTCAACCATCTCAAAGAATAAACAAAGAACTATAGAAAAAGACTACAGACTGAACGATAAACTTACAGTCAAAGTTGTTGCGTACGATCGTGACACGGGACGCGTAAGACTTGTCGCTCCTGAGCTTGAACAGTAGACTTAAAATATGGACTTAAATCGTCATGATGGGCGCCTTTCACACGAAGTGCGCCCAATCAAATTAACCTTTGATTTTCTGGGCTATGCCGATGCCTCAATTTTTTTTGAGATCGGCAATACTAAGATTCAAACATCTGTAACACTGCAACCGGGCGTACCTCACTTTTTAAAAGGGCAACGTGTTGGCTGGTTATCAGCTGAATATGCAATGCTCCCATCAGCAACACATCAACGAACAAATCGAGAGTCAAATCAAGCGCAGCGCAATGCGCGCAGTGTTGAAATATCTCGACTCATTGGTCGCTGTTTACGTCCATCAATTGACTTGAGTGCTCTTGGAGAACGGACTATTGTTATAGATTGCGATGTTCTTCAAGCAGATGGCGGAACACGCGTTGCAGCAATCACCGCAGCAAGCCTAGCTCTTGAGCTTGCAGCTCAACGCTGGTTTGACCGTAAGATAATAGCTCGCAATATTTTTCACACCAAAATAGCTGCGCTATCAGCAGGAATTGTTAACGGCAAACCATATGTGGATTTATCATATCAAGAAGATAGCATAGCTGAAGCTGATTTTAATTTTGTTGTTTCAAAAGATGGAAATTTAATCGAAATTCAGGGAACAGCAGAAAAAAATCCTATCAACTGGAAAGACTTTGATACGCTACGATCAATGACGCTTGAGGGAATTACTCACATTTTTGAACAGTGTGAAAAATTAGTTTCTACGAATCTTCCAATACAAATAACCAATCAGTCGGAACCAAAGCAAAAAACCCATTCACAAGAACATATTCGAATAACTGAAAAACAAGAGCCTAAAAAGGCTTTTTTCAGTCTTGCAAATCGCATGCCAAACACCCCTTGATCATGAATATGATTCTATTAAAAGGCCTAATTTTAGCATGCTTTATTACAATGACACCATCATGTATCTATCAAAATAAATTTGAGTCTCACTGTAATATTAAAAATGCACAAATCCCCCTACTCATAGAGCTGCCACGAAATAAAAACGTCTTTGAAAACGTTGGACCCATCATCTATGAAACATTGTGCCATCATTTTAGGCGCATAGGATACCGCCTTGTTAATCGCCCAGAAGATGGTTATATTTTACGAGTTACCATAAAATCACTCGATCCAACAACTAAATTAGTCTCACCTGATATTCTTCTCTTTCATTCTCATATAAAACTTGAGCTTGCATGTGAACTTTTTGACTTTAATAATGTGTTGGTTTCAAAAAAAATATTTTCCTATACTTACTTGATTTCTAAGTCCAGAAACCCTATCCTCATGAGTGATTTTCTTAATCACGAATATAAAGTAATGATCACCCGAGTAGCACCAATTATTGAACATTTTTTTAGAAAAATTTTGCTAGACCGATTTGCATAACATTATGAACTTCAGCGCATTCCTCTCACAAGCAGAATCTTCAGAATTTTGGGCTAATAAAAAAAACTTTTGTTTTTCTAGTCAAGAATTTCCATCACTTTTTTTTCAGACACTCTTTAATCATCTTGAAGCTAAAAAAATATTACCAGCTCCGCGCCAAAAACTTGATCAACAATCTGGAGACCTCCAAACGCTTATTGCATCACTAGAGCAGTCTTTTCTTGGATCAACAACCTTTTATTGGCTCGGAAATATTGAAGCTGAAAAAGTATCCAAAGCAAATAAACAACTACTGTCATACCTTGTCCACTACTCCGGACCAAATACGCTTTCTTTCTTTATTTCAAATGAGACAGAACTCCCTTCTGTTAAAAATTTTGATACCATCACGATTGATCAATCAGTTAACAGCGAAGTATTTAAACAAATACAAGACTTTTTTGGCATTAAAATTATAGGGAAACGAGCAGAGCTGGCTCAAAAAATCTTTAAAGAATCCCCCACAATCCCACTAGACAGCGCTTGCATGCTCTTGCATTACCTAGAGCTTCTGAGTGCCAAAATGATCGCCCAAGGCGAAAATTATCTTCTTGGAATCATGGGAAAATCTCCCTCTCTCTCGCTTCTTGCTGAATATTTTTTTGCTCATAACCCCGAACAATTTTTTAGAGTGTGGAGTTCTGTTGAAAAAGAATTCCCTTTTATTTTTTGGATTAGCTTTTGGGCTGAACAAATCTGGAGAGCTCAACTAGTAATTGCTTTCATGAATAAACAAGATTTCATCAATGCAAAAAAAGCAAGTTTCAGACTTCCCTATTCCTTTATAAAAAAAGATTGGCAGAAATATAGCAGAGAACATCTTTCATCGCTTTTTCAGAAACTTTATAACCTTGATTATGCAATAAAACGAGGTATGCAATCATCCACATTTGAAATTTTCTATCTAACACACTTCGCAGCGACCGCTCCCAAGAATCGAGGTTACAACATATGACACCATTATCTTTAGGTGAATTTATTCGCCGAGAAATAAAAAAAATGGTTACCGGCACAGGAACAAAAGAACCCGGCAATATTTACTCGCTTGTGATGGAAGAAGTAGAGCGACATATTATCGAGCTTGTTCTTCAAGAAAATCAGTATAATTATCTTGCAACAGCAAAAATGCTTGGTATTAGTCGCAGCACGCTCTATAGAAGAATTCAGCACCTCAACCTTATTCCTAAATGAAATAAGGGCTGCACTTTGTATAGTACAACCCTTACATAATTTTATTTATCGATAAACAATTATTTCATTAGAGCATCACGATACAAGTCAAGCTCATCAAGAACTCTTCCTGCCCCAAGAACAACGCACAAAAGAGGATTTTCTGCTTTCTTTACGGGAAGACCTGTTTCTTTAGAAATAAGAGTATCCAAATGCTTTAATTCTGACCCACCACCTGCAAGCATAATGCCGCGATCTACTAAATCAGATGAAAGCTCTGGGGGAGCATTTTCAAGAGCAGAACGCACTGCATCAATAATAATTGAAATTGGTTCTGCAAGAGATTCAAACACCTCTGCGTCTGAAAGTTTAATAGTCTTAGGAACGCCTGTGACTAAATCACGGCCCTTGACCTCAACATAGTTAACCTGCTCCATAAGCATAGCAGTCCCAATGTTCATTTTTATAACTTCTGCCGTTCGTTCACCAATCAGCAAATTGTACTTTCGTTTAACGTACTGCACAATAGCACGATCCATTTCGTCACCACCAACACGTGCTGACTTACAATAGACAATATCTTTAAGTGATATAATAGCAACTTCTGTTGTTCCACCACCAATATCAACAATCATATTTCCTGTTGGCTCCGCAACCGGAAGACCTGCTCCAATAGCTGCTGCCATAGGCTCCATGATTGTATAAATTTCTCGAGCACCAGCCTGTTTTGCAGAATCTTCAACAGCTCGTTTTTCAACTTGAGTTATACCCGATGGAACTCCTATGATCATACGAGGACGAACGAGCGTGCGACGATTGTGATGGACTTCACGAATAAAGTAGCGCAACATACTTTCGGTTAGCTCAAAATTTGCAATAACGCCGTCTCGCATAGGTCTACAAGCTATAATACTCTCAGGTGTTTTACCAAGCATATTTTTTGCGTCATCACCTGCAGCAAGAACCTCATTTGTTGAGCTTTTTACAGCAACCACAGAAGGCTGATTAAGAACAACCCCACGGTCTTTTACATAAATAACGGTATTTGCAGTTCCCAAATCGATAGCCATATCATTTGAGAATAAACTAAAGAGCTTAGTGGCTGGCCAAAATTTCATGAATCTATCCCCTAAAAATGCAATTTCGCACCCAGCGACAGCTGATGCGTTTGTGCCATTCCGTTTCCATTGAGCGGCATGTCGTATGTCAAATAAAAAGCCGGCTTCATACAGTATTTTTTCATCGCGCTAACTGAGTCATATAATAACTGAAATGAGACATAATGAGAACGCCATAATGATAATTCTTCTTTTTCTTTAATTGTATTAAAGTCCTTTTGTAGATAACTTTGAATAGTTTTATCGAACCGTATATCTCGCCATGTATCTTTAGCATGTCTTAAATAGGTATAACGGACCTGAAAGTGCCACCCATCACCAATATTTTCAATTGTTAGGAAAGGAGAAAACTTAAGCGTTCCACCCGGATTAATTTCTACGCGACCAGTAAGTGCACTAAAAACCGTCGGCTCTGCATCAACAGACAAACGTAATGTTCGGGAGTTTTTAAATTGATACGTAGCACCAAATAAAATACCCACTTTCCAATCTTGCTTTAGTTCAAATTCGGGCATGATATCAAGATACAATCCACAATGTCCATTCCCCATAAACGACACTGATATTGGATTGTTTTTATCAGAAAGAGCTCCTGTTGGAAGAGTTATACCACCTGTCGCACTAACCGTAATACTCTTCATCAATAATTTATGATCAAGATAATGACTCCACTTAAGATACAAATCAAGATCACCAAATCCAGTTTTATCCCAATAATTATTTTTGAACCCAAGTTCTTCGTGAACATTGCGGCGAATTTTATCAATCTGCAAATCTTGAGCCTGTTGTAGTTGTGCAGAAAGAGTTGAATTTGCAATTTCATCACTTGACGCCTTGCGGTTAAAAATATATCGGCTCGACACAAGTACACGCATAACAGGTAACCAGGCCCCAACAAATAATCCATGGCTACTAATTTTTTGTTCATATTGCAATGTCAAACCATGTGAACGTACTTTGTTATTCACGTCAAATCGTAAAGATTTACCAACTAAGTCAGTTGTGCCGGTGACATCTTCAATTGGAGTAAGCAATGAACCTTGAACTGCCTGTAAACTGCTAATGACATCTTTAAGATCGTATTTCCCCCAGAGCTCTTGAATACCAGTTGTTCCACCGCCGCGTCGAATAGCTGTTGGGGCTGTCGTATAAAAAAGAGACAGATCAACATGTGAATACTGGTGTTCAGAAGCGTTTTGAATACGCTCAAGAAACGGAAAATATCTACTTGAATTGTGACTTGATTGCAAGGGTGTCCACAAAAAAACACTAAGAAAAACTACCCTGCAAAGGCGATTTAGCTGATACTTCATTATCCACCAACGTGCCACGTAAAATTTTATAAGATTTATCTAATGAAAAGTGCTTCAAATTCAAGCTTTGATCTTACGGCAAATTTAGCTTTAGTCAAGAACACACATTGCTCTTTTTAGCAAATCTACAGCGGCTTGCACATTTGTCGAATGCAATATATCTTCACAAAATACATAGATATTTTTAGAATACTGAATGCTCAAAAATATTTTTTCATTGTTAATTCATATTCAAGGATCATCATGAAGTCAGCACATCTTTACATCGCTAATTGGAAGATGTCGTTTTCATTTAACGAAGCTCTTGCATTTGTTTCAAAAAATTACGACGCACTCATTCAACTCTCTACACATGCCCCTCATCAAATTATTTTGTGTCCTTCAACAGAAGTCCTCTATCCACTTGCGCAAATCTTAAAAAATTCCGATATCATACTAGGCTCACAAGATTGTTCTGAACATACACGCGGAGCTTTTACCGGCCAAACATCGGTAGTTAGCCTGCAACAACTAGGATGTTCGTACGCCATCATTGGACACAGCGAAAGACGAACACACAACAAAGAAACTGATGCTATTATTACACACAAAGCAGATAAGCTTTTGGATCACAATATCACCCCAATTTTCTGTATTGGCGAAACAGCCGAACAATATACCAATGGAACAACCATTGAAACGCTTCATAATCAATTAGAAGGATTATTTAATCTTGCGACAAAATACCAAGCAAGCAAACCGACCATTTGTATCGCCTACGAACCCGTTTGGGCGATAGGAAGCGGAAAAGTTGCATCCAGCGACCACATCGAACTTGTTTTATCATGGATACACGAAAAAGCTCATAAAATAGCCCCTTTTGTAAAGTGGAAGCTTATTTACGGCGGAAGCATAAGCCCTGAAAACATATCATCATGCAAAGCCATACCTCTTCTGAATGGGTTTTTAATTGGCCGAACAAGTTTAGACTTTCAAGAATTAGAAAAAATAGTACACTATACTTAAAGAGATTAGGTAAGAGAAAAATTTGTATTTTGTAAAATTTATCAACGATGAGGAAAAATGTTTATTTTATTAATGACCCTTTTCATTATTCTTAGTTTCTTATTAGCGCTTTTCATCCTCATTCAGCAAGGCAAAGGCGACATGGGCATGGGCAGCCTTGGCGGCGGCGGCCAGTTGCTTTTTGGCGGATCTGGAGGCCAGGGATTCTTTGAAAAAACGACATGGACCTTGGGTACTTTGTTTATTTTGGGAGCACTCGGCTTAACCATTCTCAAAAAAAAAGAAGCGCAATCTTCTCGCTTATCAGGCTTTGCTGTCTCTCAAAAACAAAATACTCCCACCAAATCTTTGGTCGGACTTGATACAAAATCAACAGACGGCTCAGAAGAAGACTATGAACAGGCTTCAGAAGAAGACCTCAGTAATCAAGACGCTTAAAAAACTATCGCTACTCCCTGACCAAGAGGATTAACGTCGATGCTTGCCATAATGTTAAAATTTGTCGACTATCTTGGTGCAAAATTCCTTGACAGCTGTAATCGAGTTGGTGACATAGGAGTATTTGCATACGGCGCCTTAGTAACTCTTTTCACGACAAAACTAAAGTTGAAAAAAGTTTTTTATCACATGAGTTACATAGGTGTTGGATCTTTGGGCATTGTGTTTCTTGTAGGTATCACAATTGGCGCTGTAATTGCACTACAAAGTTATATTGGACTTGAACGTTTTGGGGCCACTCAGTTCATTGGCCCCATTGTTTTTTTATCAATGACTCGAGAATTTGGCCCAGTATTTAGTGCTATCATGGTAATAGGACGAGCTGGTTCAGCAATCACTGCAGAAATTGGCACCATGCGCATCACTGAACAAATAGATGCCCTACAAACACTTTGTATCAATACTAATCAGTACCTTGTTGTACCCCGTATTGTTGCAAGCACCCTTATTCTTCCATTTCTTTCTGTTTTCTGCTCATTTTTTGGGATTACTGCCGGCTATGTTATGTCGGTTCATGTACTCAATATTAATCCAGAAATTTACATGGAATCAATCATATCAAACGTTGAAATTTCTGATATCACCAGCGGTCTTTTTAAAGCCATCATCTTTGGATTTATTCTTGCCGTCATCAGCACCTACAAAGGTTTTTATGCGCGAGGTGGGGCTAAAGGCGTTGGTATTGCGATCACACAAAGTGTGGTATATTCTATTCTTACCGTTGTTATCGCTGACTATATTTTAATTTCATTGATGTTTACAAAATGATTACCATTAAAGGCCTCCGAAAATCATTCGGATCAAAAGTAATCACCGACGGGCTTGATCTCTCTATTGAAAAAGGAGAGTTTCTCGCTATCATCGGTCGATCTGGTGAGGGTAAATCTGTACTGCTCAAGCAAATCATTGGATTGATCACACCAGATAGCGGACAAGTCATCATTGATGGACAAGACATCACGACATTTGACCAACGAAAACTGAGTAATATTTTTAAAAAATGCGGCTACGTCTTCCAATTTGCAGCCCTTCTTGACTCTTTAAACGTTTTTGAAAATGTTGGCATTACTCTTCTTGAAGAAGGCGTTGATCCCGAAAAAGTTCGACCGATTGTTGTTCAAAAGCTCAAAAGTGTGGGACTGTCAGAAGATGTTCTTGAAAAATTTCCAGATGAACTATCTGGCGGTATGAAAAAACGTGTTGGCCTTGCGCGCACACTAATGCTCAGTCCTCAGGTCCTCATCTATGACGAGCCTACAACAGGCCTTGATCCCATTACCGTTAGACTGATTCATGAACTCATTCAACAAACACACATCGAACAAAAAATAACAACTATCGTCATCTCTCATGATATTGAAGTATTTAAATACGCAACACAAGTCGCAATGCTTCATGAGGGCAAGATAATTTTTAAGGGTCCAGCCAGCTCTATCTGGGAAAGCACTGATCCATTTATATATCAATTCATTCGCGGCCTTCCTGAAGGCCCAATTAAACAGATTGGATTTATACAACCATGACCACCATGTCCCGCAACTCGGCTTTTTCTACCACAAACCAACCACTCGTTCTTATTGTTGATGATGAACCAGCTATCTTACAAACACTACAAGATTCTCTAGAAGATGAAGGATTTTGCGTCGAAACACTGCAAGACGGCAGCAAAACACTAGAAAAACTTGGGTCTCTTGTTCCCGACGTTGTACTCCTTGATGTTTTTATGCCCAACATCAATGGGCTTGATATCCTGGAGCGTATAAAACAAGAATATCCAGCACAACAAGTCATTATCATTTCAGGATTTGGAACCGTTCCTATCGCCGTAGATGCAGTCAAGCGAGGAGCGCGCGATTTTATTGAGAAACCTCTCAATTTTGAAGAAATCTTACGTAAGTTATCTTTTCTAAAAAAAGACTCTGACTCTTCACTTATCCCTCTTAATAACAGCGAATATAATCTAAGAGATTTTGGAATTGTTGGAGCAAGTACGCTTTTTCTTGAATTGATCAGACAAATCAGAAATGTTGCAACACTTAACTATCCTATTTTAATCTATGGGCAACATGGAACAGGCAAAACTCTTTTTGCTCGCTATATTCATTCAATAAGCAAATACAACAACAAACCCATACTTACCATTGATTGCACCAGCAACAATATTCAGGATAAGCTTCAAGAAGCCCTAGAAGGTTGTGTATTTTTTAAAAACATTCATGAACTTTCACTAGAAAATCAGAAATATGTTTTATCTTTTATAAGTTCGCACGCTGACAATATAAAAATAATCGCCTCGACATCAGTGCAGCTTTTTTCACTTGTTCAAAGCGGATCTTTTAACAAAACGCTTTTTTACAAACTCAACATTGTCCCTCTTGAAATAGCTCCTCTGAACAAGAGGCGCTACGATATCCCTCTTCTTATCGAATATTTCATAGATAACGCAAACAACAAACAAAGCAAATCAGCAGTCATGAGCTCTCGAGGATTGCGCCTTTTACGAAACTACTCTTGGACTGGAAACGTTACTCAGCTCAAAAGTATTATTGAACGACTCGTAGCACTTACAACCTACGAAGAAACTATTATTACCCCAACTATGGTTGAATCAACGCTTCCCGAATCAGAGCAATGCTTAGTTGACGAGCAACTATTTACAAAATTTGACTCATTGCAAGAAGCAACTGAGCGTTTTGAAAAAGAGTTTTTTCTCCATTTACTAAAAAAACACCACTTCGACCTCTCCCAAATGAGTAATCAACTTAATATATCTCTTCCAGACCTTAAAGATCGCATATTCAAGCTCAATTTAGTCGCAAAATCCTAAATAATCTCCCTAGTTATTCATAAATTCACAGCCCTAAAGTATTTTAATTTTCAAATTCGTAATTCTTGAAAATTAAAATACTTTTAAGTTAGCCTGGAATCCAAGGGGTAATTTTTAGTTAAACAATCGATTTATTATACAATAAATCAGATTTTAGGGGGGAGTTGAAATATGAATAATCGGCATTATTTATTTTTGTTATTTCTAGGCACATCAATATTTTCTCAGTTAATTACAGAAACAAATAGCACAGCTACACAAAATCAAGGCGCGACACCGCTTCCTGATCATATAGCTTTTTGTATTGCTGATATGAAATTCCTTGAACGAGGAGAAATAAAAGTTCTTGAATTTGGGGAAGGACCTCGCTCAAAGTTTAAAGGACACGAAAAACTCTATGGCCCTCAGATGTTATGGAAAAACTTTTGGGACTATCTTCGAACCTTTAACGTACCAATGTGGGGCATCCGTATGAACGATGTCGAACACAGGGAAGATATGGCGCCGGACTATTTTTTTTCTATGGGCGGTACCGCAACAAATGGTATTTCTGATTTAAAAAATCAAATTAAAGAATTGCTACGAAACGAAGATGGTGTCATAAAAACTCAAGCCTGCAGAGATTATAAAGCCATTGCTATGGTCCGATATGGAAGGCCATATCGATCTATAGAGAAATTTAAAAAAATATTTCCGCAAGTACGCTTTGTTGGAGATATATCCAATAAGTATGTAAACAGTAAATACAATACTAATATGCTGTTCGACGATGACTTCTCTGCTTGTTTTAGACCAAAATGTATAACATGCTCCAAGGAATATACCCCTGCTCTGGCAAATGAAATTACCAGCAATATTGGTGGATCGTTTTTCGTTATCAAACCAATCAATTCTTGCCGAGGTCGAGGCGTCATTATTGTTGAAAGAGACAATTTAGAAAACATGCTTCAGCAAATCCTACTTCGCCCTCAAGAGCTCGCCGATTTTGGCATCGATCATACGTACGGCTACTGGGCATTTGATACTAACGATAAATTTTTAGTTGAAGAATTTGTAGAGTCAAAACCAATTAGTGTTGACGTAGATGGAAATGGGAATATGCAGGAATTTGATGGAACAATGCGGCTTGTCTTCACCATTCATCACTATCAAAATCAACCACCAGTTATCAATTATCTTGGCGGATATTGGAAGTTACCAGCCAAACCACTTTCTGATGAGTCTGCTGATTTTATCGAAAAACATAAATCAGATATGAAGCCAAATGATCACCTCAGTTCAGCCGCTATTGCACCACAAGATATGATCGATGCGCAAGACACACTGAGCTTTTTACTTATTCATCTCTTTAAAAAAATGATGGAAAGAGAAGCTGTTGACAATTATCTCAACCGCGATCTTGTCGAATGCATAAGTCACTAACCACACTCTGAGTCTGAAGAGATTTAACGATCCCTTCAGACTCAAAAAAATCTCCCAGCTTGCTACAAGCCTACCATCTTAGCTCTTTTAATTTTTTCATTGATTTAAAAAAAATAATTCTGCAATAATCTCTTCGTTAAATCATCTCTGTTAAAAAAAATAGGGCTACTATTATGTTTATCTCAATAAGTCTCTCGCTTTTGCTGTTCATACCTTTTACGGTGGCTGCGCAGAATAAAAACTCTTTATATAATCAATACTGTGAACCGTGCCACAATAACAATATCAAAAAACTTTCATCAAAGCAGATCCACTCTTTGATCAAAAGACTACCAGGCCAATGGCGCGCTGATAATGACAATAAAATTTTCAAAAAATTCACATTCACCACTCACGAGCAGCTGTATAATTTTATTGACAAGATAGCATCTATCTGCGAAACAGAGGGGCATCACGCAAACTTCGAAATAGCTGACAAATCTATCAATCTTATCATCTATACTCACTCAATTAACGGTCTCTCTGAAAACGACTTTATTCTCGCCGCAAAAATCATGTATCAAATAATTAATAAAAATAATCACCAACAGCCAAAAATACAAAATCATCCATCGTCTGATACAAAAATTTCGTGTAAAACTGTTAAAAATTGGAGATATAACTCGTCATCCAACAGTAAAAAATATCGCACATTTATTTTTGACTCGTTTCTATCGTGCATCAAAAAATCCATCGAAGTGCACGCTCTTATTGCTGTCATTAAAAACCAATACCAGCTTGAATCTTACAAACTACAAATAGAATTCAATCAATTACGTATTGATGTAGGAAGCAAAAATCAGAATTTTGTAGATAGCGAACAAGCATTATTGGCCATCAATGAACTAATACTTGCACCTAAAAACTTAGACCAAAAGCAATCTCATAGGCACAAAAAACCAAAGATTCGACTCAAAAAAAAGGAGCGTTTTATAAAATAGCGCACCACCTTCTGTGTGCAAAATTGAAAGAATGATTATCTAAATACTCAAGGTATTGATTCTGAAAATATTCTGGTAGCGTATTAAAAACTTCATACCAGTCTGCATGCAATTGAATATTATCTCCATTCCTCTTGTGAAACTGCAACTGAGCAACAAGGATATACTGCTCCAAAGAAAGATCGCATACATCTTGCGGATACATATCCCATATTTTGATGACATGCCCCCAAGAAGTCGATACTAATCGTCCATCTTCTAATTGGATCAATGATGTAATAAAATCGCTGTGCCCACTAAGAGATCTTATACATTCATCACGACCACCTGATATATCTCTAACTTTAATTGAACAATCAACAAATCCGGCCGCAATATTGCCATTCCTCAATTGCACTTTTCCACTACCTGCGCACATATATTTTTCCAAAGAACGTACATAGTTGCCAGTAATCGGATCTAAAATTCTCAAAATACAATCATTCGGAACAAACAAAAAATGTCCTGCATATTCGCCATACTTTAACTTAATAGCAGCATTAACCGGTCTAAGCTGCTTTAACGTGCGTATACGCTCACCCGTAACAGAAGGCCAAAAATCAAGTTCACGATCTTCATCATAAGACAATGCACGAATACATTCACCTGAATAAGGATTCCAAACCCTAACCGAATTGTCCCAAGATGCAGATATAAGGCATTCTGCTAAATCGCCATGACTCAGCTGGATTACTGAGTGAATGAAGCCAGTATGCCCTTTTAGTATACAGACACATTTACCTGACAAAGGATTCCAAATTGTAACTATATGTTCCCAAGAAACAGAGGCAAGATATCCTGCATAATCTCCATGTTGAAGCTGCATTACTGATCTAACGGCAGATGAGTGTTTAAGAATACGTAAACATTTACCTGTAAAAGAGTTCCATATTCTGACTGTACGATCATAAGATGCAGAAGCAAGGCATCCTGCAAAAACCCCAATATTAAGCTGAATTACCGAATTAACTGAACCAGTATGTCCATATAAAGTTTTTACAGAAGTTTTGACATCCAATATTGGAAGATAGGTATATAATTGTGCCTTTAGACTCAGAGGAACCTCCCGCTCTCCGTTTTCATCTTTAATATAATCAGGAATTTTTTCATCAATTTTCACCGTCAAAAGTTCATTCGACAATTTTTTAAATGAAAAATCTTGCAATGAGCATATATCAGCATAGATGCTATATTTGAGACATGACACTTGCAATAAACAAATAAATAGTATACTTAATAATTGCTTGTTCATTCCAATTCCTGAATGTTAGATTTATATATCTTCACAAAAATCATGACCTATTGTTACCAATAAAAATAACTAATTCAAACAAGTATTAACTAACATCTTTTAACGATCAGCCATCATCTCAAATAATGCATCACTGATTACAAAAAATAGAACTCAACTTTCTTTTGTAATCTGATAGAATGCCAGGTAGAGTCATCATACGAGCTCTTTAAGTTTCGTTAGAATGCAAATTTATAGAAGAGAGGGCAAGCATGGAACAATTTTCTTCTCACAACACCGCAGAACTTGTCAAAGAAAAATCAATAAAATGGCAAGATCTCAAAAACGAGATCCGCAAAGTTATTGTGGGGCAAGAGCAAATTATCGATCGCATACTCATCAGCTTATTATGCAATGGACACGTCCTCTTGGAAGGCGTACCAGGTCTTGCAAAAACAACTTTGATTAAATCTATATCTGATGCAATTGGACTTCATTTTAGAAGGATTCAGTTTACCCCTGATTTATTACCTGCAGATCTTATTGGAACTTTAATTTACAATCCAAAGACACAAGAGTTTCAAACCAAAAAAGGTCCTATTTTTAGCAACCTTATTCTTGCTGACGAAATAAATCGCGCACCAGCAAAAGTACAATCTGCCCTACTTGAAGCTATGCAAGAACATCAAGTCACCATTGGGGATACGACATTCCCTCTTGATCAGCCTTTTTTAGTTCTTGCAACGCAAAATCCTATAGATCAAGAAGGAACCTATCGTCTACCAGAAGCACAAGTCGATCGGTTTATGTTTAAAATATTGATCACGTATCCTAAGATGGCTGAAGAACGAGATATTATTGCAAAAGCTTTAAAGCCTCAAACGATTAATAAAATTATTGAAATTCAGGACATTCTTGCAGACCAACAACTGGTCAAAGAAATATATATCGATGACAAAGTTACTGACTACATATTGAATATTGTTTTCGCCTCACGAAATCCAACTGAACATCGACTTGAAGACATTGAGCACTTTATTCAATACGGAGCATCTCCTCGCGCGAGTCTCCGCTTAACGCAGGCAGCAAAAGGTTATGCTTTTTTGAAAAAGCGTCACTTTGTTATACCTGACGACGTCAAAGCTGTTGCAGCCGATGTCCTACGACACCGCATTATTTTAACGTACGAAGCTGAAGCGGAAAATGTATCACCAGACGCCATTATTCAGAAAATATTGCGTGTGATTCCTGCTCCGTAAAAAAAATAAGAATACCTGTAGTGTTTACTTGACAGTAGAGATACGTTAAAAGTATCTTCGAAGTCTGTAAACAAGGAAAGTTGACTATGAAGCAACAGTTATGGATCGTAAATAGCTCACTCCTGAGTATTTTTATTGTGGTTTTGTCTTTGACTCAGCTACTCCATCAAGAAGCTCCGCGACTACGGATCAAAAAACCAATTGTCAGCGAACCTTTAAAAAAAAAGGACGCAGCTTCGATCGTCAACCTTGAAAGTATTTATCAAAATGATATTTTTGGAACATTTGTTGCTCCAATGCCGCCCCCTATTCCGCAGCCATCACAAAAGAATTTTACAACTCCTGTTCCTGAGCTTCGAGCTCCTATTATCCCCCAACCTCCTGAGCAAAAAAGACAGGAATTTGTAGCTCCACTGAGCATCGCCCTTAAAGGAATTATTGTATCATCAGATGAAATGCGTAACGTTGCAATGATCGCTGATGAAACCAACAAAGAAGGTCTTTATCACGTTGGAGAAAAGATAAAAGACGCTCAAGTTATAAAGATTGCACGTAACCGAGTTATTTTTTTACGCGCCAATGGCCAGCAAGAAACATTTTTTTTGCGAAAAGAAGACAATAAGTTAGATCTTGCAGCTCCTGAAGCACTCAAAAAAACAGTTAAGCAACTTGATTCATTTACGTTTGATGTTGACCACCAGGCTTTTGCCAAAGAAATTGATTCACTTGGCAACTTTATTGAGCGCGTGCCCTTGGTTGGTATGGCTTTTTACGAAGGAGCGCCTGTTGGAATTCGTGTTGGAAAAATTGGCGAGCAAGAAATCGGCTCTCTCTTAGGGCTCAAGCAAAATGATATCATTGTCGCGGTAAACAACCTGGCAACAGCGGAACCAAAAAATCGCCTTGCTATTTATGATACACTATCAAGTGTTCGACAGGGCGATTCTGTAAATATGCAAATTCGACGAGCTCAAAGCGACTTGTTCCACACATATCGATTTACGCGCTTTGACTCGGCAAGCCAGTTTGATTTTGCTGCAGGATCAACCCCAACTGTTATATCAGATCAAAGCATGAGTAGGCTACAAGAACGAGAAACCAATTTACGTAAATTCAAGAAACGACATCCTAACCCTGTACGCCAAAAAACAATGATGGATGTTCGCAAAAAACTCATGGATAACTTGCGAACACGTACTCAACGTCAACGGGCATAATAAATGATTAATAAGGATGAAAAAGGTATGAATACCAAAAAACACCCGCGCAGCATAATCTTTTTTTTATCAATCATGTGTATTGCCTCTGGGACAGCTTTTACAGATTTAAATCAAGAATTAACTAATACTATTGACCAGCAAAATTCTTTGCCGCCACTCCCTATTATTGATGCGTCACAATCCATCAATAAACAAAATCAATCAACCTTGCAAGGTGATGCAAAAAATCGTGGTGAGGCAAAAAAAGACATTTTCTTTAATTTTGAAAACACTGACCTGATAAACTTTATAAACTACATGGCAGAGATAAGAAAGCTTAACATCATCCCCGATAAAACTTTAGAAGGGGCAAAGATATCGCTCACTATTCGAGACCCATTGACCGCTGATGGCGCATGGAATATTTTCTTGAGTGTACTTGAGATGGCCGGTTTTTCGCTTATTGAAAATGAAGACATTTATAAAATTATTCCGCGTGATAAAAAACTCACACAAGCACTGCCAGCCTACATCAATGTTGGCCCTGAGACGCTACCAAACAGTGAACTTGAAATTCGTTACGTTCTTTTTTTAAACAACATTCAAGTAGCTGACGTTAAAGATCTGCTCCTGAGTATGCTCAGTTCTCCAAATAACGTCGTTGAACAAAAAGATGCCAATGCGTTTATCATCACCGACAAGTCTCTCAACATCAAAGCCGCTGCTCGACTTCTCCTTGAACTTGACCAGATGGGTATGCAAGAAACGGTTGCTGTTGTCCGTCTTAAGCGAGCAAACGCCGCCGACGTCAAAGGAATTCTTGATCTTTTAGTCAAGAAGCCAGAAGGGAATCCACTTGCTCGACTACTGGGCAAAACATCCGAAGGCACCTCTGAGTATTTTTCACCCGGTACACGCATCATCGCTGAAGAACGAACAAACTCTCTTGTTCTGCTTGGCAATAATGCTTCAATTGAAAAAATTATCGATTTCATTACTAAACACATTGATACAGAACTGCAAGGAACCGAATCTCCTCTTCATATTTTTGAGCTCAAACACACCGATGCTCAACAAATCATGGATATCCTAAAAGAAGTTACGCAAGCCCCAGAATCAACAATTGGAGCACAAGCAGGCAAATATGGGGCAGTGCGAGGAGGCGTCAAATATTTCAAATCAATGAAGTTTCAAGTCGATAAAGATGGAAATAGGCTCATAGTCTCATCCACCGATAAACAAGATTGGAAGTTACTCAAACAAACAATTATTGATCTTGATAAACCACAGCCTCAAGTCGCCATCGAAACACTCATTGTCTCCGTTTCGGTCGACGATGCCAAAAGCCTTGGAGGTATGCTACGAAACAAAAAACATGGACAAATTGGACACAACATAGACTTTCAATCAGCAGCTTTAACAGGCAATCCTAGTCTTGAACCAGTTTCTTCAACAGACACAACTCCAGTCAGCTTACTTGGCAGCTTACTCAACCAGCTTGTAGCTGCCCAAGGAGCAACTGTTTTAAGCTTTGGAAAAAAAGACAATATTTGGGGTGTTTTTCGCATGCTCAAATCCCAAGTGAATGCCACACTCCTTTCTCAACCATTTGTCACTGTTGCAAACAAGACAAGCGCATCAATAGAAGTTGGCGAGACCAAGCGCGTGGTGGCAGAAGAGGGCGATGCTCGTCAAAGTTTTACTGAAATTCCTGTAAAAACAAGTATTCAAGTTCAGCCTCAAATAAATCTTGAGGGGCTTATCCGTATGGATATGAACGTTACCATCGAAGATTTTGTTGATACTGCAGGTAACATCAGAAATACAAAAAATCTCAAAACAAATGTCACGGTTGCTGATGGGCAAGTACTGGTTCTTGGCGGTTTTGTAAAAACAAAAGTCGATGAAAGTAAAAGTAAAACCCCATTACTTGGCGACATTCCAATCCTTGGGTGGCTATTTAAGAGTCAAGAACGAACAGTCAAAAAAGAATATATTTTTATTTTTATGGCACCAACGATCATTAAGCCACGTCAAATCCCTGGTATTCAAATGTACACAAAAATGAAGATGCATGATGCCACTAACAGAATTGAAGAAGCTATCGAAACAAAGCGTACACACGACCCTATTCACAATTGGTTCTTTAATCCTGCCAAGGAAAACTACTCTCACAAGGTAATAGATTTTGCTAACGCTCGCTATCAACCAACAACCGTTGATATTCGTAATGATCCGTATTATCGATCTCAAACAATTCGACAAGAAATCATTGAAGAGCAGAATGAAAGACGAGATCAAGAGCAGCCATTTATGGCTTTGAAAACATCAGACAATCTATTGCA
This sequence comes from uncultured Pseudomonadota bacterium, assembly GCA_964493325.1. Classification (GTDB taxonomy): domain Bacteria; phylum Babelota; class Babeliae; order Babelales; family RVW-14; genus CAZBMD01. The sequence goes on along the minus strand of CAZBMD010000001.1, from coordinate 143,348 downwards.
AGGCAATGGTAGCAATAGAACTCTCTCCAAAAAAACTAATACCTCAACGCAGACACCAGCCATCGCAACAGAGCAACAATTTATCGAGCCACTTACTATTCAAATTCCAACAAAAGAAAGTGTACCAAATCAACAAACAGGAGCATTAACAGAAGAGCAAGCTCTTGACTATTCTCTTCAAGAAAAAAGAGATCGACTGAAACAATTACTCTCAGATCAACATCTTACAGACAACAACGCAGATAACAAACCAATAGATAGATCACCTACGAGTTCTCCTCGCGAGCTTTTTAAAGATATGATAACCCCACAAAATCAAGCGCAAGAAGACAATCTTGTAAACCAACGAAACCAGTTTAAAGATTTCTTAGCTTTACGGACCTCAGCAGATAGATCTGCACATAACTCAGAATCAACTGCTGGTAGAAAGGTTTCAGTATGATTGCTGCGCTTTTTTTACCTGAAAAATTTCGTCACAAACGTATTCTTGCCCAACGCATTCTTGGTTTGAGCATTCAAGATGACGAGATAAAAGCTGCTTTAATCTATGCAAAGCGTGGAGGAACTATAATTGAATCACTTGCATCATATGCAATTGAAACTGAAACAGGTGAAACCATCGCTCAAAAAACAACGGCAGCCTTAAGAAAATGCATAGCTCAGATGCCACGATTTGACCAAGTATGCATCAGTATTCCATCATCGCTTATTATTTTTAAAAGCTTACAGATACCCTTTATTGATCAAGAAAAAATTCGCATGGTACTTGATTATGAAGTTGAAAGTATGCTGCCATTTGCAATTGATGATGCCTTAATTGATTTTATTGTAACCAAAGAAAATACCGAACAACAAACGTCGCACGTGCTTGTTGCGGCTATAAGAAAAAGCGATCTTCAGGATGTTTTAACGCTATACAATGACGCTGGCATCGACCCTAATTGTATTTCTGTTGATTTTTTTGCTTTGTACGGATTATATCAAAACATCTCTGAATATAAAAATATTTCCAGCGGGTGTGCGTTTATTGATCTCTCGCTCAACGCAACGCGTATCGCCTTCTTATACAGCGGAGAGTTGCGTCTTACACGCAATATTCAACGAGGCATTACAACGCTTGCAAAACATATCAGCGAAGAGATTAATGAGCCAATAAGCAACGTCTATGCTCGCCTATTTTCATCTGGTCTTAATTTTAATGGAACCGAAAGCTTTGATATCGCAGCAAATAGACATATAATGAGCCTTTTTAACGATATTCAATTTACGCTCAACTCATTTAGCATGAAACTTAATGATTATCAGGGCGTGCAAAAAATTCTTCTTGTCGGCAAGGGGTTAGAAATAAAACACATGGCTGAAGTTGCAAGTAACGCTCTTCAAATCCCCTGCGAACCTTTTGATTGCAAAAAAATCTTACAAGAAAAAGGAGTCAAAAATGCAATCAAAAATCCACCGGCACTGTGGAGTCCTTTTTCGCTGGCACTTGGCGCCACTCTTCCATCACCAATTCTTGATGATTTTAACCTACGACGCAAAGAATTTGCTCGAACCCATGATGCACTCATGAATAAACAGATTGTCTGTGCATTACTGCTAATTATTTTTGGGTTAGGAATTTTAAGTGTCAGAGGATATCTTGAAGTAGCTCATCTATCAGCAATAGCTGAAAAAACAGAGAGTAAAGAAATGATTCCACTGAAAAAAATTATTCCTCCTAATAAAATGCCAAAAAAAATAACGCTTCAAAATTTAGTCAAAGAAGCTGGAAAAGCCATTCAAGAAAAAACTGAATTGTGGGCACCTTTTATCAAAGAACGATTATTGCCTAATGAAATTCTTGATGAGCTTACAAAAATTATTGATAAGAAAAAAGTTGATGTAAACGTCACATTGGTCTCGATAGTCACAAAAGAACATGGCGTTCCTATCATTGAGATTGAAGGAATCTTTAAACCACCACCAGGCAAGCCATTGTGGGAATCATTTACAGAGTTCAAAACCAGATTTGATATATCTCCACTACTCACATTTGCCGGAGAGCCGCCAAACCAGTGGGATGAATCTATTGCAGAAGAACGAAGCATTCGTTTTAATACAAAGTTAAAACCTAAAGACAAAGAACAATAGACCATGGAACTTTTGAACAAAACAACCGCCTTTATTCAAAATTTAAATCAAGCTTTGTTTCAAAGATACCTTGTTGCTCTCCTTGCGGGTGTTAGCATACTCGCGCTTGGTATCACTTACTACACCTATTCCTCAAGCGCAGAACTAGTTGATCAAATTAAGAGAATTGGCACTCTGAGTGCAAAGTCAGCAGAAATTATTGCACAAGAAGCTGTACTTCAACAAGAACAAAAACGGCTTCTGGAAGTTTTTGATAAAGAAAAAGATTTTAATATTAAGATCTATTTTGAGCAATTTTGCAAAGAACAGATGATTACCCCTGAGCTTGGATGGAGCGACTCTATCGTTGAAATTAATGACAAAATTTCCGAAATTATTCTAAAAGCAACATTCAAAGGACAAAATACAGAAAAACTGGTTCGCGTTCTTGATGCTCTCAATAAAAAAGAGATCATTTACGTCAAAGAGGTCACTGTTCGGAATGAGCCTTCTAATCGCATTTCTTTTGATCTAAAATTTGCAACAATCAGGTACAAAATATGAAGAAAATTTTACATGGTTTCAAAACACGACTTCTTGCATGTGTTGTTGCTCTTACAGCTCTTATTTGCTCGACTCTAGCTCAACAATCTTGGCAACAGAATCAAAATCAGCAATTTTACACACCACCTGTTTCGGTTCAACAACCAACAAATACACTTCCTCCGCTGCCCACTGTCGGCACCTTACAAGCAATCAAAGACTCAAACGACATTAATGATGACAGGCAAGAAGCTAATATTTTCCTAAATTTTGAAAATGTCTCTCTCTCAACTATTTTGAATTACCTTGCAGAACAAAAATCCATCAACGTTCTACCTAACAAAGACCTAGAAGCAGCCAAAGTTTCTATTTCTACAAGAACACCTTTAACGCTTGACCGCGCTTGGAATGTTCTATTGACACTCATGGAATCAAACGGATTTAGCATTGTGCTTGTTAATGGTGTATATCGCGTAATTCCTACCAAAGATAATAGTATGGAAGTTCTTCCGATATACTCATCGGTTGGAATTAATGGAGTTAAAACAGAGCCTGAAGATCTCCCGCAAAGCGACATTGTAATCCGCTATGCTTATTTTTTCAAAAATATAAAAGCGGAAACTGCTCAAGGAATTTTACGCACCATGTTGCCTGATGAAAAAGGCGTAATGATTAATCGCGATCTTAATATGTGCTTTCTTAAAGATCAAAGCCTTAATATCAAAGCGGCCATGAAAATTGTCAAAGCACTTGATGTCGGAGGACTGAGTGAGTCTATCAAAATTATTAAACTTAAACATACCAATGCTGAAACCGTTGGGAAAATGTTTGAAGAAATGATTAGCGCCAATAAAGACGAGCGTACCATCCGTTTTACATCTCTTACCAGTCAAAGAGAAGCAAGTTACTTTTCTTCCAATACGCGCATTATTCCAGAACCAATACAAAATATGCTTATCTTGCTTGGTACTGAAAAAAATATTAATAAACTTGTTGAATTTATTGGAAAATACATTGATGTACCAATTGGCGATGCAGACTCAAGATTACACATCAAAGAAATTCGTTACGCCAAAGCCGAAGCGCTCAAGCCTATTTTGGACAATTTAGTTAAAGCCCCACCGGGCCAAACATCTGACAAAAGCACCGTTATTGGTGATTATAAATTTTTTGAGGATGTAACTATTGCAGCCGAAACACCTAAAGATGAAAGCTCAGGTCGGGGCGGAGGCAACCGCCTTATCATTGCTTGCAATCGAGATGATTGGGCCCGTCTTGAAAAATTTATTGATAAACTTGATAAACCACAACCACAGGTTGCTGTCGAGGTCATGATCATAGATGTTGGCATTGATCAACTCAATGAACTTGGCGCTCAAACTTTTAATATCATGGGGCGCAATCCAGGCATGGGGATAAATGAAATCGAATTCAAAAATTTAAGTTCTGGAGAAATTGCACCAGCAAGCAGTGATACAACTAAGACTGTAGCAAAACGCTATATAGACCTTGCTCAATCAAATTTTACAGGAATCAACTCACCATCGTTCATGACCATTGGTCGAAGCGCGCTCCCAGGCGGAGACCCTGCTAATGAAAATATTTGGAGTATAATAAGAGCGGTTTATAAAATAAAAAACTTTCACGTTGTCTCACAGCCATTTGTAGTAATCAATAATTACCAGACAACAACTATTGATGTTGGCCAAACTCGACGGGTACCTGGAGACTTTGTTTCGAACAAGGGCGAGCCATCACGCGTACAAAGACAAGAAGTAAAAGCATCAACTAAAATAGATATTACACCTCAAATAAATATCGAAGGGCTTGTGGACCTTAAACTAGAGGTCACCATTGATGAATTTAAAGCAGAAAGTGAAACTGAGAAACCAGAAAAAATCACTCGCACCTTAAAAACAAAAGTCTCTATGGCTACCGGTGAGGTTATTGTTCTTGGTGGTCTTACTAAAAATAACCAATCAGAAACAGTCTATAAAACGCCTATCTTAGGAGACATTCCGATCATAGGTAATTTATTCAGAAGCAAGAGTAAATCAAAAACTGATGCTAATTTGTACGTCTTCATCCGACCCAGCATCATCAAGCCACAATTTGCTTGCGCACCAGATGAATACACGCAGCTCAAACTTGATTACGCAAAATACCAGGTAATGCGCAACGATACCTATGCGCAAAGTAAAGATCCAATAGAGCGCTGGTTTTTCAAGCCATCAACACAATCGATCAAGCACTGCCTTGAAGATTCGCGTCAGGGCATTTTTAGGCCTATAGATAATTTTACATCCGGGATTGATCGTCCAAAATCTGTGAACATCCAAGAAGACCCTTATTTTTCGGCTTCTGAAACTATCAAAAAAGTTAAGGATATCAAAAGTGAACATCAAAAGGAGAAAAAGAGTTTTAAGATTCAAAAAGAAAAAATGAAGTTACGGAGCCGAAAAACAGTGTAAGTAAATTTATGTGTGCAGTTTTGACTCAAAGCAACTAGTACATTGCTCAACAATCATGGCACACGCTTCATCGATACTGTCTGTTACCACGATGATCTTGAGATCTTCTTTGGTAATCAAATTCTCACGTAACGCTCTTTGATGAATCCACTCCATAATAGGCTTCCAGTAATCGCTATCAATTAAAATAATGGGCATTTGTTTCATACGATGGGTTTGCACAAGTGTTACGATCTCAAAAAGTTCATCAAGTGTTCCAAAGCCTCCTGGAAAAATAACAAACCCCACTGAGTAGCGAACCAATAGCCATTTTCTTGAAAAAAAATGCTCCATTACTATATTTTCTTGAACATAAGGATTTGCTTTTTCCATATTCAAACGAATCAGGCCTATGCCGGCAGAAACAATACGGTTTCGACATAACGGACTACTTAAATCGCATTCGCGCAAATATTCAATAGCCCCATAATTGGCAGCCTCCATAATTCCGGGGCCCCCACCAGTGATGATAGAAAAACCAGCACTCACCAATTTAAGCGCAAGTTTTTTTGCTTTTATCCCAATAGGGCTATCAAAGTCAACACGAGAACCTCCAAAAACAGTAATTGCAGGTTGCGGCAACTTGGTAAGCTTCCACATTCCCCACAAGAGCCGTACGTTTGTCTTGAAAAGGCTTTTCAAAAAGCGCCCATATTCTTTTAATCGTCGCAGTTGCATAATTCCTCTTTTCAGCTAAATTTCCAACAATTCTGCGGCAACCTCGACATCTTTATCATCAATAACGGTAGCCGCAAGCGCTTCACAAAATGCGATTGCTTCGCTGTAGGGTCGTTGATAAATATTTCTGCCAATAGCCGCTCCACGGGTACCACCCATGTGCAGTTGATGGTAAAGTTCTTCTAAAAATTGTCGTGGAGGCTTGGCGCTGCCTCCCGAGCAAATAACTCCTGTTCGCCCAGCGGCACGAACAACAACTTTTAAAAGCTCTGCGCTCTCTCCTTCGGCATTTGCATCTGGTGGATTAATTTTTACAAAATCGGCACCAAGCGCCACCCCAACACCCGCTGCTCCTGCAATGAGCGCTGCGTCACGCTCAGATGAAATTGCTTTGCCTCGAGGATACATCCACAAAACAACGAGCAAACCAAGAGCATGCGCCTGCTCAATGATGCGCGACGCTTCGACAAGCATTTTATTTTCGTATCTGCTCCCCAAATAGACCGTATAGCCAACGCCAACAATAGGTAATTTAGCATTTTGGGAAAACACATGGACCTGTTCAACCGACGTCAATGCAAGACTAATTGGATCATCAATTTCTAAAGAGGCAATATTAGTTTTTCCGTTTAATTTGATCAGATAATTAACGCCTTTGTAATCAGCTCCGTAACGAGCAATCAGTCCTAGATGACTAGCAAAAACACCGATACGAGACTTTGATGCAATCTTAAAAAGATATTCGGGGTCTGCGCAGTCGACAGGAATGCCTTTGCCATAAAAATCTTGATTCAAATGCTCTATTTTTTGATCTCCGGCAAAAAGGAGTAATCGTCCTGAATGACGCGTTGCCGCAAGATAATTCTTAATATACACCTCTCGCTTGCTGTCTGGTACTGTCAGAGGAATTTTAACGTCTTGAGGCGCAAGCATTTTACGAATGGGAGCATCCATGACCATCTCCAAATAATGATAACAATTTGTATTTTTAGCATTCTATCGCGCAGATAGTGCCATTGTCAGCAATTTGAAGAAAGATAAGGTTTCCATGCAGAGACCTTGACTCATTTCATCGGGCCAGTATCATAAATCCATGCTGCATATTTATTCAATCTATAAAGAGCTTTTTTGAGATTATAAAAAATCTTTACAAAAAAAGGGCCAACCCTGACGCACTTGATAATTATGCATGATCTCCGCGCAGCATTGCTGCAAAGCAAGGATCCCCTGAAATACGCGAACCCTTTGATATCAACTAAAAAAATAAGGCTCATACTAATGAAAAAAAATATACGGGTGCGATTTGCGCCATCCCCCACAGGATTTATGCATCTAGGCAATGTTCGCGCATCACTAATGAACTACCTTTTTGCTCGTCAGAACGCAGGAACTTTTATTTTACGCATCGAAGACACAGATGCTCAACGAAATCTTGAAGAAGCAGAGCTACGCATCATTCAAGATTTAAAATGGCTTGGACTTAAATATCAAGAGGGTCCGCATATTGGCGGCAGCTATGGCCCTTACTTGCAGTCCGATCGCACACACCTGTACCAAGAACAATTAAATACACTCATTGAAATGCGTCGAGCATACCGCTGTTTTTGCTCACCTGAAGAACTTGAAAAAAAACGCCAGGAACAAATTGCAGCCCACAAGCCCCCACGCTATGATCGCACCTGTCTTCATTTTTCTGATGACAAAATAAAACTCAAGCTGAGCGCTGGAAAAAAATTTATTTGGCGGTTTGCCTTTAACAATAATCAACTTTTGGACATGGTTGATATGGCAAAAGGAACGATCACTTTTGACACTCAACATTTTTCTGATTTTGCACTCACCCGCGATGACGGATCTTTCACCTTTATTTTTGCCAACTTTGTTGATGATTTTTTGATGGAAATTTCACACGTTATTCGCGGTGAAGACCACACATCCAACACAGCAATGCAACTTGCTTTGTATGACGCCTTTGCTGCAAAGAAACCTATATTTTGGCATCTTCCTATTCTATGCAATGAAAAAGGTGAAAAACTTTCCAAGCGAGATTTTGGATTCAGCCTGCTTGATCTGAAAAAAGCAGGCTACTTGCACGAAGCTGTCTGCAATTATCTTGCAATTATTGGCAGCTCGTTTGCAGAAGAAATTCAAACACTTGATGGACTTGCTCGCAACTTTAATTTTGCAGCAGTCCATTCATCCGGAACCATTCGATACGATGTTGAAAAACTTACCTGGGTGAATCAGCAATGGATTGAACGAATTGAACTACCTGACCTTACACAAAGAGTAAAACCCTTTTTGATTGGGGCCGTTCCTGAGGCTGCGAACCTTGATGATGCACAACTGGAACAACTTGTGGCCAAAGTCCGACCCGAACTTAAAACCTTACTTGATATCGTCAATGTTATTGGTTTTTATTTCCGCATACCAGCTATAGAGATTACACATCTACATACACTTTTTGGAAAAGAAAAAACAGATGCGGCCCTGACAATTTTGCAAAATGCAGCAAAAATAAGCACTAAAGAAACATTTTTAACAACCCTCAAGACGCAAGCAAAAACAGCAGGTCTTTCTATTAAAGAAATTTTTGTACCGCTTCGTTTTGTTGTAACTGGCAAAACTGAAGGCCTTGGGGTCCATGATATTATTGATGTTTTTTCTTTTGATCAAATTCAGGAACGCATAACCAGAGCCTCTTGACTGCAAAATATAATTCATTACACTCTACCTGCAGAATGTAATGAATTGTATTAAACATCAAAAAAAGGATCTGGTCAGTGATTTCATCATTAAAAAAAATAGTTTTTCCTCTTGTATTGAGTATTATATTTGCACAAACAGTTGTTGCTTTTCAAACATGGACACCATACCGCCCAGCGGAGGAAATCTTACAAGATACCGACAGCCTTAAAAAATTGTCTCAATGGATACAAGTCGATAAAAAAACTTATCACAAAACAAAGCACGGAATCAAAGACCTTTCATCAGATCTTTTTCATGTAATTATAAACTCGCAAGCATGGAATAATATTCAGACAAAATCGAGGAACAATAACAAGAATGCCAGAGCTTTTCTTGCATTTTTAAAATCAAGCGGATTTTCCAATAATTCCCTGTATATCATAAAAAATCCACTCATTAATAATAATCTTTACCTTATTTTACGCCACATGCATAGCCTAGGATTTAGCGCTGCTGATATTAAAAATTTCAACCATTTTATTCTGACTCTATTTGCAAGCTCAGTTTATAAAGATATTCTTAATCTAAAAAAAGCGTTAATAAAAAGTGATTCAAGCGCAGTTTATCAACTACTCATACAAGGAATTCATCCAAATTGGATTGTCGATCAAAATTTGAATACAGCAATTTTTATTGCGATGCGTAACCACGATGCAGATATTGTTCAGCTTATACTTGCATGCCCGGGATATAATATTTTTGCTTTCAATGACGAAAATAACTCTGCACTAATGCAAAGTTTATGGAAGCAAAACAAATCTATCACCTACCTATTACTTAATTACACACCCACTTGGGATTACAGCTCAAAAAATATTTATGGTGAAACAACTGCAGAAATTTTAGAAAAACGGCTACCCAATAATCACCTTATCAAAAATCGCTTAAATCATGCGATAGACGCTGCTTGTTATTATGCGTTACAAGAAGAATTTACAAATTAGACTGTTATTGTTTATAGCACTCTGGAAATTGCAAACGATTTGGCATTTTTTCAAATCTATCTACATATCCATTACGCTGCAAGTAAGCCATAAGTTCTAAAAAAAATTGTTCTTGATCTTCTGGCACAAAGAATTCAATGACGTCTCTAGAGCCATTGATTGTGCGCTCAAAAGCAACATAATCTTCGCTTTTAAAAAAGCCACCAATAAACCATGTCTTGGCTACATTGACAACTGCTTGATAGTACTGGCAAAACATGCTGATCCTGGAAAAATAAAAAACTGAAATCATATCTATCTCGTCAGTATAAACTATTCAAAAAAATAGGAGAAGTGATGCATAAAACACCACTTCTCCTATTTTTTAAAAATTCTAATGTCGAAATGTCTATTCAGAAATCTAATGTCTATTCAGAAATCTCAAGCTCTTCATCAAGCTCGTCAATTGAATCGTTTTGAGCAAGCGTCAAAAGAGGCTCTTCAGTCTCAAGCATCTCATCATCAAGAGATGCAAATTCTTCATCAAGACTTTCTGGGTCGTCATTTAGAGCAAGCATCAAATCTTCATCATCAGCAGACTCTTCATCAAAGTTATTTTCGTCCATAAAATCTTCATCATTCATAGCAAGCATCAAATCTTCATCGATAGACAACTCATCATCCTGAAATTCATCGTCCATCGACTGATCAGATGCATCTGCAAGCATTGCAACCGAAGAATCATTATCACCTTGCAACTCATCACCATCAAGATCTTCATCCAATGAAAGAATTTTGTTCATAGCCAAAGAAATAGCTACATCTTGATTAAAATAATCCTGTTCATCATTAAAACTTTCATCATTTTCTGCTGTTTTTTGAGGTTCAACAGTTGGAATCGTCGGCATTACACCAAGGCCCGGAAGATTAAGGATTGCTGGCATATTCAAATCTTGATCATCTTCATCTGTCCCCAAATCAGCTTCTGGTGCTGCCACCTTTACAGGTTCTAAAGCTGCAGGCGCTTTTATTGGGGCTGAAGCAGAAGATATTTCTTTTGCAGAAACCACTTCTTTTACCGGAGGTACCGCAACAGCATCAGCTTTTTTTATTTCAACAGCAGCTAACTTTGGCTGCGCCGGTGCGCTTACAGCAGGAGCTGGCACAGCTTTTGGTGGGACAGGAGGAGTGACTACAGGCGGAGTAGCTACAGGCGGTGGTACCACAGCTGGAGACGGTGTTACTACTGTATCGCCCGTTATTTGTGGATATTTTTTACGGAAAGCAGCAAGGGCATCCATTACTTTTTTGAAGTTAACCGCAAATTCCTTTTCCAAGGACAACTCACTTGCAGACAAAACAGCAAGCATAGATGGCTTTAAATCTTCCTTAATGGCACTAATAATAGCACCAGAAAGTTCTTTTTCGCTTGGCGTATCTGCAGCACTTGCCTGCGCAGATAGCAATGCGGCTGCAATTACGAGCGATATTCGATATCGTAATAACACATTTTTCTTCATGATAAACTCCCCTTCATTACTACTCTCCTTTGCCCGCATATCTTAAATCAGACGATACTGGACTTATTTTTAATTACTATGAGTATATTTCAATACTAAAATTAATAAATATATTTCACTTCAGTCAATAAAATTAAAAAATAATTGGTTTGTTTTTAAAAAAATCCCCAACCAGACCACGAACTTACTTGCGACTCTTTTTCAAAACAAGAAAAAAGGGGGGAATTGTTTTTAACGCCGCTGCAAGCAATAGAGAGGCCTCCGTGAGCTTGCTGTCACGGAGCGGGAGCATTATGTGACGGCACGCTGCAAAATGGTTAATCCGCGAAAAACGTTGCGCGACAAGCTTTTGGCTGCAAGAATTGATGTTAAATCGGGATCTATGGAAGGCTTTGCGGAAGAAGCGCCAATGGCACATAAAGAGGTTGAGTGCGTAGTTAACGCAGTACAGATCGCAGGGATCGCTAAAAAAGTTGCACTCCTTAAACCATGTATTGTTATCAAGGGTTAGATTTTTTTAAAAGTTCCTCAATTTCAAGCAAACGATTATATTTTGCAACACGTTCACCACGAGCACACGCTCCCGATTTAAACTGGTCAGCGCCAGCACCAACAGCAAAATCAGCAACAAAATCATCGGAGGTTTCGCCCGAACGATGTGAAACCACCGTGATAAATCCTGCTTTATTGCCAAGCTTGATTGCCTGGATCGCTTCTGAGACAGTTCCTATTTGATTAGGCTTTATCAGAACCGCATTTGCAGCTCCAAGAGAAATCCCCTTTTCTATCTTGCTCAAATTAGTTACAAAAAGATCATCTCCTACTAATTGAATTTTATCTCCGAGGCTCTGGGTCAACATTTGCCAACCATACCAATCGTCCTGGCTCATACCATCTTCGATCGAATAAATTGGATAATTTTTTACCAAGTCTTGGTATAAAGCAACAAGCTCTTCGCTTGAAAATATATCGCCACCAAGGTTATAGCAACTCGATGCTTCGTCATAAAAGCAAGAAGCTGCTACATCCAGACAAATTTTCATGTACTCATAATCAAATCCAGCATCAACAATTGCACGCATTAAAAAATCAAGAGCCATACGTTCTCTTATAATCCCTTTACCTGTAAATAACGGCGCAAAGCCACCTTCATCACCAAGGCCCGTGGTATAATCTTCCTGAGCAAGTTTTTTCTTGAGAACTTGGTAAACCATTGTTACATCATGCAAATATTGTTCAAATGACACCGCTCCAACGGGCATAACCATGAATTCCTGAAAGCGCATTCCATTATCTACGTGCATGCCTCCATTAAGCAAATTAAACATACAGCGAGGAATGACTGGAGTTATAATATCCATATGCTGTGCTATAAGTTGAAATGGTTCGCATTCTTGCATCACCGCCTGGGCTCTAACAACGGCAATACTGGCAGCAAGTGTTGCGTTGGCACCAAGATTTCTCTTATTTTCAGTCCCATCAAGATCAATAATGTGCTCATCAAGGCGAATAAAATCTGGAGTTTTACCAATCAAGAGGGGTGCAATTTTTAGTTCTAAATTATTTTTAGCTTCAAGCACACCTTTGCCCGCATAACGGAGAGAAGTAGTATCTCGCAATTCTAGTGCTTCATATTTTCCAACCGATGCACCCGATGGAACACTCGCTCGGACAACAGTGCCTCTCGATAGCTCAAGACTGCATTCAAGCGTTGGCATACCACGCGAGTCGAGAATTTCTCGCCCTTCTACTCGTACAATCTTCATACCTATTCCTCATTGAGCAATTTTATGATAAAGTATTCTTTCAAATAGAAACAAACTTCATAGTGAAACTCTTTTTGTTAAATAAGATTTTTTTAATGTATTGTGCAAATATTATGTTTTTTTGTCATAATTTTTTATTACACGTGCAGCTTGCAAGGTTCGCTCATACAACACTGGCTTGGCTTGCATTGTTTGCCATGTTTTACGTCCTCATTATCAAACCTCAGCAACAAGAGCGCAAGAGATTGCAAGAATTAACATCTTTACTTAAGCCGGGAATAATCGTTAGTGGCGACGATGGCGTTGTCGGCACAGTGCTCACTATTTTTACGCATTCAATCATCATTCAGCTTGCTACAGGTAAAAAAATTGAACTTCTCAAAGAGCAAATTCGCCATGTCCACCCCAACTCATAAACCGTTTTCACCTTTTCTACCGCCACTGCTTAGCTTTATTATTGGAACTGCAACTCAGTCTTATTTTTGTACCCCGCTTATAATCATTATCCCTCTTACAATAACCGCACTATCATTCTTAACCTTTGGAGACAAGTCTTCTACCGTACCCGCATTACTTTCATTTCTTTTTTGCGTTGGAGGATTAACATTATCACTCAAAAATTATGAGAGAACCATCTTACAAAACAATCTGCCAACATCAATGATTGTTTTTGCTACTGTTGCTGAGCGTGAAAAGATTGCAGAAAAAAAGCAGACACGATTAACCTTGAATGTTGAGCACATAATTGATCAAAATAATAAAAAAACTGATATTCAGTTCTCACTACATTACTACCTTCGAAATTGCTTATTTGAAGTTGGAGATCAATTATCAATTTCAAACATAACAATCAAAAAAACCCCCACTCAACGTGGATTAAAAAAACCGTCTTTTGATGACTATCTTGCAAAGGAAAACATTCTTGCCGCACTTTATCATACTAAAAAGTCTGAAATTACACTTCTAGAAAGACCGTCTGCTTCGTTGAAACGATGGATTTGGAAAAAACGAGAATCTATCTATCAAGGCATGATGGAAAAAATCTCACACTCATGTAAACCACTCCTTGGCCTTATATTTTTTGGAAATAAGCAGCAACCGTCCATCGAAAATTTACGCCGCTCATTTAATACTTGGGGTATTTCACACCATCTTGCACGCTCTGGACTACACATTGTTTTTCTTATCGCCATCTGGAGTTTGCTCCTGATGTTTTTGCCAATCAATATGCAAATTAAACGTTTTTTATTGCTCGTTATTTGCTTGCTGTATGCCTTTCTAAGCTGGTCAAGCATTCCGTTTAAACGAGCACTTGCAGCTTTTTCCATTACACAATTTGGAAAGATGACTTCGCAAAGAACAAATACCCTACATATTTTGTGTATTGTTTGCCTAATTGTTCTTTTGATCAATCCCCTTCAACTTTTCTTTCTTGATTTTCAACTTACTTTTGGGCTTACGTTTGCTCTTGTTCTTCTGAGTAACTCATAATAATTTCAACACAATTGAATTTTATAACGTAAATATGATAGATCTGGAGATAAAAAAAGGGATTGTTATGTCATCAAAATATGAATACATCAACCTTATTTCTCTATCATTTTTTTGCAACATATTGGTATTTTCACTATATTCGAAGTCTCCAAACACCAAGCCATTAATAACAAAACAAGCTCAGATAGGATCAGAAGAGGCTCCTCGAAGCATTAAACAATATAAACAAAAAGAATGGAATTTCATTGTTTATATGGCTGCAAATAATAATCTTTTTAGATATGCCTTGCACAATTTTAAGCAACTCCTACGCATTGGATCAACTCCTTTTGTGAATATCATTTTGCAAATTGACGAGTACGGAGAAACCGAAGTAACACGGTTTCTTATTCAGAAAAATAACGCTGTCATCCAAGACAAAATATCAAATGCACTTGAATCAATTAGTGGAACCAAAGAAAGTCTTTTTGATTTTATCGAATGGGCAATAACAAATTACCCAGCAAAACACCAAGCTATTGTACTGTGGAATCATGGATCAGGAATAAAAGATCCTGATATTTGGGGACGCCTATTTACTAATCATCGCAATGAACTATTTTTACTCAATGATAAAACCGGTCTCTTTGAAATCAATCGTTATTCATTTCAAAAACTTCTTAGACGAGGCATAGCCTTTAACGAAACACACGAAACCTACATCAATAATCAAGATTTACGCGAATGCCTTGATCGCATAAGCACAGAAGTCCTTGATGGAAAAAAAATAGACATTGTTTTTATGGATGCCTGTCACATGGCAATGATCGAATATGCATCAAAATTACAAAGTTCCACCCATTTTATGGTGGCATCACAAGAAATAGAACCAGCTGCGGGATATAATTACACAAGACTCCTCGAGCCATTCTTGTCACAATCACTCTCTGCGCTTGAATTTGTAACACACGCTGTATCAAGCTACGCTCAAGAATACCATCTTTCATTTGCAGATTTTACACAATCAGCAGTCAATCTTGAGAATATAGAATGCATCGAAGAAGCATTATCTCTTCTCGTTCAGAATGTGATGACGCTTCTAGAAACTGATACAACATATGAGGCTATGATTAAAAAAATAAGAAAAAGTAAAAATCGAACAACTGAATTTTTTGATAACGATTACATTGATTTACATCATTTTCTGACAAGTCTAAAAGTTAAAATAGAAGAAAATAATGGACGCTGCATTCCTGATCAAAATAGAGAGCTTACAGATAGCGTCCTGCAAAGCATTTCTGCTTGCGTTGAGATTATGCAAAATAATATTGTTGCAAATTCTACTGGTTTTAATCTTCCAAATGCACAGGGACTTTCTATCTATTTTCCAAGAAAATCAATACATCGTTCGTATCTTAAAACAACTTTTGCTCGTAAAACAAACTGGGTGGAGTTTATTTCGCTTTTTCATAAAAAAAGCAGGAACTTTTTCTAGAGTGTAATTTTTGCTCACCATGCAGACTGAGTACACTGCAATATTTTTACTTTATCAAAAAATTTGATAGCCTCTGCATCATGCTCTTAACACTTAAAAACCTTGTACAAAGGGGCGCCTCATGATCGATGCAAAATCAAGAATTATTATAAATTTTTTGAGCTATCTCAAAACAAAACCCAAAGGATTTTTGTATCACGATACACAAAAAAATGTTGCTCAACAAGCAGCACCATTGCCTCCCTGTAAACAACAACAACTCTCCGACCTTAACAAAAAATATAAAGATTGCATGTCTTGCCCGCTTGGCTCACTAGGTCGCAAGCAAGTTGTTTTTGGCGACGGCAACCCAGACGCGCTGATCATGTTTATTGGAGAGGGCCCAGGTAGAGACGAGGATTCCCAAGGCAAACCGTTTGTTGGTCGCGCTGGCCAATTACTCTCAAAAATTATCGAAGCCATGGGCATTGCGCGCGAAGAGGTTTACATCTCAAACGTCGTAAAATGCAGGCCTCCACAAAACAGAACCCCTCTACCAAATGAACGCGATACCTGCAAAGATCTTTTATTGCTAAAAGAGATTGAGATTATAAAACCAAAAATAATCTGTACTTTGGGATCAAGCGCCACACAAGCGCTCCTTGGAGACCAGGTAAAAATTACTCAAGCGCGAGGTCTTTTTGCTACATTTAACGGCATCCCTGTTATGCCAACCTACCACCCTGCGTATCTGCTACGTAACCCTGCAGAAAAGCGCACAGTTTGGGAGGATATGAAAAAAATTATGGAAAAAATAAGAGAGCTTTAAACTGTTTTTAAAAGAGGGCGGAACAAAATCCGCCCTCTTTTAAAAAAATTAAATTTAGATATTGATTACAGCATTGTGAGTAATACGAATTTTTTGACCATCAAATTTGGTCAACTCAAACCCTGTAAAAGCCTGCTCATTATAAAAACCAGCCTGATCCATCAACCAACAAATTGCTACTTCTTCACCAAGCTTATTGCCCAGCTCGCAATCTGCACGGAAGTGGAACCCTAGCCAGTTTCTGCCCATGCCGATGTTGACTGCAAGCTTGTTCAGCTCTGATTCTACGGTGAGCGAGTCTTCATCTTCGCCTGGAGCATTTGTTAAAGCAACCAGCGCCGTTGAGTCTACTGGATTTGGCTTGACTGGCGTCACCTTTGAATTAATTTTTGTTGATCCCTCAAAAAACGCTTTCAAAATTGTTACACAAGCTCCAGAAAGTGTTGCGTGACCCGAAGGAAACGTTGGGTGGCTTGGCGAACCCTCTGGAGCCATTACTGCTAGTAGATACGTGCTTGCATCGCCATAGGACAATCGCTCACCAGCATCTGGCACGGTTCCTCCATCTGATTGTTTTCGGTTATGAGCAATAACCAAGTCCATTAACGTGTCATCCAAGAGCGACGGGTGCAGTCCCACATCCTGACCAAGCGCTTTTGCAAGATGCACAAGACCTCCAACAGCTTCTGGGCGAGCTCCGCGATGAGCTAGCCACTTTTGAGCCCATGCAGCTTTACATGCTTCGTTTGCAAGAACCGTAAGAGTAGAGTAAATATCAGGAGCGCCCATTGCTGTAAATCCCATTTCATTAGGCATCGATCCGTTGTAATATGGCAAAGCGCTTGAAAATGGAAATCCGTGAGCAAACAAGAAATTAGCTGCATGCAATACAAGTTCGAGCGGACCATCCCTGTGTACCCATGTTCCAAGGTCGCGCCCTGCAACAGTGTACGCTTCACCAACAAAATCATGGTTCAAAACATAAGGGCGAGGCGTATGACCATTTTCCATATCTACAAAATCAGCCCATGAAACGCCAAATTCTCTTTTTTGAGCAACAGGAACGTAAGGTTTATGGGTAATAAGATTAAGTGAATAGAGCGGCGATGTATCTTGCAGCAAAAATTGTGAAACATGGTATCCTAGAAGATTGCCATACGCGTTGCCACGGAACAAAACTTTTGGGGTCACGGTTCCGGTATCTGGATCACGAGGACCCTGATAAGCATCGCCAAGACTTTGCAATATATCTGCAGCAACCTGAGTGATTGAGCCTCCAGAGCCATTGTCATCGGTATTTGCACCAGTTCCATAATCACTAAAATGAACATGTCGGCACAGCATTTTTAAATAAAGCTCAATTTCTTGAGCAGCGCCTTTGGCTGTTGCAAGTTTTGGTGGAACATAGCCTTCAAAAAGATGTGAAGGGCAACCTTGCAACGTATTCATCAGTGAAGCCTGAGGACTGACAAGTTTTTGCGAATCTGGGTATGCAAGATTCAAAGCATTCCAGTCACTCTGATTACCGCTTGCTATCGCTGTTAGCATTTTATTGTACTCGGCAAGACCATTTGCCGTCAAAAGACCAGTTGCGGCATCGTGCTCAAAACTTTTAGTAAATGCACCAGCACGCGTACCCCCAAAATCATTCTCATCGCCATTACCCGCAGTACGCAAATCAAAGGTCGCATTGTAGCGGCCAACCGACTGCTCAAATGCATCAGCTTGTCGCTCCAAAAAATCTTGAAACGCATTGTTCATTGAATGCAAAAAACAATTCGTTGAAATACTAATACTCACCAGCGTAATTATTAGACGTGAAATTTTCATTTTTTTCCCTTCTTTTCTTTAAAACGAAATATCAGTTTTTGCCCACACAGCCCAACGGGTCAAAGCTCGGTTACTTCCTGGGAATTCGTACGAGCTTCCAAGAGCACAACCAATTGGCAAGCGGCTGTCTTGACAGCGATAACCACACGACCCATAAAAAGTATGCGCGATGAGCGAAGGGTGTGCCGCAGAGCCCAGATTTAAGTCGCTGTGTTTAATAATTGAATCATCATAATTAAGAATAGATTTAACAGTTGTTGTTGGCATCAATTGATTCAGCACTGCGCTTGCCGTTATATCGCGCGCAGGATTGGTCTGACCAGCACCATCGGGAGCTTTAAGAGCTGGACCTTCTGTCCATCCATGCTTCAAATGAACAGATTCAGATTCACGAGCATGCAAATTGTATCCTGCTTCAAAATTCCATGATTTGTGCGTTGCTACAAATCCATTGTTCCAGGTAAAATTGAATCCGGGATTTACATGCATATCTTGCGTAAAAACGTTGATGCCGGGCGTTGAGAGAAGAGATCTAACAAAAAAAGCTTCCGCTGTAGCTGTCGGTACTAATGCTGCAGCACTCGTTGCTTGCGCCTTATCTTTGTATACCTCGGCATACCTGCTCCATGGCTTGCCATTAAGATCAAATGAGCGCTTTTGCGTATTAGCAAAAAGATATTGCAGGTTCATTGCTGATTCGTACTTAAAACCCCAAGAACTATGCTCTGCAGATTTAATCACCCACTCAAATGTGCCACCAACCATAATACCAACGTGCCGGCCATTGCCAACTTGCGGAGCAAATAAGTAGTGGGCTTTGTCTTTGTTCCCTGTTGGAAAAAGGACTCCAGCATACACATCAAGCATAGCTGATAGAGATTGATACATCACATTACCAACTTTTACTTCAACATCAGCAAAACCTGTTCGGCTTTGTTCTTTACTCGAAATTTTGCCATACAACCAAGCAGGCTGAACCAGCGCTCCCTGCATACTTGACTGCAATCCCTGAATAACCCCTGCTGTTTCTGGATAAGTAAATGGAGCGATAAACTGAGACATGCTCGTAGCACCAATAACTTGAGCAAGACCACCTCCATCATTTTCAACAGTCTCTTGCAGCCGCACATCACGCTCAACGTGCACCAAAGGGGATGAAATACTCATCCACCAAGGATTATTGGATTTTCTGTTGAACAAAATTTGATGGTACTTCAGCCCCAGCCCAACAGACCATTCTTGAGGACGCATACTAATGGAGCTTTTAAATGAATCTTTTGTAGCAGGTCTGTCGCGCATGGCATATGGCGCATCGGTAAAAAAATCGTTGCTCAAAATATTAAAATGCTCTGCATGAAGCGTATTTGCTGCATCAGCAATCAGGTTTTCACTCACAGAGACGCTAGATGAACCAAACGGCATCAAATACTCAGCCAAATCATCGGAATCAGTTGAACTCCCTCCAAACAAAACAGCCTGAAAACTACCACCCCACGACGACTTTTCTGCAATATTTTTTTGATACCGAAAGGGCGAAACCATCTCGGGCGATGCAGACTGAAACTGGGGCCGCGACGAAAAATGTGAACGACTTGTCACAGCACACACCTGGGCCGTACCCATACACAGCAAAGCAGCTGCGCTGACAAGGTATAAAATAGATATCCTCAATGTATTCTCCCTTCTCACAAATAAATACCATCAAGACCAACATGTTTGAAAATATAAAAAAAACTGAAGCGCTTTGTAAAGATGATCGCAATTAAGCGAAGACTTGGTTGTAAGAAAAATTTTCATATGAATTTTTTTTACAACCAAGCAAGAAAATATAATTCCACTATAAATTGTGGATAACATGTGGATAACATGTGGATAACATGTGGATAACTTTTACAGGATACCTATAAACAAACGACTAGATCGACATATGAAAAGTACAGATAATGGATATGCCTTCCAGATCAATAATCCAAGCGATGACAAAAAGTTATCAACAAGTTATTAACAAGTTATCCACATGTTATCCACAATTGCAAAAATCGTTAAAACAACGACCAGGCCAACATAATTAGCTAAAAAAACAAAGTTATCCACAAAAAACGGCTTCCTTATTACTATTAATTTAATTCTTAATTAAATAATAAACTTAAATAATAAGAAGACCTGAGAAGAAACAAGAAAAGAGAGGGGACTTCACTTTTTTTGTTTTTGTTCTAGACTTGAGAATATCACAGCGCTTATAGTTGGTGCTAAAGATCTACCGTTTCCAGTTCAACGCTCTTTCTAAAAGGTAATAACGATCGTGAATCTTGCTGATGTAATCGACAGTCTTGTTGAAGAACGAGGTCTTGATAGAGACAAAGTTGTATCAATTGTTTGTGAGGGAATCCTTGCTGCTTATGCCAAAAAATACCCTGCAACAACCTTTGATATCTCGTTTAATAAAAAAACAGGTCAGCTCGACGTTTATGCTGAAAAGACAGTAGTATCGTCCGTTTATGACGACGAGGTTGAAGTTTCTTTGCGTAAAGCTCGAACCATTGACTCAAAGGTTCAAGTTAACGATTTGCTCAAGGTTCCTTTTGATGATGGCATTGGTCGCATCGAAATTCTTGCGGCAAAGCAGATGATTGCTGGTAAAATTCGAGATCTTGAGCAACTTGCGGTCTATAATGAGTTTCAGGACCGAAAAGATACTATCATTACCGGCATGGTACACAAAAGAGAGCGTGCTGGCTTTGTGGTAAAAATAGGCGAAGTTCTTGCTTTATTGGCTCAAGAAAACCTTGTTCCAGGCGAGATGCCACGTGTTGGTTATCCTGTTAAAGCACTTCTTAAGGAAGTGTTGCCAGTAGCGCGCGGTGATTATCAACTTATCCTTGACCGGGCCTCGTCAGAATTTGTTAAAAAGCTGATTGAGCTAGAAATTCCCGAAGTTTATGAAGGCCTTGTTGAAATCAAAAAAATCGTTCGAGTTGCTGGTTACAAAACCAAGGCTGTTGTTGTTTCGACAAGCAAAGAAATCGATCCTGTTGGGACCTGTGTTGGCGTTGGAGGCGCTCGAATTAAGCCTATTTTGCGCGAACTAGGACAAGAAAAGATAGATTTAATAGAGTGGACGGATGATATTGAAGATCTTGTCCGCGACAGCTTAAAACCTGCCGAAATTGACAAGGTTGAGCTTGTTGACGATAGAAAAGTTGTTGTGTGGCTCGCTCAGGATCAGCGTTCGTATGCCATTGGAAAATTAGGACAAAACATTATGCTTGCATCGCGTCTTGTTGGTCTTGAAATTCAACTGCAAGATGTTGCTCCAATGAATCGTGAATCAGCATCTATTCTTTCTTCTGATGAGGATATTTCTTGTGATTCAGATGAGTCGAGCGATGATGAAAGAGCTTAAAATTTTAGCTTTCAGGTGAATAAAGCATGCGAGTGTACGAAATTGCCAAAGAATTGGGTTTATCTAGCAAAGAAGTTCTTTCGCTGCTTGAAAAGCGGGGGATCAGTCTTCCGAGTCATATGTCGATTCTTCCGGACGAAGCCATTGATCTTGTAAAAAAAACAACACACCAGCCAACAGTTAAAGAAGACGACTTGCAAAAAAAATCTGCCACATCGGCGCCACAAAAAAATATCAAATCTGTATCTCCCATTCCTGCTTCTGCGAAGCAAGATATAAAAAAAGAATCTGAAAAAGTGATAACACGACAATCGCCCTTGGTGGCTCCTACAAAAAAATATGAGCAAAATCCTCAAGAATCTAAACAAGCGTATTCACCATCAGCGCGGTTTCAAGGTAAAAGCTCCGAAGAAGAAGATGATCAAGCCGTTGCAGATGTTTTGCATAAAGCATCAAGCGGTGAATTGAATTTTCACATCGACGGTCAAGTAGCAGATACTTTTTTGTCTGAGGATATTCTCAAGGGACAAGATCGTATCAATCAACTTTTGCAACGCAAAGGTTTTGCAGATAAAAAAGGTGCGGCAAGACCATTCCGTCGCGGACGAGGTCGAAAGCGCAACCGAGTAAGGTCTGCAGCAGAAGAAATTCACGCACCTGTTTCTGAGATTGTCATTGAAAAGAGTATGCCTCTATTTGAAGTTGCAGCGCTTTTGGGTAAAACAGTTGGCGACATCATTCTTGCTCTTCTTAAGCGCGGTATGCCATGTAGCAGAAACCATATGCTTTCAGAAGAGGTGATTCAATCGGTAGCTGAAAACTTTGGCATTAAATGTTCCAGAAAAAATGCAGCTCCAGAGCTTTCAACAGCGCAAGATATTAAAAGAGCTGATCAAGCGTCACTCAAGGCAACAACTCGTTGGCCTATTGCCGTTGTCATGGGCCATGTTGATCATGGCAAAACAACATTTCTTGATTATGTTCGAAAAATGAATATTGCAGCGTCTGAAAAAGGCGGCATTACTCAGCATCTTGGTGCTTACGAAGTTGATAGCACGCATGGAAAAATTATTTTTCTTGATACGCCAGGTCATGAAGCGTTTACATCAATTAGACAGCGTGGCTCTCGCATTACTGATATTGCGATATTAATGGTTGCTGCTGATGATGGCGTTAAGCCTCAGACAATCGAGGCAATCAAGCATGCTCAAGAAGCGCAAGTGCCTATCATTGTTGCGATTAATAAAATTGATAAAGTAAGCTCTCAGTCGGCTATTGAAACAATAAAAAGACAGCTTGCTCAGCATAATTTGATGTCAGAAGATTGGGGTGGCCAGACCGTTTTTGTTCCTATTTCGGCAAAAACAGGTCAAGGCATTGATGAGCTTCTCGAAATGATTGTTCTTCAGTCTCAACTTATGGAACTTAAGGCTGACGCGCAAGCTCCGGCAAAAGCATATATCCTTGAATCACGTGTTGAAAAAGGGTACGGCCCTGTTGCTACGGTTATTTGTACCGAAGGTACTCTGAAGCAAGGTGATTATTTTGTTTGTGGTAATAGCACCGGTAAAGTTCGACTGCTCATTAATTCTCATGGAGCACGCATCAAGCAAGCTGGTCCATCAATTCCAGTTCAAATTGTTGGATTTGATAACTTTGCAGCTATTGGCGAGTGGCTTACACAGGTTCCTATGGACGTGTACCTCAAAACCAAAGCATCAAGACCAACAACTACATATTCTGAGCAAGAAGCTCAGCCAGTGGCAACACTTCAAACACTGAATAATGTAAAGCAGGTTAAAAAAGAAATCCGAGTAATTATTAAAACTGATACTCGTGGCTCAAAAGATGCATTAATGCAGTCGATTGAGAAAATTGTTAAAGCTCATAAAGAGATTAACTGCTCGATTAAAGTTATTCTTGGTGGCATAGGTGATATCTCCGAAAGTGACATTGAGCTTGCTGAAAACACAGGAGCTCTTGTTCTTGGTCTTCACGTTAAAGCCGAAAAGAATGCTCAAGTGTGCGCCAAAGATCGCTTTGTTGATTTAAAGCTGTATCAGATTATCTATGCGCTTGTTGATGATCTTGAAAAACTTCTCATATCTAAAAAAGAAGTTATTAAGACGTGGGCAAAATGCGGCGAGGCTCTGGTTAAAAAAGTATTTAACATTAAAGGCGTTGGCGTTATTGCTGGTTGCTACATGCGTGATGGAATTCTTCCTCGTACAGCAAAAGTTGTCTGTACCCGTGGCGGCAAAGTTGTAGGCGAAGGTATGATCACTAGCTTGCAACGTGACAAAAAATCCGTCAAAGAAGTGCATGCAGGTTTTGAATGTGCCTTTATGACCGATGTTTTTCATGATTGGTCAGAAGATGACGTCGTCATTGCTTACAGCGAAGTCAAAGAAAAACAACAATAATAATTGGTAAAAATCTGTGAAACCTGTTTCAAGATTTGTTGTTGCTTTATGGGAAAAAACTGCTCGCAAACAAAAGCTTACAACTCTTGAATTACTCGTTTTTTACAGTCTTTGTTTTTTAGAAATTTTATACCGTGCTGGATTCAGCACGGTATTTTTTTTTCGCATTTTCTTTCAAAAACAGCATCAATTTTTTGGACATGTTATTTCTGTAGGTAATCTGTCTGTTGGAGGGACTGGAAAATCGGTTGTTGTGCAATTTCTTGTGCAGCAACTTACTGAAAAGCGCTGCGCCATTGTTAGCCGAGGCTATGGTCGACAATCTGACGATGGTAATAAAAGCTTTTTGGTTTCAGATGGCAAGCATATTCTTGGTAACGCTCGATTGAGTGGTGACGAACCGCTCATGCTTGCAAAAAATCTTCACATTCCAGTTGCTGTTGGTTCCAATCGTGTAGAATCTTTAAAGCTTTTATTATCCTGCATGCGACATTTAGAGCAAGAGATAGATCTTGTTGTTCTTGATGATGCATACCAAAATCAGGCAATAAAAAAAAATGTAGAAATTCTTTTGCTTGACGCTCGTCATCCGTTTGAAAACGGGCACTGTCTGCCAGCAGGAAGGCTGCGTGAAAAAGATATTTCTCGAGCTGATCTGATTATTTTAACACATGCAGATGCTGTGAGTTTGCAAGAGTTGTGGCGAGTGAAGCACAAATATTTAAGCAGTTTTGATTCACAAAAAATTTATTCTGGCCGGCACGCACTGGTAGGACTTTTTGACGCGAATAACAAAGAGGTTTTTTGCGATATCTTTGAAGGGAAACAAGTTGCTGCTTGTGCCGGGGTTGGTTCATTTTCTAATTTTTTAAGTAGTGTGCAGCAACTTGGGGTTGCAGTTTCTGCTTCTATTGAATATGGAGATCATCACGATTATACCAAAAAAGATATTCAAGACATTGCGAATAAATCTCGTGAGCAGGGGTGTTGTGGGATTATTACAACAGAAAAAGATTGGTGTAAGATTGCGCCTCTTGTGATAGCAGATAATTCTCTGGCAACTATCCCTTGGTATATTCTAAAGATTGGGTTTGAATTTTTGTCTCAGCAAGAGTATTCTTCTTGTATGAAGCTTCTGAGGAGTAGGCTTTAACACGTGCGGAGAAACGGTGTAAGGAGAAGTGTGATGTATGCAGTTGCTGAGCGACACTTATTTTGTTTTGTCGCATCGTTGTTATTGTCTTTGTATATTGTTCCAATTATCATTCGAGCAGCAACGCGTCTTGGCATTCTTGATGTTCCAGATGGAAAAATAAAAAATCACAAAACGCCAACCCCCTATCTTGGCGGCGTTGCAGTCTACCTCGCATTCATAATCCCCCTCGCTCTTGCTTATCCGTTTGAAAATCAAGTTTTATGGCTTCTGCTTGGCACGACTCTCTTGTTGTTTGTTGGGCTTGTCGATGACCTTAAAGTGTTAAAAGCAGGACAAAAGTTTTTAGGGCAAGTTATCGCTGTTCTGTGTTTCCTCAAAGGTGGATTTTCTCTCAAGGCTGTCTTTTTTTCATCAATGATAAATTTAAGTATTTCGGCTTTTTGGATGCTATCGGTTATCAATGCTTTCAATCTTGTTGACGTGATGGACGGCCTTTCTTCATCCATTGCTCTGATTGCAGGTTGTTCATTTTTTCTGATTGCGCTTGCTCTTCGCGAATATCTTGTCAGTCTTTTGATAGCATCGTTTATTGGGGCGCTTGCTGGATTTTTTTGGTATAACAAGCCGCCCGCAAAAATCTATCTAGGCGATGCAGGATCGCTTTTTATTGGTGGGTTTCTTGCTGCCATTCCTATGTTGATTCCATGGAGCTCCCAATCATGGGATTCGTACTACGCCCCTGCTGTTGTTTTAGGCATTCCACTGCTTGAAGTTTTTTGTCTTGTGGTTATCCGTACCTGGTTGGGCATTTTGCCCTACCACGGAAGTCCTCATCACTTTGCAATTTATTTACAAAAAAAGGGATGGAGTAAAAATAAAGTACTTATTTTTACTGCTGTGATGGGAATTATTCTATCGCTTGGAGCATCTGCTTTTCTTTTTGGCTTCTTGTCCTGGTGGACTTTATTTGGCTTAGGGATTCTATTTTTTATCACTTGGTGTTTTATCATTTTCTAATCTCAAACCTATTCTCCACCAAAATACTCAGGTCCTTCATCTTCGGTGCCGTAGTATCGATCTCCAAAGTCTCCAAGCCCAGGGGAAATGTATTTTCGATTAGTTAGTCCTTCATCTATTGATATGACGACGACAGAAATAGCTGGAAATTTTTCTTGCAGCGCAAGCAGCCCTTCTGGCGCTGCGACAACACTTGCAATGATAATATCTCTTTCATTAACGCCCGTGTTGACTAGAGTATTTATTGCAACGGTCAATGTTCCCCCTGTAGCAATCATTGGCTCAAGAATGACCACTTTTTTCCCAGACATGCGAGATGGAGTTTTAAAATACTTAAACTCTGCTTCAGCTGTTTCTTCATTCCGTTGAATGAGCATGTGTCCAACGCGTGCTTTTTTAAAATAACATTGAAATCCTTCAAGGAGAGCAAGTCCAGAGCGCATGATAGGAATAAGAACTATATCCTGTTTTACCTCTATTCCTGTGCAATCCATAATAGGCGTAGAAACGGATACTCTGCTTGCGTTAACGCATTCGGCTGTTCGTGCAGCAAGAAATGGAGTGAGTAAATTAGTTGCTTCCCGAAACTGATGAGTGCCTGTATTTCTATTTCGAAGTATGGTTAAAAGATGTCTCTCAAGAATGTTCGGCTGGGTATATTTTTTGACAACATCAGGAACCTCTATCATTGGCGATATGGTCGCCCACGTTCCTAAAAGTAAAAATGCTTTGGTTAGTACGAATAAAGATTTTATTTTTTGCATGATCCCCTTTCTCGGACATAAAAAAAATGATAACAATTTTTCCCGAGAATCGTATCATGAATTGAGTTCATCAACAAGGTAAAACTGTAGAAAGGCTCACCTATTCAGTAAGTGAGCCATCATTAAATGAGCGCGCGCACGCTGCCTTTTTTTGTTAATTTCTATTTTTTGAGGGCGGTAATCATGCCACAGGGAAGAATAAATCGATACGTACCATCTTCATTTTTTGCTCCTGCTTTCTCAAACATGGCAAGTGCCTCATTAAGAAAATCT
Source organism: uncultured Pseudomonadota bacterium (assembly GCA_964493325.1). GTDB lineage: Bacteria > Babelota > Babeliae > Babelales > RVW-14 > CAZBMD01. The sequence continues at coordinate 115,909 of CAZBMD010000001.1, read as the reverse complement.
TCCTGACGGTTCAAAGGAATTGCCTGTCCTAAAGGGATAGCCAAAAGAGAGGCTTTTTGCTGTTGTTCAGTTCGATTGGGTACTGCTGGTATAAAAGTAGTTACGGTCGCCTCAAAGCCTGAACGTTCTAGCATTTGTTGATAAGTATAGGGAGGAATATCATTACCTAAGACTACTTTGCCTTCATAACAATTAGACCATGCATTAGATTGTATAATTTTTTTCATTTCTCCGATAAGTGGTATTAATCCATCGTCTGTGCTTTGTAGATTAAAGACTGCAAAAAACTTGCCTCCAGGTTTTAAGCTTTGAGCAATTCCCTGTATTGCTCGCTGCATGCTTTCTATCTCTTGAATCCAATGAAGGCAGAAGACTGATACGACTACATCAAATTCTTTGTGATAATCAAGTTTACAAGCATCTCTGAGCTCTATAGTAAGATTATCTATAGGTGAATTTGCTTGTTTTTCTAGAGATTTTTGAATCATGCTTTCGCTATTATCAATTGCAACAACGCTTCCGTTAGGAACGCAGTTTTGTGCAATGTGTGCTGCTAGCCTGCATGTGCCGCATCCCAGATCAAGAACTCTTTCATCGCCTTTTAGGTGTGCTTGCTGGATAAGTTGTAATCCTGCTGCAAATTGCGCATCAGATGCTCTATCATATTGTTCACCGTTCCAGCATTGTAAAGGGGTTAGGAATAGTGAGAAAATCAAAAATACAGAAAATAGGTGACTCTTCATACTCGTCTCCTTCTCGATAAATATTGTGCTCTTTTACTCTATTTTTTCAGCAATAATAAAGCCGCGCGGCATGTTATCGCCATAAGTTCCATCAGCGTTTTGAAATCCAAAGTATTTTAAAGTGTTAAGCGTTATCCAGAGAAATATTGGTTGAAGAAGGGGAGGGACGGCTTCACCGAGAGGGAGTGCTAGCAGATGTTCTTTTTGTTCTTGCTCTGATATACTTTCTCTTTCTTTCATTGCAGCAGAAAAAACTTCGGCAGAGAGTTTCGCATTGTTTAAGAGTGTTCTGTATTGGTTAAGGGTGAGTTCATTTCCTAACCCAGCTTTGAGTTTGGATGAAAATGGGCTGAGAATTGTAGCAAAAGTTTTTGCTGTCGTCATAACTGGTATTTTTCCATCATCTGTTTCATGAATGTTAAAAATTGCAACAAATTTACCACCAGGTTTTAAACTGCGCGCAATTCCTTGTATTGCTTGCTCCATGCTTTCTAAGTCTTGAATCCAGTGCAAACAAAAAACTGATATAATCAGATCAAATTCTTCATGGTAATCTAATTCACACGCATCTTTAAGTTCAATCTGAAGATTTGGTATGGGTGATTGTTCTTGTTTTTCTAGAGATTTTTGAATCATACTTTCGTTGTTATCAATCGCCACAACACTTCCATTAGGGACGCATTTTTGTGCAATGTATGCTGCGAGCCTGCACGTGCCGCATCCAACGTCTAAGACACGCTCATTGCCTTGCAATTGTATATCTTCCAGCAATTGCAATCCTTCTTTGAATTGACAATCTGATGCTTTGTCATATTGCTCGCCATTCCAGCTGTGTAATGTTGACACAAGTAGTGAGGTGATCAGATATACAAAACATAGGTGACGCTTCATTTTAGTCTCCTTTGAAAGTAAAAAAATATTACTATTTTTTAGCTTATTTGGCTTGGCGAATCCCTCCTTTTTTAGTCAGTAGTTATTTGATCATTTTTTTGAGTAATTTTATTTCGCTTGCGTACAGCTGCATGTCATCATCTGAGGGGGTTTCCAGAATTTTTGGAATTGAAGCAAGTCTTTTATCATTCATAATCAGCGAAAATGTTGTCAACGGAATAGATCCTTGACCCAGTGCTTCGTGACGATCTTTGTGTGAATTACACGGTGTTTTTGAATCGTTTAGGTGGATTATTTTCAGGAGCGATAGGCCGACGATGTCATCAAATTTTTTCATTGTTTCATAGTATCCTTCGTCTGAAGCAATGTTGTATCCCGCTGAAAAAATATGACAGGTATCAAGACACACGCCGATATTCTTTTTGTGTTCAGCAAGTGATCTGATCTGTGCAATTTGCTCGAATGTCGAGCCGACATTGGTCCCTTGGCCGGCCATTGTTTCGAGCAATATAGAAGTTGTGCCATCGCCACTTTCTAGGACCGTATCTAAATTTTGAGCAATTTGTTTGATGCACTTTTCTTCTCCGGCTCCCACGTGAGACCCTGGGTGAAGTACCAGGTAGGGAATACCAAGAGACTGACAACGGTGCAGCTCGTCTTTGAGCGCTGCGACAGAATTTTTTTCGGTTTCTGGGGTTTTGGCTCCAATGTTAATTAGATACGATGAATGCACCACGACTTCTTTGACTGTTGATGATTTCCAGCGTTCTTTCCAGGCGTTAATTTCGACTTCTGTTAATTTTTTATCAAACCATGAGCGATTACTCTTGGTAAAAATTTGCATAGCTGTACAACCAATCGATTCTCCGCGGTCAAATGCTTTATAAAGGCCGCCAGCAATAGAAATATGAGCGCCAATAAGTGGTATTTTTTTTGGCATGAAATATTAAACTCCCTGATCTTCGAGCTGAAGAGCTGTTTTAAAATAGTGGTGAAAATCTGTTGGCAATTCTTTATAGTTGACGTTTTGTATTATATCTCTAAAAGTTCCGCTACAAAAAGAATTCCAAAAAAGTACCGTTTTGTTTTTAAGTGCGCCTAATGCAAGATCATGAAGCAGGGCCATAAACGCTTTTCTGGTAAATGTTTGGTCAAATTGAATATCTGTTGTTTGCTCAAGTGTTTTAATAATCTGCGATGATTCTTTTGAATTAAAACAGCTTTCTTGACCAAAAAAGTCATCATAGATTTCGCATCTATCCTCAGATATTGTTATGTGCTTGAACTGTTCATCGCGTTCACCAAGGTAATCAATTGCTTCTTGAGCAAGACTTAAGATTTTTCTTTTATGAAATTCTTTTGCTGTTGACTCTGCCAGAGCGCGAATAGCAATAACTTTTGAAGGTAAACCTGCTGCTTGCAGCCCAACCAAAAGGCCGGCAGTAGATCCGGAGCTACCAAGGGCTACATAAATAATATCCGGAGCTGGGATTAGTCCTTGTGTGATTTGTTCTTTTAATTCGAAAGCGGCATTGATAAAACCGATAATACCAACTTTGTTTGAGCATCCTCGAGGGATGAAGTAGGGAGAAATGCCAATCTCAGCCGTTTGTTGTCGTCCAATATTTATCAAATCAATATTGAGAAGAGCTGTGCTTTTATAATGACGCAATTCACATCCAAGAGCGTGAGTTGCAAGAAGATTTTGCAGTATTCGCGGTGATGGTTTGTGCGGAGTTAAGCACGCAATACAAGGAAGTCCAATTTGTTTGCTGTAGGCGGCTGTTGCCATGACGTGATTGGACCCTGTAAAGCTTGTAGTTACCACGCATTTTGCTTTTGCAAATAAAGCCTCACCAAGCAAAAATTCTAGCTTGCGCACCATGCTGCCGCCAATAAACATTGAGGTTTGGTCATCTCGTTTAATAAAAATGTTGGTTGAGTTTTCGACGTCGCTGAGCATAGAAATTTTTTGCACGGGAGTGGGCAGTGTTGCGAGCGACACGTGGGGTAATTTTTCAATAAGTTCGGGATAGGCCTTGAATAGTGGGATGGATTGTTTTTGTAATGCTTGTGAAAGAAGCGGGTGTTGTTCTTTTTTGCGCGGAGGAATGAGATCGATATCCTGAGAGTTTGCAGAGAATGTTGTTGTCAAAACAAGGAGGGTAACGAACAAGCTCAATTGCAGCATTTTTATTCCTTTCAAGGTATGGATGATTTTTGAGGACATCTTAAACTTTAATGTACTGCAGTAGGGTTAAAGATCAATGGGATCGGTGTGTAAATTGCAGGATGCGCCCATACATGCTATTGTTCACATGATGAAGAAAGTTGAGATGGCCTTTTAATAAAGGAAAAGTAATGAAGAAATTATTATTACTGCTGGCCTTAACTGTAAGTCTTCCATCACTTTCACTTGTTTATGCCGGAAGTTCAGATGATGAATATTTCTCTGATGAGAGTGATGAAATAGAGGTTGATGACACAACCAAAGATACATTACTTTTTGATCAAATATTCTTGAGTCAGTTTACAACGCAAGACAGTAGACTTTTGTTTCTTGCAGGATTTTTTAGCTCTTCAGCAGAAATGTTTGCAGAGTACAGTAAAATTTCTGCTGAAATACCCTGTGGTACTGGCAATCTCTATAAATTTATTATATTTAAATTGTGCGATCTTGTATGGAACAAAGAATTTCTTGTTAACGTCATCAAAGAGGTTTGTGATGTTGCTATTTGCTCAGATGATTCTCGAGAAAGAATGATTGAGCAGCTTGGAGCATTAAAAGATAAAATAGAGACGGACTGTTTGCCAGAAGATATGTTTACTATATTTTATCGGCGAGCGGTTCGTGAAATTCTTTTATTATATCCAGAGTGTTTAATAGAACGCTACCAGACAGATGCAGGAAGGTTGCTGTGTCTTGGTAATTTTTTTGATGAATATTCCATTATGCTTAAAAATACAGATACCAACGATTGGATTATCGTTGATAGAGCCTTTAATCAAGGACTGTTTATTTATGATAGTAACGCTTTAGCTTTAAAGATAAAAAATATCCTTGAGCCAATCGTGGGCGCAGAAGATATAAATCTTCTTATTAAAAAATTGGATGAATTCAGGCGCTTGGTATTTAAAGATTTTGAAAATAGAAATGTGGAAATCCTTAATGCCAGAGATATAAAAAGATTTATAGAGCTGTCGGCACAGTTTTGTGATCAAGCAATACGCTCTATACTTGATATATCTGTGGGTTCTAAGTGTGTAAGATACTTCAAGCCAGTTGGTAATTTATTCGCAATGTTGCCGTCACCGTAGCAAGGAAAAGGAGAGGTAATGAAAAAATCTTTATCGTTACTCATATTTGTAACATGTTTTCAATCACTTTCAGTTGTTTATGCCGGGAGTTCAGATGATGAATATTTCTCTGATGAGAGTGATGAAATAGAGGTTGAAAATACAATTGAAGATGTATTGCTTTTTGATCAAATATTCTTGAATCAGTTTAAAACGCAAGACAGCAGACTTTTGACTCTTGCAGGATTTTTTAGTTCTGCAGAAAGGATGATTGCAGGTTTTAAGGGAAAACCAGGACATTCACTTTTGCTTGTACAAAGCCTTTTTAGGGGAAAATTAGGTTTTTCGCCGTCAAATTATTCGCCTGTGCTTATGCAAACTCTATGTGAGCCTTTTGAGTCAAAAGACGTCTTAATAAGAATAATTAACCAAATCCTTGATAATTCAATGTGCTCAGAAAATATTCAAGAGCAAATCGCTACGAAACTTACTCACTTAAGAGATGAGATAGCAAATCAACATGAGGTTAATGATGCTCCGGAGTTATTTTATCAACAAGCAGTTCATAAAATTCTTTTATTTCATCCTGAAGACAGTGATTCACAGGCTAGAAGATTTCTAGGTCTGAGCAATGTTTTTCAAATTTGTTATAACAGTTTTAATGATATTAATACCAAGGATTTGATGATTTCGGATGAGGCAATTACTTGTGGACTGTATTTTTATGATTGTGAGACTTTGACTCAAAAAATAAAAAATACCCTTGGATCAATCGTCGATGAAGAAGATGCGAATTTTCTTATCAAAAAATTGACTGAGCTAAGGGCTGTAATATTTAAAAATTTCGAAGGTAGAGATATTAAGAGTCTAAATGCCACAGACATGAAGCTTTTTTTTGCACTATCGGCGCAGTTTTGCAACCAAGCAATACACTCCATACTTGATATATCTGTGAGTTCTAAGTGTGCAATATATTACAAACCAATGGGTCTTTTGCTGGCAATCTTGTCTCGGCAGTAGGTTAAGCTGCAACAAAGATTCTGCCAATATATTTGCCAATTCACTCAAGGGTGGAGAGTTTCTAGCCCTTGAGTGAATTGTATCTCAAAAATAGCACGCGAAAAGCTGCTAAATTTATTTCAACATATTTTCAAATATTTCTAAGAAAATCTTAGTCACCCACTATAAAACTTTGGTTGATTTTTCTTATTTTTGCCTTATAATGTTTATTGATAGTGTGCGAGAATTTCGCACAATTGTATCTTATTAATGTATTGTTAAATAAACTCAATCAATTTTGCTTGGAGGAGTTACCATGACCGAGTCAATAAGACCTCTTTATGATCGCGTACTTGTAAAGCGCCTTGAAAATGAAAATACTTCTGTTGGAGGGATTATTATCCCCGATACAGCTCAAGAAAAGACCCAGTATGGGACTGTTGTTGCTGTTGGCGATGGTAAACTTGCAACTGATGGCTCAGTTCGTCCCCTTAAAGTGTCCAATGGTGACAAAGTGCTTTTTGGTAAGTATTCAGGGACCGAAGTTAAGCTTGGTACTAATGAATACTTGATCTTAAGAGAAGAAGAGCTTCTGGGCGTTGTTGAAAAATAGTGATCAAAGCTAATAATTAAGGATAAAACATGGCAAAAAGAATTATATTTGGCGAGGACGCTCGCGCAAAGATTTTAAAAGGCGTAAACACTCTTGCTGACGCTGTTAAAGTTACACTTGGGCCCAAGGGTAGAAATGTTGCATTGGAACGATCTTTTGGATCTCCAACCATCACCAAAGACGGGGTAACTGTTGCAAAAGATATCGAAATTCAAGATAAGCTTGAAAACATGGGCGCTCAGATGGTGCGTGAAGTTGCATCAAAAACAGCAGATGTTGCTGGTGATGGAACAACAACCGCAACGGTGCTTGCTCAGGCTATCTATCGCGAGGGCATGAAAAATATTACTGCAGGCTCCAATCCAATGGAAGTTAAGCGCGGTATAGACCTTGCAGTAGCTGCAGTTGTTGAAGAGCTTAAAAAGAATGCAAAGCCAATTCAGGGCAAAGATGAGATCGCTCAAGTAGCAACCATTTCTGCAAACAATGACAAGTTCATTGGTGACTTGATTGCTGATGCTATGGACAAAGTTGGCAAACACGGCGTCATTACTGTTGAAGAAGCAAAAAGCATGGAAAGCACGCTGGACATTGTTGAAGGTATGCAATTTGACCGTGGCTATATTTCTCCATATTTTGTGACTGACACAGAAAAAATGGAATCTGTTCTTGAAAATCCAGCAATCTTGTTATGTGATAAAAAAATCACCAGCATGAAAGATATGTTGCCAATTCTTGAGCAAGTAGCAAAACAAGGGATTCCGTTGCTTATCATTGCTGAAGATATTGAAGGTGAAGCGCTTGCAACATTGGTTGTGAACAAAATGCGTGGAACCTTGCACGTTTCGGCGGTTAAGGCTCCTGGTTTTGGCGATCGTCGCAAAGCCATGATGCAGGATATTGCAGTGCTTACCAATGGTAACATTGTTTCTGACGAGCTTGGTATCAAGCTTGAAAGCATCACTTTTGCTGATCTTGGTTCTGCAAAAAAAGTTCGCATCTCCAAAGATAACTGCACCATTGTTGATGGTCGTGGTAGCGAAGCAGATATCAAAGCTCGCGTAGCTCAGATCAAAGCTCAGATTGAAAATTCATCATCTGAATATGATAAAGAAAAGCTTCAAGAGCGTCTTGCTAAGCTTTCTGGTGGTGTAGCAGTTATCAAAATTGGTGCTGCAACCGAAACCGAAATGAAAGAAAAGAAAGACCGTGTTGACGATGCATTGCATGCAACGCGCGCAGCTGTTGAAGAAGGTATTGTTACCGGTGGTGGCATTGCGCTTCTGAGAGCTCAAAAAGCCCTTGATGATCTTAAACTTGCTGGCGATCAGGGTGTTGGTGTGGCGATTATTCGTCGATCCCTTGAAGAACCTATTCGCATTATCGCATCAAACGCAGGCTACGAAGCTTCGGTGGTTGTTGATAAGGTTAAAAACACTGAATACAATATCGGCTTTGATGCTCGTAACGAAGTGTATGTAGATATGTTCAAAGCTGGTGTGGTAGATCCAACCAAGGTTTCTCGTTCAGCGCTTCAGAATGCTGCATCTATTGCTGGCCTTCTGTTGACAACAGAGGCTATGGTTTGTGATATTCCAGAAGAAAAACCGGCGGCGGCAGCTGGTCATGGCCATAGTCATGGCGGCGGCATGCCCGGCATGTACTAGTCTTTAGTATCTGAATTTAAATAGAAAAAGAGGCTCTCTTGTAGGGCCTCTTTTTCTATTTAAAGAAATATAAGTTTAGAGCCCGCTTTTTAAGTCAGAATTTTATTAAAAATAGGGTTTTATATTGATTGTGAGTCCGTTTGTCATATGTATTTCTATTTGATATGATTTATTTATGGTCTTTTTATTTAAAGAGTTAAGAAATAGGAGTTATATATGAATAAGAAATTACTAGTAATGGCTATTGCAGCAATCAGTCTTGCTCAAGGGGTAAAGGCTATTGACCCAAAAGATCTTCCTCAAAAGCCTGAGAACTCTAATAGTGCAGCTGGACATCGAACCGCTCGTCCTTCGAGGGCCAATAACGGTCGATTCAGCGTCGCTTTGAATCAAAGAAATTCAAATAATAATCAGAATAATAATCAATCTGAAGACGCACCCCGCTAGAGTCTAGATACGAATTAAAACAATAAAGGCTCGCGACTTACTGTAAGTCGCGAGCCTTTATTGTTTTAATTATTGTTGTTATTTTGTAAGTTTATAAGATTTTTATCATCCGAGCCTTGGATGCTTTGCAAGCAATTAAATGCGCTTATCAATCTTTTCTTTAATTCAGGGTCGAAATTTCGAATTAGTATCGACATGACAGGGGTTCCTCCGCGTTTATTTTTTTTGATTAAGGCATTGTATTGTCGTAAAATCTTAATCATTTCTTCATTTCCGTGTCTTGCTGCATAATGTAAAGGAGTTGATTCGTCGTAGTCCAAACAATTTACCAACAGATCCTTGCTGGATTCATCTTCTTTATCAAGAATTCCTTTGACCCTTTCTTGATCGTTAAGAAGAATGGCTAAGAAAATAGCTCTTTTTTTATGCTCAAATTCAGTCATTATGTTTTTTTGACCATAAAAATTGGTTAAAAGTTCCTGTTCTACCGCAAAATCAACGTCTTTGTCTAAGATTGATTTTCCGTAGCGCGTATTTGCCATTACCTGTAAAATGTATTCAATGTTGTGAGCAACAAAACTACAAGAATTATTGCCAAGTTTTCCCCACTTAGCATTTGCTAAGTCAACATTTAGTTGTGATATTGTTGCTAAATTAAATGTTTTTTTTATTGGCGTGAGACGACTGTAAAGGTCTTTGGACAGGCATTGAGAACAGTCCTTATCGTAATATAGTATGCATTCTTGATGAAATAAGACGTAACATTTTTGACATACATATACCTCGTTGTTTTTTTCACTATCTTCTTCGTAATAATTATTACTATCGCTTTCAAAACAAGATTTTTTGCATTTATAACATTTTCCAGTATCGGTTTGATATTCAAGCTCAGTCTCTTCATATAAGCTTGAATATGGAGTCATAGGATGTATATAATTTGTTAACGATAAGAATGCTAGAGTTAATAGCGGATAAGACAGTCTATTTTTCATAATTGATCTCCAAGAGCTAATGTGACGAACTATTTGTATAAGGACAAATCTTAGTAAACTTTGCTGTGTTGTAAATACAAATATTGAGGTGGGTGAAAAAACCTGCTCTTTGTATAAAATCGTCATAGATGAACGGTTCCATACAGGTTTAACTTTCTGACAAAGGGTTATGGCATGATAGAGTTGAGAATAAAATTTTTTGCAGGGTTATTGATGATATCTTGTTTTATCTCTCATACTCGGCCTTTGAGCCAGCGAAACGCTCAAATAAGCGCTGCTGCTGGTGGAGTCGTTCTTGGGGGAGTTGCTGGAGCTACTACTTATTTTTTGTTGAATAATAAAAAACCTATAAAACAGCTAGAACAGCCAAAAGAACAAGATGAAAAACAAAAGCGGAAAGAAAGATTGCGAGCACTAATTGCAGTTACTGTGGCGCTTGGAATTGGAGGACTTACATGGTGGGGTCTTTCTGAGTATTTATTTACGTACACGCCTCTTGGTAAATATCAAAAAACGTCTAAGCGTGTACTCATGGCAGAGCTGGATTCTTTCGTGAAAAATAATTTTGATGATGATCAAGCTATTATTAAGTATGTTAATTCAAAATATGGCACCAACTGGCCTCTTGTTCTTGGTAGAAATGATATTAATTGTGCTATTACTGATTTACGTAGCGCCGAGCAATTATTAAAAGAGGCCATTGAAGAAATCCAGACCCAAGAAGATAGTAAAGATCTTTTAATTAAATGTAACACCGTTCATGATAAAATTCCTGAGATAATAAAGACTCTTGAGGATCGTATGATGCCAGTTATTAATCATGAACAGTACACTGCGCAAGCGACACTTTATGAAAAGCACGTAGAAGCAGAGCGCCAACGCGAATTCGAACGCAAACAACGGCAGAAGCAATTGGATCATCAGCGTTGGGAACATGAAAAAGATCGTGATTTTAAAAAAAGAGTTCTTCTCAGTAATAATCATAAAGTGTCTCTTAATATTTAAAGTTTTGATGAACAAGCGAGAAGTGAAAACTTTCACTACTAAATACTTCAATTGTCCTGCAAACTCTTTAAACTAAGCAGACATCACATGCTTAGTTTATTTTTTCTGATCGGTCTTTTTTATGACACAAAATACATACAAAAATTTTCTTGAGGCGATTGGTAATACTCCTATTGTACGCCTTGATTTAGGAACAGCGCCGTTGCTTCTTGCTAAACTGGAATACCTCAATCCAGGAGGAAGCATCAAAGACCGTTGTGCACTTTTTATGATTGAAGAAGCAGAGCGCAATGGCAAACTTAAGCCAGGTGGAACTATTGTTGAAGCATCATCGGGCAATCAGGGAATAGCTCTTTCGATGATTGGTAAGGTCAAAGGTTATCGAGTTATCATCACGGTGCCCGATCGAACATCGAGCGAAAAAGTAGCTGTTTTGCGTGCCTACGGTGCCGAAGTTCATGTGTGCCCAAATACCGACTCTCATGACGACCCTTCAAATTATCATACGCTTGCCGTGCGTCTTGCTCAAACCATACCTGGTGCGTTTATGCCAAATCAGTATTTTAATAAATCCAATCCGCTTGCGCACTACTCAACAACTGGACCTGAAATTTGGCAACAAACAAGCGGCACGGTGACTCATGTTTTTATGGGCGCTGGTAGCTGTGGTACCATGTCGGGCATTGGTCGTTATCTTAAAGAGCAAAATCCTGCTGTAAAAATTATTGGTATTGACGCGGCAACATCCATGTATTCAAGCAAAGAGCCAAAAGCTTACAATGTTGAGGGTCTTGGTATAGATGTTATTTCAGATACGTTTGACCAGTCCGTGGTTGATGAAATTTTGCCAATTTCCGATGATGATGCGTTTGCAATGACGCGTACGCTTGCTCAAAAGCATGGACTATTGATGGGGATAAGTAGCGGAGCTGTTATGCATGTTGCTCTGCAGTATTGCAAAAAATTACAACCTTCTGATGTAGTTGTTGTTATCCTTGCAGACTCCGGTCGCGCATATCTGAGCAAAGTTTTTGGGTTACACCAAAATTCAGAAAAGCTCTCAAATACAAATCAGCAACCCAATTTTTCTCGTGAGTATCATGCTCAATAATTTTTTTAAATATCAGTCGCTTGGTAACGATTTTATTTTATTTGATTGGTACAAGCGAGCATCTTTTTATTTAGAAAGTGATCTTGCTGCCGTTGGCTTTACCGAGCAAGTACAAAAAATTTGCGATAGGCACTACGGAGTGGGAGCTGATGGAGTTTTGGTTGTCAAAAGCAATCCGACGCTTGGTTTACCCGAGATGCTTGTTTTTAATTGCGATGGAACATCTGCAGAAAACTGTTTGAATGGACTGCGCTGTGTTGCGTTTCACTTGTACACGACGTACAATTTCCCCAAAAATTTTGTTATTAAATTTGGTCAGCGAGAAGTTACGTGCACCGTTGTTGATGAAAAAAAGCCGGGAGTTGAAATTCAAATTTTGACCAATGTCGGGAGTCCTTCCGTTGGTATAGAACATTCAATTAAAACGTCAGTAGGTAATTTTTCTGGCTACACCGTCGAAATAGGCAACCCTCATTTTATTGTTTTTCAGCAAGTAGAATTGGCATGGCTAACGCAGTATGGACGTGTCATTGAACAGCATGTCAGCTTCCCTTGTAAAACTAATGTTGAATTTGTTTGGCAAATTGATTCTACTCATTTTCAAGTGCTTGTGTATGAGCGTGGCTGCGGTATAACGCTTGCGTGCAGTTCTGGCGCTGCGGCAGTAGCTGGTCTTTTGGCGCAACTTGGTAAAGTTGAAATCAATCAGACTTTTTTTATTACCATGCTTGGGGGCTCAGTTGAGTGTACAGTTGAAGAAGATGGCAATGTTATTCTCAAGGCTTCTGCAGCAATTGCTTTTCGTGGTGATTTGAGTTAATTATCAAAGGCTGCTTGGATCTATAATTTCATAACAGATTTTTTCGTAGTCTTGAATATACACAAGGTGTATCATTCCATGAGAGTCTTGAATCATTGATGGGTAGCAAAATATTTTTGATGAATCATTTGATTCTGCAATAACTTTCACCTGCTTCCATTGCGTGCATTCGTTGTTCTGGCACTGCATCAAAACAAGTCGGTGGCGACCGCTTCCTTGAATATCATTATACGCAAGTAATACTCGTCCATCATCAAGTGTGAGTGTATCAAGGCTTGAGTCTGAGCCGGCAAGGTTGGTCTCTATAGGATGTGTACATCCTCCATTTTTATATGACGAGGTGTACAGGCAGGGCAAGTTACGTGATCGAAAAATAAGGTGAATGGTGTTATTTTTCGTTTGAAAGATTGTTGGCTGCTGCAAAAAGGCTTTTTCCTGGTCGCTTGTTATCAGGTTGCTGACTTCCCATACCTCAAGGTCATGAGTTGCTCGCTCAACACATCCTGCTCGAAAACCTTCACTTGCTCTGCTTGCGGGACAAAGGAGCGCGTCCTGAGTAATAACAGGCTTGCATTTATGAGGTCCTGTAACGTCAAATTGAGCAAGACATTGCGGTTTTGACCAGGTAAGTCCGTTATCATCTGAAGATTTTACAAAGCCTGTCCACGATGCGGTATCTGTGCCTATTTTGTAAAAAAGATAGATTTTTCCAGAAGCTAGTTTGCACAAAACAGGGTCCCAGCATGCTATTGATTTTTCAAATACCTCGATACCTGATGCAACTTGTAGAGGAGAATCCCACCAACCTGTTTGGAGGCAGAAACTTGTTAACCAAATAGAGCAATCATTTGTTCCTTTGTTGTTAGGATTGTTTACCTTTTGTCCGCCATAAAAAGCAATAAGAACGTTTCCTGGTGATGCTTCGATAATTGTGGGAGCATGAACTTGCTGTATCTCGTTTATTAACGGAATAAAAGCTCCATGCGATGAACTGATCAATCCAAATAACAACATTAAGGCGCATAATATGCGATTATTTTTCATTACTTTTCTTTCATTATTTGTTTGATTTATTACGGCTATCAATTCTATTTTAATTTTATTGTAAAATATCGCATTCAGGTTTGTTTTGCAAGGAGATGTGTGCTCCTGGTGGCTCTATTTAATGCGTGATTGAAGAAGACAAAACAGTTGCACTCAAAATCTCTGTTTCGTTTATGTTTCGTGGTGATTTGAGTTAATTTTTGTTATTATTTTTTGAAATAAATATGTTAGACGAGTGTCTCTTTTATTTAATTGTTTAAGGTGTAGTCTTGTTCTTTAAGAACTTGCCGTTGATTAGTTGCTTAGAGGATAATTTATGTTTTTAAAAAGAGTGTTGATTGTTATTTTTTGTTTGATGCACATATCATGTATTATTACAGAACAGCAATCAAAAATATATTGTAATTCAATGGTAAAAACTATTTCAGTAGAAGATTTAAAAAAACTTCTTGATAAAAACGAAGTATTGCTAGTTGATGTTCGTGAACCAGCTGAGTATCGATCTAAATGTATAGAGGGGTCAATTCTTATTCCTCTATCAGAAATTTCTCATGAAAAATTACCATCAAAATTGGGGCGAATTGTAATTCATTGTCAATCTGGAAGGCGAAGTTTAGATGCTTCTTTAAAATTATTAAATCAAGATTCTTCGCTAGATATAGCTTCTCTTGATGGCGGAATTGCAGCGTGGGAGCGTGCTGGTTTTTATATTAAAAAAAGTGGATCTAACATATTGCCTCTTGATCGCCAAACCCAACTTGCAGCTGGATTTCTGGCTTTTTCGGGAACAATTTTAGGCTCTTTTGTTAATGCTGCATTTTATATATTGCCTGGATTTGTCGGAATGGGATTAATGTTTGCAGGGATAACTGGTTGGTGTGGAATGGCTTTATTGCTAGCACACATGCCGTGGAACAAATAATTACTAGCTTTTCAGATTAAAAAAAGAGATATAGTCGTGAAAGATCAAAAAGAAACTATTCAAGAGCTCAAAAATAAAATGAGAAAATTCTCTCGGGACCGCAACTGGGAGCAATTTCATACGCCCAAAAATTTGAGCATGTGTATGGCTATCGAAGTAGGCGAGCTGATGGAGCATTTTAGATTTACTCCAGACAGTGAATTAGACGAAGTTGTGGAGAAAAATCGTCAAGATATTGAGCATGAGATTGCAGATGTTGCACTCTTGCTTTTGCAATTTTGTAATATGAATAATATCGATCTAACGTCAGCAATTCATAGTAAGCTTGAAGAACTTGAGCAACGTTATACTGTAGAAAAATCGCATGGTCGTTCGACAAAAATTAAAAAATAAAAGTCAGAAATTTTTATGAGATTTTGACTCTATAATTCATATTTTAAGTTTTTGTTTTTGGTTAATAGGTAATGAGTCTCACCATTAAGATATTTTCTTTTTGAGCCTACTTGATAATCATCGTCTTCTTGATTTTGAATGATTGCACGGAATTTGTTCTGACAGCTCTCAGGTAGGGTTTGAAAAATTTTTAACCATTCGTTATGAAGCGATATTGTTTCATAATTGTTTTTGTAATTATTTAAATGCAGCAGAAGAATATATTGCTTAAGACTGAATTTTTGCATGTCTGGGGAATAGAGATGCCATAGTTTAATGGTACGATCGTACGATCCAGAAACAAGATTTCCGTCATTAAGCTGAACTAATGTCTTTATTGTGCTAGTATGCCCGTCTAGCGTTGCTAGACATTCATCTTCCTTGTTTCTAGAAAGATCCCAGATTTTGATAGTTCCATCGGTAGATCCAGATATAAGATTACCGTTTCTGAGTTGGATGACGCAGGTTACCGAATCGTCATGTCCCTCTAGTGTGCGGATGCATTCACCTGTAAATGGGTCCCAAATTTTAATAGTTTTATCACTTGATGTAGATGCAAGATTGCCATTATTGAGCTGAATGACAGAAAGTGCCCAATGTTGAATTCTGTCGTAATTATGATTAAGCATACGTATGTATTGCCCTGTAGAAAGATCCCAGATTTTGATTGTGCCATCAAATGAGGCTGATGCGAGAAAATTATCATTATTTAGTTGAGCTAAGGAGCTAATTCTATCGGAGTGTTCTCTTAGAATCTCAATACACTCACCTATAGAAGTATCCCAGATCTTTATTTCTTTTCCTGCAGATGCAATAGTGCCATTTTTTAGTTCGATAATAACGAAGGCATCTTCTGCTTCAAAAATACGGATACATTCACCTGTTAAAATATCCCAAACTCTGATGGTATTGTCACGAGATGCTGATGCAATATAATTTTGTCTAATTTTTGATGAAATATTGGCATCCAAATAAACAAGTTCAATGACTGAAGTTATTGCACCAGTGTGTCCCTCAAGAGTTCTTATGCATTCACCAGTATGAGGATTCAAGACCTTGATAGAATTTTCATGAGATGCTGAAACAAGATAGCCTTTTAATTCACCGTTTTTTATCTGAATCAGCGAATGAATCATATCTGATTTATCAATGTTGTTGGGAGAGGCTATTCCGGCAATATGTGTAGCACAGATCGGCTCTTCAAGAATTGGAAAATAGGTATGCAAAGGTTTTACTAATCTATCAAATAAATAGCTTTGTTGTGAAAGAAGTATGCTATCAAGATTCTTGTTATAGGAATAATTTTCATCTCTAAGGCTATAGGGAATTTCTTCGTTCAAGTTTACTTTTGTATTGCGCAGCTCGTTTATGATTTTTTGAAAAGCGAGATTTTGCAATGAGTTTACGCCTGCGCGTAGGTTTCCTATGAGAGAAATAGAATGAAACAAAAGCGTTATGATTATTGCAGCTAATTTTTTATTCATAATCTTCAGTTTCACTGTCTGTTAGAGAGCATTCGTTGATGATGTCATCTGAAAGCGCATTCTTTATATCACAGGGAAGGTTATTAAAGACTTCCTGCCAGTCCGGATGTAATTTTACTTCATGCTGCGTATTGTTGAGTTGATTGAGTTTAGTCAGGAGAACAAACTGTTTAAATTCATTAATTAATGAATCATTTTGGCTCACAAAATTGATGAGTTCTTCTGATGTAGAAATCAGGTTATTTGTAAATTCTTTATCAAGGTTCACTTCATTCCATGGTTGATAAATTTCTTTATTACTTTCAAATGGGTTTGTTTGAATGTCGCTGAATGAAAAAGGAATCATTCCAGAAAGCTGAATTGTTATTTGAAATACGCTGATAACAATTACTGCAAGCATTTTATTGCACATGATTATTTTATCCTGAATTGTTAATATTGTTTATTTAAAGCCATTTAAGAATAAACTATTTCAAATAATAACAATTTTGTCAAAATAAAAAGAGTGCATCTTATATTGATTTGTGTAGTAATATAATCAATTTGAAAAAAAATAGAGCTCTGAAAAAGGAGGGATGTTAGAAAGCCTGTATTGGATTGGAGGGAACGATTGGTTGAAAGAAAGAAAAATTTGGTGGAGGCGATGGGAGTCGAACCCATGTCCGTAAAACTGACCGCTAAAAGCGCTACATGCTTAGCTCTTGATTATTTTCTTATTCGCTCCCAAGAGCAGGATCTAAATAAGAGTCGGTTCTGTGATACAATCTTGATACCCTACCAAAAATTCTTTCAAGAATGTTCTATCTGATTAATACGAGTAAGCCCAACTGATAGACACGCTGTTCTTACAAGAGCGCTAGTACGTTAAGCGTTAAGCGTATACGTGACTAGGCTGTGAGCCGAAGCTCATGTTAAGTGTATTAGCACTTGTTTTTGGAATGTTTTTTACGAGATTACATACAAAACTCGGCATGCTCTCAAAACGCACAATATCACGTCGAGACCGTTACGCCCCCAAATTTTTCAAAGATCGATAGTGCTATTTTAATGGTAATTATTCAATCTGTCAACTTTGCGACATTTTGCGGGTAGAATAAACCTGCTGTTCATTTTTCACAATCTACTAATTTTCTGATATATTAAAATTTATGAAAAATAAACAAAAGCTTCAACGCGATAAATCCGACAAATCCAGATACTATCCCAAGCCTTATCACAAAAAAGATAAGGCTGGTGGGGATTTTGATCCATCTCTACCGCGCAAAAAGAAGGCCTTTGGTCAAAACTTTTTACGTAAGCATTCTGTTGTCGATAATATGGTTAACAGGGTTGCTATTACTCCCGAAACAACCGTCATGGAAATTGGCTGTGGTGATGGATTTTTAACATCTGCTATTTTGCAGCAAAGTAAATGTAAGAAGCTGGAGTGTTTTGAAATTGATCCTGAATGGGCGTCGTTTGTTCAGAAAAAAATTACTGATCCTCGCTTGCACATAACGCTGAAAAACATTTTGGAAGCAGACTTAGCAATCTTGGCAGAGAGTCAACCATTAGTATTACTTGCAAACTTGCCCTATCAAATAACTTTTCCCATTATTTTCCGCATCCAGCAGCACAAAGAATTCTTCCAAGAGGGAGTTATTATGGTTCAGGAAGAAGTTGCTCAAAAAATTG
Organism: uncultured Pseudomonadota bacterium; assembly: GCA_964493325.1. Taxonomy (GTDB): domain Bacteria; phylum Babelota; class Babeliae; order Babelales; family RVW-14; genus CAZBMD01. Next base: position 97,768 of record CAZBMD010000001.1, on the reverse strand, counting down.
TAGCAACGCATGGCAAAGGTTATTCATCTACCTCACTTTTTTTACAATATCACTTTGATTTGCAGCTAATGGAAAAAGTTGAACCAGGTGCTTTTGAACCAGCTCCAAAAGTTTTTTCGCGGCTTCTTTATTTCAAACCAAAGTTATCACTCAAGCCAATTCCTCAAGAGGAAGAATTCTGGAGATTCTTAAAACTTTGCTTCAAATCTCCGCGTCAGACGTTGCGCAATAATTTAAAATCAACCCATTTTTCGCTCGACAAGATGCCTGAACATTTGCCTCACATGAGAGCTCAGCAGCTTTCGTTTGAAGAATTTCTTGCCGTCTGGCAGTCAATTATTGATTCTCGCGCGTAAGCCAAGCAACTGTGTTGTTGTGAATGATTTCCAGCCCTGCAGCTTGGTATTCGAGCATTTTTGTTGGTCGCGAAACCCAATTAATAATATCCGGTTCCCGTAGAAGCATGCCAAAATCTGCTGCAGCAAGGTATTCTTGCAATTCTGTTGGTTGTACCTTGATAATTGCATACGCTGTTGTTGGTACGTTGTATTTTTTTAACTCCTGCTCAAATTGAGCTTTATCTTGGCTGAGTACAAGAAAAAAAGCTTGAGGGTTTTTGGCAAATTCTTGAACAAAATATTCAACTGTTTTATCCGCACATTGCCATGGTCGCCACGAACCGCTGTAGCAGTATACTGGTGCGTCAGCACTGATTTTTAATTTTTCACGCACTTTTTGCCGAAATTGTTGAATACTTTCTTTTTCAAGTGCTTTTGGAAGATCTTTGATTGCCAGTATTATTCTGGCAGGATCTGCCCTAAAAATATGTTCTAAATGGTCTTTGAGTGCTGAGCTAACGCATTCGATGGTGACATCGTTTGGGTAATCGGTTTTGCGTTTGCTGCGATAGACTTCAAACTCAATGTTCCAAAAAATTTTAAACATGTGATGGCGCCACCACGCAACAAGAAAATTACTCTTCTCATTTTTATGCGTGTATCGATATTCTTCGGCACAAAGTCCACGAGCTTGCACCATCACAGACGGAAAAGTTTTTTCAGCATCTGCTCGCATGCGAGCAGGGTCAAGTGTCGACCACCACGAAAGAGCTTTGTAAACGATGTAGCCAGCCAGAGGGCCGCGCGCAATAATTTCATGACAAGGCTGTCGTCTTCGTAAAACACAAAATAACTGCACTGTTGCAAATAGTAAGCTTATCTTGCCTATAAATGGGATTTTCCGGCATATCACCAGGTGGAGTTTTTCGTGTGCAGGGATGATGTCTGCAAGGTTGTGATAGTTAACTTTTTTTGATTCAAAAGAGACGATAGTTACTTCAAGATTTGCTGATTGATTGATGAGGTCTAGAAGTGGTGCGATGACTTGACTATAAAATACGGAATTGCCGATCCCGTCATAGGCCACAAAGATAAGTTGTTTATTTGCTTCATTTAGCATACTATTCCTTTTTTCTCGCTCTTGGTATAGTTTTCTCTACGCTTAGGCGCTATTTATCCAATCTGAGTAGATGGGCATACAAGCCCCAAAGGATCAGTGTATGAAATTTATAAAATTATTCGAAGAGATCGGTCTAAAAGACATCAATCTTGTTGGCGGAAAGAACGCTTCTCTTGGAGAGATGATTTGCAATTTAAAGCAACAAGGTGTGCAGGTTCCAACTGGATTTGCCATTACCGCAGAAGCTTATGAATACTTTCTTGAAAGTAATTCACTCAAAAAACCAATTACCAAGTTGCTTTCTACTCTTGATAAAGATCACCTGGGAGAATTTTCTCGCATTGGGCAAGAAGTGCGCACGCTCATGCGCAATGCTTCTGTTCCTCAGGATCTTGCTCTAGAAATTACTCAGGCATACGCAGCATTAGAAAAGATGTATGGGAAGTTGTGTGATGTTGCTGTGCGCTCATCAGCAACTGCCGAAGATTTACCGCAAGCGTCCTTTGCTGGTCAACAAGAAACCTATCTTAATATCAAAGGCCCAGAAGAGCTGCTTGCTTGCGTTCCTGCAGCTTTTGCTTCATTGTTTACCGATCGGGCAATTTCGTATCGCATTGATAATGACTTTGATCACATGAGCGTTGCTCTTTCTATTGGCGTTCAAAAAATGATTCGCTCAGATAAGGCTTGTTCCGGTGTTATTTTTACGCTTGATACCGAGAGTGGATTTAAAGATGTTGTTTATATAACCTCTTCGTACGGCCTTGGTGAAAATATTGTTCAAGGAGCGGTGAATCCAGATGAATTTTATGTTCACAAACCAACACTTGCCAAAGGCTTTAAGCCTCTGCTCAAAAAAAGATTAGGAAGCAAATTGCTCCGCATGGAATATGCAAGTGGCAAAGAAAAAACGCGCAATCTTGATACTTCGCCGGACGAGCGCTCACATTTTTCACTCACCGATGATGAGGTATTGTTTCTTGCGCAGCAAGCGCTGATTATTGAACAGTACTACTCAACTCAAAAAGGGGTGTGGTGTCCGATGGACATTGAGTGGGCCAAGGATGGTATTGATGGCAAGCTTTACATTGTGCAAGCGCGGCCAGAAACTATTCATTCACAAAAACAGCATCAGACCAAGCTTGAAGAGTATGTGCTCGATAAATCTGCAGCAGGGAAAGAACAGTTGCTTGTTGTTGGTAAAAGTGTGGGTAGGCGTATTGCAACAGGCCTTGCACGGGTCATTGCTTCGGCCAAAGATATGAATCTTGTTCAAGCTGGTGACATTATTGTTACCGACATGACTGACCCTGATTGGGAGCCAGTTATGAAGCGTGCTGCAGGCATTGTAACAAACCGTGGTGGTCGTACGTGTCATGCTGCGATCATCAGTCGAGAAATAGGTATTCCAGCGGTTGTTGGTACGCAAGATGGAACGTCAAAAATTAAAGATGGCCAAGCAATTACGCTTGATTGCAGCAATGGAGAAGTAGGCTCGGTGTATGCAGGTACCTTGCCATTTGAGCTTAAAGCTATTGAACTGACAACGCTCAAGACACCACCTGTCAAACTAATGATGAACGTTGCCAACCCTGACGAAGCTTTTAATCTTGCAAAATTGCCTCACAGCGGTGTTGGTCTTGCGCGCCTTGAGTTTATCATCAACAACGCAATTCAGCTTCATCCTATGGCGCTTGTTCATTCAGAGCGCATACAAGATCCTGAAGATAAAAAGATTTTTGATCAGCTGACTGTACATTACCAAGATAAAAAACGTTACTTTATCGATAAGCTAGCTCAAGAAGCTGGAACTATTGCTGCGGCATTTTACCCAGAGCCGGTGATTATTCGCCTTTCTGATTTTAAAAGCAATGAGTACAGCAAGCTTTTTGCTGGGAGTGTCTTTGAACCGATCGAAGAAAACCCAATGATCGGTTTTCGCGGTGCGTCACGCTACTATCATCCAAGTTATAAAGAAGCATTTGCGCTTGAATGCCACGCCATGAAAAAAATTCGAGACGAAATGGGTCTGACTAACGTAATTTTAATGCTCCCGTTTGTCCGAACGGTAGACGAAGCTGAGCAAGTAATTGCTGTTATGAAAAGTCATGGCTTGGTACAAGGAGAAAATGGCCTGCAAATTTATATGATGTGCGAGATTCCTTCCAATGTTTTACTCATTGATGATTTTAGTAAAGTCTTTGATGGGTTTTCGATTGGGTCAAACGATTTAACGCAAATGACATTGGCTGTTGATCGAGACTCGGCACTGGTTGCTCATGTGTTTGATGAGCGGAATAAAGCGGTTCTTTTGATGCTCGAGATGGCAATTACTGGCGCAAAGCGCAATGGTAAAAAAATTGGCATTTGTGGACAAGCTCCGTCAGATTATCCAGAATTTGCCGAATTTTTGGTCAAGCTTGGTATCGATTCAATCTCGCTTAACCCTGACACTATTTTGAAAGAAATCATGTTACTTGGTGAGTAGATAGACAATTATCATTAATACTAGTGAGTTGTATTTAATGAAGAAAGGGTAAGGAGAGGTTTTGTGTTGTTTAAAAAAAAATTGTTTTATAGCATCTTGATTTTTTCGGCAAGCATTGTTTGTGCACAATCCTTCGAAGTAATTGAGCATACCTGGATTCCTCTTGCTGATGGCACGCGGTTGGCTGCTCGAGTTTGGATTCCTGAAACAGCTATTCAAGAACCAGTTCCTGCAATCCTTGAGTACATTCCTTATCGCAAGCGAGATGGAACTCGTTTACGAGATGAATCGAAATATGACTTTTTTGCCAGAGAAGGTTATGCGTGTCTTCGTGTTGATCTGCGTGGCTCAGGAGAGTCTGACGGATTTCTTGATGATGAATATCTAAAAAAAGAGCAAGATGATGCTCTTGAAGTTATTGATTGGATCGCTCAGCAGCCATGGTGTTCTGGTTCTATTGGAATAATGGGTAAATCATGGGGAGGTTTTAATGCACTCCAAATTGCAGCATGTCAGCCTCAATCATTGAAAGCGATTATTACGGTTTGTTCAACTGATGATCGTTATGCTGATGATATTCATTATATGGGAGGATGTTTGCTCAATGATAATTTGTGGTGGGGAGCGATTATGCTTGCTTATCAGGCAAGACCTGCTGATCCAGAGCTAGTTGGTGATCAATGGCGACAGCAATTGCTTGAGCGTATTGAAAAGATGCCTTTTTGGCCAGCACTTTGGCTCAAACATCAACGGCGAGATGCTTATTGGCAACATGGTTCTGTTTGTGAAAATTGGAGTAATATTAAATGTCCTGTTTTTGCAATAGGAGGTTGGACAGATGCTTACTCTAATGCTATTCCACGTATGCTTGAAAGTCTTCTAGTGCCACGTCTTGGTTTAATTGGTCCGTGGGCGCATCTTTATCCCGACGATGGAGTACCAGGTCCTGCGATTGATTTTCTTAATGAAGCTCTTCGCTGGTGGGACCATTGGCTCAAGGGTAAAGATACTGGTATTATGAAAGAGCCTATGCTGCGAGCATACATAGAAGAATGGTCGCCTCCTGCTGGATGGCGAGACCCCGCCCCAGGGCGCTGGGTAGGTGAGGATGTGTGGCCATCTCAACGTATTGAAAAACAGTGTTTATATTTTTCATTACAAGGGCTTAGCCGTAAGCAATTAGATGAGACAGCAGAGCTTTCAATTAAATCACCCCAATTCACAGGGTTGGCCGTTGGGGAGTGGATGGGCGTTGGAGTGCCGGGCGATATGCCACTTGACCAGCGGTTGGATGATGGTTGCTCATTGACATTTGATACGTTGCCATTAAAGGAACGCTTTGAGCTGCTTGGATCTCCTGAATTGGTTTTGAATATCGCATCAGATAAGCCAATTGCTCACATCTGCGCGCGCCTTTGTGATGTTTCTCCTGATGGGTCTTCGCGCAGAATATCGTATCAGGTTTTAAACCTTACTCACCGCAACAGTCATGAGCATCCTGACTATCTAGAGCCAGGTTTGTTTTATCAGATCAAAATAAAGCTTAATGACTGTGGGTACGCAATTCCTGCTGGTCATTGTTTGAGGGTAGCTCTCTCAACAACTTATTGGCCTTTGATTTGGCCTGCGCCTGAGGCGGCAACGCTTACTATCAGTACTCAAGAAAGCTTTCTTATGTTGCCAGTTCGCTTGTCACGTCAAGAAGATGCATTGATCCACTTTGATTTGCCAAGACCAGTATGTGTTTCGGCAACGACAAAAGTTGCTGAAGGAAGCTTAGATCGTTCTGTAAGATTCGATCTTCTAACAGGTAAGACTACATATATTACTGATGGTAAGGGTGGTATGTTTGGTGGAGATGTTATACGTCTTGATGATGTTGGTGTGACTTTTATACATGATTTAAAGCGAGAACTTACTATTGATAAAGATGATCCATTGTCAGCATGTTATGTGTTAACTCAAAATTATGAAATGCTTCGAAAAGATGTGAAGTTTGTCATCAAATCGCGCGTGGAAATGAAATCTAATCAGGAAAATTTTTTCTTAACAGGCACTTTAGACGTTTTTGAAGATGAGTTTTGTTACGCAAGAAAAAGTTTTAATGAAGTTATTTCACGTGATTATTTATGATATTTTTTGAAATTATTCACAAAAGGGGCGGCTAATAACCGCCCCTTTTGCTTTTAGAATGACTTACTAAAATCCCATTTATTGATAATATTCAATGCTGGATTTGTTTCTTTAAAAGAGCTTTTAATGACTTTGCCTGGTGCAGGGTCATTAATATACAAGCGACCAGGTATGCCATCAAGCTCAAAATAGAGTAGTATTTTGCTATATTGTGGTGCAGTTTTGCTTGTCAATACACCTTTTGATGTTAATTGACTGATACGCTCAGTATCCGCATTAAGCTGAACCATGGTGTCTGCGTTTTCTTGAATGTATGACAATGAAACGCCAACAGTTGATGCTGAGCGTGAAACACCATTCTTATCAAGAACTAAGAAATTTGAGTTACCTGATGCGTTGTTTGTATTGATCAAATTAAACAGAGCTCCCAGGGTGTATTCTTTGCCTGCAACTGGTACAGGCAATTTTTTAGTACCCTTTTTTATTGATCGTCTGTTCATTGTTTTTGGTGTTCCCGTGCTGACTTCTGAAATGCTCGATACAGCGAATAAGCATCCAAGTCCTAGAGCGAATAGTATCTTGTTAGTCTTCATAATCGTTCCCCCTACTGTGTATTCTCTATTTTTCAATTAAGTCTTTTTATTACCGCATTGATGGTATGTATTTTGTAAAATCCCACTTATTAATAATGTTGAGGGCTGGGTTGGTAGTTCCTCTGGCAGTGTTTACTACTTTCCCTGGAGTAGGATCATTCAGGTAAAATTTGTATGTTGAATTGGGTAGTTTGAAATAAAGCAATAGTCTTTGGTAGTACGGTTTGGTTATGGTTGTTAGGCTGCCAGCGCTTGTTAACTGGTTGATGCGATCCTCATCGGCAAGTAACTGTACCATTGCAGCTCGGTTTGCGATGATGTATTGAGTTGATAACCCTGCTACGCTAGCAGATTGGGTGGAGCCATTGACGAGGACGAGGAAATTTGAATTTTTTGAAGGATTATTTGTATTGATTAAGTCAAAAAGACCTCCAAGGGTGTACCAACCATTAGCAATTGGAATAGGCATTTTTGCCACTTTTTTAGTTCCGGTTGTAGAGTTTGCTAGCGAGATTCCTAACGCAATCGCCACTCCTAAAAAAATTACGATTTTTACGTTATTTTTCATATTCATAACAAATTCTCCCCCTAACAATGTTTTCCACCTAGTTTTTGGAAAACGTCTCCCGTCTAAAATTTGATTACTTCAAATATCATTATTATCGATCTATTTTTTTATCCTTTAACTTTGCACTTTTATCTTAAATTTATTATTAATTGAAAATCAATACATGGATAAAATAACTAAAAAGTCTTTTATTTCTGTTTGTTTATGATTGTTTGGGAAATAAAATTATCAATGCTTGCCCTGATGAAAAATTAGCCCTAAGATTGCCGTGTGGATTTGTTGGTTTGGCTTGTAGTGCTTACCGGGTTGCTTAATCACAAGATAAAAGGCTTTTTTGATGGTTGGAGCTGTATTTATATCGTCGGTGCTTGGAGTATGTTTTGGGGTTGCTTACGGAAGACTTTTTAAGTCAATGCATATCCGCGCCCATAATAAAAGCTCTATAGATATGCAAGATATGAACCATCGGCAGGTTTTTATTGCATTATTTTTCAATTATATTTTGAGAATTACACTTCTTTTTGCATCTTTGGTTATACTGATGTCCAGCGTGGCAATAAATTTCACTTACTTTTTGACGCTTTTCTTTCTTTGTTTTATAGGATCGATTTGTATCAAGGTAAAGGCTTAATTATGAATTTATCACTTTTTGATTACCATACCGTTCAGCCATTTGCATGGCTTGGGCTTACAGGAGATTTTTGGTCTTTAAATATTGAGACGCTTATTCATACATGGATTGCCATGGCATTGTTGTTTTGCTTTGTTCTTTTTGGTCGTAAGGCAATCAAAAAAGAATTTAGTCTTGCCGCAACTGTCTATGAAAAATTTGTTTTATTGTTTGTCAACATGAGCGAAGAAGCATTCTCAGCGTTTAATTATCGTTATTTTGCCTTCATAGCATCAATCTTTACATTTACGTTTGCAGCCTGCTTGGTTGGGTTGATACCTTTTTTGGATGAGGCTACAAAAGATTTAAATACAACCTTTGCGCTTGCTATGACAAGTTTTATCTATGTTCAATACCAAAAAATTAAAGTTCATCATCTGAGTGGATTTTTGAGAGAATTTGCAACACCTTCGATTGTCATGGCTCCTATGCACATTATTGGTGATCTTGCCAAAATAGCCTCTATGACGTTTCGACTTTTTGGTAATATCTTGGGTGGGGGCGTTATTTTAATTATGATGATTGAATTTGTTGGTATTCATAAGTTTTATTTTATGTCGTTCACGCTAATAGCTTTGCCTATCATTGTTTTGATTAAGCTATTTAATCTTGATCAGCAATATTCAGTCTTTAGAGTTGTATCAGGGTTGGCGCTTCATGTTATTCTTGCGCTCTCTTGGCTACAAATGGGGTTTGGTATTTTTGAAGGTATGATTCAATCATATGTATTGACTATGCTTACTGCCACCTATCTTGCAATTGGTATTCAGCATGAAGATGATGACCATGTAGCAGAGGATCAGCAAGCGCCTAAGGAGCATGCATGATTTCACCGCATGATATTCATCATCTATCAATAGGCCTCACTATTGTCTTTGGTGGTATTGGGGGAGGAATAGGTCTTGGTCTTGCCGGATTGAGTACTATTCAAGCAACAACTCGCCAACCAATTAGTAATGAGTCTTGTTTTAAAACTATGCTTATTGGACTTGCTCTTATCGAAAGTGGAGCAATTATTGCCCTTGTTACAGCGCTGATTTTGATTTTTGGTGCGCCAGAAGTCATAACACTTCCGATTGCTCTTGCCGAACTTGGGATGGCTATTGCAGTCAGTAGTGCTGCTGCAACTGTTGGGATAGCCTCCAGTTTTGTTGTTCGCTCAGCTACGCAATCTATTGCTCGGCAGCCTTTTATCGCTCAGAAGATTTCAACGCTTATGCTGGTTACACAGTCAATTATTGAAGCTCCTGTAATGTTTGCCTTTATTATTAGTTTGCTCATTCGTATGCGCATAACAAGTGAGTTAGAGCTTGCGGAAAGTCTTAAATTGCTTGCTTCAGGAGCCTGTATGGCTATTGGTTGCTGGGGGCCGTCTGTTGGTCAGGCAATGCTTGCATCAGCAAGTTGCAGGACAATGGGATTGTTTAAAAATGCCTACAGCAAAATATTCCCTTTTACTATTTTGTGCCAAGCGGTTATCGAAACTCCTTTAGCATTTTGTCTTTTGTTTAGTCTTTTGATTATTTTTTCTCCAATTGCTCCCAATGCAACATCTCTTGTAACAGCTATAATGCCTTTTGTGGTAGCGGCTTTTGCTATGGGAGTTGGTTCTTTAGGGCCAGGTATTGGAATGGGGTATGTTGCTTCGCGTAGTGCTTGTCATCTTGCAAGTGAACCTTCGCAATATTCTACGCTTCTACGAACAACTCTTCTTGCAATAGCCTTTATTGAATCTTCAGTGGTTTATGCAATGGTTGTAGCTCTGCTTTTGATACGAAATTGATGACAAAGTTCAACAGTTAAAAGGAGGCGGGATGAAGACGCCTGGTTCTGTACATGTTGTCTATATCATTACCAAGCTTGAGCTTGGAGGTGCTCAAAAAGTTTGCCTTGCGCTTATGCGGGGTATGAATCAATCTGATGTATCATGCTCGCTGATTTCTGGTAATCAGGGCGAATTGATTCCTCAGGTAGAGCAATTTTCGTCAGTATGTCTTCTAAAAAGCCTTACACGTGAAGTTGGCATCAAAAGCGCTTTTCAAGAAATAAAGGCATTTTTTGATATCATCTTCCAGCTCAGAAAATTAAAAGCAAAGCATCCTTCGATTGTTGTTCATACCCATAGCACGAAGGCTGGAATTTTGGGGCGTTGGGCAGCTTTTTTTGCGGGGATCAAACATCGGGTGCATACGGTTCATGGCTATGGGTTTCATGATCATCAATCAGCGATAAAGTGGTTTGCAATTGTTCTTGTTGAATATTTTTCGAGCTTAATAACGACTCATTTTATTTGTGTTTCCGAAAAAGATCGTATTACGGGAACGCGATTATTTCCTTTTTTTTCAAAAAAAAGCTCAATTATTCGAGCAGCTATTGATGATGTACATTTTTTTTCTCCAGCTCAAAAAGATGCTTTATTGATTGAAGATTCGAATTTGTTTGTGATTGGTACCGTTTCATGTTTTAAGCCTCAAAAAAATATTTTTGACCTTCTTCGTTCTTTTAAATTTGTTTATGACAATGCTCGTCCGGTGCTTAAAAAAAGGCTATTACTTCAAATTATCGGTGACGGGCAGCTGCGAGATAAAATTCAGTCGTGGATAGTGCAAAATAAGCTTGCGACTCACATTGAACTTTTGGGATGGCAACAAGATGTTGCAACGATAATGCGCTCTTGGAAAGTTTTTGCTCTTAGTTCGCTTTGGGAGGGCTTGCCCTGTGCTGTGGTTGAAGCGCGTTTGTGCGGGCTTCCTGTTGTTGCTTATGATGTTGGAGGTATTGCAGAAGTTGTCGAAAATTATAAAAATGGTTTTCTTGTTCCTGTTGGTCAGTGGCATGAATTTGGAGAAAAACTTTTGGAGCTTACTAATGATGAAAATCTTTGCGCTTCAATGAGAACGCATCCTGATTTACTCGATCCATTTCAGCAAAAATTTATGGTTAAGGAACATAAGAAATTATATTCACATCTTGTGGGATAAACTTCTAGAATAGCTATTCGATTGATAGAGGACCAAGAAAATATCATTTTTTGACATCCATTTGTATATTCTGATACGCTCAGCTCGCTCATAAAAAGGAGAATTAGGATGAAGCGCTGTGTAAAAATCAAAGTCATGGGAAAAGTTCAGGGTGTTGCATATCGAGCGTTTGCTCAAAAGCATGCACATGATCTTAATGTTGAAGGCACCATTCAAAATGCAGATGATGGCAGCGTTGTCATCCTTGCATGTGGTCCTAGTGAAAATCTTGATAAACTGATTGATCATTTATATAAAGGCACTAATAAATCAGTAGTTGTTGAACTTACTGTTGAACCGTTGATTAATGAAAAAGATTTTAGAGGAGTTTTTAGAATTATTGGTGAGTGATGAATTTTTTACACAATACTTTACTTTGCAACTCTCTCAACTTTATGGCGGCCCCAAGGGGAATCGAACCCTTATTTCCGCCTTGAGAGGGCAGCGTCCTAACCGTTAGACGATGGGGCCATGAAATCAAAGAAAAAATGAAAAATTTCCGTTAGAATGATACAAAATTAAACAAAAATAGTAAAGTTAAGAGATGCCGCAAAAACGCTTCTCTTGTACTAGGTAGAACTATTCGTGATCACAAAAAAGATATTATTCTTATTTCTACATCTATTTTTTTGTTGTGTAAGTGTCTATTCTCAAGACCCGGGCTATGGCGGAAATTTTAGTAAGATTACAGCAATGCTTGGATCTCAAGCAGATTCGCTTATGCTTAATGAAATTACGTTTGACGCAGATATTCCTTTTAGCAAAGAAGAATTTTTTTATCTTACCTGCCTTAAGCCTCATTCATTGATTACCAAACACAATATCATCCATGCGTACAAACAATTAATGAGCAAGAAGCGATTTGCTTCTATCAATATTGATTTATTTGATGATGGGGTTCAGAAGCGCCTTCACTTTACTTTGATAGGCGCTTGGACGTTAAAAAAAGTTTCTATTTTGGGGATACTTTTTGGTCGGCAAAAATATGTCGCTCTTTATTCTCCTCAGCCTGGGGATGTTTTTGATGTGGTTCAACATGAAGAATCAATAAAAACCATTAAAAAGACGCTTTATGACCAAGGATTTTTTCAGGCGTCAGTTTCGGACGAAATTTTTTATTCGCAAAAGCGAAAATCTGTTACAGTCAAAATACGTATTAAACGTCGTCAAGTATTCACAATTAATGCGATTACTTTTCAAATTAATGATCTTGATAAAGCTATCTTGCAGGGCGAAAAGGGCCGAGCTCCCAGTTTTATTAATGAAATTGAGCGAAAATTTAAGAACCAGCTTTTACACGCAGACTATGAAAAAGCTTCGATTCAAAAGCAAATAAAAAAAATGCGCTCTATCTTAAAAAAGAAAGATTTTCTGAATAGCCGTATTTTGCTGACACGCAAAGTGAACCCAAAAAAACATACAGTTGATCTTACGGTTTCAATTACACTAGGGAAGCGAAAATTATTACGGTTTAGCGGTAATACACTTTTTAGTGATCAAGAAATTCGTGAAGACATTATAGGGACTGATGAACCTGATTGGCTTTTTTCTCCAGACATTATTACCGAACAAATTATGCATGAGTACTACAAGCGAGGCTATTGGAAGCCACGGATTACCTATCAAGCTCTTGGCAATTCTGGTTTTCATTTTTCAATCGAAGAGCAAGAGCCGATTATTGTTCAAAATATAGAAATAAGAGATAGTAAAACAGAAATTCCGGAGGAATGTTCATCTTTCTTCGTAGATCTGCTGCATGAAAAAAAGTATGATCAGCAGATGCTTGAAGATGGCATAAATCGTCTTGCACAATCATACTTTTCTATTGGTTTTTGGGATTTTAAGATTCTTGAACAGCGTGTTACAAAAAACTCAGATACAGATTCTTACACCATTAGCTTAATTGTAGAAAAAGGGATTCAGCGTTTTTGGAATGGGTTTGAGATTGAAGGTTATCGGCAACTTGAGTCTTCTGATTTTTTTAAAAAATATCGACCTCATTTTAAAAATCAGTGGGTTCCTTTTAATTATAATTGGCTTCAAGAGCAGCGGCTGTTTTTAATGAATTACTTTCAAAAGCTTGGATATTGGTATGTAGACGTTGAACCGGAGTTTCTCGTTTTACCGGCTTCAAAGACAATTAATAACAGGATGCGAATCTTTGTTCGCTGGAAAATTGATATGGGTGAGCAGGTACGTTTTGGAAAAATTATTGTCAGAGGCAATACCAAGCTTCCGTTTAGCCGAATTATAAAAGAAATAAAATGCAAAGAAGGTGATTTGTGGAGTCGTGATAAAATTGATCTAACGCGCCGCAAGTTAAAGCGTCTTGATATCTTTCAATCGGTTCAAATTCAGCCTGATCAGTTAGCTAAGCCAAGTAGTAAAAAACCAATCATTTTGACTCTAACCGATGATGATACCGCAGAAGTTCGGCTACGTGCTGGTTATTTTTTAACAAGTAAAAATTTTCTCTTTAAACGGCAATCAACACCAAAGTTGGGAGCTTCGCTTATTTTAAAAAATCCAACTAATCGAGCTGACAAACTATCGCTTGATTTTGATTGGACCAAGTTTGAACGTAAATTTGATGTCGACTATGCCTTGCCATCTCCGTTAAATTTTCCATTTATGGGTAAGATAAAAGGTTATGCCAATAAGTATGTTCATCCTGTCCAGATTGGATCGAGTGGATCTGCGTACGAGGCTATTCAAAATGGTTTTTTGCTTGGCATTAGTGATGAGTACAAGCAAAATTATTTCTGGGGAATAAACGTGGGGAGCGAGTGGCTTCGGACCAGTCGAGTACGAGGCTATTTAAAATTAAATAGTAGCGTCATTGACACAACGCTTCCTTTTTTATTTATTGAACCAAGCCTTCTGATAGACAATCTTGATAATAGACTCAATCCGAGCAAAGGAGGGTTGGGATTTTTCTCACTTAAATTCATGCTTCCGCAAAATAAAGGAGATATAACCGCAAAGCTTTTTGCCGAGCAATCATTTTTCTATCCTATCTATAAAAAAGTTATTTTTGCAGCCCATCTTCGCATTGGCCATATTTTTAAGCGTAAGTTTGATTTTGTTATGCCTATCGAACGGTTCTATCTTGGGGGACCATATTCGGTTCGCGGGTACGAAAAAGATGCTGTGCCGCCTCTTGGTGTTACTGAAAAAGATCTTAATGGCAATATTATTAATGAATATACCACATCTGATGACACCAAAAATCCAATAGATCCGCTGGTTACCAAGGAATATACTATTCAAGGCGGTAGTTCTATGCTCAATGGTAATATTGAGCTTCGCATTCCGGTCTACAAATCTTTTGGCACTGTTCTTTTTCAAGATATTGGTGTCTTGAGCCAGTCAGGATTTTTAGGCCTGACTGATACGTGGTTTCCAACATCAGGTTTTGGCTTGCGATACAAGACTCCGATTGGCGCGTTGCGCTTTGATATTGGTTGGAAGTGGAAAAAAAGAATTCCAAATGATCTTGGATACGCGTGGTATCTGACGATTGGCGAAGCTTTTTAGTTTAGGCCAATCGCACTTCAGCGATTTAGCAGTCAGGTACTCAGTAACGCTTGTTTCAAAAAAAATTTTTCTTTGACAAGGTCAGTCATCAATTCTATCAACGAAAAAGGATTAAACCTTTTGGCGATATTTTTGACAAAAAAGACAAAACGAGTAATCTCTCCGTAGATTTTTTGCTTATTCTATAGTTGTTATATTTATTTTTTTACATAAAGGATTTTTTTATGAAAATCAAATTAAAAAGTCTAGCGCTTGCAGCGCTGGTACTTGCTGGAATAGGATGTCAAAGTGTAAATGCCATGCAAGAGTTTAAGAATCAAACGTTAGATCTGGATGAATACAACATTGTCAGCTCATTAGATGAAAATAATAATCGAGACTCGTTAGATCTAATGCAGGAATGTTTACAGAGGATGCAGCAACAGTTACAGATATTGAAGCAGTCTGATGAATTCCGCAAGCTTGCGTGCTCTAGCCAAATGCAACAGTATTTTCAAGATATTCGCGGGCTGGAGCTCAAATTATTGAATGAAGGTGATGAAGAGGGAATGCAACGCTATATCGACGAAATACGAGAGTTGTTTGGAGATGTAGACGGTAACGACGAATTAGTTAATAATGAGCCATCTTCGATTGATTATTTAATCAATAAATTCTCTGAAGGGCTGAGTTCTCTAGAAGATTTTATGCGTGAATTTTGTGCAAATGGAATAGCCTATAACTGAATAATTGCTGATTAATTTTTGCTTTAAAGTTTAAAAAAATCCGCTGATGCTTTAACCCGTCAGCGGATTTTTTATTTATTAATAATTAAACAAGTCTACCTAATCCCACTTAAGCGATCCAGCGGTCTGATATTCAGTGACGCGTGTTTCAAAAAAGTTCTTTTCTTTAACAAGGTCAGTCATCAATCCCATCCATGGAAATGGATTTTCTTTATGATAAACCTTTGGCAGGCCAATGCGTTCAAGCCGGCGGTCAGCCATGTGTTCAACGTACACACAGAACTGCTCCGCGTTGATGCCCAAAAGTCCTTGAGGGCAAGCGTCGTGAGCGTACGCGCGTTCAAGTTCAACCGATTGTTTAATCAGTTCAATAACTTTAACTTGAAATTCATGATCCCAAATTTCAGGATTTTCTGCCTTGATGGTGTTGATTAAATCGCAACCAAAAGCAAGGTGAATGCTTTCATCGCGCATAATGTATTCAAATTGCTCACCAACGCCAACCATCTTTTTTTGACGCTTGAGGGCAAGCATCATTGCAAATCCTGCGTAGAAGAAAATGCCTTCCATGATCACGTAAAATCCGATGAGATCGAGCAAGAACTTTTGAATATTTTGTGCTGTATCGGTTTTAAAGTTGTCATCAAAAAGAGAAAGCGTCATATTTACAACAAAATCATCTTTTGCTTTGATTGATGGGATGCTTTGATACATATTAAAAATATAATCAGGATCAAGGCCCAATGAATCACAGCAGTAAATAAAAGTGTCTGTGTGAACTGCTTCTTCAAATGCTTGGCGCAAAAGATATTGTCTGCATTCAGGGTTGGTAACATGCTTGTACACTGCAAGGACAATGTTATTTGCAGTCAATGACTCGGCAGTTGAAAAGAAGCCAAGATTCCACAAAATGAGTCGACGTTCTTCTGGAGATAGCACATCATGAGCTTTCCATTGTTCGACGTCTTTTTGCATTGAAACTTCTTCAGGTGTCCAGTTATTTGCAATGCCGTTTTTGTAGTGTTCTCGTGCCCACAGATAGGTCATTGGCAAAATTTTATTTGGATCTGTGGATGAATTATTAATTATGGATTTTTTGTCCCGAAATGCGCTCATGAGGTACTCCTTTATTTGTTTTATACTATTGACAAGAGTCGCAAGATTCTTGATTAAGTCCACAGGCAGATCCCATCACCATGTCGTCATCTTTGATTTCAGTTGATGCGACAGCTGCTGGTTGTGCTCCGATTTTTGAATAATCCCGAGTTTGAGTATAGCCATACTTTGAAGCATCAAGTGTAGATTTTTCAATCTGCGTCGCACCCATGGTACGCAAATAATAAGTTGCTTTTAGGCCAGTTTTCCATGCTGTCATGTAAATATCGTAGAGCTTTTTGCCCGAAACACCGCGCATAAAAACGTTGTGCGACTGACTTTGGTCTATCCATTTTAAACGTGCAGCAGAAACTCTAATAAGCCATTCTGGATCTAGCTCAAAAGCTTCTTTGTACTTAGCTTTAATAGGTGCTGGAATTGATGGAATCAGCTGGATATTTCCATCACAGTACTTGATTTGGTCAAGCATCTCTCTGTTCCACATGCCAATTTTTTTTAGATCTTTAACGAGGTACTCATTCACAACGGTAAATTCGCCGCTCATATTTGATTTAACATAAATGTTTTTAAAGATCGGTTCAATGCAAGGAAAGCAACCAGCAATGTTTGCAATGGTAGCAGTTGGTGCGATAGCCATGGTGTTTGAATTACGCATGCCAAATTGCTTTACATGCTCACGCACAGGAGTCCAGTCCAAGGTGCTTGTTCGTGATACTTCGATAGGAACTCCGCGTTCTTGTTCAAGCAAATCAATGGTATCAAGTGGAAAAATACCTCGATCCCATTTGGAGCCTTTGTATGATTGGTATGTTCCTCGTTCTTTTGCCAACTGAGAAGATGTAAGAATCGCATGATACGAGATAAATTCCATGGTGGTGTCTGCAAAATCAAGAGCTTGGGCATCTGCAAATGCGATATTTTCAAGATACAAGGCATCTTGAAATCCCATAACTCCAAGACCAATTGGACGATGACGCAGATTTGACGTGCGTCCTTCTTCTGTTGGATAGAAGTTAATGTCAATAACATTATCAAGCATACGCACAGCTGTTTTAATTGTTGAAGCAAGAAGGTTGTAATCTATTTTCCCATCAATAACGTGTCTGCCTAGGTTAATAGATCCTAAGTTGCAGACAGCGGTTTCTTCAACTGATGTGTTCAGGCCAATTTCGGTGCATAAGTTTGAAGAGTGAATGATTCCGGCATGATCTTGAGGAGATCGAACATTGAATGCGTCTTTAAATGTAACCCATGGATGGCCTGTTTCAAATAAGCGACTGAGCATTTTTCGCCACAGTTGCTGAGCAGGCATTGTTTTTACATATTTTAATTCACCGCGCTGAGCTCGCTCTTCGTATTTAATATACGCTTCTTCAAACTTCTTTCCATAAAGCTCATGAAGGTCTGGTGTTTCGTGAGGTGAAAAGAGTGTCCATAGTTCATCGTTTTCAACGCGCTTCATAAACAAGTCTGAAATCCAACTAGCAGTATTCATGTCATGAGTTCGGCGTCGCTCATCGCCCGTATTTCGTCGTAGGTCTAAAAAGTCTTCAAAGTCATAGTGCCATACTTCCATGTAAGCACATGTAGCGCCTCGACGGCTACCGCTGCGATTGATGGCTGAAACAACGTCATTGGCAAGCTTTAAAAAGGGAATAGCTCCTTGGCTTTTTACTCTGATACTCTTAATTGGAGCGCCGGTTCCGCGTAGTGAAGACCATGAGTTGGCAACGCCACCAGACCATTTTGACATGTTGGCATTATCTTTGAGGCACTTAAAAATATGGTCAAGGTCATCATCAACATAAGTTAAGTAGCAGGAGCTTAGTTGAGGATGTGTGGTGCCAGCATGGAAAAGTGTTGGTGTTGATGAGATAAAGCGAAGCGATGAAAATACTTTATAAAATTCAATAGCTTGTGCTGTTTTATCAACTTCATTGAGAGCAAGGCCCATTGCAACGCGCATCCAAAACGCCTGCGGCGTTTCGATAACACGAGAACCTTCTTTCATGAAGTAGCGCTCATAAAGAGTTTGGATTCCGATATAACCAAACAATAAGTCGTTTTCAACTTCAAGAGCATCTGCAAGAGTTTTTAAGTCAAATTCTTTGAAGCGTTCATCAATTAACTTGTTATCAATAGCCCATGAAATGTGCTCGATAAACTTTGTACGGTAAACTTTGTCGATATTGCCGTCTTTAATTGATGCACCATTTACTTCTTTGTAAATCTGTTGCAAAAATACGCGTGATGCAACGTAGCTGAATGCAGGGTCTTGTTCGATAAAAGACACGATTGAGAGCACGAGTGCTTTCTCTAGATCGTGTGTACTAATTTTATCAAAAATAATTTTAAAGACCTCAGAGAGAATTAGTTTTACTGATACGATGTTTTCAAAGCCAACAATCGCTCGCTGAATGGTTCTTGAAATCTTTTCCATGTCAAAAGCAACCACAGAACCATCACGCTTGGTGACCTTGAGTAACGAGAAGCGTTCATGACCAAGATCCATAAGATATTCTCCTGAGTTTTAAAATACCCACTTATAACGATACATAATCCATCAATTGTACAGAATAAGAATTTTTCTCTTTGACAATGTATTTTTGATGGCGCGAACTATAATCTATCAATTTGATTGGGTACAATCAAATATTTTTTTTATTTATGAAAATGACGTTCACCAAAGCGGTTTAAGAGTTTTTTGAAAAGAATTATAGTAAAAAAGTCAAGATATTTTTATAAAATTCAATGCCTATTTTTTTTAAAAAAAGGCATGATGTCTGCCTGTTAATTTATTTTATAATTTGAATAATTTTTTATTTCAGTGTCATTGAATTTTTGCATTTCTAAGAGCGAAGACATCGCTCTTTCAACTCGATAATTGAAAAAATAAATGGTAGTTAGTCTTTAGATTCGAATTCTCTTTGAGCTTATTTTCGCATTTTAATAATTCGATAAAATAAAAAATTGATTAGTGCGGCTCTTAGAGTCTTTGTCTCAATTTATAATCGTTTAACTTTACAAAATGGATTATAGGTAAAAAATAAGAACCGTGGGAAGAAAGGAGTGAGAATAAAAAACATGCCTTGATAAATGGTTTTTGTTCTCACTCCTGTATAATAGGTTTACCAGCAGATAATGCATTGAGGTAAAAAATTTATAGCAACGGTAGCAATAAGCGTTGTGAAAAACAGCATCTTGATATATTTAAATCCATAAACTTTTTGAGCAAGGTTTGCTATAACAAGGACTGTAACTGCAGGAAGTAAAACTTTTGCAACAGGTTCAATAGCTATCATAATTCTTGCAAAGCCTAAGTTTGCCATAATAAATGTTATGACAACCGTAAGAAGCAATGAGTACGAATAACTTACTTTTTCTTTAAAGATCTCTGATCTGAGATAGTCAGCAAATACGGCGGTCAATGCAATAGCCGTTGAAAGACATGCAATAGACATTGTAATATTCGCTAAAATACCAGCATGTGAACCCAATATAATCATAGCAAGAGCGCTTAATAGTTGATCTTGTCCAACATGCATAATTTGCGAGCCGTACATTGCCGAGACTCCGCAAAATCCAGCGTAAACTACGCCTAATAAAGTTGCTCCAATTATGCCAGCTTTAAGGCCTATGAGCGCAAGATCAACTGGTTTAAGATCTTCGCCATCTTGTTTTTTGATAGCGGCAATAATAAGGCCTGAAAAGAAAATAGTCGCAAGCAAATCAAGCGTCCAATAACCTTCGCGTAGACCAAGTAGAAACGTTGACCAAGGAGCGATGTCTATTACTTGCGATGTGTTTGGATGTATGACTCCGATGATAATAAGTGAAAAAAGCAATACTAGTTTAATTGGACCTAAGATTTTGCCCATAATTGCAACGATGCCACTTTTTCTGATTGTGCACAAAAAAACCAACACAGATGCTGCCAAGCTAAACACGAAAATGGAGATAGACGGTATGTGCCATTTAACTGCGGCGTAGGCAAGACTTAAGCAGCGAGGCGTTGCCCCAAAGGGACCGAGGAGAGCCATACAGACCAGTGCAACAAGTGCTCCTGGAATAGTTCCTACAGTTGAAAGGAATTTCTTGTAATCACCATTAAACATCATTGAAGCAATAAGGCCTAATAGAGGAATAATAACGCCAGAAACGATAAGTCCCAGCATTGCAAACCATACCTTGTCTCCAACGGCACGGCCAACTTCAAGAGGAAAAACAACGTTGCCAGCACCAAAAAGCATGGTAAATATGGCAAGTCCTATAACAAATATTTTTGACTTTTGCATTGAGCAACCTTTCCAACAATTAAAATAAATTTCTAAAAAAAATGATATAAAAAAACTCAGCACATCTTGAGTTTAATCGATACCGCAGTGTGATCCGAAAAAAATCAACAAAAAAACAAAAAAATTAAGCTAAAATAGTAGAATAATATGCCGCCAGTGCGGCGACGATAGTAAAATTGATAGTGGTTGATGTTAACCACATAGTAGAGGGGATACAATTGAGAGAGGACAATGCGAAAACTTTTTCAGGTTGCTTTTGCGGACTTAGATCGTAACCAACTGGGCTACGAGCCGCGCTACTGATTTTTCGGTACATAGTAAACTCCTCGTGGGTATATTGCAAGCGTCTCTACGCCTATTTCTAGCTATCTCCTTACTGTCTACTTTAGATAAATATATCCAATAACGGATTATATCTGAACTTAGTAAATAATTCAACAAAAATCCAGATTGTAAAAACAAAATAGTCCCATTAAGACTCATGCGGTAAATTTTAGAAGTAGAAAAATTTGATCAGCGCAATGCGCTTAAAGTCTTGGATTTCTCTTGTATTTATTCCAAGGGATCATCAAGAATAGATGTCTGGTTTGCTTTATTCCTCAGACTTGCTTTATTAAAGATGTTTGCTATCTTTTGGTAAGGATAATGAGGTCAAAAATAAAGCGAGAGTAGATGGAAGCACATGTTGTTGTTGTCATCGGTACAAGGCCAGAAGCCATTAAGCTTCTCCCCCTGTATAAGGCACTAAAGTCTGCTGATATTCCCACGCTGTTATGCGCATCTTTTCAGCATACAACGCTTCTTACGCAAGTATTTGATCTTTTTCAAGAGGTTCCAGATATCAACCTTGATATCATGCAAGACAATCAGGATCTTTTCTTTTTAACATCTTCTGTTCTCAATAAAATGAAATCAGTATTTTCTCAGATTAAGCCAGCATTGGTCTTGGTTCAGGGTGATACAACAACTGCTTTTGCGGCAGCACTTGCCGCTTTTTATTTACAGATTCCTATTGGGCATGTTGAAGCTGGCCTAAGGTCTGGCGACAAATATTCCCCTTTTCCCGAAGAAATTAACCGAAGTTTTATTAGTAAAATGGCTGCCCTACATTTTGCTCCAACAGCAATGAGTGCTGCTAATCTTTTGGCAGAGGGCATCGACCGTGATGCCATTTTTTGTACGGGAAACACAATAGTTGATGCTCTTGTCTGGGTGAAAAGGCAGTTATTGGAAAGCAAGATTTGCGTTAATTCATTTCTCGCCTTAAAAATTGACACCTGCAAAAAAGAAAACAATAAAATAGTTCTTCTTACGACGCACCGTCGAGAATCTTTTGATGGTGGTATTGTTCGTGTTCTTACAAGTATAAAAAAATTTGCGCTTTCGCATGCAGATGTTTTCATCTTTTATCCTGTGCATCCTAACCCTCACGTCATGGCTGCAATTGATGCAACAGGTTTAAAAGACATAGATAACATAATTCTTTTGCCGCCACTTTTGTACCATGAGCTTGTTTATTTGCTGATCTCATGTGACTGGGTGATAACAGATTCGGGAGGAATTCAAGAAGAAGCTGTTAGTTTGGGAAAAAGAGTTTTAGTTATTAGAGATGTTACTGAGCGTCCTGAAGGAATATGGGAAGGAATGCTTACACTTGTTGGTACATCTGAAAAAAATATTAATCGCTTTATGACTGATTTTTACCATCAAGCAACACCGCTCGCTCAAGAGCGTTCGACTTATGGTGACGGTTGGGCATGTGAGCGTATCGTAAAAGTTTTACAAAATAAGTTTTCTGTAGAAAAAGCAGCAATATTCGAATCTATAATTCAGCATTCTGTTCGTAATGACACAATTTAAACAGCTTTTTAGCAATGGAGAGAGTTAATGAAACGTGTTTCGATATTGGGGCTAGGTTACATTGGTCTCCCCACAGCTATTACAGCAGCCTTAGCAGGGTATGATGTTTGTGGATTTGATACAAATCAAGAAAAAATTAAAAAGATAAACGCGGGTGATCCATTAATTTTTGAGCCTGAGGTTGCAGATCTCCTATGGAAGGTAATCAAAGATCAATCATTTAAGGCGTATAACGATTTACATTATGCAGATTGTTTTGTTATAGCCGTTCCAACGCCATTTAAAGAAAATAAAACAGCAGATTTATCTTGTGTTTTTGCAGCAGGAGAAGTGATTGCCAAACGACTTCGTCCCGGCAATTTGGTTATTCTTGAATCGACAGTACCTGTTGGAACAACTGAAAAACTAGCTCAACAACTGGAAGAGGCTTCGGGATTAAGAGTAGGCATGGATTTTTTTATTGCCTTTTGCCCTGAGCGGGTTTTGCCTGGAAAAATATTTAAAGAACTTGTTTCGAACGATCGTGTTATTGGTGGTATCTGTCAGCGCTCATGTGAATTAGCGCGTTCATTTTATGCAAAATTTGTAAAAGGGTTTCTTCATATTACGGACGATAAAACAGCTGAAATGGTTAAGCTGATTGAAAATAGCTCACGTGATGTACAGATTGCTTTTGCTAATCAAGTTGCAGGAATGTGCGAACAAGCTGGATTAGATCCTTATCAGGTTATTGAACTTGCCAATAAGCATCCTCGAATTAAAATTCTTTCACCCACTTGTGGTGTTGGAGGTCACTGCATAGCCGTTGATCCGTGGTTTCTGATCGAGACATTTCCACAATCAACAGCTCTTTTAAAAACCGCGCGGCTTGTTAATGATTCAAAGCCATACAAGGTTGTTGAGCTGGTTTATGAAAAAGTTCAGGAGCTTAAAAATTTAGGCGAGCATCGTCCTCGAACGCTTCTTTTGGGAGCAACGTACAAGCCAGATGTTAATGATATTAGAGAATCTCCAGCTTTAAAAATTATGCAAGAACTTAGTCTTAATCAGCATCTTCTTGAGCTTTGTATTTACGATCCATATGTTCCTCCTCATGTTTTTGCCCAATACGGCGTTACCTATCCTACTGATTTATGGAAAGGTCTTGCCTGGGCCGATATCGTTGTTGTTCTTGTTAAGCACAAGCAGTTTTATCTACTTCATGAAGAAGCTTTTATTGGTAAAGCTATTATTGATACGTGTGGGTTACTCAATGATATTAGAACAAAGCATTCACAAGAATTGCTAGAAGGTGCAATTAAGACAGAATATTTGCAAGGCAAAAAGAAGGCGGTAGCAGGGCAGTGATTTCTCTTATTTTATACCTGAGGATAGGCTTATGAAGCAGGTTTTTTTACAAAAGGGCAATGTTCACCTACACGAGGTTGATGTACCTCTTGATCAAGAGAATAACATCCTTGTTAAGGTACATTATTCTTTTATTAGTACGGGAACCGAAGGAGCATCTCTTTCTGCCTCAGGACAATCGTTGTTTACAAAATTTTCAAAAAACGCCGAAGGCTATGTTGAGAAAATTTTTGGAGCACTGAAAGAAAATGGCGTTGCCGGCACACTTGCTTTGATTAAAGAAAAAATTAATCAAGTTTCGCCGCTTGGTTATTCATGTGCTGGACAAGTGATTAGTGTTGGGAAAAATGTTTCTCAATTTCGTGTTGGTGATTATGTTGCTTGTGCAGGATCAGCGTTTGCTCATCATGCAGATGTGGTAACGATTCCGCATCAGTTGGCTGTCAAAATTCGAGATGTTCAATTTTTGCGCCAAGCAAGCTTAACAACGATTGGAGCAATAGCTCTTCAGGGAATTCGTCGAGCTCAGCTGCAAATTGGTGAAAAAGTATGTGTGGTAGGTCTTGGTCTTATTGGTCAAATTACCGTTCAACTTGCAAAGCTTGCCGGGTGCCAAGTTATTGCTCTGGACCTTATTGACCAAAAATTAGCATTGGCTCAATCGCTTGGCGCTGATTTTTGCTTTAATCCAAAAAATGATAATGTCATGCAGCTTATTCAATCAGCAACTCTGCATCGCGGTGTTGATACAACTATTATTACTGCAGCGTCTTCATCCGGTCAGCCAATTCAACAGGCAATGAATATAACGCGCCGCAAGGGGAAAGTTGTTCTTGTTGGCGATGTAAAAATTGATTTTGATCGTGATCCTTTTTATGCAAAAGAAATTGATTTTCTTATCTCATGTTCTTACGGACCTGGTCGCTATGATCCAACATATGAAGAGCAAGGTAATGACTATCCATATGACTATGTTCGTTGGACAGAAAATAGAAATATGAGCTGTTTTGTTCAACTGCTCGAAGAGAAAAAAATTAATGTTGAACCACTGATTAGTTATGAATTTAACTTAAACAGTGTAGAGCAAGCCTATGAATGTCTTCAGCAAAAAAATGGTCTTGGTATTATTTTATCCTATTCTAAGACGATTGATATTCCAGAAATTATACAAAAGCATACGGTTAAGCCTTTTGTAGCTGCTCTCAAACAGGTGCGTGTGGGCTTTGTAGGTGCTGGCGGGTTTGCCAAAGTTAAGCTTCTACCCATTGTTTCAAAGCTGAGCAACTGCTCTATTCACTCAATTATCGATACCAATGCTGCCAATGCAATTAATATTGCTCGTCAATACAGCGCCCAGAGGATTGGCAATGATTATCGAAAAATTATTGCTGATGATGACGTAAAAGCAGTCGTCATCTCCTCGCCTCATGTTGTGCATGTTGAGCAAAGTATTGACCTTATCAAAGCAGGAAAAGCTGTTTT
Organism: uncultured Pseudomonadota bacterium; assembly: GCA_964493325.1. Lineage (GTDB taxonomy): Bacteria > Babelota > Babeliae > Babelales > RVW-14 > CAZBMD01. Next base: position 72,476 of record CAZBMD010000001.1, on the reverse strand, counting down.
TTGCGAAAAGCCTGCGGCTGTCAATTTTGAACAGCTGGCACAGCTCAAAAACTTTTTAGCCTCCCACAAAGAACATTTATACTGCGTTGATTTTAATAGGTCATTTTCTCCATTTATCAAAAATATTAAAGAGGTTATATCAAAACGGTTTAATCCTTTGCTGATTAATTATCGAATTAATGCTAACCATTTGCCGTCGAATCATTGGATTCAGTCAAAAGAAAACGGGGGGCGCATTATTGGAGAAGCCTGCCACATTCTTGAGCTTTTTTGCTTTTTAACTGACGCTGAACCAGTTAGTGTTGCTGTTGGGTCCTTAAATCCACGTTCTGCAGAAATATTACCAAGCGACAATTTCTCTGCGCATATTTCAATGAGCGATGGCTCGTCCTGTTCGCTTGTTTACACATCAATTGGGACAAATGATATGGGCAAAGAATACATGGAACTATTTTTTGATGGCAAAGCGATTATCATGGATGACTTTATTGAGCTCAAAGGCTATGGTCTTCCATTATCATTTAATAAAAAAGCAAGTTATCAAGATAAGGGTCACGAGGCATTACTTACCGAGTTTTTTAAAGCTGTCAAAACTAAAAATGCTTCTTCGCCAGTCCCATTGCGGCGCATTTTTGCTGCTACTGAATTGAGCTTGGTTATAGACAAACTTGCTCGACAAGGTGGAGGATTTGAGCTGATTTCCAGCTGTTAGTGATGATGGCTCTTTGACTGTTCTTTGCCTTGTGGTAAACTCCTTCTGCAATGAAAATATTATTTCAGAAGGAGCTTTCAATGCTGTTTCCATTTGTTTTGACTGTATATCAAATTATCCAAATCGTTTTGATTCCATTTCTTTTTGTCTATTCGTTTTCTAAGCAAATGTATGCTCATGATACTTCTTATGTTGCAAGAGAAGTATGTGGAGATGTTCCAGCAAGTGATCCTTCAAAGCATGTTGTCTGGATTCACGGCTATAATGCTGGTGAAATTTTATCAGTTCAAGCGCTGGTTCAAAAAATTCAAGCGGAAGTTCCTAACGCAGCCTGTTATATTACATCAAGTACACCAGAGGGAGTGCGTGTTGCTCAAAACCAAGTTAAGCCTGATTATGTAAGTTTATTACCTTACGACAATGCTCTTTCAATTGCATGGGCTTTTCATCAAATTAAACCATCGAGTATTATTCTTTTGGAGCACGAAGTTTGGCCAACGTTGCTGATGTATGCGCAATTTAGGCATATCCCCATTTATTTACTGAATGCTCAGATGACCAGTTCTACTGCGCATAACCTTCAGTCATATAATTTTTTCTACAAAGGCCTTTTCAACAATTTTTCAACTATTTTTTCACAAAGTGAAACGGATAAGGCGTTGTTTGTTCAAGAAGGAGTAGATACCGCAAAAGTTATCCCAACAGGAAACATTAAAGCGTTGAATGTTGTAAAAAAGAAAGAAAAAGAGATTATAGGTCATGAAGTTATTCTTGACGCTGCCTCTAAAAATAAAAAATCTCTGATTCTTTTAGTTGGATCGGTTCATCGAGGTGAGCTTGATATTTATTTAAACCTTTTTTCATTGCTTAAAAAAGAGGTTCCTAATTTAAAAATAATTTTTGCTCCTCGCCACAAAGATTGGGAAGACGAGCTTGTTGCAAAAGTAACAGCTACAGGGTACCCATTCTTTTTATGGAATGATCAAGCTCCTGTCAAAACCTCAAATGTTTCTGAGTTAATCGAGCAAATACATTCATCACTGCTTGTTGATAACGATATTTTACTTGTTAATACATTCGGTAAGCTGTTTCAACTTTCTGCGGTTGCTGATCTTTATTTTCCTGGTGGGACGTTTATTCCAATAGGAGGCCATAATCTTGTAGAGGCAGCTGTTTGGGCCAATCCCATTATCGTTGGACCTCATCATGAAAATACCAAGGATATAGCTGATGAATTAAGTCGACACAACGCGATAATCAAGGTTGAAAATGCAGAGCAACTTTTAATAGAAGCTCGTAAATTGCTATCTTCAGACCATGACCGTCACGAGCTTGGTGAGCGAGCGCTTAATTGGCTATCCAAAGAAGCTACACGCGTTGAATTTTATCTTGATGCAATCGTTGATATGATCAAAGAGAATGTTCAGCAACCTGAGTTTATTAAATCCGTCTAAAATTTTTCTCGATATGAGATTTTGAATGAGTCCAGATTGTTGGACGACCATGAACGCAAATAAAGTTGTTATCAGCTGCAGCAAGGTCCGTAATCAATTGTTGCATAAAAATTGGAGTTAACTGATCGCCAGCTTTAACTGCTGCTTTGCATGCCATGTGGCTGTGTGTAAATTCATTAAGCTGCTTGCGAAATTTAATTGTATCAAAGTGGTCATGTTCTTCGATAAATAAGGCAATTTCTAACACAAGATTCTTAAGGTCGTGCTGTTGAATTAGTGGTGGGCTCGTTTTAATGACGAGAGATTGTTCTCCAAATTCTTCAATTACAATGCCCTGCTGATGGAAAAAATCTTGAACGCCCATAATTAACGTTAATTGATTTTTTGTTACCTGGACAATTTCTGGAAAAAGCAGCGTAGAGCCTTCTTTGCTTTCAAAGTTTTTTAAATATTTTTCGTATAAAACGCGTTCATGAGCTGCGTGCTGATCAACTATGACAAGTTCATCACCATTTTCGATCATGATATACGTTTTAAAAAGCTGACCGATAATTGAAAAATAATCGCACAAAAAACTTTGCTTTTGCTGAGGAATAATTAATTGTTGGGTAACAATTACTGGGTTCTGAGTAACTTCTTTTTGTTCAGAAGCTTCAATAGATACAGGATTTGAGGTCCCAGGACTGGTTATTTTTGCTTCAGTAAAAATGGTATCCCAATTTATAGGCGTTGAAATTTGATTATTCAGCGGCTGCTCTGGAGGTACAATGAATGATTGAAATACTGTTGGTTCGTGATGGGTTAACGATGGCCGTGGAGTTTCAATTCTTTCAAAGGACAAACTATTTTCGGTACGCTTTTCCAGCGTCTTTTTGACAGCATTACTAAGATGCGTATCCACCGTTGCAGGCTTTATAAAACGAACTTCTTCTTTTTTTGGATGGACATTTACATCGATAAAAGATTGATCAACGGTTAAAAAAATAAACGCTGCTGGAAATTTTGCAGGAGGTAGAACATTTAGATATCCCTTCAACAGTGCTTTGCCAAGTTCTTGATTTTTGATCCATCGGTTATTCACAAAAAAGAACATCAATTGTCGACCGTGTCGCCAAAAATGTGGCTGTGATATCAGTCCAGAAAACGATAGCCATGAAGGCATTCGTGCTTCAGTATTCTCAACATTCAGCGGCTGCAGTTGTTGGGCAACATTGTTCCCCCAAATTTGAGCAATGCGATCTTGAGGGGTACTAACAGCAGGGGCATTCAGTACAAGTTTTGTATCATGAAAGAGTTTGAAGTGGATTGGTGTATGAACAAGCGAAACAGCTTGTACAATTGATAGCAGTTGATTCCATTCTGTTTCATCGTGCTTTAAGAATTTTTTTCTTACTGGCATGTTATAAAAAAGTTCACGCACAGCAATATCAGTACCTACAGGGCAGGCTGTAGGTTGAACGCATTGAGCATTGCCGTCATAATATTCTACAAGGCAACCAATGGCTTCGTCTTGCGCGTCAGAAGCACGTGTAATCAGTTGAACCTTGCTGACTGCAGAAATACTTGCAAGAGCTTCGCCTCTAAATCCATAAGATTGAACGGTATAAAGATCATCGAGTGATGTAATTTTGCTTGTTGCATGAGGCAGAAAACAGCATACAGCATCATCTGCTGACATGCCGCAGCCGTTGTCAACAACTCGAATAAGCTGCTTACCCGATTGCTCAATATAGATGGTTATTTGAGAAGCGCCTGCATCGATGGCGTTTTCAAGAAGCTCTTTAAGAATGTGAGCAGGTCGTTCGATAACTTCGCCTGCTGCGATCTTTTGTGCTTCATGTGATGGTAATATTTTTATTTTAGACATAGCCAATTGTTATTTTTTCGCTGCAGATTGAGTATCTTTATTTTTATTTACAGCAAGGAGCGATTTTTTTTGCAAGATTGGAGAGCCTTCAAGTTCTATAACCGTGCTCACCGGTTTTTCGATGCTTCCAGTAAAGTGTACTTGTTCAGTGTTTAAATTAATAATCGCATCATTACTTTCAATTGTAACAGGAATATCGCGAGGATTATTTTTTTTCTGCCAAATGCGTACATTGCCATGCAATCGGCATATGCGTTCAGGTATCATCAACAAAGCAGAGTCTGCCTGGGCTTTTAGTTGCGCGCGAGAGATTTGGACATTCTTTTTAAAAATAATTTTTTTGAAATGAGAAAATTGGTTATCTCTGCCATTTGATGGATTTGACGGAGAGGGTGTTTGAGGATGCTTTTTTGCCAGAGGAGCAGAATCTTTTTTTGATCGCATGTTACAAAATACCTCAAGCTCATCTGCCGTAATTGATGAGTCATCTGCAAAAACAGCCACCACATTTTCAGAATACTTGAAAATAGTATCGCGGGGGCCTGTTTTTTCTTGTGTACAGCTGGCTTTTTTACTGGTGACAACAATCTTGTTTAAAGGATCGGGTGTTGCTGTAATGTGAGGAACAAGGCTTACAGACAACAAAATCAATAAATTTTTTTTCATATCCAAAACTCCGTTAATATAGATAGTAGGATGTTGTTTATTGTTGTGCAAAAAAATTTGCATCCAAACAATCAACAGCAAAATCTCTTACTGGCAGAACAATATGGCTATATCCAGGTTCAAGGATGTAATTATGAAGGTTAACTCCAGTAAAGACAAGTATTTGGGCGCCAAGATATCCGATGCGACGAACTAATTTTACACCCTGAGTCAGAATAAGCAGCTTAACACCGACCAAAAAAGATACTTGATCGCCAAGAATCTTGAGCGTTTCGGTGAGTATTGGTTGAAGATGGGCACCTTCTTCAAAATTTACTGTAGATAATGTCTCGCTATCATTGTTGATTAAATACTTAATAACGTTCTGTTGAAATGTAAAATCGTTTTGATTGCTCAAAGGGATCATGACAACAGTATTGTTTTCAGGGTTAACAGTAATTTGAAAGAGTAAGCTGTCAGCCTGTTCAGAGGAAAATTGAAGATCGTTAAAGGCTTCAAGAGTGCTTTGAGTTATGGGAGCTATTTCTGAAGATACAACGTGATTATCTTGCAGTTTAAATCCAAGAATAAAAGAATTAGTGAATTCTGATTCTGCTGTTGTGCCACAAATACTGCTCATAGAAACGGTTGCGATAAAACTTAAAGCTAGTAAGAAGCAGAATCTATTTTTCATGAAATTCCTAAGCACTTATAAAAACTGATAACTATGCACGGGCATTCTAGTTCCGTCCAAAAAAAAAATCAAAAGAAAAGTAGCTTTCTTTTGATTTTTTTTCTTTTATATAGAGCTTTATTTATGAATAAATTACCATGCGTAATTCATGCTAAGGTGGAACTCGTGAGCTGATTCGTGATCTTTTTTCTTACGATCAAGCTTAAAGCCCCAATCAATTTTTGCAGGCATAGGTTTGAGCAAGTTAATACCAAAACCAACAGCATGACGTAGATCAAACTTATCACGTCTGATGTGTGAGGGATCTTCTATATCATCTTTAGGGGTATTCCATCCAGCACCAGCGTCATAGAAGACATGTCCCTTCATGGACTCGTCTGCGACCATGGGGAATGGAAACACAAGTTCTGTGTTAAACAGAAGCGCATTACGCGCGCCAATTGGAGAGCCGTTATCCCAGGCTGGACCAATGCCTCCCCAGACAAAGCCTCGTACTGTTGTTTGACCGCCCATATGAAATAATTCTTTGTAGGGGATAATTTTTCCGCTACTGATAGATTCTACGTTGCCAATTTTAGCATGAAGGGCAAGGACTAATGAGTCTCTGCCGATTAGTGGTGTGTAATAACTAGCTTCGAACTCATTTTTAAAGAAGCTAAAATCATCATTAATGCCTGTTGGGGCAATCTTGGATGAGAGTTTCCACTTGTAGCCAGATGTCGGATAAATTTGGTGATCGCGTGTATCCTTGATGATATCAAGGCCAATCCATGACAATGTTCCTCTTTGGAATGTACGACGAACAATTGGAGCAAAAGATTTTTGATCAGCGCCATTTGCTGCAGGGTGATTATTGTCGATATTTTCAATGCCTAGGTCTATGAGAACTTGAGCGCGTCTATCTATTTTTGGTAATCCAAATCCAAATCGAACATTACCACCAATAACGCGTTGTTTTGGTGTGTGATTGACGTTCTTCCATTGGTCAAATTCGTCCCAGCGCCAATAAAATAAGTAGTATCCTGAAACATCGCTATCACCAATGTGCGGATCAAAGAAGTGAGTTTCGAGCCGTTGGATGTGATGCCTGCTTGCTTGTACCAAAGCTCCAACGTCATAGCCTAGTCCAAATAGGTTAGATTTATTCAAAGAGAGAGACCCTCGTAGCGACTGCTTTGACGAAAGCGGGTCACTACCATAAGTAAGCATAAAATTGAATTGACCCGTTTTTGTTTCTTTAACGTGCAATTCAAGGTCGGCAAGCTCATCATTGATACGATGAATACGCCATTCAACACCCTCTCGTTCAAAAAAGCTGAGATATTCAACAGAAGTTTTTGATCGATTGAGTTGGCGTGTTGTAATAAGCTCACCTTCGTCAATGTCAATTTGCCGTCTAATAACTTTGTCCCGTGTTACTTTGTTGCCGGTGATATTGATGCGATTTACAAACATTTTGTTGCCACGTTCTACGTGAAATGTGATGTCGACTTTGCGATGCTCTTCGTCAGGTTTTACTTGGGGATAGACATCCGCATAGATATATCCTTTTTCTCCCCATACATCTTTTAGCCTATTCATTGATTGAATGAGCTTTGTGTATGAATATAAATCGCCTTCTTTGATAATAATCTGAGGCAATAACTCTTTTTCTGTAAATAAGTCGTCACCAGGAACTTGAACGCTGCGAACGGTAAAAAGCTCACCTTCGTTGATGTGGAATGTTATCGATATTTGCTTGTGATCTGGTGAGAATTCGGCATCTACTTTGCCCACTTTGGCCATCAAGTAACCTCTATCACGATAAAAAAGCTCGATGCGATGCTTGTCCGCTTCAATCATTTCTTCGTTGTACGTTCCCGCGCTGTCCATAAAACTCAGGAGCCAATCTTCTCTGGTAAAAGCAAATGTGCGTAGTTGACGATCGGGAATGTTTTTATTGCCCTTAAAGTAAACACGCGCAACGGTTGAACGAGGACCTTCATCAATTTCTAATACAGCAATTGCTTTGTCCGGATTTTCTTCAAGGTCTATAATTTTTGTTTCCACTTGTACAGCATGACGATGCTCTTCTTTGTACATTTTCTTAATGCCTATGGCAATTCTATGCAGTGTTTCTTCATCTATTGAAACGAGTTTGCCAAGGTTTAATTTTTCTTTGATTTTTTTCTTACTCAAAACCTTAGTGCCAGAAATCTGAAATCGCTCAAGCAGTTTTTTTTCTTCGACTATGATGTGTAAATTCATGCGATTGTCCGGGAGCGATTCTCCTTCTAACTCAATCTGTCGAAAATATCCAAGAGCGTAGAGATTGTTGATTGCGGCAGGACTTTTTTCGGCATCGAATATATCATTTTTTTTGTAGGGAATTCTGTTCAGAATTACATCAATAGGAACATGTTTGTTGCCAGAAACAACAATTGATTCAATAATTTTCTGATCTATCTTTTCATCAATATCCTCGTGCTGTTCGCGATCATATTGATCGGCAAAGCATGTGTAGGGTATTGTAAGACAAGGTAAGACCAACAAAAAGGTAACAAAAATACGGGATTTTTCTCTTAGATTCTGCAATGTCATTATCTTCTCCTGTTAGGAAACTATGATACATTGCTAAGAAAAAAAAGCTACGATTTTTTAACCAACATACTTGTACATCATATCGGTCTCTTCTTTTGGTAGTCGTTTTTGAGGAGCCCATGCTTGAACTCGAACCTTAATTCCGTCAATAAGAGTAAGCGGAATTTGCCGTTTGGCTCGAACTTTATGATCATTGAATTTTGATACACTAATCTTTAAGTTTTCACATGCCGTTGTAATATTAATGTCAGCATCAATGCACTCTGGAACTTGATCAAGAAGCGCCTGAAATATTGAAGAAAATGTCATAGCTGGTAATGGGCTTAGAAGCGACTTTGCTTGCCATAGCGCAAACCATAATTCTTTGTGTGTAGGATCCTGGGTTTTTCTTAAGAGTGTGTTTTTTCCGGAGAGCAGGACATTCCAGATTGATGGAGCTTGTCCTCCATCAGTTTTTCCATCATTACTTGGCGTAGATTTTTTTTGCGTCTTTTCTTCTTTAGACCATTGGCGGCCTATCATAATGCGTGCTTGAACTAGGCGAGGGATTTCTTTTTTTGTTTTTTGTTTATCAAGGATTTCAGTGCTAATTCGTTGATCACTAAAATAACGACGAGTTGATACCCAGTCTCCACCCTGGACAATATCTTCATCAGAGTAAAAGTTATAAATTTTTTTAAAGCATGGCGAAAGAAAAAACTGCTGGGTTTCTGGTTGAATAGGAGCTCCGTATAAAATAAGTTCATCAATGTGAAGATCAATACTTCTGGGCAAGTAATCAAGTTTTTTCTGTTCGCGTTGATTGGCAATATCGGATCGATTTTTATTAGTTTTTAGCAATTCAACCATGTGATTGATTGTTATTTGTGCATCTGCATGGTGTGCACATTCATCAACAGGTAATTCGTTCATAATCTGCAGTCCTGCGCGAACAGCTGCAAGATTGAGGCATAAATTGCCGCCATGACTATGTGCAATCAATCGAATTTTTGGAGTCTTCCCCTGTTTTTTTAGTCGAGAAATTTCTTCGTAAAGAGCATTGTATAGACGTATAGCTTCAAATCTTCTGCTGTTTTGACTTATAAGCCCGGTCCAGCCAAAAAGATACATGCTATTATTTTCTTTATCAGGAAACGCCCATTCTTGTATGGTTTCATAGGCTTTGAGGAGTGGGTACGCAGCATACTTTTTGTTACCAAACATGGAATGATCAAATGTTGGTTGAATGTGAATAAGGCCTCGCTTTAACATTGGCTGATCGGTAAAAAAATAATCGTCATCTCGTGCTCGCTTGTTTGCGTCTCTGTAAGATGTCCCGTGAATTTTGTCCTCAAGAACTTTAGGTAGACTAAGAAGTCCAAGCGCTGATGCAAAAGAACCATGGACAAAGACTGTTATCCATTCTTCATTAAGAGCTGAGGGCAGTATATGCATATTTGCTTGGTGAGCTTGTGGGTTTTTTGCGTTTTTAATAATAAAGAAAGTCTGATAGCCGATTAAAATTGCTATAATCATGAGAAAAAAGCGTATCGTCAAGGTGAAAAACTTACTTTTCATGATGCGTCCTTACGTAAAAAAATTCTACATCTCTTCTTTTTAGTCTTATTCTACCTATTTGCGCCTAAATAATTAAATATTTTTAATTATCGCTTTATTATTTTTGCTTGATTAACAAAAATGATTATTCAGAAAAAGGTCGATATTTTCATATGACTTAAAACTTTATCCCTTTTTTAACACTGATTTTTTTGCAAATTGTTATTTTCTTGTTTTTTTTTGCTTCTATTTCATAGAATTATAGAAGGTATAATACATGGGCCTCATTTCTGAGACGCGGGTTTGCATATGAATACAAAGAAAATTGCGTACCTTTTGGGTGCACTATGCTTTTCTACTTTTATCTTTGCCTCTGCAAAGCCTCGTTCTGATAAGATAGCGCGTAAGCTTAAGCGCAGTGCTCGGCATGCTAAGCGCAAATCAAAAGCTCTTGCTGCACCAGGCGGCGTTGTGAACGAGTCTCTTTCAACGCTTATCTCAGAAGTGCAAACTGTTCATAGTGATAAAGTCGCTAGTCTTATCCAGCAAGCTGAAGAAGCTGCACATATTTTGGATGAAAAAGTTGCAAAAACATTGCAGACACTGGAAAAAAGTGCACAGTTGCAGATTGCTGAAATGAAAGAAGAAGTTAACGAAAAAACTAAGCATATTAAAAAACAGGCAGAAGAGCAGGCTTTATTAATTAAGCAGCAAGCAGCAATACAAGCAGAAGAAGCCAAGCGAGAAGCTAGTCTTGAATCTCAAGAACTTGAGCAAAAGCTAGCATTGCAGAAAAATAGCTTAGAAAGTACCGTGCTAGAAAAAACTAAAGAAATTAAGCGCCAGGCAGCTGAAACGGTGCTTGATCTTATTTCAAAAGCCGAACAGCAAGCGCTTGAGGCAAAGCGAAAGGCGCGCGAAGAAGCGCTTCTAAAAAAAATTGAAAAACAAACGCCTTTGTCTTTCGATACTAAAAGAACATTGTTTTCCAATACTAAAACGGCATTACCTATTCCTGTTGGCAGTGAGTGGAAGATGCAAGTTTCAAACCAATTTAATCAAGACATATCATTGATGAGACGTATTATTATTGATGGTGAGAGTGAAGATGAAGCTGCTGATTTTGCGGCTCGCTTTAACCAGCAACAGAACTGGTTTGATACAACTCTACAAAGTACGACTTATGTTGATGATGCAAATTACAAAAAAATTATTGAACGCAAAAATAAGCTGCATACAATAACTGATGCGCAGCGAAAAGCAGATGCTATTATGAATGAAACAGTTCCGCTATCAGAGCTAACATCAGAGCAGCAAAAAAAATTACGTCTTCTTGTGTTATATGAGCTTAACGCACTTGTGAACAAGCAACCAATAAATATTCAACAAAGCGGCTATTTACCTATCGACAAAAAAGAGATTATCGCTCTTATATCGCGTCTTTCTAAAGAGGTGCGATCTTCTAAATTGTATCAGGTCCCAAAAAAAGAGAATGTTGAAGTTGCCGAGTCAGTGACAGAGACTATTGAAACATTACCCGATACTCTCAGTCCCCTTCTGACTATTTCACCTAAAAAACCAGAGATTTCCTCTGTTGTGCAACTTGCTCCTGCTGTTGTATCTGAATTAGCAACAGATCAAGTTTTACCACCACTTCCCACTCAAGATAAGCCCAGCCTGCCGCTTATTAGTGATATCAATCAACAAATAGATTCACACGAGCTTGATATGCTTTCGGTCGAAGTGAATGAACTTCGCAAGCGTTTGGCAAAAGAAGAGTTGGAGCGTACTCAGTTGGCATTGGATTCAAAGCGCATGCTCGAAAACAAAGGGAATAAGATTATAGAGCTTGAGATTCTACTGACTCAGGCACAAAACAATATTAAAAAGTTTAGTGACAAAATAAGTAAATCAAAGCAAAAACTTACACAGTCTCGTGCAATGGCAAAATCAGCAGAAAACTTGCGAGCAATAGATGCTCAAGAAAAAGAGCGTATGGTTCGTGATCTTGAAGAAAAGGAAGCTAAGATTAAAGAATTGCAACAATCTTTGGACAAGGCTCAGCAAGATATTCAATTCGCAAAAGATTTTGCTGAGAAAGATAAAGGTGAAGCAGTTAAAGCTGCCGAGCAACAATTAAAGAGTACTTTTAAATCAAAACTTGAAGCTAAAGAAATAGAAAACTTAGAGCTTGAAACGCTTAATATTCAATATAAAAAAGAAATAGAGCGTCTTCAGGAAAAAATTAAAACATTTGAAAACGAAAAAGCAGAAGCTTTTTTAAGGGTTGAAGAGATACAAAAACAATTGGCTCAAGCTGGCCTGCAAAAAGAAGAGTCTTCAACACTCCTAAAAACTTCTTTAAAAAACAAGCTTGAGGACTCTGCAAAGCAAAACATTGAGAGCGAATTAGAAATTACAACGCTCAAAGAACAGCTGGCACGGCTCGATGGAACCATTAAAAAGTTAGAGCAAGACAAGCTAGAGGCTCTACAGCAGGCTCAAGAAGCCCAAACCAAGGCGCTTATTGCTGAACAAGAAAAAAAGAAAGCAATAGAGCAAGCTGCGGAAAAGTCTGAACAAGCTGCTAAAATATTTAAACAAGCTCAAGAAAAATTTGATCAGGCAAATCTTATTGAAACAATTGCCGATAAAACATTGCAAGACGGTAGTGCTGCTTTGAAAAAAAAGAGTGCTCAGCTATCATCCCGTCAACAAGTACTCGATCAGGATTATGAATTACTGAACAAAAAACGCGGTGAATTTGATGCGACGGTAGAAAAAACTAAGGTGCAGATTGATCAAGCAATGCGCAGTGCAACAGAAGCAGAGCTTAAAGCTTTAAGTGTTAAACAAAAAACAAAGCTTGAAATTGAACAGGCACGTCGCAATGCCCTTAAAGATGAACTTGAGCAGCATGCTATACTAGATGAAAAAAGTCGTTCTATTGAAAAAAGAGAACAAAAACTTGAAACTCAAAAAAAGTCTCTCGATAAAGAAAGGGTTGGCCTATTAAATCAGGAAGTTGAACTCAGCCAAAAAAGAGATCGCTTATCAAAAAAAATAACGTCTCAATTAAAAGAGAGCCTTGAGCAAGAACTTTTGGTCAGAGTAGCCAACTAAAACCATGCTTTCTTCCTATTATGAATGAATTTTTTACAACTTCTGTAAAACCATTTAAGATGGTATACAGGGAGAGAGTCTTTAAAAAATTGAAGTGACCGTAAAAAGGCAGAGAAGGAGAACTTATGAAGTGTCCAAAGTGCCAGGGATTAATGGTCATGCAGTCTTTTTTTGACCACTTCATTAATTTTGAGGGGTGGAAATGTCTCAACTGTGGCAAAATCATTGAAAAAAGAGAAAAGACCATAAACGATGATGCATTTAGTCTATTTTATAAACGACAAAAGTTGAAAAAGGATTTTGATTAATTTTTATGAGTATTTCGTTTCTTGCAATTCAAGGGAGCTTTGGGCCTGTAGAAATTGCGCTTTTTCAAGATGGCACCTGTGTAGAGCAGGTTGTTGAATATGGGGCCAAGGCAAGCTCTCACCTTATTCCTCTCATTAGCACTCTTCTAAAAAAAAATAATCTCTCTCTTGCTGACCTTGCATTCATAGTCACAGACAAGGGGCCTGGAGCTTTTACAACATTACGTGTCACAATCACTACACTTAATGGGATTGCTTTTGCAACACATACTCCGCTTATTGGTCTTGATGGTCTTGAAATGCTTTCGCAGCAGGTTCTGAGTTCCGATATAATAAAAGATGCTCGCCCAACGTATGTTGCGGCGCTGCTCAACGCCTACAGCAAAGATGTGTACGCGCTTGTTGCTGAAATTAACTACGCAGATAATCGACCCTGCTTAGGCAAGCGAATTTTTTACGGTTGTTCAAATATTGAAGACCTTCTTCAAGATATTCTTAAGATAGGCGCTCATAACTCTATTTTGGTAACAGGTAATGGCGCAATTTTACATGCCGATCTTATCAAAGAAAAAATGGCAAATTCAGCGCTGTTTGAGCAAGTGCCAACATCTCATACTTCTGCTTCTTTTCTTGGATTATGCGGGTTTTCCGATTTTTCTAAGCAAGAAAATATGTCACAAAAAATTATTCCAAACTATCTGAAGTCTCAGCTTTTTGCAGTCAAGAAATAGTTTTATGATTCGTAACGCTGCTAATGCTACCAAGGCCTACTGCAACAGCTTCCTGGGTGCGCAAGATAGATGACGTTAGTGTAATGCGCTGGCATGATTGTGTTTCAAGAAATTTTGTCTCTGCCGGAGAAAATCCACCTTCAGGACCAAAAAGAAGAGTCATAGTTTTATTTTTTTGAGCAGCAATTCCTTGAAGTGCTTCGAGCAAGGGTTTGCCGTGAATATCAAAATAAAAATTTGTCTTAGTAGCCATCTGTTCAGTAAATTGTAAAAAAGAAATAGGCTCTTCAATTTTTGGTAGTACAAATTGTTTTGATTGTTCTGCTGCTGCAATCATGATGTTTTGCATTCGTGCAATTTCTTTTTCACCGCCCCATCGTCGGTGTGTTTTTTCGGTTAGCAGAGGCACCAAGCGCGAGGCTCCCATTTGAGCAGCAAAATAAGCAATTTCTTCAAAAGCTTCTTTCTTTGTTAGTCCAACTGCAAGGGTGATTTCGCAGGTAAGCTTATTGTGTAAAGCTTGTTCCACCACAATGCCGATAAGTGCTTTTTTTTGTTCAAACGTTTGGGGGGCTATAAGAATTCGAATCCAGCTTGAATGGTCAAACAAGATCAAGGGTTCATTTTTTTCGAGTCGCAAAATAGTTATTACGCGCATTCTTAAATCAATATCTCGTAATTCCAAAATATTATCTTTAACGGCATCAGCGAGATTTGATTTAACGTGAATTGCAAAAATATGCTTTGATTCTTGATTCTTCATGTCGATGCAATTATGAATATTTGCAAGCAAGAGCTGCAAGAATTGCAACAGAAGCTATCGAAGCCCCTGCAATATAAGCTTTTTTATAATCAATAACGTGGTCATACGCGGTATTTGCTAATTCAGCTGCCTTAATTTTTGCAAACGATAGATACACTCGCCACGGAAGTTCTGCCTTGCCGTGCTTAGCTTCAAACTTTTCGATATCGTCCAGATTTAAAGACCCTTCTTCAGCAAGACTCATCCATTCATTTTCAAAGTCATCGATTGAATCATTACCATCAGTAGAACTGGTATTAGACAAGCTCGAAATCTCATATTGTTTGGTATCATCGCAACAGGTGTCAGCTTGTAGTGATGATAAAAATCCACAAAAAACAAAAAATACTAGAGCTGTGTAGCGTTTAAACACGGCAAACTCCTTATCTAAAGAATCAATAAAGCTTTTGATCAAAGGCTTTACCTTATCATAAAAAATTCAGTACAGTTTTAAAAGAATTCTGACTACCCCCGGGCCATTTTCTATGAACAGGATAGCACATGAACGATCATCAATCCACCCCCCCTACAGCCCTGGTCATTTTAGATGGCTTTGGCATAAGTAAAGAAGTTAAGGGTAATGCCGTTATGGCTGCGCAAATGGCCAATTGGAAGATGCTTTGTGATCGATATCCGTGTATTCAGCTTGCAGCTTCCGGCAAAGCGGTGGGGTTGTTGCCTGGTTGTATTGGTAATTCAGAAGTTGGTCATCTAACTTTGGGCGCTGGGCGCATTATCCCTTCTATTTTGAAGCAATTTCACGACTCCATAAAAGACAAGTCATTTGAGTTCCATCCGCTGCTTCACAAGAGGTTTGTGCAACTAAATAGGGCAAAAGGGCGGCTCCACCTGATGGGGCTTTTGTCTGATGGGGGTGTGCATAGCCATATCGAAGATCTAGAGGCTCTTATTTTGAGTGCACAGAGGCACGATATTAAGCAAATTTTTATCCATGCATTTTTGGATGGAAGGGACGTTTTGCCGCAATCGGCAGCAACTTATTTGGAGCGTATTGAGCAATTCTGTGCTCGGGTAGGGGTTGGGCTAGTTGCGAGTATCCATGGCCGTTTTTACGCTATGGACCGTGATCATAACTGGGAAAGAACGCAGGCTTCTTATCAAGTTCTTTGTGAAAATAGTGGTCTAGTAAATCTTGATTGGCAAAAAATATTAGATGAAAATTATGCCCAAGCTATCTTTGATGAATTTATTCCGCCGACACTGTTGCAAGCAGAGGGGGCTATTAAGGAAGGTGATGGGGTAATTTTTTTTAACTTTCGTCCTGATAGGGCACAGCAACTGACGCATGCTTTTTTGGATCAGAATTTTTCACAGTTTCAGGTGCCGCTTCAAAGGTCCAAGCTAAATTTTTTTATGACAACAACGCGCTACGATAAATTTTTTTTAAAACGAGATTGTGACGTAATCTTTGAAGATCAGATTATTGAAAATACGCTGCTTGATGAAATTGCATTACAGGCTCGAGACTATATGAAGGTCTTTATTATTGCTGAAACAGAAAAATACGCACATGTTACCTATTTTTTTCGCGGCATGCGCAATGTTACATTGCCTCATGAAATACGAGTGCTTATTCCTTCAATCAAAGCAGCAACGTATGTGGATTTTCCCCAAATGTCTGCCCGGCAAATTACTGACTCAGTTAAAAAATCACTTATCGATGATCCGGCTAACTTTTATCTCATTAACTACGCCAATGCCGACATGGTTGGTCACTCGGGTAATTTTGAGGCAACGGTTAAAGCATGCGAAGTTTTAGATCAGCAGTTAGGCATACTTTTTGATGAATTTGTTATCAAGCGGCAAGGCACATTATTTATTACTTCGGATCATGGTAATGCGGAAGAAAAAATTGATGTGCAAACAGGTCAGCCTAGAACAGCTCATACTACAAACCCGGTCCCTTTAGTGATTGCAAGCAATACAACGCAAGGAATGAAAATTGAGCAAACGGATAATCTTGGCCTGTGTAATGTTGCCCCAACCATTCTGGAGCACTTGAGACTTGTTATCCCTCAGGAGATGGCGCAACCGCTCATTATAAAAAAATTGTAAGACAATAATCGGTGTTTTATGTTTCGAAGATTTTTATTAAAACTATTTTTAATTGTGGGTTTTTACCAGCTTTGCTGCGGGGAGTGTTTGGTTAAAATGCCAAATAAAAAAGAGTTGCAGACATTATTTGCAAAGTGGCAGCTGGAAAGCTTTGTAGGTTCCACAGGAATTATTAAAGAGTGGGCTGAGCAAGAACTTGCCCCTCAAGCTTTAGAGAAGAGTAAATACCAGTGGCTTGCTGTCTATCAAGAACAGTATCAAGGATCTACATCCACGGTAAACTTAGCATTACAACAAACAGAGACTTCTCTTAATGCTGTGATTGATGAGATTTTAGAGGATAATCCTAGAGCAAGAAAAAAGCTGCTTACTTTTAGAAAGGAAGTAAGCAGCAAAGTAGAAGCTTCGTCTAAAAAATCGAAATGCTCTATCAGTTAGTGAGTTAGTTTTTCAAAGAGGGCTTTCTTCACCACTCAACGACATGGTAGATAATAAAGATTTTAGTCTGCTTATTATTGAGTCTTTTATGCTTTCTTCATATGGTGAACGAGTTGCTTTATCCCATACGGTTTCAGGCCAGGATGGGTCGTTTATGTTTCTACTAATTACATGAATGTGCAATTGCGGTGTTTTATTTCCAATTGCTGCAACATTTAATTGAGTGGGTTTAAATTCTTGCCACATAATTTTTTGGACATAATTCAGCTCTTTGATTAATTGCAATTGATCAGACTCAGACAAATCCATGATACGAGCAACGCCTTGCCGCCGAGGAACAAGAAATAGCCAAGGATAATGTTTGTTATCCTCCAAGAGTATGCGACAAAGAGGGAAGTCTGTAATGAAGATTTTTTTTGCAAGGCTAGGATGAAGATTAAAGGTCATATATTAACCGTTCAATAAGAAAATCTGGGGAATCATGAGGCAGAAGTTTTTTTACTGCTATTTCTAGTCCGCTGTTATTTATTCTGTCAGCCATCATTCCTGTTTGAGTAATAAGAGCAGACGGCATGCCAAAAAGACGAGCGCCTCGAATATCAGTTTCTGGTGTGTCGCCAACCATTAAAATTTCTAATGGGTTGGTGCAGCCATATTTCTCAAAATAATTCATAGCTAATGCGTAGGCCTTGTTGTGAGGTTTTCCTATATAAAATACGTGGCCGCCCATTTTTTCATACATCAAGGCTATGCTGCCCTGTCTGACAACAGCTCTTGACGGTTTTCCTTCATGAGCAAATTGATCAGGGTTAGGACAAATCATAGGTAAATTTTTCGCTTTCAAATTTTCAATCTCTTGTCGAAACATCTCCGGATCAATTTGATCTTCACCTTTAATATGAGGA
Source organism: uncultured Pseudomonadota bacterium (assembly GCA_964493325.1). Classification (GTDB taxonomy): domain Bacteria; phylum Babelota; class Babeliae; order Babelales; family RVW-14; genus CAZBMD01. The sequence continues at coordinate 54,605 of CAZBMD010000001.1, read as the reverse complement.
ATCGAAATATAAATAAAATCCGCATGATCAATATCGGATGTTTCGCTGTACAGGGTATCTTGAAAAATTGCCTCATGCGAAGCATATCGGGGATGTGCTCCTCCAAACAACCAAAATTTTTTGTTAGGGGTTGGAAAGGGCAATGTTTCATTAAGAAAAATATGCCGAGCTACTTCTCCTGAAGTAACTAGAAAATGAAAGTGTTGACCTTGAATAAGTCCGTTTAAATGTAATTTATTTATTTCTTTAGAAGCAAGCTGAGTAGAATTTGATAAAATGCCAACAATTTTACCATTTGAAACAAGTTGTTCCATGGCTTCTTTTGTACCCGGCAAAACACCGCATTCATTGCCTCCCCAAAAAACTCCGTAGGCGTCAAGTAAGACACCCTTGAAGGGTGTTGATATGCGGGCAATTCCTGGAGAGATTTCACAGCTAAAAGTAGTCATAATAGATTTTTCCTTATTGTGTAGCACTTTTTATCGATTTACCAATCGCCAATGCAATTCCAGCAGCAAAAATAGCTATGAATGAAAACGAAAGTCCCGAACCTAAAAGATTGGTAAGGCACAGTGTCATGATGTAGAGACAACTGCCAATACCAAGTAAAGGGATCCATATCGAAAATTGAACTCCTTGGAGTTTTTTTGCTGCATAAACCGCAGCAATGGTGCTAAGTAAAAAAGATACTATTTGCGCAAGGACAGCCATGTTTTGAAGCGGAATTTGATCATGTGTTGCGGCAAGAATAAGGCACGCAATTACTCCCTGAATCATCGAGCTTACCCAAGGGACATTTGTTTTTGTCAGTGATGTTAGAATTGAAGCTCCTGGAAGATGGCCGTTTTGAGCAAGAGTGAACAGGTTCCAACAATTGCTGGTTAAAATTGAAAAACAGGCTCCTAAAATTGCTGCAAAGACAAAGCTATTAACAAGGTGTGCAAGTAAGGGGAAAGATGGAAAAATACGGTGAATTAGTGCAAATACTGGTTGGTTTAGTATACCAAGTTCTTGTCCCATGGCCCCAAAAAGTAAAAATTGAAACACAATATCAACCGTTGCTACTGTTAAAAAAGCTGTGATAATAACGCGCTTGATATTTTTGTCAGAATCTTTGATCAGGTGGCCAATTGCACAGATAATTTCAAATCCAAGCAACGCAAACACGCTGATGGGAATAGCTAAAAACGAGTTGCCAATATCTTGTGCTGTAATCTGAAAATGTGCAGGGGTAAAATAAAATAAGCTAATACTACAAACTGTTAAGATAGGAATAGCTTTAAGCATGGTAAAAAAATATTGCACGTTGCCACCAACATGCATGCCAATAATATTCAGACCAATGAGTAAAAAAATCATCGCAAAATCACAGCCAAGCGTTGAAATGTCTGCAAGTATTGGGATGTATGGCTTGAAGAACAAAACAAACTTATGAATGAGGACTGCTACAGAGGTTGTTTTGCCGATAAAATAGCTCCAGCCACTCAAAAATCCCATCCATGGCCCCAGGTACGTTTTAGAAAAAACATACAAGCCGCCTGAAACTGGGTGTAGACGAGCAAGCTGCGCGATGCTTAAAATTAGAGGAATCAGAACAATTACTGAAAGGACGTACCCCATAAAGCCCAATGGTCCAGCCATTAAAGTGAGCGGCCGCGGGTTAATAAAAAGGCCTGCGGCGATCATTGTGTTGATGCAAATCAAAGTTGCAATTATTGGGCTAATTTTTTTCATACGAGCCTTTGGTTAGATTTTTGAATGTTTTTTCAAAAATACCATGGCTATAATGAGTTTGCAAAAATCGCCGATGATAAAAGGGTATAATCCTGATGCAAGAAGCGCGTTGTTTGGAACAAAAAATGCCAGCTGCGCAAGTCCGCAGGAAAAATATATACATCCAGCAAGCATTAGAGCCACAAACGAGCCGGTCATGGTTCGGCCTGCTTTCTTTTTAACCAGAGTCAAAAATACCATCGCTACCCCAAACCCAATCAGATAGCCTCCGGTGGGTCCTAGTAGGCGAGTCAAGCCTCCCTGCATCCCAGAAAAAATAGGCAATCCACAGCCACCTTCCATGAGATAGAGTCCGTAGCCATAAACGGCATGTTTGCCGAGCAAGATTGCGGCAATTAGTAGTGGTAATGGTTGAAGGCTAAGGGGTACAAGGTTAAATGGTAATGGGATGATAATTTGCGAGCATATGAAAAAAATACCAGCAATGAGCTGATAAAAAATTAGTTGTTGGGCTGGCGACGTGTTAGGAAAGTTAGCAGAAGATAGGTTTTTATAGCGAAATGGGGTGTTCAGCATGTGTAGTTCCTAATTTTTATGATTTTGTTTTGAAAGAGAAAAATGTTCTACCATGTATTTTTTTGCATTCAAAAAAGGGGATGCAGGCTTTAGCTGGTTAACATCTCATAAGCTCCTAGCGCCTTATCAATTCTTGCAGCGTGATTTGATGGTATGGCGTATGTAATAGCTTTTTTTTCTATGCTCTTTCTGCAGATAATATCTTGGAAGAGCTTGTCTATTGTATCTTGGCAGTATTCATCTTTAAAAGTATCCAACATTTCGCTGTATTTGGCGATGATGCTATTGGCATCTGGGTTTTGGTTTTCAAATTGCTGCGTTTGGGTGATTATATATTCTATCTGGGGTTTGAACTTTTTGGCAAGCTGTGCTTCAGTCGATCGTCGCATCTCTTCTTCGACTGAATAGGTGACCTTCTTTTGATTATTATTCTTCTTTTTTCGGGGAGGCGAGGATGAGTAATCCTTATTTGGGTTTAGCTTTTGTTGCTCATTCTTTATTTTATTTTTCTCATGAGCTTTGACCTCTTCTTCATAAGTTGCATACCAATACAAAGCACCGCTACTTAGAGCTACAGCGATAGCTCCAACCCCAACGCCCAGAGCAAAACAAATAGTTTTATCAGAAACACCACGTCCTTTACCGCGTTTAGAAATATTTTTAACTGGCGTCGAAACTGCTTGCTCATGCGTAACAGAATTTTCTGCGGCGTGAGTTGCAAAATTAAGTAAAAGCAGGAAGCACAAAAATCTCTTTTTCATACATTTAAATTCTTTCTAAATCTTCAATTTCTTTTTCTAATTTATATTGATTTCTTATCAAGTCGTTCTGCTTGTCGTAGAGCAGCTTGCGTCGGATAGTTAATTCTTGCTCTTTCTTAGCAAAGTCCTGCAGAACTTGTTGGTCGCGGAGGTTTAAAATGGATAAATCTTCATCTTTTCTAAGGATTCTATATGACCGTAAGGCTTTTTGCTGTTCACTGATTTTTTTTGCCTGCTCGTATTTGAATCTATTCTCATATAAGTAATAATTACTATAATTTAAACGATGAGCGTCCATGGCTTTCAAGTAAGCAGCCTCTAAATCATTATCGGTCTTTTCCATAAACTCTGTTTGTGCTGCCTGGATTTCTTTTAATTTTGCACAAGTCGCACCTATTTCTTGCTCATAGAGTTTAATACTTTTCTCTATCTCAGTGATTTCTTGCTGTAGATTGTTTATACGGGCTTGATTTTCATACTTTCTTTTTGCTTGCTCTTTCTGGTTTTCTTCAGCTGCTTTGCGTTTATCTTCTTCTTGTTGCCTTAGCAAAGCCTCTTCTTTTTCTTTGTCTAGTTTTGCTTCATTTTCTTTTTGTTTGTGATCTTCTTTAATTTTTTCATCGTCCAGACGATCGTCCAGTCGTTTTTTTTCTTCTTGTTCCTCAAGCTCCCGTTGGGCTTCTTCATCTAATACTTTCATCTGTTCATCGAAGACTCGTTTTTTCTCAGCTTCTTGCTCTTTGTGAACAGCATAAAGATAAACAGCACCGCTGCTCAGTAGAACAAGAGCAATGCCTGTCCCAACGCCAACAACAAAAGAGATCTTTCTTTCTCTATCCTTTTTAGCCTTTAATTTTTTTGCAACTACTGCAAATTCTTGGTTAGCGATAATGGGCACTGCAGGACTATGTCCTATAACCCCGCATGCAAGCAATACACTCAAAATTTTTTTTAGCATCAAAATACCTTAGTTGAAAACGGAATAAATGGTGAATTATGATAGAAAGGCAGCTAAAAAAGTCAATTATAAAGGGTTTTTTTAACAAACACCCCCCCCGTTATTTGAGCGACTGACTAGTGAGGGTAGGGGGCAAAAATATCATATTTGCTCATTTAAAAGCGCTGATCTTTACAAATGGCATCTGAGCTTCTAAAATTATGCTGTTGTTTTTATAGTTAAAATCGATGAAACGTCACATTCTAGGAGATCTATGGACCTCGCTTCTTATTTAGCATTTTTTACCGGAATATCAATTCTCGGTCTTTCTCTCACCGCGGCTTTGTTTGCCCGTGTGGTCAGGTTTAAGAATACCAATGCCCGATCCGCTCACATTGCTCAGTTGATTAGAAACGGGGCTATGACCTTTTTGCACAAAGAGTATTCAGTGCTTGGGGTTGTAATTCTTATCGCTTTTGCCATCTTGACGTTTGTTTTTAACATCGTTGCTGCAGTTGCTTATTCTTTTGGTGCTCTTTCATCAATGCTTGCTGGCTATATCGGTATGAAAGCTGCAACCCGAGCAAACGAAGCAACTACCATTGCGGCTCGTGATAGCGGCGAACGATCTGCATTTTTCACAGCACTGATCGGTGGATCTGTAATGGGTTTTATGGTAGCAACCATTGGTCTTTTTGGTCTTGGCGTTCTGTTTTACCTGTTTGCCGAGGGTGTTCAGTATAACTTTGTTCAGATTTTGACCTGCTTTGGTCTTGGCGCAAGTTCTATTGCTCTTTTTGCTCGTGTGGGTGGCGGTATTTATACCAAAGCTGCAGACGTTGGAGCTGACCTAGTTGGTAAGGTAGAAATGGGCATACCAGAAGATGATCCTCGAAATCCAGCCGTTATTGCTGATAACGTTGGAGATTGTGTTGGTGATACCGCTGGTATGGGTGCTGACATTTATGAGTCATATGTTGGCTCAACCATTGGTGCGATGGCTCTTGCTATCAATATTTTTCCTGGTCAAGTTGATTACATTGCACTTCCAATAGCTCTTTGTGCTATTGGTTTATTGGCTTCGATTATTGGTTTTTTCTCAATTTTTCTTTTTAGATGCGACCTTGGAGCTATGCTTCACAAGGGGACATACGTTGCTATTTTGTTCTTTATAGGTGGTTCTTATGCCTACCTTGCTTGGATGGACATGGCAATGAACTTGTTTGGTTCAATTGTTCTTGGTGCGCTAGCCGGTGTTATTATTGGCCTTGTAACTGATCATTATACCAGTGGTGCTCCTATCAGAAAACTTGCTGAAACATCAAGTTCTGGTGCTGGAACAAATCTTATCTACGGCTTGTCAATTGGCTTTGAGTCAATTGTTCTTCCTGTTTGCTCAATTGCGATAATTGTGTTCATTGCGCATCAATTTTTTGGCGGTCTTTTTGGCGTAGCTCTTGCCGCTGTTGCAATGCTTTCAACCGTCGGCATTACCATGACCGTTGACGCTTATGGCCCTATTGCGGACAATGCTGGTGGTATTTCGGAAATGTCAGGATTTGGTCCTGAGGTTCGTAAAATTACCGATAAGCTTGATGCTCTTGGCAATATGACAGCAGCTCTTGGCAAAGGCTTTGCAATTGGTTCAGCTGTACTTGCATCGCTTGCGATGTTTAATGCTTTCTGTTTAGAAGCAAAAATTCCTAACCTTTCATTGCTTGACCCTGTTGTTATAACTGGTCTTTTTATTGGTGGAACTCTTCCTTTCATGTTGTCATCATTTACCATGAAGTCAGTTGGTAAAGCTGCATGGAAAATGGTTATAGAAGTTCGCCGTCAATTCAAAGAGATCAAGGGTCTTCTTGAAGGTACAGCGGAGCCTGATTATGAACGCTGTATTGCAATCAGTACCAATGCTGCTCTTATTGAAATGGTTCTGCCAGGTGTAATTACCATTGCAGCTCCGGTTTTGATTAAATATGCTTTTGGCGCTCAAGGCAACATTGCTCTTGGTGGCTTTCTTGCAGGAGCAACATTGTCAGGTGTTCTGTTAGCTCTTACGATGGCAAACGCAGGTGGAGCATGGGACAATGCCAAGAAATATATCGAAGCTGGCAATTTTGGAGGTAAAGGATCTCCTGCGCATAAAGCTGCTGTGGTTGGTGACACCGTTGGTGATCCATTCAAAGATACATCAGGACCTTCGCTTAATATTTTGATTAAGCTTATGTCGGTTATCTCACTGCTTCTTGCGACAATCTAGTTTTTAAAAAAAAGCCCCTGAGTCTTACTAACAAGACTCAGGGGCTTTTTTTGTTATATTCTTTTGATGATTTATTGTTATGGAGTTATTTAACTCAGTGTTTTTCTCTTATAAACAGCACGTTCAATTTTATGTTACATCTATTGTTCAGCATAGAGCAGAATTTATCGGCTCCGTCTTCTATGTTTCTGGTAAAATAAGCAGTTTCATCAAAGCGCGTCTGAGCTAATTGAATCCATTCAGGTAAAATAGCTTGTTGAGAAAATCTAAACCACTCTTCTAAAAAAGCGTCTTTAAGCAATATCAATCCGGCAATGATGGTATTAAGTTTTTTATTGTTAATAGCCAATCCCAGGCGTTGCTCTTTTCCCTCATTTTCTATTTCTTCATCGATAGATAATAGAGCCTCAATCCTAACTATACTATTTTGATCGTCAATGAATATTCCTTTGTTAAAATCGAAAATTTCAAAATCGACAACCTCAGGTTTGAAGTAATTTTCTGATAAATGTAAGTAAGCGGCTAATTCTTTGCGTATCGATTGAATAATGGCATTGGTAGATGCTGTGGCGTTTTTCTGCAAATTAGCCTCAAATTCATGGTCTCCCAGGGTAAATTTAAATGAATTGCAGTAGCTTGAAGGGTTGCTGCTTGCAAGAATTAATATTAAAGCGAATCCATAGAGCTTCATTTCTTTCCTCTGTTATGGCTTATACAGGATGAATGCATTCATGTAGCTTGGCATCTGAGCAAGGTGTCCCTTAAGCTCTTCGCGGTGCTTAAAAAGACCGGCAAAAAGGTCAAGTTGATATAAGTTATTGGTAAAGGCCCCTCCAGTGTCAGCAAGAACGCCAATTCGCATCTCTTTTTTCTTATTCACTGGGCTTATATATTCAATGGCAACAAGCTTGCCAAGACCAATGTGAAAGATATCTCCTGCAAAAATGACATTCTTCCTTCTTGTCATTCGATCTTGCAGAGCAACTTGTGATTTTGCAGGCGTTGCAACTTGTCTAAAAAACCAGTAGCGCTTTTGTTCTTTCATGCCACCCAATTTCTTGTCGTATCCAATACCATTATTTTTATCAACGTTAAAAACTTTAACTTTGCCGTCTGGCAGATTAACTAAAATCGTCCCTTGCATAATTGCTTCTTCAAGCCCATCTCGTGTCAGCCAAACTAAAGGTTTTACTTTTGATTTGATCTCTGGTTGCTCAAAAGCACCTGCGATAGCCTGATGTTTGGTGTATTTCTTTTGAATAGAGTCATCAAGAAGGCTGTAGAGAGCACAATTATACGTTTTGGTTTTTTTGTAACTTCCGTTAACTCTAAACACTGCATAATTTGTTAGTCGTAGGCGGCCGTCTCCGGGTAGCCACATGGTATTTTTCTTTGCGCTTGTTTCGTCAGCCTTCCATTTAATTACATTAAAATTTGATGCTAAAAAATCTGAATTAAAAATTCTAAAATTGCCGCTGGGCATATCTTCTTCAATTACTTTTGCAACAAACTCAAGAGTTCTTTGCATGTTTTGAACGGGAAGCACCATTTTAAAGCTTTCAGGGTCAATAACACAACGATGGAGGTCTTTATTTATTTTCATATAATGCAGCGTATCTTTGACCGCATGCAAAAGGTCAACGGGGTCAGTTACTACTTCAACCCCATCAAATCCATGATTGGTATGATAAAAAAAGTTTTTTACATCAAGCTGCGTCCGTGAACTCTGGTGTTTGAGTGTTTCTACCCCTTCGATGCTATCGATATGAAAAGCAGATGCTTGCGAAGCTATTAAAAGACAATACACGACCATTTTTATATTTTTTGACAACATAAAATCCCCCTTTGGTAATAATAATAGTTAACGCTTTGTTGCTACCATCAGTTCACTAAAAATTAATTCAATGTGTCAATATTTTTATAAAAAGACTGTAATGTCGCCAATGCTGGCTGTTGTATAAAAATTACAAAACAGGGCTTTATGAGTAAAATGGGGGTCTGTTTTGAGGCAATTTATCTCTAACAAAATTTTGCAGCTCAACAATATCTAGAGCTCTCTTGTTTTGAGGGCTCTAGATATTCAGATTGGCTGATTGAGATTAAGCGACAGGCCGCGTTTCTTTCTCCATTCAGATGAATTGGAATGAATTCTATGCTATCAGTTGCCGTTTTTTCGATGATGGTGCTGTTTTTAGCTTTGCTTCTAATCTAAAAAGATTTAGAGCCCTCCATAATAGAGGGCTCTAAGCTTCAAATTCGTTGACTCAGAATTATCCTATAAAGGGATATGTGCTTCAGTCATTATTCCATAAGTCGGCTTAAAATGGACTACAGTATCCTCGAGCTTGTCATACTGATGGATAATAAGCCTATTTTCTTTGCAAGTTATACTTTTCACATCTCGGTATTCACCCCTAAATATGGGATATTCAAAGTCTTTGTATAAAAGAGTAAGAACACAATGTCCTTCATGCACATCTAAAAACATTCGAAATGTGAAACCATACATATCTTGACGAGTATATGTAGATATCCCCGTTATTTCATCAACGAGAAATTCTGGGAAACTTTCAAATAGCTCTAGTAAATCATATTTATTATAAATCATAAATTCTCGCGATCTTCTTTCGATGCTACTTTTACAGTGACAACTTTTCCGGATGTTTCACCAACAATAATAGTGAATTCTCCATTGGTAAAGTGTATAGTATCGGCCTCTTTACCTTTGAATCTTTTTCCATTTTGTATAATATCCTCAACAACCATGGGAGGGACTCCCCTGATATCAATATATTTGAGGTAATCTTCATCATTTTTAACTTTAGGATCATTTCTAGCTAACTCTTGTACTCTTGCTTGTGTGAGGGGCGTACGAGGGGCCATTCTTATAAGAGCATGCTTTGAATAATGACGACCATTAATGTACCCATCTGTTCCTGGCATACTCCAGCCACACTCTTCTTTAGTATTATAACTAAGTTCTGTAAGGTGTGGTTCAAGAATTGGTATGCCACAAACATCTGGGAGCTGCGGATCGGGAATAGGCGTGCTCAGTATGTTATCTGATGGATCGAATTCATGAATAGGGTGAACGAGGATATCATAGGCCGGATGGTGTTCAATAATTGGCGTGCTGTGGATATTGTCAGCTGGATCTTTTTCATGAACAGGAATGAATTCTATGCCATCATCTGCCGTTGTTTCGATGATCGTGCTGTTGTTGTTATTTTTGGCTTTGCTTTTAATTTCTTGTTCAGCCAGTGAATGCAATTCATTAGGCCAAGGCTCTACATCTCTGGTGCTTGTAAAATCGGTATTCGAGCTATTTGTGGCTAAGATATACTTTGGACATAAATCTACAATCTTTGAGGTCAGACTTTTTGAATGTTTATTGTACGCATGGATTTTTTGTTATGACTCTCAAAAATAGGCCCCAGTTATTGAGGCCTATTTTACAAGTTTTAGAATCTAATAATTTTCGTCTTCAGGAGCAAACCCTTATTAGCATTACATCTATATTTTTTCTTTTGAACTTGCGCCTTTGGCGTATGTTTTAAATGTGTTCGTCATAAACGTAGTATTCAACATAGGTGTCGCTCTGGTTAAAGGCTGGTAGAAGCCTAGTTAGATACCAACTAACATCAGTAATCTCTAGGCCACTTTCATGAATAAGCGTCTTTCTACTGGCATCGATACAAAGTGACATTGAGACTAAAACGTTTTTTTTAGTCATATTGCTTTCTTGCCAAAGAAGTACTTCTCCTCCTATGTCTAAGTCTCTCCACGACATGTAGACCCCAATAAGCTCTTCTAAAATTTTGCCATTCAAAAAATCGCAGAGCCCTCTGTTTGAGAGGGCTCGTTAGCTTCAAAGTCGTTGGCTTGGAACCAAGCTATAGACCGCGTTTTTTCCACCACTCATCAGACTTGAATTCTTCTGGAAGTTTGTCTTCATCATCATCTTCAAGTTTTAATTCGTTGTAGAAGATATTGCAAAATTCCTCAGATAAATTTTTGGGGAATTTATAATCACACCAAAAGCATACATTCATAGTATAAGTTCCTGTTTCTCCTCCATCGATGAAGTATCTTCTACGGCTAGGATCATAGTTAACTGGAATCCGTGGATCGTTAATACAATATGTTAAGGTTCTACAGCAATATGTTTTCATTATTCTTTTGCTTTCGTTTTATATGCCTCTCATTTCTCGACCAGGAACCGGATCACTACAGAGTTCTCCCGTCTCGGGATCTATAGCTCCAAGATGTATACGATCTTTACGTCCGCTGCCTTTACTAAACGCTTCATATTCATTATGTAGTCTATCTTTTTGTAAATATTTAGCTTTTCCATCAAGAAATCCACTTTTCTTGTCGACGGATTGCCAGGTATCAGGACCTGTTTTTATATATCGATCTTTATATTTTTTGCTAAACTCTTGAGATGACATCGTATTTTCTTTTCGTTCTTTTTTCTCCGAAGGCTCTGAGCCGCGCTTTGTATTGTAGATGTCTTTATTATCCTGCTCAAGAATTGGTATGCCACAAACATCTGGGAGCTGCGGATCGGGAATAGGCGTGCTCAGTATGTTATCTGATGGATCGAATTCATGAATAGGGTGAACGAGGATATCATAGGCCGGATGGTGTTCAATAATTGGCGTGCTGTGGATATTGTCAGCTGGATCTTTTTCATGAACAGGAATGAATTCTATGCCATCAGTTGCCGTTGTTTCGATGATGGTGCTGTTGTTGTTGTTTTTAGTTTTGCTTCTAATTTCTTTTTTAGCCAGTGAATGAGACTTTTTGTAATTGATAGATTTGGGCTCGACATACTGAGTTGATTGAATAATGGGCGTAATACCAATATTGGCTGTATAACCTGTATCCATTCCCCGTGTTTCAATGATGCTACTTGAAATCTCTGCATAAGTATTGGTGATATTAGGAACGGTTATACTGTTTTTATAATTACCGTTATTTATGTCCCGGGCGATCTTTTCCACATCATAATCACCGGATCGCATTCTATCGTTTATATATTGCCGCATTGCCTCATCACGTTCTCTTTTTTGTATTTTACGCTCTTCTCGTTCCCGTTTTACCTTATTTGGCGTGTGGTGTCCCAGAATATAGTTATCTCTTCCCCAGGTCCTTTCTTCTTCTTGGATTTCTTTCTCACAGGCAGCCTGGAGTGCAAGGGCTTCTTGATAAGAACAGAATCTGTCGCGTACCTTCATAACGCCACTTTTCTGAGGGTATGCTCTGCCATCAATAATGACGACATCGAATCCATAATTGGGCAGGTCGTACTCACAGCCACCATTGTTATATTTTTCATGTAAGATCTGTTGCTCATGCTTTGATCGTTCATAATTATAGATAGCTGCACCAGCAGATTGAGCATTCCTTGCATCCGAACTGAGTGTCGATGATGATTGCCGTACTAAGTCATAAACCTGCTGCTGGTTTGTTCGCTCAAGCTCACCAAGGTTGATCATATTTGGATTATTATTGTTATTGAACGTATTTGATGCAGCAACTGCAACAGCTCCTACAACTGCTGCCGATACCCCCAGAGCCCCTGCTTCCAATATTGTCTTGCCAACAGGTGTTTCTGCCATCTTGGCAGTATCAACAACCATTTGTATGACCGGAGTTGCAACATCTTCAACCACTTTTAGGGCTATACGCGTCTGGTTGTTCTCCAGAGGCGGCATGTAAGGTAAATTACATAGGCACTCAATAAATTCAGGAACATATGGCGCAATATTCTCAGGGATACCATTGTGAGCCAGTACTCCAAGATGACGATCTGGATGCTTACCCATATAAAGCGGCCGATTTGAGAATGAACTATCTGATACGATAAATGTATAGGGAGCTGATACTTCTATATAGAAAACGGGTAAGTCAGCCTCACGACCTGTGTGAGTAGTAACAGGGAATGGGGTACCTCGAGGGCCAAGGATTGAATCCCGTTTCCACTTTGAATAATGTCCATCATTTAAATACTGTGCAGCGATCCACTCATCTCTGTCGTATTCATTATATTTGAGGAATAACTGATCTTGCGTCGTTACCATAACTCTTTTCGCGTAACGGTCACGAGTAAGGTGTATTTCCGACAGAAAACTTTCTACTACAGAGTATTCAAATACTGCCGTAACCCTGACCGTAATCAGTTCGAAGTCACAGTCCGAAGACAATAATCTGTCTCCTGCCTCTACCTGCTCGATCGGTATCCATGAAGGACCATCCTCTTCCATGACGGCCAATAATGTCCCGGCCGCAAACCCAGGAACTACCCTGGCGACATATGATAAGTTCAGTGCAACCAGAAGACATAACGATACTATCTTGAAATCTCTTGCTTTCATCTATCCACCTCTCGTAAAACCAATGAGTGCTTTTGACTATTCGTAACTTTTCTCGAGTGCCATCTCCTTTGCTAATGCTCGTAAAACCCTCGTTGCCATTGTTATGTTGTTCTTCAATTTCATATTTAAACAGCATGTATTGTAGAATAAATACACAGATTGAGCAGTTGTTTTTGCATTAATCTAAATATTTATCAGGGGTTATATTTTTGATGACATTTTTATTTCTCAATAAAATAATTAAAAAATTGTGTGACAAGAAGGTAAGAGGTATAGCATTTTTGCCCACGCTTCATTTGTGATATACTCTTCGCACAGTGCGGGTGTCTCCTTTGGTCTTTACAATGCCTATAGTGGGGGGCTTTAAAGTCCGTATGAACCTAGAAGGACAACTTTTATCATTTAATATGAAGCATCGATTTAGATCTTTGGTGAAATCGGTGTGACTTAAAGAAGACCGCTATAATTTGAAAACTCAACAGAGCCTAGTCTGTACATCATAATGCAAGGCGCACTATTACGTATGAATGAAAAAGAATTTGGATTTGTTATTAAACGCTTCCTTCCCAATAAAACAACGTTTTGTATGGTCACGCGTACTCAGGGAAAAGTCACTGTTGCTATGAAAAGAGTTAGGCAGTGTTCAATGCTTTGGCCAGGCATGTTTGTTTCTTTTTTTTATAGTCAAAGAGACCATCAACGAATACATGCTGAAGGGGTAGAGATTCTTTCGGTGTTTCCAAGTTCAACATTTGAAGATACCACATGGCTCTATCATCTTCTTGAGCTTTGCTATTTCTTTATTCCTTCTCACAATGTCTGTTCTGAAATTTTTAATTTTTTATTAAAAATTTTTATTGTGATGAACTATAAAGTATTAATAGAGCCCCATATTGAGGTTATGCACGAAATAAGTATTATAAAACTTTTAATACTCTTTGGATTTCAGCCGCGTGAGAAAATTTTTAAGCTCAGCGAAGTGTTTGATAACCTGCCAGACCACTCTATTGACTTTGAGAACGAACAAAAAGTAGAATTGGTCAAGAATCAGCTGGAGGCTGTTTGTCCACAGCTTATTAAAGAAGCTAAAAAGTGGGCTGAAACGTGCCTTCATAGTCATCCAAGTTTTAGATCGTTTAAAACCGTTAAAATACAACAAGTTCCATAAACCTTGCAAATAGTGTAGGAGTTCACATGCTCACTTTTCGGCTCATCCCTCTTTTGTTTCTGCTTTTAACGAGCGCTCCGTTGGCTGCTCTGATGAATCTTCCTCAGCAGCTTAATCCAGGTACAAAGCCTCTTGCATTACAGTTTTTAAGCAATATTGAGATGCGTAAAAAGCAGGTGGATGATCTTGAAAAGAATTTAGAGCAATTCAAAAAACGAGCTCAGGAAGAAAATGAGAACATTTCGCGTTCTCTTAATCAGATTAATGCTGAGATGTATTCAGTAAAGCAGGAAGTAAAAACAGCAACAACGGCCCTTGTTGAGTATTACAATAAAAAAATTACGCTTTTGAGCGATCGAAAACAGAATCTGCTTAATATTCAAGAGCTTTTACGTAATGGTTCGGGGTTACTTGAAAAAAATCTCAAAGTTGCTCGTGAGATTATTGATTTTTTAAGTACAAAAAAACCTGGTCTCAAGCCTGTTTATTCATGGAAAGAATTTCGTGAGACGCAAATTCGTATTTCAGAATTGATGGTAAAAAATGAGGCTTTTAAGAATAAAAAAGAGCATGCTCAGACGCAGCGCCTTGCTGAAAAAGAACGGCTTGCTTCGCTCCAAAAGCAGATGGAAGCAAAAAATAAAGATCGAGATAAAATTGTTGCCAACGCTAAAAAGCCACTTAAGCCAGCTGGAATTGATAGTTTTTATACCATTGAACAAGATGCTGATATTTTGGCTGAAGAGCTAAATTCTTTTAATAAAAAAATTGATCTTTCGCGATTGACTATGGAGGTTCTCGATCTTGAAGTACGTTTTTACGATGATGAAATTGAGCTTATTCAATATCGAGTGGATGATCTGAAAACAATGCTTTTGAGCATTGAAAAGCGCCTAATTCTTGATTTCAATGATATTGAGATTGCAAAAAATGAATGGAAGAAAGAAAGTCAAAAAGCCCTATTAATCAAAGAAGAGCTTAACGATAGCAATGAAGCCAAGATAAAAGAAAAACAGAATTTGAGTAAGGATCTTGTTTTAGCTCAAGAGCAGCTTGCTTCATTAAAGTCTCAAGGGAAAAAGGATTTTGCTTCTACGCAGCAAGTAAAAGCCGTTATTAAAAATTTAACGGCACAGCTTGCGGTAGTAGATCAAGCCCTTGGCATTGCTGAGGCAAAAAAGGCCCTGGCAGACATTATGGTCAGCAGTAAAGAGCTTCATTATCATGAGGTTGATTTAAGGCGCATGCTTAACTCTCCCAATGATATTGAGCACTTGGATGCGCTTTTAGTTAATTTTAAAAATCAAAAAGAATTAGCGATTGGTCTTTTAAAAAATTTTAAAGACAAACGAGATAAGTCTTTTGCTCTTTTGACAGAAGGAAATCGCTCATTTGAAGGGCTTAAAGCATACAAGGCAAAGCTCAAGCGCAAACAAAAAGATTTTTTTAAAGATCGATCAAATATTTTAAAGCAGGTGTTTATCCAGATAGAACAGGCTAATGTCAATTTGCGTAAGAATATTAATCAGATTGAGCAGTATTTATCGATTAATTCTGATTTAATCAGTAACCAAGAAAAAATGATTAATCAGTATGATTTTATTATCAGCGACCTTGATAGCCGACGCAGTACCATTAGTATTTGGAAGCGATCTTCAAAAGCTATATCTTTCGAGGAGTTTACCAAATCGCTTCTGCAAGCTGAGATTTTTTTCAAAAAATTATTTTGGGATACGCCAGAACACCTTGGACCTATTACATTACTTAAAAATGTTCGAGATGTTATCATTAATGATTATCTTTTTTTACTGTTGCTTGCGCTTCTATTTATTATCTCCTATTTTGGAACGCGAGTGGTATTTAAAATTATTCGGTATAAAACTGAGCAGTGGCTTGCAAATACAATGCCCACTCAGGCGCGGTTTTTCTATTTAAGCGTTATTCTTTCATGCTCGCAGTTTATGCTCGATAATTTTAGCGTCGTTTTTTCTTGGCTATTTATTTATCTGCATATTCTTTCAAAATTTAGCTATGGCTTTATTGGTCTTACTCATCAACCAGCTTCATTTTATATTGCTGCTTTTTATATTGTTTCTATTCCACTTTTGGTCTATCTCTCTCATCAATTGCTTGAGATGCTTAAAGAGCTTAATGAAAAATTAAGTTATTTGGTTTTTTCTGAAAACTTTCAAGATCGCTTTATTCTGCTTGTTACCACACTGCTTTATTCAACGGTCATTATCCTTCCTATCAGACGCGCCTTTTTAACCTATTTTGATGAGCAATCGATTTTTGCTATTGTTCTTTTGGCTGCCTATTCTCTGATTCTTGTCCTTACCGCGGCGCTTTTCTTTAGCAAAGAGGATATTATGCGCCTGCTGCCAACGCGGTATACGTTTTTTATTTGGCTGAAACGCAAGGTTGATAAGCACTATTATTCTGTGATTGCATTTTGTATTGGTCTTTTGATTATTTCCAACCCCTACATTGGCTATTCAAATTTGGCTTGGTTTTTGGCATTTGCTGTTCCTTCAACAGTCCTTTTTATTTATGCTCTTTTTCTTGCGCATAATTACGTACGCACCTACTCAGTCTTTCTATTCATGAAAGAGGATGAAGATGATATTCGGGACAAATTTGAACATGCAAAAACGTACTACGGATTTTTTGTTATCTTCTCATTTCTGCTGCTCTTGTTTGCAACGTTTATATTAGTCTCTCGTATTTGGGGCTTTGATTACACACCAAGCGATATTTGGCGAGCCTTATCTGAGCAATGGGTTATCAAAATTGGTGTTGATAATACGCTTGGATTTGTTCAATTTATGACGGTTGGGCTCTTTATTGCTTCTGGATTTTTGACATCGTCCCTGGTGCACCGCTTTGTTCTGAGCAAGCTGTTTGAGATTTTGCGTACCGAGCCAGGCGCTCAAAATACAGCGTCCCGTATTTTCCACTACGCGATTATTGGCCTTGCTATCATGCTTGGCTTTACCGCCATCAAGCTTGAAAGCTTTATCATGTACGTTGGTGGTCTATTAATTCTTGGTATTGGTTTTGGACTGAAAGATTTTGTCGTCGACTTTATTGCTGGATTCTTTGTTCTTTTTGAACGTCCAATTGAGATTGGTAACTATATCCAGATCGACAATGTTGAGGGCACTGTTCACAAAATTGCAGCACGTTCAACAACTATCATCACCAGTCGTAATTGCTCAGTGATTGTTCCCAATAAAGATTTGATAACCAAGCAAATCACCAACTGGGGTCATGGACGCTTTGCCGTGGGATTTGAGGTTCAAGTGCGGGTTGAACATACCGCTGATCCTGAACTTGTAAAAAAATTGCTCCTTGGTGTTGCTCAGAGTAATCCGCTTGTTCTGCGTGTCCCCAATATTGTTGTTCGCCTAGAAAATTTTGAAGACAGTTCGCTCTATTTCATGGTTAGAGCTTTTATCAGCGCGCGCCGCGTCAAAGAGCAGTACGAAATTGCAGCGAATTTGCGTCTAGAGATTTTAAAGACTTTTAGAGAGAACGGCATTAATCTTGCAATGCCACATCGCATTATTCACAATGCTAATGATAATACGCCGCCACCTCCGCCGGTAAAGCCGCTTGAAATTAAATTTGATCGATAATTTAATCAATTAGATTTGGGCATGGTTCTCAAGAGCCATGCCTGCTTTTTGTTTGAGGCCAACTTCGTAAAGCTTTTTCTGCTCGCAAAAATCAGGGTGATCGCAAAGATAACCCATGAGTGTTTTAATTTCCTGAATAATGCGCAAATTTTTTTTTAATACATCCTTCCATTCTTTAGCAAGTAGGTGATGGATTGGAGGATTATTTATAAAAATGGTTCGCAGGATTTTGTCCATACCAGAAATCTGTACAAGCATCTCTTCAAGATGATTGTGAGCGGCTATCAATGGCCATTTTTTATCAAATGACTCGCTGACATATTTCAAGAATGCTTCTGGTGAAGCGAATTTACCAAGCAATAATGGATCAAAGGTTAAGGACTTTACGTCGTGTGCTATTTTAGCAAGCTTACCCCTTGGCGTGTGAGCCTCGAGTTGGATAAGTAGAGATACAAAAGCAATTGATGCTGTAGTCAGCGGAAGTAGACTTGCAAAGATCCAGGCTGCGTCGTCTACCTTATATTTCATCATGAGTTTATATTCTAGAACCGCCGTTATAATTCCTACACCCACTCCTGTTGATGCAGAAATTAAACCAGCTTGGGCCTGGGTAAGGGGCTTTGCGGGGACAGAGAAAAGACCCATGGTGAGCAATGCCGCAAAAGTCTTTGCTTGGAATTTTTTCATTGATAGCTTCCTAGTTTTTTACAGCAACATTCTTTATGTTGGCAGTCGCAGTCATGCCTGTTTGTTGTTTGATATTAGCTATGTAAATGGTTTTTTGTTGCAGGAAATCATTGTCTTTCTCAAGAAGGATTATGAGCAATTTAATCTTATCAATAATTTTTAGTATTTTTTCAATGTGATGTTTGCCATCCCACGAGGAGTATTGCGAACTAGATTTATTGAGCTCAATAAAAGTTTCTCTTAAGTTTGCTTCTAGGTAAATACTTTGTTTAAGCAAGTCTTTAAGATGATTGTACCCATCAACAAGTGGCAACTCTCCACCAAATGATTCATTCATGTATTGAATAAGATCTTCTGGCGTTGAGAAGTTTTTTATCAAAAAATGATCAATCTCTAAAAGATTTAAAGCTTTTGATAGTTGTTTAAACCTATATCTTGCGGTGCATGAGTCAAGTGCGATGGTAATAGCAAATCCAGCCAGCATTCCCGCGATTGGACCAATGGCAAAGGCAGCATCTGTGGGTAACTTTTCTGGGAAGTTATATGAAAAGATGCCTATAGAAGCAGCCGTTGCTAGCCCACTTGTAAGTGCTATTACACCAACTTGATTATCAGAAAGAGGTTTTGCTGGCAACGAAAAAGAGATAATCAGGAGTGCTGCTAAAATTTTTGTACGGGGTAATTTCATTTTTGAATCCTATTTAATAATAAGTTGTTTACTCTGTCTTTGCTATTTGTTGCCAGAAGATAGCAAAAGACCCTTATAAATCAAGCTTTTACAGAGATATATGAGAGAATATTTTGAGAAATAAAAAGGCCTGGAATTAAAAGTCTTCCAGGCCTTTTTGATATTAGATTTTTACAACAACCTGATGGTTGGTGTTTTGAAGAACGTTCTGTTTAAACTCACGCTCTTTTTCTTTTTCTCTGCGTTTTTGTTCATACTCGCGTTGTTGCTTTTCACGCTCAAATTGACGCTGGCGCTCGGCTTCTACATGATTTTCATAAATCTTTGTTTGATGTTGAAAATCATTATGATTGATAATTGGTTTCATCAATTCTTCTATGGTGATAATGATTGCAGGTATTCTGTTGTATAAATCATTACATTTATTAAAGAGCGCATCACTTTTTTTGTTGTTATCCCCTCGAAGCGTTTCCATGGCTTCGTCCAATAATTCGTAGGCATTGCTTAAGTCTGAGACCATGTTATTCAGGTGGCGCCTTGCAAGGACCAAGGGCCAGTTGGTTCCAAATTTTATATTAACGTGACCAATAACATCTTGAGCACAAGAAAAATTATTTTGAATGAATGTGTCAAGCTCCGCTGTGCGTACATTTTTTGCTGCTTGTTGATATTTCCCGCGTGGGGTGTATTGAAAAAGAATCTTAGACAGGCACCACCATGTTAGCGCTCCTGATCCTAGAGCTGCAACCACAGCAAGGGGAGCATTCAGATCAGAGTTGGGTAAATTGCTTGCAAGAGCTGCATACGCGGCAGCGCCGCCTATGCCCCCAGCAACAACTCCGCCGAGAGCGGCTGTCAGATCCGCTGTGCCTTCGCTGATTGGTTTTGCTGTAGGGAAAGATAAAAGAATAAGGAGTGATGCTGCTAACGATTTTTTTATAGAGATCTTCATTACGTTAACCTTTTTTTATGATAAACAATTGTTACATGTCCAAAATAAATGCTTTCTCTTTTAATTCAGTTTCAAAGCTGTCTAAAAATTTTGCCCTCTTTTTTTCTTGCAACTTACGTTCTATTTTGATGTAGCGTTCATCTAATGTTTTCTCACGGGCTTCTTCTTTTTCAACTAATTTGACTGCTTTGTAATTACCATCAACATTTATTGGTTCTGATGTCTGGCCTGGCTGTAGTGAAAATATTGATGAGAAGTGCTCGCCAATATCACTTTGCTCAATCCAGCCAAGGTCATTCCATGAAGCATTATTTGAGTTTAAAAATTTAGTAGGATCTTCCATCTCTTCATGGGGAATTGTACAAATTTTGATCCAAAATTTTTCTTTGGTCTTTGCAGGGTGCTTGGTGTGATAATTTTCTACTTCCTGAGAGGTGATGACAATGCGTTCGCTAATTTCCATTCTGCGTACGTTGTCTGCGGCGATAAGTCGTCCAAGTTGAAGTTTGTATTGAGGCAGGGTAAACCCAAACTCTTTCAATGCTTTTTCAAACTCTTCGTCATTTTTGTTGGCAAGATTGTTATTCATTTTAAACGCAAGAATTTGTCTATCAATATCTGCAGGTGTTGGAAGCATATGCATTTCGGATGCGCGCTGGACAAGAAGTTCTTCTACGGTCAATTCTTCAAGTGAACAGGTACCACCCTCTTTGACGAGACGAGGTTGATCGAGGTCTGATTGCAGTATATTGGCTCCATTTACGCGCCTTACTATGCGGTTGATTGGCCAGCGTTTGGCTTCTGATTGATGGTTTTTTTTGTTGAGTGATTGTTTCTTGGTGTGCTCAGGCGAATGCAGTGGTTCAATTTTGGTAACGGTAGGTTTATCTTCTTTACGTTTTTTTGCATCCAATTGTTGGGAAGCAAGTAAAAAAGAAGAGAGACAAAAAATAATGACTAATTTTTTCATGAACATAATTCCTTTGTTTACAGAGATCCTGTGGCCTTTTAGGGAGTAGCGTAAGACAAGGCAGAAAAAAAGGCGAGCTTTTTAAGGCTCGCCTTTGAATTTTTTTAACAGGATCTGTTATACAGCAGCCATTGCATCTGGCATGTTGTCGTTAAGAATTTCATCTGTTAGTTCTTTGTCTTGAGCTGGATTTGTATCTTTGAAGTATTCTTCGTTAACAGATACGCTGTGTCCACTCTTAATTCCTTCAAGTGTCGAATCAATAACATCTTTGAATGTGTTGTTTTTCAAGAGAGCTTCAATTTGCGGCTTGATTTCATCAAGTTCAAAGTAGGTTGTTGTTTTGCGATCTGATGCTTTGAATACATAGATCTGTTTGCCAACTTTTACTTTGCCAATACCTGGTAAGTTATTCATATTTAATGCTGCATCTTTGAGAGCTGCCGGTACGTCGTTAAGGGTAAAACCACGAGCTTCTTTGCCTACGCGACCAAAATCTTTGAACGTTCCGCCTTCAACAGACTTGCCAATTTGTTCAAATTGATCACTGTTAGCTTTGGCTTCATTCAAGAATTCATTTGCTGTTGCTTCATCGTCAAATACAACTGAGGTAACAAGAACGCCCCCTGGAACTTTGACATATTTATCTTTATTTTCATTGAAGTATTTTGAAACATCGCTTGATTTTATATTGATGCCATCAAAAATTTTCTTTTCAAAAAACTGAACTTTCAGCATACGTTTGATTTGTGCTTTCATATCTTCAAACGCTTTTTGAAACTCAACATCGTTCTCGACGTTATTTTTTGTAGCGTCGGCAATAATCAATTCTTGTTTTACCAATTCGTCAAACACTTTACGCTTAATTGCCATTGGTAGGGCGTCGGCTCCAGCTCCACGGAAATAAGGGTTTGCCTGAAGCATTTGATTGAGGTTATTCATGAAATCTGTTTCTCGAATAGCAGGTTTGCCATCGATAGAGCAAAGCACGGTTGAGTTGTCTGTTGAAGAGCTTTCAGATGATGCAACAGGAGCTTTTGGTTTCTTAAAGCTGTCTAGTATGGTGCAGCTTGAAAGAAAGCTTAAAGAGATGAAGAGAGCCGTGCTTCTTGTGGCAAAAAGAACAGAGTTTTTCATACGAATACCATCCTTATTTTAAAAAAAACTTTTGTTTGGACGAACTGCAAAAGAAATACGTAGAGACGCCTTGTCTGTCTACTGCCAAGTACAAAATATGAATCATCGTAGCACACGGAACTAATTTTTCAAGATAGAAACCATAAAGGTCAAGAATCTCAGTTTATTCAATCTCTCTTTTCTATCATTTTTTTTAACCGCTAAAGGTTCCATTCCCATTGTACTTGAGTTTTCCATCTTGGCAGGAAGTGTTTTTATCAACAATTTGCATGATAAAAATTATGGCGACAGCGACCAGGATAAGGACGACCATAATTTTGTGAGCAATCTTCCAAAAAGGAATATGTTTTACTGATGTTATTTGATTTGGTTGAGCAGGGCTTTGTATCTGGCTAAGGTCGCCTGGTATGCCTGGTGGTTGTTTTTGATCACCAAAGTCAATAGGAGTAAGCGCATCTTCAACAAGGCTCATGAATCCAAATTTATTACTTACGCGTCGCACCAAGCTTGATGTTTGAAAATTTGCAGCAACTGGTGCGTAAGAAATAACGATATTGTTTGATTCTTCATCTGTTATATGTTCAATCAAAATGCCAAGGCGAGGAATTTTAATTTTCACACATTCGTTTTCATCTTGAATTTCATCATCATTACAAACATTTTCAATAAGGTTGTCTGTTGTTAAGTAGTAATTTACTGTTGTTGCAATAGCATTAAATATTTCTTTGTAATCTTCATCTGTCCCTAGAGTTATAGAAATAGCTTGGTTCTGTCCCTCTTCCTCATCTGGTTTATTGTTATGGAGGCGCAATTTTTGCGCATCAGAAAGTTTTGTTAAGATATTTAGGTCTGAGCTTTTAATGCGGCGCAAGAAATTGCTTCCGGGTTGGCCTGCATGTTGGTATGCAACTGATGTTGCAACCGAGATAATCTGTTGGCGAACTCTTGCCAGTTCATTTTCAAGAAGTTCTGTGCCCTCAGTAAAATCCATATTACCAAGGCGTTGAGAAAGGCTTTTGAGGAAAATATCCAAATTAAGTCCATGTTTTATTAGGAAAGTGGTAATAGAATCATGGTTCAGGATGTAATATTCTGTTGCTGGTGTAACTGTGTGGACTGTAAAACAAAAAAGAATGATAAGCAGCGCATAAAAAGAACGTTGTTTCATGAGATTCCCCCTGCTTGAAAAAGTAAAAACATATTTTTCCACTTTAAACAATTGGCTTAAGAACGGTCAAGAAAACCGCTGATGTTGTTTTAATGGCTTCAAGGGCTTATACTGCTTAGTATTCGACGGTTATTTGTTTAATCTAATAAGGATTATCATGGCAAACACAGGAAAGATTTCGTTTAGTGTCGCCGTACTCATGAGTATGAACATTATCATAGGAGTTGGCATTTTTGTTGGAACACAGATTATGACCGCTCGAGCTGGTACGCTTGGCTTTTTGGGGTGTCCAATTGCAGCGCTTCTACTGTTTCCTATCATTTGGGTTGTTGCCCAAGCTGCACGTATTTTCCCTGGAGAAGGCGGTTTTTATCATTATTGTAAAGAAGGTTTGGGAGAATCGGCTGGATTTTTGGCTACATGGGGATACTTGCTTGGTTACCTTGGGACCGCTGGCACGCTTATCACCGTTATTCGTGATGCACTGATCAAAGAGCCTATTGGCCTGTCTTGGATTGCAGCTTATCCAATGCTTTTTAATATCTTTGTTGTTATGGCGCTAGCAGCCTTAAACCTTTTGAGTATTGAAGTGATTAGCAAGGTCCAAAGCGGAGCTACCTTGCTCAAGCTAACCCCGCTCTTCTTTATTGTGGCGGCAATCATTTTTTACTGGAACCCAAGCTTGATGCTCAAGCCTTCAGATTTGATCAATGTTGGGTACACGGTACCGGTTGCCCTTTTTGCTTTTAATGGCTGGGAGAGCTGCTGTGGCATTGGGCATTTACTTAAAGGCGGACCAGCTCAGGTTTCGCGTGTCATCATGGCTGCGTTTATTATTTCAGCTATTTTGTACACGATTTTTCATCTCAGTTTGATGCATATCATGGGAGTTGAAAATCTTGGGAGCCTTGGTGCGGTAGCGTTTCCAAGTTTTCTTGGGTTTGCACCTGCTGTAACTGCCATAATTCAAACAGCTATTGCTTATATTTTTCTGCTAAGCTTTGTAAATTCGGTTTATGGGGTGTCGCTGTTTAATATTGCGAACATGCAAAATCTTGCAAAACAAAAGTTTTTATTTGGTTCATCTACGCTGGTAAAAACGAATAAAAACAACAGACCGGTATTGATTGCAGTACTTCATAGCGTTGTTGTGCTTCTGTTGATAACCTGCATAACCAGTACCAATGTTTTTATAGCGTTTACCAATTTGGGCATTAGTATCGCCTTTTTCATGACACTCTTATCAATGCTTGTAGTGCATTGCAGAAGAAAATCATACTCAAATATTCTCATCTCTTTACTAGCGTTTTCATCACTTGGTCTCCTGACCTACTACAACTGGATGTCAATTGGCGATGACACGATGATGCGATTGATGTATGCAGCACCGCTTGTTGTTGGTTTGGGGCTTGGTTTTGCTATGTTTAAAATTCAAAAACAGCGTACGCATACAGCGAGTATCTAATCTATGAATAAGCCAAAAATTCCATTTTGGATTGCAGTTCTCATAAACGCAAATATTGTAATTGGGAGCGCCTTTTTTTTGGGCGCTCCAAAAATTGCAGCAATGAGTGGTCTTCTAGCTCCTCTTGCCTGGCTCATGTGTGGGGCTTTGTTGCTTCCGCTTGTGCTTGTATTTTCAAAATTGGCCAAAATCTATCCAACTGAAGGTGGCATTTATGTTTACAGCCGCCACTGCTTGGGAGCTTTTTGGGGCTTTTGTAGTGGCTGGGGATATTTTATTGGAACGGTTGCTGGCAATGCTGCCGTCATCCATGTTTTTAGTAAAAAATTTCAGGCTATTGGCTCTGTGCAGCAATTTTTTACAAGCAAAGGAATTTCGTCAGGATTATGGTTTGATGTTGTTCTTGTAGTTTTGTTTACCTTTTTTAACTTGATGAATATCGAGTTTTTGGAGCGGGCGCAAATCTTTTTTGCTGTCATGAAAGCAATCCCGTTTATTCTGATTATCGTTGCGGCACCGCTTCTTTTTGATACTCATGATTTTTTTGCAACATCCTTTGATGTTTCTGGGCTGTTCGATTCTATCCCTCTTGTTCTTTTTGCTTACATTGGTATTGAAGCTTGTTGTGCTATTGCTGATAAAATTGAAGATAATAAAGGTTCGCGTGCTATTTTGTGGTCTTTTGGCATTATCATGTCAGTTTATACATTGTTGCAGCTCATGCTTTTGTTTATTCAAACAGATAAGGGCGCTGATCCATTTATGACAATTTTGCCGCGTCTGATATCCAATCCTATGATCATTAACTGGGGAAATGGCATAATTTATTTAGCAATTTTGTCATCTTTTTTGGGCGGATTTTATGGAATGTTTTATTATAACAATTGGAATTTGTATGCGATTGCCAAGGAGAGAAATATCCTCTGGTCATCTCATTTGATAAAACTGAACAAAAACTATACCCCTTGGGTATGCGTTCTTGCTCAATCTGCTTTAGTTATTGGACTTTTGGTATTTGTAAAAAAAGGTTCCTATCTTATCACCATTGGTGATTTTGGCGTTATGGTTGCCTATCTACTTAGCGTGCTTGCTTTTCTTACAATCAAGCGCAGTGCCACCGCTCTTTGTGCCTTGGTGAGCTGTTTCTTGTTGATTGGCATTTGTACTAATAATTTACTTGCTGCCGGTTGGTGGTACATTGTTCCTTTCCTTGGAACAATGGTTCTTGGAATAATTTTCTATCTATTGCAACATCGGGATTAATCCCGATGTTGCTTCATTCGACAAATTGTATTGACTGAATACCAAGTTTTTCTGCTGCAACAATGTTTTCTTTTTGATCATCAAAAAAGATGCAATCTTTTGGGTTAAGATTAAACGTCTTTAAAAAATGCTGATAAATTTCCTCATCAGGCTTCATCATATGAACTGCACTTGAGATCATCATGCCATCAAAGCAGCCAAATATATCTGGGTGGAGATTGTGAACTTCTTTGACAATTTCTTCTTCCATGTTCGAAAGCCCCAGAATGGTGTGTCGCTTTTCGCCGTGCTCGTTGCGCTTGTTTGCTAAGGCTTTGAGTATGGCTATGCCTGATTCAATTCGTTTTATTGATTTTTTTGCTAATAGTTTTGGGGTAAAGATGATGTTTGCCATCTTGAGAATAAGGGTTTTTTCGGCAGCGCTTGCAAAGAAAGTTTTCATTTCTTCAGACTCGCATTTTTGTTTTATGATCTCTAAAATCTCATGACTATTAAGTTCTCCCTTCTGCCATTGGCAGATGATTTCTGGGAGAATTTGATCTTTGTAAAAATATTTTTTTTCAGAAGCTGTTGGCGCAAGTTTTTCTAGAAAATTAGTGAGTCTATGAAAGACTGAATAAGGAAGTTGGAAATTTAAAATACAATATTTGAAGAGTTCCCATGGGCCTACTTCTGAAAAAATAAAGCGTTTACTAGGGTGAAGTAGTACACCGGTAAGATCAAAAATAACAACATCTTTATCGATGTGCTTGACCAGTTCATGTAGTTCCTTGGCGGTGAGTTTCGAGATAGTTTTTGGAGAACTTTTGGTTTTAATATCAGGTATTGTTATAGAATCTGTGGTTTTGCTAGAAATATTGGACATAATGGTGATGCCAAAAAAGCTGCAGGCCATAATTAAGAAATGTTTAATCTTCATACTTCCCCTTTTTATGAAATTAGTCAGTAACCTCCGGATTTCCAGCAGATTCATCTTTGCTTTCAAAAACAAGAACCTGAAAAACGCGACGAGAGCTTGCTTGTTGGACCTGAAAACAATAGCCTTCGTAAAAAATGCGTTCACCTTTTTTTGGAAGATGTTGTAATTTTTCGGTTAAAAATCCTGCCAAGGTTACGGAGTTTTCAGCGGGAAATCTGATATTAAAATTCTCTTCAAGATGTTCTAGGCTTACACCAGCATCAATCAGCCATCCGCCTTTTTCAAGAGGAACGATGTCTGACTCTGAGTGTTCGTGCTCGTCGGTGATATCTCCAACAATTTCTTCAAGAATGTCTTCCAAGGTTGCAAGTCCAGCAACAGAGCCGTATTCATCTATGACGATAGCCATATGCATGCGTTTTTTTAAAAACTCGCTCAGGAGCTGATTAATTTTTTGTGATTCCGGTATAAACAAAACCGGTCTTAAAAGGTCGCGGAGCTGTTTTTTTTGTTGTTTAAGGAGAACCTCAAAAATATCTTTTTGATGAATAATGCCGATGACATTGTCATCTTTGCCTTCATAAACAGGTAAGCGTGAATAGCGCGATTGATTAATCGTTTCCATTGCTTTTTCAATACTAATTTTTGCATTTAACAAGACCATATCTGATTTTGGGATCATGATTTCTTTAGCAAGGGTTTGTCCAAGCCCAAAAACGTTTTGAAGCATTTCTGTTTTTTCTGTTTCCATTAGTCCTTTTTGATCACTGTAATCGATGAGGAACTCAAGCTCTTTTTCAGAAATTTCATCTTGCTTTTCAAGAATGTGGGATCCACCAAGTTTAGAGAAGAAGAAGTCAGCAATTTTTAAAAGCATGGTAACAAGTGGATATTGAATATGATAAAGGATGTTAACAAGCCATAAAAACGAGCCAAAAAGTTTTTCATGATGAGTTTTGGCAAAGCTTTTGGGAATAATTTCACCGAAGACAAGAATGGTGATTGTTGCAAGTCCAATACCAATAGCAAGGCCAAGTTGACCCAAATATCGCTGCATAATTTCAGAGATAAGAACAGAGGTCATAACGTGGGCAAAGTTGTTAGCGATTAAAATAGTGATCAAAATACGTTGTGGATTTTTTTCCCACGAGGTAAAGAGATGTTTGTATTTTGAAATACTCAGCTGAAGTTCTTTAAGCTTAAAGAGCCTTAGTGCTGTAAAAGCTGTTTCAAGAAACGCAAAAAGCGCCGCACTGCACATCGAAATCAAAAATAAAACAAGATACGTCATGAGGGACATACTGAGCACTCCTTACATAATTTTTGGTGATGAATCATTGGGTTAATTGCTTTTTATCAATCTTACCTGTTGAGTTCATCGGAAGGTCATCTAGGCATACAAATTTGCGAGGAATTTTATACGCAGCAAGGTTGCTTGCGCAAAGTTCACGCAGAGCTTGTTCTAAATTTTGGTCCAGTTGTTTAACTGCAACGTAAGCAACCGGTATTTGCCCAGAAGCAGCCTCTTCTCGTCCAACAACAGCAGCTTTAAATACAGCAGGGTGAAGCATGAGAATGTTTTCAACTTCAGCTGGGTAAATATTAAATCCTTTGTGGATGATGATATCCTTAATTCGGCCGGTAATTGCAATGTTGTTTTTCTGATCTATTGTTGCAAGATCGCCGGTGTTAAGCCAACCATTTTGAAGAATTTTTTCAGTTGCATCTGGGGATTTAAAATATCCCATCATGATGTTATCGCCTTTTATCCACAACGTTCCAATTGTTCCGCGAGGAAGAATATTCCCAGCTTCATCTCTAATTTGGCATTCAAGGTCAAGGAGTGGTCGGCCAATAACGGCAGTTGGAAGATGTTCATTTTCATGATTGACGCCAACAACAGGTGATGCTTCAGATAAACCATATCCTGCACAAATTTTGCGACCATAGATCATGGCAAAAGCACTGCGAATTTTGTCAGGGAGCATATCAGCGCCCGATATAAACATTTTAATTGAATGAAGTGGTGCATTCCGCATGATGCATAGCAGGCCGTAGAGAGCAGGAAACCCAAAAAATACGGTAGGTTCTTTCTTGAGGCCTTCCAAAATAAGCTTACGATCAATCTTTCGAACAATGATGACGCTTGCGCCTGTCATAACAGGAAGCCATAAGCAGGTATTTTGTGCAAAAACGTGAAACAGAGGAAGAACGCAAAAAATTCTTTCCTGATCTGTTAGGTTGCAAATAGAAAAGCGAGCATAGGCTTGCATGCTGTTTGTTAAGACGTTTCGAGACGAAAGCATTACCCCTTTGGGAGTTCCTGTGGTTCCCGATGTGTACAAGAGAACGCACAATTCATCGGTGCCGAGCGATGTAATTTCAAAGTTGTGGGCAAGTTCATTAATGTTTTCAGGAAGTGGGGTATCGAGTGCGATATCGGCTTCGGTTAAAACGGGAGGAAGTTCTGCAACAAGATTAAGAGTTACAAGTTTTTGCAGGCTCGCATGCTGCGCATTTGTTGTAAAAATGGCAACAGGCTGAGATTCATTCAGAATGAATGCGAGTTCTTTTTCGTGCAAAAAGATATTAACTGGAACAACAACAGCGCCAAGTTGCCAAGACGCGTAGTAGGCCACAAAAAATTCAGGCGAATTTTCGCAAAGCAGTAATACCTTATCTCGAGGATTTACACCCAGAGCGCGCAGCTTGTTGCCAAGGATAACGGTTCGAAAAAAGAACTCCTGATAAGAGATAGATCTTTCTCTATCGATAAGAGCTGTGTTATGCGGATAGAGCGAAAAAGCTCGATGTAAAAGTGCTCCAGCATAAGGCTCTTTGTTAGAAGATGCAGAGAAAAATTGTTCTTTTAGTTTGTTGAAATAGTCTTGCTCTGTTGGTTTTGTTCCAAAGAAAAAACTTTTTATTTGTGTGAGCGTACCCATAAAAATCGGTTTTATTCCTCGTATTTTATGACACTAACAGGACAAATGTCCGCAGCTTCTTTTACCAGCTCAGCATTCTCTTGCAGATCAACATTTTCTTTGACCTCTGCAATGTTTTTTACAACAAAGACTTTTGGACAAATTGATTCACATGTTCCACAAGAAATGCAACCAGGGGTAATGTACACTTTTTTCATATAATATGCAGCTTCTTATTTAGAACTAATTTTTTAGCTTTTAGACTTTCAAAAAACAATCCTATCACGAGTTCTCTTTGTGATGCAATAACCTTAATTAGCAGCATCCGCCTTTTTTCTTGGAAATTTTAGCATCGCGATCATCTTCTTCGTCACTGAGAGCTTCAAAAAGATCTTTAGAATCTTTGCCGCATCCAGAGCCGCCACCTGTGCATCCGCCGCAACCTGATCCTTCTTCTTCGTCTTCATTTTCTTCGCCATCAAATTCATCGTCATTATCATCATCTTCACCTTCAATCAAAGATTCAAGGTAGATCTCAACTTCTTTGGCGCTGCCTTCGTTGATCGCGTCTTTGATGTCGTTAATCATGGTAGTGATTTGTTCTTTGGAGATCGAAGATTCTTGATTGATGGTTTCTTTGAATGTCTCTGTATCAAGAATTTCTTCCTCATCATCAATAACAAGAGAAAGCAACTTTTGAGCTTTTTCAGGGTTGTTGATGTCCTTGATTAATTCAAGTGATTCAAGGTGTCTTGCAAGTTCGTCGATATCAAATTGAGCTTCTTGAAGTACGCGTTCTGCTTGCTCAGAGATAAGGGTGTGAATATTCTCAAGGCTTTCTTTTTCTTCTGGATCATGAGCTACTGATGGCATTTTTTGATCGATTGTTGTGAGTAAGCCATTGAAAAGGTTTTCGCAAACAGTTTTTGATTCTTTGTGCTTTTCAAGAAGAAATGCTGTTTGATCAAGCAATACTGCGACTTTTGATTCGATATTTGACACGAGCGACCTTTCAAAAAATATTCGACTATTGAGGTTTTCAGTTTGAAAATTTAAACATAACAGTATTTAGTTTACTGCCTTTTAAAAATATTGCGAGGGCGTGTTAATTTATGCCTCTTTACCCTGTAATTGATGATTAAGTTGCTGTGCAAGGTTTTCAATAAATGGCGAGAGCGGGATGCGATAACGCTGCATTAATTGAGGGGTTTCGGCGATAATTTTTTGTATAGAAAGAACCATGAGCTTGCCGTCGTCTGCTTCAATGATGAGATTTGGCTGCTCGCAGCCCGATAAAATTGCTTGTCGCACATCGTTCATAGTAAAAACCTCTTGACCGTTAATTTTCTTTAAAAATATGAGTGGTGAGTAAGTGTTGAAGCAGTTTGAGCGGAATGCCTCTGAATTAGATATAATTCTCGTTATACCTACTCGGTTTTGTTGGCGATTTTCAAATTTATCATATTTACATGCTATAAAAGCAGCCGCACAATCTCCGTATCTTGTAGCATAATCTTTCATTTGATCAATGTGATTCATGCAGACTTCGGTGATAACAAGGCCTCCAATAACCTCGCATTCTGGTAGATGATCAATGCATGGGTAAATATAATCAATAGGAAGCCGATCTGCTGGGTATAGCTCAACAGGTAAATCTAGGGTGGCGCCATTTCGATACACTGATAGTATGTTTTTTGTGTACATTGGCTGCTGTTGATAAAGTAAGTCTGTAAAAAATATTTTGCCCGAAGCATAAGGAGATTTTACATACCCATAATGGTCAATAGGAGATTCGTTAAGAGCAAAAAGAATATCTCCCGTTTTAATACCTGCTTTCTCAGCAACAGAGTTTGTTTTTATATCGTGCACATATACTCCGTAATCGAATGGACATTGCAACATAGCGAGAAGCTCACTATTTGTTGAGTTAACTTCGGCCCCCCACTCGGGAAATCTTATGAGTGTTGATTTGAGTAGTTCTTGAAAGATAATAGTTAGAGTATTTATTGGGATCAAAAATGCAATGCCGTCTGTCTCCGATCTTTTGGCTACGCAAATACCAATTACATGGCCTTTTTTGTCAAAAAAGGGACCGCCCGAATTTCCGCCATTAATCGGAGCTGTTGTCTGAATGCATTCAATACCCAAAATAATTTCGCGTCCCGACTGGTGTCCAATTGAACTTTTAAGATTTTCTGCCTCAAAGCAAGGATAGCCCAGTGCCATGAGTTCTTGGGCATCACGTAATGAATTTGAGTTGCCTAAGGTAAGATAGGGCAATGTTTCGACTTCAAGCTTTTTACATATCCTAGCAATAGCATTGTCAGTAAATCTCAGTAGAGCAATGTCTCTGCTTGGGCATGTTCCAATAAGGGTTAATTCAAGCTGCTCCTTACCTAGTTCAGGGAGTTGAGCAACAATTGAGACGGCGTTTTCAATCACATGATAATTGGTAACAACAAGTCCGTTTGAATCTATGCAAAAGCCTGTCCCGGAACCCACATATCGTTCAGGGCTTTTATATGGCTCTCTAAGATCGTATTGAACTATGGATGAAAAAATTTTAAAAACTGCGTTTTTTGAAGATGCGCAGATCTCTTCCCACGATTTTTCTATGGGTACATGGTTAGGATTTGATCCATTTACTTGCAGGGATATTGTCAAGAGAATCATCGTTAGAAAAATGCGTCTTATTAATGTGAGCATAGATATTCCCTTTTTTCTTGAAGGCTAGAAATTCTTGTCTATTTATTAAATTTTCTTTGACTGATCATGCGGCTAGTAGCTATTTCTATGTGTTTTTCTTCTACTGCATCGGCCTTGTCTTGAACAGCTAAAAAGGCTGCTTGGTTGACAAGATTTTTAATATCTGCTCCAGAAAAATGATTGGTGCGTTCTGCAATTGTTTTAATAAAAGAGGCTCTCAGCGTAGTTTTTGGCAACTGAGCAATATAGTGTCTTAAAATCTGCTCTCTTGCAATAGCATCTGGTAGCGGGACATGAATGATTCGATCAAATCGTCCAGATCGTGTGAGCGCTTTATCAAGCGTATCCGGACAGTTGGTTGCAGCAATAACAATGACTGAGTGATTATTATCAAACCCGTCCATGAGGCACAAAAGCTGATTGAGCGTTTGTCGATATTCTTGGTTTGCACCACCTGAGTTACGATCAACAGATCCGATGGCGTCAATTTCATCAATAAAAATTATGGCAGGTTGGTTGGCAAGGGCTTCTTCAAAGAGAGCACGAATACGCTGTGCTCCAACGCCGACGTACATTTCGATAAATGATGATGCTGAGGCATAAATGAATTTACAGCCAGATTCGTGTGCAATTGCTCGAGCAAGCATGGTTTTGCCTGTGCCACTTGGACCGGCTAGCAAGATGCCTCGAGGCGTTTGTGCTCCAAGAGCAGTATATCTTTTTTTGTCTTTAACGTAGGATACAACTTCATTAACTTCATTGAGCACTGAGTTCATACCAATAATATTGGCAAATGATTCTTTTGATGAAGTTGTTGCTTGAAGAGGTTTTTGTGACTCTTGTAACTTGAAGTCTCCGTACCGTTGGGCAGCCTTTTTATTTGCCTCCTGTATGTCATTGATTAAAGACAGAATCGCAGGGTTTATGCAAGCAACGCTCAGGTGCTTTCCAGTTGTAAGAAGTTTTTTATATGCAGACGCGTGAAGACCTGTTTGCTGCTGTAAAAAAATAATTGGGATGAAAAGTGATTGCAGGATTGTTTTTTTAGACAAGATCATACGTATTCAGCTTTCAGTTTACGCATCAGGATATAATTACTTACAATTTAGGATAAATTTCTATTTATTAAGATTAAATCATTAACTTAAAAAATCAATTTATTATTGACTTTTTAAGTAGTTTTATTACTATTAAGATATATTATTAAGGAATCGCTTGATGTAATCAGGTAAGTTATTATTCCTGTACGTTGTGAAATGGTTATCATTTCGGTGAAAGATTGAGTTTTTAGGAGGTTTGTTATGCGCATGTTTAGTCGAATATTAGTGCTTGCAAGTTGTATTGCTTCTGCAGGATTTTTAGGCAGTTGCGCCAAATATACTCCACATGAATTGCAAAAGCCAATTGGATTATCTAAGGAAGTTGAAAATGTAAAAGTAACGGCAGCCGTATTATCTGATGCGGATTGTCATTATTATTTTAGCCGCAGAATGGCTTCAAAAGGTTATGTTGCTGTTCAGCTGTTGATCCAAAACAGAGGTAACGATACTTTTTGCTTGAATGCTGACAGTATCGGCTTGCAATTAGAAGATCGAGAGATAATTTCTCAAGCGCTTCATTTAAATACATTTAATCGAGTTGTTGCCTACCTTATTCCATCTCTATTTTTATGGCCATTTTTCATTCCGGCTGCAGTAGAAGGTGTGAAATCCAACAATGCAAATCGTTCTCTCGATCGCGACTTTAGCCGACGATTTATTGATAGTTATTCTCGTTTGATTATCCGTCCAGGTTGTACTGTTAATAAGGTTATGGTTGTTAGAAGCGAAAATTTGCAGCCGTCATTTGATGTTATGTTGCAAAATAAAAATACCAAAACAAAGTATCCTTTAACGCTATCGATATAAATAATTTTTCTCTTACCAAGAAAAGGAAGAGGGCTTGTGGTTTATAAACTACAAGCCCTCTTCCTTTTTTTATGCTCATGTTGGGTCATTCGATAATTCCTTATAAAAAACCATTTTTTTTTGATACGTTGAGCAAGTTAAAATAAAATGCGTGCAAAAATTGGGAATTATTATGATTAATTGGCTGCAGGGTACGATTAAAAAAATAGATGAAAAAGTGGTTACACTTTTGGTGGCAGGTATTGGATTTAAACTTTTGGTGCCTCATGCCCGTGGCCTTTCTGAAAACAAAGAGAGCGGGTTTTTTATTTACTTTCATTGGAACGCTGAGCATGGACCAAGTTTGTATGGGTTTCAGGAGGAAATCGAGCGAGATGTCTTTTTGCTGATCATTGATTGCCCAAAAATTGGTCCGGGGATTGCGCTTAATATTCTTGCTCAAATATCGCCATCTCAATTTTTGGACATAGTTGCATCTCAAAATGAATCGGCGCTCAGTGCCATTAATGGCATCGGCCCGAAGAAAGCCGAACAAATTATTGTGCAACTCAAACACAAGGTGAGCAAATTTATTGATGCGCACAAAGGTGACATGGTCCAACAACAGAGCTTTGTGTTGTGGCAAAACGTTAGCGAAGTTCTTTCGTCTCTTAATTATTCAAAACAGGAGATTGGGGGTGCAATGCAGTATCTTGTTCAAAAATATCCTGATCAAAATAGTTCGCTTGATCAGCTGCTCCGCACAGCGCTTGCGTATCTTTCGACAAAACAAATTTGATTAAAAAGGTGGGTTGTGTGCGCGCGAGTAAGTCTTTTTCTATAATTGAACTTCTTCTTGTTTGCGCGATTGTGGCGATTGGTGCTGCTGTATATGCTCCGCGATTGAGTTTTGTTCGTCAGTACAAAATTCAGCGAGAACTTGATGTATTTGAGGCGCTTTTTGAATATTTATGCAACCGGGCAATGGCAACAGGTAGCGAGCATAGACTTATTTTTCTTCTTGATGAGCATAGCTATCGCTATGGGGTCTTAGGAGATATGCAATCAGCGTGCAAGCTTTGTTCTGGTGTTGAATATGGGTTTGTTGCAGGCGCACTGGGTCCACCAGCCAATCCAACCACACCGTTGAAACGCGCATCGACGTTTGGTGATGGAAAAGATAATTTCTTTGTCGATTTTTTTCCAAATGGGAAAATATCATCAGGCTCATTGTATCTTAAGGTGCGCGAGGGTGACATTGGTGTTGCTTTAACTTGTGCGATAACTCAGGTATCATACGTAAGAAAGTATGTGTACATAAAACATCAGTGGAAAAGAATTAACGATTGATAAAGGATACTGGCGTTACCATGATAAAAGTAGCACTCAGGCTTCTTGGAGCGCTTGCATGCGGAATATTTATTTCTGTGTGGATTTTGCAACACAATTTACATGTTCAGAGCTTTTTATCAGAAACCATCATCAAGTCGCTTGAAAATGAGTGGCAGGTTGATATCAGTCCTGAAGAGTTTGCTATCAATCTTTTTACCTGTTCATTGTATTGCAAAAATGGCACCATCAAGCCTCGTGATGACAAAAAATTTTCATGGAATTTTGAAGAATGTAAAATTCAGGTTTCACCCGGTATGTTGCTTTTTAAAAAGCTTTTTCTAACCATTACTCTCAATAATATTCGTGTATGTAGTGACCTTTCGCTTGATGGCTGTGCAATCTTAGACCACGTCTACATGATGCTTTCTTCCTCTTCAAGTGATTTTAAAATTCGACCTCGCATGATTAAAATTAATAATCTTGAGCTTGCTCTTACAACTCCGCAGGGTCCTTGTGACATTGCTACGTTGGGTACTTTTGTAATAAAAAAGGATAGAGAAATAAAAAATAAAGATCGTGCATGGACCGGCAAAGTTTCTTTGATAGCGGCACATGCTAGATTGAATGATGTTGAAATTATTAAGGAAGCTTCTGGCTTAACTTCATTTTTTTATGATAAGTCGGTTGCTCGTTGGAGTGGGCAAATTAATTGCGGACTTAGCAGTCCTATACTTGATTTAGCAAACGGATATGCTTTGCAAGGGTCGTGGAGTGGCGATAAAATTTCTATTGCTCTATCTGATGCAAAAAAAATAACTGACTTGCATGCCGGAATACAGCCTAATGAGGTGAGCATTACCGGCACTCTTGCAGTGCAAGATGGTATGCAAGCTTTTTCAATATTCTTACTTAATCAACAAACACCTTTACAACTGTGTAATCTATCTGGTCGCTGCGCTATTGAAAGTTCAATGACGTGGACAAATAATGCTCTGGTTGCGGCCTGTAATCTTGATTTTAAAGGGTTGTCTATTGGAGGTATTGCTTTATCAGGAGGAAACGCATCGCTTAGGTGCGCTGATGGTAAATCCATTGAGGGGTCTGTAACCATTACACCTACCGCTGACATGTCTTTGACAGGTTCATATGTGTGGGATTTGCCCAGCAAGACTGGCAGTATAAATCTTGTGAATAAAGGATCAATGAAAATTCCTGGGTTTGGGTCTGTGCCTGCTCTGCGTTCCAACCTTATCATTAATGATGGTGACTTTGTTAGCTCATGCACGATTAATAAAATCGGACGCATTCAGGGTGAGTATCGATGTATGCTCTCCGATGATAATGGAGATGAATATACAACAATCAGCGGTAATTATATGACCGGTAAAAAATATGCTTATTTATCAGGTCTGCACACGGGTGATGGATCATTTGTTGTGCGCCTTGCGCATGACCCTGCTTATTACATTGATCGATTTATAGTTGTCCGCAACAACAAGCGCCAAATTAATTTGCAAGCAACAGAGGAAGATCGGCGACTGCAAGGGACAGTCCAATATTCTTTTTTGCAAGCATTATTGAGTGAAACAATGCAGCATTCGGTATTTGGTACTCATTGTGTTTTTGGGGTCTCGCTTGATCAAGATCGCTTTGATCAAGTTCGTGGCTCTGTGCAATTAAAGCGAGGGCGATTTTATCTTCCTGAAAATCGTAACCTTATAGATTCTCTAAGTTCTTCTTTTTTGGTAAAAGTGTCCGAAAAAAATATAGAGATTTCTGATTTTGCGATGGGGTGTGGTAACGGATTTTTGCGTTGTCCGCGAGGAGTTATAGCCTTAAATGATAACTATGAAATCAGCCTTATGCATGCACCGCTTCAAGTTGATAATTTATTTGTAAATTGGAAGCGCGATTTCTATGGACTTATTTACGGAAACTGTTTGCTTAATAAGCTTCCCGATACCGAGCTTCGATTGACAGGCAATCTTACGCTCAAGCGTTCGCTGTTGCGTGATAGTATTTTTACACGTCATTCATTGAGCTCAACAGGGCCATTGAGTTTATTGAGTAACGGAGCTCAAGGGTTTGGTATTGATGTTGTTGTGGTGACTGAGAAACCAATTAAAGTTGCAACCGAAGCGCTCGAAACTTTTGCTCATCTTGATATTCGATTTTTATACGCATGCAGTAAGGAGGTTATTCAGATGCCGCGTGTGACTGGTACTGTAAATTTAGAAGGAGGGCATCTTAAATTTTTAAGAAACCGATTATTGATCGACTATGGAAAGATAGAGTTTCTTACCAATCAAATGAACGATCCTCTTATCGACTTGGTTGCAAAAAATAGAATTAATAAATATCAAATTACGCTGCAAGCTACCGGATCGCTAGAAAAACCAACTGTGATGCTTGAATCTTCGCCCGAGCTTACCGAAGAGCAAATCTTTGGACTTTTACTGGCAGGATCTGAGCATACAACTTTGCAAGCTGATCTTCCTGCTATGCTGATGCAAAATTTAAATCATATTTTTCTTGGTCGTAAAAAACATTTGCCGCGCGCATCTTCTATCTTTGAAAAATTAACAAGGCCGTTGCGTTACGTGCAAATTGCTCCCAATTTTACCGACCAGTCTGCCCGTGGAGGTATTAAAGGAATTTTCTCTGTTGATCTGAATGAGCAGCTTCATGCTCAAATTCAAAAGAACTTTAATCTTCAAGAAGATTTTTCATTTTACCTTCAGTATCTATTGTCTGATGATGTAAACGTCAAAGTGGTGAAAGATCAACGAGGCGAAATTGGATCAGAAGTTGAGGTTCGACTTAAGCTTTGATCATCCATTATTGGATCTTGCTTTATAATGGGAGTTGGCGCGGTAACAGGTTTTTCTTGATAAGCTTTTGCAATATATTCGCGAAGTTGTTTTTCTTCCTCAAGTTTTTTTGAAACTAGAAGTAGTTTGCTTTCAAGGGTTTTAACCTGCGCTTGTAGGATTATATTTTCTTGCTGAGCAGCTGCTCCCAGTTGTACAGATTCTTTGTATTTTTGACGATAAACTGTTTTTTTTTGCTGTGCTGTTTGTGTCAGGGTATACATTTTGTCGACCTGATCAAGAAGCGAGTAGACTTTTGGTTGCGTTGCCGAAAACTCTTTTCGAAGATTAATAAGTTCTGCTCCAATTTTTTTATAAACGTTGTGTATTTCTGAAGAATTTTTGCCACATAAAAGTTGTGCAAAAAACATTAGATTGACCGTAAGCGATACAAGAACTATGACAGCCTTCATTCCACTACTCTCCTCTGATACTGATTATCCTGAAACCTTTTATATTTTTATATAACATTAAAGATGCAGGACTTAAAACTCAATAACTTTAAAAGGGAGAATTGTTTGTGAGAACGCTGCAAAGCTGAGAAAAAGAAAAATAACCTCCATTACTACTCTCTATCTCCTGCTCCTACCCTAAATTACTTTTTTAAAAACTCAAGTTTCTTTAAAAAAGCGGATCATTATGTAAGATTTTTTTATATTATTTTCTTACTCTTCAAAAAGAGATGTCTTACTTAATTTTTTCCAATCGTTGTCAAACATTTCTATACCACGCTCTGTGAGAGGGTGTTTTGTGGCAGCTTCAAGAAGTGCAGGGGGAACTGTTGCAATGTCAGCTCCAGCAAGAGCGGCTTCTTGCCAATGAGGAATGGTTCGTAGTGACGCTGCAAGAATTTCTGTTTTAAAGTCGTACGTGTGCTTAAGGTTTACAATGTCGTTGAGTAGCGATGTTCCAGGAACGCCAATTTCATCCCAACGACCCACAAAAGGAGAGAGGTATGTAACTCCAAGTTTAGAAACAAGAAGCGCTTGTAGCGTTGTAAAGACAAGTGTTACGTTGATGCGGACATTCTCGCTGATCAATTTTTTCATAACGGGAAGATAGATTTCTGCAAATGGAATTTTAACAACCACGTTAGATGCAAACTTTGCAATTTCGTGTGCTTGTTTGTAAACAGCGTCTGGCGTTTTTTCGACAACTTCGATGCTGACGTCGCCAGGCACCATGTTACAAATGTCTTTTAAAACAGATTGGATATCGCCGCCTTCTTTACTGAGATGCGAAGGGTTGGTGGTTATGCCATCAATAATCCCTGTTGGCATCCATTTTTTAATGACATCGCGGTTTGCTGTATCTAGAAAAATTTTCATAGATAGTCCTATTTTTTATTTGATAACAAAATTAATGAGTCGGTCTTGTACAAAAATTACTTTTACAATTGTTCCATTTTCAAGCCATTTATGTGCAGCTTTTTTTGCTGCTGGTTCAATTTCTGCTTGAGTCGTTCCTCGTTGTATTTGCAAGGTTGTGCGTAATTTTCCGTTTACTTGTACGGCTAGTTCTGCTTCAGAAACATGCGCTAGTGCCTCGTCAAAAGTGGGCCAAGAACTTGTTGCTAGCTGCTTTTGAAGGAGTTGTTCTAACAGTTCGCTCGAAAAATGAGGAGCCATAATTGAAATGGTTACCAAGAATTTTTCAAGCAGTTCATGATCTAATTTAAGTTTTTGTCCTTGCAGATCATTAAGATATTCCATGATTGCTGAAACAGCTGTATTAACTTTAAATTGATCAACACGTGTTTGAAAAGCTTTAAGAAATTGATGAAAGCGTCGCACTGTTTTATCATCAGCCTTTGCGCCTGCAGGCAAAATATTCTCAGTATTGGTCAGGAACGCCCAGAGTCTATTTAAGAAACTGCGTAAGCCTCGAATGGATTCTGATTGCCATTCGGTATCAAGTTCAGGAGGGCCCATAAAGAGCATGTACATGCGAAGTGTATCTGACCCAAGTTCGTCTACAATTTCGTTAGGATTGACCACATTCCCTTTGGATTTCGACATTTTTTCAACGCGACCAGTGATACTTGATTTCATGCAAACCATTCCCTGATTAAACAGCTGTTTGAATGGTTCATCAAAAGGCAAGTGCCCAAGGTCATAAAGAACTTTGATATAGAATCGGGCATAAAGTAGGTGTAAAATAGCATGCTCAATGCCACCAACATACAAGTCCACAGGCATCCAGTACTTCATGTCTTCTAGATCAAATGGCTTATCTTGGATGTTTGGATTTGGGTAGCGCAAAAAGTACCAACAAGATCCTGCCCACTGAGGCATGGTATTGGTCTCGCGTTTAGCAGGGCCCGAGCATGTTGGACAGGCTGTATTGACCCAATCTTGTACAGATGCAAGGGGAGATTCTCCCGTACCTGTTGGTTGGTATTTTTCAATTTCAGGTAACTTAATAGGTAGTTGATCTTCAGGTACCGGTACAATACCACAAGAGCCGCAGTGAACCAATGGGATTGGCTCGCCCCAATAGCGCTGGCGTGAAAAAACCCAATCGCGCAATTTATAAGAAACTTTTGGAGTGGCATAACCTTTTTGAATGCAATAATCGATAACAAATTGTCTGCTGTCTGCGGCCCGTCTGCCTTCAAAATCGGGGTGTCCAATTAAAATGCCATTTTGTGTATCCACATAGCATTCTTCAAGGTTTCTCACCCGTTGTTCGCGCTCTGGATCATTGGGTGGAATCATAACTGATTTGATTTTGATCCCGTATTTTTTTGCAAATTTAAAATCGCGTTCATCATGTGCTGAGCATTTTACAATGCCAGTTCCATAATCTTTGATGGCAAAGCTGGCTACCCAGATAGGTAAGTCGCCGTTGCCAATAGGATCAACAATGTATCGGCCAGTGAAAATTCCTTCAATCTCTTTGTCCGCGTCATGATCGCGTTCAAGGCGCTTTTGAACCATTTTTTCGCAGGCTGCAAGAATTTCGTCTTTGTTTGCAACTCCTTCAAGTAACTCTGGGAGGAGTGCGTGGTCTGGAGCTATGACAACAAACATATCCGCATAGAACATTTCAAAATGAGCGGTAAATGTTTGAATAGTAAGATGTGAGTCTTTGACCGGTGCTGTGAAAATTAAGCCCTCGCTTTTGCCGATCCAATTTTTTTGCATTAATTTTACTTTTTCTGGCCATTCAAGACGATTAAGACCTTCAAGTAATTTTTCTGCGTAAGAGGTGATACGTAAAATCCACTGTCTAACTTTTTTTGGAATAACTGAGCTTCCGCAGCGTTCGCAGCCCCCATTAACTACCTCTTCGTTGGCAAGGCCGGTCAAGCATTGGGTGCACCAGTTAATAGGTGTTTCTTCTTCATAAGCAAGCCCTGCCTTGTACATTTGCAAGAAAATCCACTGAGTCCATTTATAGTAGGAAGGATTAGTGGTATCAAGTTCCTTGTCCCAGTCGTAGATTGCTCCAATTTGAGCGAGCTGCTCTTTAAAGACTGCCACATTCTTGGCTGTACCAATTGCCGGATGAATACCTTTTTTTATGGCGTCATTTTCTGCTGGCAGGCCAAATGCATCCCAGCCCATGGGATGAAGGACATTAAACCCTTGCAGCCATTTCATTCTGGCATAGACGTCGGATAGAACATATCCCTTCCAGTGTCCTACGTGAAGGCCAGATCCTGAGGGATAGGGAAACATGTCAAGGCAGTAGTATTTTTCCCCTTGGTGGTTGTTCTTTGTTTTGAAGTATGGCTCTTTTTGCCAAGCAAGGCGCCACTTTGCTTCGATTTCTTTGAAGTTATAACTCATCACATTCCTAGGTTTATTCGATGGTTTTTGTGATTTTTTACGCATAAAAATAAAGAGAGGTCAAATGGGGAAAGTACAACAAACAGTGGATAAACG
Source organism: uncultured Pseudomonadota bacterium (assembly GCA_964493325.1). GTDB lineage: Bacteria > Babelota > Babeliae > Babelales > RVW-14 > CAZBMD01. Next base: position 12,291 of record CAZBMD010000001.1, on the reverse strand, counting down.
CAACAGGTTAAGATTAAAAAAAATTAATCTGTTGCTCAAAAATGATTTTTGAGAAAATATTGATAGGTTTAATAAAAAACAAAAATAATTTCAATTATAAAATAACATTGACTTTAAAGTGGTCATTTTTGTAGCCTCATAGTAGGAAGTTTATAAAAGAATCGATTAACAGGGATCTTAAAGAGACTCTGAGCGAATAGAAGCGTGATCATCACAAATTTCAGGGGGAAGTCGTATGAAGGTGCGTTATGGGAGTCTTCAATTTAAAGAATTATCTATGATAAGGAGATTTATTTTCCTTGTCTTGATACTGTCTTTTGGGGGTGAGCTTGCAGCTGTTGCAGACTGGACAGTTCTTGTTTATGTCCAAGCTCGAAATAACTTGAGTAATTTTGCTTACAAAAATTTTACAGATATGGCGAGCATTGGTTCTGGTGAAAATCTTAATATTCTTGTTCAGTGGTACCAACCCGACCAAAAAGGGATTTGGAGATATAAAGTTGAAAAAGGTAAGATGGTACTTGATACTTGTTTGCCAAATGATACAGATGGAACCAGTTCAAGGGAACTTGTAGATTCTATGAAATGGGCTGTTGACAAGTGTCCTGCTCAAAAATATTCACTTATTCTTTGGAATCATGGACTGGGTATTATTGATCCAAAATGGGGTAATCAGCGACCATGGAATTCTCAATATTCTAGTAGATTTTCTATTGACCCATCTATTCTTTTAGAGAATCCTCGTATTCATATTGAGGGCCTAACTGTGCCTACGGCTGTGGTCGAGCCATCCTATGATTTTAGATCAACAAGTACGTTGCTTGGAATTACAAAAGAGCCTGATCATCACCATCGAGCAATTCTTTTTAATGAGCAGAGCAAGACTTATATGAATAACCAAAGTCTTTCACAGGCTCTTTCTGAGATTAAAACAAATGTGTTAAGCAATAAGAAGATAGATCTTCTTGGCATGGATGCCTGTTTGATGGCAATGGCTGAGGTTGGTTATCAAATAAAGGATTATGCTGAATATTTGGTTGCTTCTCAAGAGGTTGAGCTTGCTAACGGATGGAATTATGCGGCATTTTTGAAAATGCTGTCGGATAAATCTGATGTGCATAGTGCGGCAAAAGTCATTGTGAATTCGTATGAAAATTATTACAAAGATAAAATTCAATTTTATACGCAATCAGCAATGGACTTGAATTCTATTGCGCTTGTCAAAAGCAGTATTGATAGTCTAGTTGAAAGCCTTAAGGCTTCTCAATCTTCTGATAGAGAAGGTATGCGGGATGCTATTTTGCGGGCTCGTAGAAGTTGTGTACAGTTTAGTGCTTCAAGTTATATCGATTTACATTCTTTTTGTGTTGAGCTTGATAAGCAAATTGGCTCTACAGAGGGAAAAGGTAGAATCAAGCATCGAGGAATTGATGGGCTTAGGTCTGCGCTATCTTATACCAAAAAAATGATTGAGCAGACGGTGATAGCATATGCTGTCGGTAAGAATTTATCGCGAGCCCGAGGTCTTTCTATCTACTTTCCCCTCAATCAAATAGATGAATCCTATCAGTACACTGATTTTGCTCGAGATTGTGGGTGGCATGGTTTTTTGAAGGAATTGATAAATTAGTAAAAGTATTGCAATTACTTATATTTTTTTACTAGGCTTTCTAATAGCACTTAGTGGTGTGTTTAGAATGTAGAGTTTTAATTGAAGAAGGGTTTTTTGATGAAAAGCAGCAATATCAAAAAGTTACTTTTTGTAGCTTCTATCGGATCCCTGTTATTGATTAACGGGAGCTTTTTGCTTGCCGAAGAACAATCTATTGAGACAAAAGGTCGCCCAGAGGCTGAGTGGACCATATTAACCTATATTCAAGCAGATAATGATCTTGCTCCGTTTGCTGAGGGTAATGTTCGTGCTATGGAAAAGGGAATGCGTAATGATAGCCTTGTGAATAAGCTTGTTCAATGGGATCAGCCCGAAGATAACAAAACATGGCGTTATAGAATTACAACAAAAGGTCGCATTGAAGACGATTCTTTGTCAAAAGAGATGGGATATAATCCAGGAAAAGAGCTTGTTGATTCAATGGCCTGGGCGATTCAAAAATATCCAGCCAAGCGTTACGCATTGATTTTGTGGAACCATGGCAGTGGCATTCAAGATTTTAGAAATATGATGCTTGGAAAATTTCCACGGATGATTCGCTCTTGGATTCAAATTCCAGGTATGCCATCACTTTTGCATGATATGCGTGGAGTTTTGTATGATGACTCACAGGGAACTTGTTTGACTAACCCTGATCTTCTTATGGCTGTTACCAAGATCAAGAAAATGCTTGGCAAGAACCTTGATATTCTGGGTATGGATGCTTGTTTGATGGCAATGACTGAAGTAGGTTATCAGGTTAAAGATAACGTAGACCTTTTGGTTGGATCTCAACAGACAGAACCTGCTGATGGTTGGGGGTATCAGAATTTTGTAGGAGATATTACTAAAGCTCCTACATTGTCTTCTATGGAGCTTGCAAAAAGTATGATTGAGGCCTACAAGGGTATGTACAAAAACGATGTAGATGCATCCGATTATACTCAATCAGTTATTCGACTTAATGTTATAAATGATCTAAAGCTGAATATTGATCAATTTGTAAATGCTGTTGCTCAGTGTAAAGCGGAAAATGATAAAGCAATAAGAACTGCAATTCTTGCTGCTCGTAAAGTATCAATTGAAATGGCTATGCCTGAATATATTGATCTTTACTCATTCTATTCAGCACTTCTTGCTCAGCTTAAAAAAACAAGTCCAAAATCTGCGAAAATTCTTGCACAGCAAGGGCGACCATTTCATGCAGCTTCGTATAGCAAGGGTTATTTGAATGCGGTAACTCAGTTGAAAGCTATTATTGCAAGCGGCATGCTTAAAATTGCACAAGCTGTACCGAATTACGTAGCAGGTATGGCGCTTGCAAATGTAAAAGGTATTTGTATTTACTACCCATCAAATGGACGAATTCATCCGTCATACAGTAATTGTTTATTTGCTCAGGATAGTAATTGGCCAAAGTTTGTTATGGAATATAAAAAATAAAAGAGGAACAAGTATAAACCCAAAGAAGAAAGGAAGGTTGGAGAGATGAAGAATTTACTTCAAAGAATACGAGCTTCGCTAGGATTGCTCGCCGTTTTAAATATGTTATTAGGGGCACAATTTTTATGTGCAGCAGATGCTGCTGTCGATGTGGTGGCTTCTACGGTACCGGTAGCATCAACACCAGTAGTTGCGCCGGTTGTAAGCACCCCGGCTGTGTTGCCTGTTGCAACTGCAGCTCCCGTAGATTCTTCTGCGCAAGCGGTAGCAACAACTTCTTCTGTAAATCCTGTTGTTAGCACCCCGGTTGTTTTGCCTGTTGCAACTACAGCTCCTGTAGATTCTTCTAAGCAAGTAGTAGCAACAACTTCTGCTGTAAATCCTGTTGTCAGCACTTCGAGTGCGGTGCCAGCTACGACTCCAGTGATAACAGATGCTTCTGCTGCGATTGTAACAGCTCCTTCGGTTGTAACAACACCTGTAAGTTCTTCTACAGTAGCGGCAGCGCCTGTTGTTAGTTCTTTAGGTTCTTCGTCAGTAGTTACACCTGTGGTTCCTGTTGCTCCTGTAGTAGTACCAAGTGTTCCTGCGGTTGTATCTTCAACAACAGCTACTTCACAGCCTGCAGCTGCTCTTGCAGCAGTTGCTCCTGCAATTCAACAGATGAATGCTGTAAATAGTGATCTTTCTGCTCAGTATAAAGCTCAAGCAGATCAAGCTGCTGCGGCTGCTCAAAAAGCACAAGATTCTGCTATAAAGGCAGAAAGTACGCTTGCGCAAATGCAAGCGCTTCTAGCTCAAGCTGGAAATAACCCTGTACAAAGGGCTATGTGGCAGTCAAGAATAAGAGATCAGCAAGGCAAATGGCAGCGTAATCAAGCAAGAATGCAGTTGGCAAGAATGCGCATTGAGCAAGCTCGAGCTCTTCAAAATAATCTAGGCCAAGGTGTTCAAGCTGCTTCAATGGCTGCTCAAGATCTTGCGACTCAAGCTGCAATTAAACAGTTAAGAGAACAAGTTGCTGCATTGCAAGCTTCAGGCCAACAAGCTCAAGCTAATATGCTGAATCAGCAATTAGCTCGTGCGGCAGAACAAAAGAAGCGTCAAGACGAGCGAAGAGCTGCTGCGGATTTAGAACGTCAAAAAATTCAAGCAGATATTGCAATGCGCGATGCTCAAATTAAGCAACTTCAAGATGCTCTTGTAAAGCGTGATCAAGATGCAGCAATTGCAGCTAAAGCTGAAGCAGATAAAAAAGCTGCCGAAGCTCAGGCTGCAAAAGATGCTGCAGATAAAGCAGCTAAAGAAGAAATTGCTCGATTGGCAAAAGAAGAAGCTGATAAAGCGGCTCTAGCTGCACAAAAGTCTCAAGCTGATAGTCTTGCGAAGAAGGCTGCTGATGATGCAGTACAGCAAAAGACACAGCAATCTCAAGCTCTGCAGTCTACAGTAGCAACGGCTGCCGTTAACGCAGGAGCTACATCGCCTGCTGCTGTTGCATCAGTAACATCACCAGTTACACCAACTGTGCCAGCTGTAGTCCCAGCGATAGCTCCAAGTAACCAACAGGTTGTTACTGAGCTACAACAAGCTGCAGCATTGCTCCCTGTTGGATCACCAGCTCGAGCTCAGGTTGATGCAGTAATTGCAGCATTGCAGCAGTCAGTTGCTGCTCCAATAGCTGCCTCAACATCCGCTCTGCCTGCAGCTGTAACCATGACTCAAATTCCAACAAGTACTCCAGGTACGCAAGTGGCTCAACAGGCTACTGTAGGTTCTGCTGTAACAGCTCAAGCTGCCCCAACGGCTGTAGTTCCTCTTGCTCAACCAGCAACACCAGCTCCTGTTGTCCAGGCTGCTGCAACTCAACCGTCAGCTCAGCCTGCCGTAACAGCTACAACAGCCCAAATTGCAGCAACAACTCCTGCAGCTACAACAACTACCACTCCTGCTGTACAGCCTGCTGCCGCAACACCTGCAACAACCGCGACTACAGGAACAACTCCTGCTACGACAACTGCTGCAACTCCTGCTACAACAACTGCGACAGCTCCTGCTACAACAACTGATACAACAACTGTTGCAGCAAGTCAGCCTACAGCGACAACGGCAACAACTGCCCCTGCCGCACGTACTGCAAAGCGTGCAAAAAAGACAACTAAAAAATCAGCTGCTACTACAACAGCTGCAACTTCTCGTAAAACAAAAGCTTCTACCAAAAAGGGAGCTAAGAAAGCTGCAGCTTCATCAAGTAAAAAAGGTGGATCATCCAAGAAAGGCGCTGCACCTAAAAAAGCTTCAGCGAAAACAAAGGTAGCTCCTAAAAGAAGCTCAAAGGCAGCAGTTGTAACTAGCCAGTCATCAGCTCCAGCTGTAGCAACTCCAGTTGCTTCAACTGATCAAAGCTCAGCAACTCAACCTGCAACTTCCCAAGTTGCAGCATCTACAGCAGCTCCTGCAGCTTAGTAGATAGCGTCTAGTTAAAGAAGAAGAAGGGTGGAAGATTATCTTCCACCCTTCTTCTTTTGATTCGTTCTTTTTATTGCAACTCCTGATTTTTGTTATACATTATCAGAGCTTCAAGCTGTTATACATAAGGGCTACGTATATCTCTTTTAATTTTATGACGGAGTCGTGATGGATATTGTAAAAAAGATGCAAGATCATTCAATTTACACCAAAACTGATGAGAAAATTTTAGTTGTTAATCGAGATTCTATTCTTGGTAAAGCGTCAATTAATGGGTTTAAGCCCTTGAATGATTTTGACTACTACCAAAAACTTGTCGATCAAAATAAAGAATTTAAATGGCGCAGTCAGATGGAAATGGATCCAGCCTTTAAACAAATTATTCCCTATCTTATTTTTAACTACCAGGATAAATTTTTTTTGATGCAACGCCAGAGTACTGCAAGTGAGACGCGACTTCAGAGTAAATACTCTCTTGGTATAGGTGGTCATGTTCGCGAAGATGATATTCTTGGTAAAGATCTTTTTGATTGGACCAAGAGAGAATTTTATGAAGAAATTGAATATGCTGGTTCATTTAGTATTCGCCCTCTGGGTATAATTAATGATGAAAGTAATGATGTGGGTAAAGTTCACATAGGCTTTGCGTTTTTACTCACTGGTGATTCCAGCGATATTTCGATTAGATCAGAACTAAAAAGCGGTAGTCTTATGACTTTGCAAGAGTGCGGAGAGTTTTACCACAATATGGAGACATGGACTCAAATTATTTTTAATCACTTGAATAACAACGGTTTTTAATTTTTACAAGGATACAGCGTGGCAGTACTTACCAAGGAATGGGCTAATTTTTTGCAAAGCAAAGCTCTTCAGTTGAGAATTGATTCGATTAGAGCAACTTCGGCAGCGGAGTCGGGGCATCCAACGTCGTGTCTTTCGGCTGCAGATATAATTTCTGTTTTGTTTTTTCACACGTTACAGCTTGATATTCATAATCCTTACAGTGTTCAGAATGATCGATTTATTTTATCAAAAGGTCACGCCATTCCCGTGGTGTATGCTGCTTGGAAGCAGCTAGGTGTTCTCTCTGACGAGCAACTAATGTCGTTGCGAAAATTTGATTCTATTCTTGAAGGTCATCCAACGCCACGCTTTTCTTACAACGAGGCTGCCACAGGTTCTCTTGGTCAAGGCCTTTCGATTGGTGTTGGCATGGCTCTTGCTAGCCGTTTAGATGGCATTACCAATCGAGTTTTTGTCATGATGGGTGATGGCGAGATTGCCGAAGGCTCTGTATGGGAAGCTGCTGAGCTTGCAAGCGTAGAAAATCTCGAGCACCTTGTTGGTATTGTTGATTGCAATAGACTTGGTCAATCCGGAGCCTCATTGCATGATCATAAAGTTGAAATGATTGCCAAAAAATTCGAAGCCTTTGGTTGGCATACATGTGTAATAGATGGCCATGATCTTGAAGCCATTGCTCAAGCTCTTGATGCAGCAAAAAATAAAACAGGCAAACCAACATTGATTGTTGCCAAAACATTCAAAGGGCACGGGCTGGATGATATTGAAAATAAAAATGGCTACCACGGCAAACCTTTCAAGGCTGATGAAGTTGACGCAGTTATTACACAATTACGAGCGAAGTACGATGCTGCTGCGAATTATAAGCAGCCAGATGACTGGTCTCCAATTCGACAGATTGCTTTAGATTCAACTGAATCAGAAAATATTATCGTTCCAACTTTGAGCTTTGCAGAAGACAAAAATAGAGCACTTTTTGGATTGGGTAAGACAATATCAACCAGAAAAGCGTTTGGATACGCTTTAGCTTCGCTAGGCTTGCAAAATAAACAAGTTGTTGCTTTGGACGCCGACGTCAAAAATTCTACATTTTCAGAGATGTTTGAAGAGGTTGCTTCTGACCGATTTATTCAGTGTTTTATTGCTGAGCAAAATATGGTTGGTGTTTCTGTTGGCCTTCAGGCGCGTGGCAAAATTCCTTTTGCATCAACCTTCGGGGCTTTTTTTTCACGTGCGTTTGATCAAATTCGTATGGCTGGTATTGGGCGTAATGCTTTGCGTTTGTGCGGTTCGCACTGCGGTGTTTCGATAGGTCAAGACGGCCCTTCGCAGATGGCTCTTGAAGATATTGCAATGATGCGTACCGTTCCAGGCTCTGTGGTTCTCTATCCAAGCGACGGGGTTTCGACATTTAAACTTGTTGAGCAGATGGCTGGTTATAACGATGGCATTTCGTACTTGCGCACTACGCGCGCAGATACCCCTATGTTGTATGATATTAATGAATTATTCCCAATTGGTGGTTGCAAAGTTATAAGGCAGAGTGATAACGATCAGGTATGCATAATTGCTGCTGGTATTACGTTGCACGAAGCCCTCAAGGCTTATACGTTACTTGAGCAGCATGGTATAGCTATTTCTGTAGTTGACCTTTATTCAATCAAGCCGCTTGATAAGCAAACAGTCATCGCGACAGCGCAAAAATCACAGGGGCGCATTTTAACGGTTGAAGATCACTATGAACAGGGTGGCATTGGTGAGGCTGTGGCTGCCGAGCTTGCCGATTCCAGTTTTGCAATTAGGTCTCTGGCTGTGGGTGAAATCTCTAGATCGGGCACTCCAGAAGAGCTTTTGGCGTATGCGGGCATTGACGCAGCTGCCATTGTTAAAGCTGTTTTGTCATGGGTACAGGGGGTTTAAGCCTTTTTGACTAGAAAATCCTTGCAAAAAACAATTTATCTGGCACAATACTAGTAACGTTGGCTATGCCAATGACATCAAGGTTTACAGCTGGGGCTGTAGCTCAGTTTGGTTAGAGCGTCCGCCTGTCACGCGGAAGGTCGCGGGTTCGAGTCCCGTCAGCCCCGCCACTTTGGCAAATTCTTAAGTCCTCAGCTGTAAACAAGTCTAAAAAAATCTACCAAAATTTTTTAATATTTTATCTTCAAATCTAGTCATTACATGTTAATTCATTGACATTTTTTCCGACTTTTCTATACTCCATCACCTCGTCTACATGTTGATTGAATGGTTATTTAGTTGCGGTTATTTTTTAGGAGTTTGCGATGATCTGTGTCGTAAAGTTTAAGCGAGCATTGATTTTTTCTATGGTGGCAGTGGTGCTAAGTAGCCTAAGTCTTTTGGCGTCGCACGATGATTTTAATCAGGTTTCTCGCAACACAGAAGATTTGTTGATGAATTTCTTACGGCATAATGAAAAAAATAGCCTGCTTAGCGAAGCTATTGAGCATACACGCTCTGTTATGGGGGTTCCATTTTTTCAGTTTGATGCTCAATATGATCCTGGCTATGTTCTTTTTAACTGCTTAAAGAGTGGGGTGACTTCACAGTCTATTCTTGATGTAATTAATTCATGCGATGATTTGTGCAGGCTCCGCTTATCTCTATTGATAGCTGAAGACTGTGATTTTCTCGGTGATTTTAAACAAAGTAGTAAGTCTTATCTTAATTGGTCAAAGCCTGAGCATCTTGTAGCCTGGAAAAGTAATGCAAAAGAAATTCTCTCTTTAGCTGCACAGATGGGTTTGAGCGAAACTATTTCAGCACGCTATCCGATACTTGAAAATAGTGTTTTTGTTAATTGGCTTAAACAGTTAGCTTAAAATAACACCTGTTAATCGTCTAAAACGGTAAAATATTCGACCTTTTTGAGAAGCGTTCTTTTTGGTGGTATCATGAATTCATGAAAACATTAAAGAACGCTTTTAAACTTTTTTCTCCATTCAAGCCTGCTGGCAGCCAGCCAGAAGCCATTCGAGACTTAAATGATGGCAGGCCTTGTAAATCTGTCCTTTTGGGGGTAACAGGCTCGGGTAAGACATTTACGCTTGCAAACGTTATTGCTCAGCAAAATAAACCTGTTTTGGTTTTATCGCCAAACAAAACGCTTGCTGCGCAGTTGTATGAAGAATTTAGTCTTTTTTTTCCAGAAAATAAGGTCTGTTATTTTGTCAGTTATTATGACTATTATCAGCCCGAATCATACTTGCCTGCGCAAGATATTTATATCCCTAAAGAGACCAAAGTAAACGCTGAGATTGAGCGGCTTCGTGTCGAAGCAACAGCTTCGATTATCAATCGGCGCGATGTTATTGTCGTTGCATCAGTTTCGGCTATTTACTCGCTTGGTAACCCAACTGATTATCGCGAACTTACTTTTTCACTCAAAGTTGGACAAAAAATTACTCGTAAACAGCTTATTGATCAGCTCATATCCATTCAGTACAAGCGGAATGACGTTGAGAGTGCTTCTGGATTTTTTAAAGTTTTTGGAAATTCCATTTTAATCAACCTGCCCTACATGCGCGATAATTTGCGCATCGAGCTTTTTGGTGATGAAATTGAACTTCTTGAGCTTGTGGACAAGCGCGAACACAAAGTTCTTTCAACGCTTGATAATGTTCTTATTTTTCCAGCCAAGCATTTTTTAACAACGCCTGATAGACGTGAAGCAGGCCTTGCCCGTATGAAGCATGATTTAAAAGTTGAAGCTGAAAAAATAACCAATCCGTTATACCGAGAACGTCTTTTGACTCGCGTTCAGCATGATATTGATATGTTGACAGAGACGGGCTATTGCAATGGCATCGAAAATTATTCACGTTATTTTGATGGACGCCAGCCGGGCGATGCCCCGTACAGTTTATTCGATTTCTTTGATAACGATTTTTTACTGCTTATCGATGAGTCGCATGTTACTATCCCTCAACTTCATGCCATGTACAAAGGGGACAAGGCGCGCAAATCATCGCTCGTTGAATTTGGTTTTCGGTTGCAGGCTTCGTATGACAATAGGCCACTTCAATTTGAAGAAATTGAGAGCTTTTTCCAGGACGTTATTTTTGTATCAGCAACGCCAGGTACGTATGAAATGACTCACGCTGATCACATTGTTGAACAAATTGTTCGACCAACAGGTATTTTAGACCCCAGCATTACGATTGTTCCTCGTGAGGGACAAATTGAGCATTTAATTGGACAGATTAGAGAAACAACTGAGCGTGGTTATCGCACGCTTGTAACCGTGCTGACCAAAAAATCAGCCGAAGATTTGGCGCAATTTTTGGAAAAGCAAAAAATAAAAGTGTGTTACATGCACAGTGATATCAAGACGCCTCAACGTACCGAAATTTTGCACAAGCTTCGTTTGGGTGTGTTTGATTGTCTTGTTGGTATCAACCTGCTGCGTGAAGGGCTGGATTTGCCAGAGGTTGCACTTGTTGCTGTGATGGACTCTGACATCGAAGGTTTTTTGCGCAACACAAAATCTCTTGTGCAAACCATCGGTCGTGCAGCTCGAAACGCAGAAAGTAAAGTACTTTTTTATGCTGACAAAATGACTGATTCAATAAACAATGCTATTCGAGAGACCAATCGTCGTCGAGCCTTGCAACAAGAGTATAATAAAAAACATGGTATCGAGCCGCGCAACGTTGAGCGTGAAGTAACAAAGAGCATCTCAAAATTACAAGCTGATATCATGAAAGCGTCAAAAGCAAGTAAAAAACAACAGCGTGTGATTGAGCCAAAAAATGAAGCAGAGGCTCATGTTATTATTGGGCAGCTTGAGCTAGAAATGCAATTGGCGGCAGAAAATCTTGAGTTTGAAAAAGCAATCGCGCTTCGTGATAAAATTTTGATCTTACAAAAACAATTTCTCAAAAAATCTTAAAAAATTTCAAAAAGCCTGTACGATGATACTCGTTGTAAAAAGGAGAGGGTATTTGTATGTCTTGGAGAAGCGAATGAAGCTTTTAATCAATCTAATAAAGCGCAGTGTTTCTGTAATCATACTCTTAATCGTAACATTGCAGTTTGCCAAGGCAACGACTGTAAGCCAAGTCTTGAATGACTTGCATCGTCAAAATTTTTCTCAAGCTACTTTGAATTCTGTAGAACATTTACTTGATCGGTTTGTGGATGAAGATGATCGATTGAACGATAATATTGCTTTCAGGTTAGTAGATAGAAAGCGCTTAAAAAAAACTTTATTTGACGAGCTTAAGCAGGCACACGGTGATGAGTTCTGCCGCGCAATTTCTCATGTACAGCACATACTTAATCTTAACGGGCAACCACGTAATGTTGCCGGGCCTATGAGGATTGTTGAGTCATTTTCTGACGATATCGATGTTCACAATGTGAATCTTTTTTTTCGTCGGATGAAAACTTTTTTAAGGTCAGCTGTTCACAGTAAGGAATTGCTGTGGCTCTGGCGTATTTTAGCCAAGAATATGAATGATCAAGAAATTGAGCATTGTGTTGTACGGTTTTTAGATGAAACTGATAGTGAAAAATTTTTCCAGATGCATGCGCCTTTTCAAGAAGTGCTGCAGATGATGCAGGGAATTATCGATAAAGATGATGAGTGTCAGAGGCTGGTGGATTGGCCATTAATATCGCTGGTATACCCTTTGATGGTGAGCGTGCTGGGCTATGCGATTTATAATGAGTCGCTTGATTCAGTCATTTGGCTTTCAAGACATGATATAAGAGATCAATCTATTGAGGCATGCCATGCTATTAGAATGATAGTTGATCGAGTACTAGAGTATTGCGGTGATTACCGAGAGGGCCGTGATGCAGACATGCTAGAGCTAGAACGTTTTATCGAAAAATTAGTTATGAGATTAGGTTCTGTTGACTTTTTAACGTAGCCATAAAATTGCTCCAACAAAAGAGAG